>NZ_PDWW01000037.1 GCF_010093445.1 Pseudoxanthomonas japonensis | reverse complement strand
ACCGGACGCGCCGTCGCCTGGTACGTGCATGTGTACGGTGCGTGGATCCTGCTGGGACTGGTGTGCCTCCACCTGCTCGCGGCGATGTTCCACGAATGGACGAGAGGGGACGATTTCATCGCCCGGCGCATGGGGTTCAAGCGGCTTCAGCAGGAAGAACGCGAGGCGTGAGTTCTCTGGCGAACTCCCGATGTCCAGCGGCTACGGATGAATCCGGATACTGCCGGAACCGCATCCGTATGTCGTTGCTTCCCGCTCACCCGAGAGACGAATCCGGACAGCGACCCGCTCCCGTACTCGCTTGCCGCACCCTTCAGCGAGCGGAAGGCTGCCGCTCAGGCACTACGGATATTCCCTCGTCGGTCTGGAGCACGGGCTTCATGCTTCCATCCTCGTCGTACTGCAGGTAGTGGGCCGTGACCGCACGCCTGCCGATGGCACCGTTCTGGTCGCCGATGGTGAGGGCGGCGTTGTGCAGGAACAGATAGTCCCTGCCCTTGAACGTGGCGATGCCGGGATGGATGGTGAAGCTGTACTTCCCCGAACCCGTGAGTTCGCCGCGATACGTCCACGGCCCCTGGATGGAAGGGGCGGTGGCGTAGGACACCTTCTCGTCGCGGTGGGTCGCACGGTCGAGCGAGGCATAGGTGAGGTAATAGAGATCGCCACGCTTGTGCAGCCACGGGCCTTCCTCGAAGTGTGGTGGCGTGATCTCGGTGATGGGGCCGTCGATCTCGATCATGTTCGGCTTCAGCCGGGCGATGTAGCACTGCCGGTTGCCCCAGGCGATCCAGGTGGTGCCATCGTCGTCGGTGAACACGGTCGGATCGATGTCCTCCCAGCTGTGCGTGCCCTTCGGTGTCATCGCATGGGTGATGAGGGCCGCGCCCTTCGCATCGACGAACGGGCCTGTCGGACGGTCCGACACCGCGACCGCGATGGCCTTGCCCGGATGCGTGTCGTCATGCTCGACCGCGGCGTAGAACCAGAATCGGCCATCCTTCTCGATGGTCTGCGACGCCCAGGCATCGGCCTTGGCCCAGGCGAAGTCGGCCACCTGCATGATCGGACCGTGGTCGACCCAGGTCGCCATGTCCGTCGTCGAATAGACCAGCCACTCGCGCATGTTGAACATCTCGTCGCGCTGCGCCTCGTCGTGTCCGACGTACAGGTACAGACGATCACCCACCACCAGCGGCGCCGGATCGGCAGTGAACTTGTCGCGGATCAGCGGGTTCGACCGTGGCGTCGGCGAAGTGGGCTCCTGTGCCAACGACTCCGCTGCCCACGGCAGCATCAGCGCTGCGAAAAGGAACAGCGCGCCTGCGGTGCGATGCGCCTTCATGGTGTTTCCCCCTTCGTGGGCTGGTCCGGTGTGGCGATGGCGACCATGACGTCGTCCTGCGCACGGACCGGCGCGGCGCCCAGCCACGCGATTGCCACGAGCGCCATGCCGTGGAAGGCGGTCATGCGAGGTTGACTCGAGCGCATCTTGATTCTCCAGGGGCGGGAACGAACCGCGTGACGCTCACCAGGCACCGCTCCCGTCATTCGCCGCCCGTACGCCAGGCGAGTTCGAAGGAAAGTCGATGCTGTTGGCCGGGCTGCAGCACGCGCGGCGCAAGCGAGAAGGCATCCGGCGGACCGGTCTGCGGCTCGACGCAGGTCGTATGCGCCGCGGCGTCGTACACGACCCAGTGGTCGGTATCGGCGCGCAGGTCGAGACGCTGTCCGTCACGCGCCAGCGCAATCTCCCCCTCCGCCACGAAGCAGTCGTCCCATGGACCGGCGACGGGCACCACACAGGGCAGCGTCGCGATGCCCTCGCTGTCGCGCGGATACATCGCACTGGGAGCGAAGATCAGGCGGTCGGGCTTACGGAACCACGGATGCCAGCCCAGCACCGCCGGCATCGCCTGGTCGTCTGCCTGCACGGCGAGGTCCAGATGCAGGCGGTCGCCTGCCACACGTACCGATTGCGTCGTGGTGCCACCGAACGGCCAATAGCCATCGCGCGGAAGCGCCAGCGACAGCGTGGCGTGGTCCGTCTCCAATGTGTCGATCCGCCACGGCCGCGAGAAGCCGATGCCATGGATCGCGTGCCCGCCGAAGTTCACCGGCAACGCATGGGTGCGACCGTCGAGATCGAAACGTCCTGCGCGTATGCGTCCGACCCACGGCACCATCGGATAGCAGCCCCAGGCGATGGTCGCGGGCCAGCCGTCATCGGGACCGATCAGCCAGTCCATGCCGTCATGGCGGATCTGCGCGATGCGGCCGCCAGCTTCCGGCGCGAGCGCGACCTCCAGCCGCCCTGCGCGCAACCAGTGCAACGGACCTGCCGGCATCGGTGCCAGCGCGTCGTCCCAGGCGGCGTGACGCGGATCAGCCGCCATAGGGATCGATCGTGCGGATGCGGCCATCCGCCTCGTGGTGCAGCGCGGTGCACTTCGCCGTGCGCAGGTGCGTCACGCCGCCGGAGTGCAACGCATCGTGATAGAAGAGATACCACTGTCCGTCGAAGGCACAGATGGAATGGTGCGTGGTCCAGCCGACCACCGGCGTCAGGATCACGCCGGCATAGGTGAACGGGCCGTACGGACTGTCGCCCACCGCATAGCACAGCAGGTGGGTGTTGCCGGTGGAATACGACAGGTAATAGCGACCTTCGTGCTTGTGCAGCCACGGGCCTTCGAAGAAGCGGCGGGCATGGTCGTCGGCACGCAGCGGCACGCCCTGCTCGTCCACGATCACGATCTCCCGCGTGGGCTCCGCCAGCGCCTTCATGCCCGCATCCAGTCGCCCGACACGCGGGCCGAGCGCGGGCGCGTCGCCGGTCGGCTCCTCATGCGCGGTGTCGTACGCGTTGTCGCGGTAGCGCTGCAACTGGCCACCCCAGATACCGCCGAAGTACAGGTAGTGCGCGCCGTCGTCATCCTCGAACACCGCAGGATCGATCGAGTACGTGCCGTCGATCGGCGCCGGCTCCGCGACGAACGGGCCTTCCGGCCGGTCGGCGACCGCCACACCGATGCGGAACAGGCCACCGCCGTCCTTGGCGGGGAAATAGAGGTAGTAGCGGCCATCGCGATGCGCGGCATCCGGTGCCCACATCTGCTTCTCGGCCCAGGGCACGTCGCGCACATGCAGCGCGACGCCGCAGTCGGTGACCTCGCCCTCCGGCGACTCCATGCGCAACACGTGGTAGTCCTCCATGCCGAAGTGCCCGCCTTCGTCATCGAAGGCGCCACCGCCGTCGATGTCGTGCGAGGGATAGATGTAGAGCCGCCCTTCGAACACGTGCGCCGACGGGTCGGCGGTGTAGATGTGGGTGACCAGCGGCCGGGAGATCGCGCGTTCCGCGAGGCGGTCGAGTTCGACGGCGCGCGGCGTGGCGTCGTCGTGGACAGGTGTGTCGTTCATGGGCAAGGACATGGAGGTCACGCGGCTGCGCCCGCGGTGCGACGGCGCTGGTCGAGCTCGTGTTCGATGCGCGTCTCCATCGGCTTGTCGATCCGATAGAGGAAGAGCAGCGCCACCGCAACCAGGAAGGGAATGGAGCAGTAGACGCTGACGGTCAGGCGGATGCCGTCGACGACCGCGGCCGACTGCTCGGCGGCACCGGCCTGGTAGCCGTAGTGCGCCAGGATGCCGGCGACCAGCGCACCGCCGACGCTCAGCCCGATCTTCAGGCCGCACAGCATGGCGGAGAAGATGATGGCGGTGGCGCGACGGTGGTTCTTCCACTCCGAGTAGTCGGCCACGTCGGCAATCATCGCCCACAGCAGCGGGATGGTGATGCCGTAGCAGAAGCCGTGCAGCATGAAGGCGCCGAACGCCAGCGCCACCGCGGTGGGCGGGAACACGTAGAACGCGAGCAGGAACAGCGTCGACACGAACAGCGCGCCACCGAACACGTCGCGCTTGCCGAAGCGGTCCGCCAGTTTCCGCGACACGCCGATGCCCAGGATCATGCAGAGGATGCCGCTGCCGTTGAACAGGCTGAAGGTGGAGGTGGCGGGATCTTCCGGCCAGGTGAAGCCCGCCAGGCCGGCGCCGGTGAGCGTCGCGTTCAGGGCGGCGATGAAGCCGTTGAATCCCGAGTCGGCGAGGAAGCCCGCCAGCGCCGCTTCGTCCATGTAGTACTGGAAGTAGTAGATGTACGTGCCGCCTTTCAGCGCCAGGTTGATGAACACCAGCACCGTCAAGGCCAGCATCACCTGCCAGGGCCGGTTGCGCGCCAGGTCCGCGAGGTCCTGCATCACGCCGCCGGACTGCGCCTTCGTCGGCACGATGCGCTCGCGCGTGGTGGCGAAGGTGATCAGGAAGAACACCGTGCCCACCACGGCGAACACGGTCATCACGCGCTCGAAGCCGACCACGCGGTCGCCGTCGCCGAGGATCAGCACCAGCGGCATCAGCAGCACCTGGATGATGAACTGCGCGATCATCACCGCCACGAACCGGTACGCGGACAGACTGTTGCGCTGGGCCATGCTGCCGGTCAGCACGCCGCTGAGCGCGGAGTACGGCAGGTTGTTCGCCGCATAGACCAGCACCAGCAGGCTGTAGGTCATCAACGCATAGGCGACTTTCCCGCGTTCGCTGAAGTCCGGCGTGCTGAAGGCCAGCAGCGACAGCACGCCGAACGGCACCGCCGTCCACAGGATCCAAGGCCGGAACCTGCCCCAGCGTGTCGACGTGCGGTCGGCGGCGATGCCGATCAACGGCGTGAACACGAACGCGCCTAGCAGGCCGACCACGAAGATGATCGTCGCGGCGGTCGCCGCCGGCAGGCGGTAGACATCGGTGTAGAAGAACGCGAGATAGGTGATCAGCGTCTGGAAGATCAGGTTAGCCGCCAGGTCGCCCAGGCTGTAGCCCAGCTTTTCCCGGATCGATAGCGTGTGGTCAGTGCTGGCCATGCGTCGGCTGTCCTGGACGTCGTGGAAAGAAAGAATGCGGGATGATGCGGTGCGCTTCGCTCATTTCGCGATGACCTCGAAAGGTGCATGCGCCCGGACATCGGCACTGGAACCGCCCACGCGCACCTCGTAGCGACCCGGCGGCACGGTGTAGGCGCCGCGCGCCTCGTCGTAGCGGCGCAGGGCCTGCTGCGGCTCCAGTTCGAACACGACCGTGCGCCGCTCGCCGGCCGCCAGGTGGATGCGCTGGAAGCCGCGCAGCTCCTGCTGCGGATCGCCGGGGCCGGCCTTCAGCGGGCGGACGTACAGCTGCACCACCTCATCGCCCGCCCGCTTGCCCGTGTTCGCTACGTCTACCTGCACGCGCAGGCGGCCGTCCGCGGCGACCTTGCGTGCGTCGGTGCGCGGGTTGCGGTAGTCGAAGCGGGTGTAGGACAGGCCGTGTCCGAACGCATACAGCGGCGCGCCCCGGAAGTAGCGGTAGGTGCGGCCTTCCATCGTGTAGTCGTCGAACGCCGGCATCACTTGGTCCGCCGTGTAGAACGTCACCGGCAGGCGGCCGGCAGGATTCGCATCGCCGAAAAGGGTTTCCCCCACCGCCGTGCCGCCCCGCTGCCCCGGATACCAGGCCATCAGTATGGCCGGCAGGTTCGCCTGCGCCCAGTCCACCGCCAGCGCGGAACCACCGGTCAGCACCAGCACCACCGGCTTGCCGGTGGCATGCAACGCTTCCAGCAGGGCGCGCTGCGTGGCGGGCAGGCGCAGGTCGGTCCGGTCGCCACCGGCGAAGCCCGGATAGTTGACCGTCATCTCCTCGCCTTCGACGTCGCCGGTCAGGCCACCCACGAACACCACCACGTCGGCGTTGCGGGCGATGTCGAGGGCCTCCTCGAACGGCGGCTTGGCGCCCGGCATGCGCCAGGCCAGCCGCACGCCGGCATCGCGCTCGGCGTCGTAGTACTCCAGTCGCAGGTCGTAGGCGCGGCCGGCCTCCAGGTCCAGGTCCACGCCATCGCTGCGCAGGCGATCAGCGTTGGTCCAGTGGTCGAGCACACGCTTGCCGTCCACGTACAGGCGGAAACCATCGTCCGCGGCGGCCTCGATCCGGTAGCGACCCGACACGGGCGGCAACAGCTGGCCGCCCCAGCGGATGCTGAAGGGGTCGTTCGGCACGCCCTGCCCCGGACCCGCCTCGCCGCGCGCCTGCAGGTTGTCGGTCGGCGAACCGCGGTCCCAACGGAAGCCGATCTGCGCATCGGTGCGCACCAGGGCGGGTGGCCCGGACAGGTCCTGCGTGCGGAAGTATTCGCCGCGCAGACCGCGCTCGGGAGAATCGGGCGACGGCCGCAGGTAGGCGGCCTCGATGAGGGGGGTGGCGGCTGGATCATCGCGCCCTTCCACCAGGTCCACGCCGCGGGCGTAGCTCACCTCGACGCCCTTCGCGGCATCACGGATGCCCTGCAGGATGGTCACCGGCGCGGCCGGCGTACCGAAGTAGTTGCCGAGCAGCGCCATGGTGTCGTCGGCGGTCGGGCCGACCACCGCGATGCGCTTCAGGTCGCGCGACAGCGGCAGGAGGCCGTCGTTCTTCAGCAGCACCAGCGATTCGCGCGCCGCCTTCAACGCCAGTGCGTCGTGCGCCGGCACCTGGTTGACCGAGTACGGAATGCGCGCCCAGCGCACACGCTCGGGCGGATCGAACATGCCCAGCCGCATGCGCGCGGCGAACAGGCGGGTGACCGCGTCGTCGATCTCGGCCTCGCTGATCAGCCCCTGGCGTACGGCGGCGGGCAGCGTGGCGTATTCCTCGCCGCATTCCAGCTCGGTGCCGTTCTTCACCGCCAGCGCCGCGGCCTCCTCGCGGGTGGCGACGATCTTGTGGTGCTTCCAGATGTCGACAATGGCCCAGCAGTCGGAGACCACGTACCCCTTGAAGCCCCAGTCACGGCGCAGCATGTCGCGCAGCAGGAACCTGCTGGCACTGGCGGATTCGCCATACACGCGGTTGTAGGCGCCCATCACCGCGTCCACGTCGCCTTCCTTCACCAGCGCTTCGAACGCGGGCAGGTAGGTGTCGTACAGGTCGCGCTTGCTGGGCTTCGCGTCGAAGTGGTGGCGATCGGCCTCCGGACCGCTGTGGACGGCGAGATGCTTGGCGGTCGCGTCCAGCTTGCGGTAGACCGGATCGTCGCCCTGCAGCCCGCGCACGAAGGCCACACCCATGCGCGCGGTGAGGTATGGATCCTCGCCGTAGGTTTCCTGGCCCCTGCCCCAGCGCGGATCGCGGAAGATATTGATGTTCGGCGACCAGAACGTCAGCCCCTGATAACGGCCGTGCTGCCCGTCGCGGACGAACTGGTGGTGCTTGGCGCGTGCTTCGTCGCTGATCGTGGTGGCCACCTCACCCATCAGCGGCACGTCGAAGGTGGCCGCCAGGCCGATGGCCTGCGGAAACACTGTCGCCTGCCCGGCACGTGCCACGCCATGCAGCGCTTCGTTCCACCAGTCGTAGGCCGGCACGCCCAATCGCTCGATGGCCGGCGCCGCGTTCTGCATCTGCGCCGCCTTTTCCTCCAGCGTCATCTGCGCGACCAACGCCGCGGCGCGCGCCTCGAAACTGTTCGAGGTGTCGAGCCACGGCTTCGCGTCAGCGGCCTGCGCGGACGGTGCCATCCATGTGGCCACACACAGTGCCAATGCGCACAGAACCGGCGCGACGCGCCGGACGGGGGGAACGGACATCATGGTCTTCATCATTCGCTCCTCTGGGCGCGCTCGTCGCGCGCATACGGTCCCAGCAGTGCACCGACGAAACCGCCGGCACGGTCGGTACTCAGCACGGTGCCGTCGATCCGGCTGGCCAGCGTCTGCCATCCGCGGCCGTCGCCGGTATCGAAGGCGAAACCGTAGTCGCCCTCGTCGCCCTCGATCTTCAGGCGAAGCGCATCGGTGGCTTTGACCTCGCGTGTCGCCAGCGTGCGCGTGGTGCCGCTGCCGTCGCGTGCTTCCAGGAACACGGCGATGCGATCGCCCTCCGTGCGGCGTACCCCGAGGAAGTACCAGTACGCCTCGCTCTGGAAGGCGGCCAGTCCCGCGGCCACGCCGGGCGCAGGCGCTGTCATCGCGGTGCTGGCCTCGAAGCGCAGGTGCTGCTGACGACGGCCAAGGAACGCAGGGTTGCGCAGGGTTTCCAGGCCTTCCGCCAGCGGCGTCAGCGCCAGTGAACCGGGACGCGCGGCAAGGTCCGCCCAGGCGGTCTTCGGCACGCGCACGCGCAGCCAGTCGGAAGCGAGTGCCGGGCCATCGAACTCGTCGCGATGCACAAAGTTGCCGGTGGACGGCGCCTGCGTGGTCTCGCCGCGCATCCATGAGGGCGCTTTCACCACATAGGGAATCGTCTGGTCGGCGGGCAGGATCTCCGGCCAGCCATTGCGCCACTGCACGGGCAGCAGATAGGTTTCACGCCCGGTGTTGTAGTGGCGCTGCTGGTAGTTGCGGCTGGCGAGGAACACCGCCCACCACGATCCATCCGGCCCTTCCACCAGATCGGCGTGCCCCGCATTGGTGATCGGCAACGGTCGATCTGCGGGCAGGTCGCGCTGCGTCAGGATGGGATTGCCTGCATACGGCACGTAAGGACCCCATACCTCACGGCTGCGCAGGACGACCTGCGAATGCTGCGGTCCGGTACCGCCTTCCGCATCGGACAGGTAGTACCAGCCCTGGCGCTTGTAGATATGCGGACCTTCGATCCAGATCGGATTCTTCTCCGGCTCCACGCCGCCATCGATCAGCACCTTGCGCGGACCGATCGGCTGGAAGCGCGCCAGGTCGATTTGCTGCATCCAGATGGCGCGGTGGCCGTCGTAGCGCGCCGGTCCCGGCGGCTCGTCGTTGTTGAGCAGGTAGACCTTGCCGTCGTCGTCGAAGAACAGCGACGGATCGATGCCGCCGATGGTCGGCAGCCAGTGCGGATCCGACCACGGGCCGGCGGGGTCGCGCGCGGTGGCGATGAAATTGCCGCCACTGTCGGTGGCCGTGGTGACCACATAGAACACGCCGTCGTGGAACTCGATGGTGGGCGCGAAAATGCCGCGCGACACACTCAGTCCGTCGAAGTCCAGCTGGGTGGGACGGTCGATGACGTTGCCGATCTGCTTCCAGTGCACCAGGTCCGTGCTCTCGAACACGGGAATGCCCGGGAAGTAGGTGAAGCTGGAGTTGACCAGATAGAACTTGCCGTTGGCCGCGACGATGCTGGGATCGGCGTGGAAACCCGCCAGCACCGGATTGCGGTAGTGGCCGGCGGGCAATGGCGCTTCGAATGCCTTGTCGCGACCGCTGTATTCGAACCAGTCGAAGTACACCGGCGGCGCGGCTGGCGACTGTGCCGAAGCGTGCACGGCCAGCGACAGCAGCACGGCGGCCAGCACGCCGCGCACGCCGATCCGATGCACGCCTGCCTGACGATGGTCGTGCTGGGGGATGCGCAGGGAGAACAGCTTCATCGGGGCACCTCGGGCGTCGTGAGGGAGAGTTCGAAAGGACCGGCCGGCAGTCCGGCGGTGTCGCGCAGCGTGCAGACCGGGCCGTCCGCCCAGCAGTAGCGCACCCGCGTCGCATCGACCAGGTCCGCGCCGCGCAGAACGACGGTGTTCCCGTCGAGCGTGGCGTCCGCGTAGTTGCAACGCGCCTGCATATCGCAGAGTTCGAAGCCGATGGGGCCGTTCGCGCCGGTCGTCGTCAGCGCACCGGTGACGCCGCCGAACGCGACACGCACGCCGTCGGCGGCGCGCGTCGCCTCATGCACGACCGGGCCGGACGGCGCGAGCGCGCGTTCGCCGTAGACGACATGACGCGCCACGCGTGCCAGGCGTCGGCCCAGTTCCTGCTTGTTCGGCGGGTGGATGTCGTACGCATCGCCGATGTCGATGGCGATCGCCAGTCCGGCGTGCGGATCGTCCGCGGCCACCTGCCGCTGAGCTTCCCGCAGCTCGGCCCAGCCGCTTTCTCTCGGCATGGGCGGCGGCATGCCATAGCCCGCCAGTTGCACGACCAGCAGCGGCATGCGGGAACCGAACTGCCGTCGCCAATCGTCGCGCAAGGTGCGCAACCGTGCGGCATAGGCGGCGCCCTCGCCGGTGTTGGACTCGCCCTGGTACCACAGCATGCCGCGCAGGCCGTAGTCGCCCAGTGGCGTGATCATGCCGTTGTACAGCGTCGACAGGCCGTTCGCGGCCTGCCAGGGCGCGCCGGGCGGCGCCTCATCGCCGGGCGCGGGCCGGTAGCGCCATGACGCATCGAGGGTGACGCGCGTACCGTCGTCGAAACGCAACGCGTGCGCGCTCGCCGGCCCCGCGAGTCCGCCATCGCGATAGGTATCCAGCACGTTCACCACCACCGTGTTGGCGCCCGCCTTCAGCAGACCCGGAGGCAACCGGTAGTGGCGCGGCTCGCCCGCACCGTATTCGCTGCCGACCGCCCTGCCATTCACCCAGGTCATGTCGATTTCGTCGGCAGGCGCCAGTTCCAGCGTGGCGGGCGTCGCGGCCTGCGCCGCCGTCAGCGTCACCTGCGTGCGGTACCAGACCATGCCGTTGTAGTCCGCCAGTGCTGGGACGCCCCAGCGCTCCCATGCGCCGAGCGACGCAGGCGCGTCGCGCCAGCCGGCATCGGGGGCATCGGACCGCCATGGCCTGTCGCCGGCTACGGCGCCGGGGCGCGTGGTCCACCAGCGCTCCCAGTGCCGTCCCCATTGCGCCAGCGCCGCCGCGGGATCGTGTGCGTAGAGCGCCAGCACATCCAGCGCCTCCTCCATGCCCCCGCCGGCACGCAGGGCGTTGGCACCCGTCCAGGCCTCGATACGCGACCCGCCCCACGCGGCCTGGATGAGCCCCATCGGTACATCGACCGTCTTCTGCAGTTCGCGTGCGAAGTAGAAGCAGGCAGCGGAAAAGTCGCGCACCGTCTCCGGCGAGGCGACCTTCCACGCAGTAGCACTCGGGAACGTGGCCTGAGGCACCACCGCCGCCACCTGCGGCACGGTGAATAAGCGGATCCGCGGATGCGACGCCGAGGCGATCTCGCTGCTGGCGTCGAGCGCCCGCCAGACCGGCAATTCCATGTTCGACTGCCCCGAGCACAGCCACACATCGCCGATCATCACGTCGCGCACGACCTGCGTCGCCTGCCCGGCCCTGGCCACGAGCTCGTAGGGGCCACCGGCCGCCGCCGGCCGCAGTGTCGCGCGCCAGCGACCGTCTGTTCCTGCCCGTGTCGTGACCGTCTCGCGCGCAAGGGTGACGCTGACCGTTGCGCCTGCATCGGCGGTACCCCATACCGGGATCTGGCGCTCCCGCTGCAGCACCACGTGGTCCTGGAACAGCGCGTGCAACAGCGGCGCATCCTGTGCGCGTGCACCGCCGCCAATGAACAGCAACGCGAGAGCCAGGGTCTTGCCTGCCAGCGTGATAGCACGGCTCATCGCCCATCCCCCGGCGCGAACGGGAACTGCAGCGACTCGTAGTACGCCAGCGGATGCGCAGGCGGCGTTTCCCCGGCCGGCAGTGCGCGTCCGTTGAGCGACTGGAAGTAGGCGACGCTGGCGTCGCGCCACCACTGCGCCTCGTTGCGCTGGATGCGCAGGAAGGCGGCGACGTGCCGGTGTCGCTCGGCATCCACCCTGCCCTGCAGTCGGTCCCATGTCGCCTGCATCGTCTCGACGCTGCGCACGCCGTGGGTGTAGCGATGGACCAGTTCGTCCCACAGCGGACGCCCTGATGCCATGCGGTGCTCCCACGGCACGTGGTGGAACCACAGCAGCAGCGACTCCGGCACGCGGTCCACGTCGTCGAACTCACGCGCCACCGCTGGCGCGTACTGCGACACGGCGTCACTGCCGTGCGACGTGCGGTCGAAGCCGATGCCGTCGCGGTCGGCACGGTGGTAGTACACCGAGGTCCAGTCCGCACGCGGTCCCCCATCGACCCACGGACCCGGCCCGTAGTGGTGGCCGCGCGCCATCACGTGGTGCAGGCCCAGCGGCGTCATGTAGTCCACGGCCGCCTCGCGCGAGGCCATCATCATGTCGACGACCGGCGTCACCACGTCGGGATCGCGCGAGAACGTCATCGCCACCCAGTCGGCCGCGATGTCGCGCGCCGACTGCCGCGGATTCCAGGCCAGCCGGCCGAACGCATACCAGTTAGCCTGGTCGAAATGCGATCCGCTCCAGGTACGGTCGTCGCCGATGTTGGCCACACCGGCGATGCCGGACAGCGCGTGGCCGTCCAGCGATCCGTCGATCACCGTCGCAACGGTCGAATCGGGACCGCGCGCCTGGGTGTCGGCGTGCAGGACTTCCTCGTACAGCGGCCCCAGGTAGACCAGGTGCGTCGCGAAGCCGAGGTATTCCTTGGTGATCTGGAACTCCATCATCAACGGCGTGCGCGGCATCGCGCCGAACAGCGGGTGGAACGGCTCGCGCGGCTGGAAATCGATCGGCCCGTTCTTCACCTGCAGCAGCACGTTGCGGCGGAGGGCGCCGTCCAGCCCGACGAACTCGTTGTACGCCTGCTTGGCGCGGTCCTCCGGCACGTCGTGCGCGTAGACGAAGGCGCGCCACATCACTACGCCGCCATGCGGCGCCAGCGCATCGGCCAGCAGGTTGGCGCCGTCGGCGTGCGAACGTCCGTAGTCCTGCGGACCGGGCTGGCCTTCCGAGTTGGCCTTGACCAGGAAGCCGCCGAAATCCGGAATGAGCGCGTAGATCTCGTCTGCCTTCTTCCGCCACCAGCGCTGCACGTCGGGATCGAGGGGATCCGCCGTCGCGAGCCCACCGATCTCGATGGGCGCACTGAAACGCGCACTCAGGTACACGCGTATCCCGTACGGGCGGAACACGTCCGCCAGCGTCGCCGCCTTGCGCAGGTAGTCCGGCGACAGGCTCAGCGCGTTCGCATTGACGTTGTTGAGGACGCTGCCGTTGATGCCGAGCGAGGCATTCGCCCGCGCGTAGTCGATGTAGCGCGGGTCCTGCCAGTCCGGCAGCGTATGCCAGTCCCACAGCGAGCCGCCGGCATAGCCGCGCTCCACATAGCCGTCGAGGTTGTCCCAATGGTTGAGCACGCGTCGGGCGATCGCCGGCGACTCGCGTACCTCCAGCCGATCGAGCGACGCGCCCGTCTGCATCAGGCGCAGCAGGTGGAAGACGCCGTACAGCACGCCGACGTCGTCGCGCGCGGCCACGACGATCACATCGCGTTCCCCGATCCGTGCGGACCGGAGCAGATAGCCCTGGTCGCCCAGTGCCTGAAGGTCACGACGGAACGGTGCGACCCAGGGCGACGACTGCGGCGTGCCCAGGACGAACGCACCACCGTCGCCAAGCGTGGTGCGCAACCGGGGCATGACGCCCAGCAGGCCGGCCAGACCGCGCTCCAGTTCCTCGCGTGCGACGCGCTGGGTAGCGGTCCGGTCGGGCGCGACGATCTCCTGCGCGTGGGCGCGATACCCGCCCGCCGATGTGGCGTCGACCGGCACGTAGCGCATCCACAACGCGTAGCCGTCTTCCGCCCATGCGGTACCGGTGCAGGCCAGCAACGCCAGTGCCACGCCCAGCCACCCGCCTCGACGCCGGTCGCCCAACCCGGAGGTTAGCGGTAACATTCCAATGTCCGGGGGACAGGCGGGCGCGAACTGTTCCATCATCCCGCCAGATGCCCATGCCGGACCGGCCGGTCGCCGTCTGGCGGCGCCACCGTAGAAGAAGGGAACGTGTAGTGGACAAGCCGAAGAAGTCGATCCGCCGCAAGACCAGCGGCGTGACGATCGACGAGGTGGCCGCCCGGGCCGGTGTGTCGCCCATGACCGTGTCGCGGGTGATCAACAACCAGGGCAAGGTCCGCGACGCCACCCGCGAACGCGTCATGCGCGCCGTGCGCGAGCTGGACTACACGCCCAACCTGGCGGCCAGTTCGCTGGCTGCCGCGCAGCACACGCGCATCGCGCTGATCTACACCAACCCCAGTGGCGCCTACCTCCGAGAACTGCTGGTCGGCCTGCTGCGGGTCGCGTCCCGCACCGCGATCCAGCTGGTGGTCGACTACTGGGACGACCTGGATACCGAATCCGAACGCAAGGCCGCCCGTACATTGGGCGCGCGCGTCGACGGCGTGATCCTGCCGCCACCGCTGTGCGAATCGCGTGCGGCGGTGACGGAGCTGGTGAAGGCCGGCGTTCCCGTGGTCGCCATCGCGTCGGGCCGCTTCAGCGACGAGATCTCCTGCGTGCGGATCGACGACTTCCGCGCCGGCAGGGAGATGGCCGAACACCTCATCGAGCAGGGCCACAGCCGCATCGGCTTCATCCGGGGACGCAGCGACCTGAGCGCCAGTTCGCGCCGCTACGATGGCTTCGTTACCGCGCTGCATGAGGCTGGACTCGAAGTGGATAGCGACCTCGTCCAGCAGGGCGACTACACCTACCGCTCCGGGCTGAAGGCCGCCGAGAAACTGCTCGCGCACCGCAAGCCGCCGACCGCGATCTTCGCCAGCAACGACGACATGGGCGCGGCGGCGATCTCGGTGGCGCATCGGCGTGGCCTGGACGTGCCGCGCGACCTGTCGGTGGTGGGCTTCGACGACACCTCGGCCGCGACCACGGTCTGGCCGGAACTCACCACCATCCACCAGCCGATCGCGTCGATGGCGAACACGGCCATCGACATCCTGCTGCGCAGCATCCGGCGCAAGTCCGAAAGCACGCGCGTGTTGATGGACCACGTGGTGCCGCATCGGCTGGTCACCCGCGACTCGGTGGCCGCACCGCCGAAGCGCCGATAGCGCAGCACGGGCCATCACCGCGGGCCCTCTCTGCGGACATGAGTGGCGGACGGCGAGGCGATGTCGCGGTCAGACCGCGACATCGCCAACGGAGCTGCAGTGGTCACGCGTCCGGGCATGCGACGGTGGCCTCGGCTTCGTTCAATGCCCCCAGCGCCACGCGCGAGACCGAGATCGTCATCGCCCCCGCCGTACCGACGGACCACGGACGGTCCAGCTTGGCGACATCGGCGCCGGCCTTGGCCAGGCACTTCAGCGGCACGCCCACGCGCGTCCACTGGCCGACCGGCAGCTTGGCCAGCGTCGGCGCCAGCGCCACGCGCGCGGTGCAGCCGGTGCCGCAGCCGACCGACAGCCAGGCCTCGGCGGTCGGGGCGGCGTCCACGCGCAGCGTCGTCAGCAACATCACATCGCCGTTGCTCTCGCGTTGCAGGTCCAGCGCCGTATGCGACTGCAGCGCCGCGACCGCCTCGCCCTTGCCGGACCACGCCAGACGACGTCCGTCTTCCTGCGCCTGATGATCCACGCCGGTGACCTTCAGCAGATCGCCGTCCAGCGCGTCCGGCACCTTGGTGACCGTCACGCCCTGGCCATCGGCGGTTTCCAGCCGCCGCGCCATGCCCGAACCGGCATCGCCGCGTGCGAAGAACACGCCGCTCGCACCTTCATCGCCCGTCACGCCTGAGTCTTCCGGCAGCGCAGCCAGGTCGCCCTTGTCGGCGTAGGTCAGGCCGAAGCCGAAGGCGAACAGCGGGTCGTAGCCCGCCTGCCCCACGTTGTTGGCGTACTGCACCGCCGTGCGCGGCCAGCTGAAGCTGAGCTTGCCTTTGAAGTCGTGCTGCACGCTGCCATCGGGCTTGCGCAGCAGTACGTCGGCGATGCCCGCGCCTTCCGAGCCCGGCAGCCAGGCGGCCACGAACGCATCGGACGCATTGATCTCGCGGTTCACCCACAGCGGGCGGCCGCTCAGGAACACGGCGACCACCGGGATGCCCTCGGCCTTCAGGCGCTTGAGCAGCGCCAGGTCGGCCTCGTCGCCCGGCTTGTACGCCAGCGTCTGCAGGTCGCCCTGGAACTCGGCATACGGGTTCTCGCCGAACACGACCACCGCCACGTCCGGCTTCTGCGTGTATGTGCCGTCGACGGACAGGATGGCTTCGCCGCCGGCCGCCTTGGCCTGCTGCGCGATGCCCTCGTAGATCGAGTCGGCGTTGGGGAAGTCCTTGCGCGTGGTGCCGGTGCCCTGCCAGTTGAGCGTCCAGCCGCCGGCCTGCTTGCCCACATCGTGGGCGCCATCGCCGGCCACCAGAATGCGCTGCTTGGGCGAGATCGGCAGCACGCCGCCCTGGTTCTTCAGCAGCACCAGCGATTCGCGCACGGCCTGGCGCGCGATGGCCCGATGCTCCGGCGCACCGAGCAGGGCGAACTGCCCGCCCACCGCACGCGAGGACGGCTTGCCCGCTTCGAACAGCCCCAGGCGGAACTTCACCCGCAGGATGCGGCGCACGGCATCGTCCAGCCGTGCCTGGCTGATCGTGCCGGCCTTCACCGCCGCCAGCGTGGTCTCGTAGAAGCCCTTCCAGCTGTCCGAGGCCATCGCCATGTCCAGGCCAGCGTTGATGGTGGCCGGACAGTCGGTATTCGTGCAGCCCTTCACCTGGCCGTGGCCGTTCCAGTCGCCGACCACGAAGCCGCCGAAGGCCATGCGGCCCTTCAGCGCGTCGGTCAGGTACGGCTTGTGGCCGTGCATCTTCTCGCCGTTGACGCTGTTGAACGAGGCCATCGCCGTCTGTGCGCCGGCCGCGATGGCCGGCGGATAGCCGGCGGCGTGGATGCGCACCAGATCGGCCTCGCTGATCTTGGTGTCGCCCTGGTCCTTGCCGTTCGTGGTGCCGCCATCGCCGAGGAAGTGCTTGACCGAGGCGATCACGTGGCGGCCATCGAGGAAGTCCGGCGAGCCGACCTTGCCCTGCAGGCCTTCGACCACGGCCGCGGAGTAGCTGGCGACGACGTCCGGCGACTCGGAGTAGCCCTCATACGTGCGCCCCCAGCGGTCGTCCTGCGGTACCGCCACGGTCGGCGCGAACGTCCACTCCATGCCGGTGGCGCGCGTCTCCAGTGCGGTGATCTCGCCGATCCGGCGCAGCAGCTCGGGATTGCGCGCCGCGCCCAGGCCGATGTTGTGCGGGAACAGCGTGGCGCCGACGATGTTGCTCTGCCCGTGCACGGCATCGATGCCGAAGATGATCGGGATGGCCTTGCCGCCCTGCGAGGTGTCCATCGAGGCTTCGTAGAACGCATCGGCCAGCGCCAGCCACTCGGCCGGCGAGGCGTCGTAGCGGCCACCGGGGTCGGAGTTGCCGCCGGCCAGGATCGAGCCCAGCCGGTACTTGCGGATGTCATCCGGCGTGATGCTGGCGATGTCGCCCTGCACCAGCTGGCCGACCTTCTCTTCCACCGTCATGGTGGCCATCAGCTCGGTGATGCGCTGCTCCAGTGCGGCATCCTCGGCCAGCGGCCAGGCGACCTGCGGCCATGGGTTGGCGTCCGCAGCCGCCGGGGCCGCTGCCTGGTCCTCGCCCTTGCACGCGCCGAGCGCGATCACGAGCGCTGCGATCAGCACGCCGCTGCGCGCGCGCAGGGAACTCCGGTTCGTCATCGTCTTCATCCTTCCATCTGCTCCAGTTCCTTGCCTTTGGTCTCGTGCACGTACTTCATGACGAAGACGACCGAGATCGCAGCGGCCAGCGTGTAGAGGCCATAGGCGCCGGCCAGACCGATGCCGGTCAGCAGCATCGGGAAGGTCCAGGTGATCAGGAAGTTCGCGCCCCACTGCGCCAGGCCGGCTACCGCCAGCGCCGAGCCGCGGATCTGGTTGGGGAACATCTCGCCCAGCATCACCCACATCACCGGCCCCCACGAGATGTTGAAGAACACCACATAGAGGTTGGCCGCCACCAGCGCGAGCACGCCCATGTCGTCGGACAGCTGCAGTTTGCCGGCCGCATCCAGGGCGCCGGTGGAGAAGGCGAAGGCCACCAGGCCCAGCGTCACCGCCATGCCCGCCGACCCGACCCAAAGCAGCGGCTTGCGTCCCACCTTGTCCACCAGCAGCATCGAGACGATACAGGCGCCGATGCTCAGTGCACCGGAGATGACATTGATGAGCAGCGCATCGCTCTCGGAGAAGCCAACCGCCTGCCACAGCACCGCGCCGTAGTAAAAGACGACGTTGATGCCGACCAGTTGCTGGAACGTCGCCAGGCCAATGCCGATCCAGACAATCGGGCGCACCTTGCCGGTGGCCTTGCTGAGCAGATCCGACAGCCGCGGTGCATGATGGTCCGCCGCGAGCGAGGCTTCGATCTCGGCCTGCTTGCGCGGCCCATCGACGCCACCGTAGAGCCGTGTCAGTACGGCCAGCGACTGCGCCTGCCGGCCCTTGGCCACGAGATAGCGCGGACTCTCGGGAATGAACAACAACGCCACCAGGAACAGCCCGGCCGGCAGGATCTCTACCCAGAACATCCAGCGCCACGCTTCATGGCCCAGCCACAGCGGAGCCAGCGAGGAACTGGCGAACCTGGCCAGGAAGTAGTTGCTGAGGAACGCCGCGAACAGACCAGAGATGATCGCGATCTGCTGCACCGTGGCCAGCCGGCCACGGTAACGCGCGGGCGAAACCTCACTGATGTACGCGGGCGACATCACGCTGGCACCACCGACGGCGAAGCCGCCGATGACCCGGTACACGACGAACTCGATCGATGACGTTGCAATGCCCGATCCCCACGCCGACACGAGAAAGAACACCGCAGACCACAACAGCATCGTCCGCCGTCCGTAGCGATCGGCGAGCGTACCCGCGAACCAGGCGCCGATCGCACAGCCAAGCAACATGGACGCCACGTTGAAACCGGTCACCGCCGCATCGGATCCGAACGCCGCCTTGAGTCCGTCAACCGTGCCGTTGATGACGCCGCTGTCGAAGCCGAACAGGAATCCGCCGATCGTCGCCACCAGGCTGATCAGGATGATGAAGCGGGTGTTCTCGCCACCGGCGACGTGGCCGCCTTCAAGCGTGGTGCTGTTCATTCGTTGCGCCCCTCCAGGCTTCGAATCCACCTGCTGCCAATGCCTACGCCCGAATCAAGCGGGCGGAAGCCGCCATCACGCGCTCAGCGCAACAGGTACTGGTTGAGCAGGTTCTCGTAGCGCTCCTGCTTGCCGCTGACCTGCGTCGGCTCGCCCAGCTGGGTGGCCAGCGTGGCCAGGCCGGCCAGATCCAGCGCGCCGGTCTCGAAGTCCCTGCCCTTGCCGGTATCGAAGCTGGCGTAGCGCTCTTTGCGCCACTGTTCCCACGGCGACTCGGTCAGCAGCGCATGTGCCACTTCCAGCCCACGCGCGAACGCATCCATGCCGCCGATGTGGGCGATGAACAGGTCTTCCAGATCGGTGGACTCGCGGCGCACCTTGGCGTCGAAGTTCAGGCCGCCTTCCAGCCCGCCCTGACGCAGCACGACCAGCATCGCGCCGACGGTGTCGTACAGGTCGGTCGGGAACTGGTCGGTGTCCCAGCCGTTCTGCGCATTGCCGCGGTTGGCGTCGATGCTGCCCAGCAGCCCGTGGTCGGAGGCCACCTGCAGGTCGTGCTCGAAGGTATGGCCCGACAGCGTGGCGTGGTTGGCCTCGATGTTGAGCTTGAAATCCTTCTCCAGCCCGTGCTCCTTCAGGAAGCCGGCCACGGTGGCGCTGTCGAAGTCGTACTGGTGCTTCATCGGCTCCATCGGCTTGGGCTCGATCAGGAAGTTGCCGGTCAGTCCGATGCTGCGGCCGTAGTCGCGCGCCATCGTCAGGAAGCGGGCGAAATGCGCCACTTCGCGCTTCATGTCGGTGTTGACCAGCGAGGCATAGCCTTCGCGACCACCCCAGAACACGTAGTGCTCGCCGCCCAGTTCGACCGTGGCCTCCAGCGCGGCCTTCACCTGCACCGCGGCACGCGCCACGACGGCGAAGTCGGGGTTGGTCGAGGCACCGTTCATGTAGCGCGGGTGCGAGAACAGGTTGGCCGTGCCCCACAGCAGCTTCATGCCGGTGGCGTCCTGGCGCGCCTTGGCCAGGCCGACCATGTGCGTGAGGTTCTTCTGGTACTGGCCGATGTCATCCGCGTCCGGGGCCAGGTCGATGTCGTGGAAGCACCAGTACGGCACGCCCAGCTTGGTGAAGAACTCGAAGGCCGCATCGACCTTGGCCTCGGCCGTGGCCATCGGGCTGCCCGCTTCCCACGGGAAGTGGCGCGTGCCCGGACCGAACGGGTCATGGCCGGCATTGCAGAAGGTGTGCCAGTAGCAGACCGCGAAGCGCAGGTGCTCCTGCATGGTCTTGCCGCCGATCTTCTTCTGCGCGTCGTAGACCTTGAACGCCAGCGGGTTGTCCGAGCCGCGCCCTTCGAAGGGAATGCGGCCGATGCCGGGGAAGTATTCCTGGGCGCCGATGAAGGGTTGGGTGCTCATGGTGCGTAATCCTGTGGGGGTGCGTGGGGGACGTCAGCCGCGCTGCAGCGGGGTGACGGCATCGAGGTACTGGAGGAAGCGGCGATAGGCCGCCGCGTAAGCCGGTGCGCGGGACGGATCGGGCGTGGTGGACAACGCGGGATCGACGGCCACGTGGGTGCGGGCGATATCGGCGATGGACGCGCCCTCGCAACCGGCGCGTCCGATGGCCCACAGTGCCTGCAAGGCCGCACCGAAGGCCGCGCCTTCGGACTGCGCGGGCACATCGACCGGCAGGCCGAACACATCGGCCACCAGCTGGCGCCAGGCCGCGCTGTTGCTGCCGCCGCCGGTCAGCACGATGCGATCGAAGGCCATGCCGGCCCGCACGAAGGCATCGAAGCCGTACTTCAGGCTGTAGGTCGCCCCTTCCATCGCGGCGCGGTAGAGATGCGCCGGCGAGAAGTTCGTCGGATCCAGCCCGGCCAGCACGCCCTTGCCCAGCGGCAGGTCGGGCGTGCGCTCGCCGTTGAGGAAGGGCAGCATCACCAGCCCGTCGGCGCCGGGCGAGGTGGCGTGCAGGTGCGCATCGCCTTCGCGCGTACTGAAGCCGAAGGCCTTGGCCACCTGCTCGGTGGCCACGGTGCAGTTCATCGTGCAGATCAGCGGCAGCCAGCCGCCGGTGGAGGAGCAGAACGCGGCCCAGGCACCGGCCGGATCGACGACGGGCGTGTCGGAATAGGCGAACAGCGTGCCCGAGGTGCCCAGGCTCATCGCCAGCCGGCCTTCTTCCACGCAGCCCGTGCCGATGGCCGCCATCATGTTGTCGCCGCCACCGACGGCGACCTTTACCGTGGTCGGCAGGCCGAGCTGCGCCGCCACGGCCGGATCGATATCGAACAACGCGTCCGGCGCGGCGATCAGCGGCAGGCAGGCGGCCAGATCGCGGTCTGCGTCAGTCGCACGCAACAGGTCCTTCGACCAGGTGCGCGTGCGCACGTCGAGCCAGCCGGTGCCGGAGGCATCGCCCCACTCGCAGAAGCGTTGGCCGGTGAGCACGAAGTTGAGGTAATCGTGCGGCAGCAGGATGGTCGCCAGCCGGGCGTAGGCCTCGGGGCGGTGTGTCTTCGTCCACGGCAGCTTGGAGGCGGTGTAGCCGGCCAGGATCGGGTTGCCGGCCAGGGCGATGGTGCGTTCGGCACCGCCCAGGCGGTCCATGATCTGCATGCACTCGGCCGTGGTGCTGGTGTCGCACCACAGCTTGGCCGGTGCCAGCACCTGGCCTGCCGCATCCACCGGCACGAAACCGTGCTGCTGGCCGGACACCGCAATGGCGGCGATCCGCGTGCGCAATGCAGGATCAATGCGGGAGAAGCACGCCCGCATCGCCGCCACCCAGTCGGTCGGTTGCTGCTCGCGGCGGCCGTCCTCGCCACTGATCAACTCCAGCGGCACGCTGGCCGTCGCCACGAGCGTACGCGCGGCCGGGTCGTAGACCACCACCTTCAGGCTCTGCGTGCCTGCGTCGATTCCGGCGACCAACTCCATCGAACCTGCCTCCGACTTACAAAAAGTTAGCGCTACCATTTTGCCCGGTCAAAAAAGGGAACCGACCTGCTGCTCCCTTTTTCTCCCCCACGGCGGGGTGACCGCGCCGTGTTGCCGCACTGTAACCACGAGCGGCGGAAAAAGCCTGCTGCGCCGCAAAAACCGCCTGCCGGCGCCGCGCCACCGGCCGTGGCCCACAGCCATCCGCCGCGTGTGTCAGTGCACGACGTCGATGAAACTGTTAATCGACAGCCGTCCCTGCAGCGGATCTGCCGGAAGCGCCCGGTCGTTGCCGATCCTTCCCGAGTGCAGCGAATTCCGCCGGTAGACCACCAGCCGGTTGAAGACCCCTTCGACGTCGGCGACGCGCTCGAACAGCGGGCTATCGCCGTCGATGTAGCCACCACGCTGCGCGGCGTCCTCGCGGCTCTCCTGCGACAGGCACGCGAAATAGGCCGTGTGCCGGCTCTCGTCGATGTACTCGAAGCCGCTGCGCCGGTGCCGGTAGAAATCCGTACCACCCCACGGCGTCCGGAACAGGTAATGCACGGTGGCCAACCCCTCTCCGCTCACCGAATCGATGTGCGGCACGCGCTGCAGGAAATGCAGGCTCTCGGGCGCCTGGGTCACCAGCGAGAAATGGCACATGGGGAACACGAAGCGGCCCGGCGACATGCCGAACGCCTCGCGCAGCAGCGGGTTCAATGCGGTCTCCAGAAACCGCTGGTACGACGGCGGCGCCGGCGCACGCAGCCCGGGGAACATGGTCGGCATCTTCTCGAACGACCGGCTGGCGGCCTTGCGCAGCAGGCGGTCGGGATCGGCCACCAAATGGTCGACGACCAGCAGCGGCGCACGCTCGCGCCCGATGACGCGATGCTGGACCCGCAGCTCCGGGTGCGGCGTCAGGATCATGCGCCTGTCGTCGGTCGCTACGCCGGCACCGGGCGCGAAGGCCACACGCTCGGTGCGGCCTTGCAGTACTGCTCGATGAACGCCTGCTGCGATGGCATCTGCGCGACCGCGCGCTCGATGGGCTGGCGGATCGAAGCCAGCAACGTGCGCAGGTCATCATCGGACAGCCCGCGTGCGAGCGGATGCGGCGGACCGGGCTGGATGCCCTGCCCCAGCAGCACGTGAGTCCACGAGTCCACGCGGAACAGTTCGTCCGGGTCCTGCCACGCGTGCGCCCGCTCGCGCCAGGCGCGCAGGCGGATCTCCAGCGAATCCGGTAGCGCCATCTCGCGACAGGCCTTCCACATCGGCTCGTCGCGCTGGGTGGCGTGGTAATGCAGGATGATGAAATCGCGCACATGCTCCATCTCTGCGCGGCTGACCTCGTTGAACAGGTCCGCCAGCGACGAGGCGATACCGTCGAACGGGAACAGTTGCACCAGCCTCACGACGGCGCTGATCGTCAGGTGGATGCTGGTCGACTCCAACGGCTCGATGAAGCCGCTGGCCAGGCCCAGCGCGACCACGTTACGGTTCCATGCCTTCAACCGTCGCCCGGTGCGGAACGGCACCAGCCACGGCTCGCGCAACGCGGGCGCGCCGACATCGCGCAGCAGCTTGGCGCGCGCTTCGTCGTCGGACATGTGGCGGCTGGAGAACACCAGCCCGCAGCCCACCCGATGCTGCAGCGGGATATGCCACCGCCAGCCGGCCTCGTGCGCGATGGCGCGGGTGTACGGCACCGGCGGGCCCAACGATTCTGTCTGCACGGCGACGGCGCGGTCGCTCGGGAGCCACTCGTTCCAGTCCTCATAGCCGGTATGCAGGGTCTGTTCGATCAGCAGCCCGCGGAACCCGGTGCAATCGATGAACAGGTCGCCCTCGATGACCTGGCCGTCCTCCAGTTCAAGCGCCTGCACGTTGCCGTCCGCATGCTGCCTGACCTCGCGGATCTTTCCTTCCACACGCCGCAGTCCATGGCCCTCGGCGATGCGGCGCAGGAACTTCGCATACAACCCGGCATCGAAGTGGTACGCGTAATTGACCTGCGGCTGGGTCTGCAGCGAGAACTGGTCGCCGCGCGAAGCCAGCGTTTCCAGACAGAAGTCGCCCAATTCCGACGGCATGCCGCGGCGCAGGCTGTCCAGCCAGAAATGGTGGAATGCGGCCGCCCACGTGCCCTGCCCGGTGATACCGAACGGATGGATGTAGCGTTCACCGGGACGGCGCCAGTTTTCGAACGAGATCGACAGTTTGAAGGTGCCCGCGACGGCGCGCAGGAACTCCTGCTCGTCGATCTTCAGGAAGCGGTGGAACGTACGGATCGGCGGCACCGTGGATTCGCCCACGCCGACGGTGCCGATCTGCTCGGACTCGACCAGGGTGATCTCGAGCCGGTCGCGGAACTGGTGCGACAGCGCACACCCGGCCAGCCAACCGGCGGTGCCGCCGCCGGCGATCACGACCCTGCGAATGCGTCCTTCCGATGTGGTTGGAGAATCCAATGCGGTTGCCCCCGTCAGCGGTTGAGTCGGTTCAGCAGCATGGCGCGGATGCGTCGCGCCTGGGTTTCGTCGATCGGCGCGAGCAGGTCGCGCGCCTGTTCCGGCAGATGCGCCCCGGCCTGACCGGCGTCACCGAATACGTAGTACTCGAAGAGCTTCGCCCACGCCTGCTTCTCGCGCGCAGGCAGGTCTCGCAGCGTCCACATCGCATGATGCAGCGCCGGCAACGGCGATGAGAGGAACGCGGGTGAGCTGCGCCACCAGTAGTTCAGCAGCACATTGAAGGGCGCCAGGCTGCGCACATGGTGCCACCACATACTGGGAATGAAGATCGCATCGCCCGGCTCCAGCAGCGCGGTGCGCGCGGTCGCGAGCGCATCGCGGAACCGCGGATGGCGATCGAAGTCGGGCGCGTCGAAATCGACCGTGCTGACGACCTGCCCGCCTGGCGTGGGATCGAACGGGCCGGGATAGAGGTTGTCGATCTGCTCCGGCGGAAACAGCGTGAAGCGTCGGCTCCCCACCAGGCAGCAGGCGAGGTTTTGGGGCGCATCGAAATGGCAGGACGCCACCACCCCGTTGCCGATCCAGATGCTCGCAGGCGCGTTGATCCCGTACGCGGCCAGCGGCAGGCCGTTGTCCTGTGCGAAGCCCGGCAGCGCACGCTCGACCAGGAGCGAGGCCACGTAATACGTCGGCGGCTGGGGATCGTCAAGGTGGTCCGCGATCCCGTCCAGCACCTCGGCAAGCGGCGCACGCCGCACCTCGAAATTGAGGCGGGTGAAATCTTCGTTGTAGAACGGACGGCTCCCGATCCCGGGACCGCCGAAGGAATACTGCACTGGCATGCCGGCGTCAAAACGGCGGAGATAGGTCATCGCGTCGTGCACGGAGTGCGCGCCCGCCTGCACGAGGCCCGCCTCACGCGCGATTCCCTTCAACACCACCGGCTCGCCTTCCGCCAGCAGCATCTCCAGTGGCAACGCATCCGCGCGGATGCCCTCCAGGATGCGTATCGGCGTACCCTCCGCCACGGCGTCAGTCCTTGCCTGGCATCGTGGCGGCATCCTGCAGCCGCAGACGACGCTGCTTCTCGGCCATCAGGCGGCGCACGTTGTTCAGCGATGCCAGCATCAGGTACACCCCCTCCAGATACCCGGCGCGATGCATCGCCGACAGCGTCGCATCATCCAGCGCAGCCAGTCGTTCGCGGTCGATGCCGTGCAGGCCGTTGACCGCGACGCGGTGCCGCTCATCCACCTGCACATCCAGTTGCACGGGTTGTATCAATCCGGCCGCGTCGAGCGCCGCGAACATCGCCGCACCGTAGGCGATGCCGTCATGGACGCCGCGCAGGACGCCCGCGATATGGTCGAGATAGGGCGTCGTGCCGCCCTGGGGGAGGAAGACCGGTTCCCCGCTCCGCATCGTCACTCGCGGATGCTCGAGGTCGACGTGCATCACCGGTTCCTGTCGGAGCTCGCCCTCGCTGCGCTGCTCCTGGAATCCGATCAGGAACGGACCCTTCGCTACCGCGCCCGGCAGATAGGAGGCATTCCAGCCGCCGTCCTGCAGAAAAAGATTCTCGCGCTGTTCGAAACCCAGCAGCGCCACGGACTGCCACTCGCCGGTGGCGGTGTCCTTGCGCAGGAAGATCGGATACTCGCGCTGCAGCTCGGCGAACTCGCTGGGGAACGCCGGCACCATGCCCACATCGTCGCCGAATTCTGGGCCGAAGCCGGTGGCCACCCGCAGGTCGCGGTGGGCGACGTTGTTGAGGAGTTCGTACCGGGCCATCGTCGTCTGCATTCCCATCCCAAGGTGCGCCTCATGTTAACGCCCACGCCGCTGCGTGGAATCCTGACCCGCCTGGAAAAAGGGACCGCTGCTCGCGCAGCGGTCCCCTCGGCGGCGTACGGAGAGGTCGTCCGCCGCCAAACTCAGAACTTGTAGCGGACGCCCAGCATGTAGCGCGGGCTCTGGTCGGCCAGCTTGACGATCATCTGATCGGTACGTGCGTGCCAGCGCACGTCCTCGCCCGTCAGGTTGATCGCCTCCAGGCCGAACGACCAGTGGTCGTTGAGCGTGTAGTTCACGCTCAGGTCCCACTGCTCGTACTCCTCCACGTAGTACGGATTGCGGCTGGCGCCCTGGTTGGCGAGGATCAGGTACTCGTCGCGCCAGTTCCACGCCAGCCGGACCGACCAGCCATACTTTTCGTACATGAGCATGGCGTTCGCCGTATCGCTCAGACCGGTCAGTGCGAACTGGTCGATGCCCGGATCGCCACCATTGTTGTAGCCGACATCGCCACGCACGACGGTGTAGTTCGCCAGGACGCCAAAGCCGCTGTCACCGAAGAAGTACTGGCCGCCGATCTCCCAGCCGTGCAGCTTGGACTGGTTCTGGTTGATCGGACGGTTGACGTTGAACAGGTACAGCGGATCGTCGGCTTCGCCATACAGGTCGTAGGCGGCCTCCGTCGCCAGAACCTGCGCGTCGGTGCCGTTGTACGCCGCCAGTCCGGCGGGGTTGTTGCGCAACAGCGCCAGCGCCGTGAACAGCGAGGTGTCGTTGGCCGAGCATGCCGCCGCATTGGCAGCGCCGACCTGGGTGACGCAGGCGGCACTGGTGAGGAACGCCAGCGCGGTCTGCGCATCCGGACCGGACGTGGGGTCCCTCAGCCCGTACAGGCTCTCCTGTCCGACCGTGTTGCCGATGAAGTTGTCAACCGACTTGTTCCAGTAGGTCAACGACACGTAGCTCGCGTCGGCGAAGTACCACTCGAGCGCCAGGTCGAGGTTGTCCGATTCCAGCGGCTTCAGGGCAGGATTCTGTGCATCGCCGCTGGCCCGGACCGACGGATCGATCAGCACCGAGCCGAACGGGCGTTGTGCACCCGGTCCCGCGTAGAGATTGCCGTAGGGTGCGCGCGCGATGCTCTTGCCGAACGAGGCACGCCCCTTCAGTTCATCGGTGATGTCGATGCTGAAGTCGAGGTTGGGCAGGATGTAGCTGTAGCTGGCCCGTTCGCTGAAAGGTTGCTGCTCGTCGGACAGCACCACCCGGAAGTCGTTGTTGGCCTGCCATTCGATGGCCTCCGGAATGGCGATCACCGAGGTCGACACGACGTCGGTCGTCTCGTAGCGGACGCCGAGGCGGGTGTTCGTGCGCATGCCGCCCAGTTCGCCGTCCAGTTCGATCTGGAAATAGGCCGACTGCGTCTTCTCTTCAACGCGGTTGTCGGCGGCGCGCTGCGGACTCACGCCAATGCCCGCCCCGTAGTTGTCGGCAGCCCACTGCGCCAGCTCGGCGGCGTTGCCCCGCCATGCACCGTTGCTGCTCGCGACACCGTAGTCTTTGAACAGCCCCGCGATGTCGTATGGCCTGATCAGATCCATCAGCCCGTCGGCGACATCGCCATTGACGTTGCCCACGCCCCAGTCGCCCAGGGTGGAGTAGTTCTCCGCGGCCTGCATCCGGTGCGTCGACGACTTGGAACTGTCGACACCGAACTGGAAGCGGCCGCTATCGAAGCTCCATTCGCCATCGATGCGTGCCTGCTTGATCTCGCTGACTTGGGTCTGCGCATTGATCCGCAGCACCTGGGAGCCGATCTCGCCTTCGACGAAGCCGGGATTGACCACGCCATTGGTGCCCGCGAGCGCATCCGCCGTGCTTGGGTACCACGTCTGCGTACCGATCGGCAGACCGTTGTTGAACCGCAGTTCCTGCACCCACGAACCGCCGCAGTGCGGCCCGGTGGTGCAATTGTTGGTGCCTGCGATGCTCATGAAGATCGAGCCGCCGCCGGTCAGCGGATCGTTCGGCCGGCTTTCGTTTTTCGAATTGTGGGCGTCGAACGTGAGGCGGAAACGGTCATTGACGTCCCACGCGGCATTGAAGCCGAGCGAGCCCAGCTTGTACTCCTGCATGCTGCGCTGCTGTTCGAGGCCGAAATCCTTGGTGCCGGCGATTTCGCGGATGTAGATCGGCGTGGCGACGGCGCCGCTGGTGTCGAACTCGACGTTGGTGTAGTTGCTGTTCTGCAGCCACATCGCCTGTTCGCCACGGTTCTCCGTGATCTCGTTGGTCGAATAGGTGTAGTCCAGCGTCAGGGTCAAGCTGTCGGTCGGCGCGAACTGCACCACCGCCTGGCCGTTGACGCGGTCGCGCTCGAACTCGGAGAACGCGTAGCGCAGATCATTGGGCCGCGCGTACAGGTCGCCGACGCCTGGCGCGTTGACCACGGTCGGGTTGCCGGGCATGGTCCCGGTCCACGGCTGGACGTTCCAGTAGTTTTCCGTGGCCTGCACCGAGCCACCCTTGCGCTTCTGCTGGCTGGCGCTGAGGCTGACGCCGAACGTCTTGTCGGGATTGGTGTAGCTGAAGATGCCGGAGAGTTCCGGCGTAAGGTCGTTCTCGAACGGCTGGCTGCGGTCGGAAACCACCTTGGCGCCCGCGTTCGCGACGAAGCCGTCGTAGTTGAACGGGCGCGCGGTCAGGATGTTGATGGTCGCACCGATACCGCCACTGGGTACCTGCGCCTGTCCGGTCTTGTAGACCTCGATGCCGTTGATCGCCTCGGCGGCGAGCTGGGCGAAATTGAAGGCGCGGGTACCGCCATCGATGCCACCGATGGCGACCTGGCCGGAGGCGCCGAACGCGTCCGCGCCCGGCATCTGCCGTCCGTTGAGCGTGACCATGTTGAACTGCGGACCGAAGCCGCGGGCGGTGACCTGCGCACCCTCGCCGTCGCGCCGCTCGATCGAAATGCCGGTGATGCGCTGCAAGGATTCGGCGAGGTTGGTGTCGGGGAACTTGCCGATGTCCTCGGCGCTGATCGCATCGACGACGCCCGCCGAATCGCGCTTGATGTCCATCGCCTGGCTGAGGCTGTTGCGGATACCCGTCACCACGACCGTGTCCAGATCGGTCGCCTGCGAGGAGGCCTGCTCCTGCTGCGTCGCAGGTGCCGACGCCGGTGCGTCCTGGCCGAAGGCGGGATTGATGACCAGCACGCCCCCGACAAAGGTGAACATGGCCCGGGATCTGAATTTCGCCAACTTCCGGCTCATTGACGTGTCCTCGGGTGTGGGATGGTACGGAAACTGCACACGGTCATGGATTTCCCCTTCGCTGCATTCGTTAGTGATGTACCGCCCCTCCCGGGGGCGCCCACGGGCAGTGCCCGTCTTCCAGGCCGGATCGGTAAGTCGCCCCCGAAGGCTCTCGTTACCCATTCCGGATTCAAGCGTGGCAAGACGACGATCGCGCGATGGAAACGGCTGCCACCCCTGACTGGCCGACATCGAGTGGTAGCGCTACCATTGCGTTGGGACGCAGACTAAACATGCGTGTTCTCGCTTGTCACCATGCAGCGCAACAAAGCGCCCTTGAATCGCCATGGCGGCGCTGTAAACAGGCGCAGGTGGGGACTCAACCTGTTCCACGCTGCTTCAATGCGCAAGTAATCGCGATTTCGCCCCGTCATTCGGAAGCATCGGCATGAAGAACAACAAGGCAATACGCAGGAAGGGAGGGGCCGTCACCATCGATGAGGTAGCGCACCACGCCGGCGTCTCGCCGATGACCGTATCCCGCGTCGTCAATGGCCATGCCGGCGTGCGCGAGGCCAACCGTGATCGCGTCATGCGCAGCGTGCGCGAACTCGGCTACCGGCCCAACATGGCCGCCAGCGCGTTGGCGGCGGCGCAACACACCTGCATCGCGCTCATCTACACCAACCCAAGCTCCAGCTACCTGCGCGAGTTGCTTGTAGGCGCGCTGCGCGGATCGGCCCGCGCGGCGGCGCAGCTGGTGATCGCGACCTGGGATGGCCTGGATGCCGCCGAATGCCTGGCCGCTGCCAGGCAGCTGTCGAACAGCGTGGCGGGCGTGGTTCTCCCTCCTCCGCTGTGCGAGTCCAAGGCCATCGTGTCCGCGTTCTCCCAGGCCGGCGTGCCTGTCGTGTCGATCGCCTCAGGGCACTTCAGCGACACCATCTCCTGCGTGCGTATCGACGACTATTGCGCCAGTCGGGAGGTGGTCTCGCACCTGATCGAACACGGCCACACGCGGATCGGCTACATCAAGGGCGATCCCAACCAGACGGCGAGCGCGCACCGTTGGCAGGGCTATCGGGATGCACTGGCCGATGCCGGCATCGCGTACGACGACAAGCTGGTCCAGCCCGGGCACTTCACTTACCGTTCCGGCCTGGATGCGGCGGAACGCCTTCTCGCGTTGCGTCGTCCTCCCAGCGCCATCTTCGCCAGTAACGACGACATGGCATCCGCCGTGGTGTCGGTGGCCCATCGCCGAGGCCTGGACGTACCCCGCGACCTCTCCGTCGTCGGCTTCGACGATACCTCCGCAGCGACGATGGTGTGGCCTGAGCTGACCACCATCCACCAGCCCGTCGCCACCATGGCGGACACGGCAATCGATATCCTTCTCCGCGAGATCAGGCGCGGCTCAGCCATCCGTACCGTCGTCAATCACGTATTGCCCCACCAATTGGTACGGCGCTCCTCTGTCGCGAGTGGCCCGGGGTGAGACCCCGGATCGACGCTGGCACCGGCGAACAGAGTTGCTACGTCGGGCTCACTTGGAGTGCTGCTGCCCTGTGAACATGCGTCCAGGCAATGCAAGGTCAAGGCGAACTGTATTGTTGCCTCCAGGCTTGCACGTTCCATCAGGTAGGCGATCACCAGCAACTCGCTCGTCGTGGAATTTCTGACGATGTTCAGCGCAAATGCGACCAGTGACTACTTTCCCGGCCTTCTCGCGATGACGTCTGCCCCATGTCGCTCGCTGACCTTTACCAAAGGGCGCTTGGCGGGAATGACCGACGGTTGTCCTTTGGGAGGCAACCCGCCCGATGGGGACGCGCACTACATCTCGTCCACGATGCGGCGGGCTCAATCCTCAGCATCTCGCTTGGTTCGAAAGGTCTCGACCGCGATGGGCCAGCCCACCTTATGGATGACAGCCTTCCAGGTGCCAGAAGGCGTCTTTGCAAGGGAAGGTATCTTGTTCGTCGTCGGGACAGTATCGAAAACGTACCTCTCTGGCTTTCGCAAACCTTGCTACTCTCGCCAAAGCGATTGAAGCAATTGGTGGTCCACCAGCAACCGGATATAGCCCCTATGCGATTGATTGTTTAGGAATTATCGCACTGAAGATCGAATTTCGATTCACTTCCTGACTCACTTCCCCACCGGCTCGTTTTGGATATTTTGGGACATTCTCTTATGGCGAGCCTTACCCGTCCGCTCCCGACCGAGGCTGTGTGAAAACCTCGACACCACTGGCAAGATTCAAGCACTCCTCGGTCGGTGCTGATCATGAAGCGATTCGTCGATGGCGTGGATCGGACTCAGGCGCTCCTGCTGCCTGACCGGCTCGA
>NZ_PDWW01000036.1 GCF_010093445.1 Pseudoxanthomonas japonensis | reverse complement strand
GGGTGTGGGGGGTCGAGCTCGAAGGACTCTACGCACAGAGGCAACTGATCGGCTACGGAAATCTGGTCGGCCCAGTTGGCGCACGATGCCATCATGGACTGCACAACTTCTCAACACCGTTTATGACGAGGTATGGACGAGACCATGACTCGTGCCCCTTTTCGATCACACCATTCACCACCACTGAAACTCCTTCTTTCGGCTTTGGCGGCATCGACGGATAAATGCACCTGTACAGAGCGCGTTTAGCGGCATCGCTACTCTCCAAGTCATTACCAAGTTCAAAAGCCATGCTGATATCGGTATCCGTACAATCAACGATATAGCTTCCGCCCCTTCCTCCACTGAAGCAGGCGGATACCGTTACTTTTCTACCCACATGCTGGTCAACGGACGTGAGAATTTCCTTTACGCTCAATGGCTTGCCACTCTCGCAAGAACTGCATAAAAACCCGAAGAAAATAAACAAGGCTGCTCTCATTCTGGACACCCTCGCTTGCACTGAATTCTCATTGATTCGTCGACTTGCTCTTCAATTTTATCCAGATTGAATCCGCCTTTCCGTGTCCAGATTCCCCACGGCGAATCCACGCCGATGACACCTAGGAAAAGTGCTTCACGCGCGCAGGCTCTTTCCTCGCCCGCTCTTCTTTCTGATCGACGATGCACCATTGGGTACTGCCATGAGTGCCCACGCATTCTTTGATCAAAGCCATGCGAACTGGACCGGCCAGAGTTCTGTAGACACTCAGTCGCCGCTCTGCGCGTAGCGCCTTTCAAACTCTACCGGTGACAGTCCGCCAGCGGAACCATGCCGGCGGATTGGGTTATAGAACATCTCGATGTAGTCGAACACGTCCGATGCCGCCATGGCGCGTGTCGGGTAGATCCGCCGCTTGATCCGCTCCTTCTTCAAGACGCTGAAGAAACTCTCGGCCACTGCATTGTCGTGGCAGTTCCCGCGACGACTCATGCTCGGCACCATCCGGTGCGCTTTCAGGAACGACTGCCAATCGCTGCTGTTGAACTGGCAACCCTGGTCGGAGTGCACCATCACGCCAGGACCTGTTCGCGATAACGGCCCCGCCTGCGGGGCCGTTATGCTTCCATCGAGCATCACGTTACCCCGTCGTTCGCGCAGACATCCAAGCCGATGACGGCAGAAAATGACTGACAGTAGCGACGCCGTCGGTTGCGTCCGGACACCTAATCGGCGCCAGCACGCCGCTAATGTGAGAAATCGAACCAGAAAGGTGCGCGCGCAGGGCATTGAGGTGAGATGACGAGGCTTTTTGCTTCGCTCGCGAGGCTTTTCGGGTTGCCGCCAAGGCAAAAAGCCTCGACGGCGAGCCGTTTAGGTGAGACGACACGGCTTTTTGCTTCGACGTTGAAGTTTTTAGTGGTGACGGCAACGCTATTTGCCTTGCCGCCGAGGCTCTCCGCTCCGGTCGCAAGGCTTTTTGCCTTGCCGCCGCACCACCGAGGTGCGCGCGCGAAGCTCGGCGGCTCGACAGCGAAGCAAAAAGCCTCGCCGCCCCCTCCTGCGCAGCGGATGGAGGCATCCGGCACGATCCCGTCGACGCATCGTGGTGGACGCGAATGTGACCTCCTTGCGCGACCCGTCCGCCGCGCGCGGGCGACCTACCTGGCTACCCCGTGACGCCGCCCGCACGCCGCGCACGTCCGGTAGGTGCCGAAGCGTCCCGGCCGTTCCCCGCCCAACAGGCCACCACAGCCGCAGATCAGCGCGTCGCCGGTGTCCCAGCGCAACAGGCGCACGCTGGTGATGACGCCGAGCAGCACGGACAGCCCCAGCAGCGCGTAGGGTGCCCAGCGCAGCACGCCGCCGAGCGGCGGTGCGAACGCGGCCGGTTCCGCACTGGTGAGCAGCCACGTGGACGCGAACGCCAGCAGCAGGCACGCCAGCGTCGGCAGGTACATCCTGAAAGCCATCCAGTGCAGCTGGGTCATCGCGCTTCCCCTCGGTTCGATGGCGGAGAAGATCGCCCGATGCCGTCGCACGGCGTGATACGCAACGGGTGATACCGGCAAGGAAGCGGCAATACCCGTCGCCTAGAATCTGGGGCCCTCCCCTGCCGGGCCGCTTCCGCATGCACCTCGTCTTCGACGCCCTGCTGATCGACATGGACGGCACGCTGGTGGATTCCACGGCGCGGGTGGAAACGGTGTGGGCCTACTTCTGCCGCGAGCACGGGCTGGACTTCGACGCCTTCATCGCCGGCTCGCACGGCCGGCGCACGATGGACAGCGTGATCGACGCGCTGGGCGATACGCCGTCCAGCCGCGGCATCGCACGCGAGCTGGAAGCGCAGGAAACCGAGGCGACCGATGGCATCGTCGCCTGCACCGGCGCGGCTGCGCTGCTGGCCCCCCTGCCCGCGACCTCGTGGTCGCTGGTCACCTCGGCGGGAAGCGACCTCGCCCGCCGGCGCATGCAGGCGGCCGGCTTCGACCTGCCCGCGTTCGGCGTGTACGGCGAAGACGTCGCCGTCGGCAAACCCGACCCCGCCTGCTACCGGCTGGGCGCGCAGCGCCTCGGCGTACCGATCACCGCGTGCGGCGTGCTGGAAGACGCGCCGGCCGGCATTCTTGCCGGCGTTGCCGCCGGTGCCCGCGTGCTCAGTGTCGGGCCGCGCTTCGACGGGCAACCGGAGGTGGTGGTCAACATCGGCGGGCTGGATGCGCTGCGCGTGTCGATGATCAACGGCAAGGTCCACGTCGACATCCGGACGCAATCGACCGCATGACAGGACCGCGCAGTGACAGGACCGTCTTCGTCCTGCCTCTGCCAGATGCGGTCAGAATCCGGTCGCGGTCACCGTGCAAGCCAACCCCAGCGTGACCGTGCCGCCGCTCGGCAACGCGGGAATCGCCAGGCCGGCCGGCGTTTTCAATGCCGCCAACGCCGTCGCATCCGTGGCCGGGCACAGCGCGCCGCCGGTTGCGGCACACGAGGCGATGGCGGTGCAGTCCAGTCCCGCGACCGCGGGATCGGAGATCGTCGTGCCATCGGCCACGCTGGGACCGTGGTTGGCGACCAGCAGACTGAAGTTCACCACGCTCCCCGGCACGATGGCGCCCGCAGCTGCGAGCGTCTTGCTCATCGAGACCTCGGCGGTGGCCAGTGTGTCGGTGTCGGTGGACGTGTTGTTGGCGGGATTGCTCTCGGTCCGGTTGGCCGGCAGCGCGAGCGTCGCGGTGTTGGCCAGGTCGCCGGTCGCGGCCGCGGCCGTGGTGCCGGTGATGGTAAAGGTCACGCTGCCCGTCGCAGGCAGGCTTGGAATGACGATGCCGCTGCCCTGCATCAACGCGACCGTGGTATTTGCCGCCGTCGGGCAACTCGCGCCACCCGTGGCGCTGCCGCAGGTCACCGACACGGCGGTGAAGTTGGCGACCGCCGGATCGGTGAACACCGCGTTCGCCACCGGATTGGCGCCGGGATTGCTGGCGACGACCGTATACGACATGGCCTGGCCCCGGCGGTATTCGGCCTGGCCATTGGTCTTGCTCACCGCCACGTCGTCGCAGTCGACGGTGAAGCTGGCGCTCGCGCGGTTGTCCTCTGGCTCGATGTCGGCATAACCATCGGTGGCGGAGAACAGCGCCGTGGCGGTGTTGGTGACGGTGGCCCCGCAGGTGGCCGTGGCCGCCAGCGTGGCGCTGAAGCTGAAGGTCAGCGTGCCGCCGGCCGCCATCGTGTAGCCGCCGGGGAACGCGAGATTGCCGGTACCACTGGCCGCCGGACAGGTGGAACCGGCCGATGCCGTGCACGTCCAGCTCGCACCGGTGAGCTGCGCAGGCAGCGTGTCGCTGAGATCGGGTGCGTTGGCAGCGCTGATCGGTGGCGCCTGGTTGCCGGCATCGGACGGATTGATGTCGCGGTTGCGGACGACGACGGTGTAGCCGACCGCCTGCCCCGGATAGACGCTGCTGGCCGACACCGTCTTGGTCACGCGGATATCGGCGGGTGCGGAGGCCACCACGTTGCGCACTTCGTGGATGTTGTTGGAGCCGCCGGTCGTCGCGGCGATGCCGAAGCGCAGCAGCGCGGGCGCCGGGTACGGGAAGTTGAGGTTGTTCAGTACCGTCGTCGGGGAGGCGCCGTTGACGCCATGCGCCACGCTGACCCGATAGCCGCCACTGCCGTTCGGCACCAGGAAGTAGCGCACCCGGTTCGGCGTCGGCCGCGCCGTGGCACCGGGAGCATCGATGCCCGCTGCGATGGTCGCGCCGCCGACATAGGGATTGTCGGCCGACCTCGGGCCGCGCACGACCACGCTGTCGGGACGGTTGCCGGGGCCGTCGTCGTTCGGGCAACGGCCCGTGGCACCATCGCTGGAGAAGTTGCCGAACGCATCCAGGCCCACGCCGAGATAGCCGCCGGCGCCCCAGCAGTAGCGCAACGAGGCACCGTCCAGCGTACCGGCCATCGTCGCGCCGGCGTCGTACAGGAAGAACGAGAGGCCGTCGGCGCCGGTGCCACCCCAGGCGACGTAGTCGAATTCGACCACCACGCCGTTGGACGGCGAGAAGGCGCCGGCCGTATAGAACGCACTGCCCCCCTGGTTGCCGAGGTTGGTGGTCAGGCGCAGCCAGCCGTTACCGGCCGTATCGTTGACGTTGACGGGCAGCGTGCCGCGGCCGGCGGTCAGGATGCCGCTGTCGTTGGTGCCGGCATTGTTGGTGCCATTGATGCTCCAACCGGCCTGGGTGGTGCCCTGGAACGAATCGGAGATCTTGAACTGCGCACTGGCCGGCAATGCGAGGCCGGCCCCCACGGCCACGACGGCCATCATTGCCAGGCACCGTGCACGCGCTGCCGCGCCGCTCCCCGTCTTCGTCATCTAACGCAAACCCCTGTCCGCGGCAGGCGCCCAGCGCGCATGCACACGGCAGAATGTCGGAATGCCGTCACCGTTCAGGACAGTGGGGGCGTGGCGACGGCGACGCGGGTGCGATGGCTTCCGGAACGCAGCTCAGCAGGCCCGGATCACGATCGATGACGTTCGGAATGCGAACTCGAAAACAACCGGCGGTGAGTTCAACCCGTCGGCGTCGAAAACAGGGGTCAGCTCACCAACTGCAGGCGCAGTTCCTTCGGCAAGGCGAACACCATGTTCTCGGGTTCGCCATCGAGTTCGCTGATGCCGCCAGCACCGAGGTCGCGCAGGCGCTGGATGACGCCTTCGATCAAGACGTCGGGAGCGGAGGCGCCGGCGGTGACGCCGACGCGCTGCTTGCCGTCGATCCAGCGCGGGTCGATCTCGTGCGCGCCGTCGATCAGGTACGACTCCACGCCATCGCGCTCGGCCAGCTCGCGCAGGCGGTTGGAGTTGGAGCTGTTCGGCGAGCCGACCACCAGCACCAGATCGCACTGCTTGGCCAGGTCGCGCACGGCGTCCTGGCGGTTCTGCGTGGCGTAGCAGATGTCGTCGTGCTTCGGCCCCTGGATGGCCGGGAAGCGCTGCTGCAAGGCCTGGATGATGCCCGCCGTGTCGTCGACCGACAGCGTGGTCTGGGTGGTGTAGAACAGGTTGCCGGGCTGGCTGACCTCGAGCGTGGCGACCGCATCGATGTCTTCGACCAGGTAGATCTGGCCCACGCCGCCCTCGCGGCTCCACTGCCCCATCGTGCCTTCCACCTCGGGATGGCCGGCGTGACCGATCAGCACCACGTCGCGACCGGCGCGGCAGTGGCGTGCCACTTCGAAGTGGACTTTGGTCACCAGCGGGCACGTCGCATCGAACACCTTCAGCCCGCGCCGATCCGCTTCGTTGCGCACGGCCTTGGACACGCCATGCGCGCTGAAGATGACGGTCGCGCAGTCCGGCACTTCGTCCAGTTCCTCGACGAACACCGCGCCACGCTCCTTCAGGTCGTCGACCACGAAGCGGTTGTGCACCACCTCGTGCCGCACGTAGATCGGCGCACCCAGCGTTTCGATGGCGCGCTTGACGATCTCGATGGCGCGGTCGACACCGGCGCAGAAACCACGGGGATTGGCGAGCAGGACGTCCATAGGATCGAATTCTACCGAAGGCGGGAACTCAGGGGGATGAACCGGTGCCCGCAGCCGAACCCGCTCGGCACGAACGCCCCTCTCCCGCCTGCGGGAGAGGGGAACGGGGTGAGGGCAAACCGCCGCGATGCACCCATAGGGTGGGCCCTGGCCCGCCGTATTGATGCGTCATCGAGCGGCGGGCCAAGGCCCGCCCTACGCGGCTTTCTTCTTGCCGTCAAACAACCCGAACAGCGCAATCCCGATGGCGCCGCCCACCACCGCGCAGTCGGCGATGTTGAACGCCGGCCAGTAATGGTCTCGCCAGTGCCACTGGATGAAATCGATCACGTGGCCGTGGATCTGGCGGTCGATGACGTTGCCCAGCGCGCCGCCGATGACCAGCGCGTACGGCAGCGCCTGGCGCCAGTCGCCGCGCGCGGTGCGAGACAGCCAGAAGCCCAGCAGGCCGCTGATGCCCACCGCCAGCACCGTGAAGAACCACAGCTGCCATCCGCCTGCATCGGCGAGAAAGCTGAAGGCCGCGCCGGTGTTGTAGGTGCGGTACCAGTTCCAGAAGCCGTCGATCACGGGGATGGCGGTGTATTCCGGCAGCGACGCCAGCACCCACGCCTTCGACCACTGGTCGAGGCCGATCACGATGACCGAGAGCAGCAGCCAGGCCAGAGCGTTGCGTTTGGGGCGTGTCGTCATGCCACGTTCTCCTGTAGGAGCGCCCCATGGGCGCGATGCCGTTCCCGGCACGTGCGAGCAGGAGCATCGCGCCCGTGGGGCGCTCCTACAGCGAGGCGGCCCAGCATGCTCAGAACCATCGACGGTCCTCACCCGCACCGTCGATATTCTCGACGCAGCGGCCACACAGCTCGGGATGCGCGGCATGCTCGCCGACATCGGCACGATGGTGCCAGCAGCGCACGCACTTGCGCTTGGTGGTCGGCGTGGCCAGCACGAAGATCTCGTCGGCGCTGACTTCGCTGACGGTGACGTCGCCGCTGATGAAGAAGAAACGCAGTTCCTCGGCCAGCGGCTGCCACTTGGCGGCGGTCAGGGCGTTCACCGACACGGTGATCTCCGCTTCCAGCGCGGCGCCGATCAGGCCATTGGCGCGCATAGGCTCCAGCACCTTGGCGACCTGCTCGCGCAGGGCCAGCAGCTGGTCGAAGTCGGCGGCGTTGAGCGCGGCGCCTTCCGGCAGTGGGGCCAGGCCGTCGTACCAGGTGGCGAACAGCACGTTTTCAACGCGCTCGCCCGGCAAGTAGCCCCACATCTCGTCGGCGGTGAAGCTGAGCACGGGCGCGATCCAGCGCACGAACGCCTCGGCGATATGGAACATCGCACTCTGCGCGCTGCGACGGCCGCGCGAATCCTCGCGCATCGTGTACAGGCGATCCTTGGTGACGTCGAGGTACAGCGAACCCAGGTCGACGCTGCAGAAGTTCAGCAGCGCCTGCACGATCTCGGCGAAGTCGTAGCGATCGTAGGCGGCCTTGATCTTCTCCTGTACCTCGTAGGCGCGATGCACGATCCAGCGGTCCAGCGCGACCATGTCGGCCGGCGCGAGAAGATCGCGCGACGGGTCGAAGCCGTTGAGGTTGCTGAGCAGGAAGCGCGCGGTATTGCGCAGCCGGCGGTACGCATCGGCATTGCGCTTCAGGATTTCCTGCGACAGCGACATCTCGTTGCTGTAGTCGGCGCTGGCGATCCACAGGCGCAGGATGTCCGCGCCCAGGGTCTTCATGATGTCCTGCGGCTCGATGCCGTTGCCGAGCGACTTGGACATCTTGCGGCCGTGCTCGTCCACGGTGAAGCCGTGGGTGAGGCACTGCTTGTACGGCGCGGCCTTGTCGATCGCCACGCCGGTCAGCAGCGAGGACTGGAACCAGCCGCGGTGCTGGTCCGAACCCTCCAGGTACAGGTCGGCCGGCTTGCCGAAGCCACGCTCCAGCAGCACGCCTTCGTGGGTCACGCCGGAATCGAACCAGACATCGAGGATGTCGGTGATCTTGTCGTAGTCCTTCGCTTCGTCGCCCAGCAGTTCGGTCGCGTCCAGCGTGTACCAGACGTCGACGCCTCCCTGCTCCACCCTGTCGGCGACCGCACGCATCAGCTCGACGCTGCGCGGGTGCGGCTCGCCGGTTTCGCGGTGCACGAACAGCGCGATCGGCACGCCCCAGGTGCGCTGGCGCGAGATCGTCCAGTCAGGACGGCCATCTACCATGCCGGCGATGCGCGCTTCGCCCCACTGCGGGAACCAGCCGACGTGCTTGATCGCCTCGAGCGCATCGGCGCGCAGGTTGGCCTGCTCCATCGAGATGAACCACTGCGGCGTGGCGCGGAACGCGATGGGTGTCTTGTGGCGCCAGCAGTGCGGGTAGCTGTGCTCCAGCTTGCTGAAGGCGAGCAGCGCGCCGCTCTGCTTCAGCACCTCGATGATGGTGTCGTTCGCCTTCCAGATATGCAGGCCGGCGAGTTCGACGCCATGCGCGGCCGGCGTGGACGGCAGGTAGACGCCGCGGCCGTCGACCGGGTTGAGCTGCGCGGCGGTGTACTTGTCGAGCAGGCCGTACTGCTTGCTGACGACATAGTCTTCCTGGCCGTGGCCGGGCGCGGTGTGCACGGCACCGGTACCGTCCTCGGCCGACACGTGGTCGCCGAGCAGCACGGGGATGTCGCGGGTGTCGTAGAACGGATGCGCGAACAGCGCGCCTTCCAGCGCACTGCCCTTCATCCGGGCGTGCACGACCACGTCGGTGACGCCGTAGCGCTGCAGCGCGCGCGCGGCGAGCGCATCGGCCAGCACCAGCCAGCGGCGCTTGCCGTCATGCGCGGGACCTTCGACCAGGGCGTACTCGAGATCCGCACCGACCGAGATGGCCAGCGACGCCGGCAGCGTCCACGGCGTGGTGGTCCAGATCGGCAGCGCGACCTCGACATCGGTCGGCACGTCGACGCCGAACGTCTTCGCCAGCGCCTGCGCATCGCGCGCGGCGTAGGCGACGTCGACCGCCGGCGACACCTTGTCGGCGTATTCGATCTCCGCTTCGGCCAGTGCCGAGCCGCAGTCGAAGCACCAGTGCACCGGCTTCACGCCGCGCGTCAGGTGCCCGTTGGCGACGATCTTCGCCAGTGCGCGGATCTCGTTGGCTTCGAAGCGGAAGTCCAGCGTCTTGTACGGGTTGTCCCAGTCGCCGATCACGCCCAGGCGCTTGAAGTCCTTGCGCTGGATCTCGATCTGCGACTCGGCGTATTCGCGGCACTTCTGCCGGAACTCGACCGCGTCCAGCTTCACGCCGACCTTGCCGAACTTCTTCTCGATGGCGATCTCGATCGGCAGGCCATGGCAGTCCCAGCCCGGGACGTAAGGCGCATCGAAGCCGGCCAGGTAGCGCGACTTGACGATGATGTCCTTGAGGATCTTGTTGACCGCGTGGCCCAGGTGGATCGCGCCGTTGGCGTACGGCGGGCCGTCATGCAGCACGAACAGCGGGCGCCCCTTGGCGTTGTCGCGCAGCTGCGCGTACAGGCCCTGGCTTTCCCAGCGGGCCAGCGTGTCCGGCTCGCGCTTGGGCAGGTCGCCGCGCATCGGGAAATCCGTGGCGGGCAGATGGAGGGTCGCTTTGTAGTCCTGGCTCACGCCGTCGCTCGTCGTTGATGTTCGGAAAGGATCCCGCGCGCGTCGTCGGCGTCGCGGTGCATCTGCACGGTGAGGCTGGGCAGATCGGGGAATTTCAGTTCGTCGCGCAGCTTGGCGACGAATTCGACCTCGAGGTGGCGCCCGTAGAGGTCGCCGGCGAAGTCGAACAGGTGCGCTTCCAGCAGCGGCTCCACGCCATCCACCGTCGGCCGCGTGCCGAAGCTGGACACCGACGGCCACGGACGGTCGCCGACGCCGTGCACCCAGGTGGCATAGATGCCGGACAACGCCGGCGTCTTCGGGAAGCGCAGGTTGGCGGTCGGGAAACCGAGCGTGCGGCCGAGCTGCTTGCCGCGCACGACGCGCCCGCCGATGGCGTACGGACGGCCGAGCAGGCGCTCGCCGGTGGCAAAGTCACCGGATTTCAGCGCTTCGCGGATGCGGGTGCTGGAGACGCGGTCGCCATGCGCGTGCACAGGCTCGATCTCACCGGCGCTGAAACCGAGCTCACCGCCCATCGCCTGCAGCAGGGCGAGATCACCGCCGCGGCGGTGGCCGAAGCGGAATTCGGGGCCGATCCAGACTTCACGGGCATGCAACCGGCCCGCCAGCAGCGTGTGCGCGAAGTCCTCGGCGGACATCGCGGACAACTTCGCATCGAAGCGCAGCAGGCCGACGTGGTCGGCGCCCAGTGCCAGCAGACCTTCCACCTTCGTCCGCGCCAGCGTCAGCCGCGGCGGCGGATTGTCCTTCGCAAAGAACCCGCGTGGCAGCGGCTCGAACGTCCCCCCCACCGCCGGTACGATCAGCGCACGGGCACGCGCGACGGCGTGCCGCACCAGCGCACGGTGGCCCAGGTGCAGGCCATCGAAGGCGCCGATGCAGACCACGCTACCGTGCGGGCACAGAGGCCCGCCATCGACGTCACGGAACAGCCTGCTCATGGATTCCTGTCAGGACGGATGCGCCGGGCGGCGGATCCGGGATGGTGCAAGACCCTGAAGTATAGCCGGCCCCGCCTTTCCTCAATGCCCACGCAGGTCACGCGGCCGGATGCCCTGCAGGTACAGCAGGCCGGCATAGAGCGCGCCACCGGCACCTACCATCACCGCCAGCCGCACGCCGCGCTCCCACCAGGTCCAGGCCGACCAGTCCGGCCACAGCAGCCGGAACGCCAGCACCACCAGCGTCATGGCCAGCGTGGCCACGCCGAGCTGGCGCAGGAAGCGGCCCCAGCCCGGCTGGCGCCGGTAGACCCCTGCCTTGCGCAGCAACCACGCCAGTTGCAGGGCGTTGACCCAGCCGGCGATGGCGATGGCCAGCGCCAGCAGCGCGTGCGCACCGGGGATGGCGGCGAGCGCCTGTGTCCAGCTTCCCCCCGTCGCCTGCAGCGCGGCCTGTCCGGTCGACGTGGCGTACAGCAGGCCGGCGAACAGGCCGATCGTGCACAGGGCATTCGTCAGCACGGCGACCACGGCCGCCTTCACCGGTGTGCGGGTGTCCTGCCGCGAATAGAACGCCGGCGCCAGCACCTTCACCAGCAGGAAGGCCGGCACGGCGGTGGATTGCGCGATCAGGCTCCAGCTGCTCATCCGTGCGTCCTCGACGGTAAAGCTGCGGTACTGGAACAGGGTCGACATCAGCGGCTCGGCACATAGGATCAGGCCGGCACACGCCGGCAAGCCGATCATCAGGCAGAGCCGGAAGCCCCAGTCGAGCCCCTTCGAATAGCCGTCCGGATCGGTGGCGGCGTGCCGGCTGGACAGGTGCGGGAGGATCACCGTGCCGATGGCGACACCGAACATGCCCAGCGGGAACTCCAGCAGGCGGTCGCTGTAGTACAGCCAGGTGATGCTGCCGCCGATCAGGTACGAGGCTGCCATGGTGTTGAACAGCAGGTTGAACTGCACCACCGAGGACCCGAACAGCGTGGGCACCATCAGCGTCAGGATCTTGCGGACGCCGGCATGGGCGAAGTCGAGCCTGGGCCGCGGCAGCAGGCCCAGCTTCGCCAGCGCCGGCAACTGGAAGCACAGCTGCAGGATGCCGGCGGCGAACACGCCCCACGCCAGCGCCTTGACCGATCCGCCCATCAACGGGGCCAGTCCCAGCGCCGCGGCGATCATCGCCAGGTTCAACAGCACCGGCGAGAGCGCAGGGACGGCGAACCGCTGGTAGCTGTTGAGGATGCTGCCCACCAGCGAAGCCAGCGAGATGAACAGCGCATACGGAAAGGTGATGCGCAGCATCTCGATGAACAGCGCGTGCTTGTCGCTCCCGACCTCGAAACCGGGCGCGATGACCCGGGTCAACCAGGGGGCCGCCAGCAGGACCACCGCCGTGACGACCAGCAGCGCCGCCAGCAACGTGCCGGTGACCCGGTCCACCAGGTCCTTGACGGCGTCCTGGCCGTGCCTTTCCTTGTACTCGGCCAGCACCGGCACGAACGCCATCGAGAACGAGCCCTCGGCCGAGAGCCGCCGCATGAAGTTCGGGATACGGAACGCCGCGATGAACACGTCCATGGCCGGGTTGGCGCCAAAGACGATGGCGTAGACCTGGTCACGGACCAGCCCGGAAACCCGCGACAGGAAGGTCATGGAGCTGAAGATGGCGGTGGAACGGAGCAGCCGGTTACCGCTCATCGACCCTCCCCTGCCCGGGGACGACCCAGGTTGACGCAACCCATTGAATGCCCCATAATTTCCGGCTCAATTTACCCGTCTTCCGTTCACCCCCTGAATTCTCTCAGGTATTCATCAGGAATCCCACTGTGGCCAATATCAAGTCCGCCAAGAAGCGCGCCAAGCAGACCGTCGTGCGCAATGCGCGCAATGCCGGTCAGCGTTCGATGCTGCGCACCGCCGTCAAGAAAGTCCTGAAGGCGCTCGACGCCAATGACGCCGCTGGCGCCCAGGCCGCGTTCGTGTCGGCCCAGCCGATCCTCGACCGCCTGAGCTCGCGCGGCCTGATCCACAAGAACAAGGCTGCCCGCCACAAGAGCCGCCTGAACGCCCGCATCAAGGCCCTGCAAGCGGCCTGATTCACGGCGGTACGCAACGCGAAGACACGGGAACCCGCCGAAAGGCGGGTTTCTTTTTGGCCGCTCCCCATTGACGCATCCTCCCCGCCCCGGTTCTGATGCGCACGCCTCGCCAACCGGAGAGGCAGGGGGAATCCAACAAGGGGAACACGATGAAACTGCTTCGTGCGACGGCGCTCGCCGTCCTGCTGGCCACCATGTCAATGCCGGCGCTCGCCGGCAAGATGGCCAAATCCAATGAACCGCTGACCCTGGAGCCGGACAAGGCCGCCGTCGTCTTCCTGCGGCCCGGCAAGTTCGTCGGCGCCGCCGTGGCCGTGCCGCTGTACGACGTGACCGGCGACGACACCCGCTTCATTGGCATCCTCGATGCCGGCAGCAAGGTGGCCTACCACGTGCCGGCCGGCGAACACGTCTTCATGACGACGGTCTTCGGTGGCGATGGCGGCGTGCGCTTCTACAAGGCCAACGTGGAGGCCGGGAAGACCTACTACTTCCGCGCCCACATCATCGATGGCATCTGGGGACTTTCGCCGGTGCACCAGGAGGCGTTCGCGGGCAAGGAGTTCGCCGGATGGGACAAGGGCACCCAGCTGACGATCAACAGCCCCAAGTCGCTGGAATGGGGCCAGGCCAACCTCGAAAGCGCCACCCAGCGCCACAGGAACCTGGAACCGCAGGTGATCGCGGATTCCGCCTCGCTGCGCGCGGAGGATGGCCGCTGAGGCCCACCGTCTTCCGGTAATGAAAAACCCGCCGATCGGCGGGTTTTTCTTGACTCAGCCCTCGCGGGCCGCCTCGTCGGCCTCTTCCTTCTGCCGGTCGAAGAAGGCCATGACGTCCTTCATGATCGGCCAAGTGCCTTCGCGGGAAATGGCGGAGACCTGGAACCAAGGCTGGGTCCAGCCGAGGCTGGCAATGATCTGCTCAGCACGCTCCTTGGCCTCGTCCTCGAACATCAGGTCGGCCTTGTTGAGCACCAGCCAGCGCGGCTTCTGCAGCAGTTCGGGATCGTGCTTCTCCAGTTCGCGCTCGATGGCGCGGACCTGCTCGACCGGATCGACATCTTCCACGCCGCCTTCCATCGGCGCCATGTCCACCAGATGCAGCAGGATGCGCGTCCGCTGCAGGTGCCGCAGGAACGTCGCACCGAGTCCGGCGCCATCGGCGGCGCCCTCGATCAGGCCCGGGATGTCGGCGATCACGAAGCTGCGGTGCGCCTCGACGCTGACCACGCCCAGATTGGGATACAGCGTGGTGAACGGGTAGTCCGCCACCTTCGGCGTCGCCGCCGACACGGCGCGGATGAAGGTGCTCTTGCCGGCATTCGGGAAACCGAGCAGGCCGACGTCGGCCAGCAGCTTCAGTTCCAGCTTCAGCAGGCGCTCTTCGCCCTCTTCGCCCGGCGTCGCCTTGCGCGGCGCACGGGTGATGGAGCTCTTGAAGTGCATATTGCCCAGGCCGCCCTTGCCGCCCTTGGCCACCAGCAGGCGGTCGCCGTGCTGCGTGAGGTCGCCGATCACTTCGTCGGTGCTGACGTTGGTCACCACGGTGCCGACCGGCACCGTGATGGTCAGGTCTTCGCCGGCCTTGCCGTACATCTGCCGACCCATGCCGTTCTCGCCACGCTGCGCGCGGAACTGGGTCTGGTGGCGGAAGTCGACCAGCGTGTTGAGGTTCTCGTCGGCCTGCAGCCAGACGCTGCCGCCGTTGCCGCCGTCACCGCCATCCGGCCCGCCCAGCGGAATGAACTTCTCGCGGCGGAACCCCACGCAACCGTTGCCGCCGTTGCCGGCGCCGACCAGGATTTCTGCTTCGTCTACGAGTTTCATGGGGGCGTGATTCGCGATGGGTGATTCGTGATGGGGAAACGCCCCGACGACGGGATGGCCACGTCGATGGGCGTTAATTCGGTGCCGGCAGGCTAGGAGCGGAACACGCTGGCGAATCACTCTTCACGAATCACCAATCCCGGCTTCATCAAACGAAAAGCCCCGCACGCGGCGGGGCCCTTCGCTCGACGTGTGGAAAGCCTCAGGCTTCCGCGACCACGCTCACGGTGCGACGCTTCTTGGCGCCCTTGACCGAGAACTCGACCTTGCCGTCGACCAGCGCGAACAGCGTGTGGTCGCGACCCAGGCCGACGCCCGGGCCCGGATGGAACTGGGTGCCGCGCTGGCGGATGATGATGTTGCCCGCATCGATCGCCTGACCACCAAAGACCTTGACGCCCAGCATCTTCGGATTGGAGTCGCGGCCGTTGCGCGAGGAACCTACGCCTTTTTTGTGTGCCATGACTGCTTCTCCTTACTTGGTGATGCCGGTGATTTCGATTTCGGTGTAGTGCTGCCGGTGACCCTGGCGCTTCATGTGGTGCTTGCGGCGGCGGAACTTGATGATGCGCACCTTGTCGGCGCGGCCATGGCCGACGACCTTCGCGGTGACGCTGGCGCCCTTCAGGGCGTCGCCCAGGCTGATGGCTTCGCCATCGCCCAGCATCAGGATGTTGTCGAAGAAAAAAAAAACGCGGAGCGTCTCGCCCTTCATCACGCGGTACTGCTTACCGCCCGTGACTACGACTGCGTACATGTGGATTCCTTGGTTTCTGTAGTTATTTTCTGGAGCCTGCCTGCCATCGAGGGCGGACAGAAGCGGAATTTTAGTGGATTCAGCGAGTTACGGTCAACCCGCCACATGCGCGGAACTATCGGCGGCTCCGCGGATACCGCCTTCACGGACAAGAATTGTCCGCATCTGCGCGCAGACTGCCGCTTGGAGGCGGTCGCAGGTCCCGCCCATAACGGGGCAGACCATTGTAGATCAATGACTTGGAGGAATCGCTTGCCGTGGCACGGCGTGTCTACGGCAGTCGCGGGCCAAGCGGCGACCAGGCCTCCAACGCCATCTCGGCCGCCGCGCCCGCCTGACTGAAGGCCCACCCGAACCCGACACTTCGCTGGCAATGGCGGTATTTGCCCCCACCTAGGCAGACCGCTACGCTTCCTTGTTCGCTTTCCGGATCCCCCACCCGATGGCCATGGACTTCATCCGCATCCGCGGAGCCCGCACCCACAACCTCAAGAACATCGATCTCGACCTGCCGCGCGACAAGCTGATCGTGATCACCGGCCTGTCCGGTTCCGGCAAGTCGTCGCTGGCGTTCGACACCATCTACGCAGAGGGCCAGCGCCGCTACGTGGAGTCGCTGTCGGCGTACGCACGCCAGTTTTTGAGCGTGATGGAAAAGCCCGACGTCGACCACATCGAGGGTCTGTCGCCGGCGATCTCGATCGAGCAGAAATCGACCAGCCACAACCCGCGCTCCACCGTCGGCACCATCACCGAGATCTACGACTACCTGCGCCTGCTGTATGCGCGCGTCGGCCTGCCGCGCTGCCCCGACCACGGGTATCCGCTGGAAGCGCAGACGGTCAGCCAGATGGTCGACCAGGTGCTGGCGCTCGATGGCGCGCAGCGCTACATGCTGCTGGCGCCGGTGATCCGCGAGCGCAAGGGCGAGCACGCGCAGGTGTTCGACCAGTTGCGCGCGCAGGGGTTCGTGCGCGTGCGCGTCGACGGCGAGCTCCACGAGATCGATGCGGTGCCGCCGCTGGCGCTGCGACAGAAGCACACCATCGAGGCGGTGATCGACCGCTTCCGTCCGCGCGAGGACCTCAAGCAGCGCCTCGCCGAGAGTTTCGAAACCGCGTTGAAGCTGGGCGATGGCATGGCCCAGGTGATGTCGCTGGACCAGCCGGAATCGGCCCCGCTGCTGTTCTCGTCGAAGTATTCCTGCCCGGTCTGCGACTACTCGTTGCCGGAACTGGAGCCGCGCCTGTTCTCGTTCAACTCGCCGGTCGGCGCCTGCCCGACCTGCGACGGCCTGGGCGTGGCACAGTTCTTCGACCCGGCGCGCGTGGTCGTGCATCCGGAGCTGTCGTTGGCCGCCGGCGCCGTGCGCGGCTGGGACCGCCGCAACGCGTACTACTTCCAGCTGATTGCCTCGCTCGCCAAGCACTACCAGTTCGACACTGATGCGCCTTGGCAGTCGTTGCCCGAGAAGGTGCAACAGGCCGTGCTGTACGGCAGCGGCGAAGAGGTTATCACCTTCACCTACCTCACCGAGTCCGGCGGCCGCACGCAGCGCAAGCACCGTTTCGAAGGCATCGTGCCGAACCTGGAGCGCCGCTACCGCGAAACCGAATCGCCGGCGGTGCGCGAGGAACTGGCGAAGTACATCAGCGACCGTCCCTGTCCGGACTGCCAGGGCGCACGTCTCAACAAATCCGCGCGCAATGTGTTCGTCGCCGACCGTCCGCTGCCGTCGCTGGTGGTGCTGCCGGTCGACGAAGCGCTGGCGTTTTTCCGCGGCCTGGACCTGCCCGGCTGGCGTGGCGAGATCGCCGCGAAGATCGTCAAGGAAATTGCCGAGCGCCTCGGCTTCCTGGTCGACGTCGGCCTGGATTACCTGACCCGGGAACGCAAGGCCGACACGCTGTCCGGCGGCGAAGCGCAGCGCATCCGCCTGGCTTCGCAGATCGGCGCAGGCCTGGTCGGCGTGATGTACGTGCTCGACGAGCCCAGCATCGGCCTGCACCAGCGCGACAACGAGCGTCTGCTCGGCACGCTGACGCGCCTGCGCGATCTGGGCAACACGGTGATCGTGGTCGAGCACGATGAAGACGCGATCCGCCTGGCGGACTACGTGCTCGACATCGGTCCGGGCGCCGGCGTGCACGGCGGCGAGATCGTCGGCCAGGGCACGCTGCAGGACCTGCTGGAGGCGCCACGTTCGCTGACCGGCCAGTACCTGTCCGGCAAGCGCCAGATCGAGGTGCCGAAGGCGCGCCACAAGGCCAACCCGAAGATGACGCTGCACCTGCGCGGCGCCACCGGCAACAACCTGAAGGACGTGGATCTCGACATTCCGTCCGGGCTGTTCACCTGCATCACCGGCGTCTCGGGCTCGGGCAAGTCGACGCTGATCAACGACACGCTGTATTCGTTGGCCGCCAACGAGATCAACGGCGCCTCGCACAAGCCGGCGCCGTACCGCGAAGTGACCGGCCTGGACCTGTTCGACAAGGTCGTCGACATCGACCAGTCGCCGATCGGACGCACGCCGCGTTCGAATCCGGCGACCTACACCGGCCTGTTCACGCCCCTGCGCGAACTGTATGCGCAGGTGCCGGAGGCGCGCGCGCGCGGCTATTCGCCGGGCCGCTTCAGCTTCAACGTGCGTGGCGGCCGCTGCGAGGCCTGCCAGGGCGACGGCATGATCAAGGTGGAAATGCACTTCCTGCCGGACGTCTACGTGCCCTGCGATGTCTGCCACGGCAAGCGCTACAACCGCGAGACGCTGGAGATCCTCTACAAGGGCTACAACATCAACGACGTGCTGGAGATGACGGTCGAGGATGCGCTGACCCTGTTCGAGCCGGTGCCGTCGATCTCGCGCAAGCTGGAAACGCTGATGGACGTCGGCCTGAGCTACATCAAGCTGGGCCAGAGCGCGACCACGCTGTCCGGCGGCGAGGCGCAGCGCGTGAAGCTGTCGAAGGAACTGTCGCGCCGCGACACCGGCCGCACGCTGTACATCCTCGATGAGCCGACGACCGGCCTGCACTTCCACGACATCGAGCATCTGCTGGCCGTGCTGCACAAGCTGCGCGACGAGGGCAACACCATCGTGGTGATCGAACACAACCTGGACGTCATCAAGACGGCCGACTGGGTGGTGGACCTGGGACCGGAGGGTGGCCACCGCGGCGGGCAGATCCTCGCCACCGGCACGCCGGAAGACATCGCGGCGCATCCGGACTCGCACACCGGCCGCTTCCTCGCCAAGCTGCTTCCCGCCGCCAAGGCGCCGAAGCCGACCAAGCCGGCAGCGGTCGCCAAACCCGACGTGCTGCCGCCCCGCAAATCCGCCACGAAGGCAGCGAAGACCACCAGGACCACGACGAAGAAGGCCGCACGATGAGCGACACCCACGACACCGGCCGCAAGCTGCTGGCGAAGATCCCGATCAGCGTGCGCTGGCGCGACATGGACAGCATGGGCCACGTCAACAACGCCAAGTACATCTCGTACCTGGAAGAAGCGCGCGTGCGCTGGATGCTCACCGTGCCGGAGGTGTCGATGACGGACCGCATCGCGCCAGTCGTGGCGGCGAACAACATCAACTACAAGCGGCCGCTGACCTGGCCGAACGATGTGGTGGTGGAGCTCTATGTCGACCGGCTGGGCACCAGCAGCGTCACCATCGGCCACCGCATCGTGTCGGCCAAGGACGACAGCGTGCTGTATTCGGACGGCAATGTCGTCGTGGTCTGGATGGACACGCAGACGGGCCACAGTGCGGCGTTGCCGGCGGCGATCCGCGCGGTGTCGGAGTAACCGCCGAGAGCGTTGTGGGAGTGGCGCAAGTCGCGAGCTTTTCCCGAGACTGAAGAAGAACTCGCGACTTGCGTCGCTCCCACAACAGCCCGGATCAGGGCGCGCCCTTCCGCACCTCGAACACCACCGGCAACGAGCGGCCATCGGCCAGCTTCAGCGTGATCACCGGCTTCTCGCCTTCGGCCAGCGGCTGGTACGGGCCATGCAGCATCAGGTGCAGCCCCCCCGGCTTCAGCTCGACAGCCTTGCCGGGCGCGATTGGCAACGCAGCCACTTCGCGCATGCGACTGACGCCGCCCTCTTCGCGCGTCTCGTGCAGCGACACATCCTCGAAGGCGAGGCTTTCTGCGCCGACAATGCTGATCGGCGTCTTGCACGGATTCTCGATGCGTACGAAGCCGGCCATCATCGGCATCGCGACCGGCGGCAGGCGCACCCAGGCCGCCTTGGCGACCGGCAGGCATTCGGCCGCATGGACCGTGCCCCAGCACGACATCAACAGGGCCGCGAGGCCGATCATTCCGGTGCGATGGTTCATGCGCCTATGATACCGGCCTGACCTCAGGGAGCGGATGAATGACGGGCCTTATCGAAACCGCCGACCACGGCGACATCCGCGAGATCCGCCTGGCGCGTGCGCCGGTCAACGCGCTCAACACCGAGCTGTGCCGCGCGCTCATCGACGCCCTCAACGCCGCGCTGGACCATGGCACGCGCGGCATCGTGCTGGCAGGCAATCCGAAGATCTTCTCCGCCGGCATGGACGTCCCCTACCTGCTGTCGCTCGGCGACAACCGCCACGCTCTGCTCGATGCGTGGCAGGCGTTCTTCGGCGCGGCGCGTACGCTGGCCGAATCGCGTGTGCCGGTCGTCGCCGCTATCACCGGCCACGCGCCTGCAGGCGGCTGCGTGCTGGCGCTGTGCTGCGACTACCGGGTGATGGCGCGCAGCGCGGACCCGGCGCGCCCGTTCGCGCTCGGCTTGAACGAAACCCAGGTGGGCCTGGTGGTGCCGGAGGGCATCCAACGCTTGATGCGCCGCGTCGTCGGCCCTTATCGCGCCGAACGCCTGCTGGTTGCCGGCGAGATGGTACCGGCCGAGCGCGCGCTGGAAATCGGGCTGGTCGATGAACTCGTCGACCAGGACGAGGTCACCGCACGCTCCGTTGCATGGCTGCAGCAGCTGCTGCGCCTGCCGCACCATCCGATGCTGCAGACGCGCACGCTCGCCCGTCGTGACCTGGTCGATGCACTGGATCCGGCGCTGATCCAGTTGGAACGTTTCGTCGATGCCTGGCATGCGCCCGACACGCAGACCGCGCTGCGGGCGCTGGTGGACAAGCTGAAGAAGTAGGCAACGCTTCGTCAGTCGCCGCGCGCAACCGGGTGCGACGGATCACTGATCCAGCCGCTCCAGGAACCGGGATAAATGCGTGCGCCGTGCAGGCCCGCATGTTCGAAGGCGAGCAGCAGATGGCACGCGGTCACGCCGGAGCCGCACATCAGCATGGTGTCCATGGGCGAGCGGTTCCGCAGCAGCGTCGACAACTCGGCGCGTAGCTCGTCGGCCGGCTTGAAGCGGCCGTCACGCAGGTTCTGGGCGAAAGGACGATTGAGCGCGCCGGGCACATGCCCGGCGACCGGATCGATGGGCTCGACGTCGCCGCGGAAGCGCTCGGCGGCACGCGCATCGATCAGCCAGCCGCTGTCCGCATCCAGCCGCGCCAGGATGTCTGAAGCCTCGACGAATTGGTCCGTATCGAAACGCGACGGGTACGCCGCAGCGGGCGCCAGCGCTGGAAGCTCGGCGGTCTCCTGGCCGCCCGCGGCACGCCACGCGGCCAATCCGCCATCGAGCACCGCCACGCGGGCATGCCCCATCAGCTTCAACAACCACCACAGGCGCGCGGCCGCCATGCTGCCGTCGCCGGCGTCGTAGACCACCACCTGGTGCGACGGCCCGATCCCCCACTCGCCCAGCTTGCGCGCGAACACATCGCTGTCCGGCAGCGGATGCCGGCCTTCGCCGACCTTCGACAGGTCGGACAGGTCTAGATTGAGGTCCGCGTAGACGGCGCCGGGCAGGTGCGATGCGGCATAAGCTTCGCGACCGGCATCCGGCGCGGCATTGAGCATCACGAAACGCGCGTCGACCAGCCGCAATCCGGGGTCGCCGAGGGCAGCGGACAGTGCGGCGGTATCGACGAGGGTCGTCCAGTTCATGCCAGTTGCTCCAGCCGTTGCCGCAGGTTGAACAGGATGGCCGCCGTCGCGCCCCAGATGCGCTGGCCGGGCCATGCGTACTCGAGCACCACGCGGCGGCGCCCGCGATAGTCGACCTCGACACGGCGCAGGTTGTCGGGCGACAGCAGATAGTCGAGCGGTACCTCGAACACGTCGGCCACTTCGTTCGGCTCGGGCACCGGCACGAAGGCGGGATCGACCAGCGCGACCACCGGCACCACGCGGAATCCGCTGATGGTGGTGAAGGGGTCCAGGAAACCGAGCGGCGTGACCTGCGACGCCGGCAAGGCGATCTCCTCGTGGCTCTCGCGCAGCGCCGCCGCGACCGCATCGGCATCGGAAGGCTCGATGCGGCCACCGGGGAAACTTACCTGCCCCCCGTGGTGGCGCAATCCGTCGGTACGACGCGTCAGCAACACCTGCGTGCCGTCCTTGCGCGGAACGAGACCCGCCAGCACCGCCGCCTCGGCCAGCGGACCGGGCGGCAACAGGTCGATGAGGTCGTCGTGGTTCCAGCCTGCCTCACTCGGCACGTCGCCCAGCGGATGCAGGGCTCGACGCAGATCCCCGCCCTCACGCAACCGCTGCTCGAGCGCGAACGGCGCACGCGCGTGCTCGCGTGCAGGCAGCACATGCTCCATCAGACGCAGGCGTTCGTCATCGTTCATCTGCGACCAGCGTGCGATCTCGGACGTGGTGCGGAGGCAGCCTTCGCACAGTCCATTGGAGTCCAGTGTGCAGACGCCGATGCATGGACTCAACACGGCGCGGAATGCGGTATTCATGGCTTCGGGCACCTGCGGAGGGTAGCGCGGAAACGCCGCCCTGCGCTGGAAAGCACTGCGCCGGCACTAGGCCGGCGCAGGGGGAACAAAGTCACTGGATCCCCGCCTTCGCGGGGATGACGCAATGACAGAGGCGTCCGCGCGGTGCGCGGACGCGTCATTGCGTCACTTGACGCTGACCAGCTTGATCTCGAACACGACGGCCACGTTCGGCGGGAAGCCGGTGCGCGGGTCGGCACCATAGGCCTTGTCCGGCGGCAGCGCCACTTCCCACTTGGCACCGGCCGACATCTGCAGCAGGGCCTCACGCATGGCCGGCATCTCGACGGCGCTGATCTTCAGGTCCTTCATCGGCTGCGGCGGGCGGGCTTCCGCCGGACGCTGGCCGAACGGATATGGACCGGACACCAGCAACTCGACCGTGCTGGCCTGGGTCGGCTTCGCACCGGTACCGTTCTCCATCACCTTGTAGGGCACGCCGCTGGCCAGCGTCTTCACGCCCGCCTGGCCCTTGTACTGGGCGATGAACTGGTCGCTCTTGGTCTTGTTCTCGCCGGCGACCTTGTCGTACTCGGCCTTGGCCTGCTGGGCGCGGGACTGCTCGCGCTTCTGGAAGGCTTCCAGTGCCGGCTTCAGCTGGTCGGCCGTCAGCGCCGGCTGCTTCTTGGCATAGGCGTCCTGCAGGCCCTTCACCACGGAATTGATGTCCAGCTGCTCGCCACGCGCGGTCAGTTCGGCAAGGTTGTTGCCGTAGTCGTAACCGAAGTAGTAGCTCAGCTTGCCTTTCTCGGACGAGACGTCCTGGGCCAGGGCGCTACCGGCCATGGCGAATGCCGCAACAGCGACCGCAATCGAACGCAACTTCATCAACACACTCTCCGAAGATAGGGCGACGGCGGCATACCGTCTGGAATGGACGCGCTAGGATAGCCGCCGGGGCGCTTAACCGCCACTGACGACAGGCGGGTCTGACCAGACCTTGTCGGCAGAGTTCCGATTTCACCCAGAATTTACAAAAATCCCCGGAAAACCCATGTCCGAACACCTTGTCCTTGTCGCCGACGACGCCGGCATCCGCCGCATCACCGTCAACCGCCCCGACAAGCTGAATGCCCTCAACGCCGCCACGCTGGATGCCCTGCAGACGGCCTTCGACGCGGCGGCGGCCGATGCCGCCGTGCGGGTCGTAGTGCTCACAGGCGCCGGCCCCAAGGCCTTCGTCGCCGGCGCCGACATCGCCGAGATGGCGGACCTGCGCCCGACCGAGGGCCGGGATTTCTCGCTGCGCGGCCAGAAGCTGATGCGCACCATCGAGACGCTGCCCAAGCCGGTGATCGCGATGGTCAACGGGTTCGCACTGGGCGGCGGGCTCGAACTGGCGATGGGCTGCCACCTGCGCATCGCCGCGGACAGCGCCAAGGTCGGCCAGCCGGAAATCAACCTGGGCCTGATCCCGGGGTTCGGCGGCAGCCAGCGCCTGCTGCGGCTGGCCGGGCGGTCCGCCACGCTGGAGCTGTGCCTGCTCGGCGCACCGGTCACGGCAGAGCGCGCGCTCCAGCTGGGCATCGTCACCCGCGTGGTGCCCGCGGCGGATCTGGAAGCCGAGACGCTGAAGATCGCCGCCCAGCTGGCCGCCTCGGCGCCGCTGGCGCTGCGCGCGACGCTCGACGTGGTCAACATCGGCGGCGAATGCGGCATCGAGGAAGGCCTGCAATACGAAAGCGCGCAATTCGGCCTGATGTTCGCGACCGACGACATGCGCGAAGGCACGCGCGCCTTCGTCGAGCGCCGCAAGCCAGCGTTCGCGGGCCGCTGAGCCGCGACAGCACACGTGTCCACTCCCTGCTCCGCTTGCGACCAGGCACGCGCGTTCCACGCGCAGCTCGTGGCTGGCGACGTCGATGCTGCGATCGAGGCGGGACTGATGGCGTTCCAGCCCTGCGGTTGCGTGGACGACAGCATCATCGTGGTCATGCAGACCCAGCAGCGCCTGCGCACGGCGTGGGACGCGCGCGAACGCTACCGGCAGCGCGAGGCCCGGCTGGCGCGCCGCGCGGCGGAGCGGGAAGCGCGCCGACTGAAGGTCACCGACGTTGCGGAAAGCGCACAGCCCGCACGCCCTGCCCTGCCGACCGCCGCCGCCGCGATCCTCGCGCGCGCCAAGGCCAAGGCGGCCGAGAGGATGGAACGATGACGACAGCACCCCGGCGCAGCGCCACGCTCACGCGCGCCGAGGTCGTCGAGCTGTTCTCGCGCCTGCGAGAGCTCAACCCCAAGCCGACCACCGAACTGGAGTACCGCACGCCGTTCGAACTGCTGGTCGCGGTGACGCTGTCGGCGCAGGCGACCGACGTGGGCGTCAACAAGGCGACGCGGCGGCTGTTTCCGGTCGCCAACACCCCCGCCGCCATCCTCGCGCTGGGCGAGGACGGGCTGAAGAAGTACATCTCGACCATCGGCCTGTTCAATGCCAAGGCGAAGAACGTCATCGCCACCTGCCGGATCCTGATCGACGAACACGGCCGCGAAGTGCCGCGTTCGCGCGACGCGCTCGAAGCCCTGCCCGGCGTGGGCCGCAAGACCGCGAACGTGGTGCTGAACACCGCCTTCGGCGAGCCCACGATCGCCGTCGACACGCATATCTTCCGCGTCGCCAACCGCACCGGCCTGGCGCCGGGCAAGGATGTGCGCGCGGTGGAGGATCGGCTGTTGAAGGTGGTGCCGGCGGAGTTCATGCAGGACGCGCATCACTGGCTGATCCTGCACGGGCGTTACGTCTGCAAGGCGCGCAAGCCGGACTGTCCGCAGTGCGTGATCCGCGACATCTGCCGCTTCAAGGAAAAGACCGCCGCCTGACGCGGCAAGATCGTCTGCCGCCGGCGCGACCTCATTGAAGAGGGCGCATACACGCCACTGCGGGCCGGCTGATCCTGCACGGGCGTTACGTCTGCAAGGCCCGCAAGCCCGACTGTCCGCAGTGCGTGATCCGCGACATCTGCCGCTTCAAGGAAAAGACCGTCGCCTGAGAGTCGGCGGCGGCCTCTCGACTCTGCCTACTGCGCGTCGCGCTCCACGAACGGCTTGCGCGGCAGCCGTTCCTCGCGCATCGCGGCGTGCCAGGCGAACGAGGCGATGATCGCCGCGGCCTGCTTCAGGTCTTCCGGCACCACGTGGTCGTAGGTGTCCAGGTGGGTGTGGTGGACATGGGTGAAGTAGTCCGCCGGATCCTGCACGAACTGGAATCCCGGCAGGCCGACGCGATCGAACGAGATGTGGTCGGTGCTGCCGGTGTTGCGCGTGGTGACGATGCTTGCGCCCAGGTCGTTGAACGGCTCCAGCCACGCCTTGAAGATCGGCACGGCGGCATGGTTCTCCTGCGCATAGATGCCGCGGATGCGGCCGGTACCATTGTCGAAGTTGAAGTAGGTCGAGAAGCGGTCGTAGCCGCGCCGGCGCTGCAGCGGGCCGGTGCCGCGCTGGTAGGCGCGCGGCAACGCCTTCTGTTCGGGATCGGTGGGCTCGGGATAATCGGCCAGATACCGGGCCACGTAGCCTGCCGAGCCATGCAGGCCCTGCTCTTCGCCACCCCACAGTGCGAGGCGGATCGTGCGCCGCGGCTTGGCGCCGATCGTCTTGAGGATGCGCATGGCTTCCATCATGACGACCACGCCCGCACCGTTGTCGCTGGCGCCGGTGCCGGTATGCCACGAGTCCAGGTGCGCGCCGATGATGACCACTTCATCCACTTTCCCGCTGCCGGGAATCTCGGCGAACGTGTTGGTCGCCGGCAGGTCCTGTTCGCTGGTGAACGCGGAATCCACGTCGATGCGCAGCCGCACCGGCTGCTTGCCCTGCACGGCGCGCACCAGCGGGTTGTAGTGTTCGGCAGGCAGGACCAGCTCGGTCACGCCCACCGGTTCGCCAGCCTTGCGCGCGCCGCCGCCGGTCGCGCGGATGATGCCGTTGTCCCATGAACTGATCGACAGCGTGGCCAGCACGCCTTCCTCGGCGAGGAAGGTATTCAGCGCCTTGCTCAGGGCGATGCGCTTGCGGTACTCGTCCAGGCGCTTCTGCTGCGCGTCGGGCGCGGTGTCTTCCGGCATGGGGAAGGTCTGCAGTTCGCCCAGTTCGGCCTCGCTGTAGCGACGGAAATCGGTCTTCTCCGAAGGCTTGTAGGCACGTGCTTCATCCACCAGCACGATGCGTCCGCGCAGCTTGCCGCGCTGCTTCTCGATGTCCTCCAGCGTCTTGAACGAGGCCAGCACCACCTCGCCCTCGACCGGACCATCGGTACCGCGCGTCCAGGCCTTGGGCAGCGCGTGTACCGGCAACTGGCGCGGCGACAGCATTTCCACGCGCGATGCACGGAATGCCCACCCCCGGCCGAATGCCGGGTCGTAGACCTCGTCGTGGACGTTGGACAGGCCCCAACCGGACAGCTTGCCGCGCGCCCAGGCGCTGGCCTGCGTGTAGTTGGGCGAATTGGTCAGGCGCGGCCCGATGGTCTCGGTCAGCTCCTTCAGGTTGGCGGCGGCCTGCGAGCGGTGGAGCGCCTCGCTGCGGATCTTCGCCACCATGTCCAGGTCGACCGGCTCGGCGGCCTGCGCCACGCCTGCCATCGACATCCCCGCCCACAACGCCATGCCGGCCACCAATCGCTTCACCACGCCCCCTGGTTCTTGAAAGATCCCCATCCCCGGACATCGGGCTACCCCGACATCGTGCCCCAGTGTCTCCACGCAGCGCGCGACGGACCCCTGCCAATGGTCATGGTCGGGAGTGGACCTCTGGACCTGGCAACGCTCAGGCGATCCGGTTTGGTCTGGCATCGTGACGGCAGCCGGACCGCCTCCGGGGAAGTGCATGACGACCTCCGTGCTGTCCGGAATGTGATCCGACGTCCGTTCAATCCGGGGAAAGCAGAAGCAACACGGGGGCCATCGGGGCGTCCCCCCACCTTCCGACCCTCCCTTTGGGTGCGCCGCCCGTGGCGTGCCCGGAAAACACACGACACCATGCCATCGCCGCGACCGCATCCACGCCAGCATTCGCAACGGATGGTCCGCATGTCGCCGATCACTGGCGACATCTGACCATGTGCGGCATCGCAGGTTTCGCTGGCGCAGTGCAGGGCGTTCCCGAGGACCGGGCGACGTTGCAGCACATGATCGGCACGCTGCACCATCGCGGACCGGATGGCAGCGGCACGCACGTGGAGCCCGGCGTGGGACTGGCGCATGCGCGTCTGGCGATCATCGACCTGGCCACCGGCCAGCAGCCGCTGCACGACGGCACCGAAACCGTCTGGACGGTCTTCAACGGCGAGATCTTCAACTACGTCGAGTTGCGCGAGGAACTGGAAGCACAGGGCTATCGCTTCCGCACGCGCTCCGACACCGAAGTCATCGTCCACCTCTACCACCGCGACGGCGACCGCTTCGTCGAACGGCTCAACGGGCAGTTCGCGATCGCGGTGTGGGACACGCTGCGGCGCCGGCTGCTGCTGGCGCGCGACCGCGCCGGCATCCGCCCGCTCTATCACGCGACCGCGCGGGGCCGCGTGTGGTTCGCATCCGAGATCAAGGCGCTGCTGGCGGCGCTGCCGGAACGCGCGACCTTCAATCCCGACGGCCTCGCGCAGGCGTTCACCTTCTGGGGCCCCTGCGATCCGGACACGCTGTTCTCCGGCATCGACAGCCTGCCGCCCGGCCATCTGCTGGCGGTGGAAGCGGACGGCACGCGCACGCTCACGCAGTACTGGGACTGGAGCTTCCCCCGCGCGGGCGACGCACCGGCCTTCGCCTCCTTCGACGATGCCGTGCACGAGTTGCGCGACCTGCTGGATGACGCGGTCCGCCTGCAGCTGCGCGCCGATGTGCCGGTGGGTGCCTACCTGAGCGGCGGGCTGGACTCGTCCGGCATCGTGGCGCTGGTGAAGCGCAGCGGCATCGCGGCGGTGCGCACGTTCTCGGTGACGTTCGAGGACGCCGAGTTCGACGAACGCGAACAGCAGCAGACGATGGTGCGCCACCTCGGCACCGAGCACACCACCCTGCACTGCACGCGCCGCGACATCGCCGACGCGTTCCCCACGCTGATCCATCACACCGAGGCGCCCGTGCTGCGCACCGCGCCGGTGCCGTTGATGCTGCTGTCGGGCCTGGTCCGCCGTTCGGGCTACAAGGTGGTGCTGACCGGGGAAGGCGCCGACGAGGTGTTCGGCGGCTACGACCTGTTCAAGGAAGCGAAGGTGCGCCGCTTCTGGGCGCGCAACCCGGAGTCGCAGTGGCGCCACCTGCTGCTGGGACGCCTGTACGGCTACCTGAAGCACTCGCCGGTGGGCACACCGGGATTCGCCCGCTCGTTCTTCGGCCAGGGCATGGAGCACCTGCCGCGCCCGGTATTCGCGCATGCGCCGCGCTGGACGACCTCGCGCCGCGCGCTTGCGTTCCTGTCGCCGGAACTGCAATCGCGCGTCGCCGGCTTCGACCCGTTCTCGTTCTACGAACAGCGGTTGCCCGCCACGATCGACAGCTGGTCGCCCCTGGCACGCGACCAGTATGTGGAAGCGAAGTCGCTGATGGCCGCCTACCTGCTGTCATCGCAGGGCGACCGCGTGGCGATGGCCAACTCCATCGAGGGCCGCTTCCCGTTCCTCGATCACCGGCTGATCGAATTCGCCAACCGGCTGCCACCGCAATGGAAGCTGCGCGGCCTGACCGAGAAGCACATCCTGCGCAAGGCGCTGGCGCCGCTGCTGCCGCCGGAGATCGCCCGCCGCACCAAGCAGCCTTACCGTGCGCCGGACGCCAGCAGCTTTTTCACCGACGGCCGCCCGGCCGACTACGTCGACGAATTGCTGTCGCCCGAGCGCATCCGCGATGCCGGTTGCTTCGATGCCGGCAAGGTCCGGCTGCTGTTCGAGAAGTGCCGCAACGGTCGCGCGGTGGGCTTCGCCGACAACCAGGCCTTCGTCGGCATCCTCTCGACCATGCTGCTGCACGACGCCTTCATCCGCCGGCGCGCGCCGCTGACCAACCCATTGCCTGCCACCGGGACGGAATGACCATGACCGAAACCGCCATCCGCGAAAAGATCCGCGGCCACATCCTCAACAACCTGATGTTCACCAACGACCAGGCCAGGCTCTCCGACGATGCGTCGTTGCTCGACATGGGCGTGATCGACTCGACCGGTGTGCTCGAGCTGGTGCTGGTGATCGAGGAGAACTTCGCCATGAAGGTCAACGATGCGGCCATGGTGCCCGAGAACTTCGACTCGGTGGACCGGATCGTATCGTTCGTCATGCGCTCGAAGGCGGCATGACCGCAGCAGCCGAACAGCGACTGCGCACGCTGCAGGCCCACTGGCAGGCAGCGCACGACAAGCCGGAGGAGACGCCGGAGAACACGCTGCGCGCATTGTGGTCCGCCGCGACGGGCTCGCCGCTCTCGGCCGTCGCCGCCGCCGCCGCCATGCTCTCCGAGTTGGACGAGGCTGCCGAACGGCGCCTGGACGACCTGATCGGGAAGCGCCTCGCCGGCACGCCGCTGGCGCACCTGACCGGACGGCAGCATTTCCTCGGCCTGGAGCTGCTGGCGGGCCCGGAGGCGCTGATTCCGCGCCGCGAAACCGAACTGCTGGGACAGGCGGTGATCGGGCTTGCGCAGAGCCGCGGCGCAGACGGCCCACCCGGCATCGCGGTGGATGTCTGCACCGGGTCCGGCAACCTGGCGTTGGCGCTGGCGCACCATGTCGCCGGCCTGCGCGTGTTCGGCGCCGACCTGAGTGAAGACGCGGTGGCGCTGGCGCGCCGCAACGCGACGTTGCTCGGCCTGGCCGACCGCGTCGAATTCCACGCCGGCGACCTGCTCGCCCCGTTCGACACGCCCGTGTTCCATGGCGCGGTCGACCTGCTGCTCTGCAATCCCCCGTACATCAGCAGCAGCAAGGTCGGCGCGATGCCGGAGGAAATCTCGGCGCACGAGCCGCGGCTCGCCTTCGATGGCGGTCCGCTGGGCGTGTCGTTGCTCGCCCGGCTGATGCAGGACGCCGTCCGGTTCGTGAAGCCCGGCGGCTGGCTCGCGTTCGAGGTCGGGCTTGGCCAGGGGCCGGCGATGGCGCGCCGCCTGCGCAACGACGGCGCCTGGGACGACGTACGCGAACTGATCGATGGAGACGGAGCCGTGCGCGCGCTGCTGGCGCGCCGCGCGGACCGCATTACGGGAGACAACGGATGAGCGGATTCGGCTGGGAAGCACTGGACATCGATTACGAACAGGAAGCCGAACGCATCTGCGCGCGCCTGCGCGAAACCGTGGCGCAATCGCTGCGCCGACGGGGCCTGGTGGTCGCCATTTCCGGCGGCATCGACAGCTCGGCGTGCGCGGCGCTGGCCGTGCGCGCACTCGGCAAGGAGCGCGTGCACTGCCTGATCCTGCCCGAGCGCGACTCCGATCCGGACAGCGCGGCACGCGCCACCCTGCTGGCCGACACCCTGGGCGTCAGCGTGGACACCTTCGACATCGCCCCGGCGCTGGACGCGATCGGCGCCTATGCCGCGCGCGACGCCGCCGTGCGCACGGTGCTGCCGGAGTATCGCGACGACTGGAAGATGAAGCTGGCCATCGCCGGCGGCAGCGAGGGCGCGATCAACCGCTTCCGCCTGATCGCGCAGTCGCCCGACGGCGCGATGCACGAGCGCGAACTGCGCCTGCACGAGTACCTGACCATCGTTGCCGCGACCAGCTACAAGCAGCGGCTGCGCAAGACCATCGAGTATTTCCATGCCGACCGCCTGCACTACGCCGTGCTGGGCACGCCCAACCGGCTGGAGTACGACCAGGGCTTTTTCGTGAAGAACGGCGACGGCTCGGCCGACATCAAGCCGATCGCACACCTCTACAAATCGCAGGTCTATGGCATGGCACGCCATCTCGGCCTGCCGGAGCGGCTGTGCAGCGCCCAGCCGACCACCGACACCTACAGCCTGGAGCAGGGCCAGGACGAGTTCTACTTCGCGCTGCCCTACCGCGCGATGGACCTGGCGCTGTGGGCGCTGGAACACGACGTGCCTGCCGCGGACCTCGCGCGCGTGCTGGAGATGACGGTGGAACAGGCCGAGGCCGTCTACGCCGACATCGTGAGGAAGCGCCGCAGCACGGCACCGCTGCACCTGCGCCCCGTGCTGCTGGGCAACGTCTCGGTCGGCGACGGGGCGGGCGCGCACGCCGCATGAGTGCGCAGGTCGCCGACAGCAATCCCTATGCGGTCGCGCGCGCCGACGTCGTGCGCGACCGCGATGCCGTCGTCGACATCTGGCGATCGAGCCTGCATGACGACCAGGCTCGCTCGCTGAAACTGGACTGGTTCTACCGCCACGCGCCGCACGACGCGTTGCTGCAGGTGCTGTTGCATCAGCCCAGCCACGCCATCGTCGGCACCGCCGGCGTGGGCTGGCGGCGGATGCGGCTGGACGGCCGCGACCTGCGGAGCGGACTGCTGGCCGACATGGCGGTCATGCCCGGCCATCGCATGCTCGGCCCGGCCTTGCTGCTGCAGCGCACGGCCAGCGACACCGCGCTGCAGGACGGCGACCTGGTCTACGGGTTCCCCAACCCCCATGCCGTGCCGGTGGTGAAACGGCTTGGCTACGTGCACGTCGGCGACATGACCACCTACGTGCGCATCGTCCGGCACGGTCCCTATCTGGCGCGACGGATGCCCGCGGCGCTCGCAGGGCTTCTGGGCGCCTGCATCGATCGCCTGGTGTGGCTGCGCGATCGGCTCCACCGGATGGCCGGCCGCCGGCTGCATGCGGCATGGCGCACCACGCCGCATGAAACCGTGCACGCGCAGGCATGGTCCGGGCCCGGCACGCTCGAAGGCGTACACGATCGCGATGCGCTGGAATGGCGGTTCGCGCGCTGCCCGCTGGCGAGCTTCCGTTTCCTGTACGTGCAGCGCGACCGCGCGCCGCAGCCATGCGCCTGGTTCGTGTGCCGACAGCAGGGCGACACGCTGCACGTGGTGGACTTCAAGACCGATCCGGCAGGCAGTGCATCGCGCAGCCTGACCGTGCTCGCAGACGCGGCACACGCGCTGGGCTGCCGCTCGATCTCGCTGGAAGGCTGTCTTGCCGACAGCGAGAAGGCGCTGTTGCGCCGGCACGGCTTCTTCGTCCGCCAGGGACGACCGGTGTATGCGCGCTGGAAGCAGGACGACGCCGCACCGCGCGCGGCGTTCCGGCTGACCCCGTTCGACGAGGACGAATAGTCCCCACCACGCAGAAGGGACATGCCGGTGGCATGTCCCTTCGCGATGCCGTGCCCGTCATCCGGGCCGGCGCTGGCTTACCAGCTGAACTGCGTGCGCAGCGCGTACTGGGCGGTTTCGTCGCCGGTGACTTCGTTGTCGCCCTGCGTGTAATTGAACATGAAGCGCAGGTTCGGGTTGACGTAGTAGTTCATGCCGAGGATCCAGCTGGTGACCTCGCGGTTCAGCGTTTCGTTCTCGGCGTAGTCATAGCGGCCGGTCAGCTCCCAGAGTCCCTTGTCGGCGACCTTCGGCGAACCGAACACGCCGGTGCCGCCCTTGTACGGCTTGTGGCCGCCGTTGAGCATGAAGCTGCCCTGCACGTAGTACGTCTTGACATCCTGGTCCGCGCCCAGCGGCTGGCCGAAGCTGGCATCGGCGTACTCGGCCTGGAAGAAGGCCGGACCGAACGAACCGGCCGCTTCCACGGCGTAGACGCTGACCTCGTTGCGGCTGGCACCCGTGGTGGTCGCGATGTTCTGCGACGGACCGCGGCGACCGGCGTAGTTGAACGAGGCCGACAGATTGTCCGAACCCTGGTTCGCATTCTCGTAGCTGTACCAGGCACCGAAGTGCAGGGTATTGTTGTCGTTGTTGATCGGCGCGAAGGTCACGCGACCGGCCGAACCGACGCCTTCGTTGCGGGTACCCGAGGCACCGCGCAGATTGAACACGCTGACGCCGGCCGTGTAGTTGTCGCCGGCGCGCAGATAGCCCACGCCCTGTTGGAACTGGCGGCTGGAGAACAGGCCGGTCGCGGACGCGAACGGACGCTCCATGGTCAGCAGTTCGTTGGAGCTGGTCAGTTCTTCCATCGCGCGGTACGGCTTGAAGTGGCCGATGGTGAACTTGCCGCCCAGCGCGGACTTGGCGATGTAGACGTCGCGGAAGCCCTCCAGGCCGCCGCCGGCGCCGAAATCGTTCTCCATCTTGTAGTCCCAGCCGTAGGCCTTGCCCGACAGGGTCAGGCGCGCGCGGCGGAATTCGGTGGTGCCGGTGGTGCTGGCCAGGTCGCGGTCGAAAGCATAGGTGTCGAAGTGGATGCGGCCGCCGATGCTGGCTTCGAACTTGCCGTCGGCCGAGGTGACCTTCACGCCGCCCTTGGTATCGATCTTCGGCGAGCCGGTGGTGATCTTGTCCAACTGCGCCGCGGTGTCCAGGTTCACGTCGGACTGCGCATCGGTGCGCTCTTCCAGCTCGGCCACCTTGGCCGACAGCGCTTCCAGCTGCGCCTTCAGTTCGGCGATCGTCTGATCGCGGGAGTCGGCGGCGGACGCCGAGAAGCTGGTGCTGCCCATGGCGACGGCAAGCGCGGCGGCCAGGAGGGAATAACGCATGGTGACTCTCCGAGTGGAAGTAAGAAGTAGGAGCACAGGCTTCGTGGGCGCCCTGCTTCGCTTCCGAGATCACCTTCGGAAATCATTAAGCGCCCGTCAAAGATGCGCTAAAGGATGGGAGTGAAATCTTGCAGTCACATGTGAGTTTCATGACAGTGGCGTGACAAGGCGCGAGCAGACCCCGTCTGCGGCTGCGCGCTCCGCACGCAGGCACTCCTATATGTATGGATCCGGCACTAGACCGGATCGTTGGAGAACAGTGCCCTCCCCTCCTGCACCTGACCTTGCGCACGACACTCGCGCACCCGCGACCACCGGGCGCGCACCCGACGTCACCGGACTGTCGCAATGCCGACACGGGGCTGTCACACAAACGTCGTGGAATGGCCACCCAACGGGCATGCCCCGTCCTTCCACCCTGCCTTCTCCCAGGAGATTTCCGTGCTCAACTCGATCAAATCCCGCGTCGCGCTGCTCGCGCTCGCCTCGGCCTTCTCGGCGCAGGCGTTCGCCGCCGACGTGACCGGCGCCGGCGCGTCGTTCGTGTACCCGGTGATGACCAAGTGGTCCGCCGACTACGCCAAGGCCACCAGCAACCGCGTCAACTACCAGTCCATCGGGTCGGGCGGCGGCATCGCGCAGATCAAGGCCGGCACGGTGGACTTCGGTTCGTCCGACGCCCCGCTGAAGCCGGAAGAGCTGGCCAAGTACGGCCTGGCGCAGTTCCCGTCGGTGATCGGCGGCGTGGTGCCGGTGCTGAACGTGGCCGGCCTGAAGCCGGGACAGCTGAAGCTGGACGGCCCGACCCTGGCCAACATCTTCCTGGGCACCATCAAGACCTGGAACGACCCGGCCATCGCCGCCCTCAACCCGGGCGTCACCCTGCCGGCGCAGCGCATCACCGTCGTCCGTCGCTCGGACGGTTCGGGCACCACCTTCAACTTCGTCAACTACCTGTCCAAGGTCAGCCCGGAGTGGAAGACCAAGGTCGGTGAGGGCACCACCGTGCAGTGGCCGACCGGCGTGGGCGGCAAAGGCAACGAAGGCGTCGCCGCGTACGTGAAGCAGATCAAGGGCGGCATCGGCTATGTCGAACTGTCCTACGCGCTGCAGAACAGGATGTCCTACGCCAGCCTGAAGAACGCAGCCGGCCAGTTCGTGCAGCCGAGCGAAGAGAGCTTCGCCGCCGCGGCCGCCAGCGCCGAGTGGGGCAAGTCGAAGGACTTCTACCTGGTGATGACCAACGCCCCGGGCGCGCAGTCCTGGCCGATCACCGCCACCAACTTCATCCTGATGTACAAGGCGCCGAAGAAGGGCAACAAGGACGCGCGCGACTTCTTCCGCTGGGTTTACGCCAACGGCGACGCCCAGGCCAAGTCGCTCGACTACGTGCCGCTGCCGCCGGCGCTGGTCCAGCAGATCGAGACCTACTGGAAGGCCAACCTGAAGTACTGATCGCACCCGTCGGCACGCTCTCTCCCCGTGCCGGCGCCGATGCGGCGTCCCTCCCGCGCCACATCACCGGGCGGGCCTTCGGGCCCGCCCTTTTTTGTTCGGCATGTCTATTGGGCGTGTTCGTTGGGCATGGCCCGCCGGTCGTCGCATGACAGCGCGAGATGGCGATGTCATCACGCTGTAACAAAAACATCATTTCATAGCGTGGATCACACACGACCCGTCCGGAGACTCCATGCCCGTCAGTACCGCCCGCCTGGCCACGCTGGCCCTGGCCACCGCCTTCTTCACTGCCGCCTGCGGCGGCAAGACCGACGCCCCGGCCACCACGGCCGGCACCGACGCAGCCCCGACCGCCGCCGCTGGCGCGCAGCAGATCTCCGCCGAACTCACCGGCGCGGGCGCGTCCTTCATCTATCCGCTGATGGCCCGCTGGTCCACGGACTACAACAAGGCCACCGGCGCCAAGATCAACTACCAGTCCATCGGCTCCGGCGGCGGCATCGCGCAGATCAAGGCCGCGACCGTCGATTTCGGCTCGTCCGACAAGCCGCTCTCGTCCGAGGAGCTGGCCCAGGCCGGCCTGGCGCAGTTCCCGTCGGTCATCGGCGGCGTGGTGCCGGTCATCAACGTCGAGGGCCTGCAGCCGGGCCAGCTGAAGCTCAGCGGCACCGTGCTGGCGGACATCTTCCTGCACAAGATCACCACCTGGAACGACCCGGCGATCGTCGCGCTGAACCCCGGCGTCACCCTGCCCACCGGCAAGATCAACACCGTGCACCGCTCCGATGGTTCGGGCACCACCTTCAACTTCGTCAATTACCTGGCCAAGGTCAGCCCGGAGTGGAAGTCCAAGGTCGGCGAAGGCACCTCGGTCAACTGGCCGGGCGGCGTCGGCGGCAAGGGCAACGAAGGCGTCGCCGCCTACGTGCGCCAGCTGAAGGGCTCGATCGGTTACGTCGAACTGGCCTATGCCGAACAGAACAACATGTCGTACGCCTCGCTGCAGAACGCCGCCGGGCAGTTCGTGAAGCCCACGCCGGAAAGCTTCGCCGCCGCCGCGGCCAGTGCCGACTGGGCGAACGCCAAGGACTTCAACCTGGTCATCACCAATGCGCCGGGCGAGCAGGCGTGGCCGATCACCGCCACCAACTTCATCCTGGTCTACAAGCAGCCGAAGGACGCCGCGAAGGCCAAGCACACGCTGGCGTTCTTCAAGTGGGCCTACGAGCAGGGCCAGGCGCAGGCGAACGAGCTGGACTACGTGCCGCTGCCGCCGGAACTGGTCGGCCAGATCGAGCAGTACTGGAACACCGAGATCAAGCTTTGATCGATGTGTCATCCGCGGGCCGTCCAGTGGGGCGGCCCGCTGTCATCACGCGGTAACCGCACCACCGTGCACTAGCGCTTCACGCGTCAACCGCCCCTCCCCCACCTCCCGGG
>NZ_PDWW01000035.1 GCF_010093445.1 Pseudoxanthomonas japonensis | reverse complement strand
CTTCCCTTCCTCCCGCCTCCCGATGCCCCTTCGCCATCTCCATGACCTGACCGACGACGTGCTGGCCCGTGCCGCACGCATCCGTCTGGCGTGCTTCGACGTGGACGGGACGCTCACCGACGGTCGCCTGTTCCTCGACAGCGAGGGTCGCGAGCAGAAGGCGTTCCATGTGCAGGACGGCCAGGGCCTGGTGCTGCTGAAGCGCGCCGGCATCGAGGTCGCCTTCGTCACCGCACGTGGCGGCACCGTCGCCGTGGCACGAGGTCGGGAACTGGGCGTGCAGGTCTTTACCGGCGTCAAGGACAAGCTGGCCAAGGTGCAGGAACTCGCGGCCGGCCTGGGCATCGGGCAGGACGAAGTCGCCTTCATGGGCGACGATCTGCCGGACGTGCCGCCCTTTCTCGCTGTTGGCCTGGCGATCGCGCCGGCCGACGCGCACCCGTGGACCGCGCAGCATGCGCACTGGCGTACGCGCCGCGCGGGCGGCCAGGGCGCCGCGCGCGAAGCCTGCGACCTGTTGCTCGGCTCGCAGGGCCATGCGCCGATCTTCGAAGGCGGTACCGCATGAGCTGGCGTGCAACGCTCGGGCTGGTGCTGCTGCTCGCGGCCATCGTCAGCGGCTGGTCCGCGTGGAAGAACCGCGACGTCCCCGAGCCCAACCAGGTGCTCGCCGACCGGTCGGACTATGTGATGCACGATTTCGAGATGATCGCGTTGAACGGGGAAGGCCAGGAGGCCGTCGCCGTGCGCGCTCCCGAGATGGCGCGCAATCCCCAGGACGAGACCTACACCATCACCACGCCGCTGTTCCTGCTGCCGGAAGAGGAAGGCCGTTCGTGGGAGTTGCGCGCGAAGACCGGCTGGCTCAGCGCCAAGGGCGAGGAACTGCGCCTGAAGGGCGACGTGCACGGCATCTCCCCGGCCGGCAGCGCGCGCAAGGCGGAATTCCGCTCCGAGACGCTCAACGTATTCCCCGGCCGCGACCTCGCCCAGACCGACGACGAGGTGACGGTGACCCAGCCCGGCTCTAGACTGACCGGGCGCGGTTTTGAGACCAACCTCAAGACCAAGGAATACACATTCAAATCCCAGGTGAGATCGATCTATGAACCGCGTTCTGCTCGCTAGCGCTGCGCTGCTGCTCGTGCTGCCCGTCGCCGACGCCATGGCCAAGGCCAGCGACCGCAACCAGGCCATGACCATCGATTCCGGCAGCCAGAGCGGCAACATGGAAGGCAGCGGCAAGACCGTGCTGGGCGGCGGCGTGGTGGTGACCCAGGGCACGCTGGAGATCAAGTCGTCCGCAGCGGAGATCTACATGGCCGACGGCGAGGTCTCGCGCTCGGTCTTCACCGGCAAGCAGGTGAAGATGAAGCAGCAGATGGACGACGGCACCTGGATGGATGCGCAGGCCGACCGCGTGGAGTACGACATGAAGACCGAGACCATCACCTTCATCGGCAACTACACGGTCAAGTCCGACCGCGGCTCCAACAGCGGCCAGCGCATGGTCTATAACACCAAGACCGGCAACATGCAGAGCGGCGGCGACGGTACCCGCGTGCGCACCGTCATCCAGCCCAAGTCGGCGCAACCCGCGCAGGGCAAGAACTGATGCTGACCGCGAAGGGACTGCGCAAGCGCTACAAGCAGCGCGAAGTCGTCGCCGACTTCGGCCTGACCCTGCAGCCGGGCGAAGTGGTCGGCCTGCTGGGACCCAACGGCGCCGGCAAGACCACCTGCTTCTACATGATCGTCGGCCTGGTGGCCGCCGACGCCGGCAGCATCGAACTGGACGGCCAGGACATCACCGCCGAGCCGATGTACCAGCGCGCCAAGCTCGGCGTGGGCTACCTGCCGCAGGAACCCTCGGTGTTCCGCAAGCTCAGCGTGGCCGACAACATCCGCCTGGTGCTGGAACTGCGCGACGACTTGGACAGCGCCGGCATCGAGCGCGAACTGGTGTCGCTGCTGGACGAATTGCAGGTCACCCACGTGGCCGACCAGCTCGGCGCCAGCCTCTCCGGTGGCGAGCGCCGGCGCGTGGAGATCGCGCGCGCCCTCGCCGCCCGTCCGCGCCTGATGCTGCTGGACGAACCCTTCGCCGGCGTCGACCCGATCTCCGTGGGCGAGATCCAGCGCATCGTGAAGCACCTCAAGGATCGCGGCATCGGCGTGCTGATCACCGACCACAACGTGCGCGAAACCTTGGGAATCTGCGACCGGGCGTATATCCTCAATGCCGGTAGCGTTCTGGCGCAGGGGGCCCCGGACGCGTTGCTGGCCAATCCGGACGTACGCCGGGTCTATCTGGGCGAAACCTTCCGCCTGTGATCCCGTCGGCGGCTCTTGGCCGCCACATGGGTTTCCAAGGTCGGGAATGAAGCCACGCCTGCAGACATCGCTGGGACAACAGCTGGTCATGACGCCGCAGTTGCGTCAGGCCATCCGGCTGCTGCAGATGTCCACGGCCGAACTCGAGATCGAACTGACCGAAGCGGTCGAGACCAATCCGCTGCTCGACTGGAGCGAGCCCGAAGACGAACCGGTGCCGGTCCGCGGCAGCGACGACGACCAGCCCCCCGCCGAACCGGCGCAGGAAGTCGCGCGCGAGGCTGCCGACGACCGCGACGACTGGTCACCGGACGAAGGGCCCTGGACGACGTCCGGCAGCGGCGGTTCCTTCGACGACGATGACGGCGGCAGTCCCGCCGAGCGCGTGGCGGAAGCCGATACGCTGCATGGCCACCTGCTGTGGCAGCTGCATCTCTCGCATCTGTCCGAGCGCGACCGCCGCATCGGCGCCACCCTGATCGACGCACTGGAAGAAGACGGCTACCTGCGCGAGCCGCTGTCCGGCATCGTGCAGGCGCTGCGTCCGGACATCGAAGCGCGCGAGGACGAAGTGCTGGTCGTGTTGCACCAGGTGCAGCGATTCGATCCCGTTGGCGTCGCCGCGCGCACGCTCGGCGAATGCCTGCACCTGCAACTGGCGGTGCTGGCCGACGACACGCCCGGCAAGGCGCTGGCCCTGCAGATCGCCGATACGGCACTGGAGCGCCTGCCGCGCAGCGGCGTGGCCGGCATCGCGCAGGAACTGAGACGTCCCGTCGCCGAGGTGGAGGAAGCCGTGCAATTGCTGCGCACGCTCGATCCCAAGCCCGGCGCGCAGGTGGGCGATCTTTCGCACGACACCTACGTGGTGCCGGACTGCGTGGTCTGGCGCCAACGCGGCGTCTGGCGCGCCGCACTGTCCGGCAACACCTTGCCCCGCATCACCATCCACCGCGGGTACGAGCAGATGATCCGGCAATGCGGCGACAGCGACGCCGGCTATCTCAAGGCGCAACTGCAGGAAGCGCGCTGGCTGCTCAAGAGCGTCGAGGCCCGCGGCGACACGCTGCTGAAGGTCATGCGCTGCCTGCTGCACCAGCAGGCCGGCTTCCTGGAATTCGGCGAGCAGGCGCTGCGTCCGCTGACGCTGCGCGACGTCGCCGAGGAAGTGGGCCTGCACGAATCGACCGTGTCGCGCGCCATCGCCCGCAAGTACGTGCGCACGCCGCGCGGCACCCTGCCGATGCGCGCCTTCTTCGCGTCCGGCATCGACACCGAGGGCGGTGGCGAAGCCTCCAGCACGGCGATCCAGGCCATGATCCGTCGGCTGGTCGACGGCGAGAATCCACGCAAGCCGTTGTCGGATGCCAAGCTCGCGGACCTGCTCAAGGCGTCCGGCATCCCGGTGGCACGCCGCACCGTCGCGAAATATCGCGAAGCCCTCCATATCCTGTCGTCCCACGAACGCGTGCGCATCGGCTGAACGCTCCCCGCGTCGCACCGGTTCCGTGACTCCGTTCCGCGCCCGCGAAACGCTTTTCTAACACCGCATCGTCCTACGCAAAATTCTGCTCGACAACAGTTGATAGTTGTCGCGGACGGGTCCATCTTGTCCTCGAAGGCCTCGCCCTTCCCTTGCCGCCGACACAGGAGATGACCGGAACCCAGACCCCTGCCGCGTTGTCACATGACACGCTCTCCGCGCCACGCGCGCGGTTCTACCGACCAGAAGGAGGCACACATGCGTATCGAGACTTACGGCCATGAAATCGAAGTCACTCCCGCCTTGCGCGAATACGTTGAAACCAAACTGAAGCGGTTGGAGCGCCACTTCGAGCAACCCTGCGAAGTCCGTACGCAACTGGGAACCCGCAAGCCCGATTATCTCGCCGAGGCCACGGTCAACGTGTCCGGGCGCACCCTGCATGCCGATGCCGGCGCGCAGACGATGTATGCGGCCATCGACATCCTGGCCGACAAGCTCGACCGCCTGCTGGTCAAGCACAAGGAAAAGCGCACCGACGTCCAGCGCCACAGCATGCGTGGCGAACTGATCGGCTGACGCATCGCCCCACGGGCCGCTTCGCGCCGCGGAGCGGCCCTCGCACGCACGACTATTCCCGCGCCCGGCGTCCTCGCCGCGCATCGGTGGTCGCACGCTCCCGGAAGGGACATTACACTGGCCCTCACTGCGCTCCGGACGGATCGTGCCGACACCGTGTCGTCGATCCGCGCACTGTCCGGAGAAGCACTCCCTTCCCGCCGGCTGCCTTCGCATGATGAATACCAGCATCACCGCCCGTGAACTGTTCGATCAGCAGAAGGACAAGCTGGCCCTGCGCTGGCTGGCCGGGCAGAAGGGCGAGAAGCGCGTGCTGGAGTCCGGCGACACCGTGTCCCGGCGCCCGTCGCTGGCCGGCTACCTCAACGCGGTCTACCCCAACAAGGTGCAGATCCTCGGTACGGAGGAACTGACCTGGCTGGATTCGCTCGACTCCCGCCAGCGCTGGGAAACGATCGAGAAGATCGTGCAGGCCAAGCCGCTGGCGCTGGTGATCAGCAAGAGCCAGTCCTGCCCCGAGGACCTGCGCGAAGCGGCCAACGAGAACGATACGCCGTTGTGGGGATCGCCCAAGCGCGGCCACGAACTGCTCAACCATATTTCCTACCACCTGGCGCGCACGCTGGCGCCGCGGGTCACGCTGCACGGTGTCTTCATGGAGATCTACTCCATCGGCGTGCTGATCACCGGCGAGGCCGGGTCCGGCAAGAGCGAACTGGCGCTGGAACTGCTGAGCCGCGGCCATCGCCTGGTCGCCGACGACGCACCGGAGTTCACCCAGATCGCGCCGGACGTGCTCGACGGCACCTGCCCCGAGCTGCTGCAGGACCTGCTGGAAGTGCGTGGACTGGGCGTGCTCAACGTGCGCGAGATGTTCGGCGACACGGCCGTGAAGAAGAACAAGTACCTGCGCCTGATCGTGCACCTCACCCGCCCGATGACCGAGCCGAACCCGCATGGCTACGAACGGCTGACCGGCGATTCCGGCACGCGCCACGTGCTCGACCTGGACGTTCCCCTGATCACCCTGCCCGTGATGCCCGGCCGCAACCTGGCCGTGCTGACCGAAGCCGCCACGCGCCTGCACATCCTGCGCACCAAGGGCATCGATCCGGCGGCGATGTTCATCGCCCGCCACAGCAACCTGCTCGAGCGCAGCACGCCATGAGCCAGGCCGGCGACGACTCCGCTCGCGCGCACGAAGAGAACGCCCCGGGCATGACGCCCACGGTGGTGATCGTCAGCGGCCTGTCCGGTTCGGGCAAGTCGGTGGCGTTGAAGACGTTCGAAGACTTGGACTACTACTGCGTCGACAACCTGCCCGTGGACCTGCTGCCGTCGTTCGTGCGCAGCCTGGTCCGCGAGGACGAACTGCCGCCCAAGATCGCGGTGGGCATCGACGTCCGCAGCCGCCACAGCGACCTGTCGAAGCTCGCCCAGTGGCGCGCCGCGCTGGCGCAACTGGGGCTGGAAGGTCGCTTGGTCTTTTTCGACGCGGGCGACGACGTGCTGCTGCGCCGTTACTCCGACACCCGTCGCCGCCACCCGCTGGGCCACGGCGGCCTGTCGCTGCAGGAGGCGATCCGCCAGGAACGCGATATCGTCCAACCGCTGCGGGACGAGGCGGATATCGTCATCGACACCAGCCAGCTCAACGTGCACCAGCTGCGCCGCCGGATCATCGCCGAGTTCGCGCTCAACAAGGGCACGCAGCTGTCGCTGTTGTTCGAGTCCTTCGCCTACAAGCGCGGCGTGCCCGCGGACGCGGACTTCGTGTTCGACGCGCGTGTGCTGCCCAACCCGCACTGGAACCCGGAACTGCGCCCGTACGCCGGCCGCGACCCGAAGGTGCGTGCGTTCCTCGACGCGCAGCCGGACGTGGCCGAGTACGTGGGCCAAGTCAGCGGTTTCCTCGATACCTGGCTGCCCCGCCTGCGCGGCGAGACCCGCAGCTACGTGACCATCGCCTTCGGCTGCACCGGCGGCAAGCACCGCTCCGTGTACCTGGCGGAAACCCTGGCCCGGCATGCCCGCGAACAGGGCTGGGAAGAGGTCGCGACCTTCCATCGCGAGCTGGATTGACCCCCGCTTCCGTAGAGCCGAGCTTGCTCGGCTGACACCCGCTCCATACTCGGGCGTCAGAGCAGCGAAGCGAGCTCCGGTACGGGGACGCGGTGGCGACGCATCATGTCACCCTGACCGTTCCATCGGCGCCGCTTCCAGCCCGTCATGCCCGTCTGTTAACGTTCCGGCATGGCCTGTGGCATTCTTCTTGTGACTCATCCTGGCGTGGGCGCGGCGATCCTGGCGGTCGCCACGTCGCTGCTGCGACAGCTGCCCCTGAAGGCGGAAGCCTTCGAGGTGCCGTTCGACGCCGACCTCGATGTCCTGCTCCCGCAGGCATCGGCCGCGTTACGGCGCGTGGACGGTGGCGATGGCGTGCTGGTGCTGACCGACCTGTACGGCGCCAGCCCCAGCAACCTGGCCGGCAAGCTGGCCCGCCTGGGCACACCGGTGCGCCGCGTGTCGGCGCTCAGTCTGCCCATGCTGCTGAGGGTGATGAATTATCCGGAACAGGGACTGGACGACCTGCCTGCCACTGCGGCGGCCGGCGCACGCAATGGAGTCATTCACGACGATGCTTGAACGCGAACTCATCATTTCCAACCGCCTCGGGCTGCACGCACGCGCCACCGCCAAGCTGGTGCAGACGCTGTCCGGCTTCCGCTGCAATGCCACGCTGGCGGCCAAGGGCCGTGAGGTGAACGCCAAGAGCATCATGGGCGTCATGCTGCTCGCCGCCGGCCAGGGGACGCCCGTCATCGTCCGCATCGACGGCGAGGACGAGGCAGCCGCCATGCAGGAAATCGTGTCGCTGTTCGAGCGACGATTCGACGAGGAGTCCTGACATGAGGGCGCTGCTGCCGGGCCATGGGGCTTCGCGTGGCAGTGCGCTGGGACGTGCCCGGGTCCGCCTGCCGCATGTGCTGGAGGTCGCCGAGCAGCACGTTCGCCCCGATCAGATCGACGACGAAGTCGGCCGCCTGCACGCGGCCGTCGAGGCCACCCGCGCCGAGATGCACAGCCTGCGCGCGCGCCTGCACGGCGCGCTGGCCAAGGAGGTCGGCGAGTTCCTCGACCTGCATGCCCTGCTGCTGGACGATCCCGAACTGCTGCAGGGCCTGGACGAGCTGATCCGTACCGGCCGTTACACGGCCGACTACGCACTCCGGCTGCAGCGCGACCGGCTGGCCGCCGTCTTCGACGGCATGGACGACGCCTACCTCAAGAGCCGCATGGACGACCTGGACCATGTGATCGGCCGCATCCACGCGCACCTGCACCAGCGCGCGCCCGACGCGCCCGCGGTGGCCGGCGAGATCCTGGTCAGCGACAACGTGGCGCCATCGGAACTGGCGGAACTGCAGCAACACGGTGTGGTCGCGGTCGTCACTGCCGCCGGCAGCGCGCTGTCGCACAGCGCCATCCTCGCGCGCAGCCTGCACCTGCCGCTGGTGGTAGGCAACGCGCAGGCGCTGCAGAAGATCAACGACGGCGACGTGCTGCTGGTGGACGGCGCCACCGGCGAAGTGGTGGTCGATCCCGACCCGGACGACCTGCGTCGCTACCGCGAGCGCCTGCGCGAGGCCGCCAGGGAAGCGCGCGAACTCGGACGCCTGCGCTCCAAGCCCAGCCGCACCCGTGACGGCATCGACATCGCCCTGTGGGCCAATGCGGAATCGCTGGAAGACGTGGCGAACGCGCACGCCCTCGGCGCCACTGGCGTCGGCCTGTACCGCACCGAGTTCCTGTTCCTGCAGCAGCGTGAGCTGCCCAGCGAGGAGCAGCAGTTCCAGGTCTACCGCGACCTCGTGCTCGGCATGGGCGGACGGCCGGTGACCATCCGCACGCTCGACCTGGGAGCCGACAAGGCGGACCGTGCCGGCCTGGTCGTCGGCGACGAAGAGAATCCCGCCCTCGGCGTGCGCGGCGTGCGCCTGTCGCTGGCCCATCCCGGCGTGTTCGACACCCAGCTGCGCGCCATCCTGCGCGCGTCGAACTACGGACCGGTGCGCGTGCTGGTGCCGATGGTCAGCGGCCGCGAAGAGATGCTGGAAGTGCGTCGCCGGCTGCAACGCGCCGCCCTGCAGTTGCGCAAGCAGGGCCACGAGATCGCGGTACAGCTGGAACTCGGCGCGATGATCGAAGTACCTGCCGCAGCGATCGCCCTGCACGGCTTCGTCGACGTGGTCGACTTCGTCTCCATCGGCACCAACGACCTGGTGCAGTACCTGCTGGCGGCCGACCGCAACAACGATGCCCTGGGAGAACTGTATTCGCCGCTGCATCCGGGTGTGCTGCGGCTGCTGCGGCACGTGATCCGCACCGGCGCCGAACACGACATCCCCGTGGCGATATGCGGCGAGATCGCCGGCGACGCCGCGCTCGCACCGATCCTGCTGGCGCTGGGCCTGCGGGAGTTCAGCCTGCACCCGGCCACGCTGCTGGAAGTACGCAAGGCCATCCGTGATGTCGACTTCGGCGACCTGCAGGCGCGCACCGACAAGCTGCTGCAGGCGCGCGACCGTGCCGGCATCGAGCGCTGGTTGAAGGCGGCGGTCGCGAGCTGACAGCACCTGTAGGAGCGCCCCATGGGCGCGATGCTTTTCCGCTTTCGTACCCAACGCAACAGCATCGCGCCCATGGGGCGCTCCTACAGCAGCATAGGGTCTTGTACGGATGGCTTGTACAGGGTGTCCATAACTCGCAGGCCGGGCGATAATGGCGCAATGAACGCCTGATGCCCCGGTCGCATCCGCCTGACGGATCGGCCCCATTCCGGAGTACCGAATGGTCGAGACCATCCGCCACGACAAGACCGCACGCCAGTTGCGCCTGCTCTCCGACGCGCTCGACAGCGGTCGGCTGGGACCCGTGCGCCGGCTGGTCAATACCTTGTCGCCCGCGGAGATCGGCAACCTGCTGGAGTCGCTCCCGCCTGGCAAGCGCGAAGTCGTCTGGGGCCTGGTCGATCCCGAGGACGACGGCGAGGTGCTGGTGCACGTCGGCGACGAGGTGCGCGAAAGCCTGCTGGCCGACATGGACACCGACGAGATCGTCGCCGCGGTCGAGGACCTCGACATCGACGATCTCGCCGACCTGGTCGAAGACCTGCCCGACACCGTCATCGACGAAGTCCTCAAGTCGATGGACCGCGAGAACCGCGAGCGCCTGGAACAGGTGCTGTCGTACGCCGAGGACACCGCCGGCCGCCTGATGAACCCGGACGTGGTCACCGTGCGCGCCGACGTCAACGTCGACGTGGTGCTGCGTTACCTGCGCCTGCGTGGCGAACTGCCTGACCACACCGATCACCTGTACGTGGTCAGCCGCCGCCACCAGTATCTCGGTCGCGTGCCGTTGGCCGCGCTGGTCACGCATGAGGACACCACCCCGATCAACCGCCTGATCGACGACGAGCAGCCGGCCATCGACGTGGGCGAGAGCGCACAGGAAGTGGCGCGCCAGTTCTCCGACCACGACTGGGTGTCGGCGCCGGTGGTGGACGACAACAACATCCTGCTCGGCCGCATCACCATCGATGACGTGGTCGACATCATCCGCGAGCAGGCCGAGCACCAGGCGCTGGGCGCCGCCGGTCTGGACGAGGACGAGGATCTGTTCTCTCCGGTCAAACGCGCGGTTCGTGGTCGCGTGGTGTGGCTGGGCATCAACCTGTTCACCGCGTTCATGGCGGCGACGGTCATCGGCCAGTTCGAGGTGACGCTGGAGAAGATCGTTGCACTCGCGGTGCTGATGCCCATCGTGGCGGGCATCGGCGGCAACGCGGCCGTACAGGTATTGACGCTGATGGTGCGTGGCCTGGCGCTGGGTCAGGTGGGTTCCAGCAATGCCCGCATTCTGCTGTGGAAGGAAATCCGCGTCGCCCTGATCAACGGCTTGCTGATTGGCGGCATCGTCGGCGTGATCGCCTTCGCGTGGTTCCGCAACCCGCTGCTGTCGCTGGTGATCGCGCTGGCGCTGATCATCAACTTCTGCGCGGCCGCCACCGCCGGCGTGCTGCTGCCGCTGCTGCTCAAGCGCATGAACATCGATCCCGCCGTCGCCGGCACCGTCGTCGTCACCGCGGTCACCGACGTGATGGGCTTCTTCTGCTTCCTCGGCCTGGCCACGCTGATCCTGCTGCACTGAGGCCGTCCATCGATGGAGCGACTCGGCAAGGTCAGTGAGTGGAACGACGACCGTGGCTTCGGCTTCATCGCGCCGCTCGATGGCGAACCCACCCGCGTGTTCTTCCACGTCCGCGACTACCGGCTGGATGGCCGCCGGCCCGAGGTCGGCGAGCTGGTGAAGTTCAGGGTGCAACGCCAGCCCGACAGCAAGTGGCGGGCGCAGGCGGTGCAACGGACGGTTCCCGCCGTGCGCCGCGCCAGTCCGGCGACGCCTGCATGCGGTCCTTCGCGGCCGCCGTCGGTCGTCCCGGGCGCGGTGGCCGTCCTCGCCTACGCACTGCTGATCGCGTGGGGGATCCGCGCAGGCCGACTGCCGGCCGAGGCGATGTTCCTGCCGATGATCCTGTCGGCGATCACGTACGTGGTCAACGCGCTGGACAAGCACGCCGCGCAGACGGGCCGCTGGCGCACGCAGGAGACGACGCTGCATCTTCTGGAACTGCTCGGCGGCTGGCCCGGCGCGTGGGTCGCGCAGCAGACGCTGCGGCACAAGTCGCGCAAGCCCGGCTACCGTGTCGCCTTCTGGACGATGGTGCTGCTGCACGTTGCCTCTCTGTGTGCGTGGCTGTGGACGCGGCGTTGAGCCCGCCACCGTCGTGCGCTTGCTCATCGGCGATCCGATAACGAGTTTCTGATGCGCGACGCCGCGTCGGGCACTTCCTACGCACGGCCGCGGCATGCGCCGATCCCCGCGTTCGATCGCACGCGCGACGCTGACGTCCCCTCCGGCCCGGTCCGCCGCCATGCGTCTGCTGCTCACCGCCCTGCTGTGCCTGCTGATCTTCCCCGTCCTGTCGGCACCGCCGCCCGATCCGATGCTGGCGACCGCCTATCGCGAAGGCGTCCCCGTCGACACCTTCCTGGTCAGCGAGAAGCTGGACGGGGTGCGTGCCCGTTGGGATGGCCGGGCACTGTGGACCCGCGGCGGCGCACGGATCGCGGCGCCGCCGACCTTCACGCGCGGCTGGCCGGTCGAGCCGATGGAGGGCGAACTGTGGATCGCGCGTGGCCGCTTCGACGACATCAGCGCCCTCGTCCGCCGCGTCGGCACCGATGCGCAGGCCTGGCGCGACGTGCGTTTCATGGTCTTCGACCTGCCGATGCATCCGGGACCGTTCGCCGAGCGCGTCGTACGCATGCGCTCCATCACGTCCGCCGCAGGCAACACGCACCTGCAGGCGATTCCGCAACGACGCTTCGATACCGCCGCGGCGCTGGACGCGGAGCTTGCCCGCGTGGTCGCCGCCGGGGGCGAAGGGCTCATGCTGCATCGGCGAACCGCCCGCTATCGCGCCGGGCGCAGCGAGGACCTGCTGAAGTACAAGCCGCATGAGGACGCGGAGGCGCAGGTCGTCGCTCACCTGCCCGGCAAAGGCAAGTACGAAGGCATGATGGGCGCACTGCAGGTACGCATGCCGGACGGGCGAAGTTTCCGCATCGGCACCGGCTTCACCGATGCGCAGCGGGCCGCGCCGCCACCGCTGGGTGCATGGCTCACCTACCGCTACAACGGCCTGACATCGAACGGACTGCCGCGCTTCGCCCGGTTCATGCGGATGCGCGACGAGATACCGCTTCCCGCTACTGCGCGCTGACGCAGAGGATCGATGTGGCGCCGTCCGCCACGCGACGGGGTATGCTGCCGTCCGTTACCCTCGGACCGCGACCGCCATGCGCTCTCTCGCCACCACCTGCCTGGGCCTGCTGCTGATCCTGATGACCGCCTGCACCACGACCTCCCCCATGAACCCGACCGGCGAATTCGTCTCGCGCGAGATCACGCTGGAAGGCAAGGCGTACCGCTACCAGGTGTTCGTGCCCGCCGCCCGCTTCCGCAACGGCAAGCCGCCGGTGGTGCTGTTCCTCAACGGTTCCGGCGAGCGCGGCAGCGACGGGGTGAAGCAGACGATGGCAGGCCTGGGACCCTACCTGCGCCAGCATGCGGATACGTTCCCGGCCGTGGTGGTGTTTCCGCAGGCACCGGACGACACGGAGTGGACCGAGTCGGCCGGCCCGATCGCCTTCGCCACGCTGGATGCGGCGATGAAGGAATTCAACGGCGATGCGGACCGTGTTTCGCTGACCGGCATGTCGATGGGCGGTTACGGCACCTGGGAACTGGCGATGCAGCAGCCCACCCGCTTCGCCGCACTGGTGCCGGTCTGCGGCGGCATCACCGTCGACTGGACCGATGCGCGCCCGGGCCTGCGCGTGCACAGCGTCGGCGACGCGGCCGATCCATTCGCCGCCGCCGCGCAGCGCCTGAAGGACGTACCGGTGTGGATCTTCCACGGCGGCCAGGACAACGTGGTACCGCCGTCGCAGTCGCGCCGCATGGAGGCCGCCCTGAAGGCCGCGGGTGCGCGCGACGCGCGCTACACCGAATTCCCGGACGCCAACCACAACAGCTGGGACGCGACCTACGCCTACGCGCCGATGTGGGACTGGCTGTTCGCGCAGCGCCGCGGGCACTGAGCGATGGCCGAGCTCGTTTCCGACTATTTCACCGCCGGGTGGCGCGAGCGCGCATTGGCGTGCCCTTGCGGCTGGCACGGCGACAGCCGCGCAATGGCCATGGAACTGCACGACGCCGTCACCGACTACGCCTGCCCGGCATGCGGCAACCTGCTGCTGATCGTCTCGCACCCCTCGCTGGACCAGGTCCGCGCCGCAGCCACGGCAGGCAACGAGGAAGCCATGGCCCAGTTGGCCATCATCGAAGAAGCCCGGGCCCGGTTCCCCCCGGACGCCGCCTGACCCGCCGCGGGTCCTGCATCACGCTTCCGGCGCGTACACCGGTGGTCGGGCCACCGGGTCCTCAACCTGCGCCCAGGGCGGCCGATAACCCGGCATCCCCTGGTGGCCGACGGGCATCCGCCCATGGCTGTGAGAGCGACGCGAATGGCTGACGTGGCCGACGACAACTCCGGTGTTACTGGCGGCTTCCGCCGGCTGTGGGCACGTCGCCGCGACGGCGGCGCGTCGGCCTCGCGCGAGCTCGCCACGACCCGGGCGGCCGGCCCGCATCCGGCGATCAGCAGCGCGCAGCTGCAGGCGCTGTTCGCGCACGCCGAGGAGCCGGGCGCCCTGCTGTCCGCGTTTGCCGACGGCGTCGCCGGCCTGCCGGGCGAACTGCACGGCATGGGCGAACGCCTGCAGTCCGCGCAGGCCGACAAGGACTGGCCGCGCTATGGCCGCGCGCTGCGCCAACTCATCGACAAGTACATCCGCACCATCCAGGACGAGCCGCTGGCGGGCGAAGCCGAGCAGTTGCGCGACCTGTTGCACCACCTGCTCGTCGGCGGCATGGAACAGTTGCTGCGCGACGACGGCGCGCTGCTTCCGCAGGCGCATGCCCTGGCGGACCGCGTGCGGCAATGGCAGGCCAACCAACCCATCGGCGAGCTCGGCACCGACCTGCGGGACCTCTGCCAGCAGGTGAGCCAGCGCTCGCACGAAGTGGACGACGCGCAGGAGCTGATGCGCAGCCTGTTCGACCTGCTGCTGGAAAACGTCGGCGAGCTGATCGAGGACGGCAGCTGGCTGCAGGACCAGATCGGTGCCGTGCGCCAGTTGCTCGCCGGACCGCTCGACCGCACCGCGCTGGAGCAGACCCGCGCGGGCCTGCGCGAAGTCATCTACAAGCAGGGCCTGCTGAAACAGGGCCTGGCCGAGTCGAAAGCCTCGATGAAGGAGATGATGGTGACCTTCGTCGAGCGTCTCGACGGCATGGCCAACAGCACCGGCGAGTACCACGACCGCATCAGCTTCCACGCGCAGGCCGTGCGCGACAGTCGCAGCATCGCCGAGCTGGGCAAGCGGATGGAGGACATCCTGGAAGACACCGCGCAGGTGCAGGCACAGGCGCTGCGCGCGCGCGACAGTCTGCTGGAGGCGCGCCGCGAGGTGGAGGACGCCGAACGCCGGGTGATGAACCTGGAGCAGGAACTGCAGTCCGTCTCCGAACTGGTGCGTGTGGACCAGCTGACCGAGGCACTGAACCGGCGCGGCTTCGACGAACTGTTCAAGCGCGAATCGGTTCGCGCCCTGCGCAGTGGCCAGACGCTGACACTCGCGCTGCTGGACCTCGACGATTTCCGCCACATCAACGCCGCGCACGGCCACCTCGGCGGCGACGCGGCCTTGTGCCACGTCGTGACGCTGGCGCGCGCCACGTTGCGCGCCACCGATGCCGTTGCACGCTTCGGCGGCGAGGAGTTCGTGCTGCTGTTGCCGGAAACCAGCTTCCTCGAAGCGATGGGCACGCTGGAGCGCCTGCGCGACCGGCTGGCGCACAAGCCCCTCGTCTACGAAGGCCGCGGCATCCTGGTGACCTTCAGCGCCGGCGTGGCGCGCTGGCAGCCGGGCGAATCGCAGGACGAACTGCTCGCACGCGCCGACCGCGCCATGTACCAGGCCAAACAGGCCGGCAAGAATCGCGTGGTTTCGGCGCCGGAGTGAGCACGGCGCAGGGATCCTTGCGCCGTGTTCGTGATTGATCGTCATTCCGGCGAGGGCCGGGACCCAGTGTCTCTGATTCTGATGAATGAAGTCGCCGGGTTCCGGCCTTCGCCGGAATGACGGAATCGGGATGCCTTCTTGAACCGCTCGCCCACGCTTGCACCACGTCGAGCGTCCCTCAGCCCAGCAGCATCTCCAGCACCGCCATGCGGATGGCGACGCCGTTGCTGACCTGGCGCAGCACGAGCGACTGCGGGCCGTCGGCCACCTCGTCGGTGATCTCGACACCACGATTGATCGGCCCGGGGTGCAGCACCACTGCATCCTTCGCAGCACGCTTCAGGCGCGTCGTGGTCAGGCCGTAGTCGCGGTGGTAGTCCTCGAGCGAGGACACCAACCCTTCCTCCATGCGCTCACGCTGCAGGCGCAGCATCATCACCACGTCGACGCCGTCGAGCATCGCGTCGAAGTCCTGCCCGGTTGCGCAGCCTGCCAGCGTGCCGTCGTCGGGCAGCAGCGAGGTCGGCCCGCACACGCGGATCTCGCCCGCGCCGAGCGTACGCAGCGCGTGCAGGTCCGAGCGCGCCACGCGCGAGTGGTTCACGTCGCCCACCATCAGGATCTTCAGGCGCGAGAAGTCGGCGCCCTTGGCCTGACGGATCGTCAGCACGTCCAGCAGGCCCTGGGTGGGATGCGCGCTGCGGCCGTCGCCGGCGTTGATCAGTGCCGTGCCCTCGCCCGCCTCGGCGGCCAGCGCGGCGACCGCGCCGTCGTCGGCATGGCGGACGATGAAGCCACGCACGCCCATCGCTTCGAGATTGCGCAGCGTGTCGCGCGCGGTCTCGCCCTTGCGGGTCGAGGAGGTGGACGCATCGAAGTTCAGCACGTCCGCGCCCAGCCGCTGCGCAGCGATGTGGAACGAACTGCGCGTGCGCGTGGACGGTTCGAAGAACAGCGTGCAGATCGTGGTGCCGTCGAGCACCTGCCGGCGCGGCGTGCGGCCGAGCGCGGCGTCGCGGATCTGGCCGGCGCGGTCGATCAGGCGGCACAGCGTGTCGCGCGGCAGGCCGTCGAGGGTAAGGAGGTGGCGCAGGCGTCCGTCGGAATCGAGTTGTGGGGTCATGGGGCGTGGTCGAGGGTGATCAGGTCAGCTGGGTCGCGTCCTGGGGCGCGGCCAGCCAGCGTTCGATGATGACAGCGGCCGCGACGGCGTCGAGCGCGGCGGCATCGCGACGGCGCTTGCGGCCTTCGGCGCGGTCCAGCGCGAAACGTTCCGCGGCTTCGACGGAACTGGTGCGCTCGTCCACCAGCACCACCGGCAACTGGTAGCGCGTGCGCAGCTCGCGGGCGAAGGCGTGGGCGCGCTTGCGGTTCGGCTGGTCGCCGCCCTCCAGCGTCATCGGGTCGCCGACGACCAGACCGTCCGGTTTCCATTCCGCATGCAGCTTGTCGATCGCCGGCCAGTCGGGGCCGTGACCGTGCACGTCGATCACCGCCAGCGCGCGTGCGCCGGTACCGAACGCGCTGCCCACGGCCACGCCGATGCGGCGGGCGCCCACGTCGAATCCCAGTACGGTGCCATCCAGCTTCATGCCCAGTGCCTCCGTTCGATGCGGTCTGCGCCATCCTGCGACGGCGTCCGTGGAAACGGCGTCGGCGGGCGCGGATTCATGCGTGGCCGCTGTAGTCCGTCAGCCGGGTCATGTCCACGCCGATCCGCTGGCCGGCCGTCTGCCAGCGCTGTTCCAGCGGCACGGTGAACAGCAGTTCGGCGTCCGCCGGTGCGGTCAGCCAGCTGTTCTCGCCCAGTTCGTATTCCAGTTGGCCTGCGCCCCAGCCGGCGCAGCCCAGTGCCACGACGGCGTGCGCCGGGCCTTCGCCGACGGCCATCGCTTCGAGGATGTCGCGCGAGGTGGTCAGGTACAGGCCGCTGGCGACTTCCAGCGTGGATTCCCAGGTGTGGCCGCTGTCGTGCAACACGAAGCCACGCTCGGGATGCACCGGCCCGCCGGCCAGCACGACCTGGTCGTCGAGCCGGGGATCGTGGGAGGCCAGGTTCATCTGCCGCAGCACCTCGCCCAGCGTGTACTCGGACGGGCGATTGACGACCACGCCCATGGCGCCTTCGTCGTCGTGCTGGCAGATCAGGGCGACCGCGCGGGCGAAATGGGGATCGGACAGCGCCGGCGAGGCGATCAGCAGCTGGTTGGCCAAGGGCGTGGCGACGTCTTGCATGGGCACCATTCTAGCCCGGCCCCGCATGGGCCGCGCCTGTGCGGACGGTTCCTGTCCGCAACCCGCCATAGAATCGGCGTTCCCTTTCCAGGCACGCGCCCATGTCAGGCTATTGCGACATTGCCCCCGGCCATCCGCTGCACGGCCCCTACCACGACCGCGAATACGGCTTTCCGCAACGCGAGGAGGCCGTGCTGTTCGAACGCCTGCTGCTGGAGATCAACCAGGCCGGCCTGAGCTGGGAAACCATGCTGAAGAAGCGCGAGGGCTTCCGCGCCGCGTATAGCGGGTTCGACGTGGACAAGGTCGCCCGCTACGGCGACAAGGACCGCGCCCGCCTGCTGGCCGACCCGGGCATCATCCGCAACCGCCTGAAAGTCGAGGCCGCCATCCACAACGCGCAGGTCATCCAGCAGTTGCGCGGCAGCCACGGCAGCTTCGCCGCCTGGCTCGACGCGCACCATCCACTGCCGAAGACCGACTGGATCACGCTGTTCAAGAAGACCTTCCGCTTCACCGGCGGCGAGATCACCAACGAATTCCTGATGAGCCTGGGCTATCTGCCCGGCGCGCATCGCGAGGACTGCCCGGCCTTCACGCGCGCGGCGAAGCAGCGCCCGCCGTGGATGGCCGCCGGGGAGCATTGATCCGGCGCAATCCGCGCGCGCCACGATGGGCGTATCCTGCCGCGCCGCCCCACGGGGCGATAATGCGCGTTTCGCCAAGCCGATGCTCCTTACGATGCACGAAGACCGTATCCGCCATGCCGGCCTGCGCGACCGCGTGACCAGCGCCGAGCATGCCGCCAGCCTCATCCAGCCCGGCGAGACGGTCGCCATGAGCGGCTTCACCGGCTCCGGCTATCCCAAGGCGGTGCCGTTGGCGCTGGCGACGCGCATCGAACAGGCGCATGCGGCCGGCGTGCCGTTCCAGATCAAGCTGATGACCGGTGCGTCGACGGCACCGGAACTGGATGGCGCCCTCGCCAAGGCCGATGCCATCGCGCTGCGCATGCCGTTCCAGAGCGACCCCGACGCACGCAAGCGCATCAACGACGGCACGCTGGATTACATCGACATCCACCTGAGCCATGTGGCGCAGCATGTGTGGTTCGGCTTCTACGGCCCCATCGATACCGCGGTGATCGAGGTCTCCGCCATCCGCGAGGACGGCACGCTGGTGCCGTCCACCTCGGTCGGCAACAACAAGACCTGGCTGGACCTGGCGAAGAAGGTCATCGTCGAAGTCAACGACTGGCAGCCCGCCGACATCGAGGGGATGCACGACATCTACTACGGCACCGCGCTGCCGCCGCACCGCAAGCCGATCCCGCTGGAGCACGTGCGCGACCGCATCGGCGACACCGCGCTGCGCTGCGACCCGGACAAGATCGTCGCGGTGGTCCGCACGCACGGTCCCGACCGCAACAGTCCGTTCACGCCCATCGACGGCACCAGCGAGCGCATCGCCGCACACCTGATCGACTTCCTCAAGCACGAAGTCACGCAGGGCCGCCTGCCGCCCAACCTGCTGCCCTTGCAGTCCGGCGTCGGCAACATCCCCAATGCAGTGCTGGCCGGGCTGGCGAAAAGCGGCTTCCGTGGACTGACCGCCTTCACCGAGGTCATCCAGGACGGCATGCTCGACCTGCTGCGCGACGGCGTGCTGGACGTGGCGTCATGCACGGGCTTCGCGCTCAGCCCGGAGGCGAACGAGGCGTTCAAGCGCGACATCGCCTTCTACCGCGAGCGCATCATCCTGCGCACGCAGGAGATGTCGAACCATCCGGAGCTGGTGCGCCGCCTCGGCTGCATCGGCATGAACGGGATGATCGAGGCCGACCTCTACGGCAACGTCAATTCCACCCATGTGATGGGCAGCCGCATCCAGAACGGCATCGGCGGCTCGGGCGACTTCGCCCGCAACGGGTTCATGTCGGTATTCCTGAGCCCCAGCATCGCCAAGGGCGGCAGCATCTCGGCGCTGGTGCCGATGGTCAGCCACGTGGACCACACCGAGCACGACGTTTCGGTCATCGTCACCGAACAGGGCCTGGCCGACCTGCGCGGCCTCACGCCCAAGCAGCGCGCCCGCCTGCTGATCGCCAACTGCGCGCATCCGGACTATCGCGACGCGCTGCAGGATTACTTCGACCGCGCCCTGCACTACAGCTACGGCAAGCACACCCCGCACCTGCTGCCGGAAGCACTGTCGTGGCATCAGCGGTGGCTGGACACCGGCAGCATGAAGGGCTGAAGAAGCCCTCGTAGGCTGGATGGAGCGAAGCGGCTTTCAACGGCGGAGCCGATCTACCCATCATCAAGATGCTGGCGAGGGTGCAAGCGATGGGTAGACCGGCTCCGCCGTTGAAAGCCGCCTTCGGCTCCACCCATCCTGCGTCGTTCTTCAGGCGCTGCGCTCGACCAGACGCTGTCCCTTCATCGTTCCCACCACCCGCACGGCGCGCGCCATGAACAGACCGCTGAACAGTCCGTAGGTTGCGGAAACCAAGGCCACCACCATCGTCGTGTCGAGGCCGCCAGGCTTGACCGCATGGGCGACCGCCACCGCGTACTTGAAGAAGAAGATACCCATCATCAGCGCCAGCGGCAGCCAACTGCCGGCCACCGTGAACTGCGCGGTCGCCGCGTCGTAGGACGCGGTGCGCGAGGGTCCACGAGCGAGGCCGATGGCAACGACGGTGCCCCATGCGCAGGCCCACGCGGCCAGCGCGGTGAGATGCGTATCGAACGTCGACCACACCGAGTACAGCGACCACCCCAGCATCGCGATCGGCAACACGATGAGTCGGCTACGCGAGACCTGCCGCGTCCGGCTCTGCACGCAACCGAGGTAGACCAGGCCGAAGAACAGGCCGAAAACCCAGAGCGGGGTGTGCGTAAGGATCTGCGTGATCACGAAAAGGTTCCTGGCGTGCCGACACCGCGTCGGGCTGGAACCATCATCCGATCCACGTCCACGCAACTGAGGTGCCGGAAGTCAGCACTTTCGGGTGCCGGATGTCGTATGCCAGGCATTCGCCCGTTGTCGGCTGCCTCACGGGTACGCCGGGATCGCTGCCGCTATGTAGCCGCGCTACCCGCTGGGACGCGGCCATGACCTTCAGCATATTTATTGTTTTTCGATATTACATATATCGTTTAACAACACGATTACCGGAGCCTCCCATGAACCGCATGCCTGCCCGCGCACTGACCATCGCCCGTCCCTTGCTGCAGGGACTCACGGTGCTGAACGTGCTGTACGCCGCGACGATCACCTGCCTGCTGTGCGCCAGCTTCTTCGTGGCCGACTGGCCCTGGAAACCGCTGGGTTTCGATCTGGCCACCATGCATCCGCAGGCACCGCTCGGGCTGCGCGCGATCATGGTCATCGGCATCGTATGCGCGTTGATCGTGCATGCGGTCCTCCGGCGCCTGGTGGCGATCGTCGACAGCGTGCGCGCCGGCGATGCGTTCATCCTTCCCAACGCGCAGCGCCTGAACGCGATCGCCTGGAGCGTGCTGGCGATCGAGCTGATGCGGTTGGCGGTGCTGGCGATCTCGGAAGTCGCGTCGCTCCCCGGCAGGATGACCGGACTGTCGCCGACGCCCTGGCTGGCGGTGCTGCTGCTGTTCGTGCTGTCGGGCGTGTTCGCGCACGGCGCACGCCTGCGGAGCGACCTGGAAGGGACCATCTGACATGGCCATCGTCGTCCGACTCGATGACCTGCTGCATGCGCGCCGCATGACGCTCACCGAGCTGTCCTCGCGCATCGACATCACCCTGGCCAACCTGTCCATCCTCAAGACCGGGAAGGCCAAGGCCATCCGGTTCTCCACCCTCGAGGCGATCTGCGAAGCGCTGGACTGCCAGCCGGGCGACCTGCTGGCGCGTGACCAGTCGCTGGCCGACGACGACTGACACGCGCCGGCCACCTTCGCCCTCCCTCTTCCACAGAGAGATCCGCTGCATGTCCCGCACGCTGATGATCGCGCTCGCCCTGTTGTCCGCCCCGTTCGCACCCGCGCTTGCCGCACCACCCGGCGATCCACCCGCCACCTTCCTCTCGCACGCCGACTGCTTCGAGCAGACACCGGACTACGAGAGCTGGCTGGCCTCCATCGTCGGCCGCGCCGATGCTCCTGCGGTGTCGCGGGAACAGCTGGCGTCGGTGGTGCCCGTCAAGGCATTCGACTTCGCACGCTCGGCATTCGACTGCCACGTCATCACGTATGCCAGCGGCGATCACGTCGTGGCCGGCTACCTCGTGCGTCCGAAAGCCGACACGGCGGCAGGCGCGCTGCCCTTGCTGGTCTACAACCGGGGAGGCAATGGCGCCTTTGGCCGGCTCGACGGCTTGCAGCTGTTCCAGACCCTGTTGCCGCTGGCCAAGGCGGGCCATGTGGTGGTGGCCAGCCAGTACCGCGATGCGGACGAATTCGGGGGGCAGGACGTGGACGACGTCATGCGCCTGATCGACCTGGCACGGACGCTGCCCGGCGTGCACCGCAGCCGCGTGTTCCTGCTGGGCCAGAGTCGCGGTGCGATGACCAGCTACCTGGTGGCGCGTCGCCGCTCCGACATCGCCGCGATGGCGACGATCGCCGGCCCCACCGATCTTGCCGCCGGGCTGGCCTGGCGACCCGGCATGGAGCGCGTCTACCGAGCCCGCATTCCCGGCTATGCCGACGATCCGCAGGGTGCGTTGCGGGCGCGCTCGGCGCTGCACTGGGCCGAGCAACTGCCCGCCCGGTTGCCGGTACTGCTGCTGCATGGCGATGCCGACGACCGCGTCAGCGTCGAGGATTCCCGCGCGATGGCCGCGCGCCTCCACCAGCTCGATCGCCCGCACAAGCTGGTGGTCTACGCCGGCGACGACCATGGCCTGCGCCAGAACCGTCGCGCTGCGCACGCGGAAATCCTGGCCTGGTTCAGGCAGGCGGAACCGGTGGAACACGGCGCAGAGTAGCGCTCGCCGCCGGATACGCCGGGGCGCGAACCATCAGGCGTGCCGGATCAGTCCCGGGTTTGGAAGTGGTACGCCACGACATCGGGCGTCGGCCGCATGCTGACCTCCCCGTCCACTTCGACGACAGGAAGCGCGTAGCCGCGGGGACCCGCCAGCCCCGTGCCATCGAACCGCTCGTGGAACGCGCTGCTGGCATGGGCAAGATCGAGGTCGACGTAGGTCACCGGGATATTGCGGCTCCGCAGGGAGGCGAGCATCTGCCGGGTGTAGCCGCATCCGTCGCGACCGTAGACAACCACGGTATTGCGGGACGAGGCGACGATGGCGGTCTCCATCATCGAAGACTCCAATCCCGCCTTGATGCGCTTGTAGGCGTGATGGCCGCCGCCCAACGCCACCAGCACAGCGACCAGAACAAGAAACGTACGCGACATGCTTCCTCCGTGAAGTATTGCTGCATTCGGCCCACGCCTTGGGCACGCGGTTCACTGCCTATAGAAAAGGGGCGATCGCTCGCCCCTTCCGGTCTTCGAATCCCACGGCCGGATCACCGGACTTCCGCAATCTCCACGCCATCCAGCCCCTGCGCCAGCGTGCGGGCGTCGCCGCCCTGGGCCAGCTTGATGCGCAGGCGCACCTCGTTCTGCGAGTCGGCGAAGCGCAGCGCGTCCTCGTAGCTGATCTCGCCGGCCTGGTACAGCTCGAACAGCGCCTGGTCGAAGGTCTTCATGCCGAGGTTGGTGGATTCCTTCATCACTTCCTTCAGCTTGTGCACCTCGCCGTCGCGGATGTAGTCCTGCACCAGCGGCGTGCCCAGCAGGATTTCCATCGCCACCCGGCGGCCCTTGCCGTCGGGCGTCGGGATCAGCTGCTGCGCCACCACGCCCTTGAGGTTCAGCGACAGGTCCATCAACAGCTGCGTGCGGCGGTCTTCCGGGAAGAAGTTGATGATGCGGTCCATCGCCTGGTTGGCGTTGTTGGCGTGCAGCGTGCACAGCACCAGGTGACCGGTTTCGGCGAAGGCGATGGCGTGGTCCATGCCCTCGCGGGTGCGCACCTCGCCGATCATGATGACGTCCGGCGCCTGGCGCAGCGTGTTCTTCAGCGCCGCCTCCCAGCTGTCGGTGTCGATGCCGACTTCGCGCTGGGTGATGATGCATCCCTCGTGCTTGTGCACGAATTCGATCGGATCCTCGATGGTGATGATGTGGCCCGTCGTGTTCTGGTTGCGGTAGCCGATCATCGCCGCCAGCGAGGTCGACTTGCCGGTGCCGGTGGCGCCGACGAAGATGATGATGCCGCGCTTGGTCATGGCCAGCGTCTTGATCACCGGCGGCAGGTTCAGTTCCTCGATGGTCGGGATGCGCGTCTCGATGCGACGCAGCACCATGCCCACCTGGTTTCGCTGGTAGAAGCAGCTGACGCGGAAGCGGCCCACGCCGGCCACGCCGATGGCGAAGTTGCACTCGTGGGTCTTCTCGAACTCCTCGCGCTGCGCCGGCGTCATGACGTTGAGCACCAGGTCGCGCGACTGCTGCGAGGTGAGCGGCGTCTGCGTGATCGGCGAGATCTTGCCGTGCACCTTGATGGACGGCGGCATGCCGGACGTGATGAACAGGTCCGACGCCTTCTGGTGCGCCATCAGCTTGAGGAAGGAGGTGAAGTCGATGGTGCTCATGGATGGCTCCTGTGGAACCGGGAATAGGGAATGGGGAATGGGGAATCGTGTTGCTGATCCGTTCCAACCCTTCCGTATCCCAGCGTTGAACTATTCCCGATTCTCTATTCCCAATTCCCGCGTCTCTTCGATTATTCGAAGAGACGCTTTTCCTTCGCGTATTCCTTGGCCTGCTGGCGCGTGATCAGGCTGCGCTTCACCAGATCCTGCAGGTGCTGGTCCAGCGTCATCATGCCGCTCTGCTGGCCGGTCTGGATGGCCGAGTACATCTGCGCCACCTTGTCCTCGCGGATCAGATTGCGGATGGCCGGGGTGCCGACCATGATTTCCCACGCCGCGGTACGGCCGCCGCCGATCTTCTTCAGCAGCGCCTGCGAGATCACCGCGCGCAGCGATTCGGACAGCATCGAGCGGACCATCGGCTTCTCGCCGGCGGGGAACACGTCGATGATGCGGTCGATGGTCTTGGCCGCCGAGCTGGTGTGCAGGGTGGCGAACACCAGGTGGCCGGTTTCCGCGGCGGTCAGCGCCAGGCGGATGGTCTCCAGGTCGCGCAACTCGCCGACCAGGATGTAGTCGGGGTCTTCGCGCAGCGCCGAACGCAGCGCCTCGTTGAAGCCGTGCGTGTCGCGATGCACTTCGCGCTGGTTGATCAGGCACTTCTGCGAGGTGTGCACGAATTCGATCGGATCCTCGACGCTGAGGATGTGGCCGTATTCGTTCTTGTTGATGTGGTCGATCATCGCCGCCAGCGTGGTCGACTTGCCCGAACCGGTCGGGCCGGTCACCAGGATCAACCCCTGCGGCTGCTGGATCAGCTCGCGGAACAGCGGCGGGCAACCCAGGTCTTCCAGCGTCAGCACTTCGGACGGAATGGTACGGAACACCGCACCGGCGCCGCGGTTCTGGTTGAACGCGTTGACGCGGAAGCGTGCCAGCGACGGGATCTCGAACGAGAAGTCGACCTCGAGGAACTCTTCGAAGTCGCGCCGCTGCTTGTCCGACATGATGTCGTAGACCAGCGCGTGCACCTGCTTGTGGTCGAGCGCCGGGATGTTGATGCGGCGCACGTCGCCGTCCACGCGGATCATCGGCGGCAGGCCGGCCGAGAGGTGGAGGTCGGACGCTTTGTTCTTTACCGAGAACGCCAACAGTTCGGCGATATCCATGACGCTGCTTCCCCAAGTTGCTGCGAACTGGAACCTTGATTCCCCGGCGGGCAGTATAGCGCCCTCGCCGTTCCCGCCAATGGTTGGATGAACATGCTCGCCGACACCCTCAGCGAGACCCTGCAACACCTTGAAAACGCAGCCAAAGACGCACATCGGCCACCCCCTGCGCTGCTGGCCGTGTCCAAGCTGCAGCCGGCCTCCGCCGTGGCCGAGCTGGCCCGCGCCGGGCAGCGCGCGTTCGGCGAGAACTACGTGCAGGAAGCGCAGGCCAAGATCGGCGAACTGGGGGGCATGGACCTGGAATGGCATCTCATCGGCCACCTGCAGTCGAACAAGGCCGACCTTGCCGCGCGCCTGTTCGACTGGGTGCAGACGGTCGACCGTCACAAATTGATCGGCGCCCTGTCACGGAATCGACCCGCCGACAGGCCGCCGTTGAGCGTGCTGATCCAGGTGAACATCGACGACGAGGCGAGCAAGCATGGCTGCCGGCCGGAGGAGATCGATGCCCTGGCCGATGCCATCGCCGAGGCGCCGAACCTGCGGCTGCGCGGACTGATGGCGATTCCGGCCCCGCACGAGGACGCGGCCCTGCGCGCCGCCGCATTCACCCGCATGCAGACGCTGCAGCAGGCATTGGCGACGCGGCATGCCGGCGTGGACACGTTGTCGATGGGCATGAGCGGTGACTTCGCGCAGGCCATCGCACATGGCGCGACGATGGTCCGTATCGGCACAGCGCTGTTCGGCGCGCGGCCGGCACCGTAGACCACCCCGGAGCTACCCCCATGGACGACGTGCCAGGCCGCATCCACTTCCCCGGCAATCCCTGGCCGGAAGGTCACGCGCTGACGGAGTTCGCATGGACCGCGCGCGTGGTCGACGGCGTGGTGTGGTGCGACCTGCACCTGCGCAGCGCGGACTACTACGCCGAGCGCGACATCGAGTTGGACGGGGACGACGACGAGGACCACGACAGTAGCTGGGAAGCGCCCGGCGTGTGGGGCAACTACCACCGCTGCACGCTGTCGTCGACGTTCTGGGACGACGAGGGTGGCTTCGCCGTCTGTCCCGTCGATACGTTCACGCCGGCCTGGCTGGATGGCCGGACGTTCGAGGTCGACACGATCGCCGGCGGTACGCTGGCCGACACCGAACTGGACGATCTCGCCTTCCATGTCTACCTGCTCGGCCACGACAGCGTGGCCAACCACCGCATCGCCTTCCATCGCGTCGGCGACAGCGACCGCTTCGACATCACCTGGTCGGGCGACATCGCCCTGACCTACGCCGGCGACGACGATCTCGAACACCGATTCGAGGCACGCATCGCCAATGTCCCTTTCCCGACGCTTCCTTCCTGAGGCCCGCCATGTCTCCCTCTTCTTCCCTGCTGACGCATCCGCTGGCCTTCATCGGCGGCGGCAACATGGCGCGCAGCTTGATCGGCGGCCTGCTCACGCGCGGCGCCGATCCGTCGCGCATCCGCGTGGCCGAACCCGCCGACACCCTGCGCGCCGCCCTCGCTGCCGACTTCGGCGTGCAGGCCTTCGCGGAAGCGAAGGAAGCCGCGCATGGCGCCGATACCTGGCTGTTCGCGGTGAAGCCGCAGGTGATGCGCACCGTCTGCGAAAGCCTCGCGCCGCTGGCGCAGGCCCAGCGTCCGCTGGCGGTTTCGATCGCCGCCGGCATCACCACCGCACAGATGCAGCGCTGGCTGGGCGGCGACGTGGCCGTCGTGCGCAGCATGCCCAACACCCCTGCCCTGCTGGGTGCCGGCGTCACCGGCCTGTACGCCAGTGAGGAAGTCGATGCTGCCGGCCGCCAGCGCGCGGAACTGCTGTTGTCCGCCGCCGGCCCGACCGTGTGGATCGACAGCGAGGCGAAGATGGACGCGGTGACCGGCGTATCCGGCAGCGGCCCGGCCTACGTGTTCCTGCTGGCCGAGGCGATGGAAGACGCCGCGAAGGCCGAAGGCCTGTCCGCCGATGCCGCGCGCACGCTGGTGCTGCAGACAGTACTGGGCGCGGCGCGCATGCTGACCGAAAGCGGCGAGACGCCGACGGAACTGCGCCGCCGCGTCACCTCGCCCAACGGCACCACGCAGGCGGCCATCGAGACGTTCCAGGCCGGCGGCTTCGAAGCGCTGGTCGCGAAGGCCGTGCACGCGGCGACCGTGCGTGGCGGCGAATTGTCGGCGGCGAACGAGTGAAGCGCCGCGACGATCATTTCCTCTGCCTGCATCGGACGTTTCCCATGAAGCGGATTACCTTGTTGCTCGTCATCGCGTTGCTGTCCGCCTGTTCCGGCGGCGACGCGCCGCGGACCGCCGAGTTCGTGCAGGCCACGCCGGCCGAAGCCGATTTCGGTGACCTGCGCGTGCGCTACAACGCCTTGCCCACGCTGTCGCTGAGCGAGGCGGTCGCCAAGCAGTACGGCGTTCCCCGCGACGCGGGCACCGCGCTAGTCCTGGTCGCCCTGCGCAAGGTGACCGGCGGCGAAGAGGTCGATGCGGATGGCGAAGTCAGCGTCACCGCGCACGACCTGTCCGGCGCGCGGCAGGCCATCACGCTGCGCAAGGTGGATGCCGGCGGCTACCTGGACCACATCGGCACCGCACGCATCTCGCCGCGCGATTCCTACCGCTTCGAGGTGGTGGTGACGTCGGGCGGACGCACTGAAACGGTGAAGTTCCAGCGGAATTTCTGAGGCGAAGCAGCACTGGCCTGTTGTGGGAGCGACGTAAGTCGCGATGAAGCACTGCGGTGGCCTATCGCGACTTACGTCGCTCCCACGTCAGACCATCCGGACATGGAAAATCGCCTCAGCGATGGCGCCCCGCCCAACGCTGGATGATCGCCGCGATCGCCTGCACGCCATCGGTCAGCGCCGCTGGTCCCGGTTGCAGGATCAGCGGCGACTTGATTTCGTGCAGCTCGCCGTCGCGCACCGCAGGGATGGCGTCCCAGCCCGGTCGCGCGGCGACGCGGTCGGGGCGGAATTTCTTGCCGCACCACGAACCCAGGATGATGTCCGGCGCGCGGCGCACCACTTCGCTGCCATCGGCGAGGATGCGGTGTTTGGCCAGCGACTCCTTCGCCATCTCCGGGAACACGTCGTCGCCCCCGGCAATACCGATCAGTTCTGATACCCAGCGGATGCCGGTGATCTGCGGCTCGTCCCACTCCTCGAAGTAGACCGTCGGCCGTCGCGGCAGGCGCGCCGCCTGCGCACGCACGTCGTCCAGCCCGCGCTGCAAGGTGTCGGCGTAGGCGTTGGCCCGTTCGGCCGCGCCGACCAGCGCGCCCAGCCGCCGCACGTAGTCGACGATGCCGTCCACGCTGCGGTGGTTGCTGATCCACACCTCGACGCCGTGCCGGACCAGTTCGGCGGCGATGTCGGCCTGGATATCGGAGAAGCCGATGGCCAGGTCCGGTTGCAGTTTGAGGATCTCGCCGATCTTCGCGCTGGTGAACGCGCTGACTTTCGGCTTCTCCTTGCGCGCCTGCGGCGGCCGCACGGTGAAGCCGCTGATGCCGACGATGCGGTCCTGCTCACCGAGCGCGTACAGCGTTTCTGTCGGCTCCTCGGTCAGGCACACGATGCGCTGCGGGCCGATGCTCATGCGTCCAGCGCCTTGCGGAAGTACACCACGCGCTCGGTTTCCTCGAAGCCGCAGGCCGCGTGCGCCGCATGGCTGGCCGTGTTGTCGAGCAGGGCATCGGACGCCAGCTCGGTGCAGCCCTGTTCGCGCGTCCATGCTTCCACTGCAGCGATCAGCGCGCGGCCGACGCCGCGCCCGCGATGATCGGCATCGACGTACCAGGCCTCCAGGAAGCCGACCGGCGAACCATCGGTGCCATTGACGTAGTCTCGGCGCAGGCTGGCCTCGGCCATGCCGATGGCATGGTCGCCGTCGTCGACAGCGATGAGTGCGATACCGCTGCCGGTGTCCCATGCCAACGCCTCGACCCGGAGTTCGTCGGGATCGGCATCGGGCCAGAGCGCCACGCGCATCGCGGACCACGCATCGATATCGGCCGTGGATGCGGCCCTTACATGGACGTTCAAGGGAACAGCATCCGCTTGCTCCAAGCACCCGCACTGTCGTGCTCGTAGCGCCAGCGCTCGTGCAGGCGGAACTGCGCGCCGTACCAGAACTCGATCGCCTCCGGCGCCACGCGGTAGCCGCTCCAGCCGTCGGGTCGCGGTACATCGCCGCCGGCGAAGCGCGCTTCGACCTCGGCCATGCGCGTGTCGAACGCCTCGCGCGAAACGAGCGTTTCCGACTGGATCGACGCCCACGCGCCGAGCTGGCTGGGGCGAGGCCGCGAAGCGAAGTAGGCATCCGCCTCGGCGTCGCTGACCGGCGTCACCGCGCCTTCCACGCGCACCTGGATGCCGGCCTCGCGCAGGCTGCGCCACAGGAACAGCAGGGCGGCATGCGGGTTGTCGTGCAGCTCGCGGCCCTTCTGGCTGTGCGTATGCGTGTAGAAAACGAACCCGCGTTCGTCGTACGCCTTCAGCAGCACGGTGCGGGCGGAGGGGCGTCCGTCCGGCGTGGCGGTGGCGACCATCATCGCATTCGGCTCGACTTCGGTGCCTGCGGCCTTCGCTTCGTCGAACAGCGTGGCGAACGTGGACAGGGCTTCGGCGTACAGGTCGGTCATGGCGTCGTCAGGCAGCGCCCGCGCATCGGGCATGCGCTATTGTCGCGCGATGGCGCAGGCAACGCATCCCGACGGTTTTCCCGACGCGCTCGTCGCCGACGCGCTGGCTGCGGCACGCGCATTGCCGGCGCGTACGCCGGTGTTCGCGATCAGCGGCCTGCAGGGAAGCGGCAAATCCACCCTGGCCGCGCAGATCGGCGCGCGGGCGGAAGCCGGAGGCCTGCGCGTGGCCGTCCTCTCGCTGGACGATCTGTACCTGACCCGCGACCAGCGCCGGCAGCTTGCCCACGATGTCCATCCATTGCTCGCAACCCGCGGACCGCCAGGCACGCACGATGTCGCGCTGGGCTGCCGGGTACTGGATGCACTAAAGGCGGGCAATGACATCGCCGTGCCGCGTTTCGACAAGCTCGCCGACGATCGCGCGGAGGACGCCTGCACCCGCGTGTGGGGGCGCGTCGACCTGGTGCTGTTCGAAGGCTGGTGTGTGGGTGCGGTGCCCGAGGACGACGCGGCGCTGGCGACGCCGATCAATGCGCTGGAGCGCGACGAGGATGCCGATGGCCGCTGGCGGCGCTATTGCAACGAAGCGCTGCGCCGCGACTATCCCGCCCTGTGGTCGCGGCTCGATGCGCTGTGGTTCCTGCAGCCACCCGGCTTCGACATCGTGCGGACATGGCGCTGGCAGCAGGAGCAGGCGATGGTGGCGCGCGACCCCGCCCGCCGCGGCATGGACCTAGCGCAGCTGGACAGGTTCATCCAGCACTACGAGCGCACCAGCCGGCATCTGCTGGCGACGTTGCCGGGGACGGCGGACCGGGTGATCCGACTGGATGAGGCGCGCAGGCCCGTGGCCAAGTAGATGCAGGGGTGGGAGCGACGTAAGTCGCGATGACGTATCCGGATGTCTCCATCGCGACTTACGTCGCTCCCACGCCGGACTATCGATGCCCGCGCCGCGCCTCACTCCACCACAAAGCTGATCCGCAGGTTGACGCGCCATTCCTGCACGTTGCCGCCGTCGTCGGTGACGACCTTGATCTCGTTGACCCAGGCACCCTTGATGTTCTTCACGGTTTCCGAGGTCTTCTTCAGGCCGACCTTGACGGCATCCTCCATGCTGGTCTTCGACGATGCGTTGACCTCGATGATCTTGGCGACGGACATGGCGCACTCCTGTTCGGTTGCCCGGCACGACGCCGGACGGCCACCGTAGTCCCGCCGGTGTTAAGTCCGCGCCACGTGCGCAGGTGGGCGGTGTAGCATCTGTCCATCATGAATCCGGCCCCCAACCTGATCCTGGTCGGCCCCACCGGGGCCGGCAAGACCTCCATCGGCAAGCGCGTCGCCGAGCGCTTCGGGCTGGTGTTCGTGGACGCGGACCAGGCCATCGTCGACCGCACCGGCGCCAGCATCGCCTCGCTGTTCGAGCATGTCGGCGAAGCCGGCTTCCGCGAGCGCGAAAAGGCGACCCTGCACGACCTGCTGGCCGGCCATGGCCAGCTGGTCTCCACCGGCGGCGGCGCCGTGCTGGATGCCGACAATCGGATACAGATGAAACAACGCGGTTACGTGGTCTACCTGCAGGTAAGCGTGGAGGCCCAGCTGAAGCGCCTGGGCCGCTGCACCAACCGGCCACTGCTGCAGCGCCCGGACCGCGAGCAGGTACTGCACGACATGGCCATGCGGCGCGAACCGCTGTACCGCGAGATCGCCGACCTTACCCTGGACACCGACGGCCTGACGCCCCCGGAGGCGACGGCCCGCCTGACCCAGCTGCTGGCGCACCGCTGGCAACCCATCGAAGAGAACGCATGAGCCACGCACGTACCGTCGATGTCGGCGGCGAGACCCCCTATTCCATCGCCATCGGCCCCGGCCTGCTGGCCGACGGCAACGCGCTGGTGCAGCACGTGCGTGGCCGCCACGTGCTGCTGGTCAGCGATTCCATCGTCGCCCCGCTGTACGCCGGCACCGTGCGTGAAGCCCTGCACGCCGCGCGGCCGGACCTGGCCATCGGCACCTTCATCCTGCCGGCGGGTGAGGAATCGAAGACGCTGGCCCACTTCGGCCATGCCATCGACGCGTTGGCGACGCTCGGCGCCACCCGCGATGCCTGCGTGATCGCGCTCGGCGGCGGCGTGGTCGGCGACCTGGCCGGTTTCGCGGCGGCGTGCTGGATGCGCGGCGTGGATTGCGTACAGGTGCCGACGACGCTGCTGTCGATGGTGGATTCGTCCGTCGGTGGCAAGACCGCGGTCGACATCCCGCAGGGCAAGAACCTGGTCGGCGCGTTCCATCCGCCGCGTGCGGTGTTCGCCGACACCGGCACGCTGGCCACGCTGCCGCCGCGCGAACTGCGCGCGGGACTGGCGGAGGTCATCAAGTACGGGGCGATCCGCGATGCCCGCTTCTTCCAGTGGCTGGAACAGGAGCGCACCGCGTTGCTGGCGATGGACGAGGAAGCGCTGGCCCTGGCCATCGCCGCCAGTTGCGAGCACAAGGCCGAGATCGTCGCCCGCGATCCGCTGGAGAAGGGCGAGCGCGCCCTGCTGAACTTCGGCCACACCTTCGGCCACGCCATCGAGACCGAACAGGGCTACGGCGGCGTGGGCAACGACAACCTCAACCATGGCGAAGCGGTGGCCATCGGCATGGTGCTGGCCGCGCGCCTGTCGGCCGATCTCGGCATGGCGCCGGCCACCGACGCCGACCGCCTGGAAAGCCTGCTGCGCGACTACGGCCTGCCGGTTCGCCTCCCGGCCGGGCTTGCGCCGGAGGCGCTGCTCGCGCGCATGCGCCTGGACAAGAAGAATGTGGCCGGCCGCCTGCGCCTGGTGCTGTGGCGGGGCCTGGGCCAGGCCGAGGTGGTGCCGGACGTGGACGAGGCCCGCGTGCTGGGCGTGCTGTCCGGCTAAAATACCGCCATGCGCGTCTTCCTCCAGCAGCGCCCCGATGCGGGCGAAGCCCCCCGCTACGTCCAGCTGACCCTGCAGCCCGATCTGTTCGGCGGTTGGGAACTGCTGCGCGAGACGGGACAGATCGGCGGCCGCGCGACGCTGAAGCGCGAGCAGTACTTGCTGCAGGACGAGGCCAACGCCGCGTTCGAGAAGGCCCGCGACAGCCATCTCAAGCGCGGCTTCCAGCTGATGTTCGCCCGCGGTGCCGACGCGCCCAAGTAACCCTTTCCGGATCTCCCCCGAATGACCGCTTTGAAGAACGATCGCTTCCTGCGCGCCCTGCGTCGCGAACCCGTGGACCGCACGCCCGTGTGGCTGATGCGCCAGGCCGGTCGCTACCTGCCGGAGTACCGCGCCACGCGCAAGGAGGCCGGCAGCTTCCTCGGCATGGCGAAGAACCCCGACGTGGCCTGCGAGGTGACCCTGCAGCCGCTGCGCCGTTTCGACCTGGACGCGGCGATCCTGTTCTCGGACATCCTGACCATCCCCGATGCGATGGGCCTGGGCCTGTACTTCGTCGAAGGCGAAGGTCCGAAGTTCGAGCGCACCGTGCGCAGCGCCGCCGACGCGGCGAAGCTCGGCGTGCCGGACATGGAAACCGAGCTGCGCTACGTGATGGACGCGGTACGGGTGATCCGTCGCGAGCTGGACGGCAAGGTGCCGCTGATCGGCTTCTCCGGCAGCCCGTGGACGCTGGCCTGCTACATGGTCGAAGGCGGCGGCGGCAAGGACTTCGCCCGCATCAAGGCGATGGCGCTCAACGATCCGGAAACACTGCACCAGCTGCTGTCGGTCAACACCGATGCGGTGATCGCCTACCTCGCCGCACAGCGCGCGGCCGGTGCGCAGGCGCTGCAGGTGTTCGACACCTGGGGCGGCGTGCTGAGCCCGGCGATGTACCGCGAATTCTCCCTGCCCTACCTGCAGCGCATCGCACGGGAACTCGACCGTGGCGCCCTTCGACAGGCTCAGGGCGAGCTGGACGAACATGTGCCGCTGATCCTGTTCGGCAAGGGCACGGCGGCGTATCTGGAAGACCTGGCCGCCAGCGGTGCCGATGGCGTCGGCGTGGACTGGCTGGTCGAACTGGGCGAGGCCGCGCGCCGTACGCAGGGCAAGGTCGCGTTGCAGGGCAACCTGGACCCGGCCACGCTGTACGGTTCTCCCGACGCGATCCGCCGCGAAGTCCGCCGAGCGCTGGACAGCTACCGCGACGGCAATGGCGGCTCGCGCGACGGCCACGTGTTCAACCTCGGCCACGGCATGTCGCCCGACATGAATCCCGACCACGTCGCCGTGCTGGTGGACGAAGTCCACGCTTACAGCGCACGCTGACGCACCCGTTCCACCCGCCGGAGTGACGCAATGGACTGCCGCCACCTGCTCGCGCCCGCTGCCGCCGGCCTGCTGCTGGTGGCCGGCGCGCGTGTCCGTGCCGAGGACGCGGGGGCTGCGCGGATCATGCACGTCACGGGCGGCGATTTTCCCGCGCTGGTGATGGTGGTGCCCGGCGACCATGCCGCGCACGGACCGGACGCGACCCCGGCCTGCGACCGCATCCGCGCACGCCGCGCGGATGAACTGCCGCCCGGGTGGCGCACGCGCGTGGCGCGCGTCGAACTGGACTGCGAAGACACCCTGGCCGACGACGACCAACGGACCCTGACGGCAGTGACCGCACGCGCGGTGCTGCACCCGGATCGCGTCCAGCTTGCCGGCCAGCCGGTCAGCGAAGTCCGGCTGATGGATTCGCAACGCTGGGGCGATCACCAGTACGTGCTGGCCGCGCCGTTTCCGACCGCGGGGGCCGTGATCCGACGCTTCGTCGAGGACACCTGCCTGGCGCGGACACTGGCGGAAGAATCCCCTGCCACCGCCTGCACCATGCAAGCCACCGACGACGGCTTCTACCTGCCGTCGTCCGATGCCGGCGGCATCTGGATCCACGCGGATCCCGACGACGCTGCGCGCATCCTCTATGTCGAAGCCTGGGCAGACTGACCGATGCGCCTGTTCCCTCTTGCTTGCCTTCTCGTTCCGGCCTCCGTGGCCCTGGCGGGCGAACCCGCCTCCTTCGCCGGCGATTACGGCCACGGTGCGACCCACGACGCAGACGAAGTCGTCTGGCGCGTGCAGGACACGGGCACGGGATGGCGCCTGACCTCCACCGGCGATGGCGGGGTGGTCGACGCGCATCGGCTGGACCGGCAAGGGCGGACGGCGTTCTGGAACCGCATGGGCTGGCCTGCCGACAGCAGCCGCGATGCCGACTGCCTGACCTGGGGCGAGAAGCCGGCCTCGCTGGACGACCTGCTCGCCGACACACCGCCTGCCCCCGTCGCCGCCGGCGGGGACTACGGCTTGGGCGTACTGTGCCGGGTGCCGTTGGCCGCTCGCATCCAGACCGGCTGGCTCGGCGACCAGGCCAGCGACTGGTTCTACTACGACCCCGTCGCCGGCGTGATGGAAGCGCGCCGGCTGCGCTGAGCCGCGTCAGCCTACGCCGGCGCGCGGGCTGCGCAGGCGGGGCGTGCTGCCGTCGCTACGCTCGGGCGGTGCGCGGTACTCGAAGCGCAGTTCGCGCATGCCGTCGGGCACCGCCGGCGTCATGTCCTCCGGCGGGTTGCAGCCTGCGATCCAGCGACCGCTCGTGCTGTACGCCAGGAACTGGGCGATCACCGCCTCGGACGAACCGGCGTCCACCGCTTCGACGCGATCGGCGAAGCCTACCGCCCGTGCCGCGCCCTCACTGCCGATGTTCACCAGCGCTCCTGTTGCCTTGGGATCCGGCGCCGCCACCTGCACGATCGGCGGCGGCATCCAGCACTCGCCCGTGCTGTACAGCCGGGTTTCGCGCACCAGTCGCGTGCTGAAGTCCTTCAGCTCGGCGTGCAGGGACTCGGGCGTGTGCGACGCGGCCTCTCCGCTGTAGCGGCCCTTGATGTAGTACAGGTCCTTCGCCAGCAACGTCATCGCCGACGCATAGCGCGTGCCGTCGCGGGCGAGCACGAAACCGGCCGAGTACAGCGTGGCGGGCCGACGATCCTTGTCTCCGGAGAGCGCGATGTGCGACGTCTCCAGTTCGCCCGCCGGCAGCCCTTCGTTCCCCGGCGACGCGCGGATGCCGTCCACCGTTCCCTGGGCCATCGCACGCACGTGCTCATCGGGCACGATGCCGGCCGGGTAGAAATAGACGTCGATCCAACGGTCGCGCAGATCGCCATGCTGGTAGCGCACCGAAGCACCCGCCTCGGCCTGCTCGTACCGGTGCTCGTCGCGGGCGGTCCACTGACCGATCGTCAGCGGATACAGGATCCTGCTCTCTTGCAGGAAGCCGCCAAGGAACGGACGCTCGGCCTGCGTGTCGTCCGCCGGCGCGTGCGAAGAAGCGGAGAGTGCCGCCAGCCCGAAGGCGAGCCCCATGAGAATGCCGCGTGCTTTCCGGTGTCGTCCCTGGATCATGTGTCCTCTCCTTGTGTGTTGTTGTGCGGGGCGGTTGCCTCCCCGACCGCCCTGGCGATCACGTCCGCCAGCATGTCGCCGGTGACCGGCTTGCGGACGAAATCGTCGAACCCCGCCTGCCGCGCCATCGGTTCGGCTTCGGCGTCGGGGCGCGCGGTCAGGGCGACCAGCGGCGTGGACACGCCCTGCAGGCGCAGTTGCCGCGCCAGCGCCATGCCATCCAGTCCCGGCAGATCGAGGTCGAGGAATGCCACGTCGAACTCGGTCGTGACCACGTCGGCCAACGCCGCCAGTCCGTGCGGCGCATGCGTCACGCGATGGCCGCGCGCGCGCAGCAATCCGGCCACGACATCGGCCACCGTCGCGTCGTCCTCGACCAGCAGGATGTGCAGCGGCCCGACCTGTGCCGCCTGCAGCGGCGGCGGTGCCGGCACCCCCTGCCCGTCGCCTCCGGCCTCCTCCTGCAGGGCCGGCAGTTCGACGGAAAAGCGCGTGCCCCTGCCGGGCGCGCTGTCGACCTCGATCCGCCCGCCCATCGCCACCGCCAGTTCCTGGCAGATCGCCAGGCCCAAACCGCTGCCGCCGTAACGCGCCGTCGTCTGCGCGCCGTCGGCCTGCTCGAAGCGACGGAACAACCGGGCCTGCTGCTCCGCATTGATGCCGGGGCCGGTATCGCCGACCACCAGCCGCACGCCCTGCGGCGCCAGCGGCAGTGCATGCAGCGACACATGGCCGGACTCGGTGAACTTGATCGCGTTGCCGAGCAGATTGAGCAGGATCTGCCGCAACCGCAGCGGATCGCCACGCACCATACGCGGCACGCCGGCGGCGATGCCGTCCTGGAAATCGAGGCCACGCTTGCCCGCGACCGGCCCCATCAGCGCGACGACGTCGGCGATCAGCGCGTGCAGATCGAATTCGACCTGCTGGAGCTCCAGCTTGCCCGCTTCGATCTTCGCCAGGTCCAGCGCATCGTTGACCAGCCGCAGCAGGTGCGTGCCCGCGCGCTGGATGGCATCGGCATAGCCCTTCTGCCGCTCATCCAACGGCGTGGCCTGCAGCAGTTCCGTCATGCCGAGCACGCCGGTCATCGGCGTGCGGATCTCGTGGCCCAGCGTGGCCAGGAAGCGGGTCTTCGCCAGCGATGCCTGTTCGGCCACGTCGCGCTTGTGCTCGGCCAGCTGCCATGCGCTGCGGCGACGCACGCGCCGCCGGTACGCCGCGGCGGCGGCGAGCAGCAGCAGCACCCCCACGAGCGCGAACAGCGCCAGCCCCCACGCACTGCGCCACCACGGCGGTAGCACGTGCACGGGCACCAGCAGTTCGCGCGAGGCATTGCCGGCGGCGTCGAAGGCCTGCACCCGCAGCCGGTAACGGCCGGGCGTGAGCGCGGAGAACACGCGCTCGCCGCTGGCGCCCTGGTCCACCCAGCCGCTGTCGAACCCCTCCAGCAGCGAGCGGTAGCGGTTGCCCAGCGGATTCTCGTAGCTCAGCAGTCGCGTGCCGACGAGCAGTTCGTGGTCCCCGGGCTGCAGGACGAGGGGCTGGTCGATCCGCAGGGCGAGCACGTCGTCGCCGCGGCTGATCTGCAGACCGTCGAGTACCAGGTTCGGCGTCACCGGCCGCGGGTCCGGCAGCTGCGTGTCCAGCAACGCGACCGAACCGTCGGCCGCGGTCGAGACCAGCAGGCCGTCCCGCGTCATCAACAGTCCGCGGTCGTTGAGTTCCTGGCTGAGCAGTCCCTCGCGCACGCCGAAGTTGCGCAGCAGCGCACGCGAGCCGTGCAGGTTGGGGTCGATGCGGAACAGACCGCGACGCGTGCCCAGCCACACCCGCCGTTGTGGATCCACCACCAGGCCGGTCGACTCGACCGCCGGCAGCCCTTCCTCCGCGCCGATCCTGCGTTCGCGCACCCAGCGGGTGCCGTCGCGACGCCACGCCTCCACGCCCGACATGCGATGCAGCCAGAGGCGGTCGGCATGCTCGAAGGCGAACGCATACACGCGCTCGCCGCCCATCGCGCCCACCGGGGCGAAGCGGTTCGCCGCCTCGTCCCACACCATCATGCCGGCAGCACCCCCCAGCCACACGCGTCCGTCGGGCGCGACGGCGAGGCCCTCGATGTCGGGCAGGCCGCTGCCATCCTCCTGCTTGACGATGGTGCGCAACACGCGTCCATCGGCGAGGTCGCGCTGCTGCACGCTGCCCATCTGCGTGACCAGCCACAGCGTGCCGTCCTGCGCTTCGACCAGCCAGTCGATCGACGTACCGTCCGGCACGGCGTCCTGGCCCTGCTGCGCCCATTGCCGCAGCGCACCGGTCCGCGGATCGACGCGGATCAGTCCGTTGCGGTGGCCGATCCACAGCTGGCCATGGCGGTCCTGCCGCAACGACGTCAGCCGCAGGTCGCCGAGCAGGGCGGCGTGCTGGGGCAAGGGCACGACATGGCCGCCGCGGGTATCCAGCCGTTCCAGCTTGCCGGTGCTGCTGCCGATCCAGAGGCCACCGTCATCGGCCTGCGACAGGCCGCGATAGAGGCCGCCGCCGAGTCCCTGCGCGGGCGAGAACGCCGCGATGCGCCGCCAGTCCGACCGCAGGTACGCCAGGCCGCGCGTCGGCACCGGCACCCACAGGCCACCGTCGGGCAACACCAGCACGGTCTGCAGCACGCGGCCGATGCCCACGCTCTGCGCGTCGTAGTTCACCGGTGCCGGAGCGAGGTCGCCCTCCGTGCGCCACAACCCGCCCTGGCTGGCCAGCCAGTACTCGCCTTCGCCATCGCTGGTCATCGCGATCAGTGCATTGGGCCGCGCGAACATCGGCGACCACGGCGGCGACGTCCATCCGCCCTGTGGCGACCAGCGATGCACGCCGTCCGACGCGCCCACCCACATCGCCTCGTTGTCGGCGGTCACCGAATAGACGATCAGGCCACTTCCCGTGGGCAGCGCAAGGCGCTCGACATGCGTGCCGTCGTAGCGCGCCAGGCCGCCCATGGTGCCGATCCACAGCACGCCCTTCGCGTCGAAGGCGAGCGACAGCACGTTGTCCGACGGCAGGCCCTCGCCGCTGTCGGGCGACGCCGCGTAACGGGTGATGCGCCCGTCCGCCGACAGCCGGTGCAGTCCGCCACCGAAGGTCCCGAACCACACGTCGCCGCCCCGGCTGGCGATCGCGAACACATCGTCGCTGCCCATCTGCGGATGGTCGGCCTTCCGGTAGTGGTGGAAGCCGCGACGGTCCACGCCCATCACGCTGAGGCCGCCGTTCTCGGTCGCCACCCAGATCCGGTCCGCGGCATCGATATGCAGCGCCTGCACGACGTTGCCGGGCAAGGAGGCGGGATCGGCGGGATCGTGCCGCCAGACCTTGAAACCGACGCCGTCGTAGCGGGCCAGGCCGTCCCAGGTCGCGACCCACAGATGGCCGGCGCGGTCGCGCGCGAGCGCGGGGATGGTCGTGGACGGCAGGCCGTCGCCTGCACCCAGCAGGCGGAAGCGCGGAATCTCGGGCACCGCGGCGTACGACAGCGCGCTCAGCAGGCAGACCAGCAGCAACCACCATGCGCGCATCGCCATTCCTGTCCGCCCCTCGTTCCCTGATCGACCCCGTCCGGCATCGTCGCAACGGACCGTTGCACGTGCAAGCGGGGTATCTTCATGGGCCGGCCCATAGAATCCGTCCCCATGCCCGGACCCACCGCCCGCCGCCTGCTGATGCGCAGCCTCTGTCTGCTGGCGCTGTTGCCTGCGACCTCCTACGCGCGCGACGCTCTGGCCGAGTACCGGCTGGATCCGGTCCACACGCGCGTGATGTTCGCCATCTCGCATGCCGTCTTCTGCTTGAAAAACACGGTCTCCGGCAGCACCGGCACGCTGGTGTTCGATCCGGACGACTGGACGCGCGCGCGCGTCGACGTGCGCGTGCCGATCTCCCGCGCCGACCTGGGCGATGCCGACTGGAACAAGGCCACCCTGGCGAAATCGCTGCTGGATGCCGAAGGCCATCCGGAAGCGCGCTTCGTCTCCACGCGGGTGGAACCGGTCGACGCCACGCATGCGAAGGTGCATGGCGACCTCAGCCTGCGCGGCGTGACGCGTGAAGTCGTCCTCGACGTGACCCTCAACGCCGCCAAGCGACATCCGATGCCGCCATTCCGGCGCACGGTCGGGTTTTCTGCCACCACGACACTCAGCCGTGCCGACTTCGGCATCACCGCGTGGAAGTCGGTGATCGGCGACGCGGTGGAACTTCGCATCGAAGCCGAGGCCACCTACGACGGCAAGGCCGGCGACGACGCGACCGATACGCCCCCTTCCTCTTCCATTGCGGAGCCGACGCCGTGACACTGAAGAACACCGAACACCACTGGGGCGCGGTCAGCCAGCTGTTCCACTGGACCATCGTCGTGCTGATCCTGGTGATGGCCTACCTGGGCCTGACCATGGGCGACCTGCCCAACGGCCCGCGCAAGATCAACATCTACGCGCTGCACAAGTCGATCGGCCTGACCATCTTGGCGCTGGTCGTGTTGCGGGTGCTTTGGCGTGTCTACGCCGGGGCGCCTGCGCCGGTCGCCGGTACGCCGACCTGGCAGCAGCGCATCGCCTCGGTGACGCATTTTCTGCTGTATGCGCTGCTGTTCGCGATTCCGCTGTCGGGCTGGGTCCTGAACTCGTCCGCCGGCTATCCGCTGCAGTGGTTCAAGCTGTTCAACCTGCCTGCCATCACCGGCCGCAACGACGGCGTGCACGAGGCCGCCGAGGGCGCGCACGAACTGCTGTTCTGGGTGCTGGCGGTACTGGTGCTGGCGCATGCCGCCGCCGCGTTCCACCACCACTTCTTCCAGGGCGACGCCACGCTGCGCCGCATGCTGCCGGGCCGACGCGCCGCCGTGGCAGCATGCGGCGCAGCGTGGCGTCGCCCTGGAAGAAGTGGTGGTGGAA
>NZ_PDWW01000034.1 GCF_010093445.1 Pseudoxanthomonas japonensis | reverse complement strand
CACCCCCGCCCTCTCCCCCGCAGGCGGAAGAGAGGGAGCTCGAGAGCAACGCGGCGCCCGCTGCCGCTGCCGGCAAGTCGGGCTGGCGCGACCGCCTGCGCCGCACCAGCGCCGCGCTGGGCCTGGCCGGCCTGTTCACGCGCAACCCGCGCCTGGACGACGACCTGCTGGACGAGATCGAGACCGCACTGCTGACCGCCGACGTCGGCGTGCCCGCCACCACCGCGATCATCGAGGACCTGCGCAAGCGCATGAAGGAGCGCGAGTTCGCCGATGCGCAGGCGCTGCTGAAGGCGCTGCGCGCGGACCTGATCGCGCTGATCACGCCGGTCGCGAAGCCGCTGGTCATCGATGCCGGCCGCAAGCCCTTCGTCGTGCTGACCGTCGGCGTCAACGGCGTCGGCAAGACCACCACCATCGGCAAGCTGGCGCGCCGCTTCAAGCAGGACGGCCACAGCCTGATGCTGGCGGCCGGCGACACCTTCCGCGCCGCCGCCGTCGCGCAGCTGCAGACCTGGGGCGAGCGCAACGGTGTGCCCGTGGTCGCGCAGGGCCAGGATGCGGATGCGGCCTCGGTCGCGTTCGACGCCCTGCAGTCGGCCAAGTCGCGCGGCTTCGACGTGCTGATCGCCGATACCGCCGGCCGCCTGCACACGCAGACCGGCCTGATGAACGAGCTCGGCAAGATCCGCCGTGTGCTCGGCAAGATCGACGCGGATGCACCGCACGAGGTGCTGATGGTCATCGACGGCGCCACCGGCCAGAACGCGCTCTCGCAGCTGCGCCAGTTCCATGCCGCGGTCGGCGTCACCGGCCTGGTGGTCACCAAGCTGGACGGTACGGCGAAGGGCGGCGTGGTGTTCGCGCTGGCGCGCGAGTTCGGCATTCCGATCCGTTACGCGGGCATCGGCGAGCGCGTGGAAGACCTGCGCGTGTTCGATGCGGAATCCTTCGTCGACGCGCTGCTGCCGGAAGCGCTGGGTGGCGGCTGACATCAGTTCCACCGCCGTTGTGGGAGCGACGCCAGTCGCGATGACGCCATCGCGGTGGTCGATCGCGACTGACGTCGCTCCCACAGGACGTTGCACGTGAGCGCCGACTCCTTCGCGCATCGCCTGCTCAGCTGGTTCGACGGGCACGGGCGCCACGACCTGCCGTGGCAGCATCCGCGCACACCGTACCGCGTGTGGCTGTCGGAAATCATGCTGCAGCAGACGCAGGTATCCACGGCGACGCCGTATTTCCTGCGCTTCATCGAACGCTTCCCCACCCTGCCCGACCTTGCAGCTGCCACCACCGACCACGTGATGGCGCATTGGGCAGGGTTGGGCTACTACGCCCGCGCCCGCAACCTGCACGCCGCTGCGAAAGTCTGCGTTGCCGAGCACGGCGGTGAACTTCCTCGCGATTTCGATGCGCTGCACGCGCTGCCCGGCATCGGGCGCAGCACCGCCGGCGCGATCCTGTCGCAGGCGTGGAACGACCGGCTCCCGATCCTCGACGGCAACGTCAAGCGCGTGCTGACGCGCTTCCACGGCATCGCCGGCTGGCCGGGTCTGCCGGCGGTGGAGAAACAGCTGTGGGCGCTGGCGGAACAGCACCTGCGCGACGTGCCCGACGGACGGCTTGCCGACTACACGCAGGCGCAGATGGATTTCGGCGCCACGCTGTGCACGCGCGCGAAGCCGGCGTGCGTGGTGTGCCCCCTACAGGACGACTGCGCCGCGCGCCGCGATGGCCTCGTTGCCGCCCTGCCCACCTCCAAGCCATCGAAGATCCTGCCCGAACGCGAGGCCGTGGCCCTGTGGCTTGAGAACGCTGATGGCGAGATCCTGCTGCAGCGCCGTCCGGAGACCGGCATCTGGGCCTCGCTGTGGACGCTGCCGCAGGCCGACACCGATTCAGACATGCGCGACTGGTTCGCGCGCGAGATGAAGGGCACGTACGACAACGCCGAAGAACTGCCCGTGGTCGTGCACACCTTCAGCCACTACCGCCTGCACCTGCAGCCGCTGCGCCTGCGCAAGGTCGCCCTGCGCGACGCGGTGCGAGACAATGACGACCCCGTATCCGGTACGGGGCAGGCCCTGCGCTGGGTGGCGCGTGGCGACCTCGCCACGCTGGGCCTGCCCGCGCCGATCCGCAAACTGCTTTCTGCCGTCATCCCCGCGTAAGCGGGGATCCAGTGACTCACCACAGGACGTCTTCGATGTCGCGCACCGTCTACTGCCAACACGAACAACGCGATACGGAAGGGTTGGACTTCGTCCCCTACCCTGGCGAGCTGGGCAAGCGCATCTACGCGAACGTCGGCAAGCCCGCGTGGGCGGCTTGGCTGGCGCACCAGACCATGCTGATCAACGAGAACCGCCTGTCGCCCCGCGACCCCAAGCACCGCGCCTTCCTGGAAACGGAACTGGAGAAGTTCCTGTTCGGCGGCGGCGCGGACAAGCCGGCCGGCTACGTGCCCACGCCGTAAGCCGCACCACCTCGACCCGCTTCCGTAGAACCGAGCTTGCCCGGGTCCGCACGCTCACCCACAACATGAACCATCGCCACGGGCAGCGGAGCAAGCTCCGCTCTACGGGGTCGATTTCCGCTCTTCGAGTGCCGCCTCGCGCATTTCCTTCTCGCTGGCGCGCAGGGCCTTCACGTCCAACGGACGGATGGTTTCGATGCGACAGGGAATCTTGATGCTGGACGTGCCCGCGCCCAGCGGCACGACATCGTCGAAGCGGGCGGACACGCGGTTGCCGAACTGGGTGACGCTGATGGACATCGCGTAGTCGAGGTCCTGGCAGGGGCCGGTCAGTTCCAGCAGGTAGCCTTCGCTGGGCCTGGTCCAGACGGCCAGCGCGCCGTCGCCGAGCGGCGTCCAGCCGTTGAGGCGGCCGAAGTACTGGAAGTCCTTGACCGGTTCGCCGGCATGGTCGCGGTAGAAGGCCAGTTTCTCGGCGTCGGTCTGCTTGCCGTCGGTGGCGCAGCCGGACAGTGCGGCTGCCGCCAGCAGGGCAAAGGGAAGTAGGGGTTTCATGCGCGGCCTCCTCGGGCGTGCGGGGCTCTCTCCGGGTGCCGATGATGCGCCCGTGGTGGGCCGCGGGTACCGGCAGCCGGCGCCCGCATTCAGCCGACGGTACGGCTTGCCATACCCGACCGCGATCCGTATCATTCGTCGCCTTCGCACCGGCTCGGCCGTCCTGCGGAACATTCTGGCCTGGTAGCTCAGTTGGTAGAGCAGCGGATTGAAAATCCGCGTGTCGGTGGTTCGAATCCGCCCCGGGCCACCACCTTTCCCGAGAAGGCCTGCAGCGATGCAGGCCTTTTTCGCGTCCGCTGAAAATCCCGGTGCCCCCCCATGCCAGAGCCCATCCGCCTCGCCAGGCGCGTCGTCGAACTGCTCGGCTGTTCGCGCTCGGAAGCCGAGCAGTACATCGAAGGCGGCTGGGTGACCGTCGATGGCGAGATCGTGGAAACGCCACAGCATCCGGTCACCGACGAACGCGTGGACATCGATCCCGCCGCCGAACTCCGCATCGCCGAGCCCGCGACGCTGCTGCTGCACAAACCGGCAGGCGTGGCCTGGCAGGACGCAGCGGCCCTGGCCACGCCGGCAACGCGTCTGCCGGACGACGACAGCGGCGTGCGCGCACTCAAGCGCCACCTGCAACGCCTGACCCCGCTGGTGCCGCTGGACACTGAGGCCAGCGGCCTGATGGTGCTCAGCCAGGATGGCCGGGTGTGGCGCAAGCTGACCGAGGACTACGCGCAGATCGAACAGGAGTTCGTGGTGGAGATCCGCGGCAACGTCCACCCCTACACGCTCGGCCGCATCGGCCATGCCTCCAGTTACCAGGGCCGTGGATTGGCGCCCTGCAAGGTGAGCTGGCAGAACGAAGTGCGCCTGCGTTTTGCGATCAAGGACGTGCAGCCTGGCGAGCTCCGGCATCGCTGCCGCGAGGGCGGCCTCGACGTGGTGTCCATCAGGCGCCTGCGGATAGGTCGCATCTCGCTCTCGAAGCTGCCCCTGGGGCAATGGCGCTACCTGCCCGCAGGCGAACGCTTCTAGGGGCACTGCCCGCAAGGCCGCAGCAGGACATCTGCCGCACCAGCCGCCCTGGCCCGTCGCTTCACGCAGCTCTCCGCCTTGCCTGACTACGCTGGTCGCACGCTCTTCCGAGGATCCTCCATGCGACCGCTCATCCTGCTTTCCTTCCTGATGCTGTCCGCGTGCGGCGGCGGTGGCCTTGCACGCGGAGGCGATGCGCCGACGTGCGCCAGCGTCGCGTCCAAACAGAAGGCCGTCGACAGGATCGACAAGGATTACGAAGAGCTCCGCCAACGCATCGTGGATTCGCCCACCGAGAAGAACCAGCAGAAGCTCGCGGACATGGCGACGGAGTCCGCGGCCGCCAAGGCCGCACTCGACACCGCCAAGGCCGAACAGGCCGCGGGGCGTTGCCCGGAAGACTAGGAGCGCGGCGCCGCGGTGCCGCCGCGTGCAGGCACCGGCGGCACATCATCGGTCGTGCGCGACATCGCCATGTCCTGCTGACAGCGTGCGCAGTCGCTTGTCTGGCCTGGCGGCAGCTCGCTTGGTTCGCAGCGTGGCGTGCTGCGCGTGACGTCCTGTCCATTCCAGTGCAGCCAGGCGACGAGCACGAGGACGGCAACACCGCACACCCTGGCAATGAAAAGGGAATTTGAATCGAGGCGCATGTCGTTGACTCGCGGAGCGTACGGGGTGCGTGCACTGGCAGGCACGCAATGTGCACAGCGGAGGCGTCGATACGGGATATCGCGGGGCGCGGAGCGTTCAGGACAATGACAATCGGACGAGGTGGCATGCCGATGCCCTCGCTCACGGTCGCCCGACGCATGGATCGCGGTACCGGGCGTGGGAGCACAGCCCGTCCCGCCCTGTCCCGCGCGGAGGCGAACGCCGCCTCTGCGCTTTGCCGGATCGGGCGATTCGCGCCGGTAAGGCCCGGCGTAACGGACAAGCCGGCATGCGCTGCCTATCCTGCGGGCCCCGCCCGTCCTCCCGCGCCGCCATGATGCCTGCCACGTCCCCCTACGCCATCGGCCAGCGCTGGCGCTGCCGCGGCCGCCATGCCACCGAGACCCCGGTGCTGACGATCAATCGCATCGACGCACATCCGTTGGGCGGCGAGATCCTGCATGTCAGCGTGACCCACGCGCGCATCCGTCACCCGAGCCTTCGCGAGGGCTTCCTCACCACCTTCGCCCACCTGCCCGTCATCGGCCAGGTGCTGGAGCGCAGCGGCGCCGAACTCGTCGGCGCGGCTACGCCCGACCCGGCCTACCTGGATGGATACCACCAGTGGAAGCAGGCATTCGACGCCGGCCAGGCCGGCTCCTACGGCATTCCGCTGGCCGAGATCCTCGACCTGATCGAGACGATGCTGGCCAGGCGCAACGACTGACGGCCCGCGCGCCGATGCTGGCGGCGCGGCTTCACTTGATCGAGGCCTGCGCGTTCTTGTTGACGTGATAGCGGGCCGGCAGCACGCCATATGTGACTTCTGACCCACGCACACTGACACGGGTCAGGCGATAGTCGCGAGCATGTATAGGTTCGCCACCATGTATATGTACGAAGATGCACGCCCCCCCACGAATGGCTATGGCTATGGCTTGGCGACCTTCATCAGAGTGAAGACAGGTTCGCGTGGCGCCTTCACCGAAGTCATGGATGAAGTCGCGAGTGCCGCATGCCTGAGTCCCGGCTGCATCGATTATTTGGTCAGCGGCGTGCAAGATGATCCGGACGGTGTGTTTGTTACCGAGTTCTGGCGCAGCCAAGAAGATCAGCGGGGAGCGCTACAGTCTCCCGCCATCATGGCTCTGATCGACCGCTGCAATCCGCTGATAGACCGCTTCGACCAGACGCCGTTGATACCGCTGGGCTGATTCGTACCAACTGGCTGTCGAGCGGACGCAGCCTCTGTCGACCCGTACGCGCTACGGGCGCGTGCTAGTACACGTTGATGTCGCCTTCACGTACGGCGCCCCAAGGTCGCTCCGCCGCCCCCGTTGGAACATCCACGTGAACATCGCCATTAAGCCCGTTTCCCACATCCTTCCCGACCGCTTCGCCTGGCACCGTACCGACGCAGGCCATGATCTGTGCGTGGACGGCACGACGATTGCCGAAGTGCGGCCGCTGCGCGACGGCATCGTGCTGCGGATCCTCGTCGACATGGGGGACATCGCGCCATTCGAGATGGCAGTCCGCTGCGAGGAACGCGCGATCGGATGGGCTACGCAATGGGCGCGACAGCGGGCCAACCTGCTGTACCGGCATGCCGACCGCCAGCGCGCACTGCAGGCCGACGCCGAGCTCGCCCTGGCTGGCTGATGCGGTATCAGTGACGCGGGTCTGCGCCGCGTCCGAGGCCTTGCAGGAAGGCCACGCTGCGGTCCATCGCGTGTTGCCCTGCCTCGTTGTCCAGGTTGAACTGGTACTCGTGCGGCAGCGCGTCCACGTAATCGTCGGGGAAGAAGAGCGCGTCCACCTTTACGCCCTGCGCTTCCAGTGATGCCGCCAGTGCACGCGAATGCGGCTCCAAAGGATCGGCGTTGCCGGCACTGATGAAGGAAGGCGGGAATGACGGCGTGACGTGGCGCAGCACGGAGAAGGTATCGACGCGCGGATCGGCCATGAAGTCCTTCTCGCCGAAATAGGACCACAGCACGGTACGCATGAAGCCGGCGAACGCGCTGTCCCAGTCCACCAGCGCCGCGTCGTAAGGACCGCAGAACAGCAACGTGCCCACGAGTTGCGTGGGCTTCAGTGCGGGCACGATGCCCATGTGCCGTGCATGGACCGGTGAGGTGGTGAGGTTGGCGACCTCGGCCGCGATCTGCGCGCCCGCCGAATCGCCCGCCAGCACGATGCGCGTCGCATCGATATCCAGTTCGTCCGCATGCGCCTGCAGGTAGGCAAGCGCCGCATTGAGCTGACGCGCCGGCGTCGGCCACGTCGCGCCGGGTGAGATGCGGTAGTCCACGTTGACCACCACGAAGCCGCGCGCGGCGAGCACATGCAGGTAGTTGGCGACATCGTCGCGGCGACCGGACACGAAGCCGCCGCCATGCACCCACACCACCGTGGTCGGCCGCTGCGCGCCGCGCTGCCCCTCCGGCGGGTAATACACGTCCAGCAGCGCCTCCGGATCGCGCGGATCGTAGGCCAGCCCCCGCCGTTCGGAGACGCTGGCAGGCAGGTGCTTCTGCAGGGCGGCGGAGGTCTCGGCGGCACCCCGGTCGAACGTCCAGCGGATCAGCAGGACGGACGGCCATGGACTCAGCCGGAATGCCGCCCAGGTCGCGATCGCGAGCGTTAACAGCACCAGCAGCAATCCGACCACCCAGCGCTTGCCCCTTCCACCACGCCTCTCCGTCACCATCGCCGCCCCCGGTGCATGAACCCAGGCTGCGATGGTGCGCCTTCGCTGGCATGGCGCAAAGAGCTCCGGCAAAAGAAAAGCCACCGGGCGGAGAGTGGCCCGGTGGCTTGGGGGATGCGCGCCGGCCTCTCTCCGGCGCGCACCGCACTCAGTGGCCGCTGCCGGCGGCGAGCTTGTCCAGATCGATGCCCTGGTTGCGCAGCGTGCGCGTCGCGGCGATGGCGTAGAACGCCAGATAGGCGAAGCAGGCCACGCCGACGATGAAACTGAAGTGCACGCCGACCTTGTCGGCCAGCAGGCCCTGCGCCAGGCTGACGAAGCCGCCACCCATGATCATCATGATCAGCAGGCTGCTGCCCTGGTTGGTCTTGTCGCCCAGGCCGGTGATCGCCAGCGCGAAGATGCACGGCCACATGGTGCTGCAGAAGAGGCCCACGCTGATGAAGGCCACCACGCTGGTCCAGCCGGTGGTGAACATGCCGATCAGCAGCGCAGCGATGCCGCAGGCAGCGAAATACAGCAGCATGCGCGCCGGGTTGCCCTTGCTGGCCAGCGTGGCCAGGATCATCAGCACGATAACGGCGGCGTAGCCGAAGAACTGCGACACCTCATGTTTCATGATCGCGTTGACAGCCAGGAACACACCGAACGCCACGTACGGCAGCAACAGCGTCAGCCAGCGCTTGGCACCGGAGCCGACGTTGAATGCGCCCGCCGCGCCGCCCCAGCGCCCGATCATCAGGCTGGCCCAGTACAGCGACACGAACGGCGCGATCTGCGAGGTATCCAGGCCAAGGCCTTCCGGGGACTCGAGATAGGCCGGCAGATTGCTGATGGTGGACACCTCCACGCCGACGTAGACGAAGATGGCGATCATGCCCAGCACCAGCTGCGGATAGCCGAGCGCCGACTTCTTGTGGATCAGCTTGCTGCTGTCCTGCGCTTCGTTCTCCGACAGCTTCTCCAGGTCGATGTGGTTGGGCACCGAGGAGAACTTCAGGAAGATCGCCACCAGGATGAACGCCACGCCCAGCACCAGGTAGGGCGTCTTGACGCTTTCGATACTCGCTTCGGTGCCGCCCGAAAGCACGCTGCCGAAGATCGCCACGCTGACCAGCAACGGCCCGATGGTGGTGCCGAAGTTGTTGATGCCGCCAGCCAGCGTCAACCGTTGCGCACCGGTCTTGGGATCACCGATGACGATGGCCAGGGGATTGGCCGCGATCTGCTGCAGCGAGAAGCCCAGGCCGACGATGAAGAGGCCTGACAGCATCAGGTTGAACGACCCGGCGTTGGCCGCCGGATAGAACAGCAGCGTACCCAGCGCGGAGATCACCAGGCCCAGGCAGATGCCGTTCTTGTAGCCGATCTTGTTGAGCAGATCGAGGCCGATGATCTTGGAGACCGCCACGTAGATCAACGAGCCGACGGTATACGCGACGTAGAACGCGACGGCGACGTACTGGCTCTGCGCCTGCGTCAGGTTGAAGGCTTTCTTGAACACCGGGATCAGGATGTCGTTGCTGGCGGCAACGAAACCCCAGAAGAAGAAGACGGTGATCAGCACGCCGAACTGCGACCATCGGGTGGGTTGGGTGGTCATGGATTGGTATGCCTGCTGGTATGGGATCCGGACGGAACGGCCAGCCTACGGAGCCGCCGCGCGATTGCAACTTGCACTGCGTCAGCGCCCCGCAGGGAAACTGCGGGGCGCCGGGTGGACCACCTTATTGCGCGCACTTCACCGCATCCGGTGCGTCGGCCGCACCGGCCACCACCTGGATGTTGGTGAAGGCCGCAGCGAACGGCGCGTCGGCGGTGATGCTGAAAGGCGTATCCACGCCGCTCAGGTCGGCCCCCAGCTTGCCGAAGCACGCCAGCGGCACCTTCACCGTCTGCTTCTTGCCGACGGCGGCGCCGGAGAAGCTGGCGGTCAGGTCAAGGCTGGCGCCACAGTTCGCACCACAGCCGACGGTGAACTGCACCGGCTTGGTCGGCGCCTGTCTGACGATCACGTCGAACTGCACGGCACCGCGTGCGGTCGCCATCGAGGTGAGGTTGTTCTTCGACGGATTGCGGGCGAAGAAGCGTGCCGGCGCCAGCCAGGTCACTTCCTTGGCATCCTGCTGCGTGTTGACCTGCACGGTGGCGACCTGCAATGCGGGCTTGGCCTGCGGCCAGCGCTGGGTGGCGTTCATGTCCGAACCCACCGCCTTCTCTTCGCTGCCTGCGCCCATCTGCAGACTGAAGGGTGCGACGTCGGACTGGTTGAATACGCCCATCGCCGTGGCGTCGCCACAGCTCGCCGCACTGTCTTCCGGCAGTTTGCCGACCTTGCTGCTGTCGCCGTAACGCAGGCCGGTGTCCAGCGCGAATTGCGGCGTGCTGTCGGCTTTCGGGCAGGCAACGGCCGGCCATGGGAACGTCAGCTTGCCGCGGAAGTCATTCGCCGGCTTGCCATCGGCGCCGGCCACCAGCACGTCGGTGACGCCCTTGCCCTCCGTGCCCGGCAGCCATGCGGCCACGAAGCTGTTGGACAGGTTGATCAGATCGTTGGCGTACAGCGCGCGGCCGGACAGGAACACGGTGACCACCGGCTTGCCGGTGGCGGCCGCGGCCTTGAGCGTCGCCAGGTCTTCCGGATGGCGACGGCTGTGCGCCATCGTGTCGGACGGCACGATGTCGCCGTTCGTTTCCGCATACGGCGTTTCGCCGATGGCAGCGACGATGACGTCGTAGCTGGCCGGATCCACCCCCTCGGCGTTGTCGCGCAACAGCACATTCGCCTCGCCCAGTTGCTCGCGCAGGCCGGCGGCGATGCTGTCGGCATTCGGGAAGTCCGCGTTGGTGTTGTCGGTGCCCTGCCAGGTCAGCGACCAGCCGCCGGTCTGGTTGGAGATGCTGTCGGCGCTCTTGCCCACCAGCAGCACGCGCTGGCCCTTCTTCAGCGGCAATGCACCGCCGTCGTTCTTCAGCAGCACCAGCGATTCGCGTGCAGCACGACGCGCGAGATCGCGATGCACCAGCGATTCCGGCTTGCCGGCGAACTGGCTGGCCGACGGCTTGTGCTCCCACAGGCGGGCGCGCAGCTTGACGCGCAGGATGCGGGTGACGGCATCGTCGATGCGCGCCTGCGGGATTTCGCCCGACTTCACCTGCGCGATCGTGTTGCCGATGAAGGTCTTCCACTTGTCGGGGACCATCACCATGTCGATGCCGGCATTGATGGCCTGCGGACAACTGTCATCGCTGCAGCCAGTGACCTGGCCGATGCCGTTCCAGTCGGAGACGACGAAGCCGTCGAAGCCCATCTTCTCCTTCAGCGCGACCGTCAGCAGGTCGCGTGTGCCATGCATCTTGCCGTAGTCCTTGCCGGCGGCCACGTCGTTCCAGCTGTTGAAGGACGCCATGACCGTCTGCACGCCGGCCTCGATGGCGCCGTAGTAGCCCTGGCCGTGGACGTTGATCATCGTCGACTGCGTGACCGTGGCATTGCCCTGGTCCTTGCCGCCGTCGGTGGCACCATCGCCGATGAAGTGCTTGGCGGTGGCGACGACGTTGCCGTCCTTGTCGAGCAGGCCCTGCATGCCCTTGACGTAGGCGGCTGCGTACTCGCGGATCAGCGTCGGCTGCGAGGAATAGCTTTCGTAAGTGCGGCCCCAGCGTGCGTCCTGTGCAACGGCGACGGTGGGCGCGAACGTCCAGGTGACGCCGGTGGCGCGCGTGGACTGGCCGGTGGCTTCGGCGATGCGCTCAATCAGTTCGACGTCGTGCGCGGCCCCCAGGCCGATGTTGTGCGGGAAGATAGTCGCGCCGTAGACGTTGCTGTGGCCGTGTACGGCGTCGGTGCCCCAGATCACCGGCACCGGGATCTTCGCGTCAGTGGACATGGACGCGTCGTAGTAGGCATCCGCGAGCTTGACCCAGTCTTCGACCTTGGCGTGCTTGTTCATCGCCGGCCAGGAGCCGCCACCGTTGAGCACGGAGCCGATGTAGTACTTGCGCACGTCGGCCGGCGTGATGGCCTTGATCTCCGGCTGTACCATCTGCCCGATCTTCTGTTCCAGCGTCATGCTGGCGAGGATCTCCGCCACGCGTGCCTCGATGGCTGGATCCTTGGCGAAGCTGCTTTTCAGCGCAGGCCAGTCCTTCAGTTCAGCGGCATCGTTCGCCGTTGCACTGGCGGGTTTCTGTTCTGGATCCTTCTGCGCCGTACACGACAGGCACGCCAGAAGACTGGCCCCCAGCAGGGTCACTCGGATCGGATTCACTCGTTTCTCCCGGAATGGCGGCGCGTACAGCATCCCCGACAGGATCCGCGCCTGGACGAAAAGTCCGACGGGACGCGGGGCCAGGCCCCGCATCCCGTCAGGTACTGCGGTTATCGATGACGTGCGGCGATCACAGCTTGTAGCGGAAGCCGAGCAGGTACTGGCGGCCGTACTCGGTGTACTCCTCGGGGAAGAACAGGTCCGGATGCGTGCCGGAGCTGACTTCCGTGCGGAAAGGCTCGTTGTTGACGTTGTTCACCTGGAGCAGGAGCGACAGGCCCGACAGACGGCTGGATTCCGGGAAGTCGTAGCCCAGCTGCAGGTCGACGGTGCGCTCGCTGAGCGTGTATCGGTACACGCGCTGGCCGAACAGGCTGCTGTATTCGCCGCGGTACTTGTCGCGATAGCGCTGGCTGACTCGCGCCGAGAACCCATGCTTCTCGTAGTAGACCGTGGCATTGGCGACGATCTTGGACAGGCCGGGGAACGTGTCGGTGCTGGAACCCTGGTCGGGACCATCCGGATCGATCGACGACTCGGTGTAGGAGGCGTTCACCAGCAGGCCGAAGCCATCCAGCGCCGGATTGATCAGGTCGCCACCGAGTGCGGTGCTGACTTCGACGCCACGCATGTAACCGCCGGTGCCGTTGGCCGGTGTGGAGAATTCGCCCAAGTTCGACGGCGGCGCGGCGCCGGTGTAATCGTAACCGGAGAAATCCCAAGGAATGTTCCGGGTATAAACGTACGAATCGAGGTTCTTGTAGAAGCCGGCTAGTGCCACGTAGCTGGCGACACCGAAGTACTTCTCGATCGAGAGGTCGATCGCATTGGCGCGATACGGTTCCAGCGACGGATTGCCGCCGCTGCCGGACCACACGCGGGGACCAGTACTGCCATCCGACAGGCCGACGCTGGCGTAGGCGCCCATGTCGTTGATGCGCGGACGCATCAGTTCCTTGGCCATGCCGTACCGCACGTTCCAGCCGTTTCCGAAGTCCAGCACAAGATTCAGGCTGGGCAGGATGTCGCCGTACGATGCCCCTGCCGAACCGATGTGCATGCCGGTCGGGTCGAAATAGACGCCCTGGGATGTCTGCTCGGTGCGGATGTATTGGACGCCGGCGTTGCCGCGCAGGCGCACGGCATCCGTGATGTCCATGTCCAGGTTGGCCTTGAAATAGAAAGTCTTGATCTGCTCTTCGGTGATCGCGTCCTTCTGCAGGTCGTTGTTGTCCTCGTTCAGGGCGACATCGTAGTAACGGGACAGCAGCGCGCGGGGATTGAATGTCAGCACCCGGCCCATTCCTGCGAAGCCGAGATCGGTCGGCGCCAGCAGCAGAGACGGATCGACCAGGGTGGGTTCGCGATCATTCCGCAGGAGGCCGAAGTACACGTCAGCGCTCTTGCTCTTGGTCCGCTTGCTGTAGTTGAAGCCCGCATCCCAACTGCGAAGGAAATCGGACGACTCGACCGCACGGTTGACCGAGAGCCGGAAGGCCTTCAGTTCGTCCTTCTGCCGCGAGTCCTCGAGGCGTGCTTCACGCCCGTAACTTTGCGGATCGCTCAGGTATACGGCGTTTGGATCGGACATGTCGGGCAACGCATAGTGGGCATAACCCGGCGACAACGGGATGCGGAAATCCGTCGTCACTCCGCCCAGCATGCCCGCGTAGGCCTCCAGCTTGGACTCTTCGATTTCGGCGCGCGAGTAACTCGCATCGGCTCCCAGGGTCCATGCTCCCAACTTGAATTCGTTGTTCCAGCCGAAGGAATCGAGCTTCGATTCGCGCCGGTTGTCGTCGTTGCGCACCAGGGGCTGGATACCGCTCAAGGTACCGCTGGTGACGACCGGCGTGCCGTGGTAGTCCGTCGTGCCGACGTTGGAGTAGTCCGCCGCCCCACCGTTCCACCACGGATCGTTGGTCCACATCACGCCCCGCATCCACTCACCCTGGTCGAACTTGGAGTGATAGGCATCCAGCACGCTGTGCCAGGTGTCGCTGGGCTTGAATTCCAGCACCGCCATCACGCCGTCGCGCGTCATGTCGCGCGACTTGACCCAGCCCTCGGCTCCCTGCAAAGCGATCGCATCGGCCGGCTTGCCGTCCTGCGGCGTGCCCCACATGTCGGTGTTGGCCCACCACCAGGACTTGTAATGCTTTTCCTGGAAAGGGGAATTCATGCGTGCCACGCCGATGGCGAGGCCGACCGTGTCATTGGCGAACTGATCGATGTAGGACGCGGAAACGCGATAGCCCTTGTCGTCGCCACCGGCCGTCAGGTCGCCCAGCGAGTTGGACTCCCCCTGGCCACTGAACACGATCCTGCGTTCGCTGAAATCCAGCGGCCGCACGGTCTGCATGTTGACGGTACCGGACAGGCCCTGTCCGACCAGTGAGGCATCCGGTGTCTTGTACACGGTTACGCCGCTGACCAGTTCGGCTGGGTACTGGTCGAACTCGACACCGCGGTTGTCGCCGGTCGTGACCTGTTCGCGACCATTGAGCAGCGTGCCGGCGAACTGCTCGGACATGCCGCGGATATGGATCACCTGCGCGCGTCCGTCGACGCGCTGCATGGTCAGGCCCGGCAGACGCGAGATCGAGTCGGCGATGCTGATGTCCGGCAGTTTTCCGATGTCCTCGGCGGAGATCGCCTCGACGATGGAGGTGGATTCGTTTTTCGTCTCCACTGCCGAGGCAATGGCAGCCCGGATGCCGGTGACCTTGACGGCGTCGAGCGTTTCCACGGAAGGATCGGCCGAGGACGCAGCCTGCTGGGCGCTTGCGGCCATCGGAAGCGCCAGCGCCATGCAGCACGCGACAGCCAGATGCTGCTTGCGAGGCGCGCGACGCGACGATGCGCTGGAAATGTGATTCGAGTACTTCATGTGGTCCCTCTCCGACCCGTGTTGACAGCGCTGTCATATCGAAGCTCCAATGCACTGTCAACAAATTCCTAACGCGTGCGACATGTTGTCGCACTCAGCATTGAATTCGCTTGCCGTTCGGCGACCGGACAACGAAGTTTCGCTGCGTTGCAGCACCCGCTTTGCGTGGATTCCACCAGGAATTCGCGTCATATCCAGACCCTTTCCTATGAGGAATCCCGATGCGCCGATGCGCCCCGTTACGACTCCGCTTCCGCCACCTGTTCGTCCCGCTGCTGCTGGCACTCACGCCTCTGGCGCATGCTCAGGACGTCGCCGTATGGATCACGACGGCCGACCACAAGACCACCCTCGCCGCGTCAACCCCTGCGCGATTCGAGTCCGGTGCGGTCCTGGCGACCCCGCGCATCGAGGTCGATGACGGCGAGCGCTTCCAGGAAATCGTCGGCTTCGGCGCGTCACTCACCGACTCGTCGGCATGGCTGATCCAGCACACGCTGGATCCTCGGCAACGCGAGGCATTGCTGAACGAGCTGTTCGGCCGCGACGGCAATGGCCTGGGCCTGAGTTTCTCCCGCCTGACCATCGGCGCATCGGATTTTTCCCGCTATCACTACAGCCTCGCCGACACGCCCGATGGCAAGCCTGATCCGGAACTGGAGCACTTCAGCATCGACAAGAACCGCGGCGACGTGATCCCGGTGGCACGCGCGATGCTGGCGATCAATCCGCAGCTGAAGATCATGGCCTCGCCATGGAGCGCACCCGGCTGGATGAAGGACAGCAACAGCCTGATCCAGGGCACGCTGCTGCCGCAGTACTACGACGCGTTCTCGCGCTACCTGCTGAAGTACGTGGATGCGTATGCGGCGGAGGGCATCCCGATCTTCGCGCTGACCGTGCAGAACGAACCGGATTACGAGCCCAAGGACTATCCCGGCATGCGGCTCAACGCGCCGGCGCGTGCGCGGCTGATCGGCGACCATCTGGGTCCGATGATCGCCGCGCGCGGCAACGGTCCGCTGATCTTCGACTGGGACCACAACTGGGACAAACCGCAGGAACCGCTGGGCGTGCTGGGCGACGCGAAGGCGAACCCGCATGTTGCCGCCGTCGCCTGGCACTGCTATGGCGGTGACGTCGCCGCGCAGTCGCCCGTGCACGACGCGTTCCCCGACAAGGACGCCTACATGACCGAGTGCTCCGGCGGTGACTGGGAGCCGGTGCGCAGCGGCGGCCTGCCGTTGCAGATGAAGAACATCATCATCCGCAGCGCTCGCCACTGGGCACGCGGCGCGCTGTTCTGGAACCTGGCACTGGACGAGAAGAACGGCCCCTACGCCGGCGGCTGCGATACCTGCCGCGGCGTGGTGACCATCGACTCGCGCACGGGCGACATCACGCGCACCGACGAGTACTACGCGCTGGCGCATGCCAGCCGGTTCGTGCGACCGGGCGCGCACCGGATCGCGTCCAGCGAGTCCGGGGACGACCTGGACAACGTCGCGTTCCTCAACGCCGATGACGGTTCGCTGGTACTCCTCGTCGCGAACTCGGCGAAGCAGACCCGTCGCTTCAGCGTCGGACAAGGCGACCGGTCGTTCGACTACACGCTGCCCGCGCGCAGCGTCGCCACCTTCGTGTGGAAGCCTGCCGCAGCGCAACACGACTGATCCGTCCATGACCGGCCGGACTGTCATTCCGGCCGCCATACGCCGTAGTATCCTGCCGCATTCCCTCATGGAGCCGCGGCATGATGCGACGTACTTCCCTGTTGGCACTTCTGGCGGCAACCGCCCTGCTGGGCGGCTGCGGCGATGGCGTGGTCCGCCGCGTCTCCGACCCGGCCGTCAGCGTCCAGCAACTGACAGTGAAGGCCGACGGCCAATGGGCGGTGGACCTGCGACTGCAGAACTACAGCAGCATCCCGATGCGCTTCGACACCGTCGAGGTCGACGTGCAGGTCGGCGACCAGGACGCCGGCAAGCTTCGCGCCACGCCCGGCCTGTCGGTGGGTCCCGAATCCGCGGATGTCGTCACCGTGACCTTCGCACCCAGCAGCGCCGGCCGCATCGGGGTGGCGGACGCACTCGCCGGCCGTCGCACCCTTCCCTACACCTTGAAGGGCACTGCCGCGGCGACGCCGGACGAAGCCAAGCAGCGCAGCTTCGACATCGATACCCGCAGCACCCTCAATCCCGTCCCCGGCCTGGACGGCGTGCTGCGCTGAGCGCGGCCTTTCCCACATCCGCGATTCCGAGAACCCGCATGCCCGCGTCCTATAAAGCTCCCCTGACCGATCTCCGCTTCGCCCTGTATGACGTGCTGGGCGTCGAACCGCTGTTCCAGCGCCTCGGCTACACCGACGCCACCCGCGACATCCTCGATGCCGTGCTGGACGAGGCGGCGCGCTTCACCGAAACCGTGCTCGCCCCCCTGAACAGCGTGGGCGACGAGATCGGCAGCCAGCTCGACAAGGCCACCGGCGAGGTCACCACACCGCCGGGCTTCAAGGCGGCGTACGCGCAGTTCGTGGAAGGCGGCTGGACCGGGCTGACGGCCTCGCCCGAGTTGGGCGGCCAGGGCCTGCCGCACACGATGGGCGTGCCGCTCAATGAGCTGGTCAACGCCAGCAACCTGGCCTGGGGCAACTTCCCGCTGCTGTCGCACGGCGCAGTGGAAGCGCTCAAGCACCACGGCGAGGCGTGGCAGCAGGAGATCTTCCTCAAGCCGCTCGTCGAAGGCCGTTGGACCGGCACGATGTGCCTGACCGAACCACACTGCGGTACCGACCTCGGTCTGCTGAAGACCAAGGCCGAACCGAACGCCGATGGCAGCTACGCCATCACCGGCACCAAGATCTTCATCACGGCGGGCGAGCACGACCTGACCGACAACATCGTGCATCTGGTACTGGCCAAGCTGCCGGACGCGCCGCCGGGCGCGAAGGGCATCTCGCTGTTCGTCACGCCGAAATTCAAGGTGGCGCGCGACGGCACGGTTGGCGAGCGCAACGCGCTGTCGTGCGGCTCGATCGAACACAAGATGGGCATCAAGGCGTCCGTTACCTGCGTGATGAATTTCGACGGCGCGCAAGGCTATCTGGTCGGCCAGCCGCACAAGGGCCTGCAGGCGATGTTCACCATGATGAACACGGCGCGCCTCGGCGTCGGATTGCAGGGTATCGGCCTGAGCGAACGCGCGTACCAGAACGCACTGCGCTACGCGCGCGAGCGTTTGCAAACACGCTCGCTCAGCGGCGCGAAGTTTCCCGACAAGCCGGCCGATCCCATCCTCGTCCACCCGGACGTAAGGCGCATGCTGCTGACGGTGAAGTCGCTGGTGGAAGGCAGCCGCCTGCTCGCCCTGCATGCCGGCACGCTGATCGACATCGCCAACCACGCGGAAAATCCGACGGAACGCGAACGCGCCGACACGCTGGTGAGTTTCCTCACGCCGATCTCGAAGGCCTGCCAGACCGAATGGGGCATCGAGAACACCTACCACGCGCTGCAGTGCTTCGGTGGCCACGGCTACATCCACGAACACGGCATGGAACAGCTGGCGCGCGATGCCCGTATCACCACGCTGTACGAAGGCACCACCGGCATCCAGGCACTCGACCTGATGGGTCGCAAAACCGCAGCAACGCAGGCTGCCGGCCTGAAGCTGTTCCTCGCCGACGTGCACGCCTTCGTCCAGCAGCACAAGGACGATGCGTCGCTGACCGAGTTCATCGATCCGCTGCAGCAGAAGGCCGCCGAATGGGCGGGACTGACGAAGAACATCCTGCAGCGCGCGGCGGCGAATCCAGAGGAAATCGGCGCGGCAAGCACGGACTACCTGTTCTATTCGGGCTACGTGGTGCTGGCCTACTGGTGGGCGCGCAGTGTCGCGGCCGCAGCCGCGTCCCCGCATGGCGATGCCTTCAAGCAGGCCAAGCGCGAGACCGCGCGCTTCTACTTCGCCCGCATCCTGCCCCGCACGCTGTCCCATGCCGCCGCCATCGAGTCCGGCGCGGACACGCTGATGGCGATGGACGACGCGCGTTTCGGCGATTGACCCGGTATCGGAGGAGCGCGGGTATCGCGCTCCTCCGGACAAAAGCCGCGCCGGATACACATTTCGTCAACATTTGGGTATAACCTGCTTCTCCATGGAAGCAGACAGCGCTCAGCTTCACCTGGTCCAGACCGGTTCCCTTTCCTCGCCGGTCCCGTCGCCGTCGTCCCCCCGCCCCCACCCCGCCGCCCTGCGACTGTTGTCGCTCGATGCGCATGGGCGCGTGCTCGACTGGATCAACTGGCAGGACGCGACCTGCCTGTACGCGCGCGGCGCGGTCGCCTGGACGCTGGGCGACCCCTGCCTGCACGTGCATGGCGGCGTCTCCCGCCTGACCGGCGAGCAGAGCCTGATCGAGCTGCATCCCATCGTGGCCTCGCGCGGCCACGCGCGTGCGCATGCCCTCTCGCCCACCCCGACGCTCACCAACACCGCCCTGTTCGCCCGCGACGCCCACCTGTGCCTGTACTGCGGGCACGAATACTCCCGCCCACACCTGACCCGCGACCACGTGCTGCCGCTGTCCAAGGGCGGCAAGGACATCTGGGAAAACGTGGTGACCGCGTGCTTCCACTGCAACTCGCGCAAGAGCAACCGCACCCCGCAGCAGGCCCACATGCCGCTGCTTGCCGTGCCGTACCGGCCGAGCTGGATCGAGCACCTGATCCTGTCCAACCGCAACATCCTGGCCGACCAGATGGCGTTCCTGAAGGCCCAACTGCCGAAGAAGTCGAAGCTCTCGGCGTGATTCATTGCCAGGACGCCCCGCCCGCGCTTGCGCGCGGGCGTTCGCTGACGCGCGATCTGCCACTGGCAGATCGCAAGCGCGCCCGCTCACCCTGGCCGACCAGATGGCGTTCCTGAAGGCCCAACTGCCGAAGAAGTCGAAGCTCTCGGCGTGATTCATTGCCAGGATGCCCCGCCCGCACTTGCGCGCGTGCGTTCGCTGACGCGCGATCTGCCACTGGCAGATCGCAAGCGCGCCCGCTCACCCTGGCCGACCAGATGGCCTTCCTGAAGGCCCAGTTGCCCAGGAAGTCCAAGCTGTCTGCCTGAGCGTCACGACGCCGCGAGAACCTTCCTGAACCACCCGGGCCGGGTCCACGCCGGCTTCACGTGTTTGCTTGCCCCACTTCACATCCGGGGGGGACAATACCGGCTCAGAACCAGCCTGCTGCCGATGATCGCCCCCGACCGCTATCCCCGTCTTTCCCGCATCCACGTCCCGGCCGACCTGCGCCAGTTCGACGAGTCCGAACTGCCCGCCATCGCCGAGGAACTGCGGGGCTACCTGATCGAGTCGGTCGGCAGGAGCGGCGGACATTTCGGCGCGGGCCTGGGCGTGATCGAACTGACGGTGGCGCTGCACTACCTGTTCGACACCCCGCGCGACCGCCTGGTGTGGGACGTCGGCCACCAGACCTACCCGCACAAGATCCTGACCGGTCGCCGCGACACCATCCACACGGTGAAGCAGAAGGACGGCGTGGCGCCGTTCCCGAAGCGCGAGGAAAGCGAGTACGACACCTTCGGCGTCGGCCACTCGTCCACCTCGATCTCCGCGGCGCTCGGCATGGCCATCGCACTGCAGCAGCAGGGCGACGACCGCAAGGTGGTCGCCGTCATCGGCGATGGCGCGATGACGGCCGGCATGGCGTTCGAAGCGCTCAACCATGCCGGCGGCATGGAGCCGGAGCCGAACCTGCTGGTGATCCTCAACGACAACCAGATGTCGATCTCCGAGAACGTCGGCGGCCTCACCAAGATGCTGGGCCGGCTGAGCAGCAGCCGCACGCTCAACGCCTTGCGCGAGGGCGGCAAGAAACTGCTGGGCGACAAGAAGAAGCCACCGGCGCGCTTCATGCGACGCTGGGAAGAACACTGGAAGGGCATGTTCGTTCCCTCCACGCTGTTCGAACAGATGGGCTTCCACTACACCGGTCCGATCGACGGCCACGATGTCGAGGCGCTGGTTGGCGCGCTGAAGACGCTGAAGACCCTGAAGGGCCCGCAGTTGCTCCACATCCTGACCACCAAGGGCAAGGGCTACGAGTTGGCCGAGGGCGACCAGATCGGCTACCACGCCGTCGGTCCGTTCGATCCGGAGAAGGGCCTGGTCAGCAAGGGCGGCGCCAAGAAGCCGACCTACACCGACATCTTCAGCGACTGGCTGTGCGACATGGCCGCCGCCGAACCGAAACTGCTGGGCATCACGCCAGCGATGCGCGAGGGCTCCGGCCTGGTGCGTTTCAGCAAGGAATATCCGGAGCGCTACTTCGATGTGGCCATCGCCGAGCAGCATGCGGTGACGCTGGCGGCGGGCATGGCCTGCGAAGGCAGCAAACCGGTGGTGGCGATCTATTCGACCTTCCTGCAGCGCGGCTACGACCAGCTAGTGCACGACGTCGCCATCCAGAAACTCGATGTGCTGTTCGCCATCGACCGCGGCGGCGTGGTCGGCCCGGATGGCGCCACGCACGCTGGCAACCTGGACCTGAGCTATCTGCGCTGCGTGCCGCACATGGTGGTGATGGCACCGGCCGATGAAAACGAATGCCGGCAGATGCTGAGCACCGGCTACCACTTCGATGGCCCGGCCGCGGTGCGTTACCCGCGCGGCACCGGCCCCGGCGTGGCGCTGCAGACGACGCTGGATACCCTGCCCATCGGCAAGGCGGACCTGCGCGTGCGCGGCAACCGCGTCGCGCTGCTCGCGTTCGGCTCCACCGTCGCGGCCGCCGAACAGGTGGGGCGCGAGCTGGGCCTGAGCGTGGTGAACATGCGCTTCGTGAAGCCGCTGGACCGCGAACTGCTGCTCGACCTGGCGAAGACGCATCAAGGCTTCGTCACCATCGAGGACAACGTGGTGATGGGCGGTGCGGGTTCCGGCGTGGCCGAACTGCTCAATGCCGAGGGCATATCGCTACCCGTGCTGCACCTTGGCCTGCCGGACGAATTCCAGCATCACGCCAGCCGCGAAGACCTGCTGGCCGAAGCGGGCATCGATGCGGCCGGCATCCGTGCCAGCGTGCTGAAGCGCTGGCCTGCACTGGGCGCTACGCAGCCGCCGCTGACCGCGGCGGGCTGAGTCGGCAAGTGCGGCGCCGGATCACTCCGGCGCTTCGATCTCGTATCCCTTGGCCTGCAACGCGGCCAGGTAGCCATCCGGCTTGACCAGCTGCCAGACCGGCAGCGTGGCGAAGGTGATCCGGTTCTTCTGCAACGCACCTTCGACGACCTCCATCCAGCGCGCCTGCATGCGCGACTCGATATCGGAGATGCCGCGCTTGCGTGCCGTCTCGGTGTTGAACCAGGCCGTGGCGCAAGCCTGCTGCCAATCCTGGCGGGCGCCGGATCGCAGCGCCGGCCAGTCGCCGACCGCCCACGCGTTAGCGCGCGCCGCGACCTGCGGCAGGTCGCGCTCAATGACATCGAGCGTCTTGCTGAAGCAGACGAGGTCTTCGGGCTTGAGGCTTTCCTTGCGGAAATCCGCCAGCGCCGCGCGCGGATCCTCCAGCTTGATCTTCAGCAGCGTCGGCGTGCGCTTCATCTTGCGCTGCTTCAGTACCGCGTCGATGACGGGATCGATGACCCCCCCTTCGCGCAGGCCGGAATCAGAGAGCGCTTCGGTATAAAGCTGGTAGGCGGCGATCAGGGGACGCTTCTTCTCGATCCCTCCGTCGCGCCGCGCGTACTGCTGCTTCAGCACGCTCCAGCGGGCATAGAGATCCGCCGGCAGTACCTCCTGCAGCTTCTGTCCGTCCGGGTTCTTCGATGCCTTCAGTGCCGATGGAAGCAGGGTCAGCCCGCGAAAGAAGCCGACATCGGCATCGACCGTGATCCCCGGGGATGCGAGGACCTCATCGGCAAGCTGCAGCACCTGATCGACCTCGTCCGACCGCCACGTGATGTTCTTCGGCAGCGGCGACTGGGTACCCAGGATGTAAAGCAGATGATCGCCCCGCCGCACCTTCCACAAGCCCGGACCCGGCTGTACGCCGGCGACGACGACCGCATCCATGTCGATCACGCCGTCTTTTGCCGCAAGCGCCGATGCGTTCTCCGGCGCCTCCTGCGCATCCGCAGGCGCTGACCAGGCCAGCAACGACAGCCACAGCATTCCGTAGAACGGCAAACGCATTCCGGCGACTCCAGACGGAAGAGCCGCGAGTGTGCCCGTGCAAGGCGGCCGTGGTACGCACTGCGGCACAGCCGATGGGGGATCCGTTCAGGCGACCTTGCCGCCCGCTTCGCGCAAGGTGCGCGCGACGTCGCTGCCGCTCTGCATCAGCTCGAATCCCTGCCAGCTGAAGCCCGGGGACACCGAGCAGTCCACCAGGGTGAACTCGCCCAATGAGCGCGCGCTCTGCCAGACGCCCGCCGGCACGACCTGGTTCGACTGTCCGCCACGCGCGGACGTGTCCAGTTGCACGCGGGTCAGCGTGCGCTGGTCGGGATCGAACATCGACAGTTCCATGGCACTGCCGTCATGCCAGTCCCAGACCTCGGTCGCGTCGACGCGATGCCAGCGGGTCACCACGCCTTCCGGCAGCAGGAACTTGATCGCCGTCAGTGCGGGACGCTCGATGCCGTTGACCTCGGTGCGCTTGGCCGACTCGTAGACGCGCCGGAAGTAGCCGCCTTCCGGGTGCGGCGTCAGTTGCAGGTCGCGGATCAACGCGTCGGTCATCGAAGTCATGGACGATCCTGCAGCCGGTGGTGGTGAACCGTCCTCGCCCGCGGCGAACGACGGGCACAAAAAAGCCCACGCATCGGCGCAGGCTTGATGTCGAACCGCGATTGGTCGGGACGGCCGGATTTGAACCGACGACCCTCTGCCCCCCAGGCAGATGCGCTACCAGGCTGCGCTACGCCCCGAATCTCGCGGATCGGCCCGCCTTGCGACGGGCCGCGCATTATAGCCGGAATTCCTCGGCGACTCCCAGCGGGAGCGCCGTCGAGCCTCACCGGCGGAGCAACTGCAGGATTTCTTCCAGCTCCATCCGCACCTGGCGCACGATCTGCGCGCTCATGGCGGACTCCTGCTTGGCGCCCTCGCCTTCCAGACGCAGGCGCGCACCGCCGATGGTGTAGCCCTGTTCGTACAGCAGGCCGCGGATCTGGCGCACCATCAGCACGTCGTGGCGCTGGTAGTAGCGACGGTTGCCGCGACGCTTGGCCGGTTCCAGGCTGGGGAACTCGGTCTCCCAGTACCGCAGCACGTGCGGCTTGACGTCGCACAGCTCGCTCACCTCACCGATGGTGAAGTAGCGCTTGGCCGGAATCGGCGGAAGCTCGCGGTTACTGCCCGGATCCAGCATACGTTTCCACCCGCTCCTTGAGTTTCTGGCCTGGCCTGAAGGTCACCACCGTCCGTGCCGAGATCGGGATCTCCTCGCCGGTCTTCGGATTGCGGCCCGGGCGCTGGTTCTTGCGGCGCAGGTCGAAGTTGCCGAACCCCGACAGCTTCACCTGCCGGCCCTGCTCCAGGGCCTCGCGCAGCACGTCGAAGTACGCATCGACGAATTCCTTCGCCTCGCGCTTGTTCAGGCCGACCTCGTCGAACAGACGCTCAGCCATCTCCGCCTTCGTCAATGCCATGGATTACTGCGTCCCCATTGCGGCCGTCGCCGGCCTCGCCACTGCCTTCATATCATTCATCCGCGGATCTTCGCGCCGTGCGCTTCGTCGATCGCGGCCACGACAGTCGCCACTACCTGCGCCACGTCGCCTTCGGTGAGAGTGCGTGAGTTGTCCTGCAAAATCAAGCCCATAGCGAGACTCTTTTGACCCGATTCGACCCCCTGCCCGACGTAGCGGTCGAAGAGCTGGACGTCGCGCAGCAGCGGGCCGGCGGCGCGCCTGACCGTCGCCGCGAGCTGGGCCCACGACACGTCCTCGGCCACGACGAACGCGAGGTCCCGACGGACGGACGGATACCGCGACAGCTCCGCCGCACGCGGCAGCGCGCGGACGGTCAGCGGCGCCAGGTCCAGTTCGAACGCGACCACGTCGGCGTCCAGGTCCAGCTGGCGCTGCAGGCGAGGATGCAGCTGGCCGATCCAGCCGATGCGGGCGCCGTCACGGTAGATATCAGCGGAACGGCCCGGATGGCCGTGCGCCGCCTGCGAAGGACGGAACTCGAGCGTCGCACCCGCCAGGGCAGCCACACTCTCCAGGTCGCCCTTGAGGTCGTGGAAGTCGGCCTTGCGCGCGGGCACACCCCATTGCTCGGCCGCGGCATCGCCAGTGATCGCGGCGGCGATGCGCAGCGATTCGACCGGCGCATCGCCAGGCTGCGCCGGTGCCTGGAACACGTTGCCGATCTCGAACAGGCGCACGCGCCCGGCCTGGCGCGCCGCATTGCGCTGCAACGCCGCCACCACGCCGGGCAGCAGGCGGGTGCGCATGATCGCCAGTTCGGCGCTGAGCGGATTCGCCAGCGGTACGGCCCCTTCGTCAGCCCCCCACTGCGCCAGCCAGTGCGCGTCGACGAAGGCGAAGTTCACCGTCTCGAAGTAATCGCGTGCCGCCAGTTGCCGGCGCACCACGCCGTCCTCGACCCGCGTTTCGCTCGGTGCCGCGACACGGGTGGCTCCACCCGGCAGCGTGGTCTGCACGCGGTCGTAGCCGTGGATGCGCGCAAGTTCCTCGATCAGGTCTTCCTCGATGGCGATGTCGAAGCGCCGGCTCGGCGCGACCACGCTCCAGCCCTCGGCAACCGCGGCCGCCTGCAGGCCGAGCGCGCGCAGGATGCGTTCGACTTCCGCATCCGGGATATCGACGCCCAGCACGCGGGCGATGCGCGCGCGCCGCAGCAGGATGGCGCTCGGCTTGGGCAGATGCTCCGCATGCTCGACCACCGTCGTCGGGCCGGGCGTGCCTCCCGCGATCTCGAGGATCAGGCGGGTGGCGTATTCCACCGCGATGCGCGGCAGTTCCGGATCGACGCCACGCTCGAAGCGATGGCCAGCGTCCGTATGCAGGCCGAGCTTGCGGCTGCGACCGATGATGGCCGACGGAATCCAGTGCGCGGCTTCCAGGAACACGTTGCGGGTCGTGTCGGTAACCTTGGTGTCGAGCCCCCCCATGATCCCGCCCAGCGCAACGGCACGCGCAGCGCGGCCGCCGCAACCATCGGTGACCACCAGGAACTCGTCATCGAGCGTCACGGTGCGGCCATCCAGCAACGCCACCGTCTCGTCCTTGCGCGCGGGGCGCACGACAATGCCGCCCTCCAGCGTGTCCTTGTCGAAGGCATGCATGGGCTGCCCCAGCTCCAGCATCACGTACTGGGTGACGTCGACCAGGAAGCTGATCGGACGCACGCCACTGCGGCGCAGGCGCTCGGTCATCCATACCGGTGACGGCGCAGTGGCGTCGACGCCTTCGATCACGCGACCGGCGAAGCGGGGTACGCGCTCGCCCGCCTCCAGCTCGATGCTCAGTACGGACGGGCTCTGCGCCGGCACGGGCGTGGTGTCGAAAGGCTTGACTTCGCTGCCCAGCGAGGCGGCGACGTCGTAGGCGATGCCGCGCACGCTGAAGCAGTCGGCGCGGTTCGGCGTCAGCTTGATCTCGATGCTGGCGTCCGGCAGACCCAGATAGTCGCCGATCGCCGTACCGACCGGCGCATTCGCCGGCAGTTCCAGCAGCCCGGAGGCATCGGCATCGATGCCGAGCTCCTTGGCCGAGCACAGCATGCCGTTGGATTCCACGCCGCGCAGCTTCGCCGCCTTGATGGCGATGCCCCCGACGTTCGCGCCGACCATCGCCAGCGGCGCCAGCAGGCCCGGACGCGCGTTCGGCGCGCCGCAGACGATCTGCAGCAGGGTGCCCTGTCCGGCATCCACCTGACAGACCTGCAGGCGATCGGCCTCGGGATGCTTGGCGCACTCGACGATACGCGCCACCACCACGTTCGCCAGGCCATCGCCCAGCGCCGTGACGTCTTCGACCTCCAGGCCGATGGCGGTCAACGTCGCGGACAACTCATCGCGGGAAGCCTGGGTGGGGACGTGGCTGCGCAGCCAGTTTTCGGAGAATTTCATCGTCTCGTTACCGTAGGGCGGGCCCGGCCCGCCATTGCCATGTGTCGGATGTCGTGATGCCGGAAAGGCGCCGCGTCGAAGGTCGCTTACGCGAACTGCTTCAGGAACCGCACGTCGTTCTCGAAGAACGCGCGCAGGTCGTTGACGCCGTAGCGCAGCATCGCGAAGCGCTCCACGCCGAGGCCGAAAGCGAAGCCGGTATAGCGCTCCGGATCGATGCCGCAGTTGCGCAGCACGTTCGGGTGCACCATGCCGCAGCCCAGCACTTCCAGCCAGCGCGTGCTGCCATCGGGTTGCTGCCAGGCGATGTCGACTTCGGCGCCGGGCTCGACGAACGGGAAGTAGCTGGGACGGAAACGCATCTCGAAGTCGCGCTCGAAGAACGCACGAACGAATTCGGCCAGCGTGCCCTTGAGATCGGCGAAGGTCGAGTGCTCGTCCACCAGCAGGCCTTCCACCTGGTGGAACATCGGCGAATGCGTCTGATCGCTGTCGCTGCGGTAGACCTTGCCGGCGGCGATCATGCGCAGCGGCGGCTGGTGCGTGTCCATGTAGCGCACCTGCACACCCGAGGTGTGCGTGCGCAGCAGCCGGCCGTCGCCGAAGTAGAACGTGTCGTGCATGGCGCGCGCCGGATGGTGCGGCGGGAAGTTCAGCGCCTCGAAATTGTGCTGGTCGTCCTCGATTTCCGGACCGTCGGCCAGTTCGTAGCCCAGGCGACCGAAGATGTCGGCGATACGTTCGAGCGTGCGGCTGATCGGATGCAGGCCGCCGCGCGCGCCATATCGGCCGGGCAGCGTCACGTCGATGGTCTCGCCGGCCAGGCGCGCGTCGAGCGCGGCGTCCTCCAGCACGGACTTGCGCATCGACAAGGCCTCACCGATCGCATCGCGCGCGCGGTTGATGGCTTCGCCGGCCGCCTTGCGCTGGTCGGCAGGCAATGCACCCAATTGCTTCAGCTGCGTGGTGATGCTGCCGCTCTTGCCGAGCAGGGCGACGCGCAGTTGTTCCACCACCTCGGGCGACTGCGCGGCGGCGATGTCGGCCAGTGCCTGGGTGGACAGGGATTCGATTTCGCTCATTTCTTGATCGGGCCTCGTGTCGTCATCCCGGCGAAAGCCGGGATCCATTCTGCCGTTGCATCCGCTTCGCGTCTGGCGGCCTTGCGCGCGAAGATCAAGATGGATTCCGGCTTTCGCCGAAATGACGGCAACCCACAAAAAACAATGGGGAAGGACTCGCGCCCTTCCCCACGTGTTCCCGGCGATGGACTGCCGGAGTGCTGTACGGTGGAGACGCGGCTTACGCCGCGAGTGCGCCCTTCGCCTTTTCAGCCAGGGCCGCAAAACCGGCCGCATCGTGCACGGCGATGTCCGCCAGCACCTTGCGGTCCAGGGTGATGCCAGCCTTCAGCAGACCGTTCATGAAACGGCTGTAGCTCAGGCCGTTGATGCGCGCCGCCGCGTTGATACGCGTGATCCACAGCGAACGGAAGTTGCGCTTCTTCTGCTTGCGGCCGATGTAGGCGTACTGCTGCGCCTTGATGACCGCCTGCTTGGCGACGCGGAACACCTTGCGGCGCGCGTTGTAGTAACCCTTGGCCAGGGTGAGGATCTTCTTGTGACGGCGACGCGCCATCACGCCACGCTTAACTCGTGCCATGTCTCAGTCCTCAGAGGTAGGGAAGCATGCGGTTCAGACGGCCGCTGTCTTCGGCGCGAATGATGTTCGTCGCACGAAGGCCGCGCTTACGCTTGGTCGCTTTCTTGGTGAGGATGTGGCTACGGTTGGCGTGGCCAGCCTTGAACTTGCCGGAGGCGGTCTTGCGGAAACGCTTCGCCGCCGCCCGGTGGGTCTTGATCTTGGGCATTGCTATGTCCTTGACGGGTTTATGTCACTGATCCGGGCGGCGCCCTTTCAATGCTTTGCGGCTTCGCCGCGAAGATTGAAAGGCCACTCTTTCCATCCATGCCCATATCGGCTTGTAAGTCGTTGATTCCAGAACGGAACCTGCGACGGGTCCATCGGCTGCGAGCAGCCTCCCGGCGTACCGGGCCGCGTATTATGCCCGCTGGCGTTTTCTCTTGCAAATCCGGCTACTTAGCGAGGGAACCGGAGGGCGCCAAAAGCGAAAGGCGCCTTGCGGCGCCTTCCCCTCACCCTTTGCCCTCTCCCCGCATGCGGGGCGAGGGGAACGGGTGATGTCGGCGGCTCCGCCGCCGACATCACTTCTTTTTGGGGGCGATCATCATGACCATCTGGCGGCCTTCCAGGCGCGGACGGGACTCGATGACGATCTCGTCGCCCAGCTCGGCCTCGATGCGCGCGGCCATCTCGCGACCCAGCTCCTGATGGCTCATCTCGCGGCCACGGAAGCGGATGTTGACCTTGACCTTGTCGCCCTCTTCCAGGAAGCGGCGGATGTTGCGCATCTTGATCTGGTAGTCGCCCTCGTCGGTGACCGGGCGAAACTTGAGTTCCTTGATCTCGACCTGCTTCTGCTTCTTCTTGGCCTCGTTGGCCTTCTTCTGCATTTCGAACTTGAACTTGCCGAAGTCCATGATCTTGCAGACGGGCGGCTCGGCGTTGGGCTGGATCTCGACGAGATCCAGACCTTCGTCCTCCGCCTTGGCCAGGGCTTCGTCGCGCGAAAGCACGCCGATCATCTCGCCATCGGAACCGATCACGCGCACCCGCGGCACGCGGATTTCGTGGTTCTTGCGGTTTTGCTTGTTGTCAGGGGTGCTGATGTTGCAGTCTCCAGGGAGGGTTGTACCGGTCGACCAGGGGCCGGAACTTAGTGTGCAGCGTGCTCGTTCCGCAAACGTTCGGCAAAGGCGGCAACGGACATGCTGCCAAGATCTTCCCCTGAACGCGTACGCACGGCGATGGCGCCATTGTCCTTCTCGCGGTCGCCGACCACCAGCAGGTAAGGCACCCGCTGCAGCGTGTGCTCGCGAATCTTATAGCCGATCTTCTCGTTCCGCAAATCCGCCGCCACCCGGAAGCCTTGATTTGCAAGGGTTTTCCGGACCTCGGCCACATAATCGGCCTGGGCGTCGGTGATATTCATCACCACCGCCTGCTGGGGGGCCAGCCAGGACGGGAATGCACCAGCGTGGTGCTCGATCAGGATGCCGATGAACCGCTCCATCGAGCCCACGATGGCCCGGTGCAGCATGACCGGGTGCTGGCGCTGGCTGTTCTCGTCCACGTACTCGGCGCCCAGGCGGCCCGGCATCATGAAATCGACCTGCATGGTGCCCAGCTGCCAGGTCCGGCCGATGGCGTCCTTCAGGTGGTACTCGATCTTGGGACCATAGAAGGCGCCCTCGCCCGGCAGTTCCTGCCACTCCACCCCGCAGCTGCGCAGCGCGGCGCGCAGGGCGGCCTCGGCCTTGTCCCAGGTGGCGTCGTCGCCCAGGCGCGATTCCGGGCGCAGGGCGATCTTGATCTGGATGTCCTCGAAGCCGAAGTCCGAATAGACCTTCAGCGCCTGCTGGTGGAACGCGGTGACCTCGGCCTCGATCTGGTCTTCCGTGCAGAAGATGTGGCCGTCGTCCTGGGTGAAGCCGCGCACGCGCAGGATGCCGTGCAGCGCACCCGACGGCTCGTTGCGGTGGCAGGCGCCGAATTCGCCGTAGCGGATCGGCAGGTCGCGGTAGCTGTGCAGGCCCTGGTTGAACACCTGCACGTGGCCCGGGCAGTTCATCGGCTTGACCGCGTAGGTGCGGTTCTCCGACTCGCTGAAGAACATGTTTTCCTTGTAGTTGTCCCAGTGGCCGGACTTCTTCCACAGGGCGACGTCGAGAATCTGCGGGCAGCGCACCTCCTGGTAGCCGCTGTCGCGGTAGACCTTGCGCATGTACTGCTCGACCACTTGCCAGATGGCCCAGCCCTTCGGGTGCCAGAACACCAGGCCCGGCGCCTCTTCCTGCAGGTGGAACAGCTCCTGCTGCTTGCCGATCTTGCGGTGGTCGCGCTTCTCGGCTTCCTCGATGCGCTGGATGTAGGCCTCAAGCTGCTTCTTGTCGGCCCAGGCGGTGCCGTAGATGCGCTGCAGCTGCTCATTCTTGGCGTCGCCGCGCCAGTAGGCGCCGGAGATGCGCGTCAGCTTGAACGCCTTCAGGAAACGCGTGTTCGGCACGTGCGGGCCGCGGCACATATCCACGTATTCCTGGTGGTAGTACAGGCCCATCGCGGTAACTTCGGGACCCATGTCGTCGATCAGGCGCAGCTTGTAGTCCTCGCCGCGGGCCTTGAACACGTCCACGACCTCGGCGCGCGGCGTCATCTTCTTGATGACGTCGTAGTCCTGCGAGATCAGTTCCTGCATGCGCTGTTCGATCGCCGCCAGGTCCTCGGGCGTGAACGGGCGTTCGCTGTAGATGTCGTAATAGAAGCCTTCGGCGATGACCGGGCCGATGACCATCTTCACGTCCGGGTACAGCTGCTTCACCGCATGGCCGACCAGGTGGGCGCAGGAGTGGCGGATGATCTCAACGCCCTCCTCGTCCTTCGGCGTGATGATGCGCAGCGACGCGTCGTGGTCGATGACGTCGCTGGCGTCGACCAGCACGCCGTCGACCGCGCCGGCCACGGTGGCCTTGGCCAGGCCGGCGCCGATGGACTGCGCGACCTCCATGACGGAGACAGGATTGTCGAACTCGCGGCGGCTGCCGTCGGGGAGCGTGATGGTGATCATGTAAGGGCCGGGAATGGAGAATCGGGAGTGGGGAATCGGCGGCGGCAAAAGCGGGCGGGATTCAAGGGGAGCATCGGGACCCAGCGCGGTGGTTGCGACGATTCCCTACTCCCCATTCCCGATTCCCTCGCCGTCCTGCGGCCAACAAAAAAGCGCCACGAGGGCGCCTACGGGATGCAGTGCCTCGGGCAGTACCAGATTCAGGCGGTGGTAGTGCTCATGTCGCACGCTCGGCCGGCGTTGCCGCGGACCACCTCGTGAGGAAGATGGCGCATCGGGCTGGCCCCAGAAGTCCGGAATCCACGCTGTGGAAGCGTGGTGGGCGGTACAGGGTTCGAACCTGTGACCCCTACCATGTCAAGGTAGTGCTCTACCGCTGAGCTAACCGCCCGGTCTGCCCTTTGCAGGGGCGCGAATTCTAGCCCGGAAGGAGGGTCGCCGACAACCGGGGCATGCAATCCGGCGTATCAGCCGCCCAGGCTGGCTTCCTTCAGCCGCTGGATCTGGTCGCGCAGGCGCGCGGCGTCCTCGAATTCCAGGTCGCGCGCGTGCTGGTACATCTGCTGCTCCAGCGCCTTGATGCGGGCCACCGCCTGGGCGGGATCCATCACACCGTACTCGGCCGGCTCCTCGGCCACCCGACGCGACTTGCCCCGCCCGGACTTGCCCTCGCTGGTCGCTTCGCTGCGGGCGCCCTCCAGGATATCCACGATGGGACGGGCCACGGACTTCGGCGTGATGCCGTGCTCCAGGTTGTACTCCACCTGCTTCTCGCGACGGCGGGCCGTTTCGTCCATCGCCGCCTGCATGGACCGGGTGATCTTGTCGGCATACAGGATGGCCTTGCCGCGCAGGTTGCGCGCGGCGCGGCCGATCGTCTGGATCAGCGAGCCGGTCGAGCGCAGGAAGCCCTCCTTGTCGGCGTCGAGAATCGCCACCAGCGATACCTCCGGCATGTCCAGGCCTTCGCGCAGCAGGTTGATGCCCACCAGCACGTCGAACTTGCCCAGCCGCAGGTCGCGGATGATCTCCACGCGTTCGACCGTATCGACGTCAGAGTGCAGGTAGCGCACCTTGATGCCGTGTTCGCCGAGGTATTCGGTCAGGTTCTCGGCCATGCGCTTGGTCAGCGTGGTGACCAGCACGCGGTCGCCCCACGACACGCGCTCGTTGATCTGCGACAACAGGTCGTCCACCTGCGTGCCGACGGGGCGGATCTCCACTTCCGGGTCGATCAGGCCGGTGGGGCGCACCACCAGCTCGACGATCTCGCCGGCGGACTCGCGCAGCTCGTAAGGGCCGGGTGTGGCGGAGACATAGATGCTGCGTGGCGAGCGCGCCTCCCATTCCTCGAAGCGCAGCGGCCGGTTGTCCAGCGCCGACGGCAGGCGGAACCCGAACTCCACCAGCGTCTCCTTGCGCGAGCGGTCGCCCTTGTACATGGCGCCGATCTGCGGAATGGTCACGTGCGACTCGTCGATGACCAGCAGCGCATCGGCAGGCAGGTAGTCGAACAGCGTCGGCGGCGGCTCGCCCGGCGCCTTGCCGGTCAGGTGGCGCGAGTAGTTCTCGATGCCGGAACAGAAGCCGACCTCCGCCATCATCTCCACGTCGAACTGGGTGCGCTGCGCCAGCCGCTGCGCTTCCACCAGCTTGTTCTGCGCGTACAGGTTCTCCAGGCGGTCTTTCAGTTCGACCTTGATGGTATCGATCGCCGCCAGCACGCGCTCGCGGGTCGTGGCGTAGTGGGTCTTGGGGTAGACGGTGTAGCGCTGCAGCTTGCGCAGCGATTCGCCGGTGAGCGGATCGAACAGGCTCAGCCCCTCGACCTCGCCGTCGAACAGTTCGATGCGGATGGCTTCTGCATCGCTTTCGGCCGGGTGCACGTCGATGATCTCGCCGCGCACGCGGAACGTACCGCGCTGCAGTTCGTACTCGTTGCGGGTGTACTGCAGCTGGGTCAGGTGGCGGATGAGTTCGCGCTGGTCGATCCGCTCGCCCAGCGACAGGATCAGCCGCAGCGACAGGTAGTCTTCCGGCGCGCCCAGGCCGTAGATGGCGGACACGGTGGCCACCACCAGCGCATCCGGTCGCGACAGCAGCGTCTTGGTCGCCGCCAGCCGCATCTGTTCGATGTGCTCGTTGATCGAGCTGTCCTTCTCGATGAAGGTATCGCTCGAAGGCACGTAGGCCTCGGGCTGGTAGTAGTCGTAATAACTGACGAAGTACTCGACCGCGTTGTGCGGGAAGAACGCCTTGAACTCGCCATACAGCTGCGCCGCCAGCGTCTTGTTGGGCGCCATGATCAAGGTCGGCTTCTGCACCTGCTGCACCACGTTGGCGATGGTGTAGGTCTTGCCCGAGCCCGTCACGCCCAGCAGCGTCTGCTTCGCCAGGCCCGCCTCGAAATTCTCGGTGAGTTTCTTGATCGCCTGCGGCTGGTCGCCGGCCGGGGAATAGGGGGAAACGAGCTGGAAACGGTCGGTCATGGCGCACAACCCGGAGACAAGCGGACGAGTATAGCGATGGGCGTGTGACAGCCGCCGCGGCGAATCCCTACATGCGGACAGGCCCGGACCTGATGGCGGGCGATGGGGCAGCGCCGCGAACCTGATCCCGTCCTATCCGCAAGGAGTTGTCGATGGCACGGATGCCTTCGCCGCCCCATCAGGGGAGTCACGTACGTCGTCCCGTATCCACCCATGGCTTCACGCTGGTGGAAATCTCCGTCACTCTGTCTGTCTTGGCGCTCATGGTCGCCATTGGCCTGCCGTCGCTGCGGGAGTTCCGGGCCCGCCAACAGGCCAGCGCGATGACGAACCTGCTGATGTCCCACTTCGCCTCGGCCCGGATGACCGCCATCAGCCACAACGTGCCGGTCGTGGTCTGCCCCAGTGATGGCGCCGGCAACTGCCGCAACGGCACCGACTGGGGAGGCCATTGGCTGTCCTTCCGCGACCCGGACGGGAACCGTGAGCCCGACGACAGCAACGACATCTACCGGAACGAGCCGGCGCCCAGCGCGCCGAGCATCCGGGTGGTATCCAGCCAAGGGCGCCGGCATGTCCGCTATCAGCCGACCGGGATGAGCTACGGCACCAACCTGACCATCCGGATCTGCTACGACGGCCGCGTGGCAAGCAGCGTTGTCCTGAACAACACAGGCCGCCCACGCGCTGTGCGAGGCAACCTGAAGACGCCGTGCTGATGATCCAGCGCCATGGGCGCCAGATCCCGCATGCCCTCAGCCCCTGAGGCTTGTCGCCACGGGAATCGCTGGCTACAATACGCGCCCCGCCCGAATAGCTCAGCCGGTTAGAGCACTTGACTGTTAATCAGGGGGTCGTTGGTTCGAGTCCAACTTCGGGCGCCAGATCAAAAGAAAAAGCCGCATCGAAAGATGCGGCTTTTTTGTTGCCCTCTCCACCCCAGCGGCGATGGCGATACAGCGACCTCAAATGACAGGTCTCGCCACCGACGATGACCGGACCCAGACGTATCGCGTGCGCGACATGCTAAAGCGTTAGGCTTTTCTCACCAACAGCCTTGCGTCGTGGGCAAGCGATTGCCGGCCTGATCGATCGAGAGGTTGCCACAGCGATCACTCGCCTGACTTCCCTGCGGGGTAGCAATCAGCAAGTAAGTCCTTGGTGCCAAACTGTCGGTATCCACTGAGACCGTGTAGAACCTGCTCGCGTCAGCATCACAGGTAAAGACGGTCGGACTGTCATCAGCGTCGTACGCCAGTGCCGTGGTGTAGAAGCGCTCCATCTGCTGCGCTGCCTGCAACAAGCAGGCAGTGCCAGCAGCCCGCCGGCCCTTTCGCACGTGTTCGAGGTAGCTGGGCAAGGCGATCGAGGCCAGGATGCCGATGATGGCCACCACCACCATCAGTTCGATCAAGGTGAACCCAGCTAGCGCACGTGGCGCGGCCTTGACGGAAACCATCATATGTTCGCTCTCCATGTGTCAGTCCCTGCGGATCTCGCGCCATGAGGCGCGGTCCCAGCGCGGCGCCGCCGTACGCACCGTATTCAATCCGGCGCCACCGCTGCCACCAACCCCCAGCAAACCGCGCAATAGATTCGGCAAGGTAGGCATGCCGTTACCCAGGTTCACCGATCCCACCGGCAAGCCGCCAGTAACCGCCGTATCCTCCGTAGCTCCATCGCCATTCAAGTCGAAATACGAGAGGCTGCCGCTGGTGCCGGTGAAGGCATCCAGCGCATTGATGTAGCCGGTACCGCTGGAACTGCAGGCACCACCCGAGGGGATGATGCTGGCAGTAACCAGGAAACGGCCCGCCAACTGTGCGTCCTGCACGATCCGCTCACCGCTGACAGGAAGATCCAGATACCAGCCCTTCGAGCTGGACGGCAGCGCTGCGCGCGATTCAAATGCGCGCACATTGCCCTCCGTCACCTGGATGGATCGTTCGGTCAGCTCATCACGTGTGCGGGTAGTATTTTCATCGATGAACCCGTACATGCTCTGTACGTCAGTGCTTCCTGGCTGGGCATCCTCAGCGGTGAGGTAGCGGCCGGTGCCGAAGAAGACCCAGCGCTTCCGTGTGAGCGGATGGACACCCACCGCCACACCACCACTGATGGGCTGCGCATTTCCATCTTCGTCCTGCGCCGTGAACAGGCGGGTAGCGGTCCAATCAGCCGGGGTAGAGGAGGTCATGTCGAACTTCCAGACGTTGCCTTGCATGTCGCCGGCATAGACATAGGCCAGCGTCTTGCCATCTACGCCATAGACGCCCGTCGCCGAGGACAGGCCATTGGGTGCAAGCGCACTTCCAACCCCAGTATCGATTTCGCGAATGACGCTGCCCGTATCCAGGTCCAGCACGATCAGCACGGCGCGCTCATTGGTACTGTTGGGACCATTGCCAACGACCACGGCTGGCGTGCGCGTGCCGGCATTCACGCTGGCCAGCAACGGCTTGCTGAGCACCAAGCCCATGTTGTTGCTTGTGGTTTCAGCACGCTCCCACTTGAAGTTTGAGGCCGCCATCGATGCGGGATTGGTGACGTCCAGCGCGTACAGTCCCTTGCCGCCACGCCCCAAGCTCCCGACCAGGATGTTCTCGCCGCCCGGCGTCAGAGAGCGACGACTGACTGCGATAGGACCATCGACGAAATACCTGTGTGCGTAGTCGCCGCGGCTCAGGGTGGACAGCAGGCCCAAGTTGATGATGCTGGGAATGTAGGCGAACAGTTCCTCGCCGCTGCTCGCGTCGAAGGCATGCAGCATGCCGTCGTTGGCGCCCACATAGAGCGTATTGGTTTCCGCGTCATACGCGGGCGATGAATTGACGATGTCGCCCAACACGCTGGTACGCCTGCGCAGGTGCGGCGCTTCGTTGCCTTCCAGACTCGTATCGCCCTTGATGTAGTCGGCATTCTTCGCGCCAGTTACCGGATAGTTGAACGTGCCACCGGTCCTGGCGAGAGCAGTCCTCTGATTATCAGTCGGGAAAGTGTGTCCTGTGCCGTCTTCGGAAGTCAGGACATTACGCGCATTCCAACTGCCGACACTCGCATTCCACATCTCAGCGCCGTCCGACGCCCTGCTGGCCCTCAGACCACCTTTCCAACTGCCCTGCTCGTAGCTGGCGTTGAACACCAGCGTGCTGGCCTCCGGCGATACGGACGTGGACGCGACGTTGGAGTAGGAACTGCTGCGTCGCTCGATTTCAGTCAATGCGTCCAGCAAGGCCTTGGTGAACCTGTCGGCATCGTTGGCCAGTACGTACTTGCCACGCCCGTTCACCGCCGCATGCCACAGATCGTCGATGCTGCTGGCTTTATTGTTGACAGAGATTGGCCAGCTCTTTGTACCATCCGTGATAGCCGGCAAATCCGTTTCCGGATCCAGGCTACCCGCGGCGCCCAGCGACACCGAGAACGTCACCATATGCTGGTGGCTGGCCGGGTCGTCGATCGACGCCGGCACGTTGTTTGCCAGATCCTCGCGCAAGTCGGTCTTCCAGTAATACATGGCGATATCGGCCAAGGTATCGGCCTGGTTATCGCCCTTGTATGGCCGAGGGAAAGAACCATCCTGCTCGCCGACTTTTTTGTCCAGGCCTTCATTCGTGTAATCGTAGGTCGCGGCATCCGAGTCGTTACGGTAACCATCGGTGGTCAGGATCATGTAGCTCTGGCGGCAGCTGAATTGCTCCACCGGCTCGCCAGGGCCCCAAGGGCCGTCCGATGCATGGTCCGTGGCGAAGTAATTGCCAGCATTCCATATTGCGGAGCGCAACGGTGTGGCGCCGCCGCCATTTTCGGAATACAAGCGCTGGAACCAGGCAGTTCGGTTGTTGTCTGCACCGTTGGTGCCATTCGGATCATCGAACAAGCCTTGGTTGCGCGTCACCGGAATGGGTTTCGCAGGTGACATCGGATGATCTCTCCACCGGCCCCCTGCCGGCCATACGCCCCCGCCGGGAATGACAGCGGTGGTCGTCGGCATGTCGTTCCAGATATTGCGATAGCCGACGCGATAATTGGTGCCGATCTGGGCGAATGCGCGCCCGGCGCCTGATTTCGCGACCTTATAACGAGTGCGGTGGTAGGAATACCAGGTAGCGAAATTCTCCAATTCCGCTGCAGCGCTACGTCCGGTCGGAGTCGCCGTGGTGCAATTCACCCAACCATATCCACTACATCTATCGAGCTGATATGTAATGGTCAGCGTCACGCCGCTGTAGTTGTTTCTGCCCCGAAGTCCCACGTTGATCTGTTCGCCGGTCGCCGGATTGTTGCGGACGATGGTCTTGGTGGCATTACCGTTGGCCACGTTACTCGTGGAGTTCGCGGCTGTCGGGGTGGCATTGACCCTCATGAACAGGTCGACATTGCCCGCTGTAGTGGCCGTGATGGTTACACGGTTCGCGTTGGCTGGAACCGTGAAGACTGGAAAATCCGTCCTGAAGCTCCCATTTGCCCCCGAAACGTTCGCGACGGGATAGTCAGGCGCGACGGTGAAACTGGCAACGCCACCCCACTCCGAACGTTCAACGACGCCGTTGGTAAGGATCTGGTAACGGTAGTAGCCGGAAACGTTGCCGAACGTCGTCGGATCATTCGGATTTCTGGGGTAGTAGAACGTCCTGATCTGATTTGACAGGTTGATGGTCGCGGTAGCGAATGGCCAAACCCTGTTGGCGTCGCTGTAGGCGGCGGCATAACTCTTGCCACCCGTCATTTCGGAACCATCGGGGTTCACCCAGGGCAAGTACGTCTTGCGCGGGTCGTAGTAGATGGTGTTGCGGGTGTAGGCTTGCAACGCCATCGTGTCGCCGTTGCTGTTATCGGCAGTGCCGGCAATTCTTGGCACACTGTCCGGCATGTAATCATTGGACATCGAGCCAGAATTATCGAGCACCAGCAGAATGTTCGGCGGTATTCGTGTACCGGTGGTCATCGGCTCGTCCGGAATCGCGACGCCGGCATTGACTGGGAGAGCCAGTAGTGTCGCCAGGAAAGCCACAGGTGTGCTCCACCACGGACGGTGGCTGGTATTCTGACGAGGCGAGCACAGAGAAGAAGAAGAAAAAGTGTTCATGGCTCATCCGGGATGCGACTGATGACGGTGGCTTGCACAAGCACGTCGGCGCGGCCTGCGGCACGGCTGCGTGCGGTCACGCGGTACAAGGGATTGGCGCAATTGAGCGTGGAGCCTGAAGTGGTATCGCAACCACCGGGTTGGCCGGGGCCGGTGCCGATGTACTCGATCCAGTATTCGGGATTCTCCGCGACCATCTGGTTGTCGTAGCTATCGTCGGGTACCTGACGCCATGCGGGCACGGAGCCGCTGGGGCAGATGCTGTCAGACGTGCAGTCCGCCGCCGTGGGAATGCGGCGATCCCAGTCCCCTGCACCAAGCACCTGATCCTGCGCGAATCGAAGCGCACCTTCGGCCGCCTGGAAAGCAATGCTACGGTCACGCAGGTTAGCGGCCATGCGCTCCTGCATGGCGGAACTGCGCATGATCGCCAGGCCGAGGATAGCCGTCACCACCAGCAGGACCAGCACCACGATCAAGGCGATACCCTGCTGATCGCGGCTCATGCCGACGGAACGGGAACGATCGGATTTCATAGCGTGCGCCCCCGCAAGCTGACGATGTTGGATACCTGCCGCGTCAGGTCGCGGCCATCGACGTCCGCGCCCTGCAAGGTCATGTTGATCCGTACGGCCACCACATCGTCACCCGGCGTATCGGCGTAGTTGGCTTGGCCACGCTGGCGATAACCGAAATCGATGTCCTGCACGCCGTCGATCACTTCCTCGGCCGCCCCGCCGAAACGCGACATGTAGAGGGAACTGCCTCCGCGACCATTTTCCTGCACGAACCATTGCACGTCGCGAAAACGAGCCAAGACGACTGACGGCAGCAGAGCAGCATCGGTCACCGGGTAGTCCGGCAGACCATCGAAACTGACGGTCATCCCGGTCACGCCAGTGGCTGCGACGACGTGAGTACGGCTGCTGTTGCACAGCATGATGAGGTTTCCGACGGAAAACGCGTCGGAGGCAGTATCGAGTTCCTCGTCATCCAGCGTGACGGAACTGGACGTCGTACTCTCCACACGGTAGGCGGTATCGTCGCCGGAGAACACGCGCAGCGAGGTGGCATCCCCCTGGATGGGCGAACCGCTGAACTGAGCAGCTTCCGCGTTGGCACCCATGATTTCCGAATACCGTGAACAGGCACTGCCACCGGCGGCGCGGATGTCGCGAGACATCAACTCGAACGCGATACGGGCATTTTCCTGGATGCGGTTCAAGCCTTCGTTCGAGCGATAGGTGGCCTGATTGGACTGCAGGATCGCGAAGGCAGCGCCGGTGACCAGCAAGCCCAGCACCAAGGCCACCATCAGTTCGATCAGGCTGAAGCCAGCGGCAAGACGGCGCGATGTCATATGGTCGTCCTCGTGACCACTCGCCGCTCGTTGCCACCGCCGGCACGCGAGTCATCCCACTGAATGGTAATGACGCAAGCCTCCGGGCAGCCAGTGATCTGGCCGCATGTCGTGTCATCGTCGTCGGTATTGGCGATGTTGTTCTTAAGATCGGTGATCCAGGTCTGCAGGTCGCTCTCGGCCACACTGCTGCCGGCCTCCGCGGCACACATCATGCCGTCGGTGTTGTAGTCCTCCGCGGCAGCACGGTTGGCGCGCATGGCATCGAGGATGGCGTTGGTCTGCATGACCGCCTGGCTGGTTTCGAGCGAACTCTGGCCGCCGCGCAGGGCGACGGATTGCATGGCGGCCACCCCGAGCAGGCCGATGCTCAACACCACCACGGCCACCAGCACTTCGATCAGGCTGATACCGCGCAAAGACCGCGCGCTTGGCAATGGCCGGCGACGAGAAGCCGCAACACTGTGGATGCGATGACTCATGAGCAAGCACCTCCTCCATCTGCCCTTTCGGTCGTGATATGTCCTGCCACGCTTATGGTTATCACCCGCTGGTTCTCAACGGGACGAGTCGTCGGGATACAGACGGTGAGCACTTGCGCCGAAGGAATCAGCCCCGCCGAATTGAATGTGATGCCGCCCGCGGGCCCTGCGAGTTGCACGTTGCCCGGGAACAGGCCACCCCGCACAACTTCCTCGCTATCGTCGAGGTTGTTGTTTCCCACGATGGCCCAGCCCCCCCAGTCGGCCCCGTTCGAGCACGTCGTGCCATCGGTGCTCCGACACAGACGCACCGGCGAATTGCGCCGGATGGCCTCCACACGCGCCAATTGTGCGGCAGCGGTCAGTTCGCCGGCCGTGCTGGAAAGGCGGTTGGAGTTCATCAGCGAGACCATCGACGGTGCGGCGATGGCCGAAAGGATCGCGATCACCGCGATGGTCACCATCAGCTCGATCAGTGTGAAGCCCCTCTGGCGCTGCCGGCGACGGTGCACTGCGCCTCCGCTGCCGGCATCGCTTGGGTGTGAGACGGACATACCCTTCCCCTTGTTGACGGCTTACCCTAGCCTCAACCTGGGGCTCCGGCCAGTTCTTCCCGAATGAACGGCGCGATTCGCCACCCCAATGGCGACTTCCAGCCAATGGCACCCTGCTCGAGGCCCCGGCTACCCT
>NZ_PDWW01000033.1 GCF_010093445.1 Pseudoxanthomonas japonensis | reverse complement strand
TTGGATTACTGCGCGCCGCGGCAGTTTCTGGATGGTATTGCGACACTCATGGATCGGCGGCTTCGGCCGCCCCCACCCCAGCCCTCCCCGCAGGCGGGGGAGGGGGCGAATCGCGTCCTCAGGCCGCTTCGCGCGGATGGCGCTTGTGCTGCGGCAGGGCGTAGAAGCTGGCGGCGCGCAGTTCGTGGGTGTCGAAATCGTCCACGGTGATCGTGTCCAGCGTGATCGCGCGCAGGTCTTCCAGCTGCTTGCGCTCGTCGGCGGTGATCCAGCCTTCGCGCACGCCTTCGTCAAGCTGCGCGCTGTAGTCCAGCGCCTCGATGTCCTTGGTCTTCAGCGCCTTCAGGAATTTCCGCTCGACCGGCTCGGCCGCCACGGCCGCGGCCAGGTAGCTGTCGATGCGGCCGCCGGGGTTGTTCTCGCATGGAGTCAGGAACACGCCCTGACCCAGGCGATCGCGCGCCTCGTTCGGCGCCATCAGCAGCATGGCGACACGGTGGCTCAGGCGATCGCCCGGGGCCACGGCGCGGCGGCCGAACGGGAACACCACCGGCCACAGCAGCCAGCCCAGCGGCTTGATCGGGAAGTTGCGCAGCGCCTGCGACAGCGCCAGTTCGATCTCGTACGCGCTGTTGTGGAAGGCCCAGGCCAGCAGCGGCTTGTCGGCTTCCGGCGTGCCCTCGTCATGGTGGCGCTTCAGCACCGCGCTCATCATGTACAGGTGGCTCAGCACGTCGCCCAGGCGGCCCGACAGCGATTCCTTGAACTTCAGCTTGCCGCCGAGCGCGCCCAGCGAGATGTCGGTCAGCAGCGCCAGGTTGGCCGCGTAGCGGTCGAGCTTGCGGAAGAACTTCTTCGTGTACGCATCGCCCGGCGCCGCACCGATCTTCGAACCGGTGATGCCGAACCAGAACGAGCGCACCGCGTTGGAGATCGCGCCGCCGATGTGCGGATACAGCACCGCGTCCAACTGGTGGATGCCGGCCCTGGTGTCCGGATCCTGCGCCGCGCGCATCTCCTTGATGATGTACGGATGGCACAGGATCGAGCCCTGGCCGAAGATCAGCAGGCTGCGCGTCATGATGTTCGCGCCTTCCACCGTGATGGCGATCGGCGAGGCCTGCCACGCGCGGCCGGCGAAGTTGCGCGGGCCCAGGATGATGCCCTTGCCGCCGACGATGTCCATCACGTCCTTGGCGACGTCGCGGCCCATGTTGGTGCAGTGGTACTTGGCGATGGCCGACGGCACCGACGGCACGTCGCCGCGATCGACTGCAGCAGCCGTCGCCTGCGACAGCGCGCTGATCGCATAGGCCTTGCCGCCGATGCGCGCCAGCGCTTCTTCCACACCCTCGAAGCGGCCGACCGACAGGCCGAACTGCTTGCGGATGCGCGCATACGCACCGGTGACGCGTGCGCCGGCCTTGGCGCCGCCGCTGGCGGTCGAAGGCAGGGTGATGGAGCGGCCCACGGCGAGGCATTCGTTGAGCATGTTCCAGCCCTTGCCGGCCATCTCCACGCCACCGATCAGCTGGCTGAGCGGAATGAACACGTCCTTGCCGTGGATCGGGCCGTTCTGGAACGGCGAGTTGAGCGGGAAGTGGCGGCGACCGACGTCGACGCCTTCGGTATCGCGCGGCAGCAGCGCCAGGGTGATGCCGATGTCGCGCGTGTCGCCGATCAGGCCGTCCGGGTCGTACATGCGGAACGCCAGGCCGATGATCGTGGCGACCGGCGCCAGCGTGATGTAGCGCTTGTCGAAGGTCAGGCGGATGCCGAGTACGTTGGCGCCGTTCCACTCGCCCTTGCAGACGATGCCGTAGTCGGGGATCGACGTCGCATCGGAGCCGGCGAACGGACCGGTCAGGCCGAAGCAGGGCACTTCCTGGCCGATCGCCAGGCGCGGCAGGTAGTAGTCCTTCTGTTCCTGCGTGCCGTAGTGGTTGAGCAGTTCACCCGGGCCCAGCGAGTTGGGCACGCCGACGGTGGAGCTGACCACGCTGCTGACCGAGGCGATCTTCTGGATCACCTTGTGGTGCGCCAGCGCGGAGAAGCCCAGGCCGCCGTACTGCTTCGGGATAATCATGCCGAAGAACTTGTTCTTCTTGATGAAGTCCCACAGCTCCGGCGGCAGGTCGGCGTGGATGTGGGTAATTTCCCAGTCGTTGGTCATCCGGCACAGCTCCTCTACCGGACCGTCGAGGAACGCCTGTTCTTCCGCGGTGAGCTGCGGCTTGGGATACGCCAGCAGCTTGTTCCAGTCCGGGTCGCCGGTGAACAGGTCGCCTTCGAACCCGACCGAGCCGGTCTCCAGCGCGATGCGCTCGGTCTGCGACAGCGGCGGCAGCGCGCGGCGCAGGAAGCCCAGCGCCGGCGCGGTGATCAGCGGCTTGCGGATCGCCGGGATCAGCAGCGGCACGGCGACCGCCACCACGACCAGCGCGGCGACGACGGTGGCGGTGGGATTGGCGCCCAGCAGCCAGCACGCGACCAGCAGGCTGGCGGTGATCGCCGCCCAGTAGGCGAGCCGGATCCGGTGGTAGGCGGCGAACGCGCCCGCCAGCAGGAAGGCGAGGAAGGGGATGACGATGCTCATGGCGTTGTTGCTCCGGACACGGATTCGGTTACATCGGATTCGGCACTACCCGGCGCAGCCGACAGGCTTGCCAGGTATTCCAGCACGGTGGCGGTAAAGGCGTCGTTGTCGTCGCCGGCCACCATGTGCGTGGCCTGCGGCAGGTGCACGTGGCGCGCATGCGGCACCAGCAGTTTGAATTCTTCGACGGTCTTCTCGGAGACCAGGTCGCTGCGGCCACCACTGATCAGCAGCACCGGGCACTGCACCTGGCGCGCGGCCTCGGCGATGGCGTCCTGATGCTGGGCGCTGTCGCGCGCCAGTTCGTCCACCAGGCGCGGATCCCAGTGCCAGCGCCAGCGCCCGTCGGTACCTTCGCGAAGCAGCTCGCGCAGGTCGTCGGCGGATTTGCGCGTGCGGCGCTGCGGCTGGTAGGCGGCGATGGTGTCGGCGGCGTGGTCGAGCGAGTCGAAGCCGTCCGGGAACGCGGTCATGAAGGCGAGGATGCGCTGCAGGCCAGCGGGCTCCCAGCGCGGGGTGATGTCGACCAGCACCATCGCGCGGAACAGGCCGGGCCAGCGCGATTCGGCGATCAGGCCGAACAGCCCGCCCATCGATGCGCCGACCAGCACGGGCGGCTCGGCCTGCTCGCCGGCCACGACAATCAGGTCGTCGGCGAACTGGTCGCCGGTGTAAGGCAGGTCTGGTGGGTTGCGATCCGACACGCCATGGCCGCGTGCGTCGTAGGCAAGGCCACTGTAGCCCTGGGCGGCCATCTGTTCACCGGTGCGGTTCCACGCGCCGCCGGTCTGGCCGAAGCCATGCGCATAGACAAGCGCGGGGTGTCCCTGCAACGTGCGCGGCGAGGGGAAGCGGCGGATCGCCAGCGCAACATCCCCCTGTCCCTTCAGCGCGCGCTCCGATCCCGCGTCGACGACGCTGGAAGGGGTTGTGAAAGCAGAAGAGGCGGGTGTCACCATACGGGCTAGTATGGGTTGTCGCATTTAGAGCAGTCAATCGGTTTGCCATTCGTGTTTCACATGCAACCGATTGATTTGTCTTTATTTGTTGTGCGATGCAGCATACATACCGCTACACACCTCGGCGTATGGTTAAATGCGGACCATGAGCACACCCAGCCCGGAAACACCCGCCAGCACGCCTACCCGCAACGCCCGCCTGAGCGCGGACGACTGGGCCCAGGCGGCCCTCGACCTGATCGCCGAGCAGGGGGTGTCGGCGGTGGCGGTGGAACCGCTGGCGCGCAGGTTGGGCGTCACCAAGGGCAGCTTCTACTGGCATTTCCCGTCCCGCGACGCCCTGCTGCAAGCGGCGCTGGAGCGCTGGGAGGTCGGGGAGCAGGAGAACATCTTCGGCAGCCTGGAGAAGGTCGCCGATCCTCGCGAACGCCTGCGTGCGCTGTTCCAACTAGTCGGCCACGAAGTCAAACCGCACATCATCTACAGCGAGCTGCTGAAGGCGCTGGATCATCCCGCTGTGCAGCCGGTGATCGACCGCATCTCCCAGCGCCGCCTCGATTACCTGGTGGCGATGTTCCGCCAGGCGGGCCTGCAGCGCACCGACGCCACACACCGTGCGCGCCTGGCCTATGCGGCCTACGTGGGCTTCCTGCAGCTGTCGCTGCAGTTGCAGCAGCCGCGCATGACCTCGGAAGAATTCGAGACCTACCTCGAACACGTCATCTCGACGTTGATCCCGACCTGATCGCAGGGTGGGCCTTGGCCCACCGCGCGTGATCGCGTCGCCGATGGTGGGCCAAGGCCCACCCTACGATGAGACTCACGCCGGCCCCATCGTCCGCTGCCGCACACCGCTCCGCCACTCCCGCTGCTCGCGTACATGCCCGCTGCGCTCCAGCCACTGGAAGATCGAGCGGACGGTGACGACGGGATAGTCGCCGGACAGCCGCGTACCGACGGAGTGGTCGGTGAAATCGGTATTGGCGGAGAACAGGCCGCCCAGGACGCGCTTGGAATACGCGATATGCACCGTATCCGGCACGAAGCCGTCGCCGCGGGCGAAGGCGTACGCGCTGCGGCGGTCGTGGATGCCGCGGTCGGCCAGTGCGGCGGCCATCACCTCGACGATCCACGCAGTGGAGTTCTGGTAGTCCTCGCTGCCGGGCCGTGCGATCAGGTTGTAGCGCGGGTGGTGCAGGCTGTGGCGCGGCATCTGCTGCAGACGCGCGGCCAGGCGGTCGGCGACGTCCGGTTCGAACCACACGATGCGTAGATTCTGGTTCACCAGGTCGTCGGCGAAGAAGTTCACCAGCCCCTGCGCATACAGCCCGGAGCGGTCGCCGCCGCATTCGTTGAGCAGGTGCACCACGGTCCAGCGTCCGTGCGCATGGTCGCGCACCGCGAAGCCGGCATGGCTGTAGACCAGTCCCTGTTTCGACAGGTCGGTGCCGACGCGCGCGAGCAGCGCGACCGGCGCGTCCACTTCGTCCAGCTGCTGCGCGGCCAGCAAGGCGGTGCGCGCGGCCTCCGCTACCTTGTACGGCGGCATCTCCATCTGCTTGCAGGCATCGCCCGCGCGTGCCGTCCCTGGCAGCGCGAGGGCGATGACGAGACACAGCACCGCGAGCGCGCGCATCACGCTCAGCCGCCGTAGCGATGGCTGTGGATATGCGGGCGCGCGGCGTCGTTGGCGATGAAGCACAACGCCTCGCCGGCCGCGCTGAGGATCCAGCCGGTCGACACCACCGCGACGCTGATCGCCGTGCCCACCGCGATGCCGAGACGCTTGATCGCCTCCGCGCTCAGGTAGACCACGAACGAGGCGCCCGCGACCACGCCGGTCGCGGCGACTGACACCGTCACCGCCACGCTGCCGGCCACCACCGCCACGCCGGTGACCACCGCCGAGGCGCCGTGGCCCAGCGCGTGGATCACCGCGACGGGCACTTCGATGGAGGCTTCCAGGCTGGCCTGCGACAGCCGGCTGGCGCCGTCGGACTGGGGTGCGGCCTGGATCGGGAGGGCCAGGCCGCCTGACAGGGCGGCGGTCAGGGCGAGGGTCAGCGAACGGGTGATCATGCGGGTCATGGCAGGGGTCTCCGGCGTCGCCGCACCTTGGGCGTGGCCCTCGGCGCTGTTCAACCCGCATCGACGAGGTAAGCTCCGGCGCATCAACCGGTATAGGAATCCGCTACCGATGGCCGTCTCGGTCGACCTGATCGATGCATTGAAGCGCTGCCTGCGCGCGCAGAACCTGACCTACCGCGAACTCGCCGCGCGCATCCGCATGAGCGAAGCGGCGGTGAAGCGCATGTTCTCGCGGCGCGCGATGAGCCTGCAGCGCCTGGAACAGATCTGCGAGGTACTCGATGTGGGCTTGGCCGAACTCAGCGCGGAAGCCTCGCGCGGGCGCAAGGCGATGGCGCTGCTGAGCGAGGCGCAAGAGCAGGCGCTGGTCGACGAACCCACGCTGCTGCTGGCGCTGTTCCTGACCCTCAACCGCTGGCGGCAGGACGATGTGATGGGGCATTTCGGCTTCACCCCGGCGCAATGGACCGGCCTGCTGGTGAAGCTGGATCGTCTCGGCATCATCGAACTGATGCCCGGCAACCGCGGCCGTGCGCTGACCGCGCGCAACTTCCGCTGGCGCGCGGACGGCCCGATGGAACGCTACTTCCGCCACACCTTGCTGACGGACTACTTCGCCGATCCGTTCGATGGCGAACAGGATGCACTGCTGCTGCTCAGCGGCAGCCTCAGCGTCGACGGCATCAAGCAGCTGCGGCAACGGCTGGAGGAAGTGGCGCGCGAGTTCGATGCGCTGCTGGCCCGCGACGCCACGCTGCCGGCGGAAGATCGCGTGGGCGTCAGCCTGGTGCTGGCGCAGAAGCCGTGGCTGCTGCAGCTGTTCAATCCCTACCGGCGCTCGCGCGGGGCATAGGCGCCGTGGCACGGATCGAGCCCGGAGCCCCATCGATCGGGCTGGAAATCCCATCGATGGCCCTTCTTGCTCCATCGACGGTGCTCTGAGCTCCATCGATCGACCTCCCGGCCCCACCGGGATGGCACGTGGAGCCCGATCGATCAGGCTCCGGACACCATCGATGCGCCTTTTTGCTCCATCGATGGCGCTCGGAGCCCCATCGATCGCCTTCCGGGCCCCGTCGAGCCGGCATTCGGAGCTCCATGGAGGGGCCTTGGCGCCCGAGCGATGGCCTTCCAGGCCCGATCGATGTCCCTTTCTGCTCCATCGATGGCCTTCGGAACACCATCGATGGCATGGCATGCCCCGTCCATGACAGTCCGAGCCCCATCGATGGGGCTCCGAGCCCCGGCGTCCGGCCTCCAGGTCCCGTGGACGACCTCCGGATCCCCATCCGGAGGCGCCTCAGCGCCGGCGGCGGGCCGTCGAGCCTCGTGCGTCGAGCCTCTCGCTCTGCAGTTGGACGGAATCACCCGAATCCGCCGCCCTTGCCAAGCGGGCTGACCGCCTGTCGACGTTCTCCTCGTCTGAAGGACAAGACATTGGTATCATTTTGGTCTCACTTTTCGAGGGCGGGGCATGAACGCAGCGGTCGATGTTTTCAAACGCAACGATTTTCCGGGCAGTTCGCTGGACGCGTTGAATGCCTGGGTTGCGGAGGTCGCCGCGCTCACCCAGCCCGACCACATCCACTGGTGCGACGGCAGCGATGCCGAGAACGCGCTGCTGACCAGGCAGATGCTGGCCGACGGCACGCTGCTGCCGCTGAACCCCGAAACCCACCCGCACAGCTGGCTGCACCGCTCCAGCCCGAGCGACGTGGCGCGCGTGGAGCACCTGACCTTCGTCTGCACGCCGCAGCAGGAAGACGCCGGCCCCAACAACCACTGGATGGCCCCGGCCGAGGCGCACGCGAAGATGGACGCGCTGTTCGCCGGCTGCATGCGCGGCCGCACCCTGTACGTCATTCCCTACTGCATGGGCCCGATCGATTCGCCGCTGTCGCGCTGCGGCGTGGAGATCACCGATTCGCCGTACGTGGTGGCGAACATGCGCATCATGACCCGCATGGGCGCGCCGGCCCTCGCACGCATCGAGCGCGAAGGAACGTTCGTACGCGGCCTGCACTCCACCGGCGAACTGGACCCGGACCGCCGCTTCATCATGCATTTCCCCGACGAGCTGACCATCAAGAGCTTCGGCTCCGGCTACGGCGGCAATGCGCTGCTGGGCAAGAAGTGCCATGCGCTGCGCATCGCGTCGCACCAGGCCCGCAGCGAGGGCTGGCTGGCCGAGCACATGCTGATCGTCGGCATCGAGAACCCGCAGGGCGAGACGCACTACATCGCCGCCGCGTTCCCGTCCGCCTGCGGCAAGACCAACCTGGCCATGCTGATTCCACCGGAAGGCTATCGCCAGGCCGGCTGGAAGGTGTGGACCGTCGGCGACGACATCTGCTGGATGCGCCCCGGCGCCGACGGCCGCCTGTACGCGATCAATCCGGAGGCCGGTTTCTTCGGCGTGGCGCCGGGCACCTCCGACAGTTCCAACCCCAACGCGCTGGCCACCATCAGCCACCACACCATCTTCACCAATGTCGCCGTCACCGACGAGCAGGAACCGTGGTGGCAAGGTCTGGACACGCGCACGCCGTCGCTGGACTGGCAGGGCCGTCCGTACGACGCCGCCAACGGCCCGGCCGCGCACCCCAACTCGCGCTTCACCGTGTCGGCCAGGCAGTGCCCCAGCTACTCCGCCAAGGCGGAAGACCCGCAGGGCGTGCCGATCAGCGCCATCGTGTTCGGCGGCCGTCGCGCCTCGCTGGTGCCGCTGGTGTTCGAAGCGCGCGACTGGACGCACGGCGTGCTGGTGGGCGCGGCGATGGGCTCGGAAACCACCGCCGCCGCCACCGGCGCGGTCGGCGTGATGCGCCGCGATCCGATGGCGATGAAGCCCTTCTGTGGCTACAACTTCGCCGACTACTTCGCGCACTGGCTGTCGTTCGGCGATGCCGATGCGAAGCTGCCGAAGACGGCTCTTCCCAAGATTTTTCACGTGAACTGGTTCCGCAAGGGCGGCGACGGCAAATTCCTGTGGCCCGGCTTCGGCGAAAACCTGCGCGTCCTGGAATGGATGATCCGGCGCGTCGAAGGCAAGGCCGATGCGGTGGAGACGCCGATCGGTCATCTGCCGCGCGCCGAGGATCTCAACCTGGACGGCGTGGCGCTGAGCGACGAAGCGCACGAGCTGCTGTTCGGCTTCGACCGCGCCGGCTGGCAGGCCGAGTTCGCCAGCATCGGCGAGTACCTGCAGGAATTCGGCACCCGCACCCCGCAGGCGCTGAAGGACGAACAGCAACGCATCGCCGCCCGCCTGGCGCACTGATTCCCCGCCTCGCGCATCCCTTTCCTGCGCAAGCCCCGCCGCGTCCACCCCGGATGCGGCGGGGCTTTTTCTTAGGCGGTGAGAGCGCTGCGAGCCCCTCTCCCTTCGGGAGAGGGGCTCTGTCCGTGCACAGCTCGCGTCCGCGCTGCGGAATGGATCCATACCCGGCAAAAAAGTCCGGCGCCTCTAAACCCCTGTGCCCCTCCCCGCATCCTAGTCAGTATGCTGAATGCCGTGATCGACCCGTTCGCCGACTGCCTCACGCCCGAGGACGCTGCCGCCCAAGACACTACCCTGGCACGCTCGGCGTCCACGGGGGACATGCGGGCCTTCGAGGCGCTGTACCGGCGCCATGCCGGCCGTATCCATGGCGTCATCCAGCGGCTGGTGGGTCAGCATGGTGTGCGGGCGGAGGACCTGACGCAGGAGGCGTTCGTGCGGGCCTGGCAGGCACTGCCGGCGTTCCGCTTCGAGAGCGCCTTCGGCACCTGGCTGCACCGGTTGGCGGTGAACACCGCGCTGATGGAACTGCGTAGCCGCCGTACAGGCCCGCGCTTCGACGATGACGAGGACGCGCTGGACGGGTTGGGCCTGGCCGACAGTGCGGGGCAGGGCACGGCCCTGTCGATGGATCTGGAGCGCGCGGTCGCCACGTTGCCGCCCCGCGCCCGCGCCGTGCTGGTGCTGTACGACATCGAAGGATGGAAGCATGAAGAGATCGCCGCCGAGCTGGGCATGGCGGTCGGCAGTTCGAAGGCCCAGCTGCACCGCGCGCGGCACCTGCTGCGCGAGCGTCTAGGAGCACACGCATGACCTCCCACGATCCCACCCCGTTGTCCGACGACGCGCTGCGCTGGCAGTTGCGCGCCCTGCGCCAGGATGCGCCGCCTTCGCGCGACCTGTGGCCGGATATCGCCGCCGCGCTCGCCGCCGCGCCGCAGACGCCTGTCGCCGCGCCCGCGTCGCGTCGCCGCCGCGTCGCTCCGTTCGCGCTGGCGGCCTCGGTGCTGCTGGCGGTAACGATGACCTGGCAGCTGCAGCGCACCCCCGAGGGCGATGCCCTGATCCAGCGCGAAGCCGCGGCGATGACGCGCGATTACAGCGGCGCCCTCGCGCAGATGGATGCGCAGGCCAAGGCGTCGCCCGACTACGCGCCGGCGCTGCATGCGCTGGACCAGAGCGCGGCCGAGATCCGCCACGCCATCGCCACCGATCCCCAGGCGCGCTTCCTGCTGGAACAGCTGCGCCGCACCTACGCCCGACGCCTGGCTTTGACCCAGCGCGCGGTCATGACCTGAGGAGTTCCCCATGCGCACGTATTCCTTCTCCCTGCTGCTGGCCACCGCCCTGCTGGCGCCGTCCGCCCTGGCGCAGACCGCCATCAACGAGACCCGGCCGCTCGATGCGCGCGGTCGCGTCGACATCAGTAATGTCAAAGGCCGCATCGAAGTGCGCGGCTGGGACCGCAACGAAGTGCAGATCACGGGCACGCTCGGGCAGGGCGTGGAACGCCTGGAGATTGGAGGCTCCCGCGAACAGCTCGACATCGAGGTGCGCTATCCCAGGAGTGGCGGCTGGGGTGGCAGCAAGACCGGCCCCACCGAGCTGGTGGTGATGGTGCCGGTGCGCGCGGACCTGGACATCGAATCCGTCGCCGCCGACGTGCATGTCACCGGCGTGGCGTCCAGCGAACTGTCGATCAGCAGCGTCAGCGGCAGCGTCGTCGCGGCCGCCGCGCCGCGCAAGGCGGACGTGGAGACGGTAAGCGGCAACGCCAACCTGACCCTCAACAGCGAGGACGTGGATGTCAGCACGGTCAGCGGGTCGATCGTGCTGCGCGGGCGGTTGAATGGCGACATCGATGCGGAGACGGTCTCCGGTCGCATCGAGGTCAACGTCAATGGCGAACGCATCCGCGACCTCAGTGCCACCACCGTCAGCGGCCGCGCCGAAGTGAGCACCGCCCTGGCCCCCGCGGGGGAGATCCGCATGGAGTCCGTCAGCGGCAACCTGCTGCTGCGCCTGCCGAAGGACGTCTCCGCGCAGGTCAGCGGCGAGAGCTTCAGCGGCAGCCTCAAGGCCACCGGCGTGACCATCGAGAAGCGCCGCGGCCCCGGCGCCAGCTTCTCCACCACCTACGGTGGCGGCAGCGGCCGGGTCAATCTGGAGACGTTCTCGGGCAGTGCGGAAGTGCGGGTGGAGTAGCTTTGTCAGTCGGGCTTCCTCCTCGAAAGGACTGCACGGAACCGCCGGACTGCCCTGTTTCCTGAATAGGGCGCGGGCGTTCGCTGAAATGGCGCCCCCCGCAACGACGTGCCACCGATCAAACCGGCTTGGGATATTAAAGTTTCCTAAGCAACTGATTTTCTTGAGTGACACAGGTTTTTTCTGGGAAATCAGCGGGTTCTTCTCATTGCCGTAAAATTTACGTTATCCTCTGGTCACCAGTCGCAAGGCATTCATGCGTCTGAACCATTGGCCCGGGCCGCGAGGCTTTGGCTTTTCAGTGAACATTTGGAGAGAGAGCCTCTAATGACTACCCTCAAGAAGCTGCCCAACGCGATCAAGTTTGCGTTGTTCGCCAGCGCCGCGTCGCTGGCTACCGGCAATGCGTTCGCCCAGGAAGCTGCCAGCAGCGATTCGGAAGCCAAGACCCTTGATCGCATCGAGGTCACTGGCTCGCGCCTGAAGCGCGCTGACATCGAAGGCGCCGTACCGGTCATCGTGATCGACCGCGCCAGCATCGATGCGACCGGCGATGTGTCGGTCGCCGACGTTCTGCGTGACAGCACCTTTGCTTCGTTCGGTAACTTCAAGCCGCAGTCGGGCAGCTCGGCGCAATCGCTGGCGTCGGTCGACCTGCGTGGTCTGGGTTCGGGCCGTACGCTGGTGCTGATCGATGGCCGCCGTGCGCCGACCAACCCCATGTCGGCTTCGTCCGGCTCGGACCTCAACGCCATTCCGCTGGCAGCGGTTGAGCGCATCGAAATCCTGTCCGATGGCGCCTCGGCCGTGTACGGTTCCGACGCGATCGGCGGCGTGGTCAACGTCATCCTGCGCAAGGATTTCAACGGCGCCGAACTGCGTTACGGCGTCGGCCAGACCAAGGTCAAGGGCGGCGATCTGGAAGACGCGTCGGCGGTCTTCGGCATCTCCTCGGATCGTGGCCAGCTGATCGGTGGCGCCTCCAAGTCCAGCCGCGGCATGGTGTTCACGCGTGACCAGATCGGCGGCCAGGCCTTGGGTGTGTCGGTCTACGGCAACAACTTCTACAACCCGGAAACCGGTCTGGCGGAAGCCGTCCCGGGCTTCGATTGCACCGGCTCGTTCTGGTTGCAGTCCAACGGTCGTTGCTCGTTCGACTTCAACTCGGTGGCGGCCAACGAGGCCTCGGTGGACAACACTTCGGTGTTCGTGCGCGGCGATTACCAGATCAACGACAAGTGGAACGTCTACATGACGGCCACCACGACCAAGGTCGAGACCTTCGGTCGTTACGCTCCGGTCCCGGGTCTGGTGTGGGCTGAAGAAGGCAACGCACAGGACCTGTTCCCGGGCGATGGTCTGCCGACCTACTACTATCACCGCTTCGCTGCGGCCGGTAACCGCGACAACTACACCACGACGAACAACTCGGACTTCCTGGTGGGCTTCCAAGGCCAGCTGACCGACTCCATCTCGGTGGACTTCGGTGCGCGCCGTACCAACTACCAGTACGACGAGAACGGCTACGGCTACATCATCCAGAGCCTCGCCAACCAGGCGATCGACCGTGGCGACTACGTACTGACCGATCCCTTCGGTGCCAGCCAGGAGACCCTGAACAGCTTCACCGCGACGATCGGCCGCAATTCCTTCTTCAAGACCAAGGAGTTCTACGGCAACGTCTCGTTCGACCTGTTCGAAATGGGCGGTGGCATCTCCAATGCGGTGGTCGGTGCCGAGTACCGTGAAGACCAGTTCGCCGACGTCTACGACTCGCTGTCGCAGGCGGGTGTGGTGCTGGGCTCGTCGGGTGGCGCTTCGGGCGGTACGCGTGACGTCTACTCGGCCTACTTCGAGTGGCTGCTGCCGTTCAGCAGCAATTTCGACATCACCCTGGCCGGCCGTTACGACAGCTACAGCGACTATGGCAACGACTTCTCGCCGAAGATCGCCGCCCGCTGGCAGCCGCTGGACAACCTGACCCTCCGTGCGTCCTACGGCCAAGGCTTCCGCGCCCCGGGTCTGGACATCCTGAACCAGGCTGATTCGTTCTCCGCCGAGCCGGTGGTGGACCGCCAGACCTGCTTGGCCGCCGGTCTGAACGAGTTCTGCCTGAACACGGCTGGTCGTCAGGTTCAGCAGCAGGTCGATACCTACTTCATCGCAAACCCGAACTTGGAGTCGGAGCAGTCGACCCAGTGGTCCGCCGGTATCGTGTACGACCCGGTCGACTGGCTGGACCTGAGCCTGGATTACTACAACATCGAGATTGAAAACAGCATCACGGTGCTGGGCGCCCAGGCGATCATCAACCGGGAGCTGGCACCTGAGACCTACGGTCCGGTGCCGGATGGCCTGGGTGTAGTGCGTAACGCGGCCAATGGTCGCGTGATCGAAGTGACCGCTGGCTACCGCAACATTGGCACCCTGGAAACGGATGGCTTGGATTTCCGTGCCAACACCGATTTCGATCTGGGTAACGCCGGTCGCCTGCGCAACAAGCTGACCGTGTCGTACATCAACAAGTATGATGTGATCAACGGCAACTACACCACGGAGTACGCCGGTGAGCAGGGTTACCCAGACCTCCGTGCCAACCTGAGCAACGAGTGGACGTTCGGTGACTTCGGCGTCAACTGGGGCATCAACTACATCGGTGACCAGAGCACGGCGGCCACGGTGGTGGGCGGTGTGACCATCGCGCCTGCCCTGCAGGTAGGCGGTTACGCGACCAACGACCTCCAGTTCACCTGGAACGCTCCGTGGAACGCGAAGATCGCTGTTGGCGCGACCAACATTGGGGATCGTTATCCGGAACTGGTGCCGTTTGACGGCCGTCCGTGGAACTTCTACCTGTATGACGCCTACGGTCGTACCGTGTACTTCCGTTACACGCAGACGTTCTGATAGTCGTTTGAGGTAGTGTTGAAGAAGGCCCCGGAAACGGGGCCTTCTTTTTTTGTGCGAATGACCGTATGCCTCGCCGGACCCGCTGTCATCACCATCGCTGCCGGGTGCATGCGGGCGTTGGGGGTGCGAAGATGGCGGCACCATGGAATCCAACGACAGCAACGCCCGGCGAGCCGCCTGGGGAGCCTACTGGGCGAGCGGCCGGCTGCACTCATGCGTAAACAGCTCGGGCAGCAACTACCGCGGCGCCATCGGTGACTTCTGGAGGCAGTGGCTGCTGTCCCTGGAGCCGGGCGCACGCGTACTGGATCTCGCGACGGGCAATGGTCCTCTGCCACGCTTGCTGGCTGAACTTCGTCAGGACGCTGTCGAGATCGACGCCGTGGATTTCGCGAGCATCGCACCTGGATGGCACGATACCCAGAAGCAGCCGTCGATCCGGTTCCATACGGGCGCGCGCATGGAGGCACTGCCGTTCCCGGATGCCGTGTTCGATGCTGTCATCAGCCAGTACGGCTTCGAGTACGCGATCAGGCCCGAGGCGCTCGCTGAATGCGTGCGCGTTGCCAAGTCTGGCTCACGTATCGCGCTTGTCATGCACCATGCCGGCTCAGCATTGATCGACGTCGGTCGCGAAGAGCTTCATCATCACGCGCAGTTGGTCGCGCAAGATGGCCTATTGACTGCGGCGACGGAGGTGATCCCCTGGATGGCGAAGATCAGGAGCGGAATGGCTCCTGATGGACGCGCGGACCAGGCTCGCGGGCTTTACAACGTTGCGATGTCGAGGCTGGCGGATGCGGTGTCTCGCTCGACCGCACCGGATCTGTTGCTTGAGGCCCGAAGTACCGTGCATGGACTCATCAGCAGGTTACAGCGGGATGAGGAGGCCATCCTGATGCAGTTGCGGTCTTACGCCGACGCGCTGGAGGCTGCAAGGCTGAGGACATCGGAAATGGTGGCGTGTGCTCTCACGAAGGACGATATCGAGGCGCTAGCGCACCAGCTGACAGAACTCAGGCCGGGGACGCGGGTCGAGTATGACGAGCTGCGTCAGGAAGAAGGTTGCGTGGCATGGTTGCTGCTCGCGCGACTCCTTGGCGAATAGGGGTACGCATCGGGCGTCAACGCCTTCAGCAACGGCTCCAGATGCGTCTCGTAGTTGCGCCAGCGCTCGATGGAACGCGTGTAGATCGGTTGCTTCACCTGCCAACGGCTTGGCGTCTGCACGCCCTTGTCGTTGCGGTGAAACTCCAAGCAGGCGGGGTCCCAGGGAAGGCCTGCGAAATCGACCAACCTGCGCGCTTGCTCCTCGGGGTTGCGCGCCAGATCCTCGTAAACCAGCTCAAGGATCGGCAGTTTAAGGGCGGACTGCCAATGCCGCATCAGGCGTGTCTGCAGGCTGATGTAGTGGCCGATATCTCCCAGGGCATTCGCCAGGCGCTCTTCGAGCGCGAAGTTCTCCCCATACACCGACACCGCGATGTCGCGGGGATCGCGCCTGCACCAGACGACGCGTGCATGAGGGAACAGCAGCTCGATCAGACCCAACTGGAGAAAATTGAGCGGCGCCTTGTCCACCAGCGTGGCAGCCGTTGGTGGAGCGCCTCGGGTTGCCGCCTGAAGATAGCGTTCGGCAGCAGCATGTAGTGCCGCATCGCCGATGTCGTCCAGACACTCTGGCCATGTTCGATCACGCCCTACTTCCAAGGGCAGATTGCGCACGATCAGCCAGATATCCGGGAGCTCGCCGCCGCCATGGCCGCAAGGGTGCGCAGCGAGAATCTGCTCCGTCAGCGTCGTGCCGCTGCGAGGCATACCGACGATGAACAGGAGCCGGGGATCAGGATGGCCTGCCCACTTTGTGCGTCGCGCTTCCAGTCGCTCGCGTGTCAGTATTTCGATGCTCTTGTTGATCTGGAGTGCAAAGTGGGGGATGTCCGCTGAGCCTGTCATGCGTCGACGCGCCGCATTGGCCTGATGCCAACTGTCCATAGCCTCATCGAAACGTTGCCGCGCATCGAAGACCTTGCCAAGTTCATATCCCAAAAGCGCCCGATCGGGATCGGGCAAGTGCTCATCTGCCATCAACGATTGCGATTGCACGATCAGCGCGTCGTCCACACTGCCGCGGTGGAGCCCCAGGAGACCGCTGAGCGGGAAGGCCCAATTCGGCCGCCTTGCGAGGGCAGCGTGATACGCCCGCCCGGCGGCTTCGCGATCTCCCATGTCTTCTGCTGTCTGGGCCATCGCAACCAGAAGGTCATCGGGCTCCCCGATGGTCGGCACTGCCATCTCGAGCAGTGTGAAAGCATCCTGGTGACGACCCAGCCGGTTATAGGTTTCTGCCAGGCGCAGTACGCGTCTCGGTTCGTTGGGCTTCGCTTGCCACAGCGAATGCAGCAGCGGCAGTGCTTCCGCCGGATATCCCGCATGGAACTCGGATTCGGCCAGCGTTTCCAGCACGCGCACATTCTCGGGCGCGAGTTCGCGGGCTCTACGCAGCGGCTTGAGCGCCTCCGCATGCCGCCCAAGCCGTTGCAGGGTAACCCCCAGCAGTCGCCACGCTTGTGGGTTGCCTGCCTGCAAGGGGACGCTCGCGTAGAAGTGCTCCAGGGCAAACGAATGTTGGCCTTCGTGCGCCAGCAGGCACGCATACTGGAAGCGCAGGTCGCCGTCCGAAGGTGTCAGGTGGACGGCCTGATGCATTGCGGAGAGCGCGAACGCCGAGTGCCCCATCCGCATGGCGGCTTGCGCGACATGCTGTTGGACACGCGCGTCCAGATGGCCTGCGTTGGCGGCTACTCGTAGCCATTCAATGGCGTCGCTGTACTCACGCGCACGCTCAAAGGCGGCAGCCTTGTCGAGCGCATCTGTAACGCTTTGGTGCGGATTCATGACATCACGTGCGACAACGTTAAAGTCGCATTATCGCCGCAGAGCGATTCGGAAGGCAGATAGGCGATTCTTCGCTTCCGGTGCCAATCTCTGAATCAGAGATCCTGCTCGTAACGTACGTAAGGCACGGTGCCTTCGTCGGCGTTCTCGTTGGTCAGCGAGAAGGGGTTCTTGCCGCGGGTGATGACGTTCTCGGCGCCAACGGTGAGCTGTCCGCTCCACGGCGTGCGCCAAGTCAGGCCAAGGCCCAGACCTTCGAATTTGCCGGGCTGGCCGGGGACGTCGATGACGCGTCCGATGATGTTGGCGCTGAAAGGACCATAGCCGCCACCGACGGACAGGCTGCGGCTGTTCCAGCGGTCGGCGAGGGCGGGCAGGTCCGAGGCGGGCACCAGGGTGGCCTTCGCCACCGCGCCGCCGATCGACACGAAGCCTTCGCGACCGATGTTCTTCTGGCCGAACACGGTCAGGTCATTCTGTTCGACGCGGCCGGTGCCACGGCCGGACGACAACCAGACTGGCAGCGTGTCGCGGCCGGTGCCTGCCGAGAGGCCGAGCTTGCCGCCGGGGCGGCTCAGGATCGCGGAAGCGCTGACGCGCTGGCTCGTCGTAGCGTCATCATCGTCGCCGAGCGTCGCCAGCATGCAGTGGCTTGCGAGATTGCCGATGTTGCCGACCACGCCGGCCTTGCGATTGCAGACCAGGCCCAGTTCATCGCCGCTCTCCAGTCCGAAGGCGGTCGTCAGCGAGTTGCGGCCCAGGCGCCAGCGGGCGCCGGCTTCGGCTTGGCCGGTGGGTTCGAGCAGTAGCACGGCCTCGACCTTGCCGTCGTTGTTCCAGATCGGCAGGGCGGTGGGGTGGGGATCCGAAGCGGGCTTGCGCGCGGCCTTCTGCGCATGCGCGTCCGTTGCCACGCCGGAGGCGAGCAACAGGGCTAGCGACAGTGAAAGGCTACGCAGATTCATGGCTGGCTTCAGACTCCTGGGTCTACCCGGAGTTCCCCTCCCGAAGGGGAACCGATGCTATGCCGTTTATGATTCTTTAACAAGTCCCCGTGGCGGCCATCCGACCGCCGGATCACTGCAGTCGGCTGGGCGCGTCTACCTCGACCCTGGGCTGGCTGAAAAGTTCCGCGATCTGGACGGGGGAGAACCGGTACTCCTGCCCACAGAACTCGCAACGCACTTCGGCCACCCCGTCGGCCAGCGCGGCCGTCGCCTCTTCCTCCCCCAACGACTGCAGCATGCTCTCGACCCGCTCGCGCGAACAAGAGCAGCCGAAGCGAATTGGGCGCTGGGTCAGGATTTGCAGGGATTCTTCGTGGAACAGGCGGTGCAGCAGGTCCGGGACGGGGGTGGCGAGCAGCTCCGCTTCTCCCAGCGTGTCGAACAGCGCGCCGGCGCGGTTCCAGCCGTCGTCGTCGCCCTCGTCGCCGGGCAGCTTCTGGAGCATGAGGCCGCAGGCCTGGTCGCCGTCCGCTGCCAGCAGCAGGCGCGTGGGCAGCTGCTCGGATTGGCGGAAGTAGTCTTCGAACGCCTCCGCCAGGCGGCTCGCCTCCAGGCCGACCAGACTCTGGTACCGCTGCGGCTCGCGTGGGTCCAGGCCGGGATTCTCGATGGTGATGGCCAGCAGGGCGTCGTTGCCAAGCTCCCGCAGGTCGCGGGGCGCATCCTGATGAGGGGCAACCTGCGCGATGCCGCGCACCGTGCCCGCCGCCGTGCATTCGGCGAACAGGCTGCGTAGGCTGCCCTGGCTGCGCAACTGGATGGACAGGCGGCCGTCGACCTTGGTGTGGCCGGTGAACAGCACCGCGGCCGCGCTGGCCTCGCCCAGCAGTTCGCGCGCGGACGCAGGGTAGTCGGCACGTCCGGCCACTGTCCGCCAGGTCTCGTCCAGCCGGACGGCGACGCCACGGACGCCGGCGGCGGGCAGCAGGAAGCGGGTCAGGGTGTCGCTGCTCACAATTCTCCCAGGTCGGCGTCTTCGCCGTAGTACGCCATGATTCCTTCCACGGTGTGGGCGACGAGGCGCTTTTCCAAGTCGGTGAGCATCGGGTGCCAGATGTCGAAGATCAGCACAACGCGCAGACGGTCGCTGAAATTCCACGCCTCGTGCTGGATGGTGTCGTCGAACATCACCAACTCGCCGGGTTTCCACACATGTGTTTCTCCGCCTACCCGCAGTGCGCAATCCGGCGGGATGATCAATGGCAAGTGCGCGGTCAGCCGCGTATTGGTCGCGCCATGATGTGGCGGGATATGGGTGCCGGGCTTCAGGGCAGAGAAGAAGGCGACAGGTGCCCGTGAGGGAATCGAGTTGAGTGGCGCGTGTGACAGTAGTGTCTGCTCGGTAAGCGGGCACCGGTCGGCCTGGTCATCGATCCGCTTGCCGTTACGCCAGAGGAAATACGCGCCCCAATCCAGCTTGCGGTCAAGCGCGGCAAACTGACCCTTCGGTTCGCCAGCGGGAGTCTGCACGTAGGGTTCGAAGGGGTGCTGCTGCGCCAGCAGTGCCTCCAGCTCGGACAGAATGCCGGAAAAGGCGGACTCCACGTCCGATACCCACGCGTAGTCCTCGCGATGGAAAAAAGGTATGGCGGGCAAGCGTGGGAAAGGGAGCATCAGTGGGCGGGCGGTGACGAAAGCGCGGCGGCCAGTGACGATATCGAGGCAATGATCGAATCGCTCCAGTTCGCGTCGCGAACCCCCTTCAAGCGCGCCGTGCATGTGGTCCAGCAGGAAGTCCCGCAACTGGGCCTGGTTTGCCGTGATGGATGCCTTTGCCTCGCTAATCAGGTCCTGCATGTGCGGCGCCTGCGCGAACGCCGACGGCATGTAGGCCATGGCGGACGACCAGGCCGTCGCGGCCTCCCGATCCCGTCCCAGCCGTTGCAACAACCTTGCTTTCTCCGCGTGCGCGCCCCACGCCGCGGGTTCGGCCTGGATGGCTTGCTTGATCGCTGCCAGCGCTTGGGGGAGGTCGCCGCGCGCCAAATGCACTCGGGACAGATTGGCGTGTGCCATGGCAGGCTGGTCAGAAACCGAAGCCGCGCGCTCCAGGAGGCGTTGCGCCTGACTCAGCTCGCCCCGGCCCAGGTAGTAGGTGCCGAGGCCGTTCAACGCCGGAGCCACGTCTGCCGACAATTCGAGCACCTTCCGCCAACAGTCCGCGGCACGATCAGGCTGGTTTTGCTTGGCCCATGCGTTGGCCTGCTCGAGCAGTTGCTTCAGGGCATCGTTCAGGGCCGAGGACTGCGTGGAGCTCATGATGGCGAGACAAGAATGGGGCGCTGGCCCCAGAATAACGAGAACTGAACACTTGGTGTCCGTAACTTGAATTACGACAGCCAACCTTCCGCGGCGCTCCCGCGACGGATTCGCCGCTGGTTCCGCTGGCTGCTGGCCCTGCCCTTCCTGTTCGCGGCTGCCAGCATCCTGCAGGTGGCGGTGCTGCGCTTCGTCGATCCGCCGTTCAGCGCATTCATGGTGGCGCGGATGTTCGAAGCCTGGGGACAGGGCGACTTCGGTTTCCGCATCGCCTACGACTGGCGTGACCTGGACCGCATGTCGCCGAGCCTGCCGCTGTCGATGGTCGCGGCGGAGGACCAGAACTTCGCGAGCCATCACGGGTTCGACCTGGATGCGATCGAGAAGGCGCGCGTGCACAACCGCAAGATGGTCGAGCGTGCCGAGAAGCGGGGCCGGCCGGTGACGCGCATCCGCGGCGCCAGCACCATCAGCCAGCAGGTCGCGAAGAACCTGTTTCTCTGGCAAGGCAGCAACCGCATCACGCGCTGGGCGCGCAAGGGACTCGAGGCCTGGTACACCGTGCTGATCGAGGCGCTGTGGCCGAAGACGCGCATCCTGGAGGTCTATGCGAACGTCGCCGAGTTCGGCGACGGCGTGTATGGCGGGCAAGCGGCGGCGCGACGCTACTGGGGGAAGGATGCCGCGGGCCTGACCGCCAACGAGAGCGCCCGCCTCGCGGCGGTTTTGCCGGCGCCGCGCCGCTACAGCGCGCATCGGCCGGGGCCTTATGTGCAGCGCCGCGCTGCGAATATCCAACGGCAGGTCCGGCAGATCGGTGGCGCCAGGTACCTCGAGGCACTGCAATGAGCAACGACGGACCCTGGCAGGTCACCGTGGTGGTGGCTGCCTACAACGAAGCGCAAGCGTTGCCGCTGCTGCACCCGCGCGTCATGGCGGCGCTGGATGCGCTGGAAGGCGTCCACGGACGCGTCCTGTATGTCGACGACGGCAGTCGCGATGCCACCTGGGCAGTGCTGCAGGCATTCGCCGCGACCGATCCCCGCGTGTCGGTGCTGCGGTTGTCGCGCAACTTCGGCAAGGAGGCCGCGTTGACGGCGGGCCTGGACCGCATCGACAGCGGCGCGGCCGTGATCCTGGACGCCGACGGCCAGGATCCGCCGGAGCTGATCGGTGACTTCGTGCGCGAATGGCAGGCCGGCTACGACAACGTGCATGGCACGCGCATCGAGCGCGACGGCGAAGGCTGGCTGAAGCGCGCCACCGCGCATGCGTTCTACCGCGTGATCGGCCGATTGTCGAAGACGCCGATCCCCGCCGACACCGGCGACTTCCGCCTGCTGTCGCCGCGCGCGCTGTCCGCGTTGCGCGAACTGCGCGAGCGCCACCGCTTCATGAAGGGCCTGTTCGGCTGGGTGGGCTTCAACCAGAAGTCGCTGCCCTACCATCGAGAGGCCCGCGTGGCGGGCAGCAGCAGTTTCGGGTTCTGGAAACTGTGGAACTTCGCGCTCGAGGGCATCACCAGTTTCACCACGGCGCCGTTGCGCGTGGCGACCTACCTGGGCGTGCTGACCGCGCTGCTGGCCTTCGCCTTTGCCCTCTACATCGTGGGCAAGGCGTTGATGTTCGGGGATCCCGTCGCGGGTTGGCCGACGATGATGACGGTGATCCTGTTCCTCGGCGGCGTGCAACTGGTGGCGCTGGGCCTGATCGGCGAGTACCTCGGTCGCCTGTACGAGGAATCCAAGCAGCGACCGCTCTATCTGGTGGATGCCTGGCAACCCGCGTTGGCAGGAGTATCCTTGGCCGGACCCGATCGACCCGCTCCCCATCCAGGAGATCGCCATGCGCACGGTTCGTCAGTTGCTGGGGGCCAAGACCCCTGAAGTCTTCGCGGTATCGCCCGATGCCTCCGTGCTCGACGCCATCCGGTTGATGGCCGAGAAAGGCGTCGGCGCGGTGCTCGCCATGCAGGGGCCGCGGCTGTGCGGCATCGTGTCCGAGCGCGACTATGCGCGCAAGGTCGTGCTGCAGGGCCGCTCGTCATCCAATACGCCGGTGCGCGACATCATGACGTCGAAGGTGGTGACGGTGCGGCCGGACGACAGCGTCGACCACTGCATGCAGGTCGTCACCGAGCACCGCATCCGTCACCTGCCGGTGGCAGACGGCGAGACCATCGTCGGCGTCATCTCCATCGGCGATCTGGTGAAGGCGGTCATCGAGGACCAGAAGGTCGAACTGGACCAGCTGCAGCGCTACATCGCCAGCTGAGCCGCCTCACTTCGCGTACTGCCCGCCGCAGGCGCTGTCCTCGCCGGGGCCGACCTCGATCGTGGCGAGCAGGGCCGCCGGTGGCGTGATGGTGCCCAGTGCCACGGCCACCGCGCCGCGCAGGCCCAGTCGCTTGAAGTCGGGACGGAACGAGGGGTCCTTGAACGTGCCGCCGACCACGAGCGGCGAGCGCAGCGCCAGGATACTGCGGTCCTTCGGGCGTGGTCGCATTTCCAAGTCCAGCGTCTCGTCCTTCAGGCTGATCTGACCCTTGCCGACGATGATCGTGTCGGCGCTGTCGAACGCGAGCGTGCGCGCCTGCATCACGCCGTCCTTCACCGCGAAGTCGCCGAAGGCGCAACGCACCGGCACCGTCTTGTCCTTGGTGATGAGGAACTTCAGCGCCTCGGCGATATCCAGGCCCGCGAGCTCCATCAGCAGGTTGCTGATCTGGCCGCGGCCCATGCCGACGGCGATGTCACCGTCCGCCGTGCCCAGGATGCCGGCGATCGAATTGCCGGTGCCTGCGATCGTCACGTCGCCGCCGATGCGGCCGACCGCGCTCCTGGTCAGTTCGGCCTGTGGAAACAGCTCGCCCAGGTCCAGTCCGCGCATGGCGATCTTCGCCTGCGTGCGGATGGTGTCGTTGCGCGCATCCATCCGGATCTGCGAACGGATGTCGCCCTGCGCGACACCGAAGTTCAGCGGCTCCAGTCGCAGCAGGCCGGCGTCTAGCAGCAGGTGTGCATCCATGTCGTCGATGGGCAGGCTGGGCGCATTGATGCGGTGCGCCTTCCAGCGCACGTCCGCGTCCATCGCGCGCAGCTTGGTCAGGTCGTAGGGCGTATCCGGCAGCAGGCGGGCGTCCGCCGCCAGCGCGACCGCCTTCGCGCGCTGTTCGGCATTGCTGGCTTCGTCGCCCTCCGTCTGTGGCGGTGCGCCGACGAAGCCGGCCAGGTCGTCGAAATCCAGGCGCTTCGAGACCAGATTGGCCTTCAGCAATGGACGCTCGCGACCGACGGTCACCGCGGCCGAGCCACTGAGATCGCTGTCGCCGACCACGCCGGTGAAGCCGTCGTAGCGCCACGTGTTGCCCTCGCGGGTGAAGCGGCCATCCAGACGATACGGCGGGGTGGGGGGTGTCGCGATGCCGATCAGCGGGAACAGGTCCTCCATGTCCTCGCCGGCCAGCATCAGCTGCAGATCGAAATCGCGCAGACGGAAGGGATCGAGCAGCGTGCCGCGCGCATGGGCACGGGTCGGGCCCGCAGTCGCCCGCAGGTCGATGCGGTAGGGCTTGTCGGTGTCGCGCAGCGCCAGTGGCGACGCCACCTGGCCGGCCAGCGTGAAGCGGCTGCCCGCCCAGTGGCCCTTGCCGTCGACGTTGACCGCCGAGGCCTCATCGGGGGCGGAGGTTTTGGCGCTGTCCAGCGTCACGTCGACATCGGTCTTCGCCTTCGGATCGAGGAACAGCAGGCGGCCCTGGTCGATCCGGAGGTCGCCGAATGTCATGCGGCTTTCGCCACTCGTGTCGCCGAACACCCAGTTGCCCGTGCCATCGGGTCCGCTCTCCAGGCGTAGCTGCGGGCGCGTCAGATGGATGCGGGGGATGCGCGTCTCGCGTTTGAAGACGAAGGGCAGCACTTCCATGCTCACCTCGGCGCGGTCGGCCGCCGCCATCGTCGGCACCTTGGACCACGCGGCATTGCCGAAGGTCAACGCGTCGCCGCGCACCGTCGTCACCCTGCCCAGGTCGACATCCAGATTGCCCGCAATATGGAAGCTGCGCCCGGTCTGCTTCTCGACGACCCATTCGATCGGCCGGCGCAGCCAGTTCCATTCGAACAGGATCGCCACCACCACGATCACGGCCGCCAGCACGCCCAGGATGATCGCACCGGCGCGCGACAGCGGGCGCAGGGCGAAGCGGCGACGTGGGGAAGGCGCTGCATTCATGGCCCCATGGTTGGGGACCGCGTGTTCACGTACCGCGAAACGCGCGCTCAGCGGTTCATGCGCGGGACACGAACGTGGACGCGCGGTTCACGCCAGGCGCGGCGACAGTACCTGCTGGGTGACGGCGACGAAATGGCAGACGCTGCCGACGATGACGAACAGGTGCCAGATCGCGTGCGAGTAGCGGATCGACTCGCGGTGGTAGAAGAAGGTGCCCAGCGTGTAGAACAGCCCGCCTGCCAGCAGCCAACCCAGCGTCCACGGATCGACCGAGGTCAGCAGTGGCTTGATCGCCACGACCACCAGCCAGCCCATCGCGATGTAGAGGATCGTCGACAGCAGCTTGAAGCGGCCGGTATAGAACAGCTTGAAGATGACGCCCGCGATGGCGATCGTCCAGATGGCGATGAACAGACCCCAGCCCCATGGCCCGCGCAGGCCAATCAGGGTGAATGGCGTGTAGGTGCCGGCGATCAGCAGGTAGATGGCGCAGTGGTCGAAGACCTTCAGCCGGCCCTTCGCCACGGGATGCTGGATGGCGTGGTACAGCGTGGACGCGGTGTAGAGCAGCAGCAGGGTGACGCCGAACACGATCGACGCACCCAGCTGCCAGCCATCGCCATGGACCGCGGCCAGGGTGATCAGCACCGCACCGCCGGCCAGCGCGAGGACGGCGCCCAGGCCATGCGTCAGTGCGCTGGCGATCTCGTCGCGCAGGTCGACCAGATGGTCGGCCCGCTTGCGGGCGCGCAGGGTCTGGAAGGGCGTCGGTTCACTCATGGCGTCACGTTACCGCAATGCAGCACGGGTTGCATGGGGGCGGACGTCGATCGTTCGACGCCCGGTTCACGCCCGCGCGCTCAGCCCAGGTCGACGCTGTGCGCATGCTCGCGGGTGGCCAGGAACTGCACGTCCGGCGCGCGTTCCTGCGCCAGTTGCAGGTTCACCCGCGTGGGTGCCAGGTAGACCAGCTCGCCGGCGGCGTCCAGCGCCAGGTTCATCGCGTTCTTGTCGCGGAACTCTTCCAGCTTCCTGGCGTTGTCGCAGCGGATCCAGCGTGCCGTGGCCACGCTGACGTTCTCGAACGAGGCGTCCACGCCGTACTCGTCCTTCAGGCGGTAGGCCACCACGTCGAACTGCAGCACGCCGACCGCGCCGAGGATCAGGTCGTTGCTCATCAGCGGGCGGAAGAACTGGGTCGCGCCTTCCTCCGACAGCTGCGCCAGGCCCTTCTGCAGCTGCTTGAGCTTGAGCGGATCGCGCAGGCGGGCGCGGCGGAACAGTTCCGGCGCGAAGTTGGGGATGCCGGTGAACGACAGCGCCTCGCCCTCTGTGAAGGTGTCGCCGATGGAGATGGTGCCGTGGTTGTGGATGCCGATCACGTCGCCCGGGAACGCCTCTGCGGCGATCTCTCGGTCGCTGGCCATGAAAGTCAGCGCGTTGGCCAGCTTCATCTCCTTGCCGCTGCGCACGTGGAAGGTCTTCATGCCGGCCTCGAAGCGGCCCGAGCACACGCGCATGAACGCCACGCGGTCGCGGTGCTGCGGGTCCATGTTGGCCTGGATCTTGAAGACGAAGCCGGTCAGCTTGTTTTCGTCCGGCTGCACCTCGCGGCCGGTGGTCTCCCGCGCCTGCGGCGACGGCGCATGCTCGACGAAGAAGTCCAGCAGCGGCTGCACGCCGAAGTTGTTGACGCCCGAGCCGAAGAACACCGGCGTCTGCTTGCCGTCCAGGTAGGCCTGCTTGTCGAACGGGTGGCTGGCGCCCTGCACCAGTTCCAGTTCGTCGCGCAGCGCGGACAGCATTTCGCTGCCGATCTTCTCCTCCAGCCCCGGTGCGTCGAGCGACGGGAAGATGGTGGAATCCTGGCGGGTGAAGTTGCGGCCGGGCTCGTAGAGGTGCACTTCGCCGGTCAGCAGGTGCACGACGCCCTTCAGGCGCTGGCCCATGCCGATCGGCCACGTCACCGGTGCGCACTGGATGCCCAGCACGCTTTCCACTTCATCCAGCAGTTCGATCGGGTCCTTGCCCTCGCGGTCCAGCTTGTTGATGAAGGTCATGATGGGCGTGTCGCGCAGGCGACAGACCTCCATCAGCTTGATCGTGCGCTCTTCCACGCCCTTGGCCACGTCGATGACCATCAGTGCGCTGTCCACCGCGGTGAGCACGCGGTAGGTGTCCTCGCCGAAGTCGGCGTGGCCCGGCGTGTCGAGCAGGTTGACGATCTTGCCTTCGTACGGGAACTGCATCACCGACGAGGTGACGGAGATGCCGCGCTCCTTTTCCAGTGCCATCCAGTCGGACGTCGCATGGCGCGCGGCCTTGCGGCCCTTCACCGAGCCGGCCATCTGGATGGCGCCACCGAACAGCAGCAGCTTTTCCGTCAGCGTGGTCTTGCCTGCGTCGGGGTGGGAAATGATGGCGAAGGTGCGGCGACGCGTGGCTTCGTTGGCCACGGCGCTGGTCGGATTGGACATGGGGCGGGCGCCCGGGCGGGCGCTGAAGGAGCGGGAAGGCGGCGATTATACCGGCCGGCGGGCTGCCGCCGGCTCAGCGGCCCGACGGGAACTGCAGCTGGCCCAGCGGGCCGAACATGCGGAACGGCACCGACTCCAGCCGCATGCCGCGGTTGGCCTGCACCACGAAGTGCAGGTGCGGCGCGGTCGAGAAGCCGGTATTGCCGGACAGGCCGATGTACTGCCCCTTGGTGACGTACTGGCCCACGCGCACCTGCACGCCTTCGGCCTTCAGGTGTGCGTACAGGGCCATGCTGCCGTCGCTGTGCAGGATGCGGATGAAGTTGGCTCGGCCACCGTACTTCTCGCGGTTCAGGCCGGCCTTGTCGAAGTCCGACTCCACCTGCATCACCAGGCCCTCGCGGGCGGCGACGATCCGCGTGCCTTCGGGCACTGCGAAATCGACCGCATGCAGGTTCTGCGGGTCGCTGTGGCTGAAGCGCCCGCCCGGCCCCTGGTCCACGCGCACGCGGCCGTAGTCGAACGGCAGGCGGTATTCGTAGTCCTGCGGCCGGCTGGCCGGATCGCCCGGCGTGCCGTCCAGGGTCAGCTCGAAATCGCCGCCGCGCAGCGGGTCGGTCACGTCGATGTCGGCGACCAGCACGCTGCTGCGCGCCGGTACCACGACGCGGGCGGGCAGGCTGGGAGCGCTGCGGACGTCGCGCTGGCGCCGGAAGCCGAGCTGCACTTCCACCGGCCCATGCATCAGGTTGTCGGCCCAGGCCTGGTAGCGCAGTCCCTGCTTCTCCAGCCGCAGCCGCACCAGCGCGCTGGGCGGGTTGCGGAAGCGCATGACGTCCACGCCGCTGCCGGCCAGTTGCTCGGGCGGAGGCGGCTGGTCGCCGTACTGCGTGTAACCCTGCTTGTCCTTCCAGCGGTACAGGCGGGCGGCGTCCGCGTCGCCGAGGCTGCCGACCAGCACGGCGATGCCGCAGGCCAGGGCCACCAGGCGTGCGTTCACCGCGGGCAGTCGCCTTGCAGGTCGAGCGCGCGGGCGATGTCGCGCAGGTCGAAGGCCGCCAGCGATTCGTCGTTGTGCAGCGCGAACAGCGCGCCGGCGGGGAAGCGTCTGGTCGGGACGGCGTAGACGGTCTCGCCGTCGGTATTGGAGGTCACCTTGCCGGAGAACACGCCGGCAGGCGCCAGCGTGGCGCGGTCGAACAGACGGAACCGGGTCGGCATCAGCTGGTCCACCGCGACCCAATAGCCGCTGTCCACGCTGCACGACCACAGGGCGATGCCTTCGGCATCGGCATCGAACGTGGGCAGGCTGTGGCCGTTGTAGGTGCCGGTCGCCAGCCGGTAATCGCGCAGCGTCGAGCCCACGCGACGGTCTTCCTCGGCGATCAGCAGGCGATCGTGCGCGGGATCGCCGGCGATCGACTCGACCATGCGCAACGCGCCGGCCGCGCCGGTGTCGCCGAACTGGCCCAGCAGGCGCGCTTCCAGCTTCCCGCCTTCTTCCACCCGCACGCGGAACCGCTTCACCCGGCCATACAGTTCTTCCATCGGCGGCAGGGTCATGGTGCGGAAGTCGGCCATGAAGCTGTCGGTGACGAACAGCTCCAGCTCGCCCGGGGCGGTCTCATGGACCCACAGGCCATACGGGGAACGCAGCACGTCGGCGCCGAAGGGCCCCAGCGGGGCGAATTCCGGCAGCCGGAACGCCTGCACGCGGTGGTTGTCGCGCTCGGCCACGAACAGCAGGTCGCCGAACACGGCGATCCCGTTGGGGCGGTTGAACTGGCCGACCGCGCTGCCGGGGGCGCCGACCGTGCGCAGTCGTTCCCCGCTGTCGGCGTCGTAGATGGCCAACTGGTGGGCGGCCTTGGCCGTGGCGATCAGCCAGACCTGGCCGTCTTCCGTCGGCCAGGCGGCCAGCGAGTCCAGTTCGTCGCCGGCCACGGGCGTGGACACCCAGGTTTCGGCGATGACGGCGTCGGCCGCGGTCTTCGGCGGCGGCGCGGGAGGGGTGGAGGTATGCAGCGGGGCGGTGGAACAGGCGGCGAGCAAGGCTGCGCACAGGCCGCCCAGGAGGAGATTCCGGATCATGTGAGGAATTATGCGGCATCGCCGCACCGGCCGGCAGGGCGACGCCCGTCAAACTTCATCGCTTCATCCGAATAAAGCGATTGACATCCGCAAAACGGGTGGGCACAGTACGTCCACCATCGAGACCGGCAGAGGGACAGGCCCGAAGAAGCCGGGGCAGCCAGCGACGCGCAAGCGCCGTGGTGGTGCCAAATCCTGCGGGGACCCCAGCGTCTGCCGGAAGATGGTTCGTACCGTGCCCTCGCACGGCGAACGCGAGCTCCGCGAAGCTCGGTGGTGCAGTCCCGTCCCGCTTGGGACACCGCCACCGGATGCCGCCATGAGTTACGCCAGTCCCGCCCTGAACCGCCTGCCCGAGCCCTCGTCGATCGACGGCTTTCCGTTGTCGTCCACGCAGGACGATGGTCCGCGCGCGCTGCGCGGCGAAGTGGTGGTGGAACTGGCGATGCGCCACGCCGGCACACGCGCGGTGACGCTGCGCTACGAACTGCAGGGTCCGGTCGGCGCACCCGTCGTGTTCGTCGCCGGCGGCATTTCCGCGCATCGCCACCTGGCGGGCAGTGACGTGTTTCCCGAGAGCGGCTGGCTGAACGAGTTGGTCGGCGCGGATCGCGCGCTGGATCCGTCGCAGCGCCAGTTGCTCGCCTTCGACTTCATCGGCGCCGACGGCCGCCTCGACGCCCCCATCGACACCGCCGACCAGGCCGACGCCATCGCCAAGCTGCTGTCGGCGCTGGGCATCCCGCGGCTTGAGGCCTTCGTCGGCTATTCCTACGGCGCGCTGGTCGGCCTGCAGTTCGCCGTGCGCCATGCCGAGCGGCTGAAGACACTGGTTGCGGTCAGCGGCGCCCACCGCGCGCATCCCTATGCCGCCGCCTGGCGCGCGCTGCAGCGCCGTGCGGTGACGCTGGGCCAGTTGCAGTGCGCCGATGCGCAGGGCCTGTCGCTGGCGCGCCAGTTCGCCATGCTGAGCTACCGCACGCCGGAGGAATTCGGCGAGCGTTTCGACACCGCACCCGAGATCGTCAACGGCCGCGTGCGCGTGGCCGCCGAGGATTATCTGGACGCCGCTGGCGCGCAGTACGTCGCGCGCACGCCGATCACCGCCTACGTGCGCCTTTCCGAATCCATCGACCTGCATCGTGTCGATCCCGCCGATGTCCGCGTGCCCACGCTGGTGGTCGCGGTGGAAGGCGACCGCCTGGTGCCGCTGTCCGATTCCGTCTCGCTGGTCGAAGGCCTCGCCACGCTGGGCCAGCTGCGCGTGCTGCGCTCGCCCTACGGCCACGACGCCTTCCTGAAAGAAACCGACCGCATCGATTCCATCCTCACCTCGGCCCTGCGCGCCGCCGGAGACCTCGCATGAGCAGCTACATCCCCACCGACGCCGACGCGCCCTGTCGTCCCGCCACCGCCGCCGTCCGTGCCGGTATCGACCGCGACACCGCCTACGGCGCGGTGACGCCGCCGATCGTGCTGTCGTCGAACTTCAGCTTCGCCGGCTTCGCGCAGAAGCGCGAGTACGACTACACCCGCAGCGGCAATCCCACGCGCGACCTGCTGGCCGACGCGCTGGCCGAACTGGAAGGCGGCGCCGGCGCCGTCATCACCGCGACCGGCATGGGCGCGATCACGCTGGTGTTGAACGCGCTGCTGGAGCCGGGCGACCGCCTGGTGGTGCCGCACGACGCGTACGGCGGCAGCTGGCGCCTGTTCAATGCGCTGGCGAAGAAGGGCCACTTCGAGCTGATCACCGCCGACCTGACCGATCCGCGCTCGCTGGCCGACGCGCTGGCGCAGTCGCCGACGCTGGTGCTGATCGAAACGCCGTCCAACCCGCTGCTGCGCATCACCGACCTGCGTTTCGTCATCGACGCCGCGCACAAGGCCGGCGCGCGCACGGTGGTGGACAACACCTTCCTGTCGCCCGCGCTGCAGACGCCGATCGCGTTCGGCGCGGACATCGTGCTGCACTCCACCACCAAGTACATCAATGGCCACAGCGACGTGGTCGGCGGCGCGGTGATCGCGCGCGACGAGGAAACGCACCAGCAGCTGGTGTGGTGGGCGAATGCGCTGGGCCTGACGGGCTCGCCGTTCGACAGTTTCCTGACCCTGCGCGGCCTGCGCACGCTGGACGCGCGCCTGCGCGCGCACCAGGAGAACGCCACCGCCATCGCCGCGCTGCTGGATGCGCACCCGGTGGTGTCGAAGGTCTATTTCCCCGGTCTCGCGTCGCATCCCGGCCATGCCGTCGCGGCGCGCCAGCAGAAGGGCTTCGGCGCCATGCTGAGCGTCGAACTGGAAGGTGGCGAGGAAGCGGTGCGTGCGTTCGTCGAAGGCCTGCGCTACTTCACCCTGGCCGAGTCGCTGGGCGGCGTGGAAAGCCTGGTCGCGCACCCGGCCACCATGACGCATGCCGCGATGACGCCCGAGGCGCGCGCCAAGGCCGGTATCTCCGACGGCCTGCTGCGCCTGTCGGTCGGCATCGAAGCGACCGACGATCTGCTGGCCGACCTCACCGCCGCGCTGGCGCGCGCCGAAGCCGTCGCCGCCGAGTCCAAACGCAAACTCGCCGACGCATGAGCACCGTCGTCCGGCTCGCGACCGCGTCGCGCACCGCGCCGAAGCTGGCGCTGCTCGGCACCGGCGTGGTGGGCAGTGCGTTCGTCGCGCGTTACCAGCGTCTGCAGGATCGCGCGCTGCCGTTGCCAGCGCTGGCGTGGCTGGCCAATTCGCGCGCGCTGCACGCCTGTGAGGGCGCTGCGCAGCAGGCGCTGGACAACGCCAGGCTGGCCACTGCCGGTAACGACGCAGTACCGCCGTGGGCCGAAGGTGAGGCGCTGCGGGCCGGCGACATCGTGGTCGATGCGACCGCGAGCGACAGCGTCGCCGACCGGCACGCGGAATGGCTGTCGCGCGGCGTGCACGTGGTGACGGCGAACAAGCTCGGTATCGGCGGTGCGCTGGCCCGCGCACAGGCGATCGGCCGCGCGCGTACAGAGTCCGGCGCCCGTTACGGCGATGCCGCCACCGTCGGCGCCGGCCTGCCGCTGTTGCGCAGCCTGCGCGCCCTCGTCGCCGGCGGCGACCGCATCCATCGCGTCGAAGGGGTGCTGTCGGGATCGCTGGCGTGGCTGTTCAACCACTACGACGGCATGCGCGCGTTTTCCGGCTTCGTCCGCCAGGCACGGCAGGGCGGCTACACCGAACCCGATCCGCGCGTGGACCTGTCCGGCGAGGACGTGCGCCGCAAGCTGCTGATCCTGGCGCGCGCCGCCGGCCTGCCGTTGCAGTCCGAGGATGTGCGCGTGGACTCGCTGGTGCCGGCGGACCTGGCCGCGCTGCCGCTGTCCGATCTGGACAGTGCGCTCGTCCATCTCGATGCGCCGCTCGCCGCGCGTTTCAAGGACGCCTACCGCAACGGCGCGCGCCTGCGATTCCTCGGTCGCTTCGATGCCGAACGCGCGAGCGTGGGCCTGCAGGCACTGCCGCTGGACCACCCGCTCTGCGGCGGTGGCGGCACCGACAACCGCGTCGCCATCTACAGCGACCGCTATCCCGAGCAGCCGCTGGTTGTGCAGGGACCCGGTGCGGGCGCCGAAGTCACCGCCGCCGCATTGCTGGACGACGTGCTGGCGATCAGCGGGCGCGCGTAGCGCCCACCTTCCGCCGCCTCAGCGCAAGGCGTCGAGCAAGGCGGTATTGAAGCGCGCCGGATCCTCGACCTGCGGTGAGTGGCCAAGCTCTGCGAACTCCACCAGGGTCGCGCCGGGAATCGCCGCGGCCGCGCGCCTGCCCAGCGCCGGGTAGTCGCCGAGCCGCTTCGCCACCGCCGGCGGCGCCAGATCCTTGCCGATGGCGGTGCGGTCCTTCTGGCCGATGAACAACGTGGTCGGTACCGCGATGCGGGGCAACTCGTACACGACGGGCTGGTTGAACACCATGTCCGAGGTCAGCGCCTGGCTCCAGGCGACGGCCTCGCGTCCGTCGCCGGCGTACATGCCGCCCAGCATCCGTACCCAGCGTTCGTACGCCGGCTTCCAGTCGCCGCTGTAGTACACGGTGCGCTGGTAGTCGCGGATGCTGTCGAAGGAGGTCTTCATTTCGCGCGCGTTCCAGGCGTCGATGCTCCGCCACGGCACGCCTGCGGCCTTCCAATCCTCCAGTCCGATGGGATTGACCAGCACCAGCCGCTCGGTCGCCTCCGGATACTGCAGCGCATAGCGTGCGGCGAGCATGCCACCCATGGAGTGGCCCACGATCACCGCGCGCTGGATGCCGAGCCTGTCGAGCAGGTCGTGCGTGTTGGCCGCCAGCTGGCCGAACGAGTACTGGTAGCGCGGCGGCTTGCTCGATTTGCAGAAGCCGACCTGGTCCGGCGCGATCACGCGGTAGCCGGCGCCCGCCAGCGCCGCGATCGCGGATTCCCAGGTGGCCGCGCAGAAGTTCTTGCCGTGCAGCAGCACCACGGTGCGGCCGTTGGGCATCGTGGGCGCCACATCCAGGTAGGCCATTTCCAGCGCCTGCGCCTGCGAATCGAAGGCGAAGGTCTTCACCGGATAGGGATAGTCGAAGCCTTCCAGGCGGGCGCCGTAGGTGGGCAGCGGTTCGGCCCGTGCGATGGCGCTGGAAGCGAGCAGGATGGCGAGCGCGGCCGGCGCCGATCGTGGATTCTTCATGCAGCGGTCTCTGCGACGGGGCAGGCCAGCGTATCGCGGACGCGTTGCGTGGACGTCAATCCTGGGGTGCGGAGGGCGACGTTGTCGTGGCCGGATGATGCGGGCCCCGCAGCGCCAGATGGCCGCTGCGCACCAGTTCGCCGGGGTCGCGTCGTACCTGGTCGGCATCGACGGCGGGGAGCGCCAGTGGCGTCGCCTCGTACAACGCCCAGCCGTTGCGGCCATGCGCCTTCACTTCGTAGAGCGCGCGATCCGCGAGCGAGACCAGTTGCTCCCACCCCAGCAGGTCAGGAGCGCTGGGGAACGGCGGATAGCCGATCAGTCCCAGCGATGCGGTCACCTGCAGCTGCGTGCCGGTGACGTCGACCGGTTCCGCGGCGATCGCCGTGCAGATGCGCCGACCCAGCGCATGCAGCTCGTGGCGCGGCATGGGCCGGAACACCATCAGGAATTCCTCGCCGCCCCACCGGATCACGTAGTCGCCATCGCGCGAGAGCGTGCGCAGCCGGTGCGCGACGGTCTGCAGCACGTGGTCGCCGGCCTGGTGGCCGTGGCCGTCGTTGATCGACTTGAAGTGGTCGATGTCGAGCAGCGCGAACGCGAGCACGTCCACGCCGGCGGCGAAGCCGGGCATGCGCTGGTAGTAGGCGATGTCGGCGGGCAGCTGGCGGGTCAGGTAGCGGCGGTTGTGCAGGCCGGTCAGCGGATCGGTGAGGCTGATGGCTTCCAACTGCCGGTTGGCCTGCTGCAGGTCGCGGGTGCGCTGTTCCACCAGCCGCTCCAGGGCGACGCGACGGTTGTGGTGGCGGCGCAGCACCCACCGGTTGGACAGCAGCACCAGGACCGCCAGCGCGAACGCCAGCAGCAGGTAGAACCACGGGCTCTCGTAAAAGTACGGTGCGATGGCGAACGCCTGCGTGGCGGCCGCACGTCCGGAGACGCCGCTGTTGTTGGTGCCGAGCACCTCGAACACGTAGCGTCCCGCGGGCAGGTTGGTGTAGGTGGCGCTGCGCTGGTGCGGGTCGTCCAGCAGCTTCCACTCGTCGTCGTAGCCCTTGAGTCGGTAGCGGATGTCGATGTGGTCCGACGCCTGGAAGCTGAGCGTGGTGAACTCGAAGCGCAGGTCGCGCGCGGCGCTCGGCAGCGACCATTCCGTCGCGCGCTCGGCCGGCCGCCACTGGCCCTGCACCTGGACGCGTTCGACCACCGACTCGGGCAGGTAGTCGTTGGACAGGGACTGATCGGTCGCCATCACCACCACGCCATCGCGGGTCGGCAGCCACAGCGCGTTGTCGGCCAGGAAGCCGCGGCTGTTGCCGGCGCCGTTGCAGCAGTCGCCCTTCTGCCCACCATGGCGGTCGCCGCGCTCGTTGAGCAGGGTCCGCGCGTTCACGCGCCGGGCAGGATCGTCGGCGGCGTCGAGCAGCTCGGCCACCGGCACCCGGTAGATGCCGCGCAGACCGGCTGTCCACAGGAAGCCGCCGGGGTCCTCGGCGAAGAAGAAGGGCGCGTTTGCCGGGATGCCGCGCGACTTGTCCAGGCGCGTCCAGCGATGGCCGTCGAACAGCAGCATCAGTTCTTCCGACAGCGCGCCGGCCAGCCACTGGCCGCCGGCGAGCTCGTACAGGGACACGATGTGCGGCGCGTCCAGGCCGGTACCGGTCAACGGAACCTGGACCAGGTGTTCATCGACGAATTCGTACAGACCGCTCTGCGTACCCACCAGCAGGCGCCCGTCGCGCGTTTCCATCAGCACGCGCACGCGGATGTCGCGCAGGCCCTCCCGTTCGCCGTAGTGGCGCGCGCGCTCGTCGCCTTCCCGCCAGCGGTAGAGGCCATTGCTGGTGGCGAACCACAGCCGTCCCTGTCGATCGCGGATGATGCCGTTCACCTGCGCGGCATCGAGCGCCGCCAGCGCCCGCGGCCGCTGCACGCGACCGTCGCGGTACACGGCGGCGCCGTCGCGCGTGCCGATCCAGGTCTGTCCGTTCTCGGGCAGCAGGCTGTAGGCGGCGGGGTGCGGCAGGTCGCGTCCCGCGATCAGGGAGCGGAACCGGCCGCCTTCCAGCACGCTGACACCGTCGTCGCTGCCCACCCACACGCGTCCGTCGGGCGCCTGCGCGACAGACCACAGCAGGGGTTGCTGCAATCCCTCGGCGCGGCTGTAGCGCCGCGTCCAGCCGTTCCACGCGCGGCTGACGCCTTCGTTGTTGCTGCCCAGCCACAGGTTCGACTCGCGGTCTTCGTAGAAGGCACGGATTTCCGCGAGCGGTCCGTCGGCGGCGATCCGTTCCAGCAGCCGACCGTTCTGCAGCCGGTACACGGTGTCGCGGGTGCTCACCCACAGGATGCCGTCGCGGTCCTCGTGCAGCGTCTGCACCCCACCGCTGACGGCGACGACATTACGGTCGCGCTGCCAGTGCTGGCCATCGAGGACGAACAGGCCGGCATCGCAGCCGGCCCACAGGCGGCCGTCGTGGCGCGCCAGCGAGGTGACCGTCGCCAGCGATGCGCCGGCGGGCAGCTTGAGGACGCGCTCGCCGGTGCCGTCGAAGGCGTGCACGCGGCCACGGCCACCGGCCCATAGCGTGCCGTCGTCGTCGGCGTGCAGGGACAGCGCGCCGTCGTCGATCGGATGCAGCGTCCTCAGGCGGTCGGCCACGACCACCATGACGCCCCGATGGGTGGCCACCAGCAAGCGCCCGCGGACGTCGCGCGTCAGCGCCCGCACGTCGACGACGCCGGCCGCCTCGTCCGCGGCGAGCGGGATGGCCTTGATGCGGTTGCCGTCGCGGACCGCCAGTCCCTGCGGCGTGCCGATCCACAGGCGACCTTCGCGGTCGGTGTGCAGGGCCTGGATCCAGGTGCTGGGCAGTTCTGGCGTGTTGTCGAGGTCGAAGTTGGTGAAGCGCACGCCATCGAAGCGGCTCAGGCCGGCCTGCGTACCGAACCAGAGGTAGCCGGGCCGGTCCTGGGCGATGGCGAGCACACTCAGCTGGGGCAAGCCCTGTTCGAGGCTCCAGTGGTTGCGCACGTAGTGGTGGAAGGACTTGGAGGGGTCCAGCGCGTGCGCCGTCGGGCAAAGCATGGCCATCCCGCCCAGCAGGGGCAGGCACCAGGCCGCCAGTCGGCGCCGCCACCAGGGCGTGCCGCAGCGGGTCTTGTCGACGGGGTCGGACAGGACGCGTCTCCGGTAAGTCGGTTTACCAAGAAGGGTATCGGCGCGGGGCCGCAGGCCTAAAGGGTGGAAGGATCGGGCCCGGAGTGTGGTCGTACCGTGGACATTGAAACCTGGAGCCAGCCCGTAGCCCGGGTAAGGCCGGAGGCCGCACCCGGGAGTACGTCAGTGTGTCGGGTCCCGGGTGCGCTTCGCTTACCCGGGCTACTCTGGCTCCGCGAAACCACCCCGGAATGGTGCATGCGCAGGGCATCGAAATACGGTGGCAAGACGATTTGCGTCGGCCGCGAGGCGGGCTCGGCAGGTCGCCAATACGCATTGCACCGTGCGTGACCTCAAAAGGTGGGTCGACGAGGCAATTTTCCTCGGCATCGAGTTCCGTAGCCCGGGTAAGGCCAACGGCCGCACCCGGGGAGTGCGTCAGTGTGTCGGTTCCCGGGTGCGCTTCGCTTACCCGGGCTACGGGAACTTACCCGGGAGACTACGATTGGAAGGACGCCTGACTCGCGCTTGCGAGATGGACGCGGACGTCGGAAAGATCTGTGAAGTAAGGATTGCGGTCCATCTGCAGAATGCGAGCCAGCACTTCTTCCAGTGAGGGCAGGCTGCTCGCTGGAACCAACTGATAGGTGCCGCTGCAGATCGTGTGCCTACCGCGATGGTTGGGAACGACGAAGTCGGCGACAAGAGCGCTACCGTTTTCGTTCCAGAAGAGCCAGCTGCCATCTTCCACATCGATACCTTCGCAATATGCGATGGCGTCTTCCAACGACGGGAATACGAAAAGCGTGCCCTCATCTGTGGCGGCAGCAAAGATCATCTTTCCTAGCACTCGATAACATTCACCGCCAACCCACCCCGACTGGTCTCCTTGTACTTGTCCTGCATGTCGCGACCGGTGTCGCGCATGGTCTTGATTACCTTGTCCAGGCTGACCTTGTGCTTGCCGTCGCCGCGCATCGCCATGCGGCTGGCGTTGATCGCCTTCACCGCGCCCATCGCGTTGCGCTCGATGCACGGGATCTGCACCAGGCCGCCGATCGGGTCGCAGGTCAGGCCCAGGTTGTGTTCCATGCCGATCTCGGCGGCGTTCTCGATCTGGCTTGGGCTGCCGCCCAGGGCCGCAACCAGGCCACCGGCAGCCATCGAGCAGGCCACGCCCACTTCACCCTGGCAACCGACTTCGGCGCCGCTGATGCTGGCGTTCTCCTTGTAGAGGATGCCGATGGCCGCCGCCGTGAGCAGGAAGTCGAACACCCGCTGCTCGTTGTTGCCGGGGCAGAAGCGGTCGTAGTAGTGCAGCACCGCCGGGATGATGCCGGCCGCCCCGTTGGTGGGCGCGGTGACCACGCGACCGCCGGCGGCGTTCTCCTCGTTCACCGCCAGCGCGTACAGGTTGACCCAGTCCAGCACCGTCAGCGGGTCGCGCATCGCGGCTTCCGGCTTGCTGGACAGTTCGCGGTGCAGTGTCGGGGCGCGGCGGGAGACGTGCAGGCCGCCTGGCAGGGTGCCTTCCTCGCGGATGCCGCGCGCCATGCACGACTGCATGGCGTTCCAGATCGCGCGCAGGCCGTCGCGGATCTCGTCCTCGCTGCGCCAGGCCTTCTCGTTCTCGAACATCAACGCGGCGATGCTCAGGCCGCTGCGCTGGCACTGCGCCAGCAACTCGTCGCCGCTCTTGAACGGGTAGGGAAGCGGGGTCTCGTCGGCGACGATGCGGTCCACGGCCGCATCGTCCTGGTTGACCACGAAGCCGCCGCCGACCGAGTAGTAGTCGCGCGTAGCGATGACCTCGTCGTTGGCGTCGTAGGCGGTGAAGCGCATGCCGTTGGTGTGGTACGGCAGCTTCTGCCGCTTGTTCATCAGCAGGTCGCGCTTCTCGTCGAAGGCGAGCGCATGCGTGCCGCCGAGCAGGATGCGCTTGTCCTGGCGGATGCGCTCCAGCGCCGGCGGAATGATGTCCGGGTCGATCTCGTTGGGATAATGGCCTTCCAGCCCCATCAGCACGGCCTTGTCGGTGCCGTGGCCGCGACCGGTCAGCGCCAGCGAGCCGAACACCTCGGCGCGGATGCGCGCCACGTCCTGCAGCCGGCCGGCATCGACCAGCCAGCGGCCCACGAAGCGCGCCGCCGCCCGCATCGGCCCCACCGTATGCGAGGAGCTCGGACCGATGCCGATCTTGAACAGGTCGAACGTACTGACTGCCATGCTGCAAAAACCGCCGTCGAAAAAGGCCGCTATTCTAAGCACGTAGACGCCGGACGCCCTTCATCCCTCAATTGCGATGCCCCTGACCCTCTACCAGCGCGACGACTGCCACCTGTGCGACCTGGCGCTCGACATCCTCGCGCACGCCCGCATTCCCGAGTTCGAAAGCGTTTTCATCGACGGAGACGATGCGCTTGAAGCGCGTTACGGCATCCGCATCCCTGTGCTGCATCGCAGCGACACCGGTGCGGAGCTGGACTGGCCGTTCGATGCGGGGGCGGTGACGGCGTTCCTGCACCGGTAAGGCTGTCCGTCGACGGAACGGGCGGACGATGGCGCGCCTGTCCCCGGCACGGCCGCGCTAGGCTTGGCCCCTCCAGTCGAGGGGATTCCGATGGCATCGATGCGCGGCGTGTGGCTGATGGTCGTGATCGCGGGTGCCTGCGCGCCACTCGCGATCGCGGGGGCTGTCCACGACGATGATCCGGCGCTACGGCGGATGCATGGCGAGTTCGTCGATGCCTTCGTGGACAGCCGGGGCTTCGGCAGAATGCGTGTCACGCCGATGATGGCGCGCATGCGCGACGCCGCGTTCAATGCGGTCGACGAGCACGGGCGCTGCGTGGTCGACGTGGAACTGGTCGGTGTCGCCCGGCACGATCCGCCGGTGGTCCACGCCGCCAGCTTCATGGGCTTCCAGCACCCGGATGGCGACCCCGGACTGCGCGCATCGCCTGCCTCCACGCGCGGCCTGCAACCGTGGGAACGCGAGGCGCTGGCGGCGTTGCAGGCGGGCAAGGAAATCGTCGTGCGGAACACGCCGCGCGGCGAACGTGCGATGGGCGCGATCCGTGCGCGCCCGGCCTGCCTGTCATGCCATGAGGACCATCGCGAGGGCGACGTGCTGGGCGCCCTGGGTTATGGGCTGGGACGGCTTACCATCCCCTCGCAGTCGGCATCGCCTTCCTGCCAGCCGGAGCGCGTCACGTCCTCGTGAGCGGGGTGTTGTTGGCCGCGACACCGCGAGGAATCGGCCAGATGTCGATCCAGGAAGCCGATCACGTGATGCGCATAACCGGCGGGAGCGTGCGCCAGGAAATCCACGTGCGCGGCATCCGGCAGCAGCCAGAATGATTTCGGCGCGCGTGCGCGCTCGTACATCGCACGCGACTCGGCCGGCAGCGTATGCCGGTCCTGTCCGCCCGCGACCACCAGCACCGGCGCGCCGAGACCGGCGATGCGGTCGATGGGGGAAAGTTGGCGCACAGGAATGCCGAGCCGCAGCTCGGCCTGCATCGCCAGCAGCGGCGAGAGCGCGGCGGCGGTGTCGCCCAGCCGCATGGCGATGCGGTTGTGGATGGCCTGACGCGCGTCGGAATACACGGCTTCCAGCACCACCGCGTCGAAGCCGCTGGGCTGTGGTCCGAGCAACACTGACGCGCCGCCCAGCGATAAACCGATGACGGCGCGCTTCTCGCCGGGACGTTGTTCACGCATCCAGTCGCGGGCGGCCGTTACGGCGGCGGCTTCGCGCCATCCCAGCGTGATCGCGTCGCCCGGACTTTCACCATGCGCGGGCAGGTCGACCAGCAAGACGGCGTATCCATGCTGCGACAGCAGCCTGGCGCGGCCCAGCATCGCGCGACGGTCCGAGCGGATGCCATGCAACAGCAGCACGCTGGCATGCCCCGGCGTCCCTTCGAGCCACCAACCGGCCACCGGCGTGGCATGAGGGACTGCGATCCGCACCTCGCGTGCGTCGAGATCCGCAGGTGGCGGTCCGACCACCGCAGGACGTGGCGCAACCAGCGTGCCACCCAGCCACAACAGACCGGCGGCACCGGCTGCGCACAGCAGCAGGACGGCGACGCCGAGACGAATCAGCAGGCGTCGCACGCGCATCCGGCGTTACTTGGCCGGTTTAAACACGACCTTGGTGCTGATCGCGACGTCATTCGGAATGGTCGACGTATCGGCCCAGTCGCCGCCGCCGACGCCGAAGTCCAGGCGCTTCACCGTCGCCTTGCCGGCGAGCACGGGCTGCGCGCCCGGCGTCCAGGTGAAGGTCAGCGTCACCGGCTTGCTGACGCCGCGCAGCGACAGCGTGCCGTCGGCGGCGTACTGGTTGCCGCCCAGCGAACGGAACTTGGTCGCCGTGTAGCGCGCCTGCGCGAACTTGGCCACGTTGAAGAAGTCGGCCGACACCAGCGTGCCGTCGCGGTCGCCGTTGCCGGTCTGCGTGCCGGCCAGCTGGATGGCGACGTCGAGCTTGCTGGTGGCGAGATTCGCCGGATCGAAGCTCAGCGTGGTGGTGAAGCCGCCGAACTTGCCGGTGAAGGTTTCGCCCTGGTAATTGCTGGCGAACACCAGGGTCGAACCCGGCGCCTGCACGTAATCGGCGGCGGTAGCCTGGCCGGCGACGGCCAGCAGCAGGGAAGCGAGCGCCAGGCGCACGCGGTCAGGGGTTTTCATCGGGGGAATCCTGCGGGGT
>NZ_PDWW01000032.1 GCF_010093445.1 Pseudoxanthomonas japonensis | reverse complement strand
TATCGGTGGCAGGACCGCCCTGGTACCAGTTGGTCTGCAGCATGATCCCGTAGTAGTAGCCGCCGCTGATCTCCAGGTTCGACAGCCGGCTGCCCGAGGCCGCCGGGTCGATCTGGATGGTCACCGTATCGGCCGTGGTGATCGCGCAGTGGATGCGCGCCTTGCCTTCGCCGGCGTAGGTCTGCAGCGTCATCTTCTGCCGCAGGCGTACATCGCACTCGTTGTAGGTGCGGTTGTTGGCCGGGGCGCGCAGGGTGATGGTGTCGCCGGCACGGCCGGCGCTGATCGCGCGCTTGACCGTGCGGTAGGGGTTCTGCAGCGTGCCGCTGCCGCTGCTGTCGTTGCCCGACGTCGAGACGAAGTACTCCGCCGACAGCGCGGGGACACTCACGCAAAGACCGGCGGACAACAGAAGGACCGGGAACAGGGAACGGGGACGCAGGGGGGCGATAGCCATGAAAGCTCCGTTAAAGCGTGACAGCGCCCCCTGTTGCGCCGTGACCATTTTTGAAAAATCATTCAAAATCAATCATTTATGATCGATTTCGGAGGGGAGTCTAACACGCTAGACTGAGGTTGCACATGACAGGGGGTGGCCGGATTGTGTTGCGTTCATCGTTTTTGAACGCGCACGTACGTGCACCCGACGAACGGACCTTCGGGGAGGCGGTGCGGAGAGAGGGCCTGCGCGCGCCGGCGACCGCGATCAGGTGGCCGGAAACTGCGCGCGCATCCACGCCGAAAAACGCGTGTTGAGCCGCAGCCGATCCTTGCGCTGGAAGAAGGTGTGGTCGCAGTCCGGCCAGTACTCCAGGCTGACCTGCGGCGCGTCCATGGCCACGCCGAAACATTCACGCGCCTGGCGCGCATGGTTGAAATAGCGGAACGCGCCGCCGGTGTAGACCAGCAGCACGCGCGCATCACGGGCGGACAGGCGCTGCAGCCGCGCGACCGCTTCGTCGGGCGACGGGAAATCGCGGAAATCCCCTTCGTCCAGCGCGTGCTCACCGTCTTCGTCGCGCTTGAACAGGCGCCCTACCCTGCGCATCACCTTGCCCGCGTCGAGCAGGCCTGGCCCGTAGCGGCGGATCTTGTAGCCGGTCGTGCGGTAGGCATAGCCATCCAGCAGCACGATACCCGCCACGCGCGCGTTGCCATCGGCAAGCCTGAATGCGTCGTCCGCACCCGAGCAGATGCCGGACAGGACGAAGCGGTCGACACCCGTCAGCCCGGTGACCAGCTGCATGGCCGCATCCGCTTCCTGCTGCTTCAACACGGGTCCGGGACTTGCGCCAACCGCGTTGGCGCTGTCGCCACGCCCGGACAGGTCGAAGCGCAGCACCACGAAGCCGCAGCTGGCCAACGCACGCGCGAGTTGCGCATAGACACGGAATGGACCAGAACGCTGCACGAGCCCGGCATTGAGCAGGATCACCGCCGGCCGCCCCTCCGCGATCTGGCGCGGCCGCGACAGCACGCCGACCAGACTCTCGCCGAAGACGTGCGCCGTCTCGATGATGCCCCCTTCCTGCAGCATGTTTTCCCCTGAATGCGACACCATCATCCCCACTCGCCTGCCTCGGCCAGACGGCCCGCCAGTTTGGCCACGCCACGGCGGGGGAACACCTGGTTCTCGAACTGCGCGGGATCGTTCCAGTCCGGGGCGTCGCCGGTCTCCAGCGGCCACCATTCCGCACGCACACCCTCGGCGACGCGCCGCTCGATCCACGCCTGCGTCGCCGGCGACAGCGTCCACCCCGTCACCAGCACCCGACTGCCGGGAGGCAATGCAAGGTCGCGCGCGTCGGTGGCCTGGAGTGCGTGCAGGAACGCCGCGTCCAAGTCGAAGCCCAGCCGTTCGTCCTCGTCCATCGCAGGCGCCGCGAACGGGTAACGGCCGACGTCGTCGACCTGCGCACGATGCATGCGCTCCCAGTCGTCGCACATCGCCGCGCCGTCCAGCACCGGCTCCCACAACACCAGATCGACCGGCGTGCCGGCACGCGAGGCTGCCAGCAGCACGCCGAGCGCGCCACTGCGCAGGCACAACGTACGGGCACGTCCCTGCGCCTGCGCCTGCGACCACGCCATCGCAGCGGCGGCGTCCTGCGCCAGCCCGTCCACGGTCATCTGGTGCGCGCTGCCGCCCGCATCGCCGTTGCCATACCAGTCGAAGCGCAGCGACGCGACGCCGGCGGTGCCGAGTTGCTCGCACAGCTGCCAGAGCGCGCGTTGGGTGGAAATGCCTTCCTGCAGCAGCGGCGGCGCGACGGTCATCGCGCCGATCACCGACGTGCCGTCGGCGGGCACGTGCCGGATACCGAACAGGGTCCGTTGCGGTGGACCGAAATACAGCGGTTGCAGCATCAGCGCGAGCCACCGAAGAGACGGGCGATGCCGCGCAGCATACTGCGTCCCCAGCCGGTCTTGCCGCGCGCGCCCGACACCTGGGGTGCGGGCAACGTCATCGCGATCTGTTCCAGCGTCTGTGTGGCCAGCGGCATGAGCTTGATCCGGAAGCCGGTATCGCGCGCCACCCGGTTGGCCATCTGCACGGCCAGCATCGAGTGTCCGCCGAGATCGAAGAAATTGTCCTGCGCCGACGCCGGCATCGCCAGGATGTCCGACCACACCAGCACCATGTAGGAGACGCGCGGATCTTCTTCGCCCGTCGTCGGAGCGGGAGCCGCCGCCACCGGCGTCGCGACGGCGACCGGTGCGGCCGGCAGTGGCAGCGCGTTGCGGTCGACCTTGCCATTGGGCAGCAGCGGGATCGCCGGCAACGTCACCAGGTGCTGCGGCACCATGTAGCCCGGCAAGACGGCGCGCAGGCCGGCCAGCAACGCGGCCGCATCGATGCGCTGACCCGTTGCCGCCACCACGTAGGCGACCAGCCGGACGTCGCCGGGCCGATCCTCGCGGACGATGGCCAGCGCTCGCGCGACCGACGGATCGTCGGCCAGGCGTGCTTCGATCTCGCCCAGCTCGATGCGGTAGCCGCGGATCTTGACCTGGTGGTCGAGGCGACCCAGGTGTTCCAGCACACCGTCGCTGCGCCAGCGCGCGCGATCGCCGGTCCGGTAGAACGTGCCGCGCGGCGACAGCTCCGAGGAATAGCGGTCGGCGACGAACTTCTCCGCGGTCAGCTCGGGGCGTCCCAGATAGCCCTGGGTGACGCCCAGGCCGCCGATGCACAGCTCGCCCACCACGCCGGGCGGGCACAGCTGCCCACGCGCATCGACGATCCACACGGAGGTGTTGGCAATGGGCCTGCCGATATGGAGGTCAGGACTGGCCGTCGCCGTCGTTTCGACGCGTGCACAGGTCGACCAGACGGTCGTCTCGGTCGGCCCGTACATGTTCCACAGCGCCGAACAGCGCGACAGCAGCGCCGTCGCGAGATCCTGCGGCAGCGGCTCACCACCGCACAGCGCCTTGAACGGGCTCGCGCCGGTCCAGCCCGCCTCGAGCAGCAGCCGCCAGCTCGACGGCGTCGCCTGCATGGCGGTGATACCGCGTGCATCGATCAGCGCCGCCAGCGCCGCGCCATCGAGCGCGTCCTCGCGGGACGCGATCACCACTTCGGCGCCAACCGCGAGCGGCAGGAACAGCTCGAGCACCGCAATGTCGAACGACGTGGTGGTCACCGCCAGCAGGCGGTCGTCGGCCTGCAGGCCGGGCTCGCGCGCCATGCTCGCCAGGAAGTTGACCACGGCGCCGTGCGGTACGCAGACCCCCTTGGGTTTGCCGGTGGAACCAGAGGTGTAGATGACATAGGCGACCGAGTCCGCGTCGCCCAGCGAGGCGTTGCCGATCGCCTCGACGACGGGCGCCGCCTCGATCGCTGCGGCGTCGGCATCGATGCGCAACAGCTTTTCCTGCGGCCATTGCAGCGGTCCGGCCAGTTGGCCTTCGCTGACGATCAGGCGCAGATCCGCGTCCTCGGCCATGAAGCGCAGCCGGTCCGGTGGATACGCAGGATCCAGCGGCACGTAGGCCGCACCGGCACGCCAGACCGCGATCATCGTCGCCAGCAGGTCCGCATGTCGGTCCAGGCAGATGCCGACGCGATCGCCCGCCACCACGCCACGCTGCGACAGCGCGCAGGCGATGCGCTCGCTGCGCGCGGCGAGTTGCGCATAACTCAGCGCGTGCTCGCCACTGCGCACGGCGGTGCGGTCGGGGCTGCGCAAGGCCTGTGCCTGCAGCAAGGCATGCGCGGTGCCCTCGGCCGGCAGCGCTTGCCGGGTGGCATTCCATTCGCGCAGCTGCGCAGCGTCCTGCGGCGACAGCAGCGCGGCGTCGCCGATTGCCTGCTCCGGGCGCTCGGCCAACGCTGTCAGCAGTGCCTGGAAGCGCTCGCCGATCGCCGCCGCCGCGCCGTCGCTGAAGACGTCCGCGTTGTAGCCCATGGCGCCCGACAATCCCTGCGGATGCTCCAGGAACCAGATGCCCAGGTCCTGCCCTGCGCCCTTCTGGAACATCAGCAGGTGCTCGTGGCGCAGGTCGCCCCACTGCAACTGGCGCGCCCGCACGTCCTGGAACGAGAACAGCGCCTGGTAGATCGGCGAGCGGCTGGGGTCCCGCGCCACGTTGAGCTCCTGCATCAGGTGCTCGAAGGGCACATCCGGATGGTCCAGCGCTTCCACCAGGCCTGCCTTGACCTCTTCCACCAGCCTCAGGAACGGCATGGAAGGATCGAGCCGTCGACGCAGCGGCAATACGTTGACGAAGAATCCCATCACCTTCTCCAGCGCATCGCTGGGACGGTTGCGGAACGGCATGCCGACGACCACGTCGTCCTGCCCGCTCAGGCGGTGCAGCAGCACGTAGTACGCGGCCAGCAGCGTCATGAACAGGGTGGCGCCGACGCGTCCACCGACGTTCCGCAGCGCACTCGTGGTGGTGCTGTCGACGTGCACCCAGCCGGTGCCGCCCACGCCGCTCGCCCTCGCGGGACGGGGCTTGTCCTCCGGCAGTTGCAGCGGTTCCAGGCTGCCGGCGAGGTGCGTGGTCCAGTAGTCGACCTGCCGCTTCAGGGCATCGCCTTCCACCTGCTGCCGGTGCCAGGCGGCGAAATCGCCGTAGTCCGTGTCCAGTGCCGGCAACGGCGAAGGCTTCCCGGCCACGAACGCCTCGTACAGCGCCGACATTTCCGCGTAGAAGATGTCGAACGACCATCCGTCCCAGATGGCGTGATGGGTCATGAAGTAGAGGACGTGGTCGTCATCCGCGAGCTTGTACAGGCGCGCGCGGAACAGAGGCCCCTGGTCCAGCACGAAAGGCTGTGCGGTCCGTGCCTCCAGCTCGGCCATCAGCGTGTCCATGCGCTGCGGTTCGGCGAGATGCGAAAGGTCGGTCGCGGGCAACAGCGACGCATCGACCTCGTCGAGGATCTTCTGCATGGCGGATTCGCCGTGCGGCACCAGGATCGTGCGGAGCGATGCCTGCCGCCGGACCATTTCCTGGAAGGCGCGCTCCAGCGCGTGTACGTCCATCGGGCCGTGCAGACGGTGGGCCGACGGCGTGTTGTAGGTTACCGCGCCCGGTTCGATCTGCTCCAGCACCCACAGCCGCTGCTGCATCAACGTCATCGGCGCGAGGGTGCGATCGTCGAGCCGCGGGATGGACAGCACGCCGGAGGCCCGCTCCTGCGAAGGCACGCTGGTCTGTGCGCGCAGCGCCTCCGACAGCCCGCGCGCGGTGGGCGTATCGAACAGCTGCCGCAGTGGCACCGACACCTCAAGCGCACGACCCAGGCGAGCGCATAGCTGCGCGGCCAGCAGCGAATGCCCGCCCATCTCGAAAAATCCGTCGTCCATGCCCAGGCCCGGGCGCGCCAGGACGTCTTCCATGGCCTTCAGCACCTGCGCCTGCAGGGCATCGGCCGGACGCGCGGTGGCCGGCGCCGTGCCGGACGCGGATGCAGCCGCCGGTTGCGCTGCCACGGGTGCCGGCAGCGCCTTGCGGTCCACCTTGCCGTTCGGCAGCAGTGGAATCGCCGGCAACCGCACGACATGCTGCGGCACCATGTAATCCGGCAGCCGCTGCTTCAGGTGCGCGACGAGGGCGGCATCGTCCACCGGCGACGCTGCTGCTACCACGTACGCGACCAGGCGCACGTCGCCGGGACGGTCTTCGCGCGCCATCGCCACCGCGCGGGACAGCGACGGATGCGTCAGCAACTGGGTCTCGATCTCGCCCAGTTCGATGCGATAGCCGCGCACCTTGACCTGGAAGTCCAGGCGACCGAGATGTTCGAGCTGGCCATCCGCGCGCCAACGACCGCGGTCGCCGGTGCGGTACAGCGTCGGGGCGGGAATGCCGGTGCCGAAGCCTCTGCCCGCGTCGGCGAACGCATCGGGCAGGAAGCGGTCAGCGGTCAGTTCCGGGCGCGCCAGGTAACCCGAGGTGACGCCTTCGCCGCCGATGCAGATCTCGCCCGGCACACCGCGCGGACACGGCTGGCCGTTCCCGTCGAGGATCCAGACCTGCGTGTTCGCGATCGGATGACCGATATGGATGTCGGGCAACGCGTCCTGCCCGGCCTGCACGCGCATGACCGTGGACCACACCGTGGTTTCGGTGGGGCCGTAGAGGTTCCACAGTTCGCCGCAGCGTTGCAGCAGGGCCTGCGCCAGGTCCGGTGGCAGCGGTTCGCCGCCGCACATCGCCTTGAAGCCGGCGCGGCCGGTCCAGCCGGCTTCCAGCAGCAAGCGCCAGCTCGCCGGCGTGGCCTGCATGGCGGTGGCGCCGGACGAGGCCAGCAGCGCCGCCAGCGCTGCACCGTCGATCACCGTGTCCTTGCCGGCGACAACCACTTCCGCGCCCACGCTCAGCGGCAGCAACAGCTCCAGCACGGCGATATCGAAGGAGAGCGTGGTCACCGCGACCAGGCGGTCGTCGCCCGACAGGCCGGGCTCGGCCTGCATGCCGGTGATGAAGTTGGACACCGCGCGATGCGGCACCTGCACGCCTTTCGGGCGGCCGGTCGAACCGGACGTATAGATGACGTAGGCCGCCGACTCCGGATCGGCGGCGCCAGCATCGCGACCGGGGCGCGTGTCCGGCAGCAACGCCAGCTCGGTGGCCAGTGCATCCAGCGCCAGCACCGGCCGGCCGCGCAGGTCGAAGCGCGCCGCATGGTGGGACTGCGTGACCAGCGCAGCGAGACCGGCATCGCCCGCCATGAAGGCCAGACGATCGGCGGGGAACTGCGGATCCAGCGGCACGTAGCCGGCACCCGCCTTCAGGATGCCCAGCAACGAGGCCAGCATGTCGGCGCCGCGATCGACCGCCAGGCCGACCAGCGCCCCCTTATGCACGCCCTGGCGCCGCAGCCATTGGGCGATGCGGTTGGCGCGCGCCTCCAGCTGGCGATAGCTGAGCGCGCCATCGTCGGCACGGATCGCGGCACGGTCCGGCGTGCGGTCGCACTGGCGCTCGAAATGCTCGTGCATGCGGCACTCGCGGTCGAACGCGACGGGCGACGGCTGCAGGGCCGACAGCTCCGCGCGCGACGCGGCATCCACCAGCGGCAACCGCCCGATGCGCTCGTCCGGCGCCTCGGTCGCCGCACGCAGCAAGGTCTCGAACGCCGCCAACCAGCGGCGCACCGTGCGTGCATCGAACAGGTCGGTGTTGTACTGCGTTTCCAGCCGCAGCATGCCGTCCACCTGCACTGCATTGATGGACAGCTCGAAGTTCTCGCACGCGCGCGCATTGGTGGTGAAATCCAGCGCCAGGCCAGGGAAACCGGATTTTTCCTGATCCAGTGCCTGGTCGATGTTGAACATCACGCTGACCAGCGGCAGGCGGGCAGGATCTCGCGCGACGTGGAGCTTCTTCAGCAGCGTGCCGAAGGTGTACCGCTGGTGCTCGATGGCATCCAGCAGGGTCGTCTGCGCGCTGTCCAGCACGTGCGTGAAGCCGTGCCCGGCCTGCAGGTCGAAGCGCAGCGGCAGCAGGTTGACGCAGTGCCCGACCAGATGGTCGTGCCCGTCGATGGACTGGCCTGCCGCGGGAATGCCGACGACCACGTCGTCCTGTCCCGCGATGCGCGACATCAGCGTGGCGAACCCCCCCAGCAGCGTCGCGAAGAGGCTGGCGCCCCGCTTCGCGCCGAGGCGACGCACCGCCGCCACCAGCTCGGCATCCAGCAGATGATCCTCGCGCCGCGACGCGAAGGTGCGACGCGCCGGGCGCGGACGGTCGGTCGGCAGCTCCAGGACCGGCAACGAACCGGCGAACTGCGCCAGCCAGTAGGCCTCGTCCTCACGGAACTGCGGCCCCGCCGGATGCAGGGCTTCGGCCAGCGCGTAGTCGGCGTAGCGGTCGGTCGGTGTCGCCGCGACACCGTCGGTGTCGCCCGCGTAGGCGGCCCCGAGTTCGCGGACGATCACCCACCACGACCAGCCATCGCAGACGATGTGGTGCGCATGCATCAGCAGCACGTGCTCCTGCGCATCCGTCTGCAGCAGCTCCGCGCGGAACAGGCGTCCCTGCTCCAATGCGAACGGCGTTTCCACCCCGACGCGGCGACGCTCGGCGAGTTGCTTCTCGCGCTCTCCGGCAGCAAGCCGGGACAGGTCGGTGAACGGCAACAGCAAAGGCTCGTGCTCCAGCACGCAGAATGTCTCGCCATCCGGCCCGAAACTCGCGCGCAGGGCGTCATGCCGTTCCACCACCACCTGCAATGCCCGCTGGAGCCGACCGGCATCCAGTGGTCCGCGCAGCCGCAGGGACACCGACTCGTTGTAGGCCAGCGAGGCGTCTTCACCCAACTGGGACGCGAGCCAGACCTCGCGCTGCGGTTCAGTGGTCGGCACCACGCGCGTCAGGGCGCCGCCCGCGAACGGGTCGTAGTCGACGGGCACGGGTGTGCCGCGTGGAATCGCCCGCACGTCGTTCACGCATCCACCTTCATGTAGCGGCCAGGCGACTGCGGATTGGGCACGTACCACGCCGGCCGGCCTTCCGGATCGCGCCCCAGACGAGCGCCCTGGACAACGGGCTTGCCGGCATCCATCTCCCTGCCTGACGGCGCCTCGCCGCCCGGCAACAGCCTGGCTTCCTGCAGTTCAAGCACCGCCTCCTTCCATGCCTGCGCGATGGCCTGGAAGTCGGCCTCGCTGTGCGCGGTGGTGAAGAAGCACGGGAAGTTGTCGAGGATATGGATGCCGCGGCTGCGCATCATCGCGAACAGCAGGTCCTGCAGCGGATGGTCTTCCTCGAAGTGCGTACGCCACAACGAGGCGAAATGCCTGATGCGGACCGGCGCGCCGACCTCCGTGGCGAACGCGTTCAACTCCGTCGCCATGGCGGCGGTGCGCTCGTTGACACGCTGCTGCAACGCAGGCCCGTGTTCCTTCATGTGCAGCAGCGAAGCCTTCGCGGCCGCGAGCGTCAGCGGGTGGCGCACGAACGTGCCGGCGAAGTAGGTCACGCCGGCCGGCGGAACGGAATCGTCGCCGTACTGCCAGTAGCCGCCGTCCAGCGCGTCCATGAATTCGCGCTTGCCCGCCATCACGCCGATCGGGTAGCCGCCACCGACGACCTTGCCGTAGGTGCACAGGTCGGCCCGGATGCCGAACAGCGCCTGCGCGCCGCCCGGGTGCGAGCGGAAGCCGGTGATCACTTCGTCGAAGATCAGCACCGCGCCCGCCTCTGCGGTGATCCTGCGGACTTCCTGCAGGAATTCGACCGGCTGGAAGTCGGGGCGACGGCTCTGCACCGGTTCGACCAGTACGGCGGCCAGCTCATGCGCACGCTCGCGGATGATCTCCAGCGTCTCCGGCGTACCGTAGTCCAGCACCAGTACCTTCTCGGCGGTGTTGCGCAGGATACCGGGGGCGGCGGGCACGGCCCGCAGCTTCTTGGTGCCACGCACGATCACTTCGTCGTTGATGCCGTGGTACGAACCGGAGAACACCACGATGGTCTCGCGGCCGGTCGCCGTGCGCGCGATGCGCATCGCACCCAGCACCGCCTCGGAACCGGTGTTGCACAGCGCCGCGCGGTCGTGGCCGGTAAGTTCGCAGACCAGCTTCGACACTTCGCCAGCCAGCGGATGCATCGGTCCGATCTCGTAGCCCTGGTCGATCTGCTGTTTGATCGCGTCGACCACGAAGTCCGGCTGCCAGCCGAACAGGCTGGTGCCGAAGCCGTTCAGCGCATCCACGTACTCGTGGCCATCGATGTCCCATACGTGCGAGCCCTTCGAGCGCTCGACGACGATCTGGTACACGATCTCCTTGGTCAGCGGACGGAAGCCGGTGACCACGCGCGGATCGGCCATGTGCTGGCGATGTTCCTGCGTATAGGCCTTCGACTTGGGCGTACGCGCGGTATAGCGGCGGATGAAGCCGTCCAGCCGCTCGCGCTGGTGCGCGTCCAGCTCGGTGCCGCTGTTGGCGTCGATGCGCGCGATCGCGCCGAAAGCCTTCTTCACGTCGTAGCGCGTATGCGCGAGCGCCGCCTCCTCGTCGGACGGCACGCTCGTGGCCTGCGCCGCGGGTGCGTTCGATGCCATCACCGGCGTGGCGGCAACGATGGCGGATGTCGCGGCGACCGGTGCCGGGGCAGCCGGCAGGGCGGCGGAGGTCGCCGAAGCCGTACCGGCCAGCAGCGCCAGCTGTTGCTGCATCAACTGCATCTGCTGCGCGATCAGGGAGCTCAACGCATCCCCATGAGCCAGCGGCTGTACGGGCATGACGAAGGCAGGCGCCGACGGCAGCGACACCGGCATCACCGGCGCTGTCGCCACGCCCGGTGCCGTCGACGGGACAGCGGACACCGCTGCAGCCGGCGCGGCCTCGGCCGGCAACTGGGCATCCAGCCCCTGGGCCAGCCGGTCGAGGCTGGCGTACTCGCCCATGAGCTGGCGGAACGTGATCTTCACCGGGAAGGTCTTCTGCAGCTGCAGGGCCACCTGGGTCAGCATCAGGCTGTCCAGCCCCAGCTCGATGAAGTTCGCATCGCCGTCGGCATCCGACAGGTCGAAGCCGGCCACGTCCTCGAAGACCTCCTTCAGCTGCGCCGTGATGCGCGGACGGCGATCGACGGGGGCGGCAGGCGAAGCGGTGTCGGGGCTGGCGGACATCGGAAACTCCGGAATTGCGGGGGCGACGGAAGCGGACGGGGGAACCAGGGCAATGGCCGCGGCGGACTGCGGCTCCACCCAGTAACGTTTTTTCTCGAACGGATAGGTCGGCAGGCGAACGCGCCGGCGGCGAGTGCGGCGGTCGAGCTGGTCGGCCCGCACGTCGACGCCGTGCGTCCAGAGCTGGCCGAACGCAGCCAGCAGCGCGGCATGCTCGCCGTCCGCGTTGTCCGCCAGCGACGCAACGGCCGCGATGCGCTGCTTCTGCAGCAGCGGCTGCTGCCGCGACAGCACCGCCAGCGTGGTGCGTGGTCCGACCTCCAGCAGCACGCGGCCCGGACGGTCGAGCACCTGCGCGATGGCGCTGGAAAAGCGCACCGGTTCGCGCAGGTGGCGCGCCCAGTAGTCCGGGGACATGGCCTGCGCGTCCTGCAGCCAATCCGCGGTCGCGGTGGACAGGATGGGCAGCGACGGCGCGTGGCGCTCCAGTGCTTCGACCTCGGCGCGGAACATCGGTACGACCGCATCCATCATCCCCGAGTGGAAGGCATGCGAGGTCTTCAACGCACGGCAGGCGACGCCCTCGCCTTCCAGCCGCTGCTGGAAGGCGGCGATCGCCTCATGCGGACCGGCCACCACGCAGGTGCCGGGCGCGTTCTCGGCCGCCAGCGAAAGCGTCCCGGGCAACCGTGCCAGCAAGGCGTCCAGCGGCAGGCGCACCGACAGCATGGCCCCCGACGGCTGCCCCTGCATCAGGCGACCGCGGCGCGCCACCAGGCGCAGCACGTCCGGCAGCGCGAACACACCGGCCAGCGCCGCAGCGACGAATTCGCCGACGCTGTGTCCCACCATCGCCGCCGGCACGACGCCTTGCGCCATCCACCAGCGTGCGAGGGAGTACTCGATGCTGAAGATCGCCGGCTGCATGATCGCCGTCGGCAGCAGCGCCTCGGCATCGTCGCCGAACACCAGTGCGCGCAGATCCTGGGCCAGTTCGACATCGAGCACGCGGGCGCAGTCGTCGAACGCCTCGCGGAACGCCGGCTCATGCGTGTAGAGCGCCCGGCCCATGCCGGCGTACTGGCACCCCTGGCCGGGGAACATGAACACCACGTCGCACGCCTGGGCCGGGCGCGACTTCGTGGCGGAAGCGGCGATGTAGTCGCTTCGCAGCTGCGCGACGGCCCCGGCCGGCGTCTCCGCCGCCACAGCAATGCGGTGCGGGAAAGCCTTGCGACCCACCGCCAACGTCCACGCCACGTCGGCGAGGTTGGCGTCGGTGTCGCACTCAAGGTGGTCGGCCAGACGGGCGACCGCGTCGACCAGCGCGACCGGGGTACGCGCGGACAGCGTCAGCAGCTGCGCGCTGTCTGCGTGGTCGGACGGTGCCAGGGGTGGCGCCTCTTCCATCACCACATGCGCGTTGGTGCCGCCCACGCCGAAGGAGCTGACGCCGGCGCGGCGCGGGCGGCCTTCAACGGCGGCCCACGGCTGCAGCTCACGGCTTATGCGGAACGGGGTGCGCGCGAAATCGATCACCGGGTTGGCGTGGCGGAAATGCGCGGTCGGCGGCAGGCAGCCGTGATGCAGCGCATACGCCGTCTTGATCACGCCCGCCGCACCGGCGGCCATCAGCAGGTGGCCCACATTGCTCTTCACCGAGCCGACCACGCAGAAGCCCGTGTCGTCGGTGCTCTGGCGGAAGGCGTGCGTCAGCCCTTCGATCTCGATGGGATCGCCCAGGGGCGTCGCGGTACCGTGCGCTTCCACGTATCCGATGCTGCGCGCCTCCACGCCGGCGTCGGCGTGCGCCATCGCGATCACCGCGGCCTGCCCTTCGCTGCTCGGTGCGGTGAAACTGGCCTTCTGCCCGCCATCGTTGTTGACGGCAGCACCACGCACCACCGCGTAGATCGGGTTGCCATCGGCGATGGCGTCGGACAGGCGCTTCAGCAGGACGACGGCGGCGCCATCGCTGAACACCGTGCCGCTGGCCTCGGCATCGAAGCTGCGCGTATGACCATCGGCCGACAGCATGCCGCCTTCCTGGTAGACATGGCCGCTGCGCACCGGGCAGGTCACCGCGATACCGCCCGCCAGCGCCATGCCGCAGCGGCCGGCACGCAGGCTGTCGATGGCCTCACTGATCGCCACCAGCGACGTGGAACATGCGGTATGCACGCTGATCGCCGGACCGGTGAGGTTCAACTTGTGCGCCACGCGCGTGGCGATGTAGTCCTTCTCGTTGCCCAGCATCACCTGGAACGCGCCGAGCTTGTCGATCAGGTCCGGATGGGCCAGCACGTTGCGCTGGTAATAGCTGGCGTTGTACATGCCGGCGAACACGCCCACCGGCACTTCGGTCGCGTCGGGCACATGGCCGGCGCGTTCGATGCATTCCCAGCACAGTTCCAGGAAGATGCGCTGTTGCGGATCCATCAGCTCCGCTTCCTTCGGCGAAATGCCGAAGAACGCAGCGTCGAACATGTCGACGTCATCGAAGATGCCGCGCGCCGCGACGTAGTCCGGCGCGGCGCGGAGCGCGTCGGGGACGCTGGCGTCCAGCTCGTCGGCCGCGAACCGGATGATGCTGTCGCGCCCGGCGCAGAGGTTGTCCCAGAACGCCTCGACCGTGGCCGCACCGGGGAAGCGCCCGGCCATGCCGACGATGGCGATGGGCTCGTGCGCCTGCGTGGCATGGCGTACGGCAAGACGCGACGCGTCCAGCGACTCGCGGCGGTCGCCGGCCATGGCGACGGCCAGTTGCGCGGGGGTCGGCGCGCGGAACAACGCCATCGCCGGCACATCACCCAGTCGCTCGCGCCGCGCCGCTTCCAGCATGCGGACCGCCAGCAGCGACGTTCCGCCGAGGTCGAAGAAGTTGTCGTCCCGTCCCAGGTCTTCGAGATCCAGCATGTCGGCGAAGATGCGGCACAGCGCCGCTTCGGTCGCGTCCCGCGGCGCACTGTAGGTGCCCGCCCACGCCGGTCGCTGGCGGCCCGGACGCGGCAGCTTCTGCCGGTCGAGCTTGCCGTTCGGCGACAGCGGCAGCGTATCCAGCTGCACATAGGCGGCCGGCACCATGTAGTCCGGCAGCACGCCGACCAGATGCTGGCGCAGGCGTTCGACGTCCACCGGCGCCATCGGGTCCTGCGGCGCCAGGTAGGCGACCAGGCGCTTCAGCCCCGGCACGTCCTCGCGCGCCAGCACACCGGCGTCGCGCACACCGGGAAACGCCATCACCTGCGCTTCGATCTCGCCCAGCTCCACGCGGAAGCCGCGGATCTTGACCTGGAAATCCTGGCGCCCGAGATAGTCGATCGTGCCGTCCGACAGCCAGCGTCCGAGGTCGCCGGTGCGGTACATGCGCGCGTCGGCGGCATCGACGAACGGATCGCGCAGGAAGCGCTCGGCCGTCAGGTCGTCGCGCTGCAGGTAACCGCGCGCGACCACCGGACCGGCCAGGTACAGCTCGCCGACCACGCCATGCGGCAGCGGTTGTCTCTGCGCATCGAGCACGTACACGCGCGCGTTGGCGATGGGCGCGCCGATCGTGGGCAGCCGCGGCCATAACCGTGGATCTTCCGGCAGCGTCAACGCCGTGACCACGTGCGTCTCGGTGGGGCCGTAGTGGTTGTGCAGGCGGCAACCGGGGAGTTGCTCGAAGAAGCGCACAATCTTCGGCTCGATACGCAACTGCTCGCCGGCGGTGATGACCTCGCGCAGCGCGCAGTCGAGGCGGTGGCCGTCCGGCTGTGCGGCGAGATGCCCCTCCAGCCCTTCGGCCAGCATCTGCAGGGCGAAGTACGGCAGGAACATGCGTTCGACACGCTGCCCGACGATGAACTCGAACAGCTTGCCCGCGCTCATGCGGGTCTCCTGGTCGATCGTGAGCAGCGTACCGCCGGTGGACAGCGTGGCGAATACTTCCTGGAAGGCCACGTCGAACCCCAGCGCGGCGAACTGCAGCGTGCGCAGTGGCACGCCGTTGCCCGGCTCGCGCACCTGCCACTGGATCAGGTTGACCAGCGGGCCATGCGGCATCGCCACGCCCTTGGGCTTGCCGGTGGAGCCGGAGGTGTACAGCACGTAGGCCAGATGGCCGGCCTCGACACGGGCTTCGCCGTCGTCCAGCACATGCGTCGGCAGCGCGGCCCACGCTGGCGACGGATCGCGCAGGTCGACCACGACCAGGCGATCGGGCAGTTCGCCCAGTACGTCGCGGGCGTCCTGCTCCATCCCGGACATCGTCAACAGCACGCGCGGCTTGCTGTCGGACACGGTGTACGACAGGCGCTCGGCGGGATACGTCGGATCCAGCGGCACGTAGGCGCCGCCGGCCTTCAACACGGCGAGAAGGCCCAGCACCACGTCGATGCCGCGCTCGACGTAGATCGCGACGCGTTCGTCCGGGCCCACGCCGTGCTGCTTGAGCAGGCGCGCGAGCTGGTTCGCCTGTGCGTCCAGTTGTGCATACGTCAGGCGGCGTCCGTCCTGGACCAGGGCGATGGCTTCCGGCGTGGCGGCGGCCTGCGCTTCGAACAGGCGATGCACACCGGACACACGGGGAAACGTCTGGCGTGTGCCATTCCCGTACTCGAGCAGCTCGCGACCCATCGCCTGCGGCACGAGCGCAGCGCGCGCAAGCGATACGTCCGGCGAATCCAGCAGCGATTCGAGCAGGCACGTCCAGTACGCCAGCCATCCACTGAGCTGGCCTTCCGTGTATCCACCCTCGCGGTCGTACAGCGTCGCATCGCCGTCGCTCAGGCGCAGCACCAGTTCACAGGCCGGTGCGGTGGCCGCCTCGCGCGCGTAGCCGGCCGCCGGCACGTCGTCGCCCGCGGACGGAACAGCATCTCCACTCCCTGCCGACAGCGCTGACTGGAGGGCGTCGGCCAGGCCGACCAGTGCGTCCGCGAGTCCGTCGTCCAGCGACAGTGTCCAAGCCACCTGGGGCGCGGTCGACGTCGGCTCCCAGGCCACCCTCAGGCTCGTGGCAGACTCCGCACGCATGCGCGCCACCAGCGCCGCCCACGCGACCACGGCGACACGATGCGCTTCCACGCCGTAAGCCTGTGCCAGGCGGACAAGAGCACCGGGCAGCGCGACGCGCGCCTCCGTGCCGGCACCCTGCCCTTCGCCGCGCCATGGCCATTCCAGCGTTGCGGCCTGCGATCGACGATGGCCTTCGGTGGTGTCGCTGGCAGTGCTCAACGTGATGCCCCCTGGAAGCCGTCCGCGCTTCCTCCATTCTTCCAAAACGTACGGGAAGACTGATTCAGGTCACGACGTGGATTTTCCGCAAGACGCGCGCCGCGGAAGTCGGTTTCCCTCCGCTGTACAGCGACCCCGCCATCGATCCGGATGCGGGCTGGACGACTTCAAGCGCGCCTGTCGCCAGCGCGTGGCTGGCCTGTTCCCCGGACCGGCACGCCCATGACGACCTGCCCTCTGCAGGCGGGAGCAGGGCGCTGCCGGAATTCACGCTGCGTCAGCGTGCGCCGCGACCGAACAGCACCACTTCGACGGTCTGCAGCAGGATCATCATGTCGAAGACCAGGCCGTGGTTCTTCACGTAGAAGAGATCGAACTTCAATTTCTCTTCCGCGTCCTTCACCGACGCCCCGTAGGGATAGCGCAGCTGCGCCCATCCGGTCAGGCCCGGCTTCACGCAGTGGCGGACACGGTAGTAGCGCACTTCGTCGTTGAGCATGTCGACGAACTGCGGACGTTCCGGCCGCGGCCCCACGAAGCTCATGTCGCCGCGCAGAACCGCGAACAGCTGCGGCAGCTCGTCCAGCCGCGTCTTGCGGATGAAGCGGCCCACGCGCGTCGTCCGGTCGTCGTCCTTGCTCGCCCAGACCGCGACGCCGCCCTTTTCCGCGTCGGTCCGCATGCTCCGGAACTTGGTCAGCTTGAAGTGGTTGCCGCGCTCGCCGACACGGATCTGGCTGTAGAGGATCGGGCCACCGGATTCCGCCCATACGGCCAACGCCGTCAGCAGCATCAGCGGCCAGGCGAGCACCAGCAGCGCGCCCGCAGCCAGCAGGTCGAAGAAGCGCTTGCTGAGGCGCCGCGGCGTGGAGTAGTCGAAGCCGCCGGAGAAGACCAGCCAGGACGGATCGACGATGTTCAGTTGGACCATGCCCGCTTCGCGCTCGAAGAAGGTGGACAGGTCGATCACGTTCACGCCGTGCTGCACGCACTGCAGCATGTCTTCCATCGGCAGTCCGCCACGGCGTTCGTCCGGCGCAATCACCAGTTCGTCGATCTGCAGTTCTTCGACCAGGTCCGCCAGCGTGCCGGGTGGCTTGACGAGCAATTCGTCCCGCACGACCACCGGCTGCCCCGCCACCGGCACGAACCCGACGACGAGAAAACTGCGTCGATCCGCCTTACGACGCATGCGGCTATTGATGAGGTCGGCATTGTTGCCCGCGCCCAGTACCAGGATGCGCTGCTTCAGCACATCGGTGCGAAACAGGCTGACCGACAGCATGCGGACGGCCACGATGCCCGCTGCCGATATCAGCAACGAAAGCGCCAGCACGCCGCGGCCGATGTAGGCCTGCGGCACGAGGTAGTACAGCACCACCAGCGCGATGCCGCCGAGTACGAACGACATCAGGAAGCGCAGGAAGAAATCCATGCGGCTGTGGCGCATGTGCACCTGGTACAGCCCGAAAGCCGCCATCGCCCCGGTCAGGCAGACCGCCACCAGCAGGGCGCGCGCCGGCGCATCCTCGATGAACTCCAGATGGGTCTGCTGATCGTTCAGGAATCGCAGCCAGGCCGACCCCAATACCGCGATCACGATGATCACCACTTCCAGCAGCCACAGGAACCGGATAGCCCTGGACTTCTGGCTGGCATGTGTCGATTTCATGACTTCCCCCGTATGTACGCCGAGCCCGGCTGCACCCCATCACGCGGCGCGGCCGCGTGAGCACGCACCCGGCCCTGGTGCCCTTCTCCATCCAAGAACGCAAAACGTGACATATCCGGACATCGCGCACCGGCTACGGCGCGCCACCTTCCAGCATCGGACGCAATCGTCCCGCCATGCAGGCGACATCGGGCGCCTTCGCCACGGCACAGACGATGTCGGGACCGAGCGACAGCAGATCCGTTCCCACCCGCATGGCGTCGCCAGGATGAAGGGCCTGCGCCTCGCCCTCGGGCAACGCGAACGTATCCATCTCGCGCTCCAGCCCCACGCCGGCCGCCTTCAGGTAGGCCTCTTTCCGCACCCAGAGATCCAGCAGTCCGGCCGCGCGCTGCGCGTCGTGCAGCCCCGAGAGGCGTGCCAGTTCGTCGCCATGGCATATCCGCTCGGCGATCTCCGGCATGACGACCGCACGATGGGGGGGCTCGATATCCACGCCGACGGCACCGTGCAGACTCACCGCCATCGCGACATGGGCATCGGCATGAGCGAGGCTGGTATCGGCGGCCATGCCATCGAGCACCGGACGCCCGCGCGCGTCGCGCGCCAGTGGCACCTCCTCGATCGGCAGCTCCAACGCGTGCGAAAGGAAAAGGCGATGCAGCGCATAGGCGAGCGCTAGGCTGTCCCGATGCGCATCCCGACGCTGGCGCTCCACGCGCATCCGCTCGCGCGCACCGAGAAGTGCGAACGCGTCAGCCGTCCATGCCCGCCAATCGTCGAGCACGAACACCGCGACCAGCACATGATCCGCAACCGCGCGATCGAAGCGCACGTCGCCGAATCCCCGCGGGAACGCCGACGCCAACGCGCTCGTCGCAGGTCGACGACCGTGAGCGGGCACCATGGGGCATGCAGAGACGTAGGACATGTGCGGACCACAAGCGCCAGCAGGCGCGACTGCCCTACATCACGCGCGCGGCAACCGAAACAGGCCAACCCGTTCGCATGCCCATGTGCGGCGAGCGCGCAAACGCAAAGAGCCAGCGGTTTTCCGCTGGCTCTTTGCGTTGTAATGGCGCGCCCGGAGAGATTCGAACTCCCGACCGCCTGGTTCGTAGCCAGGTACTCTATCCAGCTGAGCTACGGGCGCGTGAGGAGCGGAATTATGCGTGAAACGTTTTCCGCCCGTCAATCTTTTTTCTACTTCTTTTGCTGCTTGCCTTGGCGCTGCAGAGAACGCTTCCGGAGGACGCTTCGTCGAGCGCGATCATCGCATCGACATCTTTTTTCCCACGCATTTCCGTCCGGCAAGACGAACTTCAAACTGGCGGAGTGAGAGGGATTCGAACCCTCGATAAGGCTTTTGACCCTATACTCCCTTAGCAGGGGAGCCCCTTCAGCCGCTCGGGCATCACTCCGGTTTGTCGCTCGCATTGCAGCCGAGCTGCAGCGGCCGCATAGGATAGCGGCTCACCGCGCAGGCGGCAAACAAAATCAGTCGGTGATGTTTTCCGAAGCGGCAGGCGATGAAATTTCCTCGCCCCGCTGGATGCGCTGGTAGATTTCTTCGCGATGCACGGCCACATCCTTGGGCGCGGTGATGCCGATGCGCACTTGGTTGCCTTTGACGCCAAGGACGGTCACCGTGACCGAGTCGCCGATCATCAGGGTTTCGCCGACACGGCGGGTCAAGATCAACATGTTTCGTCTCCGTAATCCGGCAAAGGATAGTGCCGGGGGCGCACTGGCACCGTGAAAACGGGCCGGCGGCTTCCTGGTACATTCATGAACCTAAAGCATGTTAGCGGCCGGAGGCACATAGCCGCAAGCACCGATTGGTCCAATGCGAGGATCAGCCGAGGCGCTGCTGGACCCACGCTGGAACGCCCTGCAGGGCAGTCGCAAGGGCGGGCCCGTCCTCACCACCACCCTGGGCGAGGTCCGGGCGGCCACCGCCCTTGCCGCCGATCTGACCCGCGATGTGTGAGAGGAGTTCCCCCGCCTTGACCCGGCCGGTTGCGGCGCCGTTCACACCCGCCACCAGCGCAGCCTTCCCGTCTGCCGTACCGGCCAGAACGATCACGGTGTCGCCCAGCTGCTGCTTCAAGCGGTCCACCGCATCGCGCAGCGCCTTGGCATCGAAGCCCTCCAGCCGCGACGCGAGCACGCGTATGCCGCCGACGTCCACGGCCGCGCTGCCCAGGTCGGACGTGGCGCTCGAGGCGGCTTTGGCCTTCAGCGACTCCAGCTCGCGCTCGAGCTTCTTCTGCCGGTCGGCCATCGCCCGGATCTTATCGACGACGTCGCCGGTGTTGCCGCCCAGCAGGCTGGCCGCCTCGGACAGCCGGCGCTCTTCGTCGGCCACGTAATCCAGCGCGCCCTGCCCGGTCACGGCCTCGATGCGCCGGACGCCGGCGGACACGCCGCTTTCGCCGACCAGTTTGAACAGACCGATGTCGCCGGTACGGCCGACATGGGTGCCGCCGCACAGCTCGGTGGAGTAGTCGCCCATCTTCAGGACCCGGACGTTTTCACCGTACTTCTCGCCGAACAGGGCCATGGCACCGAAATCCAGCGCCTGCTGCATGCCCATGTGGTGCACCTCGGCCGCGCTGTTCGCGCGGATCTGCGCGTTGACGCGACGTTCGATCTCGGCCAGTTCTGCCGCCGTCATCGGCTGGAAGTGGGAGAAATCGAAACGCAGGCGATCCGGCGCGACCAGCGACCCTTTCTGCTGGACGTGCGTACCCAGGACTTCGCGCAGCGCCGCGTGCAGCAAATGGGTCGCGGAGTGGTTGAGGATGGTGCTGGCACGGCGGGCGGCGTCCACCGAGGCGACGACGTGGTCGCCCAGCTTGAGCGCGCCCTTGGCGACGCGGCCGGCATGGCCATGGAACTGTCCCGCGAACTTCAGCGTGTCGGCGACATCGAATTCAACGCCCTGCTCGGCCAGCACGCCCATATCGCCGACTTGGCCGCCGGATTCGGCATAGAACGGCGTACGGTCCAGGATGACCACGGCCTCGTCGCCCGCTTCGACCGACTGCACAGGGCGACCATCCTTCAGCAGTGCCACGACCTGCAGGCCGCCGGCATCGAGATGGTCATAGCCGAGGAACACGGTCGGCGACAGCTGGGCCACCAGATCGGCGGGGAGGCCGGGGTTGGAAGTGAACTTGCCGGCGGCACGGGCGGTCTCGCGCTGCTGCTCCATGGCGACATCGAAACCCGCCATATCGACCGTCAGCCCGCGCTCGCGGGCGATGTCGGCGGTCAGATCGACCGGGAAGCCATAGGTGTCGTATAGCCGGAACGCATCGGCACCGGGAATCACGCCGTCGGTCACGCGCGCCGCAACGTCGTCGAAGATGCGCATGCCGGAATCCAGCGTCTCGGCGAAACGCTCTTCCTCGGCCTTGAGCGCGCGATCTACCAGCTCACGTGCCGCAGGCAGCTCGGGATAGGTCTCGCCCATCAGGTCCGACAGCGTACCGACCATCCTGTGGAAGAACGGCTGGCGGACGCCCAGCATCCAGCCGTGGCGCAGCGCACGGCGGATGATCCGGCGCAGCACATAGCCCCTGCCCTCGTTGGAGGGCAGCACGCCATCGACGATCAGGAAGCTGCAGGCGCGGATATGGTCGGCAATCACGCGCAGCGACTTGTTCTCGAGATCGGCGGTGCCGGTCAGTTCCGCCGCCTTGCGGATCAGCCCCTGGAACAGGTCGATCTCGTAATTGGTGTGGACATGCTGCAGGACTGCGGCCAGGCGCTCCAGGCCCATGCCGGTATCGACGCAGGGCGCAGGCAGCGGCACCAGCGTGCCGTCGGGCTGACGGTCGAACTGCATGAAGACGTTGTTCCAGATCTCGATGTAGCGATCGCCGTCCTCATCGGGCGAACCGGGAGGACCACCGGCGATGTGGTCGCCGTGGTCGTAGAAGATCTCCGTGCACGGCCCGCAGGGACCGGTGTCAGCCATCTGCCAGAAATTGTCGGAGGCGTAAGGCGCGCCCTTGTTGTCGCCGATACGGACGATGCGCTCGGCAGGCAGGCCGATCATGTCGTGCCACAGGTCGTAGGCCTCGTCGTCGGTGTGGTACACGGTGACAAGCAGGCGGTCCTTCGGCAGCTTCCAGACCTCAGTCAGCAGTTCCCACGCCCAGCCGATGGCCTCCTTTTTGAAATAGTCGCCGAAGGACCAGTTGCCCAGCATCTCGAAGAAGGTGTGGTGGCGTGCCGTGTATCCGACCGAATCGAGATCGTTGTGCTTGCCACCCGCACGCAGGCAGCGCTGCACATCGGCCGCGCGCACGTAGCTGCGCTTCTCGGCGCCCAGGAACACGTCCTTGAACTGCACCATGCCGGAGTTGGTGAACAGCAGCGTGGGGTCGTTGCCGGGAACCAGCGAGGCGGAGGGCACGATGGTGTGGCCCTTGCCGGAGAAGAAATCGAGGAAATCCTGGCGGATCTGACGGGTGCTGGGAGTCTTGGAAGTGGTCATCTGGCAGGCATTGGCTGGAAGGCGCTCCATTGCGCCGATCCATCCATGTAGATGCGGATGCGGCCGGGAGAAGCAACCCAATGCACTAGATTATCAGGCCACCCCCTCCCAGTCCTCCGGCTCCAGCTGGCTGGCGGCTCGGACCGCGGTCGCATCGAAGCCGCGCCGGATCAGGAAGTCCGCGATCTTGCGTGCCTGGCCCGGCTCGATCCGGCGGGCTGGACCGAAACGCCGGCGGACGAGGTCGCACGCCGTTTCGGTCCAGTCGCCGTCGAAGGTGGCCATGGCCGCCGCTATCGCCTCGCGGTCCAGCCCATGGGTGGACAACTCGGCCTTGATGCGCAGCGGGCCATATCCGCCCGAGGCCCGGCTGCGGACGAGGGCTTCGGCAAAGCGCGTGTCGCTCTGCCAGCCTTCATCCGCAAGCCGGTCCACGGCCGATCGCACATCGGCCGCCTCCACACCACGGGACGCCAACTTCCGCGACAGTTCCCGACGGGAATGCTCCCGCCGGGTCAGCAGGCCGAGCGCGCGCTGCAGGGGCGTCTGTTCAACCGGCTTGCGCCGGCGCCCCGCCCTTGCTCCTGCCTGACCGTTCTCCTCGGACATCGTGCGCCGCCGCGGACTTGTCAGTCGTCGCTGTCGTCGTCGGCGCTCTCATCGCGCTGCGCTTCGGCGGGCTGGAACTTCTCGCGCAGTTCCGCTTCCAGCTTCGCGGCGATGGCCGGGTTCTCGCGCAGAAAATTGCGCGAGTTGTCCTTGCCCTGGCCGATGCGCTCGCTGCCGTAGCTGTACCAGGCGCCAGCCTTGTCGACCAGCTTGGCCTCCACGCCCATGTCGATCAGCTCGCCTTCGCGGCTGATGCCTTCACCATACAGGATCTCGGTAACCACCTGCTTGAACGGGGGCGCCAGCTTGTTCTTGACGACCTTGATCTTGGTCTGGTTGCCGATGATCTCGTCACCCTTCTTGATGGAGCCGATGCGGCGGATATCCAGCCGCACGGAGGCGTAGAACTTCAGCGCATTGCCGCCGGTGGTGGTTTCCGGACTCTGGCCGGGCATCATCACGCCGATCTTCATGCGCAACTGGTTGATGAAGATGACGGTGGTGTTCGAACGCTTGATGTTGCCGGTGAGCTTGCGCAGCGCCTGGCTCATCAGGCGGGCCTGCAGGCCCGGCAGCTGGTCGCCCATCTCGCCCTCGATTTCGGCCTTCGGCGTCAGCGCCGCCACCGAGTCGATCACCACGATATCGATCGAGCCCGAACGGACCAGCATGTCGGCGATTTCCAGCGCCTGTTCGCCGGTGTCCGGCTGCGACAGCAGCAGGTCGTCCACGTTCACACCCAGCTTGGCGGCGTAGATGGGGTCCAGCGCATGTTCGGCGTCGATGAACGCCGCTGTGCCGCCCTGCTTCTGGCACTGCGCGATGGCCTGCAGGGTCAGCGTGGTCTTGCCGGAAGATTCCGGACCATAGATCTCCACGACGCGGCCACGCGGCAATCCACCGATTCCCAGCGCGATATCCAGCATCAGCGAACCGGTGGGAATGATTTCGACGGGTTCGATCACCCGGTCGCCCATGCGCATCACCGAGCCCTTGCCGAACTGGCGCTCGATCTGGGTCAGTGCGGCGGAAAGGGCGCGCTTCTTGTTCTCGTCCATCGTCGTGGTCCTAGTCAAAGTGGTCAGGTGCGATCAGTGTGGGGAACGTCCATCGCACAGGCTGCGACGGGACGGGAGAGAGTGAAATTAATCGTCGATGCGGTCCGCATGGATCGGCCGGCGCCGCATCCGGACATCGGAAAACACCGCCCGATGGCGTCGGAAGTACGGGCGTGCGTCACCGGTTCGGCCTCACCAGCCCGCAGTACAGGCCTTCGATGGCGAAATCCTGGTCGGGCTGGACCTCGATGGGGGCGTAGTCCGGGTTGCGCGGCAACAGGCGGATGCGGTCCTTGCCGATCTTCAGCAGCTTGACGGTGATCGCGTCGTCGACCCGGGCCACCACGATCTGGCCGGAGCGCGCATCACGGGTGCGGTGCACGCCGATCAGGTCGCCGTCGAAGATGCCCTCGTCGCGCATGGAGTCGCCTTTCACCTTCAGCAGGTAATCCGGCGCGGGCGCGAAGAAGGCGCGATCCAGCAGCACGTAGTCATGATGGCCGGCATCCGCGCCGATCGGCGCGCCGGCCGCCACCTGCCCCAGTACCGGGATGCGCAGGCCGTCGTCGTTGGCGGGCGGGAAGGCCAGGTCCGGCTGCGCGGACAGCGGCGCCTTCAGCAGGCGGATGCCGCGCGCCCGTCCCGGAACACGCTCGATGGCCCCGGCCTGTTCCAGCGCCTCAAGGTGGTACTGCGCGGCGCGCACGCCCTTGAAGCCGAACGCCTTGGCGATTTCCGCCTGCGACGGCGGCATGCCTTCGGCTTCGAGCCGTTCGGCGATCAGGGCGAGGATGGCGTGCTGGGTATCGGTCAGGTCCATGGTTAGTAGTAATACTACTAACTTGGCCGACTGGCAACTATGCGCTCAATAAAGCTCTGCCTCCAGGGGAGGCCTCAGAGGTGTTCGAGTCCTTTCAAGGCGGTCTCGACCGTCTGACGGCGCACGGCCTCACGGTCACCGGCGAACTCGAAGACCTCCGCACGCGCATAGCCGCCACGGCGTTTCCAGCCGATCCACACCGTGCCCACCGGCTTGTCGGGACTGCCGCCTCCCGGCCCGGCGATGCCGGTCACCGCCACCGCGACGCTGGCCCCCGAGTTCACCAGGGCGCCCGACACCATTTCGATCACCGTCTCCCGACTGACCGCGCCGTGCGTTTCCAGTGTCTGCGGGCGCACACCGAGCAATGCCTGCTTGGCTTCGTAGCTGTAGGCCGCCATGCCGCAGTCGAACCAGTCCGACGAGCCGGCGATGTCGGTGACGCATTTGGCGATCCAGCCACCCGTGCAGCTTTCCGCGGTGACCAGATGGTCGCGTCCCAGCCGCAGGCGGTCGCCGACCTGCTGTGCGAGGAGGCGCAGCGCTTCATCGTTGGGCACGGACATCATCGGTTCCGACAGGGGAGTCGTGCGTGTTGTAGCCGATTTGCCCCTTCGCTGTCGCCTCGGCGTGCCCCAAAGAAAACGGCCCGCCTGGACGGGCGGGCCGTTCGCTACATCGAGCGAAGGGGATCAGTAGCGGACGCGCAGGGTCATGCCGTACATGCGCGGCGCGCCGAGGAACGCGTTGAACGTGTTGAGCGGATTGTTGGGGTCCGGGAACAGGCCCTGCAGCGGACCATCGAAGCCGACCTGCACGTAGTCCTCGTCGGTCAGGTTGGTGCCCCACAGCTCCAGCATCCAGCGGCCGTCGCTGCGGCCGAAGCCGACGCGGGCGTTGAACACGGTGTACGAGCTCTGGTGCTTTTCGACGTCCAGGTCCGAGCCGGTGTTGTAGTCGCCCATGTACTTGCCGCCGATGTTGAAGCGGCCGATGTGGTCGGCGCCGACATCCCATTCATAGGTGGCCGACAGCGAACCCGACCATTCCGGCGCGAACGGCATCGTCGCGCCCGGCAGCTTGTAGAGCGCGCCCGAGGTGCTGAGCGGGGTGCGTTCGACGAAGTCGCCGCCCGGGATGTCCTTGCCGAACTCGGTCTTGGCGTACATCAGGCCGCCCTGCAGCATCAGGCCCTGCACCGCACGCGGCTGCCACAGGATTTCCGCATCCAGACCCGAGGAGGTCACCTTGGGGATCGAGCGGACCACGAAGCTGGTACCGAGGAAGCTGTTGAGCTGGAAGTCCTCGTATTCCTGATGGAACAGGGTGGCGTTCAACAGCAGCGTGCCGTCGGCCCACGTGGTCTTGGTGCCCAGTTCGAAGCTGTCGACGAACTCACCACCGAACGAGGTGTCGTTGACCGGGCGGATGCCCTGCCCGCTGCTCGACAGGCCGTCCGCCGACTGCACGCGGTCCAGGTTGAAGCCGCCGCCCTTGTAGCCGCGGGCGTAGGACGCGTAGGTCATCACGTTCTCGTTCCAGCGGTAGGCCGCCTTCACCGTGCCGGACCATTCCTTGTCGTCCATCTCCTGGAAGGTGTTGCGGCCGTTATGCAACGCGTTGGCCCACGGCAGGCACGAATAACCGATGATCTGCGGCACAGCAGACGCAAGGATTGAAGCCCTCGTATCCGCAGGCAGAAGACCGAAAACAGGGATGCGATTGGCGACCGCAGCACCTACCGCAGCCTGATTCACCAGCATTGACCCGCAGCCCAAGCTGCCGTTGGGATTGCTGTAGGAGGAGTCCAGGTCCTTCTTTTCGCGGGTATAGCGCAGGCCCAGCGTCAGGTCGAGTGCATCGGTCGCGTGCCAAGTATTGTTAGTGAACAGCGCCAAGCTCTTAGCATTCTGCTTGTAACGGTCGAGCGTTCCCAGTCCCGTGAAGTTACGCCCGAAGGCGACGCCAGTGGCTTCGGACAGGAACAGGTGGGGGTTAGCCATGTTGACCACCGTCGTATTCGGTGGAAACGCCGGCGCTAACTGCTGGCCGATGGCGCCGAGGACCAGATTACTGATCAGCGTGGACACGTAAGGTTCGTAATGCGGACCGATGCGGTAGGTCTCGTTGCGGGTCAACTCTTCATCCGAGTAGAACGCGCCCACCATCCAGTCGATGCGTTCGCTGGAGCCGGTCAGGCGCAATTCCTGGCTGAAGGTGTCGAAGCCGGTGAAGGACTCGTCCTTGTCGGCATTGCGGTAGAGCAGGTCGGCCGTGCTGAAGTCGTAGTCGAGGCCGTTGATGGCCTCCCACTGCCGTGAGGCGGTGATCGAGGTCAGCGTTGCACCACCGAACCAGGGCGTGTCCCAGTTGATCTCGGCGGACAGGCCCTTGTCCACGATGTCCTGCGTGGTCGGACGGTTGCTGTAGGCCACGCGGTCGAACGGATCGTCGCCCGGCGCCGCCACCGCGCGGCCACCGGCCAGCGCGTTGAGGATCGCGGCGGTGCCGCCGACCGAGGTCTGCACCGCCGTGCAGCAGTTCTCGTCCCGGCTGGTGAAGTCGCCCGACAGCAGGATTTCCAGGTTCTCGGTCGGCTCCAGCAGCAGCTTGGCGCGCACCGTGTGGAAGTTCTGGTCGTAGTCGTCGGTTTCCTGGCGCGGTCCGTTGCCGGTGCGCACGTCCATCCAGCCGTCGCGCTTGCGCTTGGCGGCGTAGATGCTGAAGGCCGAGTTGTCGGACAGCGAGTCGTTGTAGCTGCCGGACACGCCGATCGCGCCGTAGTTGCCGACGGTAACTTCACCTTCGGCACTCTGCGTGTAGCTGGGGCGACGGGTGACCACGTTGATCACGCCGGCCGAGGTGTTCTTGCCGAACACGGTGCCCTGCGGCCCCTTCAACACCTCGATGCGCTCGAGCTGGCCGAGGTCGCCGAAGCCGACGCTGTTGCGCGGGCGGTACACGCCATCGATCACCACGCCGACCGACGATTCCAGGCCGACGTTGTCGCCTACCGTGCCGATGCCGCGGATGCGCGCCGTGGTGATGGCTTCGTTCTGCGTGCTGGTCACTGTCAGGCCCGGCACCAGGACCTGCAGGTCCTTGATGTCACGGACGCCGGTGTCCTGCAGCAGTTCCTCGGAGATCACGGCGACCGTGATCGGCACGTCCTGCAACACTTCCTCGCGCTTCTGCGCGGTGACCGTCATGGTCCCCAGCGTGGTGGGCTCGTCCTCGCCGGCCGGCGCGGCCGCCTGCTGCGCATAGGCATGCGAGCTGGCGCAGAGCGCGGTGAAGACGGCGAGCGAAAGCGCTTTGTGCCTGGGCAATGCGTTGACCATGTTCTCCCCTCCCAAGGGTCATGTGCTGGCGGTTGGTGCCTGTTTGATTCCCGATGTAGCGTGCGGCGGTGCCGCCGATGACGAACGCAACTCCCCTTGCGTCAACGCGAAACTAACATCCGCTTCACATCGCGGCATTCTGCACTGCGTCGATACGCCGCACCGGACTTTGGCACGGATAAGCCACTGATTTTACGAACGATCGTGCGGAACTCCGGTTACGCCAACGCTGATCGCCTCGCCGGCGCAGTCGACCCGCCGCATCTGGAACGTGTTGCGAACGCGCGCGCGCCATCGGCGATGTCCGTTCGCCACCGCTACAATCAACGCCCTTTTGCCTCCCCCTTCTGCTGGCCTCGTGAGCAAAGACAAGTCGGAACACACGCCCCTGATGAAGCAGTTCTTCGCCGCCAAGGCGGAGTACCCGGACCTGCTGGTGTTCTTCCGGATGGGGGATTTCTACGAACTGTTCTACGACGACGCGCGCAAGGCCGCCCGGCTGCTCGACATCACCCTGACCCAGCGCGGCAGTTCCGGTGGCGCACCGATCCCGATGGCGGGGGTGCCCGTGCATGCCTGCGAGGGGTACCTGGCGCGACTCGTGGCGCTGGGCGAGTCGGTGGCGATCTGCGAACAGATCGGCGACCCGGCGTTGGCCAAGGGTCTGGTGGAGCGCAAGGTGGTACGCGTGGTCACGCCGGGCACGGTGACCGACGAAGCCCTGCTCAACGAACGCCGCGACACGTTGTTGATGACGGTCAGCCGCGGTCGCTCGGGCTATGGCCTGGCGTGGGCCGACCTCGCCGGCGGGCGTTTCATGGTCAACGAGGTCGACAGCGACGATGCGCTGGAAGCCGAACTCGCCCGCCTGGAACCGGCCGAGTTGCTGGTTCCCGACGAAGAAGGCCTGCCGGCGTTCCTGCAACAGCGTACCGGCCTGCGGCGGCGCGCACCGTGGCTGTTCGACCCCGACAGCGGACGCCGGCAACTGCTCGCCTTCTTCGGCCTGCACGATCTGACCGGCTTCGGCATCGACGACAAGGCGCTGGCCACCGGCGCCGCAGGTGCGCTACTCGGTTACGTGGAAGAGACCCAGAAACAGCGCCTGCCGCACCTGACCGCGATCGCGCTGGAGTCGGCCGGCGACGCGATCGCGATGAACGCTGCCACGCGCCGGCACCTGGAACTGGACACCCGCGTCGACGGCGACACGAAGCACACCCTGCTGGGCGTGCTGGACACCACCGTCACCCCGATGGGCGGCCGCCTGCTCCGCCGCTGGCTGCACCGCCCGCTGCGTGATCGGACGGTACTGGGCGAACGTCACCACGCCATCGCCACGCTGATCGGGCATGGCACCGACCGCGATCTGCGCACCGGCTTCCGCGCGCTCGGCGATCTGGAGCGCATCCTCACCCGCGTGGCGCTGCGCTCGGCGCGTCCGCGCGACCTGTCCACGCTGCGCGACGGCCTGGCGCTGCTGCCCGATGTCCGCGGCCATCTGCAACCACTCGATTCGCCGCGCCTGCAGGCGCTGGCCGCGGAACTGGGCGAGCACGACGACACCGCTGCGCTGCTGCAGGCCGCCGTCGCGCCGCAACCGCCGCTCAAACTCACCGACGGCGGCGTGCTGGCCGACGGCTACGACGCCGAACTCGACGAACTGCGTCGGCTCAGCACGAATGCCGACCAGTTCCTGGTCGACCTGGAGGCACGCGAGCGTGCCAGCAGTGGCATCGCCACGCTCAAGGTCGGCTACAACCGCGTGCACGGCTATTACATCGAGATCAGCAAGGGCCAGGCCGACAAGGCGCCGGTGCACTACACCCGCCGGCAGACGCTCACCGGCGCCGAACGCTACATCACCGAGGAACTGAAACAGTTCGAGGACAAGGTGCTGTCGGCGCGCGAGCGCTCGCTGTCGCGCGAGAAGCTGCTGTACGACGCGCTGCTGGACACCCTCAATGCGCGGCTGGAGCCGCTGAAGCACTGCGCTGGTGCCCTCAGCGAACTCGACGTGCTGGCATCCTTTGCCGAGCGCGCACAGGAACTGGACTGGGCGCAGCCGGAACTCGTCGATGCGCCCGGCCTTCGCATCGAACGCGGCCGCCATCCGGTGGTCGAGGCGGTGCGCAAGGAGCCGTTCGAACCGAACGACCTGCGGCTGGACGAGGGTCGCCGCATGCTGGTCATCACCGGCCCGAACATGGGCGGCAAGTCGACCTACATGCGGCAGAACGCGCTGATCGTGCTGCTCGCGCACATCGGCAGCTTCGTGCCGGCCTCGCGCGCGGTCATCGGCCCGATCGACCGCATCCTCACCCGCATCGGCGCGGGCGACGACCTCGCGCGCGGGCAATCCACCTTCATGGTGGAAATGGCCGAGACCAGCTACATACTGCATCACGCCACCGCGCAGTCGCTGGTGTTGATGGACGAGATCGGCCGCGGCACGTCCACCTACGACGGCCTGGCCCTGGCCGATGCCGTGGCGCGCCACCTGGCCGCCAGCAATCGCTGCTACACGCTGTTCGCAACGCACTACTTCGAACTGACCGCACTGGCGAACGAGCCGTCCAGCGGCATCGCCAACGTGCACCTGGACGCGGTGGAGCATGGCGACACACTGGTGTTCATGCACGCGGTGAAGGACGGCGCGGCCGACCGCAGCTTCGGCTTGCAGGTCGCAGCGCTGGCCGGCCTGCCAAAAACCACGCTGCAGCAGGCGCGCCGCCGGCTGGCGGAACTGGAACAGCGCGGTCGCGAGACGCATGCATCGGACATGGCGCCGCAGGCGCTGGACGCGCCGCAGCAGTTCGGCCTGTTCGCCGCCGCACCGTCGGCCGCACAGGAAGCGCTGGCCGCGATCGATCCGGACGAACTCACGCCCAAGCAGGCACTGGAAGCGGTCTACCGGCTCAAGGCGCTGCTCTGACCGGGTCGCGCCTCCCGTCGACCGGCACGCGTTCGCGGATTGAGACCGCAGGCCCGCCACAGCACGCATCTACAACATCCGCGTAACGCACGCGGAGTATCGTGCTGCGGCGACGAAACGCATCGCGATGGCGCAACGCACCATTGAAAGGCGCTATCGAACCCTTCGCCACAAACGATTTTCATTGATCGTTCGCACTGCCTAGTCTGGTCGCCATCCGCCAACGCCCTTGAAGGACGTCAGCCATGCGAGTGCCCACGTTGCCGCCCTGCCGGCATCCCCCACGCTCTCCTGCCCCACCACGCGATTGACCTGTCGCGCGGCGCACCGCCTTGCACCCCATCCGCTTCACCGACGTTCCCACCCACACCCGACGACCAGAGGAAGGAAACCCATGACCACCGAATCGAAGTGCCCGTTCCACCAGACCGCCGGCGGCGGCACCGGCAACCGCGACTGGTGGCCCAACCAGCTGCGCGTGGATCTGCTCAACCAGCATTCGTCGCGCTCCAACCCGCTGGCGGGCGACTTCGACTACGCCGAGGCCTTCAACAAGCTGGACTACCACGGGCTGAAGAAGGACCTGCGCGACCTGATGACGGACTCGCAGGACTGGTGGCCGGCTGACTTCGGCCATTACGGTGGACTCTTCATCCGCATGGCGTGGCACAGCGCGGGCACCTATCGCATCCAGGACGGTCGCGGCGGCGGCGGTCGCGGGCAGCAGCGATTCGCCCCACTCAACAGCTGGCCGGACAACGTCAGCCTGGACAAGGCGCGCCGCCTGCTGTGGCCGATCAAGCAGAAGTACGGCCAGGCCATCTCCTGGGCCGACCTGATGATCCTCACCGGCAACGTGGCGCTGGAGACGATGGGCTTCCGCACGTTCGGTTTCGGTGGCGGACGCGAGGATGTGTGGGAGCCGGACCAGGACGTGTACTGGGGCCGCGAGACCACCTGGCTGGGCGGCGACATCCGCTATGCGCACGGCTCCGACGGCGTCGAGAAGCCGGGCGACAAGGGCGTGCTGGTGTCCGATGACGACGCCGACGGCGATGTCCATTCGCGCCGTCTGGAAAACCCGCTCGCCGCCGTGCAGATGGGCCTGATCTACGTCAACCCGGAAGGCCCCGACGGCAATCCCGATCCGCTGCTGGCGGCGAAAGACATCCGCGACACCTTCGCGCGCATGGCGATGGACGACGAGGAAACCGTCGCCCTGATCGCCGGTGGCCACACCTTCGGCAAGACCCACGGTGCCGGCCCCGCCGACAACGTCGGCGCCGAGCCCGAAGCCGATGAACTGGAAGCGCAGGGCTTCGGCTGGCACAACAAGTTCGGCAGCGGCCGCGGCGGCGACACCATCACCTCCGGCATCGAGGTCACCTGGACGCAGACACCGACGCTGTGGAGCAACAAGTTCTTCGAGAACCTGTTCGGCTTCGAGTGGGAACTGGAGAAGTCGCCGGCCGGCGCGCACCAGTGGGTCGCCAAGGACGCGCCGGAAGACGTGCCGTTCGCGCACGACGCCACGAAGAAGCAGCGTCCCAAGATGCTGACCACCGACCTGTCGCTGCGCTTCGATCCCATCTACGGCCCGATCTCCAAGCGCTTTCTGGAAAATCCGCAGGCCTTCGCGGAGGCCTTCGCGCGCGCCTGGTTCAAGCTGACCCACCGCGACATGGGCCCGCGTGCCCGCTACCTGGGTCCGGAAGTGCCGAAGGAAGAGCTGGTGTGGCAGGACCCGCTGCCGAAGGCGGACTACGCGACGATCGACGCCGGCGATGTCGATGCGCTGAAGCAGAAGATCGCGACCTCCGGCCTGTCGGTCGCGGAGCTGGTGTCCACCGCGTGGGCGTCGGCGTCCACGTTCCGCGGCGGCGACAAGCGTGGCGGCGCCAACGGCTCCCGCATCCGGCTTGCGCCGCAGAAGGACTGGGCGGTCAACCGGCCCGACCAACTGGCGAAGGTGCTGAAGGCGCTGGAACGCATCCAGATGGAGTTCAACCTGGATGCCGCCGGCGGCAAGAAAGTCTCGCTGGCCGACCTGATCGTGCTGGCCGGCGGCGTCGGCATCGAGCAGGCGGCGAAAGCCGGCGGCCATGCCGTGACCGTGCCGTTCCATCCGGGCCGCACCGATGCACGCGCCGACCAGACCGACGTGGAATCGTTCGCCGTGCTCGAACCGTTCGCCGATGGCTTCCGCAACTACCTCAAGGGCCGGTCGGCGGTGCCGGCGGAACACCTGCTGGTGGACCGCGCGCAGTTGCTGACGCTGACCGCGCCCGAGATGACCGTGCTGGTCGGCGGCCTGCGCGTGCTGGGAGCAAATGCGGACGGCAGCCAGCATGGCGTCCTCACCGACAAGCCCGGCACGCTGAGTAACGACTTCTTCGTCAACCTGCTCGACATGGGCACGGAGTGGAAGGCGACCGGCGCCAATGGCTATGAAGGCCGCGACCGCAAGAACGGCGCTGTGAAGTGGACAGGCACGCGCGCCGACCTGGTGTTCGGCTCCAACTCGGTGCTGCGTGCGCTGGCGGAGGTGTATGCCAGCAGCGACGGCCAGGCGAAATTCGTCGAGGACTTCGTCGCCGCCTGGACGAAGGTGATGGAGCTGGATCGCTTCGACCTGCGCTGACCCTCGGAAGCACCGGTCCGCATATCGCCCGATGTGCGGACCGCATGCTGGCCCGCCGGTCGGCGGACGCAATTGTGAGGCGTGGATCACATAATTTGGCGCTAGGATGGCCGTGGTCACTATCACACTCGTCCAGGAGGACAGCCGCACAATGAGCAACCAGTCACTCGCAGAAGAACTCTTCGCCCAACTGCAGGGCGCACCGTTGCAGCAGGTGTCGCAGCAACTCGGCGTGGGGCAGATGCAGGCGTCCGGCGCGGTCGCGGCGGCCCTGCCGTTGTTGCTGGGCGCGCTGGGCAAGAACGCCGCGCAGCCGCAGGGTGCGGAAGCCCTGTTCGGTGCGCTGCAGAACGACCACGCCGGCCTGGACCTGGGTAGCGTGCTGGGTGCGGTCCTGGGCGGTGGTTCGACCCCCAGCCGGCAGACCGATGGTGCTGCCATCCTCGGCCATATCTTCGGCGGCGCACAGCCGCGTGCCGAGGCCAGCCTGGGACAGGCGACCGGCCTCGGCGGCGACAAGTCGGCGATGCTGATGAAGATCCTCGCACCGATCGTGCTGTCGTTCCTTGCCCAGCGTTTCCTGAGCCAGGGCAACGCGAACCCGAGCGCGCTGGGCCAGGTGCTCGGACAGGAACGGCAGGTTGCGCAGCAGCAGGGCGGTCTCGGCGGCGGCCTGCTCGGTGCCGTGCTCGACCAGGATGGCGATGGCCAACTGGGCCTGGGCGACATCCTCAAGATCGGCAGCGGCATGTTCGGTGGCGGACGCTGATCCGCTCGCCCGCATCGAAGCAGTGAAAAGAAAGGGCGCCATCGGCGCCCTTTTTTTGTCGCGCCATTACAGCGCGTCGATATCGCCCAGCGCGCGGATCAACCGCCGCGCACGCTTGTCCGGCCGCGACTGCGGCGCCTGGTAGCCCGCACGTTCCGCCTGCCGTGCCGCCAGCGCGGCGGCACGCCGCTCGCGAGAGGATTCCGACTCCGCGTACAAGGCCTGCGCGACCGTCGCGGAACCGCGCTTGTCACTGAGCGCGCGGACTTCGATCTCGAACACGTCATCGCCGCGCGTCACCACCAGCGCGTCGCCCACGCGCACCGCGCGCGACGATTTCGCGCGCTGCCCGGCCACGTCCACCTTGCCGGTCTCGATGGCCTGCTTGGCCAGGCTGCGTGTCCTGAAGAAACGGGCCGCCCACAGCCACAGGTCGAGGCGGACGGAAGCGTCGTTGGATTCGGTCATCGGAACAAGACGTACGGTCGCCTCAGGGCAGGCGCGAAGGGACGGCGGGAATCGGCAGCTCAGCCTTGTGCTCGTACGTACGCTGGCAAGCCTTGGACATGTGGAAATCGCGTGCCGCCTGTCGCTGCGTGGCGGTGGCGTTCTTCGGCATCGGTTGCGAAGCGGCGGCGCGTGCCTCGTCTGCGCACCAGGCGAACGGCGCCGCGACGTGGGGATCGTTTGCCGCCACCGGGTCGCTCGCGCAGGCCGCGAGCATCAGGATGACGCCTAGGGGAAGGACTCGCTTCGGGTGCATGGCGCGCTCCGTTGCCGTGGACGCCAGTCTGCACCGGAATGCCTCCGACGGAAACGCGAACGGCCACCCGGAGGTGGCCGTTCCTGCGATGCGCTTGCGCCGGATTACTCGGCGGCAGCGGCAGCAGCAGCCTGGCGGGCGGCCTTGGCGGCGGCATTGGCGGCCAGGTCTTCCTTGATGCGGGCAGCCTTGCCTTCCAGGTCGCGCAGGTAATACAGCTTGCCGGCGCGGACCTTGCCGCGGCGCTTCACTTCGACCGAGTCGATCGAGGCGCTGTGGGTCTGGAAGACGCGCTCGACGCCGTAGCCGTGCGAGATCTTGCGGACGGTGAAGGCGGAGTTCAGGCCGGCGTTCTTCTTGGCGATGACGACGCCTTCGTACGCCTGCACGCGCTCGCGGTTGCCTTCCTTGACCTTCACGTTGACGACCACGGTGTCACCGGGGCCGAACGCGGGCAGCTCGCGCGTGATCTGGGAGGCTTCGAATTCCTGGAGGAGCTTGCTCATGTTGGCACCAATGCTTGTATGCGTGATCGTGTCTTGCGACAGCGGAAAACTGATGCAGTCGCCGGATTGCGCTGCACGATATTCTTATGGGATCCCGGGCGAGAACCGCCCAAGGGTCGCGCATTCTACCGGATTCCCGGCCGGGCTGGCTACCCTGCCCCGTCGCCGCCTGCCAGGCCAGCCCGGAACGCCGCCAGCAGGGCCTTGTCGGCCTTGGACAGGCCGGCTTCGTCCAGCAAATCGGGCCGCCTCAACCAGGTCCGGCCCAAGGCCTGCTGCCGCCGCCAGCGGGCGATGGCGGCGTGGTCGCCCGAACGCAGCACGGCCGGCACCTCGCCCAACGGATGGCGGGACGGGTGGGTGAAATGCGGGCAGTCCAGCAGACCATCGCCCTCGAAACTGTCCTGCACGGCCGAATCGGCATCGTTCAGCGCACCGTCCTGCAGCCGGCCGACCGCGTCGATGAGCACCGCTGCGGCCAGCTCGCCGCCGGACAGCACGTAGTCGCCGATGGAAATCTCCTCGTCCACTTCGGCCTCAAGGAAACGCTCGTCCACGCCTTCGTAGCGCCCGCACAGCAGGATCATGCGTGGCAGCGCGGCCAGTTCGCGCGCCTTCTTCTGCGTCAGCGGCGTGCCCTGCGGGCTCAGGTAGATCAGCGGGGCCGGCGCTGCATCCGCGGCCCGGACTGCCGACAGGCAGGCCTGCAGCGGCTCGATCATCATCACCATGCCCGGGCCGCCGCCGAACGGACGGTCGTCGACCCGCCGGTAGCCGCCACTGGCGTAGTCGCGCGGATTCCAGCCGTGCAGCGACAACAATCCCCGCTCCTGCGCACGTCCCACCACGCCCACGGCCGCGGCCTGGGCGATAAAGTCGGGGAACAGGGTCATGACGTCGATGCGCATGGCGATCGGCTGCAACTCGTTTGGAACGCAGGGTACCCGCGTGTGCGGTCGCCTGCGAGGCGGCTAGAAGTCAGGATCCCAGTCGACGGTGACCACGCCAGCCTCGAAATCCACCGAGCGCACGTAGTCGGGTTCGACGAACGGAATCAGACGCTCGCGATCGCCGCGCGCGACCAGCACATCGTTGGCGCCGGTCGAAAACAGGTGCGAAACGGTGCCGAAATCGGTGCCGTCGACATGGAAGACACGCAGGCCTTCCAGATCGACCCAGTAGAACTCGCCCGCGCTCGGCGGCGGCAATGCGGCGCGCGGGACGAGGATTTCCTGCCCGTGCATCGCTTCCACCTGGTCGCGGTCTTCCACACCCGGCAGCGTCGCCACCAGATGCTTGCCCGAGGCCTTGCCGCGCGCACCGCTCAGCTCGCGCTCGACGCCGGCGGCATCGCGCAACGTCCACGGCTGGTAGCGGAAGATGGCGTCGCGCGGCTCGGTCCAGGATTCGATCTTGATCTGGCCGCGCACGCCAAAAGCGCCCAGAAGCCTTCCCAGCAGAATCATTTTCTGCGGGGTCGGTGGGCGCTCGGTGTTCATGCGAACAAACGGCCGCGCGATGCGCGCGGCCTGGTCACTCAGGCCGCCGTGGCGGACTTGGCGACTTCCTTGTACAGGTTGCGGACCTTCTCGGTCAGCTGCGCGCCGTTGCCGACCCAATGGTCGACACGGGCGATGTCGAGTTCGACGCGCTTTTCGGCGCCGGCGGCGACCGGGTTGTAGTAACCCACGCGCTCGATGTTGCGGCCGTCACGCGCGCTGCGCGAGTCGGTCACGATGATGTGGTAGAAGGGGCGCTTCTTCGCGCCGCCGCGGGTGAGACGGATCTTGACCATGGTGTTTTCCAGTGTTGCCCAGTCGCCAGAATGGCGAGGTAAGCCGGCTATTCTAAGCCATTGAATCGGTCAGGAAAACCCCGCGGGGACCGGTGATCCGGCGGGTCAGCCCACGGGCGTCCACGGGACCGGGTCCAGCGCTGCCCGCACACGTGCCATCAGGGCGATATCAGCCCCCCATGCGACGGCATCGACCGCCTCCACCGCCTGCAAACCACTGGCATTGCAGGCGAATCCGGCCCGGAAGTCCCCCAGTTCGTCCCGCCTGACCGTGGCGCGCCGCTGCGGGACCCCTGCCTCTTCCAGCGCCATCTGGAGCAGTCGCTCCGCCGTACCCCGCAGCGCCGGCCCCTCGGGCCAGACGACCGACTGGCCGTCCCACAGGCCCAGGTTCCAGATCGACCCCTCGACCACCTGCCCCGCCGGATCGACGAACAGCGCGTCGTCGTAGCCGTCCGCCAGGGCCTGCCTGCGGTAGTGGAACAACGGGAACGTGCCTACGTGCTTGACCTGCGGCAGCGGGCGGACGAACGGATACGACTTCACCCGCAGCGCCGGCTTGTCACCCGAGGCGGCCGGCGACAATGTCACCAGCACGTCGGGCGCGACGACGCGTGCGGGGTCGCGGTAATCGAAGCGCGTGGAGAACACGGTGATGCGGACCGACGCATCGCGCAGGCCGGCACGCTCCATCGCCTGCGCTGCCTGCTTCAACGCATCGTTGCCGTCCAGCGGCGTGCCGAACAGGATGAAGGTCGCTTCCTCAAGCCTCTGCCGGTGCAGCGCGCGGCCCTGCACCGCGCCGTCGCGCACCTGCATCGAGGTGAAGTGACCGTAGTTGGCCAACGCCAGCGCTCGCAGGTCGTCGGCGGTGGCGGGCTTGCCGTTGAGGAAGGCCGAGGTCATGCAAGCGACTCCTGGTTCCCCTGTAGGAGCGACGTGAGTCGCGACCGCGAGAACGGACACACCATGGAGACCGACAGGATCCGGTCGCGACTCACGTCGCTCCTACAGAAAAACACGACTCAACGGAACGGCATGCCGCCGCGGCCACCCATCATGCTCTTCATGTTGCGCATCATGCCCTTCATGCCACCGCCGGCCAGCTTGCCCATCATCTTTTCCATCTGCTGGTACTGCTTCATCAGCTTGTTGACGTCGGCCGGCGTCAGGCCCGCGCCCTTGGCGATGCGCGCACGGCGCGAGCCGTTGAGCAGCGCCGGGTTGCGGCGTTCCTTCTTCGTCATCGAATTGATGATGGCGATCATGCGCGGCACCTCCTTGCCCTGCTGCACCTGCTGCTTCACGTGCTCGGGGATCTGGCCCATGCCGGGCAGCTTGTCCATTAGGCCGCTGATGCCGCCCATGTTCTGCATCTGCTCCAGCTGGTCGCGCATGTCGTTGAGGTCGAACTTCTTGCCCTTGATGACCTTGGCGGCGAGCTTCTCGGCCTTCTCGCGGTCGACGTTCTGCTCGACCTGCTCGACCAGCGACAGCACGTCGCCCATGTCGAGGATGCGGTTGGCGACGCGCTCGGGGTGGAACACGTCCAGGCCGTCGGGCTTCTCGCCCACGCCGATGAACTTGATCGGCTTGCCGGTGATGTAGCGCACCGACAGCGCCGCACCGCCGCGCGCATCGCCGTCGGTCTTGGTCAGCACCACGCCGGTCAGCGGCAGTGCTTCGCTGAAGGCCTTGGCGGTGTTGGCCGCGTCCTGGCCGGTCATGGCGTCGACGACGAACAGCGTCTCCACCGGCTTGACCGCGGCGTGCAGCGCCTTGATCTCGGCCATCATGGCCTCGTCGATCGCCAGGCGGCCGGCGGTGTCGACCAGCAGCACGTCCACGAAGGACTTCTTCGCGTCGTCGATGGCGGCACGCACGATGGCCTCGGGCTTCTGCCCCGCATCCGACGGGAAGAACAGCACGTCCACCTGCTGGGCCAGCGTCTTCAGCTGCTCGATGGCGGCCGGACGGTAGACGTCGGCGCTGACCACCATGACCTTCTTCTTGCGCTTCTCGCGCAGGTGCTTGGCCAGCTTGCCGACGGTGGTGGTCTTGCCGGCGCCCTGCAGGCCGGCCATCAGGATGACGGCGGGCGCGGGCACGTTGAGGTTGAGGTCGCTGGCCTGCGAGCCCATCACCGCGGTCAGCTCGTCGCGAACGACCTTGATCAGCGCCTGGCCGGGGGTCAGCGACTTCAGCACTTCCTGGCCGACGGCACGCACCTTGATTCGCTCGATCAGCGCCTGCACCACCGGCAGGGCCACGTCGGCCTCCAGCAGGGCGATGCGCACTTCGCGGGTAGCCTCGCGGATGTTCTCCTCGCTCAGGCGGCCGCGGCCACGCAGGCGCTCGATGGTGCCGGAGAGTCGCTGGGTCAGGGATTCGAACATGGGGCAGGCAGGACCAGGGAAAACGGACGGCGATTATAGCGGTCCCGCCCGCCATGCCCGTCCCGCGTCGTCCGGACGCTGCGCCGTGCGTGGCCGCTGTGCGACACTTCTCCGATGACACTGATTCTCATCGCCGTCGCGCTCTACCTGCTGGCCGCCGGCCTGCTGGTCCGTTCCGTGGCCCGCGACACCGGCGATGCCCCGCGTCCGTGGGTCTGGCCGGCGCTCGGGGCGGTGATCCTGCACGGCACCTACCACCTGCTGGTCGCGTGGCGTACGCCTGGCGGGCCGGACATGCACTTCTTCGCCGCGCTGTCGCTGGTGTCGCTGGGCATGGCGGTGATGACGCTGCTGGTCGCGATCCAGGGCCGCATGGCCGCGCTCGGCGTGGTCGCCTTCCCGCTGGCCGCGGCACTGCTGGCGATCTACCACGTCTACGGCCACCAGGCCGCGAGCGGGCTGGACTGGCGCCTGCAACTGCATGCGTGGCTGGCCTTGCTGGCCTACGCCGCGCTGGCGATCGCCGCGTTGCTGGCGGTGATGCTGTGGGCGCAGGAACGTGCCTTGCGCCGGCGCGAATTCCATCTGTGGCTGCGCGCGCTGCCGCCGCTGACCGAACTGGAAGACCTGCTGTTCCGCACGATCACGGTCGGCTTCATCCTGCTGACCGCCACGCTGCTGACCGGCGTGCTGTTCGTGGAGAACTTCCTGGCGCAGAAGCTCAGCCACAAGACCGTGCTCAGCGTGATGTCGTGGCTGGCGTTCGGCGCCCTGCTGGTCGGCCGCTGGCGCTACGGCTGGCGCGGCGCCAAGGCCGTGCACTGGACGCTCGCCGCGATGGTGCTGTTGCTGCTGGCGTTCTTCGGCAGCAAGTTCGTCTATGAAATGGTGTTGAGGCGGGCTTGAGCCACCCCGCCTCCGCCAACCAGCCTATTTCGCCGGCAGCGTCGCACGAAGTTCCAGCGCCGCCAGCGCGCGGATGTCGTGTTCCCGCAACGCCTTGAGCCGATGGCGCAGGAAGTCCTCCGCCGCGTCGCCGTAGGCACGCCGGCTGATGCCCACCATCTGCACACCATCGCCCAGAGTGCTGTAGCGGTAGGCGTTCCATTCGACGATTAGGTCGCCGCCCGCCGGCTTGGCGGACAGCAGGAAGTCGAGGATCACCTCACCGTTGTCGCCCAGTAGCACCTCGTAGTTCACGACCGGGTCGGAGGACTTGCGCGCGTCCAGCGTCGCGGCGAACGCCGCCGCCTTCTGGCGCGGGGTTGCGCCGTCGAAGGTCAGGTCGAGCATCAGCATGCTTTCGTAGCGTTCCAGTGTCTGGCCGGCGGGCAGGTACTCCTGCTTGTAAAGACGATCACTGGGATTGCTGGTCCACGCGAGGCGGAACGTTTCGCCGGAAAACCCGATGGGTCCCGGCACCTTCAGGCGATCCACCACGTCCTGGGCGGACACACTCAGCGCCATCGACAACAGCACCGATACCCACACCGCACGCATCCACATCGCTCTGCAAACTCCTTTCACAGTCGCCTCCTTGGCGTCATACGACCACTGGCCGTGGTCGCGTCCAGCATGCCACGCCGGGCTGCGCGGCCTCTACTCCGCCGCCGCTTCCAGCGCCTGCGACAACCGTTCCACCGCGACGACCTCCAGCCCCTTGAACGTGCCCGACTTCGGCGCGTTGCCCTTGGGCACGATGGCGCGCTTGAACCCGTGTGTGGCCGCTTCGCGCAGGCGCTCCTCGCCGTTCGGCACGGGGCGGATCTCGCCCGACAGGCCCACTTCGCCGAAGGCGATCGTCTTCTCGGCCAGCGGTCGGTCGCGCAGCGAAGACAGCACGGCCAGCAACACGGGAAGGTCGGCCGCGGTTTCCTGCACGCGGATGCCGCCCACCACATTGACGAACACATCCTGATCACCGACCACCACGCCACCGTGCCGGTGCAGGACGGCCAGCAGCATGGCCAGCCGGTTCTGTTCCAGGCCCACCGCCACGCGGCGCGGATTCGACAGCGGCGAACTGTCGACCAGCGCCTGCACTTCCACCAGCAGCGGGCGCGTGCCCTCGCGGGTGACCATCACGCAGCTGCCGGGCTGCTGGGCGCTGCCGGACAGGAAGATCGCCGAGGGGTTGGGCACTTCCTTCAGGCCCTTCTCGCCCATGGCGAACACACCCAGTTCGTTGACCGCGCCGAAGCGGTTCTTGAACGCGCGCAGCACGCGGAAGCGGCTGCCGCTCTCGCCTTCGAAATACAGCACGGCGTCGACCATGTGCTCGAGCACGCGCGGGCCGGCGATGCCGCCTTCCTTGGTGACGTGGCCGACCAGGAACACGGCGGTGCCGGTCTCCTTGGCGTAGCGCACCAGCCGGGCGGCGCTCTCGCGCACCTGGCTGACGGAGCCGGGGGCGGCGGTCAGCGATTCGGTCCACAGGGTCTGCACGGAGTCGGCGACGATCAGCTTGGGCCGTGCCACCGACGCGTGCTGCAGGATGTTCTCGATGCCGGTCTCGGCCAGCGCCTGCAGGTTGTCCAGCGGCAGGTCCAGGCGCACGGCGCGGCCGGCGACCTGGGCCAGCGATTCCTCGCCGGTGACGTACAGGGCCGGCAGGCTGGCCGACATACGCGCCAGGGCCTGCAGCAGCAGGGTGGACTTGCCGATGCCGGGATCGCCACCGACCAGCACCACGGCGCCCTCCACCAGGCCGCCGCCCAGCACGCGGTCGAATTCGCCGATACCGGTGCTCACGCGCGCTTCTTCGCTGTGGCGGACGTCCTTCAGGGCGGTGATCTTCGGCGCCTCGGCCTTGCCGGCCCAGCCGGAGCGGCGAGCGGCGGCGGGGGCGCCCGCTGCGGGCTCCAGCACGATCTCGCTGAGGGAGTTCCAGGCGCCGCAGTCGGCGCATTGGCCCTGCCATTTGCTGTGCTCCGCCCCGCATTCGGTGCAGACGTAGGCGGTGCGGGACTTGGCGGAGGTCTTGGCCACGGGGAACCTGTCGGGACGGCGAGCGGCTACTGTATCGGCCCGCCGTCTCCGCGGGCGAGACCCGGAAAAACAAAGCCCCGCCGAAGCGGGGCCTTGTCACGACTGGTGCCGGAAATAGGAATCGAACCTACGACCTACGCATTACGAATGCGCCGCTCTACCAACTGAGCTATTCCGGCGGAGCCGCGAATTTTAGGGGTTGGGACGGGGGCGGGTC
>NZ_PDWW01000031.1 GCF_010093445.1 Pseudoxanthomonas japonensis | reverse complement strand
TATAATTAGCATGCTGATATAATATCATGAAACAACATTGATGTTGATATACAAAGATTTAGTGACTAATATCCACACTACAAGGTATTTTTTTTTATATGTGTATAAGAGACAGCGCTGGAGCCGCCCCATGTCCACCGCCGCCCTGTTTTCCCCGACCCGCCTCGGCGCCATCGAGGTCCGCAACCGCATCGCCATGGCGCCGCTTACCCGCTCGCGCGCCGACATGGACGGCGTGCAGACGCCGCTGGCCGTGGACTACTACGGCCAGCGCGCGTCGGCCGGGCTGATCATCACCGAGGCCACCAACATCTCCCGCCAGGGCCGCGGCTACGCCTACACGCCGGGCCTGTATACCGATGCCCATGTCGCAGCATGGAAGCCGGTCACCGATGCCGTGCATGCCGCCGGCGGTCGCATCGTGGTGCAGCTGTGGCACGTGGGCCGCATGTCGCACACCAGTCTGCAGGAAGAAGGCGCTGCACCGGTCGCGCCCTCGGCGATCCAGGCCGGCGGCCATGTCTTCACCGAAGCCGGCTACGTCCCGCCATCCATGCCGCGCGCCCTCGCCACCGAGGAGATCGCCGGCATCGTCGACGATTACCGCCAGGCCGCACGGCGAGCGAAGGACGCCGGTTTCGATGGTGTGGAAGTGCACGCCGCCAACGGCTATCTGCTTGAGCAGTTCCTGCGCGACAGCACCAACCACCGCGACGACCGTTACGGCGGTTCGGTCGAGAACCGCGCGCGCCTGCTGCTGGAAGTGACCGCGGCGGTGGCCGAGGTCTGGGGCGCCGACCGCGTCGGCCTGCGCCTGTCGCCGCTGTCCACCGCGATCGGCGACACGCCACTGGACAGTCGCACGATGGAGACGCACCTGTACGTCGCGCGTCGCCTCGGCGAGCTGGGACTGGCCTACCTGCACGTGGTCGAAGGCCAGTTGCACGCCGGCAACGGTGCCGACGACTTCGATGTGAAGGCGCTGCGCGATGCCTTCGGCGGTGCCTACCTCGCCAACAACGGCTACGACCGCCAGCGCGCGCTCGACGCCACGGCCGGCGGCCATGCCGACATGATCGCCTTCGGCAAGCCCTTCATCGGCAATCCCGACCTGGTCGAGCGCCTGCGCACGGACACGCCGCTGTTCGATGCGCCGACGGCCGGCTACTTCGGCGGCGGCGCGGAAGGCTATACGCAGTTCACCGCACCGCAGGCAAACGTCGCCTGATCGCCGCCCTCCACCCCTCAACCCAGAACCTCAGGAGTCCACCATGTCCCTCCACGACCTGCTCCCCGGCAAGCTCGGCTTCGGCACCGCGCCGCTCGGCAACATGTTCCGTGACATCCCGGAAGCCGAAGCGCGCGCCACGGTCGACGCCGCGTGGAACGATGGCATCCGCTATTTCGACAATGCGCCCTTTTATGGCGCCGGCCTGGCCGAGATCCGCATGGGCGAAGCGCTTGCCGACAAACCACGCGACGCCTACGTCATCAGCACCAAGGTCGGCCGGCTGATCTTGGATGAAGTCGAGGACGTCAGCGCGCGCGACCCCGGCGAGAAAGGCGAGGTGTTCAAGTACGGCCGCCCGAACCGGATCGTCAACGACTATTCCTACGACGCCACCCTGCGCTCGATCGATGACAGCCTGACACGCCTGAAGATCGACCGCATCGAGATCGCGTGGGTGCACGACGTCGCGCAGGATTTCTACGGCGACGAATGGCTGTCGATGTTCGAACAGGCCCGCACCGGCGCGTTCCGGGCGCTGGATCGCCTGCGCGATGAAGGCACCATCAAGGCCTGGGGCCTGGGCGTGAACCGGGTCGAGCCGATCGAACTGCTGCTGGACCTGGAAGGTCCGCGGCCCGACGGCTTCCTGCTCGCCGGCCGCTACACCTTGCTCGACCATGGGCGCGCACTGCAGCGGGTGATGCCGAAGGTCGCCGAGCGCGGCCTGGGCATCGTGGTCGGCGGACCGTACAGTTCCGGTGCGCTGGTCGGCGGTCCGAACTTCGAATACGCGCCGGCCACGCCGCAGATCCTCGACAAGGTCGCGCGCATCAAGGCGCTCGCCGACCGCTACGGCATCAGCATGAAGGCCGCCGGCCTGCAGTTCGCGCTGGCGAATCCGGCCGTCGCCGCGGTCATTCCCGGTGCCAGCAGGCCCGATCGCATCGCCGAGGACAGCGCGGCGCTAAAGGAAGTGGTGCCTGCCGGCTTCTGGCGCGACCTGCGCAGCGCCGGCCTGGTGGATCCCGACGCGCCGCTGCCTGGCGAGGGCTGATCCACGAACCCGCAAGCCGTTCTCGTCAACGCAAGGGCGGCTTGCGGTCCGGTATGCGCCGGCGCGGCGCCTGCGCTTCACGCTCGTCCATCTCGCGCACGCGGCGTCCGGCATCGCGGATCAGGTCCGGCAGCAGGTGCGCTTCCGGCAAATGCTTCCAGTATTTCTGCGGCATCTCCTGCCGCATCATCCGCGTGTTGAGGCGCGCGGGATTGAAGATGTTGGCGTAGTAGGTGCGCCACAGCGCGTCCTCGGCATCGTCGGCAGGCGCGTCGGAACGCTGCGCGCCCTCGCCGGCCCACAACTGCTCGCCATCCCATTGCACGCTGCGATAAGGGGTGAGGATCGCCCAGCGCATGCCGGCGAAGCGGCGCATGAAGAAGGGCGCCACCCGGTCGACGATGTAATGGTCGGGTTCGAACCAGGCGATGTAGGCATCGTCCTCGCCGTCGATCTGACGGAACCGCACGAACGCCTTCATCTTGTGCGTGTCGCGGCGCACGGCCTGCGCCCAGCGCGTCGCACGGTGTACGTCGGCGTCGGTGGCACGGTCGAGCAGCGCGCGTTCGCCGTTGCCGATCCGCCACAACAGGCGGTACAGCAGTGCGTGCCGGCCCACATCCCGGTGGCACAGCACCGAGGCCGCGAACGGCATGAAGTCTGCCGGCACCGACAGGCCTTTCCGCTGCACCGGCTGCTCGATCACGCCCGCGGCCGCGAGCAGTTCGCGCTGCGCATCGGCCTGCCACTCGACCGCGTCGGGCGGCAATTCCGCTTCCCACGCGTGTCGCGCCTGCGCGCGCCAGGCATCCAGGTCCCAGGCAGGCATCACGGTGGCGCGGAACATCGTGCGCCTCAGCCGAACAGGTCGGCCTGGCGCGGCGCCGGCGCCAGTTCGCGCCGCAGCCGCACCGGATCGTCCAGGCGCTGGCGCGGGTGGTGGTCCAGCAGCACGACGAACGGCAGCACCTTCTGCAGCGGCGCCCGCAGGCGCGCCAGATCGGCCACGCGCAGCCTGCCCTGCCGGCGCGAATCGACGATGCGCTGCACGTTGCGCGCACCAAGCCCCGGCACACGCAACAACATCTCGCGTGGCGCCGTGTTGAGGTCGACCGGAAACCGGTCCGGGTGGCGCAGCGCCCACGCCAGTTTCGGATCGATGTCCAGGTCCAGCATGCCGCCCTGCGTCGCGGTGTAGTCGACGATCTCCTTCACGTCGAAACCGTAGAAGCGCAGCAGCCAGTCGGCCTGGTACAGGCGGTGTTCGCGCTGCAGCGGCGGAGCGCGCAGCGGCAGCTGTGTGGAGGCATCCGGGATCGGACTGAACGCGGAGTAGTACACGCGCCGCATGCGGAACTGGCGATACAGCGCATCGCTGCTGGTCAGGATGGCGCGATCATCGGCGGCATCGGCACCGACGATCATCTGCGTGCTCTGCCCGGCCGGCGCGAACTTCGGCGGACGTTTCCGCTTCGGCTGCACCTCTTTCCTGTCCGGCTTCGCCGCCTGGATGCGCCAGTGCAGTTCGCCCATCGCATCGCGGATGCCCTGCGCCTCCTTCTGCGGCGCCAACTGCTTCAGGCCGGCTTCGGTCGGCAGTTCGACGTTGATGCTCAGACGGTCGGCATAACGGCCCGCGGCAGCGAGAAGTTCCGGCGATGCTTCGGGAATGGTCTTCAGGTGGATGTAGCCGGCGAAGCGATGGTCCTCGCGCAGGCTGCGCGCCACCTCGACCATCTGCTCCATCGTGTAGTCGCCGTTGCGGATGATGCCGCTGGAAAGGAACAGGCCCTCGATGTAGTTGCGCTTGTAGAACTCCAGCGTCAGCCGCACCACCTCGGCGGTGGCAAAGCGCGCGCGCGGCACGTTGCTGGAGACGCGATTGACGCAGTAGGCGCAATCGTAGATGCAGAAATTGGTCAGCAGGATCTTCAGCAGCGATACGCAGCGCCCGTCCGGCGTGTACGAATGGCAGATACCCATGCCCTCGGTGCTGCCGATCCCGCCCTTGCCCAGCGAGTGCCGCTTGCCCGCGCCGCTCGACGCGCACGACGCGTCGTACTTGGCCGCATCGGCAAGGATCGCGAGCTTGTCTTTCAGTTGCATGCGGAGAGTCTAGCCATCGTGCGGTGCACGGCGTGAGACGGCGCAACGCCTCTGTTCCCGCGAGCGGTCCTCATCTTTCACACCGAGGACAGCTGATGGTGACAACTGCCCTCGATGTCGCAACGCCAAATCCGGATGCCGTCACAGCTTGAACAGCGGCTGCAGCTTGCGCGCGAACCAACCGGGGAACCGCAGCGGTGCATCCAGGGCGGAGACGCAGATGCAGGCAGTGCCGGGAACCGTGACGGGCTGGTGCTCGACATCGCTGTCTAGGTCGGCGACGTCGCCGGGGGCGAAGTGGCCGAGTGCGTCGTGGTAGGCGCCACGCAGGATCTGGGTCAGCTCGGTGCCGCCATGGCTGTGCACGGGCATGCTGCGGCCCGGACCGATCTTCAGCAGCAGCAGCGATCCCTTGCCGGTGTTGGCTGCACGGATGCAGTGCACGCCCGGTGCCATCCAGCGCCACTTGAGGGCGCGGTAGGAGGTGCCGAAGTAGGCATGCAGCGGCGTGGGCAGGCGATCGTCGTCCTCGTAGGGCGCGGCACGCGACGGCGCGGCGGCGGCCGGTGCCGGGGGTTCGTCGAGGCGTTCGAGGATCGACGCGCGCAGGCCGGCCAGGCGCGCAGCGTCGACGGCAGCGGGCTGCTGCTGTTCGACCAGCTGTCCGCCGACACGCTCGGCTTCGTCCACGCGCGCGCGGCAGTGCGCGCAGGTCTCAAGATGGGTGGCGGCCACGATCGCCACTTCCACCGCCAGCGCGCCGGCGGCGTAACTGACCACGGTGGACGGATCGAGATGATGGTGCGGATTCACGACTGACCTCGTACTTGACCCTGAAGCCGCAGGAACGCGCGGCGCAGGTGGGATTTCACGGTGCCCAGCGGCATCTGCAGCTCGTCGGCGATTTCCTGGTGGCTCTTGGCCTCGAAGTAGGACATGCGCATCAGCCGTGCCTGCACCGCCGGCAGGTCGTCGATGCGACGCTGCAGGTGCGCGTGCTCCGCGTGGTCCTCGGCCGAGGAGAAGGGACGCGCCATTTCCTCGTCGGCCGCCGGACCGGCATCCTCCAGGATCTGCACCCAGCCCGGCTCGCGCCGGATGCGGTCGATATGCAGGTTGCGTCCGATCCGGAACAGCCAGGTCGACACCGCGCCCTGCTGCGGGTCGTACCGGTCGGCGCGCTGCCACAGGCGCAGGAGCGCCTCCTGCCCCAACTCTTCGGCGACCGCTTCAGGACAGCCCAGACCGCGCAGGTAGAGGCACAGGCGCGGCATGAAGTGGTCGTAGATGCGCAGGAAGCTGGCACGGCAGCGCACGCGGGCGACGGCGAGCATGTCGCCGGTCCAGTCGTGGGCATCGCGCGGAACGGGCGTGGGGGTGGACACCGGACGTGCCGCCCGAGGGGGCGACGGTCTCCTTGTGAGGTCGGTGGGCATGGTATGCCAGGTCCCGCTGCGTTCGTGATGACGCTCTCTACGAAGATGACCGGGCTTCGGATGCAGCCGGCCTGAACGGCGCCAGGCATCCGTCGGGCGCGCGGCTGCGTAGAACCTGCCGACGCTCCAACGGATCCTGCCCATGCCCTGTCGTCCCGCCGCCCTCCCGATTGCCCTGGCCGTTCTGCTGCTGCCCGTCCCTCGGGCAAGCGCCACGACCGAGGTAACCCGCCAGGAAGCCACCGCCTACGCCCGCAAGGGGCAGGCCGTGCTCTACCGCGAGTCGCACTGGCGCTACCGGCAGGACGGCGCGGCGCGCCGTCTGGTGCTGTACCGGTGCGCGGATGGTCGGGCGTTCGCCCGCAAGACGGTGGTGGAGCGACCCACCGCCCAGGCGCCGGACTTCGCCTTCGAGGACGCGCGCGACGGCTATCGCGAAGGGGTCCGCAGCACCGCGGGCGGGCGGGTAGTCTACGTCCAGGAGGCTGCGGGCGGCCGCGCGAAGGAGCGCACCGTGACGGCACCGACCGGCGCGGTGATCGATGCCGGGTTCGACGCCAGCGTGCGCCTGCACTGGGATGCCTTGAATGCGGGACGGCCGGTAACGCAACCGTTCCTGCTGCCGAGCCGCTTCGACTTCGTGCCGGTACGCCTGGATCCAGGACCCGAGGTGCGCTGGAACGGCGTCGCGGCCCGGCGCCTGTCGATGAAACTGGACCGCTGGTACGGCTTCGTCGCACCGACGATGCAGCTGACATATGCCGAGACCGACCAGCGCCTGCTCGAATTCGCCGGCATCGCCACGATCCGCGATGCGAAGGGCCGGCATCAGGACGTGCGCATCGTGTTTCCGCAGCCGGCCGCGCCGGCGGAGGCGCGCGCGCTGCAGCAGGCGCTGGCCACGCCGCTGGTGCGCCAATGTCAGGCATGAGCGTCCTTCACGCATCCGATGCGGGCGTTCGTCCGTAGTAAGGGTTCAAGTGATCGAGACTCCATGATGCCGGCCAGCGATTCCTCCCCTCTTCCGCCGGCGCCACGCAGGATCGCGGCGCTGCGGCGCTGGTTCGACACCCAGTCGCCGGACGAGGACCAGGGCGGCGGCGACCGGATCGACTGGCTGCGTGCGGTGCCGTTCGTCGGGCTGCACCTCGCCTGCCTCGCCGTGTTCTGGGTGGGCGTGTCGCCCGTGGCGGTGATCGTGGCGGTGGCGCTGTACGCGGTGCGTATGTTCGCCATCACCGGCTTCTACCATCGCTACTTTTCGCACCGCACGTTCCAGACCTCGCGCGTGCTGCAGTTCGTGTTCGCGCTGATCGGCGCCTCCAGCGTGCAGCGCGGTCCGCTGTGGTGGGCCGCGCACCATCGCAACCATCATCGCCATGCGGATACGGTCGCCGACCCGCATTCCCCGACCGTGCACGGGTTCTGGCGCAGCCATGCCGGCTGGTTCCTCACCCGGGAAGGCTTCCGGACCGACTGGTCGCGCATTCCCGACCTGGCGCGCTATCCGGAGCTGCGCTGGCTGGACCGCTACGACACCGTCGTTCCCGTCGTGCTCGCCGCCGGCCTCTATGCACTCGGCGCGGTGCTGGAACGGGTCGCTCCTTCGCTCGATACCAGCGGCCCGCAACTGCTGGTCTGGGGCTTCTTCATCTCGACCGTCGTGCTGTTCCATGCCACGGTCACCATCAACTCGCTGGCGCACCGCTTCGGCAAGCGTCGCTTCGATACCCGCGACGACAGCCGCAACAACCTGTGGCTGGCACTGCTGACCTTCGGCGAGGGCTGGCACAACAATCATCACTTCTTCCCGGGCACCGCGCGCCAGGGCTTCCGCTGGTGGGAAATCGACCTGACCTGGTATGGCCTGCGCGCGATGGCGCTGCTCGGGCTGGTGCGCGATCTCAAGCCCGTACCCGCCTGGGTGCTGGCCAAGGCGAGGCGCTGAGCATGCGGATCGCGGTGATCGGATCGGGCATCGCCGGGCTGGCCTCGGCCTGGTGGCTGTCGCAGCGGCACGACGTGGTGCTGTTCGAGGCCAACGACTATCTGGGCGGACACACCCACACGCACACGGTCCAACAGGCCGGACGCGACTACCGGATCGACAGCGGCTTCATCGTCTTCAACCCGGACCACTATCCGTTGCTGTGCGGCCTGTTCGACGAACTGGGCGTGGCGTCGCAGCCGACCACGATGAGCTTCTCCGTACACAGCGAACGCAGCGGCATGGAGTACAACGCGACCTCGCTGGACACGCTGTTCTGCCAGCGCCGCAACCTTGCATCGCCGCGCTTCTGGGGCATGTTGCGCGATCTCGCACGCTTCTACCGCGAAGCGCCCGCGTTGCTGGAGGGCGACGACACCGGCCCGACGCTAGGCGAATATCTCGAGCGAGGCGGTTACGGCGCGATGTTCCGTGACGAACATCTGGTGCCGATGGCCTCGGCGCTGTGGTCCTCGCCGCCGCAGGGCATCCTGGCCTTCCCGGCGCGGTATCTGGTGCAGTTCATGGCCAACCACCACATGCTGACGCTGGGCGAGCGGTCGCCATGGCGCGTGGTCGCCGGTGGCTCGGCGACATACGTCGCAGCGCTGCGCGAGCGCTGGCGCGTGCAGGAGCGCGTGGCCACGCCGGTGCACGCCGTGCTGCGATGCGAAGACAAGGTCGGCGTCGTCACGGCCACCGGCACCGAACGCTTCGATCACGTGGTGATGGCCTGCCACAGCGACGATGCGCTGCGCCTGCTGCACGATGCCGACGCGCGCGAACGCGGCGTGCTGGGCGCCATCCGCTATCAGTCCAACGACACCGTGCTGCATACCGACGCCCGCCTGCTTCCGCGCCGACGCAAGGCGTGGGCCGCATGGAACGCGCACGTGCCGCGAGATCCATCCGCGCCCTGCACGGTCAGCTATTGCATGAACCTGCTTCAGGGCGTGGAGTCGCCCGAGCCGTTCGTGGTGACCCTCAACCGCAGCGACGCCATCGATCCCGCGCGGATCCTGCGCCGCATGCATTACCGCCACCCTGTGTACGACCATGCGATGGTGGCGGCGCAGCGCCGCAAGGCGGAGATCCAGGGGCAGCGGCGCACGTGGTTCGCGGGTGCCTACTGGGGGTGGGGCTTCCACGAAGACGGTATCCGCAGTGCGCGCGAGGTGGTCGACGCGCTGGAAGCGACGCCGGCCGACGCGCGATACGCGGCGGAGGCGGTGACGGCGTGAGTACGCCCCTGGCCAGCGCGGTCTACGAAGGCATGGTGCGCCACCGGCGCCACACGCCACGGCCGCACGCGTTCCGCTACCGCATGGCGCAGCTGTATCTGGACCTGGACGAACTGGACCGCGTGTTCGACCGGCGATGGCTGTGGTCGGTCGATCGCCGCAACCTGGCCGAGTTCCGCCGCAGCGACTACCTCGCACCGCACGACCAGCCACTGGCCGACGCCGTGCGCGACCGTGTCGAACGCGATGTAGGTCATCGCCCGCGTGGCCCCGTGCGCCTGCTCACGCACCTGCGTTACGGCGGCTACGTCTTCAATCCGGTGAGCTTCTACTACTGCTTCCAGCCCGACGGCACCACGCTGGAGGCGGTGGTCGCGGAGATCACCAACACGCCGTGGCGCGAACGCCACAGTTACGTGCTGCCGGTACGCGATGGCATGCCGTACGGCGACGGCTGGCAATGGGGCTTCGACAAGGCCTTCCATGTCTCGCCGTTCCTGCCGATGGACTGTGCCTACCAGTGGCGCTTCGGCACGCCCGACGAGGCGCTGCGCGTGCACATGCAGGTGGATCGCGGCGGTCAGCGCGCCTTCGACGCCACGCTGACGCTGCTGCGGCGACCCTTGGACGGCGCCTCGCTGGCACGCGTGCTGTGGCGCTACCCGCTGATGACCGCGCAGGTGATCGGCGGCATCCACTGGCAGGCGCTGCGCCTGTGGCTGAAACGCACGCCCGTGTACGACCACTCCCCTCTTGCCCGCGAGACCCCATGAACCAGATCGTCGACGTTTCCGCTGCACCGTCCTATGGCGCGCTCGACCGGCTGCTGCGCTCGCAGCTGCTGGCGCGCCTGGATGCGCTGGACCATGGCGTCCTGGTGGTCAGCGATGCGCTGGGCGAGCACCGTTTCGGCACGCCCGGCGAAGGTGCGCTGCCGACCGTCCACCTGTGGATCGACGATCCGGCCTTCTATCGCGCGGTCGCGGCACAGGGCAGCGTCGGCGCGGGCGAGTCGTGGATCGAGGGCCAGTGGCGCTGCGACGACCTGGTGGGCCTGGTGCGCCTGCTGGTGCGCAACCGGGCGCTGCTCGACGGCATGGAAGGCGGGCTGGCGCGACTGGGCGGCTGGGCGCTGCGCAGCTGGCATGCGCTGCGCCGCAATACCCGCGAGGGCAGCCGCCGCAACATCGCCGCGCACTACGACCTGGGCAACGACTTCTTCGCACTGTTCCTGTCGCCGGACCTGATGTACTCGTCGGCGATGTTCGCCTCGCCGGACGACGACCTGGATACCGCGTCGTACCGCAAGCTGGACACCGTCTGCCGCAAGCTGGCGCTGGGGCCCGACGATCGCGTCATCGAGATCGGTACCGGTTGGGGCGGTTTCGCCCTGCACGCCGCGCGCCACTGCGGCGCGCACGTCACCACCACCACGATCTCGCGCGAACAGCACGCGCTGGCCAGCCAGCGCGTGGCCGCCGCCGGCCTGCAGGACCGCGTCACCCTGCTGCTGCAGGACTACCGCGACCTGCAGGGTACGTACGACAAGCTGGTGTCGATCGAGATGATCGAGGCGATCGGCGCACAGTACCTCGACACCTTCTTCGGAAAACTCGGCAGCCTGCTGCGGCCCGGGGGTCAGGCCTTGCTCCAGGCGATCACCATCGAGGACCACCGTTACGTACAGGCGCGCGATTCGGTGGACTACATCAAGCGCTTTGTGTTTCCGGGCAGTTTCATTCCGTCGCTGGAGGCGATGTACGGCGCCAAGACCCGCGCCAGCGACCTGCAGGTCGTCCACCAGGAGGATTTCGGCCTGTCGTACGCCTACACGCTGCGCGCGTGGCGGCGCCGCTTCATGACCCGCCTGCCCGAGGTGCGCGCGCAGGGGTTCGACGAACGCTTCATCCGCCTGTGGGAGTTCTACCTGGCGTACTGCGAGGGTGGATTCCTGGAACGTTCCATCGGCGTGTCGCACCTGCTGATGGCGCGACCCACGCACGGGGCGACGGCATGAACCCGCTTGGCGCCCTCGGCCTCGTCGCTGCGCTGGCTGCCGGCGTGATGACGCTCGGCTGGTGGTGGCAGAAGCGCCACGACAACGCCGGCATCGTCGATGTGCTGTGGTCTGCCTGCGTTGGCGGCAGCGCGGTACTGCTGGCCGTGCTGGGCGACGGTGCGGTGCCCGCACGCATCGCCCTGGCCGTGCTCGGCGGCCTGTGGGGTGCGCGGCTGGCGCTGCACCTGTGGCATCGCGTGCGCAGCGAACCGGAAGACGGTCGCTACCGCTACCTGCGCGAACACTGGCACGGGCACCAGGGCAAGTTCTTCCTGTTCTTCATGGCGCAGGCGTTGCTGGTGCTGCTGTTCGCCCTGCCTTTCGCCGCCGCCGCGCGCAGCCCGGTGGACACCGCATGGCCGTGGATCGTGCTGGCAGTGGCGATCTGGATCGGCAGCGTGGCCGGCGAGGCCATCGCCGACCGCCAGCTGGCCCGCTTCCGCGCCGATCCGGCCAATCGCGGCAGGACCTGCCGCGAAGGGTTGTGGCGCTACTCCCGGCATCCCAACTATTTCTTCGAATGGCTGCACTGGTTCGCCTACATCGCCCTGGCCATCGGCTCGCCATGGGCGTGGCTGTCGTGGTGCGGGCCGGTGGTGATGTACGTGTTCCTGCGCTGGATCAGCGGCATTCCGTACACCGAAGCGCAGGCACTGCGCACGCGGGGCGAGGCATACCGCGAGTACCAGCGCACCACGCCGATGCTGTTCCCCTGGTTTCCCAAATCCGCCACCAAGGAGGCGACACGATGAACGCGATGGTGGAAGAACTGGCGGCCGACCGTGCCGCTCACGGCCTGCTGGGCCTGGCCGAACGCGGGCTGCTACCCGACGCACTCGTCCGCCACGGCATCCGTCAGCTGTGCGCACAGCGGCTGCGCGACGAGCGCCACGGCGGACAGGAAGCGCAGTCCGCGCTGCTCGCGCATCGCCTGCGCGCGCTCCGGCAGGGCGCGCTGGCCGTGCATACCGATGCCGCGAACCGCCAGCATTACGAACTGCCGGCGGATTTCTTCCGTCATTGCCTGGGCCACCGGCTCAAGTACAGCAGTTGCTACTACCCGACGGGAACCGAAACACTGGATCAGGCCGAAGAGGCGATGCTGTCCCTGTACGGCGAGCGTGCCGCGCTGGCCGACGGGCAGGACATCCTGGAACTGGGTTGCGGCTGGGGGTCGCTGACGCTGTGGATGGCCGAGCGCTACCCGAACGCACGCATCACCGCGGTGTCCAATTCGCACTCGCAACGCCAGTTCATCGAAGCGCGCTGCGCCGAACGCGGCCTGGGCAACGTGCGCGTCATCACCTGCGACGTCAACCAGCTGCAGCTCGAGGCGCAGGCATTCGACCGCTGCGTGTCGGTGGAGATGTTCGAACACGTCAGCAACCATGCGGCGCTGATGCGGCGCATCCACGATGCGCTGCGACCGAGTGGCGCGCTGTTCGTGCACATCTTCGTCCACCGCGACCTGATGTACCCGTTCGAGACGCAGGGCGAGGACAACTGGATGGGCCGGCATTTCTTCACCGGCGGCATGATGCCGTCCGCCGACCTGCTGCTGTTCTTCCAGGAGCACCTGAAGCTGCAGGAACGCTGGCTGCTCGACGGCACCCACTACCAGCGCACCGCCAACCACTGGCTGGCGCAGCACGACGCCAACCGCGATGCGGTGATGACAGTGCTGCGCGAGGCCTACGGCGAGGCCGCGGCGCTGTGGAACCAGCGCTGGCGCATGTTCTGGATGGCCTGCGCCGAACTGTTCGGCTACCGCGATGGCCAGGAATGGCTGGTGGCGCATTACCGTTTCCATCGTCCGGCCAGGGAGCACTGACATGCGCACCCTGCCCTTCGTGCTGCTCGCCCTGGTCGTGGCGACCACCGCCGCCTGCCGCTCGGGCAACGTCAAGCCTTCCATCCCGACCGCCGCACCGGTGGACGTGGACCGTTTCATGGGCGACTGGTACGTCATCGCCCACATCCCGTCATTCCCGGAGCGCGAGGCCTACAAAGCGGTGGAGTCCTACGCCCGCATGCCCGACGGCCGCATCCAGACCACGTTCCGCTTCCGCAAGGGCGCGCTGGATGGCCCGGAGAAGACCATGCACCCCGTCGGCACGGTGAAGCCCGATGGCGGCGGCGCGGTGTGGGACATGCAGTTCGTCTGGCCGATCCAGGCCGAGTACGTCATCGCCTGGGTCGATGCCGATTACCAGCAGACCATCGTCGGCCGCAGCAAGCGCGACTACGTGTGGCTGATGGCGCGCACGCCGCGGATTCCGGAAGCCGACTACCAGGCCCGGGTGAAGCAGATCGAAGCGCTGGGCTACGACGTGTCGAAGCTGCGGCGCGTGCCGCAGTAACGGGACGCACGGCATCCCGGCGCATCATGCCGGGAGGAACAGTTCCTGTGCCCAGCCGATGAAGGCCCGAAGCCGGGGCGATGGCAGCCGGGTACGCGGATACACGATCGACACCGGACTGGGAAGCGGCGGACAAGCCTCGAGCAGCGGAAGCAGCCGGCCTTCGGAGAAATAGGCATCCAGCCGGTAGCGCGGCGCCTGGATGATGCCGAACCCCGCGAACGCGGCACCCACGTAGGAGTCGGCGCCGCTCACGCGCACCCGCGTCGGCAGGGTCACGAGTTCGATCCGCCCATGCCGCTGGAACTCCAGCGGCAGCAGTCCGCCCAGCGAAGACGACTTGAAGCCGACCATGACGTGGCCACCCGCCTCCAGTGATTCGATGGTGTCCGGCGTGCCCAGACGCTCGCAGTAGGCCGGCGACGCTGCCGTCGCTTCCGGCAGTTGCGTCAGCCGCCGCGCGATGAGATCGCTGTCGCGCAGTTCACCCACGCGCACGGCACAGTCCACGCCCTCGCGTACCAGGTCGACATACCGGTCGCCTTCGCCGACGTCGAGTTCGATCTCCGGATAGCGCTCCAGAAAATCCGGCAGCCGGGGAAACAGAAGATGACGCGCCAGCGTGCCGTGCACGTCGATGCGCAGCGGCCCGTGCGGCCGCGCATCGCGGAACGCGCTCTCGGCATCCTCGACGTCGGCGATCAGGCGCAGGCAGCGACCATAGAAGGCCTCCCCCTCCAGCGTCGGCGTCACCGTCCGGGTCGTGCGTTGCAGCAGCCGCACGCCAAGCCGGGCCTCCAGCGCCTTGATGGCATCGGTGACCGTGGCCCGCGGCAACGCCAGATCGTCGGCGGCGCGCGTGAAGCTGCGACGTTCGACGATCCGCGCGAACACCTTCATCGCATCGAAACGATCCATTATCCGAACTTCCGAATGGTGATGCCGGATTGTGCCTGATTATCCGGAAGTAGAACGCCAATAAGGTGGTACCACGCCAATACGGCGCGAAGTGGAGACCCCCCATGAACGAACCCTCCCGTCCGGTCGCCATCGTCACCGGCAGCTCCCGCGGCATCGGCGCCGCCATCGCCGAACGCCTGGCCCGCGACGGCCACGCTGTGGTCATCAACTATGCCGGCCGTCGGCAGGATGCCGACGCCATCGTCGAACGCATCGCCGCCAGCGGCGGCGACGCCGTGGCCCTGCAGGCCGACATCGCCGACCCGGACGCCGTGCAGCGCCTGTTCGACGCGGCCGAAGCGCGCTTCGGCGGTGTGGACGTGCTGGTCAACAACGCCGGCATCATGAAGCTGGCAACGTTGGCCGACAGCGACGACGCGCTGTTCGACCGCCAGGTCGCCATCAACCTCAAGGGTACGTTCAACACGCTTCGCCAGGCGTCGCGCCGGCTGCGAGACGGTGGCCGCATCGTCAACCTGTCCACCAGCGTGGTCGGCCTGAAGCTGGAGAGCTACGGCGTGTATGCCGCGACCAAGGCGGCGGTGGAGACCCTGACCGCGATCCTGTCGAAGGAACTGCGCGGCCGTTCGATCACTGTCAATGCCATCGCACCGGGGCCGACGGCCACCGACCTGTTCCTGGATGGCAAGTCGCCCGACCTGATCGAGCGCATGGCGAAGATGAATCCGCTCGAACGCCTCGGTACGCCAGCCGACATCGCCGCGGCCGTGTCGTTCCTCGCCGGCCCCGACGGCGGCTGGATCAACGGCCAGGTCGTGCGCGCCAACGGCGGCATGGTCTGAGCCCCCTCATCCCGTTGGAGACATCGACATGAAGAAGATCATCCTGGTCACGGGCGCATCGTCCGGTTTCGGCGCGCTGACCGCGCGCCGCCTCGCCGATGCGGGCCACACGGTGTACGCCAGCATGCGCGACACGCAGGGCCGCAATGCGCCGCAGGTGGAAGACGCCACGCGTTACGCCAACGAGCACGGCGTGGACCTGCGCACGGTGGAGCTGGACGTGCTGTCGGACGCATCGGCGCAGCACGCCATCGCGCACATCCTGCGCGAAGCCTCCCGCATCGACGTGGTCGTGCACAACGCCGGGCACATGGTGTTCGGCCCGACCGAAGCGTTCACAGCCGAGCAGTTCATCGAACAGTACGACGTCAACGTTGTCGGCACGCAACGCGTGAACCGCGCCGTGTTGCCGCACCTGCGCCAGCAGCGCAACGGCCTGCTGGTCTGGGTCGGTTCCAGCAGCACGCGCGGCGGAACGCCGCCGTACCTCGCGCCGTACTTCGCCGCCAAGGCCGCGATGGATTCGGTCGCGGTCTCCTATTCCACCGAGTTGTCGCGCTGGGGCATCGAGACGTCCATCGTGCTGCCCGGGGCCTACACGTCCGGCACCAACCACTTCGCGCATTCGGGAAAGCCCGCGGACGCGGCGCGGGCGGCGGAATACGAGTCTGGTCCGTACGCCGGCCTGCCCGACCGGATCCTGGAGGGCCTGAAGTCATTGGAACCGGCGGATGCGGATGTCGCCGATGTGGCAGCCGCCATCGTCCGCGTGGTCGGCTTGCCGCACGGAGAACGCCCGTTCCGCGTGCATGTCGATCCGTCGCAGGACGGTGCCGAAGCGGTGAATGCGGTCGGCGACCACGTGCGCCGCGAGATGTACCGCAACCTGGGCCTGGAGAGCCTGCTCAGGCCACAACGCCACGAATGACCCGAGCCGCGATCGGCGACGACACCGTCGTTGCCGACGCCCGCCCCACCTCCCCATCCATTCCGGAGCAAAGCATGAACACGACGATGTCGCGGAATACCTATGTGCTGACAACCCTGATCGCAGCAGTGACGGCCGCAGGCGCGGCCGCCATCAGCCTGTCGCTGGCCCTGCCGGTGTGGGCGATGTTCATCGGCTGGATCGCGTTCTACACGCGCGGCCTGACCTTGCGCGCCGCGATCGAGAACCTCGCCTGCGTCGGCGCGGGCCTGGTGCTTGGCCTGATGGCCACACTGGGCCTGCAGGCGCTGTCGGGCGCGACAACGCCCGCCGTGGCACTGCCCATCATCGTCTTCTGCGTGGCGATCCTGGTGGTGTCGTTGCGCGGCCTGCCGGTGATGAGCAACCTGCTGGGCTACTTCCTTGGCCTGGTGGCGTGGTTCGCCGCGCATCTGGAGCCCTCGCTCGAGAGCGTCGGAAAGCTGTTCGGCGCGGGCACCGTCGGCACCACGGCCGGCCTGGTATCCCACACGCTGGCCTCGCGCCTGTTGCGTACGCCGGCACGGGCAGCCCATTGAGCCCGCTGCAGAGCCTCACCCTTCCCGATGAACAACCTGAAATCCATGTTCAAGGAGACATCGAAATGAATAGTCGACACTATGCTGTGCGCTCCACCTGCACCGCACTCCTGCTGTTCGCCTGTCTCGCCAGCCTTTCTGTCGTGGCCTCAGCCACGACCGGAGAACGACCCGCGACCTGCGCTACCCGTGGCCCAGCAAGTCCTGGCGAATTGCACCGCGAATGGATCCTCGTCGGATGGGAGAAGCATCGCGGCGATCCGCCCTTCGATTTCCGCCAGCGGCTTGGCCATCTGTATCACTGGAACTCCGACGACGTCAGGCTCTACGACACTTTCGACCCCCAGCACCGGGTCGCCCGCAGCGCCGACGAGTGGGCCTCGATCTGGACGGAACCCTTCACCACGCTGAGAGAAGCCAGGCACAGCGTCCTGGACGGCCCGGACGTCATCGACGGCGGAACGTTGTCCGCCTCCACCCTCGAGTTCGCGGCGCGCCTGGAAACCTCCGCGGGCGAGATCATCGGCAATCGGGCACGGACCTCGCTGGTCTGGGAGTGCACACCGGGCGGCTGGAAGATCGTCCGAGAGCACACCTCTGTCCGGATCGTGTCGCGCGAGGAGATCGACACGATTGTTCCCCATTCCGACAAGTGATCGCCCGTCGACAAGCGGGCTGACCGGTCCACCACCGTAGGACACCCAGGAGCAAACACCATGATGGCACGAACGAATTTCTTCGCACTGGCACTCTCGACACTCGCCATACTGGCCAGCGGTCGCGCGCAAGCCCACCCGGAACAACCGACGGCCGAGCACAATCGCCAATTCATTGCACAGGCATTCGCACGCTGGGCCGCAGGCGGAGCGACCTTCTTCGATGACGTGCTGGCGCCCGACATGGTGTGGACGATCAAGGGCACCAGTCCGATGGCCGGCCGTTACGAAGGACGCGACGCGTTCGTGGCCAAGGCGGTCACTCCCTTCGCCGCACGGCTCTCGTCGCCCATGCGACCGACGGTGAAGCACATCTGGGCCGAGGACGATCACGTCGTCGTCCATTGGGACGGCGCCGCCACCGCTGCCGATGGCCAGCCGTACCGGAACAGCTATGTGTGGATCTTCCGGATGGAGAATCTTCGTGCCGCGGAGGTCACCGCGTTTCTCGACCTGGTGCCATACGACGACATCTTCCGGCGAATTCCTTTGCACTAACGGACCGACCGTTGCGTTGTATCGCGCAATCCGGACCGCCACAAGGCATCGAAGTTTATCCATGGGCCAGTCCGCGATCGGACGAGACGCACCGAAAGCCAGCATCGACTTGCGAGAACTTTCAGCGGGGACGGCAAGATCCGCCTGGTACGGAAGTGCATCCCCCCGCGGACTGATAGCCCTTACAGCCGTCCTCGCTCGGCTTGGGCGTAGCGCCCCGGCGATACGCCCATCACCCGCTTGAATGCGGTGTTGAATGCGTGCTCCGACTCATAGCCCAGCGATAGTGCGATCCGCGATAGCGTGTCTCTGCCCTGGAGAAGGCGCTCCCCGGCCAGCATCATCCTCCAGCGCGTCAGATAAGCGATGGGGGTTTCTCCGGTCGTCGCCCGGAATCTCGCCGAAAACGTTGACCTCGACAGGTTCGAGCGTTCCGCCAGAGCGTTGACCGTCCATTGAAGTGAGGGGCTATCGTGCATCGCTCCCAATGCCGCGCTCAGCTGGGGGTCGGACAGGGCGGCGAGCCAGCCCATGTGGCGAGGCGATGGCTCCGACAGGTACAGCCTCAACGCCTGTGTCAGCATCATGTGCGCAAGCTGTTGCGCGATCAGCGAGGAGCCGGGCAATGCCGCGCGCAACTCTTCCATCATGAGTTCGATCGACCAGCGCAACCTGGCGCGATCATCCGAGGTCTTCACCTGGATAAGAGGTGGCAGCGTGCGTAGCAAAGCCTCCGAATGACGGCCGTTCACTTCAAAGCGACTTCCCACCAGGAAGACATCGCCACCACCGTTGTAGGTGACGGTCTGGCCGCCGCGATTGGCGTCGAGCACTTCCGTGGCACGCTTCGCCGCAACCCCTGGGGCACTCCCCAGCACCGCGTGCCGGCCGCTGGGCAACACGAAACAGTCGCCGGCCACGAGTTCTACCGGGGCTTCGATGTCCTGCATCGACAGCCAGCACGCCCCTTCGATGACGGCGTAGCACTTTATGCGCCCCGCCAAGTCATCCAGCGCGATGGCCCACGTGCCACCGGCGTCAAATCCTGCAGTGATGTAACTCCGGGGCTTCAGAAGCGAAAGCACTTCAGACAGGGGGTCCATGCCTTACTCGGACGATTGCGAACAAACGAGCGCCGATGAAGCATAGTTGCGGTGCTCATGGCCGTCTACATTGCACGCACGAACGATCTCCTTGAAGAGATCCCCGCCATGTACCCGGAGCAACGCCCCATGAAAGCAGCTGTAGTCACCACGTTCGGAACCTCGCCATCATTCCAGGAATTCAGGGATCCGGAGGCCGGCGAAGGTCGCGAGGTCGTCGCGGTAAGGGCTGCCGCCATCAGTCCTATCGTCAGGCTGCTGGCCGCTGGCAAGCACTACACGAGTGGAGAGAATGCCGGCTTTGTCCCAGGCATTGACGGGGTAGGCATCGACGGAACTGGACGCCGGGTGTACTTCCTGTTTCCCGCATCGCCCTTTGGCTCTCTGGCAGAGAAGTCGCTCGTTGCCAGCGAGATGATGGTGCCGGTGCCGGAGGCGCTTCCGGACAATCTGGCGGCTGCCATTGCCACAGCGGGGCTCGCCTCCTGGATCGCGCTTACGCGGCGCGCAGGATTGCAGTCCGGCGAGAAGGTCATGGTGCTCGGAGCGACAGGCTCGGCCGGCGGCATGGCCGTGCAGATCGCGCGTCACCTTGGCGCCAGCACGGTCATTGCCGTGGGCCGCGATGCAGCCAAGCTTGAGCGTGTGGACGCAGACGTCCGGATTCCCTTGGATAATGGCGCCGAAGCCGCGTTGCGAGCGCAGTTCGAAAAGGGCGTCGATGTGGTGCTCGACTTCGTTTGGGGTGAACCGGCTGTTCGTGTGCTGAAAGCGGCGACCCACAACCGTGCCGCCCGTACCGGTGAGCCCCGCATGCGCTACGTGCAGATCGGTACGTCAGCCGGTGACGAGGTCCCGCTTCGCGGCGACATGCTGCGAAGCAGCGGCCTGGAGCTGATTGGAAGCGGGATCGGCAGCGTGTCGGTGAGCGATTTCATGGCAGGCGCGGCCGAACTGCTCGCTGCGGCGTCCGCTGCCGGCTTCGATACACCCTTCAACAGCGTGCCACTTCATTCGATTGCCGACGCCTGGCACGGTGATACGGATACTCGCTACATAGTTACCTCCGCAACGTAAAGACAAGCCCGTTACGCCTGGAGCTGGCGACGAATGACGCCTGGCGCGACCAGGTTCAGGCGTTCTTGAGGTCCCGCGGCGGACGCCAGCTTCGATTTGCGCGAGCAAATCCGCCTCCGCCCTGTAATCAACCTATCGCCGCCACGGCTTTTCGATCTCGCCCTACCGGCGTTTCGTAGCTGGCTATTGCGTGATCGCTCGTTCAGTTGGCCCCACCGCAGCCAACCTTGTCCCAGCGACATCCATGCGCGCGCATGAACGCGTAGTTCGCCATCGACGAAGTACGCGGCGGCTTCTTTTTTCTGGATATCGCACTCCTCGGTTATCCGTCGAAGCTCGGCAAGGCTTGTTCCTCGTCCGCACCGCTCGCTGCCCAACTGCGCAGTTGCCCGTGCCGGCAGACATCCGGATCGGGTGGAAGATCTTCGACGACCGCAGCAAGGCTTAAACGCTTCTTAAAGTCTGCGCGCCACGCTGCATCGCCTGCCGAGGTTCGCAGGCCACTCCCCCAACGCTTTCCCTCGAGGTGCCGATCGTGATCAACCGGCGTGTTTCCCATGTTCCTTCGCTAGCGGCGCCTTCGCGAACCGCTCCGTCGCCATCGACTGGTCGCGGTTCGTTCCGCGGGCTTTCCGGATGGTCCGTCATGCTCATGTTCGCCTTCGCGCTGCTGATGTCCGCGTGCTCGGCCAGTGGCAGGACCGCCCAGCCAGCACCCAAGCCTGACTGGAGCACCGCCGACATGCCTCCCCAGGCCGGACGCATCTTCGTGGTAACCGGCGGTACGAGCGGCATCGGCTTCGAAAGCGCCAAGGCGCTGGCCGCCGCCGGTGCGGAAGTCATCATTGCCGCACGCAATCCGCAGCGCGGTGAAGAAGCGGTCGCCAGCATCCGCCAGGCTGCGCCCGGCGCCAACGTGCGCTTCGAAGCACTCGACCTCGGCGACCTGGCGTCGGTGCACGCACTGGGAAGCCGCCTCGCCCTGTCGTTGCCACGGCTGGATGGCCTGATCAACAACGCCGGCATCATGGAGCCGCCGCAGCGCGACACCACGCCCGACGGGTTCGAGATGCAGTTCGCGACCAACTATCTTGGCCACTTCGCATTGACGGCCGATCTGTTGCCTCTGCTGCGCAAGTCGGATGCTCCGCGTGTCGTCACCCTCTCCAGCATCGCGGCGCGACGAGGCACAATCCACTTCGACGACCTGCAGTTCGAACACGAATGGGATACGGCGCAGGCCTATCGGCAATCGAAGCTGGCATGCCTGATGTTCGCGCAGGAGCTGCAGCGGCGCAGCGACGCACAGGGCTGGGGCATCGCCAGCATCGCAAGCCACCCGGGCCTGTCGCGCACCAACCTGCTGCCGTCGCAGGGCCGCAGCACGGTGCTGTGGCGTTTCTTCCAGACGGCAGAACAAGGTGCGTTGCCGACGCTGTACGCCGCGACGGCGCCGGACGCGCAGGGCGGACGCTACTACGGGCCGACCGGCCTGCTGGAAGCACGTGGCGAGCTGGGTCATGCCCGTGTTCCCGAGGCTGCGACCGATACCGAAGCCGCATCACGCCTGTGGAACGTCAGCGAGACGCTGGCAGGCGTGCACTACCCATCGGCCGCAGCCGAATGAGTGGCCAGGACAGCGCAGTCCGGGACCTTGGCCGATGAACGGGAACGCGATGCCACCCTCGCACCGACAACGCTTGCCTTATCGCGCGTTCAATCTCCGGCGCGAAGAAGTCGCGCCGGTCCTGATCGCCGCGCTGTTCTTCTTCTGCGTGCTGACCGCGCTGATGCTGCTGCGGCCGGCGCGCGACGCGCTGGGCATGGAGCGCGGCATCGAGAGTATCCGCTGGCTGTTCATCGGCACCGCCTTGGCGACACTTGCGGTGAACCCGGTGTTCGGCTGGCTGGTCGCACGCTTGCGGCGGCTGCAGTTCATCGGTGCCACGTACGGCTTCTTCGTGCTGAGCCTGGTGGGATTCTGGGCGTTGCTGGTGTTCGCGCCGGGGGCCGTCGGCCAGCGTAGTGGCCAGGTGTTCTACGTCTGGTTCAGCGTCTTCAACCTGTTCGTGACCATGGTGTTCTGGGCGCTGCTGGCGGACCGGTTCACCAGCGACCAGGGCAAGCGCTTCTTCGCACTGATCTCGGTCGGCGGGACGCTGGGCGCGATCTTCGGCCCGTGGCTGACATCGCGTCTGGCCGTGCCACTCGGAACTCCGAGCCTGTTGCTGGTCGCGGGCGGCTTCCTGCTCGCGGCACTGGCCATGGCGTCGCTGCTGGTGCGCGTGGTGCCGGACCGGAACGCGACGGTCGGCGCGACGGCCTCTCCCGTGAACACTACGGTCGGAAACGAACGCATCGGCGGCAGCGCCTGGGCCGGCCTGGCAGCCGTGTTCCGCTCGCGCTACCTCACCGCGATCGCCGGCTATGTCGTGCTGATGACCGTGCTCGCCACGTTCATCTACTTCACGCGCCTGCAGATGGTCGCGGCGGTGGCCGACGACATGGATGCGCGCGCCGCGATCCTGGGCAACATCGACATGTGGACGCAGGTTGCCGTGCTGGTGCTGCAGGTCACCCTGACCGGCAAGCTGATCCAGCGGTTCGGCCTGGGCGTGGCGCTGGCCATCCTGCCCGTCGCCACGGCGCTCGGCTTCGTCGGGCTGGCGATCTACGGCTCGTTCGTCGTGCTGGTGCTGCTGGAGGCCACCAACCGCGCCGTGCAGCGCGGCATCACCCGACCGGCGCGCGAGGCGTTGTTCACCGTGGTCAGCCGCGAAGAGAAATACAAGGCCAAGGCCTTCGTGGACACCTTCATGTACCGCGCCGGCGATGTCGTCGGTGCGCAGGCGGAAGGCGGACTCGGACGACTCGGGCTGGCCCTTGGCGGACTGGCCAGCGTAGTCGTGCCGCTCGCGCTGGCCTGGGCGGCGCTGGCGCTATGGCTCGGGCATGCGCAGGCGCGCCGGGCTGCCGCAGCACGTGGAACGCCGTCCCTTCTATCTGTTCCTCCCGCGCATGCGTCGCGCATGCCCGGCCGGTCGCCGACGCGGGACGGACCATGACCGCACCACGTCGATGCCTGGCAGCGCTTGATGTCGCCGCCTTGCCGACACGACGACCGGCGTCGCCAGCGGATACGCGTGGCGCCGCGCTCGAGCCGTTGCACCCGATGTTCGCGCACGACCCATTCCAACTCCCCCTGAGGAATCGATCATGATCCACCAACGCACCGCATCGCCCGTCTCCGTCCCGGCCTCCTGGCGGGGTCGCCTCGCCGCCCTCGGCCTGCTGCTGGGCAGCGTGGTCACCATCGACGCGTTTGCGCAGACACCGCCGCCACCGGCCTGGAGCGCGGACGACATGCCATCGCAGCAGGGGCGCATCTTCGTGGTCACCGGCGGCACCAGCGGCATGGGCTTCGAGGACGCGAAGGCGCTCGCATCCGCCGGTGCGCGCGTGGTGATCGCCGCGCGCAATGCGCAGCGCGGGCAGGAAGCGATCGACAAGATCCGCCAGGACGTTCCTGCAGCGCGGGTGGAGTTCGAAGCCGTCGACCTGTCCAGCCTGTCGTCGGTCCGCGACCTGGGCGAGCGCCTGCGCGCCTCCCTGCCCCGCCTGGACGGCCTGATCAACAACGCAGCCATCATGGCGCCGCCGACGCGCAGCGTGTCGGCTGACGGCATGGAAATGCAGTTCGCCACCAACTACGGCGGCCACTTCCTGCTGACCGCCGAGCTGCTGCCGTTGCTGCGCAAGAGCGACGCGCCGCGCGTGGTGACGCTGTCCAGCATCGCGGTGCATCGCGGCACGCTGGATCTGGACGACCTGCAGTCGACCGGTGCATACGAGCCCATGGCCACCTATGCGCAGTCGAAGCTGGCCTGCCTGATGTTCGCCTTCGAACTGCAGCGCCGCAGCGAGGCCGGTGGCTGGGGCATCCAGAGCATGGCCGCGCATCCGGGCGTGGCGGTCACCGAACTGGTAGCGCGCGGTCCCGGACTGGACAGCCCGCAGGGACGCCAGTGGTCCAGCAACCGGGCGAACTTCCAGACCGCCGCACAAGGCGCCATTCCCACGCTGTACGCGGCGACGGCAGCCACCGCGCAGGGCGGCAGCTACTACGGTCCGACCGGCCCGAACGAAGTGGCGGGCCCGCTGGGCCTGGCCACTGTTCCCGCCATCGCCCGCGATGCGGCGACCGCCGCACGCCTGTGGGAACTGAGCGAAACGCTCACTGGCGCGCGCTTTCCGACGACCGGCCACTGATCGCACGCCATGACGCGCAACCGGAACGACCGCATCGACCCGGCACATCGAGGTGAACCACCCGCAGCCTCCGCCGATGGCGCGACCGCGCATGCCGTGTCGCGCTGGGGCAGCGGCCTGCTGTTCGCCACCAGCTGGATCAGTGGCGTCGTCTTCGCCGCCTACATTGCGGCGTTCTTCGGCGGCACCCTGCTCGCAGGCGCCGGCGAACGATGGAACGAGTCCCTGCCCGGACTGCACGACCCCGCCACACCGATGGCCATCGTCGCCATCGGTGTGCACTTCCTGACGGGCGTGGTGCTGCTTCTGCTGGGCCCGATCCAGTTCATCGGTCACCTGCAGCGCCGCGTTCCCGCACTGCATCGCGGGCTCGGCCGCCTCTACGTGGCGTCGGCCGCACTGGCCGGCATCGGCGGCCTGTTCTTCATCGCCGCCAGGGGCACCGTGGGCGGCGCGGTGATGGACATCGGGTTCGGTCTCTACGGCATCCTGATGGTGGTGTGTGCCGCGCTGGCGTTCGTCCACGCGCGTGCGGGCCGTTTCAGCCAGCACCGCGCCTGGGCCATTCGACTGTTCGCGCTGACCATCGGCTCGTGGCTCTACCGGATGGAATACGGCGCCTGGTTCCTGGTTGCCGGCGGCGTGGGTACCGGCCGGGGATTCACGGGCTGGTTCGACGCCGTCATGGCGTTCTTCTTCTACCTGCCCAATCTGGTCGTCGCCGAATGGGTCATCCGCTCAACGCGGTCGCGACTGACCCCGCTGGCCAGCATCGGATCCGGCGCACTGATGCTGTTTGCCAGCAGCTTCGTTGCGCTGGTGACCTGGCTCTTCATCCAAGGGGCCTGGGGCCGCCGCATCGCCAGCGGCCTGCTGCCGATGTCCTCCTGACGCCGCGTCGTCCGGCAAACGCCTGCATCCGCGCGAAGACGCCGCGGCGCCGGCGGCGCGCCCATTCCTCCGATTCCCCCATGAAGCAACCGTCATGGCTGGCAGGACATCCCTCGATAGTGGCGCGGTGGATGACGACGCTCTTCGACGTCCGTCGCGACGAGCGCGGCCCGTTGCTGACCGCGGCCTGCGGATTCTTCTTCGTGCTGTCGGCCTTGATGTTGCTGCGGCCCGTGCGCGATGCCGCCGGCGCGGCGGGAGGCATGGAAAGCGTCCGCCTGCTTTTCATGGTGACCGCACTGGTGACGCTGGCGCTCAACCCCGTCTTCGGTCTGCTGGTGGGCCGCGTCGGGCGGGCGCAGGCCATCACCACGACCTACGGCTTTTTCGGGGCGACGCTGATCGCGTTCTGGGCGCTGCTGGGTGCGGGCTCGGGCATGGAAGGACGCGGCGGCCAAGCGTTCTATGTGTGGTTCAGTGTGCTCAATGTGTTCGGCACCATGGTGTTCTGGGCGCTGGTGGTCGATCGCTTCACCCGCGAGCAGGGGACGCGCCTGTTCGCGCTCGTCGCAATGGGCGGCACGCTGGGCGCGGTCTTCGGATCCTGGCTGACGTCACGGCTGGCGCAACCGCTCGGCGCGCTCCACCTGCTTCCGGTGTCGGCTGCGTTCCTGGCACTGGCCATGCTGGCCGCGTGGCGGCTGGACCGCGTCATGCCCGCGCAGGGGGCAGCGAACGGGCCAGCGGAGGCATGGCCACCGGACGATGCGGCACCGATCAGCGGCGGCGCATGGGACGGCATGCGTGCCGTGATGCGATCGCGGTATCTGGCGGGCATCGCGGGCTACGTGCTGCTGATGGCGGTCATGGCCACGCTGGTCTACCTCACCCGGCTGCGGATGGTCGGCACGGTCGCGGCCGGAGCGGATGCGATGGCGGCGATGTTGGCGAGCATCGACATGTGGACGCAGATCGTGTTCCTGGTCCTGCAATGCGCCATGGCGACCCGGCTGGGGCGTCGCCTGCGCACGGGGACCGCGCTGGCCGCGCTGCCGTTGGCCACGGCCTTCGGGTTCGCGGGGCTGGCATGGCAGGGCAGCATCGCCGTCCTGTTCGCGCTCGAGGCCATCAACCGCACGATGCAGCGCGGCGTCGCGCGTCCGGCCCGGGAACTGCTTTTCACGCGGATCGCACGCGACGGCAAGTACAAGGCCAAGGCGTTCATCGATACGTTCGTCTACCGGATGGGCGATGTCGTCGGTGCGCAGCTGGACGCGTTCGGCGGCCGCGCCCTGCCGGGTTGGGGAGGCATGGCCGCCATGGCCATTCCGCTCGGGCTCGCATGGGCACTGCTCGCGCTCTGGCTGGGACGGCGCTACGAACAAGGCCGGCACGGCGCCGCCAAGCGGTAGTGGACCACAGCGACTTGCGCGGGCTGATGGAGGTGGCGTCCGGCGAACAGCGGTCGCAGTGAGGAATGCACGGCCATGCCGGTCCGGTGCTGGTGTGCATGCGCCGCCCGTCCGACCACGCTTCCTGCGCGCCGGCGTACACGTTACGGTGATGCCCTGCCGGCGGCAGGAAAGGGATTCCGGCGCCTCACGTCGGCGCGGCGCGTGCCGATGCCTGTCCAGGGGCCGGTCGTTCGTGGCGGGCAGCGTTCGGACTGCAAGGGAGAACTGCGTGGGAATGCGAGGATCTCGACAGGCCGACGCACTCAGGCAGCGGATCGTGGATGCGGTGTGCCACGAGAAGATCTTTCCCGTGTACCAGCCCATCGTCTGCCTGCGCAGCGGTGCGGTGCACAGCCTGGAAGTGCTGGCGCGCTGGACCGATCCCGAACTGGGTCCGGTGCCGCCGGACGACTTCATCCCGATCGCGCTGGAAGCCTCGCTGCTGCCGCTGCTGACCCTGAACCTGGTCCGGCGCGCCTGCGCCGAAGCCAGCGCATGGCCCGGCGTCCCGCGACTGGCGTTCAACGTGCCTCCTTCGCTGCTGCAGGATGCGCCCGCCGTGCGCCTGCTGGTCGAAGCGATTTCCGGCTCGGCGTTCCCGCAGGAGCGCGTCTGCATCGAGATGACCGAAGACGAGCTGATCGAGGACGATGCGACCGCGGAAAAGGCCCTGGGTTACCTGAAGTCGCACGGTATCCGCGTGGCGCTCGACGACTTCGGGACCGGCTTCTCGAACCTGGTCCGGTTGAGCCGCTTCGGCTTCGACGAACTGAAGATCGACGGCAGCCTGATCCAGCGCCTGGCGACCGACCGCGAAAGCCGCAAGGTCGTGTCGGCCGTCATCGGCCTGGGCCACAGCCTGGAGGTCGCGGTCGTGGCCGAGGGCGTGGAGACCGAAGCGCAGGCCTCGGTGCTGCGCGAGCTGGGCTGCGATTTCGCCCAGGGCTGGCTGACCGGGCGGCCCATGTCCAGCCACGACGTGATCGCCCTGCTGACCGCGACGCCGGCAAGCACCCTGTCGACGGGCCTCGCCCCGCTGTCGCCCTATCTCCGCCAGCACCAGCTGTCATCGCTGTACACGGGCGCGCCGGTGGGCCTGGCCTTCCTCAGCCCGGACATGCGGTACTCGGCGGCGAACACCGAGTTCGCGCGCATGGTGGGCCGGCCGCTGTCCGAGATCGTGGACGCGCACGTGTCCCAGGTCTATGCGCCGGGCATCGCCGAGTGGATCCTGCGCGAGTCGCGCCAGATCCTCGGCGACGGCACCACCTCCACCGTCGAGTTCCGCTTCCCGGACCGCGACGAGACCTTCCTCGTCGTCGGCACCTGCGTGACCGACGAGACGGCGCAGGCGATCGGCGTGTCGGTCGTCGCGATCGACATCACCGACCGCAAGCATGCGGAGGAAGAGATCCGCGCGCGCGAAGCGATCTACCGCGGCGCCGTCGAACTCGGGCCGAACGTGGCCTGGGTCAGCGATGGCGACGGCAAGCTGACCTACATCAGCCCCGCGCCGCACGAGCCCGAGGGCGGCACGATGGACGCGCGCATGGCCGCCTGGTACGCGCGCATGGACCCGGACGACCGCATGCGCGTGCATGCCGAGTGGCTGGCCGCCATCCCGACACAGGATGCGTTCGAGACACGCTTCCGCCTGCGCTGGTTCGACGACCGCTGGCGCTGGGTGTCCAGTCGCGCCGTCCTCAGGACGACCGCCGACGGAGGTCGCGGGTGGTTCGGCGTGTTCACCGACATCTCGCGCCAGGTGGAACTGGAAGAACAGCTGGCCCGCATCGACCCGGGCATCGACGCGCGGTGAGTGAGTAGCGCCGGCACGCGGCGCCCTGCAGCGCGCGTGGCGTTTCGCCTGTTCCGGGCATGCGCGCCACGAGGGTTCGCCGGATGCCCGGCATCAGAACCCGGTGGCCGCCGCCTCGTCGCAACTCATCCGCAGGAACTTGGCGGCGTACTCGATGCGATCGGCCAGCTCGGGGTCGCCGGGCACGAACGACAGGATGTTCGTGGCGAACGCCTGGCCTTTCACGCGCACGTCGATGCGGCCGCCATCGTTGCTGCGCACGACCTGCGCCTGCCTCCAGTCGATGAAGTGGGGACCGGCGAACTTCCGGAAGCCTTCCGTATAGTTCCACGACTCGTTCTTCATCACCGTCACCGACACCATGAAACCGGGCTCCTCCCATGAGGTGCTGCTGTGTTCGTAGGCGCTGGCGGGCATCTGGATGCCGTCGATGCGGGTCGTGCAGGCATCGGCGGTGCCCTGCGCATCGCCATAGGCGAGGTCCGTGAGGGCGAACTCGCCCAGCGATTTCTCCACTGCGTTGGTGCTCTTCTCTTCCTTGATGGAGAGCTTGATGCGGCTGATCTCGACGGTATGCGTGCCCGCCACGTAATTGGGACGGCCCAGCGTGTCGAGGAAGGTGGCGCGGGCGAAGCCTCGCTTGGCCATCGTGGCGAGGAACGCCTGGGCGCCTTCGGCCGTCTGGGCGCCCTGCGCCCCGGCGTTCGTCGACACGAGACACAGGGTCGTGGCGACCAGCACGACGCCGAAGGCAGAGATCTTGGGCATGGCGTTTCCTGGCATGTTCCGATGATGGGCTCGCTTCTTCACAACGACACCAGCACGTCTTCCCGGTGCCGCGGACGCACTTCCTGCATGCCGGCCTCTGAGCCCTGGCTCTGGTTCCACGCATAGTTGAAGTGGCCGTCGCTGATGATCTCGCGGCCGCTGGCGCGACAACGCGCGATGAAGGCCGCCTTGAACGACTGGACGATGTCGTGCGCCTGCTGCCCCGAACCGGGTGGCAGGAAGCCGGGAGCGCCCCATCCCGGTGGTCCGGGACGGGTGATGACGTTCGAGTAGCACATGGGATTGACGGTATCGCCCGGCTTGTTGAGCAGGCCGATGCTCAGGACGAAGCGCAGCGGTTTGGCGGCGGCTTCGGTGGAGGGTGGGCCCGGCACGACCGGCGTGGACGCCACCGCCGGCTGACGCTGCGCACGCAGTTGCTGCTGCCGCGCGCGCTCTGCCGCCGCCTGCTCGGCGAGTTGGCGCTCGCGCGCCTCGGCGGCCTGCGTCCGCTCCGCCTGCTGCGCGACCTCCGCCGCGCTGGGCGCGCGTTGCGGCAAGGCGGCCGCCTGGGCGGAGGCCTGCTGGCGGACGCGCTCGGCCTCGCGGCGCTGGCGCTCCTCCTCGCGCTGGCGACGCTCGATCGCCATGGCCTGCTGGCGCTGGACATCGCGGATGAATGCATCCTGCGCGTCGCGCTCGGCCTGGTTCTTGGCCATTTCGCTGCCGAGGGTATTGAGGAAGACCGCCGCCAGGTTCGGGGCCGGCGCAGGCGCCTCCTCTTCCCAGTACTCCTCTTCCAGCGCGGCCATCTGCTGCATCTGTTCGAGCTGTTGGCGCTGCTGTTCGGCGGCGGCCTGTTCCTGGCTGAGCGCCTGGGCACGGCGCGCCCTGTCGGTCTGGATACGCTGCTGCAGCGTGGCCAACTCCGCCTGCGACAGCGTTCGAGGGCCGGACTTGGGCGGCGTCGGGCTGGCGACGGGCGCAGGTGCCGGCGCAGGCGGCGCCGCGGGTGGCGGGGGATTCGGTGCCGGATCCGGGAGTGCAGCGGCCGGCGCCGCCGCCGGCACGACCGACGCCAGGACGGGCTCCCCGGCTACCGTCGCCACGCTGGGGCCTCGCTTCTGCTCGAAGCGCAGGGTCTTGGTCACCCGGACGATCTGGTCGTCCTTGTCGAGCTTGAGCGCCTCCTCGACGTACTGGCCATCGACGATCGACACCCGCGAGGGCATCTTGAGGAACGAACCCCGACGGATCCAGGTGACCGATCCGTCGGGGCCGATGCGTCCATCGAACGTGTGCAGGCCGCCGCCGTAGACCGAGACCAGCTCGCCCGCACGTGCACCGGGGCGGATCACGGTCTTGGCCAGGATCGCGCGCCCCTCGACGATCGTGTCGTCCGGGCCCCATCGCCACGACGCCCAGTCCCCGTTGCCCGCGAAGTCGGTATCCACCAGGCGCGCGTAAATGCCCCATACCGCTGGATCGGCCGCAGGCTGCGCCATCACCGTCGCAGGGACGGACAGCGACAACACCGCCACCAGCAGCCATGCGAAGACCGGCCGGCTTCTCTTGCATTCCGTCATGGCGCTCCCCAGCGCGTATCGACGCCGGGAGTGTAACGCGTAGTTCGCTCTTTTCCAGACGGCCTGCGGACCACCTGGGCGCGGCCGATCACGGCGGCGGCAGCCGTCCCGCGCGCGGGTCCACGCTGCGTCGGGCGCCTCCGCTCACACCATCGGCAGCTTCAGCCCCTGCTCCTTCGCGCACTGCACGGCGATGTCGTAGCCGGCATCGGCATGGCGCATGACGCCGGTGCCGGGATCGTTCCACAGCACGCGGGCGATGCGCTTGTCCGCCTCCTCGCTGCCATCGCAGACGATGACCACGCCGGAGTGCTGCGAGTAGCCCATGCCCACGCCGCCGCCGTGGTGCAGCGACACCCAGGTGGCGCCGCCGGCGACGTTCAACATCGCGTTCAACAGCGGCCAGTCGCTGACCGCATCGCTGCCGTCCTTCATCGCCTCGGTCTCGCGATTGGGCGAAGCCACGCTGCCGCTGTCCAGATGATCGCGGCCGATCACCACCGGCGCCTTCAGCTCGCCGTTGCGCACCATCTCGTTGAACGCCAGGCCCAGCTTGTGGCGCAGGCCCAGGCCGACCCAGCAGATGCGCGCCGGCAGGCCCTGGAAGCTGATGCGCTCGCGCGCCATGTCCAGCCAGCGATGCAGGTGCGCATCGTCCGGAATCAGTTCCTTCACCTTGGCATCGGTCTTGTAGATGTCCTCCGGATCGCCGCTCAGCGCGACCCAGCGGAACGGCCCCACACCGCGGCAGAACAGCGGACGCACGTAGGCCGGCACGAAGCCGGGGAAGTCGAACGCATTCTGCAGGCCTTCGTCGAACGCCATCTGGCGGATGTTGTTGCCGTAGTCGAAGGTCGGCACGCCCATCTGCTGGAATGCGAGCATCGCTTCCACGTGCACGCGCATCGCCTGCTTGGCGGCATCGCGCACGCGTTCGGGATTGGCCTTCTGTTCGGCCAGCCACTGCTCGACCGTCCAGCCGATCGGCAGGTAGCCGTGCACGGGATCGTGCGCGCTGGTCTGATCGGTAACCGCATCCGGACGCACGCCGCGCTTCACCAGTTCCGGCAGGATCTCGGCGGCGTTGCCGAGCAGCGCGATGGACTTCGCTTCGCCGGCCGCGGTGTATTTCGCGATGCGGGCAAGCGCATCGTCGAGATCGGTGGCCTGTTCGTCCACGTAGCGCGTGCGCAGGCGCATGTCGATGCTGGACTGGCGGCATTCGATGTTGAGCGAGTTGGCGCCGGCCAGCGCCGCGGCCAGCGGCTGCGCGCCGCCCATGCCGCCGAGGCCGGCGGTGAGGATCCACTTGCCGGTGAGGTCGCCGCCGTAGTGCTGGCGCCCCATCTCGACGAAGGTCTCGTAGGTGCCCTGCACGATGCCCTGGCTGCCGATGTAGATCCACGACCCGGCCGTCATCTGGCCGTACATCGCCAGGCCCTTCCTGTCGAGTTCGTTGAAGTGCTCCCACGTGGCCCAGTGCGGCACCAGGTTGGAGTTGGCGATCAGCACGCGCGGGGCATCGGCGTGCGTGGGGAACACGCCGACCGGCTTGCCCGACTGCACCAGCAGCGTCTCGTTGTCGTCGAGTTCGCGCAGCGATTTCAGGATGGCGTCGTAGCAGGCCCAGTCGCGCGCGGCACGGCCGATGCCGCCGTAGACCACGAGCGACGTGGGATCTTCCGCCACTTCCGCATCCAGGTTGTTCTGCAGCATCCGGTACGGCGCTTCGCTGAGCCAGGACTTGCAGGTGAGCGTGGCGCCGCGCGGGGCGCGGATGACGCGGGACGGATCGTGGCGAGGATCGGACATGGCGGGTTCCAGATGCAGATTGGCCGCCATTATCGGCGCCAGGCCCCATCCGGCGCGAGCGATGGCCATGCTGCGGTGCGCGATGGCCCGCGTGGCAGAATCCGGCCATGAATGCCTTCCGCACCGTCGCCGCCGCCCTGGCGCTCGCCAGCCTGCCGCTGATGCCGCCGGCATCCGCCGCGCCACCCGAGCGCGTGCTGGTCTTCACCAAGACGGCAGGCTTCCGCCACGACGCCATTCCCACCGCCGTGGCGACGTTGAAGACGCTGGCGGGTGAGGCCGGCATGGTGGCCGACCATACCGAGGATGCGAAGGTCTTCACCGTCGGCAACCTGGCACGCTACCGCGTGGTGGTGTTCGCCAGTACCACCGGCGACGTGCTGGACGAAGCGCAGCAGGCGGCGATGGAAGGCTTCATCCGCGGCGGTGGCGGTTTCGTCGGCGTGCATGCCGCAGCGGATACCGAATACGACTGGCCGTGGTACGGACGACTGGTCGGCGCCTACTTCAAGAACCATCCGCCGGGAGTGCAGGCCACGCATGTGCAGCCCGAGCGCGACGGCAAGCCGGTCGACACGCGCTGGCCGATCACCGATGAGCTCTACAACTACCGTGCGAATCCGCGACCTCGCGTGCACGTCGTCGCCACGGTGGACGAGCGCGAGTACGACGGCGGAGAGATGGGCGACGATCACCCGATCACGTGGTGCCATGCCTTCGACGGTGGCCGCAGCTGGTACACCGGGCTCGGGCACGACGCGAAGGTCTACGCGAACGAGAACGTCCTCGCCCAACTGGCGCGCGGGCTGCGCTACGCCGCAGGTCGCTCCGACGATTGCTGAGTCGCCCGCCTCCCGCGCATCGCGCGCGAGGCGGCTCACACGACGGGGATCAGTTCAGCGCCGGGTCGAGCGCACGCAACGCATCGGCCAGGTTGGTGTGACCGGTGCTGTCGATGTCGTCCTTGCTGTAGACACGGCCCGGCTGACCGGTGCAGCGTGGCTTGCCGTCGCGCTGGGTGATGCGGCTGCCGGTGTGGCGCAGGCAGTTTTCGTCGGACAGGCGCTTCTTTTCGACGGCCGCCACGGGCGTCTGCGCGTCGGAAGCCGCCGTCTGCGTTTGCTCTGCAACGGCCGGCGCGGGGGTCGGGGCCGGTTCGGGGGCGGTCTGCGCCTGCGCAGTCGCGGCGGCCAAGCTGACCGCCAAGGCCAGCATCAGGGGAAGGCATTTCATGGGCGGCTCCCGGGCGTGAATGTGACTTCACGATACGCCTCCCGCCTGCGGGTGGTACCCCGGCAACGCCCTGCGTTTAGGCCGGCCTCAGGCAGCGGGACAGGCGGCACCCTCGCCGTCGCGGAAGCGCTGCACGGCCGCGGCGTCGGCCGGTTGCGGCGGGATGCCATCGTCGAACAGCACGCGCCAGACGCCGTCATCGCCGCGCTGCCAGACCGAGCCGAAGCGCCCCAGCCGCATGGCCCCGGTCTTCGGGTCCTCGTACAGCGCCGGACCGCTGGAATAGGCGGTACGGCCGTCGCCCCCCAGGGTGACGACGGCGGGATACCAGCGCAGGACCAGCGCAGTGCCATCGATCAGGCCGGCCCACTCGCGGGTGATCGCCTCGCGGCCGCGGGTCGGCTTGCCGCTGACGCCGAACGCGGCGTCCGGATGCAGGTGTTCGGCGAACGCGACGGCATCGTGCTCGGCAACCGAGCGGGCGAAGTCCAGTTCACGCTGCCAGACGGCGCATTCGGCCTTGCGGATATCCTCGGGTGCGACCGCATGGACCGGGGCGATGACGCAGGCCAGCAGCAGGGCGGACGAAAGTCGAAGCGACCGTGTCATGCGGATGTTCCCGGAGTCTGCCAAGCTGTACGCGATTTCAGCTCCTGTCCGTACCGCATGCGCCTGCCATTGGTCAGGGTGACGGTGCTGGCCGTCCTGCTATGGGCGGCCGGCTGCACCACCACCCCCTCCGCTCCCTCCACGACGCCGCCCGCACCGCACAGCGTCGTCCTGATCTCCGTCGACGGCCTGCCGGCCAGCGCCCTGGGCCGCGGCAACACCCCCGTTCTGGATGCGCTCGCGCGCGACGGCGTGCGGGCCGACTGGATGAATCCCTCCTACCCGGCGCTGACGTTCCCGAACCACTTCACCCTGGTCACCGGCCTGCGCCCGGACCGCCACGGCATCATCCACAACAGCATGCGCGACGAGACCGTGGGCGGTTTCAAGGTGGCCGACAAGGCCGCCGGCGCGGATGCGCGCTGGTGGCAGGCCGAGCCGATCTGGAACACCGCCGGCAAGGCCGGTCTGCGCACCGCCATCTGGGCGTGGCCGGGCAATGCCGCGCCGATCGAAGGCCTGCGACCCACGCGCTGGAAGCCGTACTCGCCGGAGATCGATTCCGCCGCGCGCGCCGACCAGGTGGCGGCCTGGATGACCGAACCGCCGGCCACGCGCCCGCACCTGGCGGCGCTGTACATCGAACGCGTCGACAACGTCGGCCACGAGAAGGGCCCGGAGGCACCGGAGACGCAGGCTGCGATCCGCGAAGTGGACGCCGCCATCGGGCGCATCGTGCAGGCACTGGACGCGCGTGGACTGCGGGCATCGACCGACATCGTCGTGGTCTCCGACCACGGCATGGCGCCGGTGCAACCGGACCAGTACATCGCGATCGAGGACATGGCCACGATCGAACAGGCCGAAGCGGTGAGCACGGGTCAGGTGATCGGCTTCAATCCGCGCGCGGGCCATGAAGCGTCCACTGCGCAGCGCCTGCTCGGCCGCCACGACCACTACGAATGCTGGCGCAAGCAGGACCTGCCGGCCCGCTGGCATTACGGCGTGCATCCGCGCGTGCCGGCGATCGTCTGCCAGTTCGACGAGGGCTGGAACGCGCTGCCCGCCGAACAGCTGGCGCGCACGCCTAAGGACCGCCTGAACCGGGGTTCGCACGGTTACGACAATGCGCTGCCGTCGATGCGCGCGGTGTTCTTGGCCGCCGGCCCGAGCTTCCGTCGCGGCGCCAGGCTGCCCGCGTTCGACAACGTCGATGTCTATCCGCTGCTGGCGAAGCTGCTGGGCGTCACGCCGGCACGCAACGACGGTTCGGCCGACGTGTTCGCGCCCGTACTGACGCCGCGGACGCCCCCCGCGCATTGATGTCCGGAAACGGCGAGTTCGTGCACGGGGCCGGTGCTAGCCTGCGCACATGCCCGCCGTCGACACCTCCGCCCTGCCCGATCCGCGCGTCTGCGAACAGGCGCGGCTGAGCCGCGACGCGCGCTTCGATGGCCTGTTCTTCACCGCCGTCACCAGCACGCGGATCTACTGCCGGCCGGTTTGCCCGGCCCCTGCGCCGAAGCCGACGAACATCGTCTATTACCGCCATGCGGCGGCCGCGGAAGCGGCGGGCTTCCGCCCCTGCCTGCGCTGTCGCCCGGAACTCGCGCCAGGCGACGGTGCGTGGCGGCGTGGCGACGATGTCGTCGCCCGCGCATTGAAGATGATCGACCAGGGCGCACTGGTCGACGCGCCGCTCGCGGACCTAGCGGACAAGGTCGGCCTGGGCGAACGGCAATTGCGTCGCCTTTTCAGCGAACGGCTTGGCGCGACACCCAACGAAGTGCACGGCACGCGCCGGCTGCTGTTCGCCAAGCAGCTGCTGACCGAAACCACGTTGCCGATCACGCAGGTCGCGCTGGCGGCCGGCTTCGGCAGCCTGACCCGCTTCAACACCGCGTTCCGCGAGGAGTACCGCATGGCGCCGCGCGAGCTGCGCAAGCGCGACGTGCCACCCGCGCACGACGGAGTGACGCTGCGACTGGGGTATCGCCCGCCCTACGACCTCGCGGCGATGCTGGATTTCCTGCGCGGACGTGCGCTGCCCGGCGTGGAAGTCGTGGACGAACGCAGCTACCGGCGCGTGATCGGCACCGCCGATGCGCCGGGCTGGCTGCGCGTCAGCGCATGGGGCGGCGATGCGCACGCGCTCAGGCTGGAACTGCATGGCGCCGCACCTGCGCAGTTGCTGGACATCGTGCATCGGCTGCGCCGCATGTTCGACCTGGATGCGGATCCGCACGTCATCGCACAGGCACTCGGCGACGATGCACGCCTGCGCCCGCTGCTGGAAGCTCGCCCGGGCCTGCGACTGCCGAGCGGCTGGGACGGTTTCGAGATCGCCGTGCGTGCGGTGATCGGCCAGCAGGTCAGCGTCGCAGCCGCACGCACGTTGACCGCACGCTTGGCGCAGCGGCATGGCACGCCGCTGGCGCTGGCCTCGGAGGGACTGACGCACCTATTCCCGACGCCGGACCGGCTGGTCGATGTCGACCTGGCCGAGATCGGCCTGACCCGCGCGCGTGCCGACACGATCCGCGGCCTGTCGCGCGCGTTGCTGGACGGTCGCGTCGATTTCCTTCCCGAACGGACGCTGGAGGATTTCACCTCGCGTTGGGTCGCACTGCCCGGCATCGGCCCGTGGACCGCGCACTACATGGCGCTGCGTGCGCTCGGCCATCCGGACGCGTTCCCTGCCGACGACCTGGTGCTGCAGAAGGCCGTACCGACCGATGGCGTACGCATGACCGCGAAGGCGCTGACTGCGCGCGCGGAAGCCTGGCGCCCGTGGCGTGCGTATGCGGTGATCCATGTATGGAAGGGCAGCATGGCGCCACCAAAATCCCTGAAGGCCGTGGGAGCGACGTAAGTCGCGATGAGGCTTTACCGACACCCCATCGCGACTTACGTCGCTCCCACGCAACCTCACGTTGCTCCTCTATCCTCTCGATCATGATCCTCTACCGCCACCTCGACAGCCCCGTCGGCCTGCTCACCGTCGCCGCGACCGATGCCGGCCTGCATGCGATCGAGTTCCCGCGCAACCGGCACCCTGCCGACCGGCACGGATGGACCGAAGGCGACCACGCGTTGATCGACCTGGCGGCCCGGCAACTGGACGAATACTTCGCAGCGGAACGCCAGGTGTTCGACCTGCCGCTGGCGCCGCGCGGCACCGACTTCCAGCGCACGGTATGGATGACGTTGGCCGGCATCGGCTACGGCGAAACGATCAGCTATGCGCAACTGGCGCAGCGGGTCGGCAAGCCGACCGCGATGCGCGCGGTCGGTGCGGCGAACGGACGCAATCCGCTGCCGATCGTGCTGCCCTGCCATCGCGTGATCGGCGCGGACGGCTCGCTGACCGGTTTCGGCGGCGGCCTGCCGACCAAGCAGTTCCTGCTGGAACTGGAAGGCGCGCTGGCAAAAGCGGACGACCTGTTCGGCTGACGCCGCTACATGCCACGGAAGCGCTGCTGGAACGCGCCACTGACCGGCAGCACATCGTTGCGCCCCTTCACGCTGAGCTGGTAGCGGCCGAGTTCGTCCTTGCGCACGCGGTCGATCGCCTGCACACGCACCAGCACGCCACGATGCACCTGCCAGAACACGTCCGGATCCAGCCCGCCCAGCAGTTCCTTCAGCGGCATGCGGATGATCGCCTCGTCGACGGCGGTGACTACGCGCACGTACTTGTCCTGCGCCTGGAAGAACAGCACATCGTCGATGGCGATCATGCGCACGCTGTCGCCGACGCTCGCGGTGATCCAGCGGATCAGCCGGTCGCCCTGCGGACGCAGGCGCGCTTCCAGATCGTCGATCAACGTGCGCAGGTCCGGCGCACGCGTGTCGGCCAGGCGTTCGCGCACGCGCGCCACTGCCTGTTCGAGGCGCGCGTCCTGCACCGGCTTGAGCAGGTAATCGGCTGCGCCGGCCTCGAACGCACGGATCGCGTAGTCCTCGTAGGCCGTGGTGAAGACGACCAGTCCGCCCTGCGCGACGACCTGCCGCGCCACGTCCAGCCCGCTGACGCCCGGCATGCGGATATCGAGGAAGGCGACCTGCGGACGATGTTCCGCGACGGCTTCCAGCGCGGACACGCCGTCCTCGCAGACGGCCACCACGTCCAGCTCCGGCCACGCCGCGCGCAGCTGCTGCTGCAGCGCACGTCGTTGCGGGGCTTCGTCTTCGGCGATCAGCGCGGTGACCGGATTCATGCCGGCGACCCTATCGGTAGCTGGATCTCGGCGCAAACGCCGCGTCCTTCCGCGCGCGTGGTCAACGAGAACGTTGCCTGGGCACCATGGCGCGCCGCCAGTTGTTCGCGCACGTTCGCCAGGCCAACGCCTGTGCTCAGTCCCGGCTGCAGGCCTGCGCCGTCGTCGATGACACGGACACGCAGGCGCTCGTCTACACGCTCCGCCATCACCGCGACGTGACCGGCGCCTGGACGCGGTTCGATGCCGTGCTTGATCGCGTTCTCGACCAGGGTGATCAGCAGCGAGGGCGGAAACGGCAGCGCACGCAGCCCATCATCGGCCCGGACGGCGTACGTCAGCCGCCCACCCATGCGCACCTGCATCAGCGCCAGGTAGCTCGCGCAGAGGTCGAGTTGCTGGCCCAGTGTCGCGTGCAGGCCGCGGTCGTCGCGCAGCTTGGGAATGGTGGCGCGCAGGAAGTCGACCAGCGCATCCAGCGTCGCCTCTGCCTGTGCCGGATCCTGACGCACCAGCGCGCGCACCGACGCCAGTGTGTTGAACAGGAAGTGCGGCTCCACCTGCGCCTGCAGCACGCCCAGGCGCAGGTCGGCTTCGTGCACGCGGCTTTCGAGGTCGCCCAGCGCCTGCGCATGCCGATGCAGATCCCAGCGCTGGCGCTCGCTGAAATAGGCACGCAAGGCCAGGCCGCCACCGAACAGGCCGTAGATGACCACCAGCCCGGCCAGGTTGAGCGCCAGACCGATCGCCTGAACCAGCGGCGCCGGCGTCGGCATCGTGGGCTTCAGCCCGATCGCGGCCAGGCCGGGCGCCATCAACTGCTGGATGTAGGCCGATGCCACCCGGTCGATGAAGAAACTGAGCACCATGCCGACCAAAACGGCGATCACCAGCGCCTTGCGTTCGCGCGCCACGGGCCAGCGCCGGTGCCGCACCGCCGTGGCCAGTGCCGGCCCCAGCATCGCCATCAGGCTGAACGCGACGAACTGGGTGGCCGCCACTTTCAGCGCGACCCCAGGATCCTGCACCGCGATGCCGGTCCCCGCACCGATGAACGCGGCAACCACCGCGATGATGCTGCAGAACAGCAGAGTGCGACCCACCAACCAGCGCAGACCGAATACCGGGTACCGCCGGTAGCGGCTCCACACCGCATCGCCGCCGACCAGCACGTCGGGCGGCAGCGTCTGGCGCAGCGAATAGTCGTCGTGCCGGGTCATTGCTTCTCGCCGCGCAGTGTCTGACCCGCCTGCTTCAGTGCCAGCGCGATGACCTTGCCGCCGGCATCGCGCTCGAACCGGATTTCCGCACCCACGGCCTCCATCACGAAGACATCGCGCTCCACCGCCTGCACCGGCAACGCCGGCTGGCCGGTGCCCTGGACGGTCAGTGCATCGCCCTGGACCTTCACGCTCAGCCCAAAGCCCGGCACCAGCGGATACTCGCCTTCGTACTCGCGCAGCGTGGCGGGCTCGACGGCGAAGGCCGGCTTCGTGGTCGCGTTGTCGATGCGCGTTGCCGGAACGGCGGCGCCCATCTGCATCCAGATGAAGCCATGGCCGTTGGCACCGCGCTGCGGTCGCAGCACGGCATCGAAGTCGCGCGGATAGAAATCGCCAGCGCTGTCGTAGCCCATCAGATACGTGCCCTGCCCCGCCGGCTGGATTTCGAGCGCATCGCCTTTGCGACGCACGCTCATCTTCATGCCACCGATGAGCTGGTACTCGCCGACCAGCGCATCGAGCAGCGTGCCGTCGGCCGGAATGTCGCGACGCGGCTCGCCGAGCGGGAAACTGGCGTCGACCAGGTGCAGGCCGAGCGAACCCAGGCTGCCGATGGAGTTCCATGTCGTGTCTGACAGGATCACCACGCCGCGCCGCTTCTCCCGATCGAACGACACGAACGACGAGAAGCCGCCCGTGCCGCCTTCGTGCACATGCACGGTGCGGCCTGCCACCGGCATCAGCATCCAGTTCATCGCCATCGGTGGCGCGTCGGAGACCTTCTGCTGCGACCGCTGCAAGGCAGGCGAGATCGAGGTCGTTTCGGTGCCGAGCTCGCCCTGCACGTAGCGCACCATGTCGTCGAGGGTGGCGCGCACGCCGCCCACGCCGGCGAGATTGGTCTGGAAATGCCAGGCCGACGTCGGCCGCCCATTCGGCGTATGCCCCACGGCGGCACGCACGTCGGCGGGTGCAGCATTGAGGTAGGCGTGCTGCATGCCGAGCGGCGCGAACAGGCGCTGCTTCAGCAGGGTTTCCATGTCGGTGCCGGCGCGGCGCGCGACGGCATACGACAGCACCATCGAGGCGAAGTTGGAGTATTCGAATTTCGTGCCTGGCGCCGCGGTCAGCACGACATCGCCGAGCGAGGCGAGCAGTACCGCTTCGTCCAGCTTCGCGTACGGGTCCGTCATGTCCGGCGCGCCCATCCGCGTAGGCAACGACGGCAGACCGGAGGTATGGGTGACGATGTGCCGCAGCAGGATGGGCTTGCCCTGGTAGTCGGGCAACTTCGTGCCCGGCGGCAGCCAGGCCGAGAGCGGATCGTCGAGCGAACCCTTGCCCTGACCGATCAGGTCGGCCAGCAGCGCGGCCGTCATGGTCTTGCTGACCGAACCGATCTCGAACGCGGTATCGGGCCCGATGCGGGCGACATCCTTCGGATCCGCGCACTGGAACGTACGGGCCACGGACCCGTTCTCGACGACGGCCACCGCCATGCAGGCGCCGGTGCGGTCGCCGGTCAGGCGCTGTCCGACGATGTCGGCCAGGGCAGCGTCGCTCATCGCATGGGCGGAACCGCTGGCGATCGCCAGCGTCAGGGCAAGGGTGTGCGCGTAGGGCATGGTGGGTCTCCTGAAAGGACGAGGACCATGCTGCCGCGCGCGCTCGACCGGGATGCGCCTATCGGATGGGACCTGGCCTGCCGGCGATGGAACCCCCGATCCGGCGGATGACCGATGGCGCGGACGGATCATCGTCGGCCGGTCTCAGTCACGCAGCAGTCGCCGGAGCGTTTCGCCGTAACGGCGCGCGATGGCCTCGCCTTCGACATGCCTTCCCTCGGAGACGACGGTGCGTCCCGCCACGCGGACCTGCTTCACCAACGGCCGGTTGCCGGCGAACAGCCAGCGGTCGACGACGTCGTCGGCCATGGCGCCAGCCAGAGCGGGCGCGGCCGCATCCAGCAGCACCTCGTCCGTGGCCTGACCGAAACCGGTCGCATCGGCCGCGCTGTCCAGCACGCCGCGCAGCAGGGTTTCGCCAACGCTCGGCGAGTGCGCGGTCACGGCGATGTTGCGGTGACGCGTGACCAGGCGTTGGCCGTACTCCAGCCAGCGCAACTCCTCCACCGGCGACACCGACACATGCGAATCCGAGCCGATGCCCCAGCGTCCGCCGGCCTGCAGGTAATCGCGCAACGGGAACAGGCCGTCGCCGAGGTTGGCCTCGGTGGTCGGGCAGATCGCGACGGTGGCGCCGCTGGAGGCGATGCCGCGCGTCTCTTCCTGCGTCAGGTGGGTGGCGTGCACCAGCGTCCAGCGACGGTCGACGGGAAATTCCCGCAGCAGCCATTCGACGGGACGCGCGTTGCGCACCGCCAGGCTGTCCTGGACTTCACCCACCTGTTCGGCGATGTGGATGTGCACCGGCGCGTCGGTCGGCAGCGCCGCCAGCACCTCGCGCATCGCCGCCTCGGGCACCGCGCGCAGGCTGTGGAACGCGCAGCCGATGCGCAGGGATGCATCCTGCAACGCGCGCAAATCCTCGTGCAGTCGCAGGAAATCTTCGACGCCGTGGCCGAAGCGCCGCTGGCGCGCCGACAGCTCGCGCCCGTCGAATCCGCCGGTCATGTACAGCACCGGCAACAACGTCATGCGGATGCCGGTGTCGCGCGCGGCGGCGATCAACGCCTTCGACATGGCCGCCGGATCGGCGTAAGGCCTTCCGTCCGGCTGATGGTGGACGTAATGGAATTCGCAGACCGTGGTGTAACCGGCCTCCAGCATTTCCGCGTACAGCTGGGTGGCGACGGCGTAGGTGCTGTCCGGATCCATCCGTGCGGCGAAGCGGTACATGATCTCGCGCCAGGTCCAGAAGCTGTCTTCCGGGTGCGTCTGCCGTTCCGCCAGCCCCGCCATGGCGCGCTGGAAGGCGTGCGAATGCAGGTTGGCGATGCCGGGCACGCGCCAGCCACCTTCAGTGGCATGGACCAGGCCTGCGGTGGAATCGGGGTTGGACATGGCGATGCTTACGGCCGGCGACAAGGGTGCGTTAGGCTACCGCGTCGCCCTTGCCAACACACCTCCATGGACGCGTCGTTCAAACCCTTCATCGCGGTCGCCCTGGCGTTGTTCGCCGTGGCCGCTACGTTGACGGTGGTCGCCATCGCCATGCGCGCGCAGAAGCAAAGCGCCCGATCGACAGACGGTGCTACAGGCGGAGGCGAAGGGAACAGCGGCCATCACCACGATGCGGGGTGCGGCGCGGACAGCAGCGGTGGCTGCGACGGAGGCGGCAGTGGCGACTGACCCCGTGGACGTGCGCTGGGACGGCATGCTGGTGAACGCACGTCTCGCCACGCTGGTCGGCGATGCGGGCTACGGCGTGATCGAGGACGGCGCATTGGGCTGGCGCGACGGCGTGCTGGTCTTTGCCGGTCCACGCACCGACTTGCCTTCGTTGCCCCACGCATTGGCAAGCGATGTCGTGGACGCGCAGGGCGACTGGATCACACCCGGCCTGATCGACTGCCATACGCACATCGTGTTCGGCGGCGACCGTGCCGGTGAGTTCGAGCAGCGCCTGCAGGGTGCGAGCTACGAGGAGATCGCACGCGCAGGCGGCGGCATCGTGTCGACCGTACGCGCCACCCGCACCGCCAGCGAGGACGAGTTGCTCGCGCAATCGCTGCCGCGCGCGCGCGCCTTGCGCGACGATGGCGTGACCACGCTGGAGATCAAGTCCGGCTACGGGCTGGACCTGGAGAACGAGCGCAAGATGCTGCGCGTCGCGCGCAGGATCGGCGAGGCGCTCGACATCACCGTGCGCACGACGTTCCTGGGCGCGCATGCGCTGCCGCCTGAATATGCGGGACGCGCGGACGATTACATCGCCGCCGTCTGCGAATGGCTGCCGGTCCTGCATGCGGAGGGACTGGTCGATGCGGTGGACGCATTCTGCGAGCGCATCGGCTTCACCGCCGCACAGACGCAGCGCGTGTTCGAAAGCGCCCACTCGCTCGGGCTGCCGGTGAAGCTGCACGCGGACCAGCTCAGCGACGGCGGTGGTGCGGCGCTGGTGGCCGGCTTCGGTGGCCTGTCCGCCGACCATGTCGAGTACACGTCGGAAGCCGGCGTCGCCGCGATGAAACAGGCGGGCAGCGTGGCCGTGCTGCTGCCGGGCGCCTTCCATGTGCTGCGCGAGACGACGCTGCCGCCGCTGGACGCGTTCCGCACGCATGGCGTGCCGATGGCGGTGGCGACCGACTGCAATCCGGGCACGTCGCCGCTGCAATCGCTGCGCCTGGCGATGTCGCTGGCCTGCACGCACTTCCGCCTGACGCCCGAGGACGCGCTGCGCGGCGCGACCGTCCATGCGGCCCAGGCGTTGGGAATGTCGGACCGCGGACGTTTGGTCGCCGGACAACGCGCGGACTTCGTGCGCTGGCGCATCGGCCAGCCTGCGCAGCTGGCGTACTGGCTGGGTGGAGACCTGTTGTCCGGCGTCTACGCCGGCGGTCGCGCAATCACGACGGACCGATAAAAACGGAAACCCCGGCCAGGGCCGGGGTTCCGTGTTCGCTGCCGGACGTGCCGGCGCGGATGGCTTACGCCTTGGCGACGGCCTTCTTGGCCACGGCCTTCTTCGCCGGCGCCTTCACGACCGACTTCTTGGCGGTGGCGGTGGCGGCGATGCCAGCCTTGGCCACGGTGCGCTTGCGTGCATTGCCGTAGCTGGACGAATAGCGCTTGCCCTTGGCCGTCTTGCGATCACCCTTGCCCATCTCTGTTCTCCTGATTCGATGAAAAGTCCGCCCGGATCCGGGCGGCTGCGCGGGCGTCCACCGGTTCGGGGGCCGCGCGCGAGGCCGCAAAGGCTACCACAGCGGGGCCTTCCCGGCCGCTGCCGGAGCGTCTGAACGGGCTCAGTGCGCGCAGCTGGCGTCGTGGACGTGCCAGTGGTTCAGGCGCAGGTTCAGCAGATGGGCCAAGCCCACCAGCATGCCGCCGATCGTCATCACGATCGCGTGGGGCACGACGGACTCGTGCAGCGGCGCGTACAGCACGCCTGCCCACAATGCGGCCAGGCCGAACAGCAGCATGCCGAGCGCGCGGAAGACCCGGTGCCGGCGATAGCCCCAGACCAGGCTGAAAAGGCCCAGCACGGTCACGAACACCACGAAGGCACGTTCGAACCCATCGCCCAGCCAGACCGACAATCCCAGCGACGGGATGACGGCCAGCAGCAACGGCGTGATGGCGCAATGCAGCGCGCAGACCAGTGAGCCGGCAGCGGCGAAACGGTCAAGCAGGGAGCGGAAGGAGGACTTCATGGGGGACAAGTATGACTTCCGGGAGGGTTATATTGTCACTATTGGTATAATATAACATCATTCTTCACCCTCACGAGCGCGCCACCCCCATGCCCAACACACACCGCCTGTCTCCCGTCCCCTCGACCCTTGCCGTCGCACTCGCCCTCGCGCTGATCTCACCGCTGGCGTCGGCCGACGACGCCTCCGGGACGACACCCAAGGATCTGGACGCTGTGGTGGTGACCGCCTCGCCGCTGAAGGGCAATACCGAATCCGTGGCGACCCCGGTCGACGTGCTTTACGGCGAGGACCTGGACAAGGCCAAGGCCGGCACCCTCGGCGAAACCGTCGCCAAGTTGCCCGGCGTGCAGACCACCTATTTCGGCACCGGCGTCGGCCGCCCGATCATCCGCGGCCAGGAGGGTCCGCGGGTACAGGTGTTGTCCGGCGGCATCGGCTCGATGGACGCCTCCACGGTCAGCGCCGATCACGCCGTCAGCATCGAGCCCTTCCTAGCCGACCAGATCGAAGTCCTGAAAGGCCCGGCGACACTGCTGTTCGGCAGCGGCGCGATCGGTGGCGCGGTCAACGTGGTGGATGGCCGTCTGGCCGAGTCGATTCCCGACCAGCCGCTCAGTGGTCGCGCCGAGGTGCGCGGCAACACGGTCAATGACGAGCGCACCGGCATGTTCCGCCTCGACGGCGTGAACGGGAACTGGGTGCTGCATGTCGACGGCCTGGTGCGCGACACCGACGACTACGACATCCCCGGCGTCGCCATCCTGCACGACCATGAGGAAGGCGAAGAGCACGAAGAAGCGCCGCAGCCCAACGGCACGCTGCCCAACAGTTCAGTGAGGACGAAGGCCGGCGCGATCGGAGCGACCTATCTGGGCGACCGCGGCTATTTCGGCCTGGCCGGCAGCACCTACCGCAGCAACTACGGCATTCCCGCCGGTGCGCATGTGCACGGCGAGGAAGACCACGATCACGACCATAACGGCGAAAACGACCACGAGGAGCACGAGGAAGGTCCCGTTCGCATCGACATGGTGCAGAACCGTCTCGACCTGAAGGCCGGCGTGTACAACCCGGCGTCCTTCCTGGAAAGCATCAACCTGCGCGCCGCGTGGAATGACTACGAACACGTCGAGCTGGAAGGCGACGAGATCGGCACGCGCTTCACCAACGAAGGCTACGACGCGCGCCTGGAAGCGGTGCAGAAGACATGGAATGGCTGGCGCGGCGCGTTCGGCCTGCAGTTCGGCAGCACCGATTTCAGCGCGGTGGGCGCGGAGGCGTTCGTGCCCTCCACCGTCACCGACACGCTGGGCCTGTTCGTGCTGCAGCAGAAGGATTTCGGCCCGTGGAAGCTGGAACTGGGCGGCCGCTACGACCAGGTCAAGCTGAAGCCCGACGATCGCGCGTCGACCGATTTCAGCGCCACCAACCTCTCGGCTGCCGCCATCTGGCGCCTGAGCGACGGCTTCGATCTGCGCTTCGGCCTGGACCGCTCGGAGCGTGCGCCGACCAACGAAGAGCTGTTCGCGGGCGGCACGCATGTGGCCACGCAGTCCATCGAGATCGGCGACGCCGCACTCGATACCGAGAAGGGCGTGCGAGCGGAGATCGGCGCGCACTGGCACACCGATCGCGTCGACCTGAAGCTCGCCGTGTACCAGACGAAGTTCAAGGACTTCATCTATCTCACCGACACCGGCGTGGAAGAGGAAGGCTATCCGGTGCGCCTGTGGACGCAGGACGACGCCACCTTTACCGGCGCGGAGGCCGAAGCCAAGATCCAGCTCGCCGACACCGCCGCCGGCGCGTGGGACCTGCGCGTCTATGGCGACTACGTGCGGGCGAAGCTCGACGGCAGCGGACTGCGCACGGTGGCCTTCGACGTGCCCCATGGCGATCACACGCACGGCTACGAGGTCGATATCGCGCAGGGCGGTTACCTGCCCCGCATCGCGCCGATGCGCGTGGGCGCCGACCTGGGCTGGTCGCTCGGCGGCTGGCGTGCATCGCTGGGTGCGGTGCGTTACAGCAAGCAGGGTGATCTGGCGCAGAACGAGGAACCGAGCGCCGGCTACACGCTGGTCGACGCGCATGTGGCCTATCGCTGGGACCGCCCGGCATCGAGCTGGGAAGTGTTCCTGGATGGCAGCAATCTGACCGACGAGGAAGCCCGCCCGCATACCTCGCTGCTGCGCGACTATGCGCCGTTGCCGGGTCGCGGCGTCGCCTTCGGCATCCGCGCGTACTTCTGATCCACCGCTGAGCTCCTCCCCCGGGGCGGCTGGCCGGCATGGCAGCCGCCCTTCTTGACAATCATTACGTGCATATACACATAATTGATCGAATCCCCGCC
>NZ_PDWW01000030.1 GCF_010093445.1 Pseudoxanthomonas japonensis | reverse complement strand
GGCCAGGGGAGCGGGACCTGGGGAGGGGTCTTCGCTCCGGGGGAGATCGCTCCAGGGGATGGGAGAGATCAGTGACAGACGTTGCATCTGTCACGCGCTATATGACCACTCCGCACATGGATGGTTCGTGAAGATTCCGGTTAAAAAACCGTAAGATTCAGGAGGAATTCATTTTATTGAACTGGCCGGTATACAAATATACCTGACAGGGTTTCCCCGAACATTTCGCAAGTCCATGTTCCGGAAGGGGAACCGTTTTCAGGCCGGCTCAATGGGCCTCTTCCCAGTTGTCGCCGACCCCACTGTCCACCACCAGCGGAACGCTCAGTTGCGCCGCGGCGGCCATGCGGGCCGACGCCTCTTCCAGCAACGTCGGCACGAAGTCGGCGTCGGCTTCGAACACCAGTTCGTCGTGCACCTGCAGGATCATCAGCGCGCGCTCGCGGTGGTCGGCCAGCCATGCATCGACGCCGATCATCGCGCGCTTGATGATGTCCGCCGCCGTGCCCTGCATCGGCGCGTTGATCGCCGCGCGCTCGGCGCCGGCACGCTGTCCCTGCGTGCCCTTGTTGATGTATTCCAGGTACAGGCGGCGGCCGAACACGGTCTCGACATAGCCAAGCTCGCGCGCCTGCTGGCGGGTGCGCTCCATGTAGTCGCGTACGCCGGGATACCGGCTGAAGTAGAGCGCGATGTAGTCCTGCGCCTCGCCACGCGCGATGCCCAGCTGCCGCGCCAGGCCGAAGGCGCTCATGCCGTACATCAGGCCGAAGTTGATCGCCTTGGCCGCGCGACGCTCGTTGCCGGTGACGTCCTCCAGCGTGCGGCCGAAGACCTCTGCCGCCGTCGCCTTGTGGATGTCGGCACCGGATTCGAACGCACGCACCAGGCCGGGATCCTGCGACAGGTGCGCCATGATCCGCAGCTCGATCTGCGAGTAGTCGCAGGCCACCAGCTTGCGGCCGGCCGGTGCGACGAAGGCCTTGCGGATGCGGCGACCGTCGTCGGTGCGGATCGGGATGTTCTGCAGGTTCGGGTCGGTGGACGACAGCCGCCCGGTCGCGGCACCCGCCTGGTGGTAACTGGTGTGCACGCGGCCGGTGTCGGGATTGACCATCTCGGGCAGCTTGTCGGTGTAGGTGCTGCGCAGCTTGGCCAGGCCGCGGTACTCCAGGATCACGCGGGGCAGTTCGTGCTGGTCGGCGATGGCCTCCAGCGCTTCCTCGTTGGTGCTCGGCTGGCCGGTCGGCGTCTTCACCAGCACCGGCAGCTTGAGCTCGTCGAACAACAGCGCCTGCAGTTGCTTGGGCGAGTCGAGGTTGAACGTGCGGCCGGCCAGCTCCGTGGCCTTCTGCTGCGCGGCCAGCATGCGCTTGGACAGGTCCGCGCTCTGCCGGCGCAGTTCGTCGCCATCGATCTTCACGCCGTTGGCCTCGATGCGCGCCAGCACCGGCACCAGCGGCATTTCGATGTCGCGGTAGACGCTTTCCAGACCGGGCTCGGCCGCGAGTTTCGGCGCCAGCGTGCGATGCAGGCGCAGGGTGATGTCGGCATCTTCGGCGGCGTAGCGGGTGGCGTCGTCGACCGCCACCTGCGAGAACGGAATCTGCTTTGCGCCCTTCCCGGCCACGTCCTCGTACTTGATCGTGTCGTAGCCGAGGTAACGCTTGGCCAGGCTGTCCATGTCGTGGCGGTTGCTGCCGGCGTTCAGCACGAAGCTCTCCAGCATCGTGTCGTCGGCATAGCCCTGCACGTCCACGCCATGACGGCGCAGCACGTGCAGGTCGTACTTGCCGTGCTGGCCCAGCTTGCGCTTGGCGGGATCGGCCAGCACCGGCGCGAGGGCGGCGAGCACTGCGGCGCGGTCGAGCTGCGGCGGCGCGCCTGGATAGTCGTGTCCGACCGGTACGTACACGGCGTGACCGGGTTCAGTGGAAAAACTCAGACCGACCAGATTGGCCTGCATCGGATCCAGGCTGTCGGTCTCGGTGTCGAAGGCGAACTCGTCCGCCTGCTGCAGGCGAGTCACCAGGGCATCGAGCTGCGCCCGCTCCATCACTGCGGTGTACTCGCCGGCTACACCAAGCGACGGGTCCATCGCACCCTCGTCCACGGTGGCCGTGGCCACGCGGCCGGTGCCGCGCGCGCGACCGGGCTCCTTTTCGGCGACGGACGACGCATCGCTCGCGCCACCATCGAGTTCCTTCAGCGCCTGGTTGAACCCGTAGCGCGCATACAGTTCGCGCAGCTCATCGACGTGCCGGTCGCGCAGCGGCAGCGTGTCCGGACCGCCCTCCAGCGCCACGTCGGTCTTGATGGTGACGAGCGTGCGGTTGAGCGGCAGGCGTGGCAATGCAGCGCGCAGGTTGTCGCCGATCTTGCCCTTGATCTCGCCTGCCTTATCGATGATCGCGTCGAGCGTGCCGTACTCGCCCAGCCACTTGGCGGCGGTCTTGGGGCCGCACTTCTCCACGCCCGGCACGTTGTCGACGGTGTCGCCCATCAGCGCGAGGAAATCGACGATCTGTTCGGGGCGAACGCCGAATTTCTCCACCACCGCTTCGACGGAATCCAGCCGGCTGCCGCTCATCGTGTTGACCAGTGCGATCGCACCACCGCCGGATGCCGCAGGCTGCACCAGCTGGGCAAAATCCTTGTCACTGGTGGAAATGGTCACCTCCATGCCCCGCGCGGCACCCTGCAGCGCGAGCGTGCCGATCACGTCGTCGGCCTCCACGCCCTCCACGCGCAGCAGCGGGAAGCCCAGTGCCTGCACGATGCGGATCATCGGCTCGACCTGGGCGCGCAGTTCTTCCGGCATCGGCGGCCGGTTGGCCTTGTACTCCGGATAGAGCTCGTCGCGGAAGGTCGGGCCGCTCGCGTCGAGCACGAAGGCGACGTAGTCGGGGCGTTCCTTCAGCGTGGCACGCAACATGTTGACCACGCCGAACAGCGCGCCGGTCGGCTCGCCCTGTGCATTGGTCAGCGGAGGCAGCGCATGGAACGCGCGGAACAGGTAGCTGGAGCCGTCGATCAGTACGAGTCTTGTCATGCCGGCATTCTACGCCGCGCCTCCTCGGCGGACGTCACGCGCGCACTCCGCATTCGGCGCATAATCGGGTCGTCACCCGCCGACCGGACGCCCCCCATGAACCGCACGACGTGCCTTGCCCTGCCGTTGTCCTGCCTGCTGGCACTCGCCGGTTGCGCCACCACGGGGGGCAGCCATCCCGCCGACGTCGATCTGGCCAACGCGCAGGTCGCCGTGCGTACCGAGAAGAACGGCGACACCATCGAGGAATACCGCGTGGCCGGCAACCTGCGCATGGTCAAGGTCACGCCCGCGCGCGGCGCGCCCTATTACCTGTACGACTCCGACGGCGACGGCCGCCTGGACAAGAGCAAGGACAACAGCGACATCTCGCCGGTGTACTGGAAGCTCTACGGCTGGTGAGCGCCCGCGCTCAGCGGATCACCAGCACCGGCACGCCGCAACGCGCCAGCACCTCGCTGGTCTGGCTGCCCAGCAGCAACCGGCCCAGCGCGCGCCGTCCGTGCGAGGCCATGACGATCAGGTCGCAGCCCTGCTGTTCGGCGGTATCGACGATCGCTTCCGCCGCGTAACGGTCGGCTACATGCAGCAGTTGCGGGACGATGCCGGCCGCCGACGCGAGCGCGGTGACGCCGTCCAGGACCTTGCGCGCCGCTTCGTCGCGGGCGTTCTGGAAATCGGGCAGCGAGGTCGCCACCGCGCTCCAGCCCAATGCGTCGTCGAAGCCGGTACTGATGGGCTCGCTGACGGTCAACACGGTGGCCTTGGCCTGCAGGCTGCCGGCCAGCGCCAGGCCCTGTTGCACGCCCTTGGTGGCCCGCTCGGAGCCGTCGGTTGCGATAAGGATATGCCGGTACATCGCCGCACCTCATGCTGATGGGGTACGGCCATTACACGCCCACCGGGCTTAGGGCGCCGTGATCTGGATCAATCGCCGCACCTACACGGCCTGCAGGTTCGCATAGGCCAGCACCAGCCACTTGCTGCCTTCGCTGTCGAAATTGACCTGGACGCGTGCGTGCGCACCGCTGCCCTCGTAGTCGGTGACGACCCCCGGGCCGAACTTCGCATGCGTCACGGTCTGGCCCAGCTTGAGTCCGGGCGTTTCCAGGCTCGCGTGGCCAGGCGTCACGCGGGTGGCGAAGCCGGAGGCCGGCCGGCTGACCTGCACCCGCGGCCGCACTTCGTTGAGCAGGTTGGCCGGGATCTCGCGCAGGAAGCGCGACGGAATGCCGTACATGTCCTGCCCGTGCAGGCGACGGGCCTCGGCATAGCTCAGCACCAGCTTCTGGCGCGCGCGGGTGATGCCGACGTAGGCGAGGCGTCGCTCCTCTTCCAGCCGCCCGCTCTCGTCGAGCGAACGGTTGCTGGGGAACAGCCCTTCTTCCAGCCCCGCCAGGAACACGAGCGGAAACTCCAGGCCTTTGGCCGAATGCAGCGTCATCAACTGCACGCCATCCTCGCCTGCCTCGACCTGGCCTTCGCCCGCCTCCAGCGCGGCATACGACAGGAAAGCGACCAGTTCGCTCATGCCTTCCTGGCCATCTTCCTCGGCTGCGATGTCTTCGCGGCGCACGAAGCGCGACGCGACCGAGACCAGTTCGTCGAGGTTCTCGGTGCGCGATTCCGAATCCAGCCCGCCGCGGCTCTCGCGTGCCCAATGCTCGCGCAGGCCAGAGCGGGCGAGTACATGGTCGACGCGCTCGGCCAGCGTCATGTCCGCGGTTTCCTCGGCCAGCTGGTCGACCAGCGCAGCGAAGCCGGCAAGCGCATTGCGCGCGCGACCCGCCAGTTCGCTGCCCTGCGCCGCCAGCGAAGCGGCGCCCCACAGCGATACGCGGGCACCGCGCGCCAACCGTCGGACCTCGTCCAGCGTACGCTCGCCGATACCGCGCGTCGGTGTGTTGACCACGCGCTCGAACGCGGCGTCGTCGGCGCGGTTCGCCATCAGGCGAAGGTAGGCCAGTGCGTCCTTGATTTCCGCACGCTCGAAGAAGCGCATACCGCCATACACACGGTACGGCACCTGCTCGGAAAGCAGCGCTTCTTCGAACGCGCGGGATTGCGCATTGCTGCGGTAGAGGATGGCCGCGTCGCCCAGGCTGCCGCCATCGCGCACCCACTGTCGGATGCGTTCGACGACGAAGCGCGCTTCGTCCATCTCGTTGTAGGCGGCATACAGGTCGATCGGCTCGCCGTCGCCGGTGTCGGTCCACAACTGCTTGCCGATGCGTGCGGGGTTGTGGGCGATCACCGCGTTGGCGGCACCCAGGATGTTGGCGCTGGACCGGTAGTTCTGCTCCAGCCGGATCGTCCGCGCCGACGGGTAGTCTCGCAGGAACTGCTGCATGTTCTCGACCTTCGCGCCGCGCCAGCCGTAGATGCTCTGGTCGTCGTCGCCGACGACGAAGACGTGGCCGCTGCCTCCATCGGTACCGCTGCCCGCCATCACGCGGATGAAGGCGTACTGGATGGCATTGGTGTCCTGGAACTCGTCCACCAGGATCTGCCGGAAGCGCGTACGGTAGTGCGCCAGCAGCGCCGGCGTGTCGCGGAGCAGTTCGTGCGCGCGCAGCAGCAGTTCGGCGAAGTCGACCAGGCCGGCGCGATCGCAGCGCTCCTGGTAGCCGGCGTAGACCTGGCGGCGCACGTCCAGCCAGTCGTCGTTGGGTGCAGGCTGGATGTGCTCGGGCCGGCGGCCCTCGTCCTTCTGCTCGTTGATCCACCAGGTGAGCTGCTTGGGCGGGTACTTGCCTTCGTCCAGCTCCATCGCCTGAACCACGCGCTTGACCAGCCGCTGCTGGTCGTCGCTGTCCAGCACCTGGAAGGTTTCGGGCAGCTTCGCCTCCTGCCAGTGCAGGCGCAGCAGGCGGTGCGCCAGGCCGTGGAAGGTGCCGATCCACATGCCGCGGCTGCCTTTGCGCAGCTGCACGTCGGCGCGCGCGCGCATTTCGCCGGCGGCCTTGTTGGTGAAGGTCACCGCGAGGATGCCGTGGGTCGGCACGCCGTGGACTTCGTTGAGCCAGGCGATGCGGTGGGTCAGCACGCGGGTCTTGCCGGAGCCGGCGCCGGCCAGGACCAGGTAGTGCCCGGGTTCGGCGGAGACGGCGTCGCGCTGGGCGGGATTCAGATCATCGAGCAGGTGGGAAACATCCATCCGCCCATTTTACGGCCTGCGGCGGCCCACACCCTGAGACGCCGCCGTTCAGGCGAGCTCGGCGACCTGCATCGAGACCTGCTTGTGCCCATCGTCGAGCCACTGCCGGCCGGTTTCGACGAAGCCGTGCCGCGCATGGAACAGGCGCGAGGGCTCGTTCGGCGGCACCACATTGAATTCGCAGGTGATGCGCGGGATGCCATGTTCACGGGCGAAGGCGAACAGGTCGGCATACAGCCTCGAGCCCAGGCGGTGGCCTTGGGCGGCAGCGTCCACGACGATGCGGTCCACATACAGGAAGTCGGGATGCTGTGCGGTGAACCAGGCGAAGTTGTCGTTGCGGTAGTCGACGCCGGCGCGCATCGCCAGAAGGAAGGCGACTACGCGGCCGTCCAGCACCACGACGCGGTGGTAGGCGGACAGGGACGCCAAGTGGCGCAGCCTGTCCGCATCCATCGGGCTGGTATGCCGGACCTCGGACGTGTTCAGCGCGACGATGGCGGCGTAGTCGCCCTCGTTCGCGTCTCGGATCAGGGGTTCGGCCGGCACGGATCAGTGTGCGGCGTGCTTCGCGGGCGCACCGTTGTTCATCAGTCGGTCGGTGTAGGCGATGCCGATGGCCGACAGGATGAAGATGGCATGGATGATGGTCTGCCACATGACGCCCGTCGATGTGAAATCGCTGCACGTCTTCGCCTGCCAGCCTGCCGTCCTTGCCGCCTCCGCCGCCGCAAACGCTTCGGGCGTGCCGCACAACGGCAGGCCGCCCAGCGTGCTGGCGCCGATGAAGGTCTTCAGCAAGTGGATGGATGAGATGCCGATGATCGCCATGGCCAACTTCACTTTCAGCACGCTGGCGTTGACGTGGCTCAGCCACTCCGGCTGGTCGGGATGCTTCTCCAGTCCCATGCGCGAGACGAAGGTTTCGTAGCCGCCAACGATGACCATCATCAGCAGGTTCGAGATCATCACCACGTCGATCAGACCCAGCACCAGCAGCATGATGTCCTGTTCGCTGAGGCTGGTAGCGCCATGCACCAGATGCCAGAGCTCCTTCAGGAACAGGACGACGTACACGCCCTGCGCCACGATCAGGCCCAGGTAAAGCGGCAGCTGCAGCCAGCGCGAACTGAAGATCAGGGCCGGCAACGGGCCCAGACGCGCGGATTTGGGGTCGGTCATGTCGGAACGGTCTTTTCCAAGGATGGCGCAGGGTACCGGCCGGATTTGACGCTGCCAAGTCGGCCCGGGCCGCTAGACTCGGCCGCCTACCCCTGCTGCGGACGATGCCATGATCGACCTGTACTACTGGCCCACGCCCAACGGCCACAAGATCACCCTGCTGCTGGAAGAACTGGCCGAGGCCGGCGCGAAGCTGGACTACCGCATCGTGCCGGTGAACATCGGCAAGGGCGACCAGTTCAAGCCGGAGTACCTGGCGTTTTCGCCGAACAACAAGATGCCGGCGATCATCGACCACGCGCCCGCCGACGGCGGCGAGCCGATCAGCGTGTTCGAATCCGGCGCGATCCTGCTCTACTTGGCCAACAAGGCCGGCCGCTTCTTCGGCACCGACACGCGCCAGAAGGTGGCGGTGAACCAGTGGCTGATGTGGCAGATGGGCGGCCTGGGACCGATGAGCGGGCAGTATGGCCACTTCACCGTGTACGCACCGGAGAAGATCCCCTACGCCATCGACCGCTACACGCGCGAAGTGCAGCGGCTGCTCGGCGTGCTGGACACGCAGCTGGCGACGCATGCCTATGTGGCAGGCGACGACTACAGCATCGCCGACATGGCGATCCATCCGTGGATCAACGCCTACGACAAGGCGCCGCTGGACCTCTCGCCGTATCCACACGTGCTGCGCTGGCAGGCCGACATCGCCGCGCGGCCTGCGGTGCAGCGCGCCTACGCGCTGAAGACGCAGGTGAATCCGGATGCCGGCAAGCCGTTGACCGACGAGGAACGCAGGCACCTGTTCGGCCAAGGCGCGCCCAAGTCCTGAGGCACCGGTACCGGGGGTTCGCGGCATAATCCGGGCCTGACCGGCCCCGCCGCCCGAGAAATCCGATGCGCCTTGCCCTGTTCGCCCTGATGACCCTCGCCACCGCCCTGCCCGCCCACGCCGAAAAGCTCACCCTCGAAGCCATCACCGGCAGCGCGCCGCTGTCCGGCCCCACGCTGACCAAGCCGCAGGTCGCGCCGGACGGCTCGCGGGTGACCTTCCTGCGCGGCAAGGACAGCGACCGCAACCGGCTGGACCTCTGGGAATACGACATCGCCAGCGGGCAGACGCGCCTGCTGGTGGATTCGTCGGTGGTGCTGCCCGGCGACGAGGTGCTGAGCGACGAGGAGAAAGCGCGCCGCGAGCGGCAGCGCATCGCCGCGCTGTCCGGCATCGTCGACTACCAATGGTCGCCGGACGGCAAGGCGCTGCTGTTCCCCCTCGGTGGCGAGCTGTACTTCTACGACCTCTCCAGGTCGGGCAAGGACGCGGTGCGCAAGCTGACGAGCGGTGGCGGCTTCGCCACCGATCCGAAGATCTCGCCGAAAGGCGGCTTCGTCAGTTTCATCCGTGAGCGCAACCTGTGGGTCATCGCGCTGGCCGACGGCAAGGAAGTCCAGCTGACGCACGACGGCAGCGACACCATCGGCAACGGCGTGGCCGAATTCGTCGCCGACGAGGAAATGGACCGCCACACCGGCTACTGGTGGGCGCCGGACGATGCGGCCATCGCCTTCGCCCGTATCGACGAAACGCCGGTGCCGCTGGTGAAGCGCTACGAGGTCTATCCCGACCGCACGGAAGTGATCGAACAGCGCTATCCGGCGGCCGGCGACGACAACGTGCGGGTGCAGCTGGGTGTGATCGCACCGAAAGGCGGCGCCACGCCGCGTTGGATCGACCTCGGCGCCGAGAAGGACATCTACCTGGCCCGCGTGGACTGGCGCGATGCGCAGCGCCTGACCTTCCAGCGCCAGTCGCGCGACCAGAAGACACTCGACCTGATCGAAACCACCCTGGCGACTGGCAAGCAGCGCACGCTGGTCACCGAGACGTCGAAGACGTGGGTGCCGCTGCACAACGACCTGCGGTTCCTCAAGGATGGACGCTTCCTGTGGTCGTCGGAACGCCACGGGTTCGAGCATCTCTATCTGGCGTCCGAGGACGGAGCGGCGCTCTCGCAACTGACCACCGGCGACTGGGTCGTCGACAGCCTGCTGGCGGCGGATGAAGACAAAGGCCTGGCCTACGTCTGCGGCACGCGTGAGGGTGCGACCGAAACGCATGTCTATGCCGTCCCGCTGACGGGCGGCGAGCCCCGCCGACTGACGAAGACGCCCGGCATGCACGCCGCCAGCTTCGCCCGCAACGCCAGCGTCTTCGTCGACAGCTGGTCCAGCGATACCACGCTGCCGCAGATCGAACTGTTCAAGGCGGACGGCACGAGGCTGGCGACGCTGCTCAAGAACGATGCGGCTGATGCCGGGCATCCCTACGCGAAGTACCTCGCCGCGCACCAGCCGACCACGTTCGGCACGCTGACGGCGGCCGACGGCACCACGCCGCTGCACTACAGCCTGATCAAGCCCGCCGGCTTCGACCCGAAGAAGAAGTACCCCGTCGTGGTGTTCGTCTACGGCGGCCCCGCCGCGCAGACCGTCACCCGCGCCTGGCCGGGCCGTAGCGACGCCTTCTTCAACCAGTACCTGGCCCAGCAGGGCTACGTGGTGTTCTCGCTGGACAACCGCGGCACCCCACGCCGCGGCGCGGCGTTCGGTGGCGCGCTGTACGGCAAGCAGGGCACGGTGGAAGTCGACGACCAGCTGCGCGGCGTCGAGTGGCTGAAGTCCCAGCCTTTCGTCGACGCGAAGCGCATCGGCGTGCACGGCTGGTCGAACGGCGGCTACATGACGCTGATGCTGCTGGCCAAGCACAGCGAGGCCTACGCCTGCGGCGTGTCGGGCGCACCGGTCACCGACTGGGCGCTGTACGACACCCACTACACCGAACGCTACATGGACCTGCCCAAAGCGAATGAAGCCGGTTACCGCGAAGCCAGCGTGTTCACCCACCTGGCCGGCCTGCGCTCCAAGCTGCTGCTGATCCACGGCATGGCCGACGACAACGTGCTGTTCACCAACTCGACCCAGCTGATGAGCGACCTGCAGAAGCGCGGCACGCCGTTCGAGCTGATGACCTACCCCGGTGCCAAGCACGGCCTGCGCGGCAGCGACCTGCTGCACCGCTACCGGCTGACCGAGGATTTCTTCGCCCGTTGCCTGAAGCCCTGATTCCACATCCACCAGGAGCACCGCGATGTCGACGCACGTCCCCGCTCACCCCACCTGGTGGCAACGCAACTGGAAGTGGTTCGTGCCCGTGCTGGCGGCGCTTTTCTTCGCGCTGTTGATTGCCTGCATCATCGGATTCGCGGCTCTCATCTTTGGCATCCTCAGATCCACCCCACCCTATCCGCAGGCCGTCGCACGTGCGCAAGCGGACCCTGCGGTGATCGCCGCGCTCGGCGAGCCCGTCCACACCGGCTGGTTCGTACAGGGCAAGACCAGCACCAACGGAGCGAGCGGCGAGGCCGAGCTCGCGATTCCTTTGATAGGCTCGCGCGCCGAAGGCACGTTGTATGTGGTTGCCGAAAAGCGCGCCGGTGAGTGGCGCTACGAAACCCTGGCAGTGAACGTGGAGGGCGGCGAGCGCATCGTGCTGGAAGACAACCGGCCGCCGGCGGTGCCGTGAGTCCTCAACGACGAAGGCGGCCATCGGCCGCCTTCGGAGGGCTGTCGCGCTTGGAGTCTGCTCAAGGCTTCGGTGCAGCGTCCGGCACCACGAGCGACGGATCGACCGACGTGCCGGGCGGCACGTAGATCGCCACGCCCGCCGCCTGCTTCTGCGTGGTCGGGATGCCCATGCTGAGGCCGCCGCCGGAGTGGCGACCGTAGCTGCCGGCACCCACCGACATGCCGACCGGCGAGCCGCTGGAGCCCACGCCCAGCAGCACGATGCCGTTGGCCCCGAGCGCGGCGGCTTCGCGCTTGAGGCGGGCCACGGCGGCATCGGTCTGGCCCTGGGTGCCGAAGCCGACGGCGCTCTTGGATTCGAGCTGTGCGATCTCCAGCGACCCGGCGGGTGCCGTGCGGTAGACCTGCACCTGGGCGGGATCGAGCGCGGGGCGCGCCTGGCCCAGCATGACCTTGGAACTGCTGGCACAGCCCGCGGCGAGCAGGGCAGCGACCAGGACGGGTGCGATGCGGAACGTCATGACGGCTTCTCCCGGTGACCTGCGGCGATCTTCCGCCGGACGGCCTGAATCTTGGCACAGTCCGCGGGCGACCGGCGTGACGGGGTGGGCGGGTTATCATTTCGCCCAGACCATGTTTCCGTTTCCTGCACGATGAGCTCCGCCCCCGACCACCCACCCGCACCGCAGCGGCTGGCCGTCGACTACATCCATGCCCCGACGCCGCAGGCGCTGCTGGGCCTGCCGGAAACCCTGGCGGTGTTCGGCTTCGGCGCGCTGGCGCCGTCGACCACCGCCATCGACGATCCGCGTTACCTGCGCGTGCCGCTATCGCCGCTGCGCGAAGCCGCCGCACCCTACGAGGTATGGCGTGCCGCCGGACCGGTGACGACGGGGCGCGACGGCGCCACACGCTACAGCCATGACGGGACGCTGATGTTCGGCGTGGTGGAATGGGAAGAACCCGATGGCGGCATCCTGCACGCCAGCGCCCAGGCCTACGCCGCGATGGCGGCGTTCTGGCGCGACAGCGGATACCCGCACCTGCTGCGGATCTGGAACTACTTCGACGCGATCACCGACGGCGACGGCGACGCCGAGCGCTACCGGCAGTTCTGCGTGGGCCGCGTGCAGGGTCTGGGCGAAGTCGATACGCGCGTGCTGCCGGCCGCCACCGCGATCGGCAGCCGCGACGGACGCCGCGTGCTGCAGGTCTACTGGCTGGCCGCGCGCGAGCCCGGCCTGCCGCTGGAGAACCCGCGCCAGGTCAGCGCCTATCGCTATCCGCGCGAGTACGGCCCGCAATCGCCCAGTTTCGCGCGCGCGCTGCTCCCGCCCTCGCCGCACGTCCCGCTGCTGCTGTCGGGCACGGCCAGCATCGTCGGCCATGCATCGCAGCACGCGGATTCCCTGCGCGCGCAACTGGACGAAACCCTCACCAACCTGGACAGCCTGCTCGGCGCCGCGCGCGAGCATGCGCCGGCGCTGACGCCGCACATGGATACGAGTTCGCGCCTGAAGGTCTACGTGAGCGATGCCGCCGACGCCGATGCCGTCGCCGCGCAGCTGGAAGCGCGCCTCGGCACGCGCGTGCCGTGGCTGATGCTGCATGCCGATGTCTGCCGGCGCGAGTTGCTGGTCGAGATCGAGGGCATGCACGGCGTGGGTGCTTGAAGCACCTGTCGCGCATCCGCATAGTGGTGCCATGAGGCGCCGTACCGCGCGCCACGCCTTGGAGAACGTTCGATGGGACTGATCAGCCTGTTGTGGGGCATCGTGGCGATGCTGTGGATGGTGCTGGCGCTGATTCCGCTGCTCGGGTGGGGCAACTGGTTCCTGATCCCGTTCGCCGCGGTCGGCGCGATCATCGCCGCTATCGGCATCCTGTTCACCCGCACCGAAAACCGGGGTCGCGCGAAGGCCGGGCTGGTGCTCAATGGCATCGTGATCGTGGTCGGCATCATCCGCCTGTCGCTGGGCGGCGGCTTCATCTGATTCCGCGGCGGTCGCAGCGTTCCGCGCTGCGACCGCCTGTCGCAGGCCACCCCTCGGGCCACCCGCGTATCATTCGCCGCTCTGCCAGGAGCCCGTGATGGCCTATCCCCACATCCGCCCCCGCCGCATGCGCCGCGACGACTTCTCCCGCCGCCTGATGCGCGAGCACGTGCTGACCACCAACGACCTGATCTACCCCGTGTTCGTGCACGAGGAGAAGGGTCGCGTGCCGGTGGCGTCGATGCCCGGCGTCGAGCGCCTGTCGATCGACGAACTGCTGCGCGTCGGCGAACAGGCGCTGGAACTGGGCGTGCCGGTGCTCGACCTGTTCGGCGTGCCGGACCCGTCGGCGAAGACCGCCGACGGCCGCATCGCCTGGGACGAGGACGGCATCATCCCACGCGCGATCCGCGCGCTGAAGGCGCGCTTCCCCGAACTCGGCGTGATGAGCGACCAGGCGCTGGACCCGTACACCACGCACGGCCAGGACGGCCTGATCGACGACACCGGCTATATCCTCAACGACGAGACGATCGAAGCGCTGGTGAAGCAGTCGCTGGCGCATGCCGCCGCGGGCGTCGACATCCTCTCGCCCAGCGACATGATGGACGGCCGCATCGGCGCGATCCGCGCGGCGCTCGAGAACGCCGGCTACATCAACACCCGCATCATGTCGTACGCCGCCAAGTACGCCAGCGCGTTCTACGGCCCGTTCCGCAGCGCGGTGGGCAGCGCCGGCAACCTCGGCAAGGGCAACAAGTTCACCTACCAGATGGACCCGGCGAACTCGAACGAAGCCCTGCACGAAATCGCGCTGGATCTGGAAGAAGGCGCGGACATGGTGATGGTCAAGCCGGGCCTGCCGTACCTGGACGTGATCCGCCGGGTGAAGGACGAATTCGGCGTGCCGACGTTCGCCTACCAGGTCAGCGGCGAGTACGCGATGATCAAGGCGGCCGCCGCGAACGGCTGGCTGGACGAGAGGGCCTGCGCGCTGGAAGCGCTGACCGCCTTCAAACGCGCCGGCGCCGATGGCGTGCTGACCTACTTCGCGCTGGATGCGGCGCGCTGGTTGCGCAACGGCTGAGATGACGGCCGTCGTCATCCGCGATGCGCGGCTTGACGACGCCGCCGAAGTGGCGCGCCTGTGCACGCTGCTCGCCTATCCGGTGGACGCCGGCGGCATGAAGGAACGGCTGGCCACCCTGCTGGCGTCGCCCGCGCACGCGGTGAAGGTGGCGGGCTCGTCGAACGGCAATGGCGATCTGCTGGGCATGGTGGCCGCGGAATGGCGGTTGATGATCGAGTTCGGCCATCGGGCGGAGATCACCGCGCTGATCGTCGATCCGCGGGCGCGTCGCCTGGGCCTGGGCCAGCGCCTGGTGGACGCGGCCTGCGACTGGATCCGCGACCACGGTGGCTGCGATGTCTTCGTGCGATCCAACATCCTGCGTCCGGAATCGCATGCGTTCTATCCGTCCACGGGCTTCGTGCTTGCCAAGACCCAGCACGTGTACGTGCGGGCGCTGACGTCGCCCAACGATGCCTGAGCGGACACTCCGTCGGATGTATGCAAAAAGCGGGAGCCTTTCGGCTCCCGTTCTGTTTGGATCAGAACCGGGCTTCGATACCCAGCATCACCGTATCGGCACGACTGAAGTCGCAGTAGTCGTCATCGTCGTAATAGCAGTCGTCGTAGTCGTCTGCGTAGACGAAACCCGTGTAACCCAGGCTGATGTTGAAGTGGCGATTGATGTCCACGCCAATCGCCACGCCTGCATAGCCGCCGTCGGTGGAGAAGGTGCTGTCCGAGTACTCCTGCTCGGCGTCGAAGTAACCGCCGCGCACGGTCGCGAACCATGGGCTGTCACCGAAGTTGAAGCGCGCATTGGCTCCGACTCCCTTGTAGGTCGCCTTGGACACGTCGATGCCGCGGTAGTGGGTGCTGTCCAGGCGGCCGCCCGACAGTTCCACGCCGACCTGCGCCCACGGCCCCGCCTGCCAGCGGTAACCCGCGCTGACGGCGACGGCATCCTGCTCGACGTCTTCATAGATCCAGCCCTGGCCCGCCTGCAGTCCGACGAAGAAGCCCCCGTCCTCCTGCGCTTCGCGGGTCGACGCGGGCGCGACGTAGGGTGCCGGCGTAGCGTAGGTCGGCGCAGGAGCAGGCACGGGAGCCGTCTGCGGGGTGGCTGGCGTGGTGGTCTGGACAGGCGCGGGTTGCGTCGTCTCCTTCTTGCGGAAGGCTTCGTACGCCGGCGACACGGACTGCGCCTGCGCATGCAGGGCAAAGGCCGCGAGTGCGAGCGGCAGGTAGCGGAACAACGGCTTCATGGTGTTTCCCCTTTCGGTGATGGTGGCGTCCCCGCGTCCTTGCGGTACCGGCGGGGCGGATCGGTGTCGTACCGACGGGTGCGCGGGCGCGGATGCCGCCGCTCCGTTTCCGGTCGACACGCATCCACGCAGGACGGAGCTCGATGGACGGCAGTCGGACTCCCCAGCCCGTCCTGCCTGTCGCCTTGCTCCCTGGCACACCCCTTCGGCGGCGGCACAGTGCAGCGGAGCGCTCAGCCTGTCAAGGCGATACCGGCGCGGGGTAGACTGCGGCGAAGACGGCGGCAGGCATCCGCGTGTGCGGACACGCCGCCGTGGCATCCGACTCACTCCTGCAGACGGGGTTCCGCGCCATGTCCCACTCCCGCTACGCCGTCTTCGGCCATCCCGTCGCCCACTCGCTCTCGCCACGCATCCATGCCGCCTTCGCGCAGCAGGTCGGCATCGCGCTGGAGTACACGGCCATCGACACCGCGCCGCACGACTTCGTCGCCACGCTGGACCGCTTCGCCGGCGACGGCGGCGCGGGCGCGAACGTCACCCTGCCGTTGAAGGAAGCCGCGTTCGCGATCTGCGCGCAGGCGAGCGATCGCGCCCGGCGTGCCGGTGCGGTCAATACACTCACCCGCAACGACGGCCAGTGGCACGGCGACAACACCGACGGCGCCGGGCTGGTGCGCGATCTCACGGAGCGCAACGGACTGGACCTGCGCGCGCGCCGCGCCCTGCTGCTCGGCGCCGGCGGCGCCGCGCGCGGCGTGGCGCCCGCGCTGCTGGATGCCGGCATCAGCGAACTGATCATCGTCAACCGCACCGCGGACCGTGCGGATGCGCTGGCCGATGCGCTGGGCGAACCGGACCGCGCGCACTCGCGCTACTGGGACGACCTGCGCGACCTCGGCGACTTCTCACTGATCATCAACGCGACCTCGGCGGCACGCCAGGACCAGGGGGCGTTCACCTTGCCCTTCACGTTGGCGACGCCGCGCACGCTGGCGGTCGATCTCAACTATGGCGAAGCCGCGATCCCGTTCCTCGCCTGGGCCCGCGCCGCCGGCTGCCACGATGCGGTGGACGGGCTGGGCATGCTGGTGGAGCAGGCCGCCGAAGCCTTCGAGCACTGGCATGGCGTGCGACCGGAAACCGATGCCGTCTACGCCGCACTGCGCGGCAAGGACAAGGTGCTGGTGACGGCGGATTGAGCGCAATAGGCAAGTGGAACGTTGATAACTCAAGGAGAGTACATGCTGAAGATTCCAAAGAAGGTCTCGGACCGGTGGCCCGCTGCAGTGAAGAACCTGGTCGGCGTCGCGGTGTCCCACAAAACGAAGGACGTCTCGGAAGCCGATACCGTCACCCTCGTGAAGGACATGCTTGCAGAGATTTTCGGTTTCGATAAGTACAACGAGTTGACCAGCGAGCAGCAGATTCGGGGTACGTTTTGCGACTTGGCGGTCAAGGTCGAAGGAAAGATCAGGATCCTGATCGAGGTCAAAGCTGCGGCCTTGGCTCTCAATGACAACCATCTACGTCAAGCCATCAATTACGGCGCCCACGAGGGGATCGAGTGGATCGTGCTGACCAATTCTCTTGAGTGGCGACTGTACAAGATCAAATTCGGACAGCCCGTCGACTACGAGCACGTATCTTCTTTTTGCCTACCGGACCTCAACCTCAAGAATGAAGATGATCAGCGCAAGCTATTCCTTCTTTGCCGAGAGGGGCTAACGACAGATGCGATGGGCGTCTACCACCAGCACATCTCTGTGCTGAACAAGTTTACGGTCGCTCAAGTCATTCTCGGCGACGCCGTCACCAGCGTTATTCGCCGTGAAATGAGGCGCTACTTTCCCGACCTGAAGATCGAGGCCGAAAGCATCGCAGATCTCCTCAATAACGAGATTCTCAAGCGGGAGGTTCTGGATGGCGACAAAGTGAAAGACGCACAGCAACGTCTCAAAAAGGCGGCGACGAGGAATGCCAAAGCACAGCAGAAAAAGGAATCCACGAAGAACACCGAGTCAGACGCCGCAACGAGTGAGTAGCGATCCAAACGAGTGACAGCTTCGTGCCGTGGCTGAACACGGCCCCATGCACCTATCGGAGTACAACCGTGGACGGATTCCTCACCCAGATGCTGACGATGCTCGGCTACCAGTTGCCCGAACTGCTGGCCTGCGTGGCCGGTGCCGCGATGTTGGCGATGTGGGCGCCGCCGGCGCCGGGTCGCAAGCTGGCGCTGGCCGGCATTTCGCTGATGCTGCTGACCACCCTGCTGCGCGGCGTGATGAGCGTGTGGCAGGCATGGGTGATCAACAACGCCACCGACGGCTATGCCTCGGTGAGCAGCATGATGGGTCTGTTCAGTGCCGTCGGCATGCTGATCGGTGTCGTCTCCGCGGCCGGCCTGGTGATGCTGGCCTGGGGTGCCTGCAAGGCGATGCAGGCCACGCGCGCGGCCTAGGCCATATCCGCATAGCCATCGCTGAAAACGGAATAGCGCGGCGACGCCTGGCGGCAGGCGCGCCGGCTAGCATCGCCGGATGAAACGCTTCCTGCTGCTGACGCTCCTCTGCCTCGCCTCCCTGGCGCCCTCCGCGTTCGCGCAGGGCCAGTTCAAGGTGCTGGTGGTCGCCATCCCCAACCGCTACCACCATGACTACGCCGTGGTCGCCAAGCCGCAGTTCGAGCGCATGGCGCAGATGCATGGCTTCGACCTGGCCTGGTCGTGGAACAGCACGCCCTTCGATGGCGACCTGTCGCCTTATGCCGCCATCGTGCTGCTCAATACGCCCGGCGACGAGCTGAAGGGCGAACAGCGCGCGAAACTGGAAGCCTACGTCCGCACCGGCGGTGGCGTGATGGCCGTGCATCGCGCGCTGATCTTCAATCCGCCCGGCGACTGGCCGTGGTTCGAGCGCCTGATCGGCCGGACCTTCCGCATCCATCCGATGGTGCAGACCGCCACCGTGCGCGTGGAAGATCCGGCGTTCCCCGCCACGTTCGGCCTGCCGTCGCGCTGGGTATGGACGGACGAGTGGTACGAGTTCAACGCCCCGGTCACGCGCGGCCTGCGCACCGTGCTCAGCGTCGACGAAACCAGCTACGACCCCACCCGCATCTGGCCCGGCCAGACCGCCCGCGGCATGGGCAAGGACCACCCGGTCGCCTGGTACCACACCTATGACGGCGGCCGCGTGTTCGTCACCGCGCTGGGACACACGCCGGCGCTGTACGACGACCCGTCGTACCTGGCACACCTGTACGGCGGCCTCTGGTGGGCGGCGACGGGCAAGGGCATCGACGCATCGCGCTGACGCGCGGCGGTCAGTCGGGCGCGACGCAGAGCGCCAGGCGTTCGCACAGGAAGGCGACCTGCGCCTCCTGCATGTCCGGTCCGTCGTACGCCAGCAGGGTCCAGCGTTCCTGGGCCTGCATCGCATCGCCGGCGGCGAGGGTGCGGAACGGCGCGTGCACTTCCATCTCCAGCAGGCCGGCCTGGACGTCACCGGCATGGTCCAGATACAGCTCGACCTGGCCGTGCTCGGGATGGATGGCGGCGCGCGGGTGGTGATCGAAGCGGATGACGAACGCCTGTCCGTGGGCGAACCCCGCCATCCAGCCGGCCGACGGCTGCAGGAACACCTTGCCGCGGCGCATCGGAAGATCCGGCGATGCGGGCTGGAACGCGAACACACCACGCTCGATCCGCCACGCAGGCACGGCGCCATCCTCGCCTTCGACGCGCACGTCGCGCGCATGGGCCACCGGCACGTACACGCGGGTGGCGGCGGACGTACGCGTGTTGAACCACAGGTCGCGCGCGACAGGACGTCCGCGGATGTTGCGTGCGGTCGCCGTCACGATGAGGGTGGACGGATCGGACGGATCGAACGCGAACGACTTCAGCAGCCGCACGCCGGTGACGGGGCTGTCGATGCCCTCCAGCACCAGCCGCTCGGGCGAACGCGCGACCACGCGCGTCTCCGCGAACGCCAGGTACGGGTCCGGCGGCCACACCGCCTTCGCCGCCCGGCGCGATGGATTCGCGTCCTGGTCGGACCACCAGCCGCTCTGCGGTCCCAGCCACACGTCGTGCCCCAGGTAGCCGATGTCGTCCGCGTCCGCCGAGACGGCTGGCGTCGGTTGCGACGCGACGGGTTCGCCGGTCCTGATCAGGTTGGGACGATCGACGCGCCCGGCATGCAGCACACGGCCGCCCAAGGCCGGCGTGATCTCGACGACGACCTCCGTCGACTGCAACCGGATGCGTTCGACGTCCGTGGCGTGCGCACGCCCCGCACCGAGACACAGCGCGACGAGGACGAGCGGCGTAGCGAGCGGGCGCATGGCCGCCACTACAGCACACCATCGCGCTTCACCGCCAGGTAGCGCTCCACCAGCGCGGCCGGCAGTTCGTCGCTGGTGACGTCGAGCACCATCACGCGATGGCTGCGCAGCGCATCGTGCGCCGCCGTGCGCTGCTCCCGGTAGCGGGCGACCGCGCCGGCGTGGATCGCACCCTGCAGGTCGTGCACCTCCTGGTCGAGGGCATCGTCCAGCGACGTCTCGCGCAGGCTGGCCACGCAGACCAGGTGCCGCTTCTGCAACAGGCGGACGGCGGCCAGCAGGTCGTCGATGTCCTCGTCGCGGACGTTGGTGACCAGCATCACCAGCGCGCGACGGCGCTGCCGCAGGCTGAGTTCGGTGGCGGCGGCCAGGTAGTCGGTAGCCACCGGGCGCGGCTGCAGGTCGTAGCTGGCACGCAGCAGCGTATCGATGGCGGCCATGCCGCGTTGCGGCGCGACCCAGCGGCTGTCGCCACCGGCGGCGAACAGGCCCACGCCGTCGCCCTGCCGCAATGCCAGGTACGACACCACCAGCGATGCGTTGAGCACGTGGTCGAAATGCCCCAGTTCGTCCTCGCGCGCCATCATCCGGCGGCCGGTGTCGATCAGCATCACCAGTTGCTGGTTCTTCTCGTCCTGGTACTCGCGCGAGATCAGCTTGCGCGAGCGTGCGGTGGCCTTCCAGTCGACCTGGCGCAGGCTGTCGCCGACGCGGTACTCACGCATCTGGTGGAAGTCGGTACCTTCGCCACGCCGCCGCTTGAGGTGCGCGCCCACCAGCCGCGACGCCTGTTCGGCACTGAACAGCGCGAAGCGCGTCAGCGGCGCGAAGTTCGGGTACACACGCACCCGTTGCGGCGCGCCGGCGACGCGCGACTGCCGCCACAGCGCCAGCGCGGAACGCAGGCGCAGCTGCACACCCTCGAAGTGCGCGTCGCCACGCGCCGCGGGACGCAGGCGGTAGGTGATGCGGGTCGCCGACATCGGGGCCAGCGTCAGCCGGCGCGGCAGGCCGGTCGATGTCCAGTCGCCCGGATGCAGGTCGAATACCTCCAGCCGCTGCTTCACCCGCGACTCGAACAACAGCGCGACGTCGCGTTCGATGCCCAGCGGCAGCGCCTCTGGCACCTCGCGCACGGTGTCCGGCGTGGGCCGGGTGCGCAGCCACCAGGCATCCAGTGCCGCAACCACTAGCATCACTGCACCCGCCAGCTGCCACTGCCACAGCGGCCATCCCAGGAAGGGTACGGCCAGGCCGGCCAGGCCCCAGCAGGCGATCAGCACGATCAGCAGCGGCGCTGGCCTCATGGGCACGCCTCTTCCCCCACCTGCGGGGGAAGGTCCGGAGGGGGGCAAACGGAGAACGGATGCGTATGCACACCATCAGGTTGGTCGCGCGCCCCCACCCCGGCCCTCCCCCGCGCGCGGGGGAGGGAGCAGATCGCGTGGACGAGCGTGGGCCGCGAGCGCCCACTTCCGACAAGCAGCGACAGCAGCGGCACAAATCTCATGGACGCGCCCCTTCCCCCGCCTGCGGGGGAAGGTTGGGATGGGGGCGAACGAAGGACCAATGCGTCAGCACCCCATCACGTTGGTCGCGCGCCTCCACCCCAGCCCTCCCCCGCGCGCGGGGTAGAGAGCTGGTCACGAGGCCGGTGGCGACAGCGCAGACGATCATTTCCTGGGTGCGTCCACTTTCGCCAGCAGCGCACGCAGCGCGTCATCGGGCGACTGGCCTTCGATCTGCAACTCGGGCGCCAGCGTGATGCGGTGACGCAAGGCTGGCCGTGCGATGTCGCGCACGTCGTCCGGGGTGACGAAATCGCGTCCCTGCAGTACCGCCTGAGCGCGCGCCGCACGGATCAGCGCGATGCTGCCGCGCGGACCGGCGCCCAGCGCGATGCCGGGCCACTTGCGGGTGGCGGCGACGATGCGCACGGCGTAGTCGACGACTTCCGGATCCACGCGCACGGCGGCGGTCTCGCGCTGCATCGCGGCGATGTCAGCGGCGCCAAGCACGCGCTTCACCTGCGAGAGATCGAAGTCGGCGGCGGTGCGCCCGGTGGTGATGGCATCGACCATGCGCTTCTCGTCCTCCAGTGCCGGATAGTCGATCAGCACCTTCAGCAGGAAACGGTCCAGCTGCGCTTCCGGCAACGGATAGGTGCCTTCCTGCTCCACCGGATTCTGCGTGGCGAGCGCGATGAAGGGGGGCGACAGCTGGAACGACGTGCCTTCGATCGTGACCTGCCCTTCCTGCATCACTTCCAGCAGCGCGGACTGGGTCTTGGCCGGGGCGCGGTTGATCTCGTCGGCCAGCAGGATGTTGGTGAACACCGGGCCGCGGCGGATCTGGAAGCTTTCGGTCTTCGGGTCGTAGACGGCATGGCCGCTGACGTCGCTCGGCATCAGGTCGGGCGTGAACTGCACGCGCGCGTAGGTCAGCTCCAGCGCCTGCGCCAGCGCACGCACCAGCAGGGTCTTGCCCAGCCCGGGCACGCCCTCGATCAGCACGTGGCCGCCGGCGAGCAGTGCGATCAGGATCTGGTCCAGCACGTCGGGCTGGCCGATGAAGGCGCGCGAGACTTCCTCGCGCACGGCCTCGACGCGCTCGGACAGGGTATTGCGCGGCGTCGGCGGGAGCGCGGGCGGCGCGGCGGCGGTCTCGTCGTTCATAGGCGGTTTCTCAGTTGGATCAACAGGGCGATGCGGTCACGGAAGGCCTGCCGGTCGTGCGAGGCAGGAACGTTGAGGGCGGTGCGGATGCGGTCGGCCGGCTGGCCGGTGCGCTCGGCGATGGCGGCGACCTGCGGCTCGCCGCTGAGGGCCGCGGCGACCGGATCGCGCCGGCGCAGGCGCGCGAGGAAGGCCTGCCGGACCGCGGAATACAGCATCACGCCGCGGCCGTAACGGTAGAGGTGTTCGCCGCTGGCGCGGACGTGTTCGAGCAGCGAGCGGCGTTCGCCGGCCGGCGACGGTACCGGCGGGCCGAAGCGCTGCATGCGCATCCACAGCCAGGCGGCCAGCGCGAGCAGCAGCGGCGCCCACACCATCCAGCCCTGCAGGTACAGCGTGCGCCACAGCGACGGCATCTCCGCCGCGTAGACCAGGTGCATGGTGCCCTGGCGGTAGTTGGGCGCCAGCACCTGCCGCGCCAGCGCGCGATGGGGACCGTCGCGCAGGCCGCCGTCGGGCGGTGTGTCGAGCGCCTCCTGCATGAAGCCGCGCGCGGCGGTATTGGTCAGGAAATCGAAATCGGCCAGGATGTCGACGTGCCCTTCGCCCGCCGCCACGCGGGCGTACACGTAACCGTGCTTCAGGTCGCCCCACGCCAGTTCGGGCACGGTATCGTCGAAGGCGAAGCGCCGGCCACGGCAGAACTCCACGTGATGGCCCTCGCCTTCCACCTGGAAGTCCTCGCACGAAGGGGTTTCGTCCACCAGCCAGGCCGACACCTGGTCCAGCATCGCGGCCTGCGGCGCATCCGGCCCCGTCGTGGCGTCGCCGGGCGAATAGGCCGGCGTGCGGATCAGCAGATGGCCGCCTTCCTCCACCCACGCCAGCAGGCGTTCGGCGTCGGACGGCGACAGCACGCGGGGATCGTTGAACAGCAGCAGCGTGTCGCGGCTCGCCATGGGGTGGTCGTCCAGCATCAGGCGCTGGCGCACATCGACCTTCACGCCATCGGCTTCCAGCGTCTTCGCCAGCGCGTACAGCGGGTTGTACGCCGCTTCGCCGGTCGGCGGCAGGTACACGGTCTTCTCGACGCGATGGAAGGTGTGGCGGAACCACAGGCCGACGAGCGTCGCCAGCAGCAGCACGACCACCAGCGTCGCACCCGCCACCCGGCCGTTGCGGCGCGCGGACGTCACGACGCCCACCCGTAGCGCTGCTGCAGATCGCCGACCAGGGCGTCGAACTCGTCCTCGCCGGGCAGCCGTTCGGCATAGGCGGCGTACTGCCAGGTGCGCACGATGCGCGCGAACACATGGCGGTCCTCGGCCAATGGCAGGCGCCGCGAGGCACGCAGGCATTCGGCCTCGGTGGCGCCCGGTGGCAGCACGAGGTCGACGCGCTGGCTCATGCTTTCCACGCTGGCGCGGTAGAGCAGCGCCAGCGCATCGCGCCGGCGACCGTCGCGCCACAGCGCGCGCGCGGCCGTGGCGATGTCGTCGGGCAGCGCCTCGGGCAACACCAGCGCATCGGACTGCGGTGCGTCGGGAGGCGCCACCGGCGATCTCGCGATGCCGCGCATCCACGGCCACCAGTAGCGCACCGTCGCCAGCACCACCAGCACCAGCACGCCCGCCACCAGCCACAGGCCCCACTCGCCGATGAAGGCCAGTGTCTTGCCGATGCCCGAGAGCCAGGCGTTGTCGAGATCGTGCGGTTCCTTCGTGTCCCTTTCCTGCGGGTTGCGCCGCTCCCAGCCGGACTGCACCTGGCGGCGGCCCAGCAGCGGATCGCGATACGCCCGGTCGGCCGCCTCGCGGAACGTACGGTCATCGACGCGCTGGTCGCCGAACACGATCGGCAGCGTCGGTGGCACCGGCTTGCCGTCTTCGCCGGTAGCGACCGGCGCGTCCGCGGCCACCGGCGGCGCTCCATGCCGCTCCTGTGCCCCGGCCGTGCCGACCATGCCCAGCCACAGGCTCGCGACCAGCACCATCGGCGCGGCGGCCGCCAGCCGTGCGCGCAGCTTGCGGAACACGATCTCCAGATCCCACGCCTCGATCTGCGTGCGACGGTTGAGGTACAGGCCGAAGCCGGCGCCGACGTAGAACGGCTCGATCACGCTGATCGCCGCCCACAGCAAGGCGTTCCAGGCGAGCTTGAACCAGGCGTTCCATTCGATGGCCGCCACGCGGAAGGCCGCCTGCACGCTGTCCGGCAGCAGGTCCTGCGGCAGGTACATGACCACCGCGAGGAGGCCGCCCAGCACGAGCACCCCCTGGAACACCAGGCAGATCCAGGTCAGCAGGATCGCCGTGCCATAGGCCTGTCCGCCGAGCACGCTGCGGCGCTGGCGCAGCCGGTCGCCCTGCACGCCCTCCAGCAGGTCGATCGGCATGTACAGCGAGCGCACCGGGCTGAGGCGGCGCCACGTGAGCAGGTGCGGCAACGTGCGTACGCCCCAGCGGAGCTGCGCGCGCAGCGTTTCGCGCGTCGCGGGTACGCTGCCGAACACCGCGCGCGACATCACGTACAGCGGGATACGGTCGAAGGCCGGCTTCAGCCACCACATCAGCAGCGCCGCCAACCAGAACCGGTCGATCCACCATGCGCCGAGGTTCAGCAGTGCGAACACCGGCAGCGTCAGCCAGAGCCAGGGTGTCCAGATCGCCCCGGCATGCCCGCGCACCAGCGCCATGCCCAGCTCGATGGCTTCCCAGTCGGAGCGTGCGCGCAGGCGGACCGTCAGCTGCTCAATCCTCATCGGCCACCCCGCGCCCGCCCAGTCCCAGCCACAGCGCCACCAGCGTCCACAGCACGCCGGACACGCTGTACTTCACGACGGCGGGGATGGATTGCGTCGACGACCAGAAGGCTTCGATGAACGCCGCCACCAGCAGCATGAACGCCACGCCCAGGCACAGCCTGGCACCCTTCGCGCCCGCACGCGCCAGCGCGTCGATACGCCGCAGGCGCCCCGGCGCCACCAGGCTCAGGCCGAGCCGCAGGCCCGCCCCGCCGGCCAGCACGATGGCGGTCAGTTCGAACGGCGCGTGCCCGCAGACGAAGCGCCACAGCGGGTCGCCGGAACCGATCTGCTGCAGGTGACCGAACACCGTGCCGATACTGATGCCGTTGACGATCAGCACGAACAGCGCGCCCACGCCGGCCAGCAGGCCGCCGGCGAACGTGCGCAGGCCGATGCCGATGTTGTTCCAGATGTAGTGGCCGAACATCTGCCAGTCGGTTCCGCTTTCGCGGCCGAGCGCATGCCGCGCGTCGTTCGGGTCGTACATGCGCTCCCACATCGCCACCTGCTCGGGCGAGACGATGCTGTACACCAGCTCCGGCCGGAACTGCAGCAACACGAACATCAGCACCAGCGGGAACACGAACACCACCGCCGCCACCCACATGCAGCCGGCCTCGCTGCGCACCAGGCGCGGGAATTCCGCCAGCAGGAAACGCAGGGCGCGCTGCCAGCGCGGCGGCGGCGTGCGGTACAGCACGCCGTGGCCCTGCTGCATCAGCGCCTGCAGGCGGTCGACCACGACCGGGCTGTAGCCGCGCCGGCGCGCGAGGGCGAGGTGCTGGCAGATGCGGCGGTACCGCGCCGGCACGTCCTCGTCGGTCAGCTCGCCGGTGTTGCGCTCGCCGCGCGCGCGTCGCGCATTCCCGCCACGCGCGTGCAGCCACGACTCGAAGGCGAGCCATTCGGCCTGGTGCCGCGCGACGAACTGCTCCTGCCTCATCGCCGCCCCAGCAGCCAGTTGGCCATGCCGTACAGACGCTGCACGCCGGCCTGTCCCTGCGCCGCGGTGATGGGCTGGGCGAGGTTGGCCAGTTCCTCCTGGCGCGAGGGCGTCAGCTGCGGCGCGCGTTCGGCGAACGCGACGATCGCGCCCTGCTCCTCCGGCAACAGCTGGGCCGGCGGCACGAACACCGTGTTGACCGGCGCCGGCGCATGGCTGCGCTCACGACCGGCATGGACCACCAGCGTGCCGGCGACCATGTCGCCCAGGCGACGCGCATGCGGATCGGCCAGGCACGCGACCAGGCCGGCGGCATACCCGAACGGCAGCATGTCGACCGTGCGCAGCAGGTTGCGGGTGATCGCCGCCAGCCAGCCCACCGGCGCGCCGTCGGCCGACACCACGCGCAGGCCGAGCGCCTTCTTGCCGGGGGTCTGCCCGCGCCAGACCGACTCCAGCACGATCGGGTACGCCCAGAACACCAGGAACATCACGATCAGGTGCAGGCCGGCACCGGCCTCGCCGAACAGCGCCAGCAGCATCGCCATGACGAAGATGATGGCGAGCCGGATGCCCAGGTCGATGCCCCACGCCAGCGCGCGCGGCACCGGGCCGGCCGCCGGCAGGTGCAGTCCCACGCCCTCGGGCGTGACGACTTCGCGATAGGTATCCAGCATCAGCCACTCACCACGGGCAACGTCTCCGGGACGGTGTGCCGGCAGCGACCGGATCGATGTGGTGGAACCCGTGTGTCCCGCTGTCCATGCGCCTTCCCCAATGCCTGCCGACTTTAGCCGGACGCGCCATCCTTGCCCAGCCAGGCCCTACACTTCGCGCCATCGTGGATATCGTCATCTCCTGCCGGTCGGGGTGCGCGGCCTGCTGCATCGCGCCTTCGATCACCTCGCCGATTCCGGGTATGCCGCAGGGCAAGCCGGCCGGCGTGCCGTGCGTGCAACTGGATGACGCCCTGCGCTGCCGGCTGTTCGGCCACCCCGAACGGCCTGCGTTCTGCGGCACATTGAAGCCCGGCGCCGACATGTGCGGGGCCAATCGCGCCGAGGCGATGGCCCTGTTGTCGGCGCTCGAGCGCGCAACGGCACCGATCACGCTTTCCCTCAGCTAGGAGACGTCGCATGCAGCGTGTCTGGAACCTGGTCCTCGCCCTGGTGGTGTCCGCGACGGTGGTCGCGCAGCTGGTCCTGCTGGTGAGCGGCGGACAGGACGTGAATACGACGACGGCGGCCGCGCCGGTCCCGTTGGCGATGAAGCTGCTGCGGTTCTTCAGCTACTTCACCGTGCAGAGCAACCTGCTGGTGCTGGCGGCGGCCATCAGCCTGGTGATCCGGCCCGACCGCGACGGCCCGGTGTGGCGCGTGCTGCGACTCGATGCGTTGCTGGGCATCGCAGTGACCGGCGTGGTGTTCGCCACGCTGCTGTCCGGACTGGTACACCCCAGCGGCATCGGCATCTGGATCAATGCCGGCTTCCACCAGTTCTCGCCGGTGTGGACGCTGCTCGGCTGGCTGTTGCTGGGCCCGCGGCCGCGGATCGACGGACGCACGATCCGCTGGGCATTCGTCTGGCCGGTCGCCTGGCTGGCCTACACGATGGTGCATGGCGCGATGACGGGCTGGTATCCGTATCCGTTCCTCAATGCCGACACCCTCGGCTACGGACAGGTGAGCATCACCGTGGCCGTCATCCTGGTGGCGGCACTGGCAACGGCGTTCGCGTTCCTGGCGGTCGACCGCCGGTTGCCGCCGTCGCGCTGATCGTCCGCGCTCACCCGACCTGCGTGGAGATCCACCACGTGGTGCCACCGGCATCGCGGAAGCCGCAACGACGGTCGCCGTCGCCCTTCTCTTCCGGCGCCTGCACCGGCTCGGCACCGGCCGTGAGCGCGCGCTCCCACGTCGCATCGACATCCGGCACGTAGAGATGCACGTGGCTGGCGATGGGCGGCCAGCCGTCCATGCCATCGGCCAGCATCAGCACGGTATCGTCGATGCGGACTTCCCCGTGGCCGAGGCGATCGCCCATCGGATGCATGCGCAGCGGTTCGGCGCCGAACACCGTGACGAGGAAGTCGATGGTGCGCTGCGCACCATCGACCACGAGATACGGGGCCACCGAGGTGTAGCCGTCCGGTTTCCAGGCCATGCGGGTCTCCCAGTCGGCGCGGAGCGCGCCGCGCGCCATCATGCCGCAGTCGGTGTGGGCTGCAGGTAACGGTCTTTCAGCTTCACGTAGTGCGCCGCCGAGTAATGCAGGCTCTCGATCTCCTTGTCCGAAAGCACGCGCACGAGGCGGGCGGGATTGCCCAACCACAGCTCGGCCTCGCCGACCACCTTGCCCGGTCCGAGGATCGCGCCGGCACCGAGGAAGCCATGCTTCTTCACCGTCGCCCCGTCGAGGATGCAGGCACCCATGCCGATCAGGCACAGGTCCTCGATGGTGCAGGCATGGATGATGGTGCCGTGGCCGATGGTGACGTCGGCGCCGATCAGGGTCGGATAGCCGGCCTTGTTGTACGGGCTGTGGTGGCTGACATGGACGATGGTGCCGTCCTGCACGTTGGTGCGCGCGCCGACGCGGATGAAGTTGACGTCGCCGCGCAGGATGGTGCCCGGCCAGATCGAGACGTCCTCGGCCAGTTCGACATCGCCGATGACGGTGGCGGCCGGGTCGACGTAGACGCGCGGCCCGAGGACGGGAAAGCGGTCAAGGTAGGGGCGCAGGGCGGTCAGATTCGGGTCCATGCCCGGATTGTAGTGCGCCGGCTCCGGAACGACGGCATACACTCGCCCCATGACGACCTCTCCGCACGCCGCCACGACCGCCGCGAACGCGGCCATCACCGCCGCCAACGCCGCGATCGCGGCCGCCACCGCGGACGCCGCCTCTCCCGCCGGCAACGGCACCCGCGCCCCCGACGGCGATACGCCGGTCGGCGACCTTGCCCCCGTGCTGCAGCGGCTGCGCGACACCTGGCAGGCGCGCAAGCCGGACTACGCCCAGCGTCGCGACGACCTGCAGCGGCTGCGCGACGCGCTGAAGCGCCGGCTGCCGGAGATGGCGGATACCGTCGCCGCCGATTTCGGCCACCGCTCGCGGCATGAAACCCTGATCGCCGACGGCATGACCGTGCTCAACGAGATCGACCACCTCGCCTCGCACCTGCGCCGCTGGATGAAGCCGAAGCGGGTCGGCGTGGGCTGGCGCTTCTGGCCAGCGCGCGCGGAGATCCGGCAGGAACCCGTCGGTGTGGTCGGCGTGATCGCGCCGTGGAACTATCCGGTCAACCTGGCGCTGATTCCGCTGGCGACCGCCATCGCCGCGGGCAACCACGTGTACCTGAAACCGTCGGAACACACGCCGCGCACGACCGCGTTCCTGCGCTCGCTGCTCGCGGAGGTGTTCCCGCCGGAACGCGTCAGCGTCGCCGCCGGCGGTGCCGAGGTGGCGGGCGCGTTCGCTGCCCTCCCGTTCGACCATCTGGTGTTCACCGGCTCCACGGCGGTGGGCCGCAAGGTGATGGCCGCCGCCGCACCGAACCTGACGCCGCTGACGCTGGAGCTCGGCGGCAAGTCGCCCGCCATCGTCTGCGACGACTTCCCGGTGGACCAGGCGGCCGCGCGGCTGGCGACCGGCAAGTGGTTCAACGGCGGGCAGACCTGCATTGCGCCCGACTACGTGCTGCTGGTCGGCCGCCAGCGTCGCGATGCGCTGGTGCAGGCGCTGCGCGACCAGGTCGCGGCGCGCTATGGCGACCTGTCCGAGGCCGGCGACTTCACCCGCATCATCAACGACGGCCAGTTCGCACGGCTGGAAGGCTATCTGGACGACGCCCGTCAGCGCGGGCATGAGGTCGTTCCGCTGGCGCCGAAACACGACCGCGCGCAGCGGTTGTTCGCACCGACGGTCGTCATCGAGCCAGGCGACGATGCGAAGGTCATGCAGGACGAGATCTTCGGCCCCATCCTGCCGATCCGCACCGTCGAGTCGCTGGACGAGGCCATCGCCTACGTCAACGCACACGACCGGCCGCTGGCACTGTATCCCTTCAGCCACGACCGCGCGCGGGTGGAAAAGATCCTCGGCACGACGCTGGCTGGCGGCGTCACGGTCAACGACACCGTGCTGCATTTCGGCATCAACGCGCTGCCGTTCGGCGGCATCGGCCCCAGCGGCATGGGCGCCTACCACGGCCGCGCCGGCTTCGACGCGATGAGCAAGGCGCTGCCGGTGCTGTGGCAACCGCGCCGCGCAGGCAGCGACCTGCTGAAGCCGCCGTATTCGAAGGTCGCGCGGTTCATCGACTTCATCATCCGCTAGCACCATGCGCAAGCTGCGGCAGGCCAGCACCAGCCGGCGCGATCTCCGCGTCTACGGCATGCTGCTGGTCGGCGCGATGTTCGTGTACGCAGGACTGACCCTCGATCCGGCCAGCAACTGCGATGCCAGCGGACGGCAGTGCGCGCCGTGGCTGGTACCGGTGGCCTTCGTGATGGGGTTCGTGTTCGCCGGCACCGCGCTGGCGATGCTGGTGCATGTGCGTCGCTGGGGCAGCCGGCTGGACCTCGAGGCGCGCACGCTATGGTGGTGGGACGACGAGATCGCACCCGGCGAACACGCGATCGCACTGGACCGGATCGCGCGGATCCGCGTGCGGCGCGCAGACGAGAGCGACGACCGGATTCTCCTGTACGACCACGACGATGCACCACTGCGTTTCCCGTCCGAGCGTGGCGTTCCCTACGACGCCATCGAGTGGGCGCGGGACCTGGCGGGACATTGCCCGCATATCCGGGTAGACATGGAAGGCACCTGACGCGGATCGGTATCCTTCGTCGAAATACGCCATCCCCGTTCGTCGAACGGGATGACACGCCACCGACGGACCCGCATGTCGACCACGACCATCCCCGCCAAAGCCACCCGTCGCGAATGGATCGGGCTGGCCATCATCGCCCTGCCCTGCATGGTCTATGCGATGGACCTGACGGTGCTGAACCTGGCGCTGCCGGCGATCAGCGCCGAGCTCGACCCCAGCGCCAGCCAGCTGCTGTGGATCGTCGACGTGTACGGCTTCCTGGTGGCCGGCTTCCTGATGACGATGGGTACGCTGGGCGACCGCATCGGGCGGCGCAAGCTGCTGCTGATAGGTGCGGCGGCCTTCGCGGTGGCCTCGGTGCTGGCGGCGTTCTCGCGCAGCGCGGAGATGCTGATCGCGATGCGTGCGCTGTTGGGCGTGGCGGGCGCCACGCTCGCACCGTCGACGATGTCGCTGATCCGGAACATGTTCCATGACGAGCACGAACGCCAGTTCGCGATCGGCGTATGGATCGCGGCGTTCTCGGTCGGTGGCGCCATCGGCCCACTGGTCGGCGGCCTGCTGCTGCAATGGTGGTGGTGGGGCGCGGCGTTCCTGGCCGCAGTGCCGGTGATGGTGCTGCTGCTCGTCCTGGGGCCGAAACTGCTGCCGGAATACCGGGACCCCGACGCCGGCAAGCTCGACCCGGCCAGCATGGCGCAGTCGCTGTCCGCGGTACTGGCGGTTGTCTATGGGCTGAAGCGAATCGCCGAGTACGGCATGGATCCGCGTGGCGTCGCGGTGCTGCTGGCGGGCGTGGCATTGGGCGCGCTGTTCGTGCGCCGGCAGAAGCACCTGGCGTATCCCTTCCTGGACGTCACGCTGTTCCGCCGGCCGGCGTTCTCCGCCGCCATCGTCGCCTATGCGCTGGCGGGCCTGTCGATGATGGGCGTGTACATCTTCATGACCCAGTACCTGCAGCTGGTGCTCGGGCTGACGCCGCTGCAGGCCGGCGTCGCGACGATCCCCTGGTCAGTGTGCTTCACGGTCGGCTCGCTGCTGGCGCCACGGCTGGCGCGCCACTGGGGCGCACGGCGGGTGATGGTGCGTGGCCTGCTGTTCGCTGCGGTCGGCTTCGGCATCACCGCGTTGGTCACGCCGCCGCATGGCTTGTGGATCCTGATCGCCGGCATGCTGGCGATGAGCCTGGGCATGGCGCCCGTGTTCACCGTCGGCAACGAATTGATCATCACTACCGCACCACCGGAGCGCGCGGGCGCGGCGTCGGCGCTGGCGGAGACGAGTGCCGAACTCAGCGGTGCGCTCGGTATCGCCGTGCTGGGTAGCCTCGGCATGCTGGCGTACCGGCTGTGGCTGGACCCGGCATTGCCGGCGACGCTGCCCGATGCGGACACGACACGTGCGCTGTCGACACTGGGTGGTGCCGTCACCGTCGCCGGCGAAGTCGGTGGCGCGGCGGGAGCGGCCATCGCCGATACCGCGCGCACCGCCTTCACCGATGCCATGCGTGCCATCGCGGTGTTCGGCATGGCGATGATGCTGATTGCCGCCTGGATGGCCGCGCGACTGATGCGCGACGGCGAGGGCGCCGGCCACGCAACGACGACCGTCGACGACCCAGCGGGCGCGTGACCGTCCTCCTCGCATAGAATCCCCGCCATGAAGATCGCCAGCTGGAACGTCAACTCGCTCAACGTGCGCCTGCCGCACCTCACGCAATGGCTGGGCGCGTTCGCGCCGGATGTCGTGGGCCTGCAGGAAACCAAGCTGGAGGATCACAAGTTTCCCGACACCGCGCTGGCGGAGGCGGGCTACCGCAGCGTGTTCGCCGGACAGAAGACCTACAACGGCGTGGCGCTGCTGTCGCGCGAGCCGGTCGGCGACGTGCAGGTGGGCATTCCCGGCTTCGAGGACGAACAGAAGCGCGTGATCGCCGCCACCGTCGGCGAGGTGCGTGTCATCAACCTGTACGTGGTCAACGGCCAGGATGTCGGCACCGACAAGTACGCCTACAAGCTGCGCTGGCTGGACGCGGTACACGACTGGGTCGCCGCCGAACTGCAGGCGCATCCGAAACTGGTGGTGATGGGCGATTTCAACATCGCGCCGGACGACCGCGACGTCTTCGACCCCAAGGTGTGGAACGACGACCACATCCTGACCTCCACCGCCGAGCGCGCTGCCCTGCAGCGGCTCTACGCGCTGGGCCTGCACGATGCGTTCCGCCTGCACAGCGACGAAGCCAACGTCTACAGCTGGTGGGACTACCGGATGGGCGGCCTGCGCCGCAACCTGGGCCTGCGCATCGACCTGACGCTGGTGTCCGATGCGCTGCGTGCGAGCGCGGTGGAATCCGGCATCGACCGCGAACCACGGACCTGGGAGCGCCCGAGCGACCACGCACCGGCATGGGTGCGGCTGGGTAGCTGACGTCACGCGATAGGAGGGGCTTCAGCCCCGACCGCAACGGTCCGTCCTAGACCACTCCGCGGCACGCTCCCTCCCCGAAGCAACAGTGGATTCTGGTCGGGGCTGAAGCCCCCCTGCAAGGACAAGCAAAGGCCCGGCGGTTGCCGGGCCTTTGCATTGCCACGGGCCTTGGGTGCGTCTCGAACGCGCACGCGGCCGCAGCGGAACCGTTACCTCGCTCGGCCGCGCGTGAGCAGGTTGACGATGAGCAGCAGCACGACCGCGCCGATGAAGGCGGTGAGCAGGAAGCCGACCCAGCCGCCACCCAGGCCCAGGCCCAGGGTCGGCAGCAACCAGCCGCCGAGGAAGCCGCCGATGATGCCGACCACGACATTCAGGATGATGCCCTGCGAACCGTCGCGCTTCATGACGATGCTCGCCAGCCAGCCGGCGATGCCACCCACGATCAGATAGATGAGAAAATTCATTGCGTCGCTTCTCCCTCGATGGACAGGACCCCTTGGCGCGGGGCACGCTTCAATCTCCAACGCACTGCGTGAAACCGTCGTTAACCCTGTGGGGGAAGCCTCCGTGCACCTGTTTGATAGCGCCAACGCCACAGGCTTGCACGCTGTGCCGCAGCACGCATGCGGGCCGACAACGTGAGCTGGCGCAACGCGCCGGCCGACTGGCGGCTGGACGGCATCGCGCTGTGGTTGCTGCCGCACGCGCCCCGCCAGCGCGGCGAGCCCGCCGCGCGCGAACGGCTCGCACAGGTGCTGGACGTCGCACCGCACGCGTTGCCGATCACCCGCGATCCGCAGGGACGCCCGCACTTCATCGCGCCACTGCACCATCTGGAGACCGGCTGGAGCCACAGCGGCGAAGCCCTGCTGCTGGCGCTGGGCGAAGACGTCGAACTGGGCGTGGACATCGAGCGGCTGCGGCCTCGGCCGCGCGCGATGGAACTGGCGCGCCGCTTCTACCATCCCGACGAGACCGCCTGGCTGCAGTCGCTGGACGACGATGCGCGCGTGCTCGCCTTCGTGCGCCTGTGGTGCGCCAAGGAGGCGGTGCTGAAGGCGCACGGCCAGGGCATCTCGTTCGGCCTGCACCGTTTCCATGTCCGCCTCGACGACGACGGTGCACGGCTGGCCGACTGCGACCCCGCGCTCGGCCGCGCCGACGACTGGCGCCTGCACGAATGGGCCGCCGCGCGGGACTATCGCGCGGCGCTGGCCTGGCATCCGCGCGGCGCCGCATGGCGGCCTGCGATAATGCCGCGATGAACGACACCGCCTTCCCCGCCGACCTGCGCGACGAGCTGCACCGCGGCCTCGGCACGCTGGGGCTCGATGCCGATGCGCTCGCGCCGCGCCTGCTCGCCTACCTGGCTCTGCTCGACCGCTGGAACCGGACCTACAACCTCACCGCCATCCGCGACCCGCGCGAGATGGTAACCCGTCATCTGCTGGACTCGCTGGCGATGCATCCGTTCGTCGACGACCTGGCCGCGAACGGTGGCGCGCTGGCGGACCTGGGGACCGGCCCCGGCCTGCCCGGCATTCCGCTGGCCATCGCCAAGCCTGGCCTGCGGGTGACGCTGGTCGAGAGCAACGGCAAGAAGGCGCGCTTCCTGCGCGAGGCCGTGCGCACGCTGAAGCTGGACAACGCGCGCGTCGCCGAATCGCGCGCCGAAGCGCTGGACGAACCGCAGGCCTACGACGCGCTGACCGCGCGCGCGCTCGACGTGCTGAGCGGCATCATCGAGGTCGGTGGCCACCTGCTGAAGCCCGGTGGCGCGCTGCTCGCCATGAAGGGCGTGCGCCCGGACGACGAGATCGCCGCCCTGCCGGCCGGCTGGTCGGTGGATACGATCCAGCCGCTGGCGGTGCCTGCACTGGTGGGTGAGCGCCACATGGTGGTCGTCCGTCGCGACTGACCCCGCACCGTCCCAGTGCGGGCGGTGTAACTCCTTGATATGACTGAGCGCCTGCCGCCGACGGCGCGGCGAAGTGCCGCCCGATGACCGCGCCGACCCCATGCCTCCGTTGGAGTGATTTCGCACGCCCGCTCCCCAGCCCGCATAATCCCCCCCTCACCCCGGATTCGATAAGGCGCCCTCGCATGGCCCGCATCATCGCCGTCGCCAACCAGAAAGGCGGAGTCGGCAAGACCACCACCGCCGTGAACCTGGCCGCCGCGCTCGCACGCGCGCCGCAGCGGGTGCTGCTGGTCGATCTGGATGCGCAGGGCAACGCGACGATGGGCAGCGGCGTGGACAAGCGCGAAGTGGAAGCCTCGACCTGCGACGTGCTGCTGGGCGAGGTCGACGCGAAGGCCGCCGTGGTGACCACCGCTGAAGGCTTCGACCTGATGCCGGGCAACATCGACCTGACCGCGGCGGAGATCCAGCTGATGGAATCCGACGGCCGCGAGCAGCGCCTGAAGAGCGCGCTGCAGCCGATCCGTGGCGACTACGACTTCATCATCATCGACTGCCCGCCGGCGCTGTCGCTGCTGACGCTCAACGCGCTGACCGCGGCCGACTCGGTGCTGGTGCCGATGCAGTGCGAGTACTACGCGCTGGAGGGCTTGTCTGCGCTGATGGAAACCATCGATGCGCTGCGCGCGCGCCTGAATCCCGGCCTGGAGATCGAAGGCGTGCTGCGCACGATGTTCGACATCCGCAACAACCTGGCCAACGCCGTCTCCGGCGAGCTGACCACGCATTTCGGCGACAAGGTGTTCCGCACCATCGTGCCGCGCAACGTGCGCGTGGCCGAAGCCCCGAGCCACGGCCAGAGCATCGTCGGCTACGACCGCGCCTCGCGTGGCGGCGTCGCCTACCTGGGCCTGGCCGGCGAAATCCTGCGCCGCGCGGCCGACCGCAAGAAGCAACAGCAGCACATGGAGCACGCGTGATGAGCGCCCCGAAGAAGCGCGGCCTGGGTCGCGGACTGGAAGCCCTGCTCGGCCCGAAAGCCGCCGAGACGCCGCCGCCGGAAGCCCAGCCGGGCGAAGCCCTGCGCACGTTGCCGGTGCAGCAGCTTCAGCCGGGCAAGTACCAGCCGCGCATGCAGATGGACGCGTCCAAGCTCACCGAGCTGGCGGAGTCGATCAAGGCGCAGGGCGTCATCCAGCCGATCGTCGTGCGCGAGCTGTCGCCAGGGAAGTTCGAGATCGTCGCCGGCGAACGCCGCTGGCGCGCCTCGCAGGAAGCCGGCCTGGCCGAAGTGCCGGTGGTCGTGCGCGAACTGGACGACCGTACCGTCATCGCGATGGCGCTGATCGAGAACATCCAGCGCGAAGACCTCAATCCGCTGGAAGAAGCGCAGTCGCTGCAGCGCCTGATCAACGAGTTCTCGCTGACGCACGCCGAAGCGGCAGAAGCCGTCGGCCGCTCGCGCGCCGCGGTGTCCAACCTGTTGCGCCTGCTGGAACTGCCCCCGGCGATCCGCGCGCTGCTGGAAGCGCGCCGCCTGGAAATGGGCCATGCGCGCGCATTGCTGACGCTGTCGCCGGACCTGTCCAGCAAGCTCGCCTCCGAAGCCGCCGAACAGGGCTGGTCGGTGCGCGAAGTCGAACACCGCGCGCAGCAGTTCGCCGCCGGCAAGGTCCCGGTCACCGGTAAGAAGGCCAAGCCCACCAAGGCCGCGCCGCAGCCCGACATCGCTTCGCTGGAAACCGAGCTCTCCGAAAGCCTCGGCACCCGCGTGACCATCGCGCATGGCCGCGGCGGCAAGGGCAAGCTGATCATCCAGTACACCGACCTGGACACGCTGGACGGCGTGCTCGAGCGCCTGCGCCCGAGGGGCTGAGGCCTGGACTACTGCAGGAGTGATGCCCGTCGCATCAGATGGCATGGACAGCAAGATCGTCAATCGAGAGATCAAGAAAACTGTTTGGCCTGCCCTGAAGCGCGCAGGATTTGACCATTTCACACAGCGAACAGCCTGGCGGCATCACGAAGACAGTATCGATGTCGTCAATTTTCAGTCTTTCAACAGCTACAACGCTGACGTTATTGGCATTAACACCTTTTCGTTCTGCGTAAACCTGGGCAAGTACCTGCTCTACGTGCCACCAACGTGGGACGTGAAGGTGAAAGGTGGAATCCAGCTTCCCAACGAAGCCGAGTGTCTGTTCCGTGGCCGCCTGTTTCCAAATGTCGCAGCTGCGCCCTCGGACAAGACAATCTGGTCGATCGACGCCTCCGGGAAGAATCTGCTGTGGTGCATCCAGGATGTCCTAGGCCAAGTGTCGACAGCGCTCGAATGGTTCGCGGCACTCGATGAGCGTTCCCACGTCCTGTCAGTCCTTCTGCAGAAAGACGAGCACATGTGCCGCCTGTGGGGGTTCGGGCGCAACCCCTCCCCAAGTCGCTCGTACTCCACTGGATACGTCGCGCTTGCGCTTGGTCAACAAGAACTGGCCATAAGCAAGCTACAGGAGGCGGTCGACTCGAAATGCTTCACTCGACTGTTTTCAAGCGTTGAGGGGGCTGTCAATCGCGCGCTTTGACGGTTTATCCAGGCCGACGCGGCTTCGCGGCCCGGCCCGATTCCACGGGTACCGGCGGCGATTGATCCGTGGCCTGCAAAAAGCTCGCGACTTACGTCGCTCCCACAAAGACGCGGATAGCCGCCCGGACGGGCACATCGCCGCTGCATTACCATCCGGGTTCCGCTTTCACCGGATGCCTGCCTTGAACCTCCGCACCGCCGCCCTGCTGCTTGCCTGCGCACCGCTGCACGCGCTCGCCTTCGCCCCGTCCGATGCCGACAAGCGCTTCCAGGCGCTGTACGAGAAGGAATGGAAGTGGCGGCAGGAACAGACCGGGCAGGCGGACGAGGACGCCGACACCAGCGGCGACAAGCGTCGCCTGCCGGACGTCGGTGCCGAAGCGCAGCAGGCGCGGCTGAAGGTGTGGGAGCAGGTGCTGAAGGATCTCGACGGCATCGACGCCAAGGCGCTCTCGCCGGAGAACCGCATCAACCTGGCGATCTACCGCCCGCAGGTCGAGAACCTGGCCGACGAGGTGCGCCTGGGCGCCTACGAGATGCCGTTCAATTCCGACTCCTCGTTCTGGTCGAACCTGTCGTTCATGGCGCGCCGCCCGATGAAGGACGCCGACGACTACCGCGCTTACGCCGCGCGCCTGCGCGACGTGCCGCGCTACTTCGACCAGCACATCGCCAACATGCGCAGTGGCCTGGAGCGCGGGTTCACCGTGCCGCGCGCGGTGCTGGACGGACGCGATGTGTCGATCGCCGCGGTCGCCGATCTGAAGGATCCCGAGCAGTCCACGTTCTACACCCCGTACAAGAAAATGCCCGCCAGCATCCCGGCGGCCGAGCAGGAGGCGTTGCGCAAGGAAGTCCGCGAGGCGATCAGCCAGCAGGTGGTGCCCGCGTTCGGCACGCTGCTGACCTTCTTCCGCAGCGAATACGTGCCCCAGGCGCGCACCACGCTGGCCGCCGAAGCCATGCCGGGCGGCAAGGCGTTCTACGCGCAGCAGATCCGCGAGTACACCACGCTCGATCTCAGCGCCGAGCAGATCCACCAGATCGGCCTGAAGGAAGTCGCACGCATCCAGGCCGAGATGCGGGAGGTGATCAAGCAGACCGGCTTCAAGGGGAGCTTCGCCGAATTCCTGACCTTCCTGCGTACCGATCCGCAGTTCTACGCCAAGACGCCGCAGCAGTTGCTCGACCGCGCCGCGTGGATCTCCAAGCGCGTGGACGGCGAGGTCGGCAAGTACATCGGCACGCTGCCGCGCGGGCGCTTCACCATCGTTGAGGTGCCGGCCGACATCGCGCCGTTCTGGACCGCCGGCCGCGGCGGCCTGGGCACCTACTGGCTGAACACCTACGACCTGCCCTCGCGCCCGCTGTACAACCTGCCGGCGCTTACTCTGCACGAATCCTCGCCCGGCCACTCCCTGCAGGCCGCACTGGCGCAGGAACAGGGCGAACAGCCCGCCTTCCGCCGCGACAACTACATCTCCGCGTACGGCGAGGGCTGGGCGCTGTACACCGAGAAGCTGGGCAAGGAGATGGGCATCTACGAGACGCCGTACGAGGACTTCGGGCGCCTGACCTACGAGATGTGGCGCGCCACGCGCCTGGTCATCGACACCGGCGTGCACCACAAGGGCTGGACCCGCGACCAGGCCCTGGCCTACCTGCGCGACCACACCGCCCTGTCCGAGCACGAAGTCACCACCGAGGTCGACCGCTACATCTCCTGGCCGGCCCAGGCCCTGAGCTACAAGCTGGGCGAGATCGCCATCGTCCGCCTGCGCGGCGAGGCCGAACAGGCGCTGGGCGCGAAGTTCGACGTGAAGGCTTTCCACGACGCCGTGCTGAAGCAGGGCTCGGTGACCCTGCCGGTGCTCGAGAGCCAGATCCGCGCCTTCATCGCCGAGAGCAAGGCGGGCCCGTCCAAGCCGGCCGCCGCCGCGCCCTGACCCGGTAGGGTGGGCCTTGGCCCACCGCGCCGGCCAGGCCTTCCGGACTCCGGAGGCGCCGCGATGTGGGGCCAAGATCCGACCTGCGCCCGGGTGCGGCGAAACCCCTCGTAGAGCCGAGCTTGCTCGGCTCCGTACGCCATCCGGCCCCAGGGAGACCGGCCGGAAAGCAGCGGAGCAAGCTCCGCTCTACGCGGCTTCCGCGCTAAGTGCTTGCGGCGCAAGGGAAACCTCGGCATAATGCGCGGCTCGCTGCGTCCGGCCCGACCGGATCTGCGGCCGGAAACGCGATTCCGGCTTGTGTCCGCAGCGGTTTTCCTACCGTATCGCGTGGTGTCCGACCTGCCTTGCAGGCCGTCCGCCGGGCCGCCGTCTCCCGGGCTATGGGCGACACAATTACCTATCGAGGTGCGTATGTCCCGCGTATGCCAAGTCACCGGCAAGCGTGTGCAGACCGGTAACAACGTCTCGCACGCCAACAACAAGACCCGTCGTCGTTTCCTGCCCAACCTGCACGAGCGCCGCTTCTGGGTCGCCAGCGAAAACCGCTGGGTCAAGCTGAAAGTGTCCGCGCACGCCCTGCGCACCATCGACAAGAACGGCATCGACTCCGTTCTGGCCGAGCTGCGCGCGCGCGGCGAAAAGGTCTGAGGAGTAACTACACATGGCATCCAAGCGCGACAAGATCCGTCTGATCTCCTCGGCCAACACCGGCCACTTCTACACGACGGACAAGAACAAGAAGAACACCCCGGGCAAGATGGAAATCAAGAAGTACGACCCGGTCGTGCGCAAGCACGTGATCTACAAGGAAGGCAAGATCAAGTGACGCCATGACGCGAACGCGCTCGCGCGTTCGCCGGTGTCATGGCGTCATCCCCGCACAGGCGAGGATCCAGCGCCTTACAGGAAACCCCGCCTCGGCGGGGTTTCCTGCTTTCGGGCTTCGGTGAAACGCGAGAAGCTGCCCCTCATCCGCCCTCCGGGCACCTTCTCCCCGCTTGCGGGGAGAAGGAAAAAGACCGGGCTTTCTGCCGGCAGGAGAAAACGGGTTTTCTTTTACCCACGTCCGCCAGCAGAATCGATCCATCCCCCTCCGACGGATGCGATGCATGGACTGGTCCTACGGCACCGCCCTGCTGATCGTCGACTGGCTGATCCGGCTGGCGGCGCTGTGGTGGATTCCCAGCCGCACCACACCGGCCGCCGCACGCAGCTGGCTGCTGCTGGTCGGGTTCGTGCCATTGCTGGGCCTGCCGCTGTACCTGCTGCTCGGGCATCCGTGGCTGTCGCGCGAGCGCATCGAGCGGCAGGCGCGGGCGTCGGACGTGATCCGCGAGGAGCAGCGTCCGCTCAGTGCGCTGCGCTGGACGCCGCATGACGGCGCCGCCGCCGAAATGGCGCCGCTGATCGAACGCCAGGGCGCCTTCATGCCCACGCACGGCAACGCGGTGGTGCTGCTCGACGCGTATGACGCCTCGCTGCGCGCGCTGATCGACGACATCGACGGCGCCGCGCAGCAGGTGCACCTGCTGTACTACCTGATGTTCGACGACGCCGTGGGCGAAGCCATCACCGCCGCGCTTTGTCGCGCCACCGCGCGTGGCGTGACGTGCCGACTGCTGCTCGACGCCGTCGGCGCCAAGCGCGGCCTGCGGGCGTACGCGCCGCGCCTGCGTGCGGCGGGCGTGCAGGTGCACGCGATGCTGCCCGGTGGCCTGCAGTGGCGGCGCAGCGGGCGCATGGACCTGCGCAACCACCGCAAGGTAGCGGTGATCGACAACCGTATCGGCTACGTGGGTTCGCAGAACCTGGCCGATGCCGTGTTCGTGCCCGGCCACCCGAACCGCGAGCTCGTGGCGCGCGTGCAAGGCCCCGTGGTGTCGCACCTGGAAGGCGTGTTCGCCAGCGACTGGTACATCGAGACCGGCGAGCGTCTCGACGTGCAGCCGGACCTCAGCGTGCAGTCGCAGGACGTCGCCGCGCAGCTGCTGCCCAGTGGCCCCGCGTATCCGTTCGAGAACGCGCGCGACACCGTCAATGCGCTGGTCCATCTTGCGCGCCGCAAGGTCGTGCTGACCACGCCGTACTTCGTCCCCGACGACGCCACCCTCAGCGCGCTGCGCATCGCCGCGCTGTCCGGCGTCGATGTGCAGCTGGTGCTGTCGGCCACCAACAACCAGACGCTCACCGCCTGGGCGCAGCAGTCGTACTACGAGGAACTGCTGGCCTGCGGGGTGAAGATCGCGCTGTACCGGCCGCATTTCCTGCACGCCAAGCACCTGACGGTGGACGACAACATGGCGCTGGTGGGCTCGATCAACCTGGACATCCGCTCGTTCGCGCTCAACGCGGAAATCGGCCTGGTCTGCTACGACGCCGGCGTGGTCGCGCGCATCCGCGCGATCGAGGCCGACTATCTGGCGCACGCGGACCACGTCGACGGCGACGCCTGGCGCCGGCGCCCCGGCTGGCAGCGCAGCCGTGAAGGCGTGGCGCGGCTGGCGGATTCGCTGATGTAGCGGCATCGCGTCGCAGGGATGCACCGACCCGTTCGCCTACAATGGCGGCATGACCGAAGCGACCCCGACGCCCCTGCCGCCCTGCGACCTCGCAATCATCGGCGGCGGCGCCGGGGGCGTATTGGCGGCGATGCAGGCGCTGCGCCTGGCCACCACGCCGCTGCGCATCGTGATGATCGAACCGCGCGACGTGCTGGCGCAGGGCGTGGCCTATGCGACCACGTACGGCGAACACGTCCTCAACGTGCCCGCCGCGCGCATGAGCGCGTTCGACGACCGGCCCGCGGATTTCCTCGACTACGTCGTCGCCACCATGCCACCGGGTGGGCCCGACCGCGACACGCTGGCGCATGCCTTCATCGAACGCCGGCAGTACGGCGAGTACCTGCGCACCCGCCTGCAGGAGGCTACCGCCGCCAGTCCCGCGTCGCTGCTGGTCGTGCAGGACAGCGTGTCCGAACTCGACGCGCGCGGCGACGGCGCGACGCTGCACCTGGCCGCACACGGGCCACTCGAGGCCAAGGGCGTGGTGCTCGCCGTCGGCAACACGCCGAAGCCGCTGCCGGCGCGCGGCGCGCCGCAGTTGCCGGAAGGCCGCTCGCTGGCGGCCTGGGATTTCGACGCGGTGAAGGCGATTCCCTCCGACGCCGAGCTGTGCATCATCGGTTCCGGCCTGAGCATGGTGGACACCGTGCTGAGCCTGGCCGACAACGGCCATACCGGCGCCATCCATGTGCTGTCGCGCCATGCCCTGCTGCCGCTGCCGCACTGCCATGGTCCCGCCGCCACGTTCGACCCGGCCCCCATGCAGTCGATGAGTCTGCGCGCGCGCATGCGCTTCCTGCGTGCCGCGGCGAAGCAGGCCGTCGCCGACGGCTTGCCGTGGCAGGCGGCGATGGAACGGATCCGTCCACACGGGCAGGCGCTGTGGCAATCGCTGTCGATCGCCGACCAGCGCCGATTCCTGCGCCACGTGGTGCGCCAGTGGGACGTGCATCGCCACCGCATCGCGCCGGAAGTGCACGCCGTGCTGCAGGCGATGCTCGACCGTGGGCAGTTGCGCCTGCACCGCGGCCGGCTGGACACGGTGATGAACGAAGGCCGCCGCCTGCGCGTGACCACGCACACCCGCGACGGACGCACCGACGAGTTCGACGTCGACTACGTGGTCAATGCGACCGGCGTGGAAATGCGCGCGCAGACCATGCGCAACCCGCTGCTGCACGACGTGCTGGGCAAGGGCCACGCGCAACCGGGACCACATGGCATCGGCCTGAAGGCGGCACGCGACGGCCGCATGGTCGACGCCGACGGCACCGCGCAGCCGCGCGTGTTCATCCTCGGCAGCCTGCGCATCGGCTGCGTGTGGGAGAGCATCGCCATCCCCGAACTGCGCGGCCAGGCCGAGACGGCCGTGCGCGAATTGCTGGCGATCCCCGCGCCCTGACCCGCCACCGCGACGCGCGGCAGCCGGTACACTCGGCGACGGGTTGAGCGCCGGGAGAGGGCGTTGGTTTCCAGCTGGATCCTGCTGTTGGTGTCGATCGGCTACGCCGCGCTGCTGTTCGGCGTGGCGTGGTGGGGCGACCGCCGCCCGATGTATCCCGACCGCCCTTGGCTGCGTCCGGTCGTCTACAGCCTGGCACTGGCGGTGTACTGCTCGTCGTGGACGTTCTACGGCGCGGTGGGCAGCGCGGTGCGCAATGGCCTGGGCTACCTGCCGATCTACCTGGGTCCAGTCCTGCTGCTGCTGTTCGGCTGGCGCATCATCGAGCGGTTGGCGCTGATCGCACGCAGCGAGAACACCGTCTCCATCGCCGACTTCATCTCGTCGCGCTACGGCCGCTCGCGCCGGCTGGCGGCATTGGTCACGGTGATCGCGCTGATCGGCGTGGTGCCGTACCTGGCGCTGCAGTACAAGGCCGTGGCGATGAGCCTGAGCGTGCTCAGTGGCGCCGGCGGCGACAGCACGCACGGCTTCTTCACCGATCCCGCCCTGTATGTCGCGCTGCTGATGGCGCTGTTCGCCGCGTTGTTCGGCACCCGCCAGGTCGATGCGACCGAGCATCACCACGGCATGATGCTGGCGATCTCGCTGGAGTCGGTGGTCAAGCTGGTGGCGATGATCGCGGTGGGCGTGTTCGCCTACCTGTGGCTGGACGACAACGCCTTCCGCGTCACCGATTCGGCGCGCACGCTGTTCGAGAACGCACCACCGGTCGGCTTCATCGCGCAGACGCTGCTCGGCTTCCTGGCCATCGTCTGCCTGCCGCGCCAGTTCCATGTGGCCGTGGTCGAATGCAGCGACGTCGGCGACATCCGCAAGGCGCGCTGGCTATTCGGCGGTTATCTCGCGCTGTTCTCGCTGATGGTGGTGCCGGTGGCGGCCGCGGGCGCGTCGCTGTTCGGCGGCACCGCCGTCGCCGACGACAGCTACGTGCTGGCGTTGCCGCTGGCGGAAGGGCGCACCGCCCTGGCGATCATCGCCTATATCGGTGGCTTCTCCGCGGCCACCGGCATGGTGATCGTGGCGAGCATCGCGCTGGCCACCATGGTCAGCAACGACCTGATCATGCCGGTGCTGCTGCGACGCGGCTGGGGCAAACGCCATGCCGAAGCCGACGTCGCCTCGCGCGTGCTGTGGATCCGCCGCGTGGCGATCCTGCTGCTGGCGCTGACGGCGTACTCGTACTACCGCAGCAGCAGCAACGACAGCACGCTGGCGTCGTACGGGCTGATGGCGTTCGCGGCGGTCGCGCAGTTCGCGCCCGGCCTGATCGGCGGCCTGTACTGGCGCGGCGCCAGCCGGCGCGGCGTGGAGGTCGGCATGGTGCTGGGCTTCGCCACCTGGATCTACACGCTGCTGCTGCCGACGATGACGCAGGCCGGCTGGTTCGACCTGCTGTGGCTGCACGACGGCCCGTTCGGGATCCGCTGGCTGCGTCCGCAGCAGCTGTTCGGCCTGAGCGGCTGGGACACGCTGACGCACGGCACGTTCTGGTCGCTGCTGGTGAACACCGGCGCCATGATGATCGTCTCCGCGCGCTCCCGCCCCGGCGTCGACGAGCGCCTGCGTGCCGCGCCGTTCCTCGACCCTTACGCGCAGCGGCCCGCGCTGGTCGCCGGCGAATGGCCCGGCAGCGTGCGCGTCGGCGACCTGCGCACGCTGGCCGAGCGCGTGGTCGGCGAGCGTCACGCGCGGCGTGCATTCGCCGAACAGGCGCAACTGCTGGAACGCGAGTTCCAACCGCATGCGCCGGCGGATCGCGCCTGGGTGCAGTTCACCGAGCGTCTGCTTGCCGCCGCGATCGGCGCGGCTTCCGCGCGCATCGTGCTGACCAGCGTGCTGCGCGGCTCGGGCATGGAACTGGGTGAAGTGGTGGCGGTGCTCGACCAGGCCGGGCAGGAACTGCGCTTCAACCGCGAGATCCTGTCCACGACGCTGGAGAACATCAGCGCCGGCGTCAGCGTGGTCGACCCGGACATGCGTCTGGTGGCATGGAACCGCCGCTACCAGCAGATGTTCGGGTATCCCGACGGCATGCTGTACGTGGGCCGCCCGGTCGCCGACCTGATCCGTTACAACGCCGAGCGCGGCGAGCTCGGCGATGGCGACATCGACGCGCAGATCAACAAGCGCATCCGCTACATGCGCGCCGGCTCGCCGCACATCTTCGAGCGCGTCCGTGCGGACGGCCAGGTGATCGAGATGCGCGGCCAGCCGCTGCCGGGCGGCGGTTACGTGACCAGCTACAACGACATCACCGACTTCAAGCATGCCGAAGCGCTGCTGCTGGAAACCAACGAGACGCTGGAACAGCGCGTCGCCGAGCGCAGCGAGGCGGCCGAGCATGCGCAGCAGTCGCGCACGCGCTTCCTGGCGGCGATCAGCCACGACGTGCTGCAACCGCTCAACGCCGCGCGCCTGTTCGTCAGTGCGTTGCGCGACAGCGAACAAGGAGCCGACGACCAGGCGCAGGAGCGCAAGCACCTGGCCGAACGCGTGGACGCGTCGCTGCGCGCGGCCGAGGAACTGCTCGACGGTCTGCTCGATGTCTCGCGCCTGGATGCCGGCGGGCTGCAGACGCAGATCACCGACTTCGATGCGGGCGAACTGCTACGCGAACTCGCCGCGCAGTATGCGCCGGTCGCCGCCGGCCGCGGCCTGAAACTGCACGTGCACGCACGCGCGATACCGGTGCGCAGCGACCGCCGCCTGCTGCGCCGCGTGCTGCAGAACTTCCTCGCCAACGCGCTGCGCTACACGCGCGAAGGCCGCATCGTGATCGGCATGCGCGTGCGGGGCGAGCGCGTCGTGCTGCAGGTCTGGGATACCGGCCCCGGCATTCCCGAGAACCACATGCGGCAGATCTACGACGAGTTCCACCGCTACCAGCAGCCGTTCGACTGGGGCGAGCGCGGGCTGGGCCTCGGCCTGTCGATCTGCCAGCGCATCTCGCGCCTGCTGCAGCACGAACTGGACGCGCGCAGCAGCGTCGATCGCGGCAGCATGTTCTCCATCGTCGTACCGCGCGGCGCCGCGCCCATCGAACGACGGACGTCGCCGCGCCGCACACTGTCCTCCGACTCCCTCGCCGGCCTTCGCGTGCTGTGTGTCGACAACGACCGCGAGATCATCGACGGCATGCAGGCGCTGCTCGGCCGCTGGCAGGTGGACGTCATCACCGCCACGACGGTCGACGAGGCACTGGAGAAGATCGCAGAAGGCCCGGCGGTGATGCTGGTCGACTACCACCTGCACGACCGCCTCGACGGCCTGGCCACGCTCGACGCCCTGCGCGCCGCCAGCCCCGGCCCCATCGCCGGCGCCCTGCTCACCGCCGACGGCCGCGACGAGCTGAAGCGCGAAGCCCGGGAACGGGGCTATCGCCTGCTGACCAAGCCGGTGAAGCCCGCCTCGCTGCGCGCCTTCCTGGCCGCCCACCACGTGCCAAGCACCATGCCTGCCCCTAGCGAGTGAGGTTTTCCGCACACGGACCTACCTTCCGCCGGGCACCCGCACTCCCGGCGCAATCGGCGTTATCACCCCATCGAGCCCCTGATAATCCCGCCTCTTGGCGAGTGTCTGATAACGCCCGGGCTATCAGCACCCGATACGGGAGCGCGCTGGCGCAAGACGTTGATGTCACAAAGGAAACACCCGATTGACGACCCTCCGCCAAGATTCAATACTCGGCGTTATCACCCCATGTATGGGGTCTACTAGGTGTTATGCGTGGGTTGGTGTGTTGGTGTTGTCCGCTTCGGTGACGCGTAACTCGTTCTTGCACTGCGGCTTCGGCGTTGGTAGGTCGCTGACCCAACGTGATCACCCGCGTCTCGCGGCTCCGCCTCAAACGGCTCCGGATGCAGTAGGCTCGCGCCGCTCGGCACGAGGATGGCTTCAAAACCTTCGGACAGGCGGCGCCGTTGGCTTCGGCCGCAAAAGCGCGGGCCACTCACTGTCCGCACCCCATCCAGTGATTGCCTCTTCGCCCGGCTTTCTCGGCTAAGATCGCTTCGACAGTCCGGGCTACCTACTACCCAGGCTGCATAACAGTTCGTTCAAGCCGAACCCGCTTCGCGGGTCGGCTTAACTCAAGGTGTTAGGTGTGCCTTGGAGAGTAGGTGATGGCCATTGTCTTCATAGTCTTTGCAATCGGGCTGGCCATCGCTGCATATCGCACAAGCGACAAGTTTATCCGCGTCTTCTGTGCGATCTTCTGCATGGCAAATCTTGCCGGCGCCGCGACCGCTATCTACAAGGATGACCCTTATGCGTTCAAGCTTCGCCCCAATGATGGCGAGTACGCCCCCAACTACCGCCGTGACGGCCGTCGCTAGCATAGCGGCCGTCACACCTAACAAATCATTCAAGCCGAACCGGTAGTTCCTACGGTTTAGTGGACACCCCGACCTAACCCTCAGGAGTGTCCCCATGCCCAAGCCAGGCCCCAGAACCACCCATCGCTACAGCAATGCTTTCAAAGCCTCTG
>NZ_PDWW01000002.1 GCF_010093445.1 Pseudoxanthomonas japonensis | reverse complement strand
AGGCCAGCCGACAGACCTATGGCAGTCCCCGGGTGCATGCCGCCCTCCGGCGACAGGGCGAGCCGATCGGACGCCGTCGGGTCGAAAGGCTGATGCGGCAGGAAGGCGTGCGTGCCTGTTCGGCCCGTCTGTACCGCCGTCGCCCCGGCTTGGCGCGGTTTCTGGACAGCGTCCCGAGCCGCGCGCACGAGCAGCCCTGCCAACGACAGGATCAGGTGTGGGTCGGAGATGTCACCTACCTCAAGGTCGCCGGCCAATGGCGGTATCTGGCCACCGTGATGGATCGCTACTCCCGCCGCCTGCTGGGCTGGTCGCTGGGGTCCGAACGCACGGCCTCGCTGACCCGTCGCGCCCTGGCTGCCGCCCTGCGCACACGCACGCCGGCCTGCGATACGCTGTTCCACAGTGACCGCGGCATCGAGTTCATGGCCAACGACTTCAGGCAGCGACTGAGACGGTCCGGGCTGGTGCAGTCGGTCAACCGGCCGCGTCGCATGAACGACAACGCACACATGGAGTCATGGAACAAGTCGATGAAGTCGGACATGTATCACCGCCACCGCTTCGACAGTGAACGCGCGCTCCGCTCGGCGATCAACGACTACATCCAGTTCTACAACCACCAGCGCCTGCACTCGGCGCTGGGCTATCGATCACCGGTGGAGTTCGAGCAGTGCCGCTAGAGAATCGGTGTCCACTTTTTCGTAGGAACTGCCCCGCCGACTCGGTGGCCTGCCTCAGACCGCGTCGTGCGCCAGTTCGCGCAGCTTGCCTTCGTGGAGTTCCAGCACGCGATCCAGTCGGCGCGCCAGTCGGCGATCGTGGGTCACCAGCACCAGGCTGGTCTTCTGCGCGCGGTTGAGATCCAGCATCAGGTCGAACACGGTGGCCGCGGTCTTCTCGTCCAGATTGCCGGTCGGTTCGTCGCCCAGCACGCAGGCTGGCTGATTGACCAGTGCGCGTGCGACTGCGGCACGCTGGCGCTCGCCACCGGACAGCTCGCCGGGCTTGTGCGCCAGGCGATGGCCAAGCCCGACCGATTCCAGCAATGCCTTCGCCTTCGCCGATGCGGCATCCGCACCGGCGCCACCCAGCATCACCGGCATCATGACGTTCTCCAGCGCGGTGAATTCGGGCAGCAGGTGATGGAACTGGTAGACGAAACCGAGCGACCGGTTGCGCAACTGGCCGCGCGCGGCATCGGACAGCGACGACATCTTCTGCCCGGCGACGTATACCTCACCCGAGGTCGGCGTATCCAGCCCGCCGAGCAGATGCAGCAGCGTGCTCTTGCCGGCGCCTGACGCGCCGACGATGGCCACGGTCTCGCCGGGCTGCACGTTGAGCTCCAGGCCATCGAACACCGGCGTGCGCAGCGTGCCTTCGGCGTAGGTCTTGCCCAGCGCCTCGGCGTGGACCACGGCGGACCGGATGGACTCATTCATAGCGCAGCGCCTCCGCGGGCTGGGTGCGGGCAGCGCGCCACGCCGGGTACAACGTGGCCAGGAAACTCATCGTCAGCGCCACGGCGGCGATCACCACGACTTCGCTGCCGCTCAGTTCGTAGGGCAAGCCGGTGATGTAGTACACGTCCGGCGGCAGCAGCGTCACCTTGAACACGGCCTCGATGGCCGCGAGGATGTACTCGAGGTTGATGGTCAGCAGGATGCCGCCGATCACACCCATCACGGTGCCCATCACGCCGATCAGCACGCCCTGCACCATGAAGACCTGCATCACGCCGCGCGGCGTCAGGCCCAGCGTGCGCAGGATGGCGATGTCGGCCTGCTTGTCGGTGACCAGCATGACCTGCGAGTTCACCAGCGAGAACGCGCCCATCAGGATGATGAAGGACAGCAGGATGCCCATCACCGTCTTTTCCATCTTCAGCGAGTGGTAGAGGTTGGCGTTCTCGCTGGTCCAGTCGCTGATGCGGTACGGACCTTGAAGCCGCAGCGCCAGATCGCGCGCCACGTCCCAGGACTGGTACATGTCGTGCAGCTTCAGGCGCACTCCGGTGACGCCCTCGCCCATCCGCAGCACGCGCTGCAGGTCGCCCATGTGGACCAGCGCCAGGTTGCGGTCGACGTCGTTGTGGCCGACCGAGAAGATGCCGCTGACAGTGAAGCGCTTGATCTTGGGCATCGCGCCCATCGGCGTGCCCTGGAAATCGCCGGCGGTGACGACGACGCTGTCGCCGACGCCGACCCGCAACCAGGCGGCCAGTTCCTGCCCGAGCAGGATGTGGAACTCGCCCGGCTGCAGCGAATCCAGCTTGCCCGCCTTCATCTTGTCGCCGATCACCGAGACCTTCGGCTCCTCGCCCGGCAGGATGCCCGTCACCAGCGCGCCCTGCGGATCGGCATTGCCGGTCAGCATGGCCTGCACGTGGATGAAGGGTGCGGCGCCGGCGACACGCGGATCGTCCATGGCGATCTTCGTGGCATGTGGCCAGTCGTGCATCGCCTCGCCTGCGCCCATCACCGTGGCGTGCGCGGTGGCCTGCAGCAGGCGGTCGCGGATCTCGCGCTGGAAGCCGCTCATCACCGACAGCGTGGTGATCAGGATCATCACGCCCAGCGCGATGCCGACGACCGAGGCCAGCGAGATGAAGGAGATGAAACCGTTGCGGCGCTTGGCGCGGAGATAGCGCAGGCCGATGGCGACAGGGATGGGTTTGAACATGGGCCTATGGTGCCCGATCCCTCCGGTGCCGCCCAGCGTCCCCCTCGCCCGCAGCAAGCCGGAGTTCACGCCGCTGCCGGGCCGGCAGCGTATCCGGCCACCAGGCGGCGCGGCGCCAGCGGCGCGTTCCGCGCTCGCGCCAGCGCAGGAACGCCAGCGGGCCGCGCCACTGCAGGTGCGCCTCATGCATCGGCTCGCCGTCGACGGTCGGCGTCCGCGCGTTGCCGGGGAACCAGAATGCACGGCGGGCCTTCCGCCCTTCCCTGCGCGCCCGCCAGCCGCCGTACGCCAGCGCGCCGATGGCGATGGGCCATGCGAATGGACGCGGCATCTCGCACGCCAGCACGGAGACGGCGCCCAGTACGCCCAGGAGGATCAACAGCGCCTGCAGCAGGCGCGACGGCCGCCACTCAAGCCGGCAATTGACGGATCCGTTCGACCAGCGCGGCGAGTTCCGCATCGGGACACTGCTCGTAGCCCATGAACCAGCGCCAGAGCTTATCGTCCTCGCAATCGAGCAGCCGTAGGAAAGCCACGCGCTGCGGTTCGGATTCGGTCGCCCAGCTGCGGTCGAGATAGCGGCCGAACAGCTGGTCCAGTTCGCGCATGCCGCGCCGGCAACGCCAGCGGATGCGCTTCAGTTCGGGATCGTCGCTCATGCCGCGGCCAGCGCCAGCGCCAGGCGCACCCAGAACGCGATCAACACCAGCGTGGCCAGCGCATAGGCCACGAAGCGGGTCATGACGTGGTTGTACGTGCAGTGGACCACGCTGTGTACCGTGCGCAGCGCGACGAAGGCCCAGGCCAGCGTGATCGAGCCGGCATCGGAAACACCGATCAGCGCGGCAAGCAGTACGCCGGCGTAGAACAGCACCGGCAGTTCGAACAGGTTGCGGAAGTTGTCCGAGGCGCGCGTGTCGACCAGCAGGCGCACCGAATCGGCCGCGTTGGCCAGCTGCTGCGCGTCGATGCGCTTGCGCGCCATTTCGCCGAGCCGCAGCTGGTACAGCCTGACCCACACGAGGAAGGTCAGGCCGGCCATCGCCACCGCAGGCCAGAGGATTGCCGTGGCAGGTGCGTCGCCCATGCGGTCAGGCGCGACGCGCCATCATCAGTTTCTTGATCTCGGCGATCGCCAGCGCCGGGTTCAGGCCCTTCGGGCAGGTCCGGGCGCAGTTCATGATGGTGTGGCAGCGGTAGAGCTTGAACGGATCTTCCAGATCGTCCAGGCGCGCACCGGTGTCCTCGTCGCGCGAGTCGATGATCCAGCGGTAGGCCTGCAGCAGGATCGCCGGACCCAGATAGCGCTCGCCGTTCCACCAGTAGCTCGGGCAACTGGTCGAGCAGCACGCGCACAGGATGCATTCGTACAGGCCGTCCAGCTTCTTGCGGTCCTCCGGCGACTGCAGGCGCTCGCGGTCCGGCGGCGCCGGGGTCTGCGTGCGGATCCACGGCTTGATCGACGCGTACTGCGCGTAGAAGTGGGTCAGGTCCGGGACCAGATCCTTCACCACGTCCATGTGCGGCAGCGGATAGATCGGTACTTCGGCCTTGCCGCAGTCGCCGATGGCCTTGGTGCAGGCCAGCGTGTTGGTGCCGTCGATGTTCATCGCGCACGAACCGCAGATGCCTTCGCGGCACGAACGACGGAACGTCAGCGTGGGGTCGATCTCGTTCTTGATCTTGATCAGCGCGTCCAGGACCATCGGACCGCACTTGTCGAGATCGATCTCGTACGTATCCGTGCGCGGGTTGGCGCCATCGTCCGGGTTCCAGCGGTACACCTTGAAGGTGCGCACGCGCTTGGCGCCCTTCGCGGGGAAGTGCTTGCCCTTGGTGACGCGCGAGTTCTTCGGGAGCGAAAATTCGGCCATGTGTCAGGGTCTCCCGGGCTCAGTAAACGCGTGGCTTGGGCGGCACCACATCCACGTCCTTGCTGAGCGTGTACATGTGCACGGGGCGGAAATCGAAGCTGCACGTGCCGTCGTCGGCGACATTGACCAGCGTGTGCTTCTGCCAGTTGACGTCGTCGCGTTCCGGGAAGTCCTCGTGCGCGTGCGCGCCGCGGCTCTCGTGGCGCTGTTCGGCCGAGTTGATCGTGGCGACCGCGCTGAGCAGCAGGTTGTGCAGCTCGTAGGTCTCGATCAGGTCCGAGTTCCAGATCAGCGAGCGGTCGCTGACCTTGACGTCCTGGAAGCTGGAGAAGATGTCGGCCATCTTGTCGCAGCCTTCCTTCAGCGTCTTGCTGGTGCGGAAGACGGCGGCATCGGCTTGCATCGTGCGTTGCATGTTGTCGCGGATCACCGACGTCGGCGTGTCGCCGTTGGCGTTGCGCAGCTTGTCCAGGTGCGAGAGCGCCTTGTCGCATGCGTCGCCGGCGAGCGGCTTGTGCGACGCACCGCTCTTGATGGTCTCGGCGCAGCGGTTGGCCACCGCACGACCGAACACCACCAGGTCGAGCAGCGAGTTGGAGCCCAGGCGGTTGGCGCCATGCACCGACACGCAGGCGGCCTCGCCGATCGCGTACAGGCCCGGCACGACCGCATCCGGGTTGTCGCCGACCTTGCGCACCACTTCGCCGTGGTAATTGGTCGGGATGCCGCCCATGTTGTAGTGGACCGTCGGGATGACCGGGATGGGCTGCTTGGTCACATCCACGCCCGCGAAGATGTGGGCGCTCTCGGCGATGCCGGGCAGCTTCTCGTTGATCACTTCCGGGCCCAGGTGGGTCAGGTCGAGCAGGATGTGGTCCTTGTGCTCGCCGACGCCGCGGCCCTCGCGGATCTCGATGGTCATCGAACGGCTGACCACGTCGCGCGAAGCCAGGTCCTTGTAGTGCGGCGCATAGCGCTCCATGAAGCGCTCGCCGTTGCTGTTGCGCAGGATGCCGCCTTCACCACGGACGCCTTCGGTGATCAGGCAGCCCGCACCGTAGATGCCGGTGGGATGGAACTGCACGAACTCCATGTCCTGCATCGGCAGGCCGGCGCGCATCACCATGCCGCCACCGTCGCCGGTGCAGGTGTGGGCCGAGGTCGCCGAGAAGTACGCGCGGCCGTAGCCGCCCGTCGCCAGCACTACGCCGTGGGCACGGAACAGGTGCAGCGTGCCCGTCGCCATGTCCAGCGCGAGCACGCCACGGCAGGCGCCTTCCTCGTCGAAGATCAGGTCCAGCGCGAAGTACTCGACCATGAAACGCGCATCGTGCGCCAGCGACTGCTGGTACAGCGTGTGCAGCATGGCGTGGCCGGTGCGGTCGGCGGCCGCGCAGGTGCGCTGGGCCGGCGGACCTTCGCCGTACCGGGTGGTCATGCCACCGAACGGGCGCTGGTAGATCTTGCCCTCCTCGGTGCGGGAGAACGGCACGCCGTAATGCTCCAGCTCGATGATGGCCGGGATCGCCTCGCGGCACATGTACTCGATGGCGTCCTGGTCGCCCAGCCAGTCGGAGCCCTTGATCGTGTCGTAGAAGTGGTAACGCCAGTCGTCCTCGCCCATGTTGCCGAGCGCGGCGGAAATGCCGCCCTGCGCCGCCACGGTGTGCGAGCGGGTCGGGAAGACCTTGGTCAGGCAGACGGTCTGCAGGCCCTTGGCGGCCAGGCCGAAGGTCGCGCGCAGGCCGGCACCGCCGGCGCCCACCACGACCATGTCGTACTTGTGTTCGGTGATCTTGTAAGCGGACATGCGGCTCAATTCCCCAGCGCGATGCGGGCCACGGCGAAGACGCTCACGATGGCGCCCAGCACGGCGATGAACTTGACGGTGGTCTGCACGGCGAGCGCGAGCAGCGAGTTGTGGATGTAGTCCTCCAGGATGACCTGCAGGCCCAGCTGCGCATGCCAGAACATGGCGACCAGGAAGCCGACCAGCAGCATCGCGTTCCACGGCTTGGCGATGGCGGCGGTGGCGGTGACGTAGTCGGCACCCATCAGGCTCAGCACGAACACCAGGAACCAGATGGTCAGCGCGACTAGCGCGGTGGCAGTCAGGCGCTGGTGCACGAAGTGCTCGGTACCGGTCTTCGCCGAGCCCAGGCCGCGCGCGTTCTTGATGGGGGTACGGAAGTCGCTCATGCGCCACCTCCCAGCAGCACGTACGCCCACACCAGGGCGGTGATGACCAGGCTGCCGATCACCGACAGCCAGCTGCTGCGCACGAACGTGGCGATGCGGTAGCCGATGGCGAAGTCCTGCACGATGTGGCGGATGCCGTTGCACAGGTGGTAGGCGAAGGGCCACGTCCAGCCGAACAGGAACAGCTGGCCGTACCAGGCGCCCGCAAGGCCGGTGACGCAGTTCCAGGCATCGGGGCCGATCATCAGTGCCACCAGGCCTGCGGTGATCACCAGGGCGCCGCCGACGAGGATGACCCCCGTGGCGCGATGCAGGATCGACGTCACCATCTGGATCTGCCAGCGGTAGACCTGGAGGTGGGGGGAAAGCGGACGTTGTGGAGTCGCCATTCGTTGCGCTCGTTGTCTCGGCTGGGCGGTCAGGACCGCGTTGGCTTTACGTGCACTGCTCAGAAATCGATGCAGCGCCCGTTCTTTTCCCAATCCCCGTAACGCGTGGGCTCGGGCCCGTCGCGTCCGCCGATCTCCTTCTGCACGGCCGGTGGTCCGACCCCTGCGTCCACGGAGGGCGGCGGGGTTTCGGGCGGCTGTGTTCCGGAATCGGGGTCGGGAGGCGGGGGAGTTTGACCTATCATGTGATCTCGCAACGCACAAAATTTTAATCCTCGCCCCCTTGGCTGACAACCTTTCCCGTACCAGTCCACCGCTTTTCGCCCTGCCCGACCACGCCTTGGTGGTGCTGGAAGGCCCGGATGCCGTGGCGTTCGCCCATGCGCAGTTTGCCAACGATGTCGTATCGCTGGCGCCCGGGCACTGGCAATGGAATGCGTGGCTGACGCCCAAAGGGCGGGTGATTGCGGTGTTTGCGCTCGCCAGGAGGACGGACGACAGCCTGTGGCTGGTGTTGCCCGACCATCCCGCCGACCTGTTCGCCGAGGCGCTGCGGCGGTTCGTGTTTAGACGAAAGTTGAAGATCGAAGTCCCCGCCGGCATCGCTGTCAACGCCACCTTCGCCGCACCTGCCCGCGCGTCGGGCGCCGCACTGGACGCCACGGATGATGCGCTCGAATTCGATCTCGGCGGCGACGGCGTGACGCGCACGTGGCGCATCGGTGCTGCCGCTGTGGAGGATCCTGCCTTGCAGGCTGCGTGGCAGGTCGCCGACCTGCGCCACGGCCTGCCCCGCCTGCCCGCTTCGCAGCGCGAACAGTGGACACCCCAGCAACTCGCGCTCGACCGCCTGTCCGCCTACAGCGTCAAGAAGGGCTGCTACCCCGGCCAGGAAATCGTGGCGCGCACGCATTTCCTCGGCAAGGCGAAGCGCTCGCTGCAGTGCTTCTCCGCCATGGGCACGATCACCGACGGCACGCCGGTGCGCGAAGGCGAGCGCGATGTGGGCGAAGTCGCCTGCGTCGCATCCGACGTGGCGGGCAGCGTGCTGCTGGCGGTGATGCCGCTGGAGCATGCGGGCACCGACCTGATGGCGGATGACCACCTGCTGGCACGGCAGCCTCTGCTGGATGGCCTGCGCCGCTGAGCCTTTCCGCGCGTCGATTGATCCACATCAATGACGCCGATGCACGCAGACCTAGACTGCTCCGGTCCCTGAGCAGAAGGCATGCGCATGCATCATGACGTCATCATCATCGGCGCCGGACCGGCCGGTCTCTGCCTGGCCAAGGCCCTGTGCGATCTCGACCTGAAAGTCGCCGTCGTAGAGCGCCAGCCGCGCGCCGCGATCGCCGAACCCGCCTTCGACGGCCGCGAGATCGCGCTGACCCACGCCTCGATGCGCCTGCTGCGCGACCTCGGCATCTGGCAGCACCTGCCGGACGACGCCTGCTCGCCGTTGCGTGCGGCACGCGTGATGGAAGGCGACTGCCTGCACGACATGCGTATCGACGCCGGCCTCGCCGGCACGCCGGAGCTGGGCATGCTGGTGCCCAATCACTGCATTCGCGAAGCCGCATGGAAGGCCGTGTGCGACCTGCCCGGCCTGGACCTGTTCGACAGCGCGCGCATCCACGCCGTCCGCACCACCGACGACCATGCCTGCGTGACGCTGGGCGATGGCCTGCGACTGGAGGCACCGCTGCTGGTGGCGGCCGACAGCCGGTTCTCCGAGACGCGCCGCGCGATGGGCATCGGCGCCGACCAGTACGATTTCGGCAAGAGCATGCTGGTCTGCCGCATGCATCACGAACAGCCGCACCAGGGCGTGGCGTGGGAGTGGTTCGGCCACGGACAGACGCTCGCGTTGCTGCCGCTGCAGGAGCACCAGGCCTCCGTCGTCGTCACCCTGCCCGACAGCGCCGCCAGGCGGCTCGCGGCGCTGGACGTGGAGGCCTTCGCCCGCGAGATGGAGCAGCGCTACGGGCATCGCCTCGGCCACATGCGCCTGGAAAGCAGTCGTCACGTGTACCCACTGGTCGGCGTGTACGCACGCCGCTTCGTCGGACGCCGCTTCGCCCTGGTGGGCGACGCGGCGGTGGGCATGCACCCGGTGACGGCGCATGGCTTCAACCTGGGGCTGGGCAGCGTGGAACGGCTGGCCGACATGGCGCGCGAAGCGCTGCGCTGCGGCGGTGACCTGGGTGGCGTGGAGGTACTGGCCCGCTACGAGCGCCGCCACCGCCGGGGATCGCGCCCGCTCTACCTGGCGACCCGCGCGATCGTCGAGCTCTACACGAACGACCGCGCGCCCGCGCGCATCGTGCGCGAAACCGTCCTGCGGGCCGGCCGGCGACTCACGCCGTTCCGGCGCATGCTGGCGCGCGCGCTGGCCGACGAACGCCCGCTGGAACGGCACCCGCTGCAGCGCATGCGCGATGGCCTGGCACTCCTGCGACCGTAGCGTGCGCCGCGCGCACGACCTCATGGAGGATTGAGGTATCCCGGGTCGTGCGCATGGCGCACGCTACCCGCCGAGCCACGCTTCGAAGCGATCGAGGAACGACTGCAGGCGCCGCCGCAGACGCTCGTCGGTGATGGCGCCGTCCGCGTCGATCTGGCCTTCACGGTACTGGATGGCGATCTCCGGCTGCGGCAACACCGCGACATCCACCGCCGCCAGCACGTTGCGCAAATGCTGCTGGGCCGACACCGTGCCGTGCGCACCGGGCGACGTGCCGATCACGCCCACCCTCTTTCCACCGAACGAGTTGCTGCCGCCCGGTCGCGAACCGATGTCGATGGCATTCTTCAGCACGCCCGGGATGGAGCGGTTGTACTCCGGGGTGACGAACAGCAGCGCGTCGCAGGCTTGCACCTGCTGCTTGAAGCGCAGGCCCGCGGCGGGGAAGTCTGCATCGTCGTCCTGGTCGTAAAGCGGCAGGTCGGCGATGCCGATCTCGTCGAAGACGAAACGATCGCCGGCCAGCGCCTGCACGGCACCGGCCAGTTGCCGGTTGAACGAGCCGGCGCGCAGGCTGCCGATGATGAGGCCGATGCGGGGCGTGGGCATGTCCGTTCCTCAGCGTGTGGAGAGGGACATCATGCCAGCCGGTCGGCCGCTGCGACGATGTCCTCGTCGCCGGGCAGCACCAGGAAGGCTGCGCCGGCCAGCGGGGTGTACGTATTCGCACCCACCACGCGCTGGAACGGACGCGCACGGTAGCCCGCCTCCGCGATCGCCGTGATGACGCCCTCGCCTACCCCGGCCGCGTGCCGGCCCTCGTCGACGACCAGGATGCGCTTCGCCGTTTTCGCCTGCTCGGCGATGAAGGTCGCATTGAGTGGCACCAGCCAGCGCAGGTCGACCACGCGCACCTTCCAGCCATGCTTCTTTTCGATGTTGCGCGCGGCGCGCAGGCTCATCGGCACGCCGTTGCCGTAGGTGAAGATGACCAGATCGTCCGCATCCGCGCCGTAGACCCGGCCTTCGCCCAGCGGCATCGCCTCGTCCTGCGCCGGATACGGGAACAGCCACTGGCCGTCGCCGGCCTCGTGCAGGTCCTTGGTCATGTACAGCGCGATCGGCTCCAGGAACACGCTGACACGCCCATCGACCTTCGCCAGCGCCGCCAGCGTGCGCAGCATGGTGGCCGCATCGTCGCCACGCGACGGGCAGCCGACCACCAGGCCGGGGATATCGCGCAGCGCGGTGATCGAGTTGTCGTTGTGGAAGTGCCCGCCGAAGCCGCGCTGGTAGCCCAGCCCGGCGATGCGCACCACCATCGGGTTGCGGTACTGGTTGTTGCTGAAGAACTGCAGGCTGGCGGCCTCGCCGCGGATCTGGTCGCAGGCGTTGTGGAAGTACGCCAGGTACTGGATCTCCGGGATCGGCAGCATGCCCAAGTTGGCGTAGCCCTGCGCCAGGCCGAGGATCATGGTCTCGTCCAGCAACGTGTTGAACACGCGCGTGCCCTTGAAGGCCTTCTGCAGACCCTTGGTCACCGTGTAGACGCCGCCCTTCTGCGCCACGTCCTCACCGAACAGCAGCGTCTCCGGGTACTTGCAGAACAGGTCGTGCAGCGCGTTGTTGATCTGGATGGCCAAGTGGCGTGGCGGCAGCTTCTCCGGCAGCTTGTCTTCGCTGCCGAACGCGGCGACGCGCTTCTCGTGCGGTGCCACGCGCGCCGCTTCCTTCGCCACGGCAGCCGGTGTGTACGGTGCCAGCGGGGCCATCACATGTTCCAGCGTGGTGATGCGCGGGCGGCGGTCGGCATCTTCGGCGGCGGCGAAGCAGCGCTTGCGCGTGGTTTCGTACAGCGCCAGCAGCGCGTCCTTCGACAGCAGGCCAGACTCCAGTGCGATCGCGGCCGAGCGCAGCAGCGGATCGGTCGCCTCGACGGCGCACAACTCTTCCAGAGGCCGCCATTCGATCTCGAAGTCGGTACCGGCGTGCCCCATGATCCGCGTGGTGCGCAGGTGCAGGAAGGTGGGGCGACGCGTGCGACGGCAATGCTCGACCGCCGCCTGCACCTGGCCGTAGCCGGTGGCCAGGTCCAGGCCATCGGCGTGGAAGTAGTCCAGGTCCTTGCGGTCGCGGAAGTTGCGGCCGATCCAGCCATCCGGGGTCTTCACCGAGATGCCGATGCCGTTGTCCTCGCAGACGAACAGCACCGGTGCCGGCAGCTTCTGGTAGGCCGTCCACGCCGCCGCATTGAACGCGGTCTGCGCCGTGGCATGGTTGCTGGAGGCGTCGCCGAACGAGCAGATCGCGATGCTGTCCTCGGGGATCGGCGATGCATGGCCGATGCGGCGCGCCTGCTCGATGGCCACCGCCGTGCCCAGCGCCTTCGGCAGGTGCGATGCGATGGTGGACGTCTGCGGCAGCACCCACAACGGCTTGCTGCCCCACACCTTGTGGCGTCCGCCGGACGCGGGGTCCTCGGCGCTCGCCGCGAAGCTCAATGCGGAATCCATCACCGGGTCCATGCCAGGCAGCTTGCGGAAACGCTCGGCCATGAAGCCGCCACTGCGGTAGTGCAGGAACGCCGGATCGGTATGCCGCGTCAGCCGCGCGACCATCGCATTGCCTTCGTGGCCGGAACTGCCGATGGTGTAGAAGACCTTGTTCTGCACGCGCAGCACGCGTGCCATCAGGTCCAGGTGACGCGAGATCAACTGGGATTCGAGCAGTTCGATGAAGCTGCGCGCATCCAGCGCACTGCCGGGCAGGATGGCGTCGCCGGCCGCCGGCGTCGCGCCGACCCGTCCGTCCCACTCCTTCACGAACTCGATGAAGTTCTGGTCGCAGATCTCGGCGCGGTTGAGGCCCTTCATGCGGGCCGGAATCGGGTTGGCAGTCATGTGGTCGCTCAGGCTCGGGAAAACGCCAGGCGCGCCGCGACCTCGTCGCTCACGCCCGGCATGGGAACGAAACCCGGCGTGGCGCGTACGCGCGCCAGCCAGTCGGTGATGCGCGGATAGGCGGACAGGTCGAAACCCCCGTCCTCCGCACAATGGGTGTAGGCGAACAGCGCGATATCGGCGACGCCATAGGTGTCGCCGGTGAACCACGCCGCGCGCTGCAGGTGCTTCTCCATGACGGACAGCGCCTGTCCTCCGCGCTCGATCAGGCGCGGCAGGTCGGCTCTGCGCGGAGAATCCACGGGTGTCCAGCCACGGATGAAGCGCGCGACCGCGATGTACGGCTCGTGGCTGTACTGCTCGAAGAACAGCCAGCTCAAGGCCTGCGCCCGTTGCCAGGTGTCGGCGGGCAGCATCGGCGTCCCTTCCGCCAGCCAGCACAGGATCGCGTCGGACTCGACGAGGACGCCGCCACCGGCGCGCTCGAGCATCGGCACCTTGCCGTTGAGGTTCTTCGCCAGGTACGCCGGCGTGCGCGTCGCGCCATTCGCGCTGTCGACCTCGATCCATGCGTAGGGACGACCCAACTGCTCCAGCAGCAGGCGCACCTTGTGGCAGTTGCCGGAGGTGGACATGCCGTGGACGGTGACGGACTCAGGCGACATGAAGCCCCTCCAGGAACGCGGCGATGCGCGCGGCCTTGGCCAGGTCCTTCGGGCGACCGAACAGGGTGAAGATGCGTTGCTGTTCCGCAAAGGTCGGCACGCGGACGGCATGGGCGTCGAACCCGACGATGGTGTCGTCCAGCACCTGCAGCGGACGCCAACCCTCCGCCGTCATCACCTCGAGGTCGCCCATCACTTCCAGCGGCATCGACAGGTGCGTGAAGCGCGCGAACGTGGAGCGGAAACGCGCCTCATCCTGCGGGCGATAAGCGAGATCGGCGTGCGGCATCCATGCCGCCTGCAACCGGAGCGCATCTTCGCGACTGCACAGCACGTCGATATCCTGCGGCGCGATGTCGGGCACACCGGTCAGCGCCATCGCAGCACTGCCGATGATCCACCAGGGATCGCGGAACGTCCGCGCCAGCTCGGGCAAGGCGACATGCAGGCCTGCGTGCAGCGCGGAGGATTCGGTCATGGATGCGCGGCCCTGCGCGCCTGCCATTGCGCGCGCGTCTGGCCCCAGACTTCCACCGGCTTCTCGTGATGCGGCTCGGGCAGCCGGTCCATCCGTTGATACGTCGAACCCAGTTTGGCGGCGACGGTTTTCGAGTTGGCATTGTCGGGATCGATGGTATGGATCACCTCGCCCCAGCCCAGTTGATCGAACGCCCAACCGATGCTCGCGGCGGCTGCCTCCGGCGCATAGCCCCTCCCCCAGGCCTCGCGGGCGATGCTCCAGCCCACTTCCGTTCCCGGCCAGCCTTCGGGTTGCCAAGGGCCGACGCGCCCCACCCAGCGACCGCTCGCCTTCTCGATCACCGAGAACATGCCGAAGCCCTGCAGATGCCAGCTGCCCAGCGTGGCTGCCAAGCTGCGCCATGCCGGTGAGCGCGCCATCACGCCGCCGATATAGCGAGTGGCTTCTTCATCGGCGGCGAACGTCGCCCAGCATTCGTAGTCGGCTTGCCGCGGCAGGCGCAGCAGCAGGCGTGGGGTTTCGAGCTGGAGACCGGAAAGATCCATCGATACCGCACCATCCCATCGGAATGACCAGACACGAGCGACGACGCCCGACTTGCCTCGCATCCGCTCCCGCTTCCGGGAGCGGTCGATGTCAGAACGCGTTGATGCCCGTCAGCTCACGCCCGATCACCAGCTGATGCACGGTTTCCGTGCCTTCGTAGGTGATCACCGATTCCAGATTGAGCGCATGGCGGATCGCGGCGTGCTCGGTGGTGATGCCGGCGCCGCCGAGCAGGTCCCGGCACTCGCGCGCGATGTCGATGGCCATGCGGCAGTTGTTCCACTTCGCCAGCGATACCTGCTGCGGCGCCATGGTGCCGGCGTCCTTCAGGCGACCCAGCTGCAACGACAGCAGCTGTGCCAGGGTGATGCGGCGGGCCATCTCGGCCATTTTGATCTGCGCGCTCTGGGTCGCCGCCACGGGGCGGTCGAACAGGATGCGCTCCTTCGTGTAGGCCAGCACTTCGTCCAGGCAGGCGATGGCCGCGCCAATCGGGCCCCAGGTGATGCCATAGCGCGCCTGCGTCAGGCAGCCCAGCGGGCCCTTCAATCCCTTCACGTTGGGCAGGCGACTGCTGGCCGGCACGCGCACGTTGTCGAAGAACAGCGCGCTGGTGACCGAGGCGCGCAGGCTCATCTTGTGCTTGATCTCCTGCGCGGTGAACCCGGCCATGCCCTTCTCGAGCAGGAAGCCCTGGATGCCTTCGTCGGTCTGCGCCCAGACGATGGCGATGTCGGCCAGATTGCCGTTGGTGATCCACATCTTGGAGCCGTTGATGACCCAGTCATCGCCATCCCGGCGCGCGTGGGTCTTCATGTTGGCCGGATCGGAGCCGCCATGCGGCTCGGTCAGGCCGAAACAGCCGATGACCTTGCCGGCCGCCATGTCGGGCAGCCAACGTGCGCGCTGCTCTTCACTGCCGTAGGCGTAGATGGGGTACATGCACAGCGAGGACTGCACGCTGACGAAGCTGCGGATGCCGCTGTCGCCGCGCTCCAGCTCCTGGCAGATCAGGCCGTAGCTGACCGCGTTGAGGCCGGCGCAGCCGTATTTCTCCGGCAGCGACGAGCCGAGCAGGCCCAGCTCGGCGATCTCGGGCACCAGTTCCTTCGGAAAGCGGCCCTGGTCGAAGGCGTCGCCGATGATCGGGCGCACGCGCTCGTCGGTGAAGCGGGCCACCGCGTCCTGCACGGCGCGCTCCTCTTCGCTCAGGAGGGAACGGACATCGAACAGGTCGTACGGGTTCAGGGCCATTGCGCTTCAACCGGCGGGAGTCATTCATCGCATTGTATGCGGTGCCCCTTGATACCGGTAAGCGCCAGTCCGCAAAGCAAAGGCCGGCGAAACGCCGGCCTTTGCGGGGTGCCACGTTGAAACGCAGGCCCGTTGCGGGGCCGGCGCGTCAGCCCTTGCCGGGCGCGTCGACGCTGGCGGTCTGCGTCACCACCTGGCCATCGATCACCGGCAGGCGGTCGCCCGGCTTCTGGTCCAGGCGGATGGTCTTGTCCTGGCCCTCGAAGCGGTAGGTCACGTCGTAACCGATGACCTTGTCGGTGGTGCCCATCGCGATCCGCGAACCCGGCTTGCTGTCCATCCGCATGGTGCCGGTGGTGCCGTCCGGGTTGCGGTAGGTGACGTTGTAGCCGGTCACGCGCGAGGATTCGGACGTCGCATTCTCGGTGTGGCACTGGCGCTCGGTGCGGTTGACCACGCGGCCACCCACGTGGCGCTTGTCGACCTGGTTGCCGATGGCGCCACCGGCCACCGCGCCAGCCACGGTCGCTGCCTTCTTGCCATTGCCGCCGCCGACCTGGTTGCCCAGCAGGCCGCCGATGACGGCGCCGGCGACCGTGCCGCCGACGTTGCCGTCGCGCTCGGGAAGGCGCTCCTGCACGACCACGTCATTGCAGACCTCACGCGGCGTGCTGGTGTGGGTGGTTTCGCGTACCGCCTCGGTGCCGATGACGGTCGCGTAGAGCTTCTCGGAACTGGTGATCGGATCGGCCTTCACGACCGAGGCGTATTGCAGCGAGCCCGTTGGGATTTCGTTGCCCGTCGCCGCCACGTCGTCCGCGACCAGCGTGCCGTCCGCTGCCGTCACCAGCCCCCCTTGCTCGGCAGGGCTCTTGTCGCCCCCCTTGAGGAACGCGGCGGTGGCGACGCCACCCACCAGCAGCGCGCCGACGGCGACCAGAATCGTAGTGGTATTGCTCTTCATCGCTGCCTCCATGTCGGGCGGTCCCCGATTCATCGTGGTGATCATTGCACCACCTCGAACCTGAACCAAGTACCGGCGAACGGCGCTGAAAAACAACAAAAAATGAACGACTCCACCACGTGCCGATCATGCTAGCGTCACACCCATCCCCCGCTTTGACGAGCTTCCGCCATGCCGAATCCGCTACTCCTGCCCCTGCTCGAGTGGGCTAGAAAGCTGCGCTACCCAACCTTGTTCAAGATCACGGCAGCGCTCTTCCTGGTCACGCTTTTCCTGCCCGACCCATTCCCGTTCGTCGACGAGATCCTGTTTGGCCTGGGCACCTTGCTGCTGGCCAACTGGAAGCGACGCAAGGAACCGCCGCCCGCCATCGAACCATCGCAACGCTGAAACATGCTGGTCGACAGCCACAGCCATTTCGACGCGCCCGAGTTCGACGCGGATCGCGAGGCCGCATTGGCTCGGGCACGCGCTGCCGGCGTGACGCGTCAGGTCGTCCCGGCCGTGGCAGCCTCCACATGGCCCAAGCTGCGCGATGTCTGCGCATCGGCGGCAGGGTTGTTTCCGGCTTACGGCTTGCACCCGATGTACCTGGCAGAGCACCGGCCCGAGCATCTGGACGCCCTGCGCGACTGGATCGAGCGCGAGCGGCCCGTGGCGGTCGGCGAATGCGGGCTGGACTTCTTCGTCGAGGGGCTGGACCGCGACGAGCAGCAGCGCTATTTCGACGGACAACTTCACTTGGCGCGTGAGTTCGACCTGCCGTTGATCGTGCACGCGCGACGCGCGGTGGACGCGGTCATCGCATCGATCAGGCGCGTCGGACGCCTGCGCGGCGTGGTGCACAGTTTTTCGGGCAGCCCCGAGCAGGCACGTCAGCTTTGGCAGTCGGGCTTCCTGATCGGCCTGGGCGGACCGGTCACGTATGAACGCGCGAACCGCCTGCGCTCGCTCGCTCGCACCATGCCGCTTGATTTCCTGCTGCTGGAAACCGACGCACCGGACCAGCCTGACGCGGGCATCCGTGGGCAACGCAACGAGCCATCACGGCTCCCGGCCGTCCGTGACGTGATCGCGGAACTTCGCGGCCAGTCACCGGACGAGATCGCCGCGGCGACGACGCGCAACGCCGAGCGCCTTTTCAGGCTGACGTCCGACTGACGCTTGTTTTGGCTGGCTTGGCCAGCAGTTCCAGCGCCTTGCCCACCATCGCGAATGCGAAGGCGCCGGTGATGTGGGTGGCGGCCCCCAGGCCAACCCCACAGTCCAGTTTCAGCGCGGCATCCGCGCCCAACTGCGGACGCAGGCCACAGACGCTGCCATCGGCCTGCGGATACCTGACGTTTTCCAGCGAATAGACGGCCTGGACGCTGAAGTAGCGGTCCTTGTTCTTCGGGAAGTTGAATTCGGCGCGGAGCTTCTTGCGCACGAGCGCGAGCAATGCGTCGTGCTCCGTGCGCGACAGGTCGCGCAGCCGGATCTGGGTGGGATCGGTACGCCCGCCCGCCGAGCCCGACACCACGATCGGCAGCTTGCGCCGGCGGCACCAGGCGATCATTTCCACCTTGACCCGGAAGCTGTCGCAGGCATCGAGCACCAGATCGAACCTCCGATCCAGGAGATCCGCCATGTTGCTCGACGTGAGGAACTGCGGCACCGCCTCGACCTCGATGAGCGGATTGATCGCGCGGCAGCGCTCGGCCATCGCCTCGGCCTTGTTCCGCCCGTACTGCCCGTCCAGCGCAGGCAACTGGCGATTGGTGTTGGACACGCAGATGTCATCGGCATCGATCAGCGTCAGATGGCCGATACCCGAGCGCGCGAGCGCCTCCACCACCCACGAGCCGACGCCGCCCATGCCCACCACCGCCACGCGCGCCGCCGCATGGCGCTCCACCGCGCCCACCCCATACAGTCGGTCGATGCCGGCGAACCGGTCCCGGAGTTCTTTCTTCATGTCACCAGTGTAAGCCGTGGCGCAAACCGTGACGGGCGTCGTACCATCGCGGCGTCATCCACAAGGAGCCCGCCGCATGGCCAGCCAGCCCGAGACCAAGAAACCGTCCGCCGCCTCGCGTTACCTGTTCCTGTTCCTAATCGGCCTGGTGGTGGGCGCCATCTGCACGGTCATGGCACTGCGTGCCATCCAGGCGCGGCAGGACCCCTTCCCGGACAGCGTCATGCACGTCATGGCCAAGCATTCCGGGCTCCTGGCCGACAAGGTCAAGCAGAACCGATGTGCGGCCACCGACACCATTCCCCATGTGCGCACGCTGCGCGCAATGGCGAACGACCTGGACATGGCCTTCCCCGGTATCGCCGACGACCAGCGCTTCAGGACGCACACCAGCCAGTTCCGCGCAGACCTCGACGCGGCCCTGGGCGCACCTCCGACCGACTGCGCCGCGGCTGGCGCGCTGGTCGAGAAAGTGGGTGCCGACTGCAAGGCCTGCCATCAGGACTTCCGCGGCTGACACGTGCCGAACGACTGAATCGCTGCTGACATCCGGGCCGCGAAAGCGGCCCGATTGTCATCGTGTTCACGCGGGGATAGGGAGCATGCGCCGCGAAGGGACCGCAACGCACGACGGTCCCACCACCCCAGGAGGCACCCATGAATTTCCGACTGCTCGCCATCGGCCTGACGGCAACCGTCGCCCTTGCCGGTTGCGCCACCTCGCCGGGTTACAGCGGTGGCGGTTACAACAGCGGCGGCTATGGCAGCGCCCCGGCCAATCGCTACTGCGCCGACTGCGGCATCGTCGAGCGCATCGACGTGGTGCCATCCGGTCGTAGTGCTCCGTCCGCCACGGGCGCGGTCTTGGGCGGCATCGTGGGCGCGGTCGCCGGCCGCCAGATTTCCGACCGCACCGGTGGCAGCGAAGGCAACAAGAATGTTTCCACCGTCGCCGGTGCCGTCGCGGGCGCTGCGGCGGGCAACGCGATCCAGAACCGCACCACCGGCGATACGTACAACATCACCGTCCGCATGGACGATGGCCGCCGGGTGACGATCAACCAGCACGATCTCGCGGGTGTGCGCGAAAACACCTACGTCCGCATCCAGAACGGACGCGTGGTGATCCGTTGATCCGCCCCTGATTGCCGAGGACAAAGAAAAAGCCCGGCTAGCGCCGGGCTTTTTCTTGCGGAGCACGCGCCGTAGCGCGGTTCGGCGACTTCCGGATCAGACCGGCTGCACGGCGTCGGCCTGCAGGCCCTTCTGGCCCTGCACGACGGTGAAGCTCACCTTCTGGCCTTCCTTCAGGCTCTTGAAGCCCTGGGTCTGGATGGCGCGGAAATGCACGAACACGTCTTCACCATTCTCGCGGCTGATGAAGCCGAAGCCCTTGGCATCGTTGAACCATTTGACGGTTCCGGTTTCACGATCAGACATCTACTTGCTCCTTGAAACGGGTGGTGGTTACGCCTGCTGGGCGGCTGGTTGCAAGGAGGAAGCGAGGTACAAGGATGCAGCGGATCATGGATCTACCCCATCAGGCCACGATTCACGGTGACCTTGGCAACGGCAGCGAGCGCACGGTAACCCGGCATTTGGCAAAATGCAAACACTTGAACGGAAAAGTCAAGCCCCTGGCAACCCATTGATTCCCTAGGAGATTTGATTGGACATCCAGATGCTCTATTACGCCCTGGCGGTGGTGCTGATCCTGGTGGGCGTCGCCGGCGTGATCCTGCCCGCCCTGCCCGGCCTGCCGCTGGTGTTCGCCGGCATGCTGCTGGCGGCGTGGGCGGGTGATTTCCAGCAGATCGGCTGGGTGACCCTGGTCGTCCTGGGCCTGCTGACCGCCCTGTCCTTCGCCGCCGACATCTTCTCCACCGCGATCGGGGCGCAGCGGGTCGGGGCGAGCCGCAAGGCGCTATGGGGCACGGTGATCGGTACGTTCGCCGGCCTGTTCTTCATGCCCATCGGCCTGCTGGCCGGACCCTTCATCGGCGCGCTGGCGGGCGAGCTGTGGCATGGGCGGGATGTCGGGCAGGCCGCCAAGGTCGGCCTGGGTACCTGGCTGGGCATCGTGCTGGGCGTGGTGCTGAAGCTGGGCCTGACCTTCGCGATGCTCGGGCTGTTCGTGTTCGCCTGGATCTTCTGAGGCCATGTCGACGCGCCTTCGCGTCCACGGCTGGCAGAATACCGCTCCCCACTCGCCCCTCCCATCGAGCCCCGCATGACGCATCGCGCCCGACTCCTGCCGCTGGCCATCGGCGTTTCCCTCTCGTTCGCCGCGCAGGCGCAGGACGCGCCGGCCACTCCCTCGGCCGAAGCCTGCTTCCTGCTGGAGAACGATGCCGCGCGCCTGGCGTGCTACGACCAGGCGCTGGGCAGGAGTGCCCGCGACACGCGGACCGCCGACGAACAGGCACGCGCAGCCAAGGAGGCCGAGGCGCAGGCTCGCGAGCAGGCGCGTGCAGCGGCCCGCGCCGACGCGGAAGCCGCCAAGGCCGCCGATCTGCCGTTGAGCGAGCGCGCCCGGCGGCGGATGGGCGCCTGGTTCCGGGTCGACGAGGCGGCCGAAGCCGACCTGATCGCCAACGCGGGCCGCGGATCGCTGCTCGACAGCCGCTGGGAACTGGCCAAGGACTCCAAGCTCGGCGTGTTCCAGTTGCGCGCGTACAAGCCCATGTACCTGCTGCCGGCGTTCTGGACCAGCCAGGTCAACGAGATGCCGTCGTCTCCCAACCCGGACAACACGGTGACCGAAGCGCAGGAACTGCAGGATATCGAGGCGAAATTCCAGCTGAGCTTCAAGACCAAGTTCGCGGAAAACGTGTTCGGCGACAATGGCGACGTCTGGGGTGCGTATACCCAGAGCTCGCGCTGGCAGGTCTACAACGGCGAGGAGTCGCGCCCGTTCCGCGAGACCAACTACGAGCCGGAAGTGATGCTGGTGTTCCGCAACAACTACAGCATCGCGGGCTGGAAGGGCCGCATGACCGGCATCGCGCTGAACCACCAGTCCAACGGCCGCGGCGATCCGCTGTCGCGCAGCTGGAACCGCGTCATCGCCACCGTCGGCCTGGACCGCGAGAACTGGGCGCTGGTGCTGCGGCCGTGGTACCGAATTCCGGACGGCAACGACGACGACAACCCCGATATCGAGAACTACATCGGCCGCGGCGACGCGATGCTGACCTATGCGCGCAATGGCCATGTCTTCACGGTGCTGGGCCGGCATTCGCTGCGCGGTGGCGACGAATCGCACGGCGCCGTGCAGGTGGACTACGGCTTCCCGATCAATCGCGCCTTCCGCGGCCACGTGCAGGTCTTCCATGGCTATGGCGAAAGCCTGATCGACTACAACCACAAGGCCACGTACGTGGGCCTGGGTATCTCGCTGCTGGACTGGTACTGATGGACGAGGTGACGATCTACCACAACCCGGCCTGCGGCACCTCGCGCAACACACTGGGCCTGATCCGCAATGCGGGCATCGAACCCCGTGTGATCGAGTACCTGAAGACGCCTCCCGACCGCACCACGCTGCTGGCGCTGATCCAGGCGATGGCCGTTCCCGTCCGGGATGTCGTCCGCGCGAAAGAGAACGCCTATGCGGAGCTCGGCCTCGCCGATGCCGGCGACGAGGCGCTGATCGACGCCATGCTGGCGCATCCGGTGCTGATCAACCGGCCGATCGTGGTCACGGCGCTGGGCACGAAGCTGTGCCGTCCTTCGGAAGTCGTACTGGACATCCTGGCGCAGCCGCAACGTGGCGCCTTCAGCAAGGAAGACGGTGAGGCGGTCGTCGATGCGGCCGGAAACCGTCTCGCCTGACGTAAGATCCTGCGCAGGAATCGCACCGCCTGCCAGGACGCTTCATGTCACGCCAACGCCGCTCGTTCTTCGCCTACTCATCCGCCCTGCTCGGCCTGCTCAGCCTGATGGCGGTGGCCTGTTTCCATTTTCCGGAACTTCTGACCAGCAAGGAGTTCCGCGCGGCCTACAACGAACAGTTCGCCCGCCACCTGCTGCTGGTGGGACTGGCCGCGGCGTTCGCGATGGGTACGTGGGCCATCCTGCGCGACCGCAACAAGCGCATCGCGATGATCGGCGTGGGCAGCGCCACGCTGGCGGTGCTGCTGGGTGGCACCAACGTGCAGTTCGACGCGATCGGCAAGACACCGTATTCGCTGGGCCTGGACTGGTTCGTCATCTCGCTGTTCTTCTCGGCGCTGGTGTTCGTGCCGCTGGAACACTACCTGGGCAAGCGCCGGATCTCGCCGCTGCGCCCGGGATGGCGCACCGACGTCACCTACTTCTTCATGAGCCACATGCTGGTGCAGTTCATCCTGATCCTGGTGACCGCATCCACGTCGACCATCGCCGGGCTGGCGGCGTTTCCGGCGCTGAAGGATGCGATCCAGTCGCTGCCGGTGTGGGCGCAGTTCCTGATCGCGGTGTTCGTCGCCGATCTGGCGCAGGCACTGCTGCATCGCGCGTACCACAACATCCCGTGGCTCTGGCGCTTCCATGCCGTGCATCACTCCAGCCGCGAGATGGACTGGCTGGCCGGCTCGCGCATCCATATCGTCGAGATCGTGCTGACCCGCAGCGCGGTGCTGCTGCCGCTGCTGATTCTCGGCTTCTCGACACCGGCGGTGAACGCGTACGTGATCCTGGTTGGCCTGCAGGCCGTGCTGGCGCATGCCAACCTCGGCGTCCGCTTCGGCTGGCTGGAGTACCTGCTGGTGCTGCCGCGCTATCACCACTGGCATCACGCGAGGCACAAGGACTACCTGGACGTGAACTACGCCATCCACCTGCCGCTGGTGGACATGCTGATGGGCACGTTCAAACTGCCGCCGAAGCAGGAAGACTGGCCGGAGGAGTACGGCGTGATGAAGCTGGAGACGGTGCCGCGCGGCATCCTGCGCCAGCACCTGATGCCGTTCCAGGGCGGGAAGAAGTTCGACGAGTACGTGGACTGAGGGACCGGTATCGCCTGTTGTAGGAGCGACGTAAGTCGCGACCGCACATCATGGCAGCTGATAGCGTCATCTGGCGCGCTGCGTATCCGGCATTGTCCATATTCAAGCCAGGACCGATGCCACTCAGGGTCCACGGTCGCGACTCACGTCGCTCCTACAGAAAGCGGCGTCCGATCACGTCCAGTCCGTCAGCCCCTCGCGGGCATAGACTTCCCTGAAGCTCGGCAACGCCTTCATGCGCTGCGCGTAGGCCTGCAGCACCGGCCAGGTATCGGTCGATTTCGGCATGTTGCGTGACCAGCGCATCAGCATGGTCAGCAGGAAATCGGCAGCAGAGCGTTGCGGCCCGAGCAGGTACGGGCCGTGCGCTTCCAGATGGTCGGCGACCTGTCCCCAGGCCTTTTCCAGCTTGGCGCGGGCGTGATCCTGCGAAGCCGGGATATTGGCTTCACCGGCGATCTCGTCCGGGTAGAACCACGCGCGATACGCCGGCATCAGGGTATTCGCACAGAACAGCATCCAACGGTAGTACTGCGCCCTCTGGGTGGTCGCCACCGCGGGCGCGAGTTCGGCACGCGGATGCGTGTCGGCCAGCTGCATCAGGATCGCTGCCGTCTCGGTGATGACCTGCCCGTCCATCACCAGCGTCGGCACCACGCCGGCCGGATTGAGCTTCAGGTAGTCGTCCGACTTCTGGTCGCGCTTGTCGAAGTCCAGCTCATGCAGCTCGTGCGGGATACCCAGCTCGATCAGCAGCCAGTGGACGACCAGGCTGGCGGTACTGCGGGAGTAGTAGAGGGTTGTCGACATTCATGGGCCTCTGAGGTTGAAGCCCCTCTCCCTGCGGGAGAGGGGTTGGGGTGAGGGGCGACGAAAGTCCGAATGGCTCGAGCATCCTGACTCCGCCTTACCCTCATCCGCCCTTCGGGCACCCCGTATCAAGTACGGGGCAGGCTCTTCTCCCGAAGGGAGAAGGGAACAGCGCTATGCCACCACCACCGGAATCTTCCCGATCCGCGCCTGCCATTCCTTCGGGCCGGTCTGGTGCACCGAAGTGCCTTGCGAATCGACGGCCACGGTCACCGGCATGTCCTGCACGGTGAATTCGTAGATCGCTTCCATGCCCAGGTCGGCGAAGCCGACGACCTTCGCCGCCTTGATCGCCTTCGACACCAGGTAGGCCGCGCCGCCGACCGCCATCAGATAAGCAGACTGATGCTTCCGAATCGCCTCGATGGCGGCCGGGCCGCGCTCGGCCTTGCCGACCATGCCCAGCAGGCCGGTCTGCGCCAGCACCTGTTCGGTGAACTTGTCCATGCGCGTGGCGGTGGTCGGGCCGGCAGGGCCGACGACTTCATCACGGACCGGATCGACCGGCCCGACGTAGTAGATGAAGCGCCCCTTCAGGTCGACCGGCAGCGGCTCGCCCTTGTTGAGCATGTCGACCATGCGCTTGTGCGCGGCGTCGCGACCGGTCAGCAGCTTGCCGTTGAGCAGCAGCACTTCGCCCGGCTTCCAACTGGCGACATCGGCCTGGGTCAGCGTATCGAGGTCGACGCGGCGCCCCTTCGACGCGTCGTAGGTCAGTTCCGGCCAGTCTTCCAGCGACGGCGGATCCAGCATCACCGGGCCGCTGCCGTCGAGGGTGAAATGCGCGTGGCGCGTGGCGGCGCAGTTCGGAATCATCGCCACCGGCAGGTTGGCCGCGTGGGTCGGGTAATCCTTGACCTTGATGTCGAGCACCGTGGTCAGGCCACCCAAGCCCTGCGCACCGATGCCGAGCGCATTGACCTTCTCGTACAACTCAAGCCGCAGTTCCTCGGCGCGGTTGCTGGCGCCACGCGCCTGCAGCTCGGTGATGTCGATCGGCTCCATCAGCGATTCCTTCGCCAGCAGCATCGCCTTCTCGGCGGTACCGCCGATGCCGATGCCGAGCATGCCCGGCGGGCACCAGCCGGCGCCCATCGTCGGCACGGTCTTCAGCACCCAGTCGACGATGGAGTCGGACGGGTTGAGCATGGCGAACTTCGACTTCGCCTCCGAGCCACCGCCCTTGGCGGCGACGATGACGTCGACGGTGTTGCCCGGCACGACCTTCACGTTGACCACGCCCGGCGTGTTGTCCTTGGTGTTGGTGCGCTTGCCGGCCGGATCGGCCAGCACGCTGGCGCGCAGCTTGTTGTCCGGATGGTTGTACGCGCGGCGCACACCCTCGTGGACCATGTCCTCCACGCCCATCGTGGCGTCTTCCCAGCGCACGTCCATGCCGATCTCGAGGAACACGGTAACGATGCCGGTGTCCTGGCAGATCGGGCGATGGCCCTCGGCGCACATGCGCGAGTTGATCAGGATCTGGGCGATGGCGTCCTTGGCCGCCGGGGATTCCTCGCGCTCGTACGCGGAGGCGAGGCTCTTGATGTAGTCGACCGGGTGGTAGTAGCTGATGTACTGCAGGCCGTCGGCGATGGACTGGATGAGGTCTTCTTGCTTGATCGAGGTCATGGGACGTAAAGCCGGGGGCTGCCGGTGGGGTAGCGGGCGGAAGCGGCCATTTTAGGCCAAAGTGACGCCCTGCCCGGCTGTCACGCCACGCCGTCCTGCCCCGTCTTTGGTCGCATGAACGCCGAAACCACCTTCGAAACCCACCGTCCCCGCCTGTTTGCGCTGTCCTACCGCCTGCTCGGCAGCCGCAGCGACGCCGAGGACGTCGTCCAGGACACCTGGCTGCGCTGGCAGCAGACCGACCGCAGCGGTATCCGCGATGCCGAAGCCTGGCTGGTCACCGCCGCCACCCGCCTGGGCATCGACCGCCTGCGCGCGGCGCGCGTGCAGCGCGAGCACTACATCGGTCCCTGGCTGCCCGAACCCACCGAGATCGACGAATCCCCGACCCCCGAACACGCGACCGAGGTCGCCGAACAGGTGTCGCTGGCCTTCCTGGCGGTGCTGGAGCGACTGGGCCCGGAGGAACGCGCCGCCTTCCTGCTGAAGGAGGCCTTCGACTACGACTATGCGCAGATCGCGCCGCTGCTGGGTCAGAGCGAGGCCAACTGCCGGCAGATGGTGCATCGCGCCCGCGAACGCGTGCAGGCGGGGCGACCGCGTTTCGACGTGGCACCTGAAAACCATCGGCGCCTGCTGGAGCGCTTCATGCACGCTGCTCGCCGCGGCGATCAGCCCGCGATCGCCGCGCTGCTGCGCGAGGACGCGCGGCTGGTGTCCGATGGCGGCGGCAAGGTGGCGGCCGTCATCCGCCCATTGCTGGGCGCGGTGCGCATCGCGCGCCTGTTCTGGGCGGCCTATCGCCGGCAGGATCCGGCGATCACCTGGCGCATGGGGGCCGTCAACGGCGAGCCTGCGATCCTGCGCTACCGCGATGGCCGATTGACCGCGGTGATGGTCGCGATCAGCGATGGCGAACAGATCAGCGAGCTGTTCACCCTCGCCAATCCGGACAAATTGGGTTTGGGTGTCACGGCGCAGGACGGTGGCGCGTCCTGGTAGCGAAGGTGGCCATCGTGGCCGCCATTGAGGCCCTGCCATGAGCATGAAGTTCCATCGCGTCGACTATCCCAAGCACGTCCCCGAGGCCTTCCGCGGCCTTTATGCCACCAGTACCGCCGTGCACGACGGCGTGCTGGGCAAGGAATTCCTGGAGCTGGTGTTCCTGCGCGTCTCGCAGATCAACGGCTGCGCCTACTGCATGGACATGCACAGCAGTGCCCTGGTCAAGGCCGGCGTGGAACCGCGCAAGCTGCACACGCTGGCCGGCTGGCGCGACAGCCGTTTCTTCGACGCCCGCGAGGGTGCCGCGCTGGCGTGGGCGGAACAGCTGACCACCCTGCCTTCCGGCGCACCGGCCGACGCCACTTACGAGGCGCTGAAGGAGCATTTCGACGAACACGGCATCGCCGAACTGACCATGGCGGTGGCCGTCATCAACGCCTGGAACCGCCTGGGTGTAGGCATGCAGCCGATCCTGGCCTGACCGGCGCTCGCGGGCGCGCCATGCCGGCGGCACAATGCCGGCATGGATACCCTCGTCCTCATCCTCGACCTGGTCGGCACGTTCGTGTTCGCGCTCAGCGGTGCAACGCTCGGCGTGCGCCGCCGTCTGGACATCTTCGGCGTGCTGGTGCTGTCGTTCATCGCGGCCACCGCCGGCGGCATCACCCGCGACCTGCTGATCGGTGCCACGCCGCCGGCGGCGCTCAGCGACTGGCGCTATCCGGTCACTTCACTCGCCGCGGGCATCGTGACCTTCTTCCGCGCACCGCTGATCGAGAAGCTCCATCATCCGGTCCGCATGTTCGATGCCATGGGGCTTGCGCTGTTCGCCGTGGCGGGTACGCAGAAGGCACTGGAATACGGCATTTCCCCGCCGATGGCGGCGGCAATGGGCATGCTCACCGGCATTGGCGGCGGCGTCGCGCGCGACGTGCTGCTGGCGCAGGTACCGCTGGTGCTGCGCGCCGAACTGTACGCGGTCGCGGCGCTGGTCGGCGCGCTGGTGGTGGCACTGGGCCACTGGCTGGCGCTCCCGGCATTGCCCTGTGCGCTGGTCGGCGCGGGGCTCTGCTTCGGGCTGCGCATGATGGCGGTGACCTATGGCTGGCACCTGCCGGTCGCCCTGCAGTCCGGTGGCGACGGCGAACCGCCCGGACCGTTGACGTGACCGGCGGATGCGCCCAAGCGTGCCGCGGGGCCGACCAACCGTGAGGGCGGCCAGCGGCCGGGGCGGTAGCATGGCGCCACCTGCGTCCCGATCGACACCATGGCCATCGCCACCTCCCATCCGCTGAGCCTGTCGCGCCAGCACGTCTTCTGGCTGCTGCACCTGACCGGCTGGGGTGCGTACGTCGCGCAGGGCTGCCTGTACGCGGTCGCCCACGGCAAGCCGTCCGGCTACTGGGTCGTGCCGGCCACCGCCGCGACCATGGGCGCGCTGGTCACGCTGGGCCTGCGCTACGTGCTGAAAAGCTGCTGGAGCCTGCCGCCGCGCCGCCTGCTGGCGCTGATGGTGCCGCTGATCCTGGCCAGTTCGGCCGTCATCGATTTCGTCACCCGCGAAGTACTGGTCGACTTCTGCGAGACCTGCAAGCCGACCACGCAGCTGGAATTCATCGCCTACTCGCTGGGCTACATCTACGTGCTGCTGGCCTGGGTCGGCGCCTACATGGGCATCAAGTACTACCAGCAGCTGCAGGACGAAACCGCGCGCGCACTCGCCGCCCGCAGCATGGCCCACCAGGCGCAGCTGAAGATGCTGCGCTACCAGTTGAATCCGCACTTCCTGTTCAACACGCTCAACGCCATCTCCACGCTGATCCTGGACCGCGACAACGCCACCGCCAACCGCATGGTGCAGGGACTGTCCTCGTTCCTGCGCCACTCGCTGGACAACGACCCGATGCAGCGCGTCACCCTGCGGCAGGAACTGGATGCACTGACGCTGTACCTGGACATCGAGAAGATCCGCTTCGCCGAGCGCCTGCGCATCGAGACCGCCATCGACGAAGACTGCTGGCGTGCCCTGCTGCCCAGCCTGCTGCTGCAGCCGCTGGTGGAGAACGCCATCAAGTACGCGGTCGCCAAGCAGGTCGCCGGAGGCCTGCTACGGATCGCGGCCGAACGCGACGGCGACCAGCTGGTGTTGCGGGTGACCGACGATGGCCCGGGCTGCAGCGCCCTCGAAGGCGACCAGTTGCCGCCGGGCAAGGGCGTGGGCCTGCGCAACACGCGCGAACGGCTGCATGTGCTGTACGGCGAGGCCAGCGGTTTCTCCGTGCGCAACCTCGAACGCGGCATTGAAGTGACGCTGCGGCTGCCGTTCGAGACCTCGCAGATGCTGGGGGACTGACGCATGGATGCCACCCCATCCGCGCCCCTACGCGCCATCGTGGTCGACGACGAACCCCTCGCCCGCCGCGGACTCGAGATCCGCCTGGCCGCCCATCCGGACGTCGAGATCGTCGGCCAGTACGGCGACGGCGAAGCCGCCATCGCCGGCCTGCGCGAGCATCGCCCGGACCTGATGTTCCTCGACGTGCAGATGCCGGGCATGGACGGCTTCCAGACCCTGCGCACGATCCCCGCCAGCGAAATGCCGCTCGTGGTCTTCGTCACCGCCTACGACCACTACGCCATCCGCGCCTTCGAGGCCTCGGCGACCGACTACCTGCTCAAGCCGGTGGAAGAATCCCGCCTCACGCAGGCACTGGTCCGCGTACGCCAGGCGCGTGCGCAACGCGAGGCCAGTGGCCATTGCGCGCATCTGCTCGGGCTCCTGGGTGAGCTCAGCGGCCGTCCACCGCTGGACCTGGACGAAGCGCTCAAACCAGACGCATTGGACCTGCTGCGGCGCGAGGAGAAGCTTGCCGTGCGCGATGGCGGCCGCACCGTGCGCGTCGACCTGCACAGCATCCGCTGGATCGATGCCGCCGGCGACTACATGTGCATCCACACCGACGGCGATGCACCGAACGGCACCACCCTGATCCTCCGCGCGACCATGCGCGACCTGGAGAAGCAGCTCGACCCGCAGCGCTTCCCGCGCATCCACCGCTCCACCATCGTCAACGCGCGCCGCGTCGTCGAGATGCGTCCGCATACCAACGGCGAAAGCTTCCTGCGGCTCGACTGCGGCCAGGAACTGAAGCTGTCGCGCAGCCATCGCGACAAGCTGGCGATGCTGCTGTGATCGCAGTATCGCGAAACGTTCCGCTACCGGCTGCGTAATCCAGATAGCCCCGTCGTCCCAGCGAACGCTGGGACCCATGTTGTTGTTGCTCCTTCATCTCGACTACTGGCTGGAGCAAATGGATCCCAGCGTTCGCTGGGATGACGATGCGTGGATCTCGTGGATGCGGGTCGTAATCGAGAATGTCAGGACTCCGTTCGCCGCGCGCACTTCACCGCTCGCCGCAACCCGACCCATCGCATGACTTCCGGGCCATAGCCCACAAGCAAGACGCGCGCATCGTGCGCACCGCCGACCACCACGCGGACCCGCACGATGAAACTCACCGACGCTTCCCTGCGCAATCCGGCCGCCGTCGCGGTCGTCGTGGCGATGGTCTGCGCATTCGGCCTGATGAGCCTGGGCAAGCTGCCCTTGCAGCTGTTTCCCGACATCGAACGGCCGCAGATGTCCATCCAGACGTCCTGGCGCGCCGCGTCGCCGCAGGAGATGGAATCGGAGATCGTCGAGCCCATCGAGGCGGTGATGCAGGGATTGCCCGGGCTGGAGGAGATGGCCTCCAACGTCAACGCCGGCAACAGCTTCATCAACCTGACCTTCGCCGTCGGCAGCGACATGGACGCGATGCTGGTCGAGGTGCTGTCGCGGATGAACCGCCTGCAGCCGCTGCCGCGCGATGCCACGCCGCCCGTCGTGCAGGCCGGCGCCGACAACGCCAACAACTCGCTGACGTTCTTCTTCATCCAGAAGCTGCCGGGTACGAGCGGCGACATCCTCGACTACCGGCAGCTGATCGAAGACCGCATCGTCCCGCGCCTGACCTCCGTCGACGGCGTGGCCGGCGTCGAGATCAACGGCGGCGCCGAGGACGAGCTGACCATCACTCTCGACCTGGAGCGTGCCGCCGCGCTCGGCATCCAGGTGCCGGATGTCGCCGCAGTCGCGGCGCGCGCCACCGATGTCTCCGGCGGCGTGGTCGAAGCCGGCCGCCGCGAGTACGTGCTGCGCTTCGCGGGCCGCTACTCGCCCGAGGCGATGGGCGACCTGATCCTAGCGTGGCGTGATGGACGCCCGGTGCGACTCGGCGATGTCGCCGCGGTCGAAGTGAAGCGGCCGGAGCAGCGCTTCTTCGCCTACCAGAACGGCAATCCCGCGATCGGCCTGCGCATCCTGCGCGCGAGCGGCGCCAACGTGCTCGACACGCTGGACGAAGTGAAGCGCGTCGTCGCCGACGTGCGCGAACAGGAACTGAAACCGCTGGGCCTGGACATCGCGCAGAGCTTCGACGCCTCGGTCTTCATCAACCGCGCGCTCGGCCTGCTGTCCGGCAGCCTGACGGCCGGCGTGCTGCTGGCCATCGGCTGCCTGTGGTGGTTCCTGCGCGACGTCCGCGCCACGGCGCTGATCGCCTGCGCCATTCCCATCTCGCTGCTGGCCACCTTCATCGTGCTGCAGCTGACGGGCCGCAGCCTCAACGTCATCTCGCTCGCCGGCCTCGCCTTTGCCGTCGGCATGGTGATGGACGCGGCCGTGGTGGTGGCGGAGAACATCGTGCGCCTGCGCGAGGAAGGCCTGCCCGCCGGCCGCGCCGCGCTGGAAGGCACGCGCCAGGTCGGCGGCGCGCTGGTGGCCTCCACGCTGACCACGGTCGCCGTCTTCCTGCCGGTGATCTTCATGGACGACGTGGAAGGCCAGCTGTTCGCCGACCTGGCGCTGACCATCTCGATCGCCGTCGGCATCTCGCTGCTGGTCGCCATCACGGTGTTGCCTGCCGCCGCCGGCACCTGGCTGCGCACGCGTCCCGGCGATGCCGCGCAGCACCGCGCCTGGTCGCGCATCAGCGACTGGGCGCTGCGCGTCACCGAAGGCCGCCGGCGCCAGTGGACCTGGATCGGCGCGCTGGTCCTGGCACCGGCGTTGCTGGCGGCGCTGCTGATGCCGCAGATCGACTACCTTCCGCCGGTGAAGCGTGCCGCGGTCGACGCCTTCTTCAACTTCCCGCCCGGCATGAGCCCGGAACGCGTCAACCGGGAGATCGCGCCGGTCATCCTGGAACGCATGCGGCCCTACATGGACGGCGAGAAGGGCCCGCAGCTCAGCAACTGGTACCTCAACCTGTGGCCGGGCGGCGGCTCGCTGGGCGCGCGCGTGGTGGATCCGGACGACATCGGCGAACTGGAACGCATCGTCCGCGACGAGATCGTCGTCGGCTTCCCGGACACGCGCGCGTTCGCCAGCGAAGGCGAGCTGTTCGGCAGCTTCGGCGGCTCGGCCCGCGCCATCGCGATCCACCTGCAGCATGGCGACGGCGACGCGCTGACGCGTGCGGCGGAAGCCGGACGCAAGCGGCTGTCCGAGCGGTTCGCCGGCGCCAACGTGCAGGCATGGCCGAATGCGGATGCAGGCACGCCCGAACTGCGCATCCGGCCCGACGACCGTCGGCTGGCGGAGGTCGGCTGGCGGCGTCCGGAACTCGGGACCGTCGTGCGCGTGCTCGGCGATGGCCAGTGGCTGGGCGAGCATTTCGACGGCGACCGCCGCCTGGCCATCATCCTGCGCAGCAACCGCGGCGACGATGTCGAACGCCTCGGCGCCGCGCCGCTGGCGACACCGCAGGGCGGCGTGCTGGGCCTGGCCTCCCTCGCGCAGGTTGACACGGTGCTGGCGCCGAACCAGCTGCGCCGCATCGACCGCCGCCGCACGGTGACGCTCACCGTCGATCCGCCGGCCACGATGTCGCTGGAAGAGGCGCTGGACATCGTCAACGACGAGATCGTGCCCTCGCTGCGCGACGCACTGCCGCCCGACGCCGCCATCCGCATCTCCGGCAGCGCGGACCGGCTGGGCGAAGTGGTGCGCAGCATGGGCACCAACTTCGCCCTGGCGCTGGTGGTGCTGTTCATGCTGATGGCGGCGATGTTCAAGTCGCTGCGCGACAGCGCCTTCGTCATGGCCACGCTGCCGATGGCGGTGCTGGGCGGCGTCGCCGGCCTGCGCGTGCTGGATCTCGCGGCGGGCCAGACGCTGGACCTGCTGTCGATGATCGGCTTCATCATGCTGCTGGGCATGGTGATCAACAACGCCATCCTGCTGGTCGCGCAGGCCCGCGAAGCGCAGGTCGCCGGGGCTTCGCTGGACGACGCGCTGAAGCAGGCGCTGGACCAGCGGCTGCGCCCGATCCTGATCGCAGCGCTTACCGGCGTACTGGGCGCATTGCCGATGGCGATCAACCCCGGGCCCGGCGCCGTCATCTACCGCGGCCTGGCTGCCGTGTCCGTCGGCGGCGTCGCGCTGAGCCTGCTGTTCACCGTCGTGCTGGTGCCTGCGCTGCTGCGCCTGGCCGGCGAACGCGCACCGCGTCGCGCGGAAGACAGCGCCGATGCCTCCCTTCCCCGCGCCATTTCCTGACCCCTGCTCCGGAGAATCCCCATGCGTTCCCTGCCCAAACTGCTCATCGCCATCGCGCTGGCCGGCGTCCTCGCCCTCCCCCTGGTGAAACGGGACGCCGATGCCAGCGCACCTTCCACGAAGCCGGACGCGCCGCCTGCCATCGTCAGCGTGGCGCCCGCGGTCAACACGGCGTTCGCGCCGCGCCACTGGTCGCCGGGCAGCGTCATCAGCCGCCGTGACGCCCGCGTGGCGGGCGAGCACGATGGTCGCGTCGTCGAGGTGTCGGAGATCGGCCAGCGCGTGCGCAAGGGCGACGCGCTGGCGGTGCTCGACGACACCGCGCTGCGCCTGCGCGAGCAGGAAGGACAAGCGGATCTGGCCCGCATCCAGGCCCAGCTGGCGCTCGCCAACCGGCAGGAGCAGCGTTACGCCCAACTGGCGGCACAGCAGAACATCGCCCGCGCGCAGTACGAGCAGTTGCGCGCCGACCGCGACGTGCTGGTGCAGGAACGCGTACGCGTGCTGGCACAGCTGGCGCAGACCCGCCACCAGCGCACGCAGATGGTGATCCGTGCGCCGTTCGATGGCATCGTGGCGGAGCGCCACACCCAGCTCGGCGAATACCTGGTCACCGGCGGCTCGGTGGCACGCCTGGTGGACATCGGCGCGCAGGAAGTCCGCGTGCGCGCACCGGTTGACCTCGCCCGGCACCTGGGCGCCGGCACCGACGTACGCGTGCGCAGCGCGGGCGAAGAAGCCACCTATCCCGTCAGCGCGCTGGTACCCGTGGGGGACGAAGCCTCGCGCCAGCTGGAGCTGCGCATCGCCGTGCAGGGCCTGGACATTCCGGTCGGCACCGCCGTGGACGTGGGCCTGCCCAGCGCGGAAACGCGTACCGTGGTCGCGGTGCCACGCGACGCGGTGGTCCTGCGCCGCGAGGGCGACTTCGTCATGCGCGTGGACACTGCCGGCAAGGCCGAGCGCGTGCCGGTGAAGACTGGCGCCGAAGTGGATGGACTGGTCGAAGTCAGCGGCGGCGTCGCCGCAGGCGACCGACTGATCGTGCGTGGCGGCGAACGTGTCGAGCCGGGCCAGTCGCTCGACATCCAACCGCTGGGCCCCGCCGTTGCAATGCGATGACACCCGTCGTCGCGGCCGTCGGCATCCTTGCGCGCAACTGTCAACGGATCAGCTGGCGCTCCCGCACGCCGCGAATGTCGTCCGTGCGTGGTTGCGGGCTCGCGCGGGTGGGCTTCAACACCGGGATGACCGCTGCAGGCAATGACTGCGCGGGACGCCCCGGAATCAACGGCTGCGCACCGTTCACGCGCACCAGGAAGCGGGCCGGATCCAGCAGGCGTGCTGCATCGATGCAGTCCAGAAAGGGATAGGTGCGTCCCGTTGCAGGGTCGGCGAGGCGCGCCTGGGACAGGCGCAGGGCGTCCATGCGCTGGGTGACGGTCGCCCGTGGCGCCGCCTGATGCAAGGCGCCCGCGCAGGCGGCAACCATGGGCGCGGCCTGCGAGGTTCCGCCATACGTCGACACGCCCCCATTCACGCCCGTGGAACGGACGAACGCGCCGGCCGCGAACAGCGAGGTCGTGGTACTGCGGTTGCTGAAGCAGGTGGGCTGGTAGGGGGAGCGCGATGTCTCCGTGCATCCCAGGAACGTCGTCGCACCGCCCGGCATGTCCCAGGTCGCCGCGACGCCCAGGACGTTGCTGAGGCAGGCGGGCGCCGACATCCGCTGCAGATCGCCCTGGTTGCCGCTGGAGGCGACCACGACGGTGCCTTGCGACATCAGGTTGTCGACCGAGATCTTCAATGCCGTCAGGTAGGACGCCGAAGCATCGCAACTGCCCGGAAACAGGTCCGACGATCCCAGGCTGAGATTCACCACATCAGTATCGGGGTGATGCGTCGCGATCCAGTCCAGCGCAGCCACGACGTCCGACATGCAGCAGAAGCCATTGTCACCGTCCATGACCTTGAGGGCGACCAGTTGCGAGGCCGGCAACGCGCCCCGCGGCGCGACGTTGCCGGCGCCCGCCATGATGCCCGCCACATTGGTGCCATGGCCGTGGTCGTCTTCCGCGGCGCCGGCGCCCGACTGGCTGGCCTGCCCGTTGGGACAGCATCCACCACTGCCGGAGATGGACGAACAGAAGCACTGCTGCGCCACCACACGCGGCACCAGATCCGCGTGATCCGTATCGATCCCGGTATCGACGACGGCGACTTTGATACCGCTCCCGTCCAGGCCAACCCCCTGCAACAGGTCGACGCGATTGAGCACCGAGCTTTCGTCCGCTGCGACCGCACCGCCAGTGCCGCCACGGTCGATGTCCACCTTGCGCACCCACACGTTGCGCTCCAGCCGGCGCAGCGTATCGGCGTCCGCCTCGATCACCATGGCCGGCACCCGGCTAAAACGGCGGTGCAGCCGATACCCGCTTCCGGGCAGCGATCCCAACACCGCATCGGCGCGACCACGCACATGCTGCTCCTTCGTGATCACGGCATTGCGCAATGCGCCTGCGACGCCAGGACCACGTTCATCCATCAGCACCACAACACGCGCTCGTCCCTGCTGCTGTGCGAGTTGCTTCGCCTGGTACGAAACTTTCTCCATAGCGACCGCATGCCCGCCCGCCAGCAGCAGGCACGCGGCGACGATGAACTTCTTCATCTTGACCCCCTGTCAGTTGGGCTAGATTACCCGCATCGCGGCACCGCCGCCGCCAATCCAACGCCGATGCCCTCTCCGCGCAGCACCGCCAGCCCCACGCCCAACCTGCGCGAGCGCTTCGATGCTATGCGCAACCTCGGGCCGTTCCTGCGCCAGATCTGGCAGACCAGCCGTGTACTGACCCTCGCCAGCCTGGGCCTGCGCCTGCTGCGCGCGTTCGTGCCGGTGGTGACGCTGTACATCGCCAAGCTGATCATCGACGAGGCCATCCGGCTGGTCGGGCTGGGCCTGGACTTCGGTTCGCTGGTCGACGCGTGGCGCAGCGGGCAGCTCGACACGCTGGCGACGCTGCTGGCGCTGGAGTTCGCACTGGCCATCGGTTCCGACCTGCTTGGCCGGCTGGTGAGCTACGCCGACGCCCTGCTGTCGGAGCTGTTCACCAACGCGACCAGCGTGCGGCTCATGGAACACGCGGCGACGCTGGACCTGGAGGATTTCGAAGACCCCGACCTGCAGGACAAGCTCGACCGCGCGCGCCGCCAGACGATGGGACGCATGAACCTGATGAGCCAGCTGTTCGGCCAGGTACAGGATGCGATCACCGTGGTCGCCTTCGCCGCCGGCCTGCTGGTCTATGCACCCTGGCTGATCGCGCTGCTGGCGATCGCGCTGATCCCGGCCTTCGTCGGCGAAGCGCACTTCAATGCGCTGGGCTATTCGCTCAACTTCCAGTGGACGCCCGAACGGCGCCAGCTGGAGTACCTGCGCCAGATGGGCGCCAGCGTGGAAACGGCGAAGGAGGTGAAGATCTTCAACCTCCACCGTTTCCTGATCGAACGCTACCGCGCGCTGGCGGACAAGTTCTTCCTTGCCAACCGTGCCCTGGCGCGCCGGCGTGCACTGTGGGGCACGGTACTCGCCGCGCTCGGCACGCTGGGTTACTACGTGGCCTACGGCTATATCGCCTGGCGCACGGTGCGTGGCGACTTCAGCATCGGCGACCTGACCTTCCTTGCCGGCAGCTTCCTGCGCCTGCGCCAGTTGCTGGAAGGCCTGCTGATCGGCTTCTCGCAGGTGGCCGGCCAGGCGCTGTACCTGGACGACCTGTTCTCGTTCTTCGAGATCGAAGCGGAGATCACCTCGCCCGCCGATGCCGTGCCGATCCCGCGGCCGATCACGCAGGGCTTCGTCTTCGAAAATGTCGGCTTCCGCTATCCGGATGCGGAACGTTGGGCCGTGCGCCATCTCGACTTCGAACTGCAGGCCGGCGAAGTGCTGGCGCTGGTGGGCGAGAACGGCGCCGGCAAGACCACGCTGGTCAAACTGCTCGCGCGCCTGTACGACCCGGACGAAGGCCGCATCCTGCTGGACGGGCGCGACCTGCGCGAGTACGACCTCGACGACCTGCGCGCCAACATCGGCGTGATCTTCCAGGACTTCGTGCGCTACCACCTCACCGCCGGCGAGAACATCGGCGTGGGCCGCATCGAGGCGATGGACGACCAGGCACGCGTACGCGCCGCCGCCGCGCGCGCGATGGCCGACGAGGTCATCGCCGGCCTGCCGCGTGGCTACGACCAGCTGGTCGGCCGCCGGTTCAAGAACAGCGTCGACCTGTCCGGCGGCCAGTGGCAGAAGATCGCCATCGCGCGCGCCTACATGCGCGACGCGCAGGTGATGATCCTGGATGAACCGACCGCGGCGCTGGATGCGCGTTCGGAGTTCGAGGTCTTCCAACGCTTCAAGGAATTGTCGGACAATCGGACCGCGGTGCTGATCTCGCACCGCTTCTCCAGCGTCCGCATGGCCGACCGCATCCTGGTCCTCGACCAGGGCCGCCTGGAAGCCAGTGGCACGCACGAACAACTGATGGCCGCCGGAGGCCGTTACGCCGAACTGTTCGAACTGCAGGCCGCGGGTTACCGCTGATCTTTCCCCCACAGGAGACACGACGTTGCGCAACGCCCACCACCGACTCGCCACCGCCCTCCTCCTCGCGCTGCCGTTGGCCGCCTGCGATTCCTCCGCCAGCGGCGATGCTGCGAAAGGCGCTGCGCCGGCCGCTGCGCAAGCCGCACCAGCCAGCCAGCCTTCGCAGACACTGGCCAGCGCCAAGGGCCAGATCCGCGTGACCCGCGTGGCGAGCGGGCTGGACCATCCGTGGAGCCTCGCGTTCCTGCCCGACGGCGCCATGCTGGTCACCGAGCGCAGCGGACAACTGCGCCGCGTCGGCGCCGATGGCGCGGTGTCCGCGCCCATCGCCGGCGTGCCCAAGGTGTGGGCCGCCGGCCAGGGCGGCCTGCTCGACGTCGTGCTGGCACCGGATTTCGCCAGCAGCCGTCGCATCTACCTGAGTTACGCCGAGCCCGGCGACAACGGCACGGCCGGCACGGCTGTCGCCTACGGCACGCTGTCCGGCGACACGCTGGCGGACGTCAAGGTCATCTACCGGCAGGAACCCAAGCTTGAAGGCCCCAACCACTTCGGTTCGCGCATCGTGTTCGACGATGCAGGCCATGTCTTCATCAGCCAGGGCGAGCGCAACCAGCGTCCGACCGCGCAGGACCTCGGCAAGCTGCAGGGCAAGCTGGTGCGCCTGAACCTGGACGGCAGCGTGCCGCAGGACAACCCGTTCGTTGGCCGCGCCGACGCGCGCCCCGAGATCTACAGCTACGGCCACCGCAACATGCAGGGCATGGCGCGCGATCCCCGCACCGGCAAGATCTGGCAGAGCGAGCACGGACCGCGCGGCGGCGACGAGATCAACCTGCCGGAAGCCGGCAAGAACTACGGCTGGCCGATCATCACCTACGGCATCAACTACTCGGGCCAACCGATCCCGGAAGCGGAAGGCAAGGCCAAGGACGGGATGGAACAGCCCTACCACCTGTGGGAGAAGTCGCCCGGCGTCTCCGGCATGGCCTTCCTCACCGGCAAGGCAGACAGCCCCTGGAACGACAGCCTGTTCCTCGGCGCGCTGGCCGAGCGCAACCTGATCCGCCTGACCCTGGACGGCGACAGGATCGTCGGCGAAGAACGCCTGCTCAACGAGATCGGCGAACGCGTACGCGATGTGCGCGTGGCGGCCGACGGCAGCGTCTATGTCCTCACCGACGAGGACGACGGCAAGGTCTGGCGCATCGAAGCGCCGCAGGCGCCGTGAGCACGGTGATGCGACGCCTCCTGCTCGTCTGTGCGCTGTGCTGCGCCTCGCTGGCGCATGCGCAGTCGCCTGCGGACTATGCGAGCGCCAAGCAGCGCGCGGATACGGACGAAGCCTCGTTGCCCGCCGCCCAAGCCAGCGCCATGCGCGATGCGCAGGGCGTAGCACTGGAAGCCGCCATCGCCGGTTGCGCCACGCCGACAGCGGACACCTCGCCGTTCGTGGTCGTGGCGGAACTGGATGCGACCGGCAAGGTGGTGCGCACCTGGCGCGAAGGCGGCACCCCGCTGGCGATCTGCGTGCAGAAGCAGATCGCCAGCAGCGCACTGTCCCCGCCACCGCGTGCGCCGTTCTTCACCTCGTTCGAACTGAGCTTCACCCAATGAGCGACGTCACAACCGACATCAACGCCCTGCTGCGTGCCCGGCTCCCGGCCGGCGCCCCACTGCAGATCCCACCGCCCTGCCTGCTCGACATGCAGGGGGAACCGGTGGAGTACGTGGAAGGCCAGTCGCTGGCGATGCGTTTCCCGGTACTGGGTCGCTACCAGAATCCGATCGGGTACATGCAGGGCGGTTTCATCGTGGCGGCGCTGGACAACACGCTGGGGCCGTTCTCGTACCTGATCGCACCGCCGAGCGTCACGACATCGCTCAATACGCAGTACCTGCGCCCGGTGACACCAGACCTGACGCACATCACCTGTCATGCGAAGTTGGTGGAGCGCACGCGCAATCAGCTGTTCCTCGCCGGCGAAGTACGTGACGACGCGGGACGCGTACTGGTGATGTGCCAGGCGGTGTGCCAGATCCTGCCGCCGAAAGCCGGCTGACGCCATTGAGCCCCTCTCCCACCGGGAGAGGGGCTCAAGACAAATCAGCGCAACTCGAACCGGTCCGCATCCAACATCGCCGGGAACCGCTCCCGATGCGCCGCCAGCGCCTCCGCCGAGATCACCGTGGTCACCACGCCCTCGCCCGCCGGCAACTCCACCACCGGCTGCCCGAGCATGTCGATGACCGCACTGTCACCGCTGTACTCGTGCCCATTGCCATCCGTGCCCGCACGATTCACCGCCGCCACGTAGCACAGATTCTCGATCGCCCGCGCCCGCAGCAGCGTCTTCCACGGATACGCCCGTGCCGCCGGCCAGTTCGCCACGAACAACTGCAGATCGAAATCCAGCTGATCCGGCCGTTCGACGTCGTAACGGTTGCGCGCGAACACCGGGAAGCGCAGGTCGTAGCAGACCAGCGGATTGATCCGCCAGCCCTTCCATTCCACCGTCAGCCGGTCGCGGCCGGCGGCGTAGCGTTTGTGTTCGTTGGCGTAGCGGAACAGATGGCGCTTGTCGTAGGTCTGCAGCTCGCCATCGGGTGTCGCGAACAGCAGGCGGTTGAACACGCCCTCGGCAGTGCGCAACTGGACGCTGCCAGTGACCGCGGCACCGAGTTTCGCCGCCTGCTCGCGGATCCACGCCACGGTGGCGCCCTCCATGCCTTCGGCCTGGTCGATCGCCTCGTTGCTGAAGCCGCTGGTGAAGGTCTCCGGCAGGATGACCAGATCGCTCTTCCCCGCGAGCGGTGCGATCAGGCCATCGTAGTAGTCGCGGTTGCCGGCCGGGTCGTGCCAGCGCGTCTCGCCCTGGACGAGGGAAATGCGGAGGTCCTGCATGGGTTCTGTCTCCAGACCGCCATCGGCATGACGACGATCGCAATGTTTTCCACGTCATCCCAGCGCAAGCTGGGATCCATTGGCTTTGCCGCTTTCCAGCGAACAGCGAAGCAGAAGCCCATGGGTCCCAGCCTTCGCTGGGACGACGATCAGAGTGCTTTCAACCGGGTGATCGCCGCATCCAGCGTCGCCTCGTTCTTCGCGAAGCACAACCTTGCCAGGCGTTGCCCGGCCGGCGGCGTCTCGTAGAACGGCGACAGCGGAATGGCCGTGACGCCATGCTCGATGGTCAGCCACTTCACGAACTCGGCATCCGGCAAATCGCTGACCGCCGAATAATCCACCAGTTGGAAGTAACCGCCCGGCACCGGCAGTGGCTTGAATTTCGTGCCCAGCAGCTGCTCGCGGAAACGGTCGCGCTTCTCCTGGTAGAACGCGCCCAGTTGCTCGTAGTGCTCCGGTTCCTGCCGGATCATCGCAGCGAAGGCGTGTTGCGCCGGGGCGAACGTGCAGAACACGTTGTACTGGTGCACCTTGCGGAACTCCGCGCTCAACGCCGGAGGCGCGATCGCATAGCCGATCTTCCAGCCGGTGCAGTGGTAGGTCTTGCCGAAACTGGACACGACGAACGCACGCGCGGCCAGTTCCGGATAGCGCAGGATGGACTCGTGGCGGCGGCCGTCGAAGACGATGTGCTCATACACCTCGTCCGAGATCAGGTAGATGCCGGTGCCTTCCAGCAACGCGGACAGCGCGCGGATGTCGGCTTCGTCGAACATCGCGCCGGACGGGTTGTGCGGGCTGTTGACGATCAGCAGGCGTGTTTTCGGCGTGATGGCCGCGCGCACGCGGTCCCAGTCCACCGCGAAGGTCTGCGGATCCAGCGGCACGTGTACGGCGCGTGCGCCGGCCAGGTCGATCGCAGGCTCGTAGCTGTCGTAGGCCGGATCCAGCACGATGACCTCTTCGCCCGGACGCACCACCGCATGGATGGCGTTGAACAGCGCCTCGGTCGCGCCGCTGGTCACGGTGATCTCGGTGTCCGGGTCCACCTGGCGGCCATAGCAGCGCAGCACCTTCTCGGCGATGGCCTGGCGCAGCGGCGCCACGCCCGTCATCGGCGCGTACTGGTTGTGGCCCGCGCGCATGGCGGCGTCCAGTTCGTCCACCAACCGCGACGGCACCGCGAAATCGGGGAAACCCTGCCCCAGGTTGACCGCGCCGTGCTCGGCGGCCAGCTGCGACATCACGGTGAAGATGGTCGTGCCCACCTTGGGCAGCTTCGTCTGGGGCTGGAACATCCCGGTTCAGGTACTCGATGAGGGGGAAGGCGGAGTGTACGCGCTCGCCATTACGCGCGATGATGCCGCCATGGCCGAACACAGCGTTCCCGCCGACCGCACCGGAACCGGGGATGTCCCCGAAGAGGAACGCGCGCGGCTGGCCACCGCCTGGGCCGCCGCGCACTACTTCGTCAGCGTGGGCCGGCAGGAGTGGCTGTTCCGCACCGGCATGACCGCCGAGGACGTCGAGCGGCAGGTCATCGCCAGCCGCTATCTGTTCATCACGGCGTGGAATCCGCCGCCGGGCGACACGCCGCGGCATCTCAACGACGAGGCCCAGGAGCGCCTGCACGCGCGCCTGCACACGCTGGGGCTGGCGTTCCACCCCGCGCTGGGCTGCAACAACCAAGGCGGCATGGTCGAACACGGCTGCCTGGTGCTGGATGCCACCCCGGAGCAGGCCGACGCGCTGGCCCGCGAATTCCGCCAGGGCGGCACGCTGTTCTGGTCCGCCGATACGCCGGTGCGGCTGCGGATGATGTGGCCGCGCCCGCCGCAGGCCGACGGCGATCCGTATACCGACTGGGTGGGCCAGTAACCACGTATTACCCGCCGCGACCGTATGTCGCAGGCGGCCGGGCCGGCACCTCCGTTTAGAATGGGCGGCTGAACCGCCAGGACCCCCCAGCCTCCCGCCCGGGAACGCCCGATCCGATGACCGACGCCGCTCCCCGCCACCCGCCGTTGCTGGCCGCCCGCGCCCTGGCGTTCTCGCGCAACGACGAGCCGGTGTTCGGGCCGCTGGATTTCGCCGTGGATGCGGGCGAAGCGCTGCTGGTGCAGGGCGGCAACGGCGTCGGCAAGACCACCCTGCTGCGCGTGCTGGCCGGCCTGCTGCGTGCCGATGCCGGGCAGATCGACATCGACGGCCAGCCCGCCGGGCCGTCGCGCCGGGCGCATGCGATGGCCTACCTGGGCCATCTGCCGGCGCTGAAGGCGGACCTGAACACGCTCGAGAACCTCAACTTCCTCTGCGGCCTGCATGGCCGCCGCGCGCGCCAGATGCCGGGCAATGCGCTGGCGATGGTCGGCCTGGCCGGCTATGAGGACGCCCTCGCCCGCCAGCTGTCCGCCGGGCAGAAGAAGCGCCTGTCGCTGGCGCGCCTGTGGCTGTCGCCCTCACCGTTGTGGCTGCTCGACGAGCCCTACGCCAACCTCGACCTGGACGGCATCACCCTGGTGAACCGGATGATCTCCGCGCACCTGCGCGACGGCGGCGCCGCCCTGGTCACCACGCACGGCGCCTATGCCGCACCGCCGGTGCAGACGCGGATGCTGGTGCTGGAACGGGGACGCACGGCATGAGTCCGGCGGCGGTGTTCCCGACTCCCCTGCATACCGCCCCCTCCCCTGTTCACGGGGGAGGGTTGGGGTGGGGGCAAACCGGCGCACGTCGATGCGCCGGCCCGGTCCCGTGTCGAATGTCGCGTCTGCAGGGAAGGCGCGTGCGGAATTCCCATGTCCACATCGCGGCACACGACTCCGCTTCGCCCCCATCCCGGCCTTCCCCCGCACGCGGGGGAAGGGGCTGTTCCATGGGACTTCACGCATGACCACCGCACCCTCGCTCATGCAGACCGCGCGCGCGCTGATCACCCGCGACGTGCAGCTGCTGTGGCGTCGTCGTGGCGATGCGCTGCAGCCGGCGTTGTTCGCGCTGCTGGTGGTCGTGCTGTTCGCGCTCGGCCTGGGCACCGCGCCGCTGGTGCTGTCGAAGGTCGCGCCTGCGGTGGTGTGGGTGGCGGTGCTGCTGGCCGGCCTGCTGTCGCTGGACACGCTGTTCCGTGGCGATGCCGAAGACGGTTCGCTCGAACAGTGGATCCTCGCACCGGTGCCGCTGGCCTGGCTGGTGCTTGTGCGCGTGCTGACGCACTGGGCCACCACCGCACTGCCGCTGGTGCTCGCCGCACCGCTGCTCGGCGAGATGCTGCACCTGCCGCGCAGCGAATTGCCGATGCTGCTCGCCACGCTCGCGCTCGGCACGCCGCTGCTGAGCCTGCTCGGTGCGGTGGTCGCCGCGCTGACGGTCGGCATGAGGCGCTCTGGTATCCTTGTGGCCCTGCTGGCGTTGCCGCTGTACGTGCCCGTGCTGGTGTTCGGCGCGGGTGCCGTCGCCGCCAGCGCACAAGGGCTGGATGCCTCCGGCGCCCTCCTCTGGCTGGCCGCCGGCCTGTTGCTCTCGCTGCTGCTGGCGCCGCTGGCCGCCGCCGCGGCGATCCGCATCGCCCTGACCTGAAGACCGCCGCCGCATGAATCCTCTCGTCCGCTGGTTCCACCAACTCGGTTCGCCTCCGTACTTCGACCGTTTCGCGGCGCGCTGGACACCGTGGTGCTACCTGGCGGCGGTCGTGCTGCTCGGACTTGGCCTGTGGCAGGCGTTGTTCGTGGTGCCGGCCGACTACCAGCAGGGCGACAGCTTCCGCATCCTCTACATCCACGTGCCCAGCGCGTGGATGAGCATGTTCGTGTTCGGCCTGATGGCGTTCTACGCGGCCATCGCGCTGGTCTGGCGCATCAAGCTGTGCGAGATCCTGGCGATGGCCTGCGCGCCGACCGGCGCCGCGTTCACCGTCATTACGCTGGCCACCGGCAGCATCTGGGGCAAGCCGATGTGGGGCACGTGGTGGGACTGGGATCCGCGCCTGACCACCGAACTGATCCTGCTGTTCCTCTACCTGGGCGTGATGGGCCTGTACGGCGCCATCGACGACCGCCGCAATGCCGCGCGCGCGGCCGGCCTGCTGGCCATCGTCGGCGTGGCGATCCTGCCGGTGATCCGCTACTCGGTGGTGTGGTGGAACTCGCTGCACCAGGGCCAGACGATCCGCGTGTTCGGCGAGTCCAGCATGGACGACAGCATGATCCTGCCGCTGGTGCTGATGGTGGTCGCGACGAAGTTCTGGTTCGCCGGCTCACTGCTGGCGCGCGCGCGCGCGGACAACCTGCGCCGCGAAGCCGGCAAGGACTGGGTGGCGAAACTCGCCGCCACGAAGGAGGCCGCGCCGTGAGCTACCTCGAATACGTCATCGGCGCCTACGCCGTGTTCGCCATCGTGCTGGGCTGGGACTTCCTGGCCCCGCGCCTGCAGGTGCGCCGCGAACTGCGCGCCGTCCGCCAACGCGTGGCGCGCGATGCGCGCCGCAGCGCCGCCCCCGCCGACCTGGAACGCTGACCGATGAATCCCGTGCGCCGTCGCCGCCTGCTGTTCGTGCTGCTCGCCGTCGTGGTGGCCGGCATCGCCACCACGCTGATCGCGATGGCGCTGCAGCGCAACGTGGCCTACCTGTACACGCCCGCCGAAGTGCTGCGTGGCGAAGCCGGCGAATCCCGCTTCCGCCTCGGCGGCATGGTCGAGAAGAACTCGTTCAAGCGCGAACCCGGCTCGCTGGTCTCGCACTTCGGCGTCACCGACGGCGATGCGCAGCTGACGGTGCGCTACGACAAGATCCTGCCCGACCTGTTCCGCGAGGGACAGGCCGTGGTCGCCACCGGCTCCATGCAGGACGGCGTGTTCGTCGCCACCGACGTGCTGGCGAAACACGACGAGGCCTACATGCCGAAGGAAGTCGCCGACAAGATGGGCAAGGCGCACCAGAAGCACGATGTGCAGGCCGCGCCGGCGGGGTCGGCGAATTGATAGTGCAGCTCGCCCGTTCCCTTCTCCCCGCCTGCGGGGAGAAGGTGGCCGGAGGCCGGATGAGGGGCGCCTTTGCCGTTGCTCTCCGTGCGCCCCGCGAACTATCGCGCGCGTTGCTGCTTCCCGGATTGCGGACGCCGCCCCCTCTCCGCTCGCCCCTCACCCGCCTTCGGCACCCTCTCCCCGCTGCGCAGGGAGAGGGAATGCGCACGTGGCCTCTCCTTGCGAGATCAAGCCAACGCACCACTTCTACTGCTCTTGCTGGAAGCTCCCTTCTCCCCGCCTGCGGGGAGAAGGTGGCCGGAGGCCGGATGAGGGGCGCTTTTGCGTCCGTTCGCACCGCAACTGGATGACTGATGCTCCCTGAACTCGGACAAATCGCGCTGATCCTGGCGCTGCTGGTCGCCATCCTGCAGTCGGTGCTGCCGCTGGCCGGCGCGCAGCGCAACAAGGCCAGTTGGATGAACGTGGCACGCCCGGCCGCCTATGCGCAGCTGTGGCTGGTGATGCTGGCCTTCATCGCATTGACGGTGGCATTCGTGCAGCAGGACTTCTCGGTGAAGTACGTCGCCGACAACTCCAACTCGCTGCTGCCGATGGTCTACCGCTACACCGCCGTGTGGGGTTCGCACGAAGGCTCGCTGCTGCTGTGGGCGCTGGTGCTGGCGCTGTGGACCGCCGCGGTCGCGCTGTTCTCGCGCCGCCTGCCCGAGGTGGTGATGGCGCGCGTGCTCGGCGTGATGGGCGTGCTGGCCATCGGCTTCCTCGCCTTCCTGATCTTCACCTCCAATCCGTTCGTCCGCCTGCTGCCCTCGCCCGGCGAAGGCCGCGACCTCAACCCGCTGCTGCAGGACCCGGGGATGATCATCCATCCGCCGCTGCTGTACGTGGGCTACGTGGGTTTCGTGGTGCCGTTCGCGTTCGCCATCGCCGCGCTGCTCGACGGCCATGTCGATGCACGCTGGCTGCGCTGGACACGGCCGTGGACGAACGTGGCCTGGGGCTTCCTGACGCTGGGCATCGCGCTGGGCAGCTGGTGGGCGTACTACGAGCTGGGCTGGGGCGGCTGGTGGTTCTGGGATCCGGTCGAGAACGCGAGCTTCATGCCGTGGCTGGTCGGCGCGGCACTGATCCACTCGCAGGCGGTCACCGAGAAGCGCGGCGCGTTCCGTGGCTGGACGCTGCTGCTGGCCATCGCCGCGTTCTCGCTGTCGCTGCTGGGCACGTTCCTGGTGCGCTCGGGCGTGATCACCAGCGTGCACGCCTTCGCCGCCGATCCCACCCGCGGCGTGTTCATCCTGATCTTCCTTGGCGTGGTGATCGGCAGCTCGCTGCTGCTGTATGCGCTGCGCGCGCCGCAACTGGCCGACGGCGAATCGGAGAAGTCGTACTTCGCCGCCAGTTCGCGCGAGACGCTGCTGCTGGCCAACAACCTGCTGCTGACCGCGGCCTGCGCGATGGTGCTGCTGGGCACGCTGTATCCGCTGATCGCCGACGCGCTGGACCTCGGCAAGATCTCGGTCGGCCCGCCCTACTTCAGCCTGCTCTTCATCGTGCTGATGGCACCGCTGGTGGCGCTGGTGCCGTTCGGGCCGATCACCAAGTGGCAGCGCGACAACCTGTCGAAACCCTTCGCGATGCTGCTGCCGTGGGCCGGGCTGGCGCTGGTGCTGGCCGTCATCGCCTACTTCATGGCGCCGCAGGGCAAGCTGAAGGTCGCCGCCGGCATCCTCGGCGCGGCCTGGGTCGGCCTGGGCACGTTGCGCTTCCTCTGGCAGCGCCTGCGCGCCAATGGCCGCTTCACCCCGGAGATGCTCGGCATGACGCTGGCGCATACCGGCATTGCGGTGTTCCTGGTCGGCGCACTGCTGGTCGAAGGCCTCAACGTGCAGCGCGAACTGGCGGTGAAGCCGGGCCAGACCGTCGAGGTCGGCCGCTGGGGTTTCCACTTCCAGGGCGTCGATGAAACGCAGGGGCCCAACTACCTGTCCGACCGTGGCCACGTGCAGGTGCTGCGCGATGGCAAGCCGGTGATCCTGCTGCACCCGGAGAAGCGCGCCTACGCCAGTGGTGGCCAGGTGATGACCGAAGCCGGCATCAAGCCGGGGCTGCTGGGCGACGTGTTCGTCGCCATCGGCGAGCCCCTCGGCGACGGGGCCTGGGCGCTGCGCGTGCACCTCAAACCCTTCATCCGCTGGATCTGGCTCGGCGCCGCGCTGATGGCGCTGGGCGGCTTCGTCACCGCCCTCGACCGCCGGTTCCGCAACCACAAGAATGCCGAGGCGCGCCCCGCATGAACAACGCTTCCGAACTCCCGCCGTCGCCGCCACGCTCGCGTGGCGCGCTGACGTTCGCGCTGGTCATCATCGGCCTGTTCTTCGTCGGCCTGATGGGCCTGCTGTACTACGGCGTGTCGCAGTCCGACCGTGCCGGTCGCGACGCGCTTCCGTCGCCGCTGATCGGCAAGCCCGCACCCGCGTTCGACCTGCCGCTGCTGCACGATCCGGCCAAGCGCGTCACCAACGCCGACCTCGCCGGCCAGCCCTACGTGATGAATGTGTGGGGCAGCTGGTGCCCGGAATGCCGCGTCGAGCATCCGATCCTCACCAAGTTCGCGCTGACCAAGCGCGTGCGCTTCATCGGCTACAACCTCAAGGACGAACGCGAGGACGCGCTGCGCTGGCTGGAGCAGTTCGGCAATCCCTACATGATGGTGGTCGCCGACCTGGAAGGCCGCACCGCGATCGACTGGGGCATCTACGGTGCGCCGGAAACCTTCCTGGTCGACGGCAACGGCATCATCCGCTGGAAGCACGTCGGCGCGATCGACCAGGCCATCATCGACCACCAGCTGATCCCGGCGCTGGAAAAGATCGAAGCCGGTCGATGAGCAGGATGTCCGTCACCTCCGTGCGTAGGTGGGTGCTCGCCCTGTGCCTGGCCGTCTGCAGTGTCACTGCCTTCGCCCAGGCCAGCGATCCCACCCCGCTGCAGTTCCACGATGCGGCCGAGGAAACGCGCTTCCACAGGCTCACCGCCGAGCTGCGCTGCGTGATGTGCCAGAACCAGTCGCTGGCCGATTCCAATGCGCAGATCGCGCATGACCTGCGCCGCGAGGTGCTGGACCTGATGCGCCAGGGCAGGAACGACGCGCAGGTGAAGCAGTTCCTCGTCGACCGCTATGGCGAGTTCGTGCTGTACAAGCCCGAGGTCGCGCCGGGCACCTACATCCTGTGGTTCGGCCCGCTGTTCCTGCTGCTGGCCGGCGGCGTGTGGGTCGGCCTGATCGTGGCGAAGCGCTCGAAGCGACCCGCGCCCGCCACCGACGACACCGACCAGGAGTGGTGATGACCGCTTTCGTGATCCTCGCCATCGTGCTGTCCCTGGCCGTGCTGCTGGCGGTGTTGTGGCCCCTGTGGCGCGATGCGCGCGGCCTGGTGCTGGCCGGCGTGGCGACGCTGGGCATCGCCACGTTCGCGCTGTACCGCGCGGTCGGCACGCCGGCCGCGCTGGAGCCGCAGGCGGCCACGCCGATGCCGGCCACGCTGGACGACGCCGTCGCGCAGCTGGAAGCCGAACTGAAGAAGCAGCCGAACGAACCCGAAGGCTGGCGCCTGCTCGGCAAGTCGTACGCCGCGCTGCAGCGCTACGGCGATGCGCAGAAAGCGTTCGAGCGCGCGGTGCAGCTGCTCCCCACCGACGCCGACCTGCTGGTCGAAGCCGCGCAGGCACGGCTGTTCAACAACGCCGACCGCAAGCTCGATGCGCAGGCGGTCGCGCTGCTCGACAAGGCCATCGCCATCAATCCCGACCACCAGCGTGCGCTGTGGTTCGTCGGCCTGGCGCAGCGCCAGGAGGGCAAGCACGCGGAAGCCGCCAAGACCTGGGAGCCGCTGCTGGCCAAGGTCGATCCCAACACCGCCGCCACCCTGCGCACGCAGATCAACGAAGCCCGCGCCGAGGCCGGCCTGCCGCCGCTGGCGGATACAGCGCCTGCACCAGCCGCCGACGCCGCGCCCGCGTTGCTCACGGTGACCGTGGACCTGGCGCCGGCGCTGAAGGACAAGTTGGCACCGGGCGATACGCTGTTCGTGTTCGCCCGCCAGGTGGGCGGCCCGCCGATGCCGGTCGCCGCCAAGCGCCTGCCGGTGTCCGCCTTCCCGGTGACCGTCCCGCTCGGCGATGGCGACAGCCCCATGCCCACGCTGAAGCTGTCGCAGCTGCCGCAGGTGCAACTGGTCGCTCGCATCGCCAAGGGCAACGGCCCCGCCGCGCAGTCCGGCGACCTGGAAGCCACCGCCGTCACCGCCGACGTCAAGGCCGGCAACACCTACACGCTGACGATCGATCGCGTGGTGCCGTAACACGACCCCTCTCCCCCGCGCAGGGGGAGAGGGTGCCCCCGCAACGCGGGGGTGGGTGAGGGGGCGAGCGACGACCTGTCCCCTCTCGACATCTCATTCGTATGCAGCGGCCGCATCGCCACTGAGACAAGCACGGACAACTCAAGCGCGCCCCCCCTCTCCCAACCCTCTCCCCCGCAAGCGGAGGAGAGGGCTCGGATCGCGCACTTGGATACAGCCCATCGCGGCAGCGTCTCCTGATGGGCGCTGACATGGCACCGCTCCGCCGCCTTGCCTACACTCCGGCGACGATCCACTTCTCGCCCACCGCATGAGCCGCGCCCGCATCATGTCCCGGCTCATACCGTGGATCGCCGTCCCTGCCCTGCTTGGCCTGCTGCTGCCGCTGCAACGCGCCTGGTGGCCGGGCCAGGGATCGATCGGCTGGGCACTGGACCTGTTCGCGCACTGGCAGCCGCTCTACGTCGTGGCCTGGCTGGTCGCCTGCCTGCTTGGCACGCTGCACGACAGGCGCTGGCTGCTGGGCCTGCCGCTGCTGGCCCTGCCCTGGATCACCGCCAGCCCGGTGGCGCCGCACACGGACGAAAAACCGGATCTCGTGGTCGCCGTCGCCAACGTCAACATCCGCCAGCGCGATCCCGCCGCGCTGCTCGACTGGCTGCAGCGGAAGCCCGCCAACCTCGTGGTGCTGACCGAGCTGTCGCCGGACTACGCCGCTGCGCTGGCCACGAGGAAGTACGGCGGCTTCGCCCACCAGGCGCTGCATCCGCTCGTCTCGCCGCCCGGGCTGGGCGTGCTGTCCGACCGACCGCTGCACAACGTGCGCGTGCTGGCTGACGGCCTGGGCGCCTTGCGGCTGGAAGCCGACCTCGACATCGACGGCCGCACCGTCCGTCTGGTGGCGGCGCATCCCAAGCCACCGATGGCCACGCGCAAGTACCACGCACGTGATCGCCTGTTGCGCGAGCTCGCGACCGCGGCCACGGCACACCCGGTCATCGTCGCCGGCGATCTCAACGCCACGCCTTGGTCCAGCGCGCTGCTCGGCCACGACATGCGTCCGTTGCGCCGCGCCAGCGGCTGGGCGCCCACCTACCCGAGCGAGGCGCGTGGCCTCTTCGGCATCGGCATCGACCATGTGCTGGTCTCGCCGGGCTTCGCGCGCACGGGTGCGGAGCGCGGACCCGATATCGGCTCGGACCACCTGCCGGTGCGTGCCGGGTTGCGCTGGCGGGGCGAATAGCACCGTCCGGGTCGCTACACTTGGCGGATGACCGAATTCATCCCCCCCGGCACCCGCTTCCATCTCCTGCCCTCGCCGTTCCGCATGAAGCGCGGCGGGGCGCTGCACGGGGCACGGATGGCGTACGAGACCTGGGGCACGTTGAACGAACGCCGCGACAATGCGGTGCTGATCGTCACCGGGCTGTCGCCGGATGCGCATGCGGCACGCAATCCGGGCAACGACGCCGAGGGCTGGTGGGAGGCGATGCTCGGGCCGGGCAAGCCGATCGACACCGACCGCTGGTTCGTGGTCTGCGTGAACTCGCTGGGCAGCTGCAAGGGCTCGACCGGGCCGGCGTCGGTCAATCCGGACACCGGCGCGCTGTACCGCCTCGACTTCCCCGAGCTGTCGGTGGAAGACGGCGCCAATGCGGCGTTCGACGTGGTGCGCGGGCTGGGCATCGAGCAGTTGGCCTGCATCATCGGCAACTCGATGGGCGGGATGACGGCGCTGGCCTACCTGCTGCTGCACCCGGGCGCGGCGCGCACGCACATCAACATCTCGGGCAGTGCGCAGGCGCTGCCGTTCTCCATCGCCATCCGCTCGCTGCAGCGCGAGGCGATCCGGCTGGATCCGCAGTGGAATCACGGCGGTTACGACGAGGAGACGTATCCCGAATCCGGCATGCGCATGGCGCGCAAGCTGGGCGTGATCACCTACCGCTCGGCGCTGGAGTGGGATGGCCGTTTCGGTCGCGTACGGCTGGAGTCGGACCGACCCGACGAGGAGCCGTTCGGGCTGGAGTTCCAGGTGGAGAGCTATCTGGAAGGCCACGCACGCCGCTTCGTGCGCCGCTTCGATCCCAACTGCTATCTGTATCTCAGCCGGTCGATGGACTGGTTCGATCTGGCCGAGTACGCGGACGGCGACGTGGAGAAGGGTCTGGCGAAGATCCGCGTGCAGCGGGCGCTGGCCATCGGCGCCACCACCGACATCCTGTTCCCGCTGCAACAGCAGCAGCAGATCGCGGAAGGGCTGGCGGCCGGCGGGGCGCAGGCGGAGTTCCTGCCGCTGGAGTCGCCGCAGGGGCACGACGCCTTCCTGGTGGATTTCGGGCGGTTCGGCCCGGCGGTACGGGATTTCCTGGCGGGGATATGAGCCCCGTTGTTCCCTTCTCCCTCCGGGAGAAGGTGGCGCGCAGCGCCGGATGAGGGTGTGCGGGCCGCCGAACCCAGGCCACTCCGCCGACCCTCACCCCAACCCCTCTCCCGGCGGGAGAGGGGCTTCAAGCGCGACGCCAACGTAGCGTGCGCCATGCGCACGACCCATGAACCCACCACCGCGCGTCGTGCGCACAGCGCACGCTACTTTCCCTTCTCCCTCCGGGAGAAGGTGGCGCGCAGCGCCGGATGAGGGTGTGCGAGCCGCCGAACCCACGCCACTCCGCCAACCCTCACCCCAACCCCTCTCTCCCAGGGGACCTCCTTCGGTCGCCGGCGGGAGAGGGGCTCAGCCAGCCGCCTTCCCGCACCGCAGAACCCCCTCCCCGCCCCAGCCGGCTAAAATGGCCGCACATTCTCAAGCGGGCCATCCCATGACCCTCGATTTCCCAGGCGCCGACAAGCTGGTCGCGTCGCTGGATGCCGCCGTCGCCCTGGGCGACGACCGTGCCGTCACCGATGCGCTGCGCAAGTCGCTGTGCGAACTGATCTGCGACGAGGAGGTCAGCCTGCCGGCCTGTGTGCTGGAGCCGATCTCGGACCACTACGCGCGCCGCGAGCTGTATACCAGTCCGGAACATGGCTACAGCGTCATCGCGATGACGTGGGGCCCGGGCCAGGGCACGAAGATCCACGATCATTCGGGCATGTGGTGCGTGGAAGGCGTGTGGCGCGGGCGGCTGGAAATCACGCAGTACGAGCTGGCCGAGCACGACGACGTGCGTTACCGCTTCATCCCGGCGGGGACGATCGAGGCCGGCACGGGCTCGGCGGGCAGCCTGATTCCGCCGCACGAGTACCACACCATCCGCAATCCGAGCGACAAGGCCATCGCGGTCAGCCTGCATGTGTACCAGCGGACGATGGTCCGCTGCGGGATCTTCACGCCGGAGGAAGCGGCCGGCGCCGAGGGCTGGCAGCGCCGTGGCGAGCGGTTGCTGGGGACGGACCAGGTCAACTGAGGCGCTGCGGACCCCGCCCCTGTCGGCCGGGGGCCGGCCTCGGCTATACTCCGCGTCCGCGCCGAAGTGGCGGAATGGTAGACGCAGCGGACTCAAAATCCGCCGCCCTTAAAAGCGTGTGGGTTCGAGTCCCACCTTCGGCACCACGATCAAACCCCGGACTTCCGGGGTTTTTTCGTTTGTGGGCCTGGCACCTTCGCAGCCATTGGTAGGATGGGTTGAGCCGCAGGCGATACCCATCAATCGCAGCGTGCCGGCATGACGATGGGTATCGCTACGCTCAACCCATCCTACGTGCTAAGAGTCATCACCCTCGACACTAGATGAGCGCGTGCGTTCATAGCGCCACGCTCCTGGCGCGTTGGTGTCAAGGCTTCCACGCTGCATCTGACCAAGTAGATTGTCTTGGCTAACCTTGGAGATTGCTTTTGCGAATTTCGGGTTGACCAACTCGCCATAGGCATCAATCAGCCTATCCAAGCGCCTCGCCCTGTCATTGGCCGTCTTGAATGACGAGCTAAAGAGAACGGTTAGAATTTCTTCGAGATGTTCAACCGTGTCGAATGTGCGAAGTTTCTCCGACAGTTGCGACGAAACCTCCCTGCACTTCACCAAGATCTCTTCCGGCGGATGCCGCTGTTGCATCTCTGACGACACAACCCAAAAGTAGAGGTTGTTTAACTCTAGGAGCATCGTGTAGACCGCAAGCCTTGCGGTAGCTTTCTCCTTCCTATACTCATGGGCGCGCTGAAGCAATATCGCAACTAGTGCACTGACTAGTGCTATCAGGATGCCACCAAATAACCCAATCCACGCGTCGTCCGTCATACCCCACCGTACCGTCAGAGTTCAGTTGATTCTGCGCCGGTTGGCAGCGCGTCGCGACACGACTAAAGCTCGACTGGCGCCAGGATGACGCCAGGTGGCACTGCGTAAGCCCCAATCAGGCGCTGACATCAAGCTTTGCGATGGCGCTTGCCAAGCTTACTATGAGCGCCAAGTCCCCATGGTCGACTAAGTATGAAGTTCTCAGAACGACAAGGACTTGTCAAAGTGCGATCAGTCCTTCAGAGCGAGGGAATTACAGATGCCATCAGGAACGGCCTATGGGATGGAATCCATCTGCACCTTCTGAGCAATGACGTCCAGGAGTGGCGCTTAGTCGAAGACGTTAAGTATGGAGATATCCTCAGGCGCCTATGGCACCTCTACTTCAAGAAGCCAATCGACTTAATGCCTGATAGCTATCGGAGCGCGATGGCTGAGGTGCGACAGTATTTTTTTAAATGCGTATGGTTTGAGGTCTTCGACTTCGTGGAGTTCATCACGGAAGATCTTCAGCAGTTTGATGAAAGGATCGGAACCTCATTCCGCACGTTTGTTAACAATGTGCTCGAGAGAGAACTCTCAGCATACCGACTTGTGGATAGCCAGTTCACGCCAATCACCTCGGAAGAGGAGATCGCAAGCATCGAGAACGCTCTTAATAACACTTCAGCCATGGTCGGACCGCACGCACACCTTAAATCTGCCCTGGCGCTTCTCGCCAACAGAGACAAGCCTGACTACAGAAATTCTGTGAAGGAATCCATATCCGCGGTGGAGTCGATTGCCAAGCTGTTGACTGGCCAGCCGAAAGCCACGCTGGGTGAAGCGTTGCAAAAACTAGAAGCAGGCGGCTTGATTCATCCTGCTCTAAAGAAGAGCCTTAGCGCACTCTATGGCTACACGTCAGACGCCGACGGCATTAGGCATGCCATGCTCGACGAACCAAAGCTTGGACTGACAGATGCCAAATTCATGTTGGTTTCCTGCACTGGCTTTATCAATTACCTAGTGGCGAAGGCTGCTGAGGGCGGAATAGCAATCAAGACCTAGTGCCAAAAACAGGCAAAACAGGGGTCAGAGTGCAATTTCTCTCGGACGACCGGTTACTGAAGCCCGCAATGCCACAGCACCGTTCATGCCGGGCCACTCCTTCTGCCAACCGCGGCTTAGGGCTCACCCTCAACCACCAGCGTCACCTTCAGCCCCACCCGCAGAAACAGGCTCATAGCCGTCGCCCCTGCCACTCAACCACCGCAGGTCCGTCTTGCCCTCGCTACGAAGGTGCGACTGCGCTGCCTGGAACAGCGAGCGCTTCAGGTCGGCATCCACCAGCGTGCGCGAACGTCCGTGTTCCTCGATGCTGAGGAAGTGCGCTTCATGCGGCTCATCGACGTAGCTGCGCGCTGCGACGCTGGTGGAGCCGTCAGTGAACAAGTAGATGTCGTACTCGTAGTAGTAGTCGTACCCCTCGGACTCATCCTGCTCACTGGCATCGACATGGCGGGTGCGCTCGACCTTCATGGGGATGACTCCCGGAAAATGGGCCAGCGTACATTTTCCAGACCGGAGGCTGGGTGAGCGCGGCCGACAAGCCGGCCTGTAGCTGCATCCAGCGGCCCGCCCGGCAACTGCTGATGGCGGCGACAGGCGGAAACACCCGGCACCGCCAAAGAAAATGGGGCCTCGCGGCCCCATTCGCCAACACTCACATGCCAGGACGACTACTCCCTATCTGCCGCCCTGCCCGCCTCCGGCAGCAAATCCTCGTCGGGCTCGCTCTTCGACCGCTTGTTCTTGAACCGCACCGCCAGCTGCTTGCGCAGCCCGTCCAGTCCCGAGCCCTTGCCGGCCAGTGATAGCAGGCGATACCCCTCCACGGAGTTCGACATCATGTCGCTGCCCAGGGCCATCTCCGTATCCAGCATCCGCTGGTACAGGCGCATCACCTGCACCGTGCGCAACCGCAGCGCATCCAGCGCCGCGACGTCCCGCTGCAGCGCCGCCAGGTCGAAGTTCGCCGGCAGGATCTGCGGATTGGCCGTCAGCACATCGACCGCCAACCGGCAGAACGCCTCCGACTTGTCACCCATCTTGTGCAACCTGCGCCGCTTCACCGGATCCAGTGCCACCAGTCCCGCGAACCGCGTGTCCAGTGTCGTCAACGCTCCGTCGATATCCGTCAATGCCTCATCGTCGAAGATGATGTCCACGATGTTTTGACTCATACCCTCTCCTTGGTTCCTTGTCAGTGGGATGCCTGCCCTCTGGCAGACGCCTCCACTGTAGGACGCAGCACACGGAAAAACCTCTAACATTTCATCCGCACACCGCACGCATCGCATCACACCGACCGGCGTTCCATATGGCGCATCATCGCGCGACAGCAGCGCGGTCATGGACCGACATACCAGCCGGCATCATCGTCGATACCAGTTGGTATCGCTCGCCATGTCACCGGATGAGGTGCTCCATACCGCAGATGATGACGCGTCATACGCACGGGCATCGCGCGCCATGGGCACGCAGGTGATCGCTGATACGCAGGGGCATAAGCATTGATACCGACCGGTATCGGCCGACACGTCGACGGATATCCCGCGCCACCATGCGCAGGGTGGTGCGTCATGTGGCGCGTCTTGTCGCGCGACCTGTGGTGGTATCGAACGCCATGCCACCGTCCATCGCACGCCGCGATGATCGCGCTACCCCATCGGCATGCAGAGGCCAGAGTACGATTTCCGACCTCACAGCGATGGGCAACCATGCCCCTGACGTATGCAGCGATCCGTCGTCAGGCGCGTTCCCGGACGCACACCCCATGACGTCAGAGACAAGGAGGTCCCGCCGCAACGGGCGACCTCTTGCGGGGCGCTCGGCGAAACCGAGACGTACGCAGCCCCAGTGACCGCGCGATCACCGGGCAGGCGGCGAGGCGCGCTTGCCCAGCTCGATCAGCATCCGCGATGCCAGGTACAGGCGCGGCGGAATGGAGTCGATCTCGATGTACTCGTTGCGCGCGTGGTAGCCCCACCCCGCCAGTCCCAGCCCCTCCAGCACCGCGGCCTTGCCGGAGCGTCCGGCGAAGCCCGCATCGGTGCCGCCGTTGGTGGTCGGATGCATCAGCAGTTGCCGGCCATCGAGTTCGGCATAGATGCTGCGCGCCAGGTCGGCCAGCGCACGACCGCGTTCGCCGGCCACATAGATGGGACGCAACGGTTCCAGCGTCACCGTGGTGGTGGTATCCGGGACCAGCTGGCTTTCCTTCACCTTGGCCTGCAGGGCGGCCAGCAGGTTGTCGTTGCTGTCGGCCTGCATCACGCGCGCGTCGCCGCCGGCTTCGGCGCGCTCGGGAATCTGGTTGCGTGCGGTGCCCGCGCTCGCCGTGGTCCAGTTGAGTTGCGCACCGGGCACGCCGGTGGCCACGTCCCTGGTCTGCACCAGCTGGTGCGCCAGTTCCAGCAGGGCATTGCGGCCCTGCTCCGGCGCCGCACCCGCGTGTGCGGACAAACCCTGTACCGTCATCCGCACCTGCGACGTGCCGGCCGCGCTCAACAGCACGCCTTCGTGTTCGATGACCGCCTTGGCCGGCGATGGCTCGAACGACAGCACCACGTCCTGTTGCTCGGCCAGCGTGGCGATGGTTTCGCCGGACCCGGGCGAGCCGATTTCCTCGTCCGGATTGAACAGCACGGTGACCGTGGCGTAGTCGTTCCAGCCGCGCGCCTTCAACAGCGCAAGCGCGTGCAGGATCACCGCGATCCCGCCCTTGTCGTCGGCGATGCCCGGGCCGTACAGCAGATTGCCCTTCCGGTGGTACGGCTCCCTGGCCAGGATGCCGCGGTCGTACACGGTATCGGCGTGGGCGATCAGCATCACCCTGAGCGTGCCCTTCCCGGTGAAGACACCACGCACCATGTCGGGTCCACCGCTCGCCGACGCCACGCGGTCGACCTTGGCATCGAGCGCCCGCAGGCGCTTGTCCAGATAGGTCATCAACGTGGCGACGCCCTCGTGGTCGGTCGAACCGGATTCCACCGTCACCAGGTCGCGCAGCGTGTCGATGACCGCGGCCTGCTCCTTCGTGGCGGCGGTGCGCAATGCCGCATCGGCCGTCGCTGCCCGTGCGGGCGCGCTGGCGGCGCCGAGGCCCAGCATCAACGTGGCGGTGCACAGCGCGGTACGTGCGATACCCATGACGTCACTCCTGTGGCCGCGGGCGCGGCGCGATGATGGCGGTCAGAACCGGTACTCCATGCCAAGGCCGGGGCCTTGCATCGTGGTATCGAAGCGGAAGCCGCCGGAGGTCTCGAAATCGGTCGTCAGCCGCCGGTAGCCGGCGATCAGCGAGAACCGCTCGTTGATGTCGTAGCCGGCCAGCAGCATGACGTCGGTGGACAGGTCCGACTCGCCGGCGCCGGCCAGCACCCAGCCGCCGACGAACATGCCGTTAGCGAAGCCGTGCCGCCCTTTCACGCCAACCTGCGCATCCACCCAGCGGTGCGATTGCTCGCCGGCATACTGCTGCGGGACCGGCGGCGGCGTCGGCACGGGCACGGCGTAGGCCATGCGCACCCGCGCCGACCACACGCGTACGCCAGCCACCAGATCCAGATGCGTGCGCTCGCGCTCGACCAGGCCATAGCGCCATGCCACCAGTCCGCTGGTGGTGCGCGTCTTCAACCGCACCGGCAGTGCGGTACCGGCGACCGGGGCGTACACGGTGGTGGAGAGCTTGGCGAACTGCCCGTCCAGCAGCAGGCCGTGCCGGCCCTTGCGCGCCTCGAACGCACCCATCGCGCCGGCATCGAGTTCCTCCAGCGAGTCGCTGAAACTCTTGGAGGTGTGCAACGTCACCGGCAGTCGTTCATGCGCGAACGTACCGTCGGTCGACGAACCCCAGACATAGGGCGTCAGCCGGAAGCGCCATGCGTCCGCACTCTCCTCCGCGGCCGCTCCCGATTGACCCCAGGCGCAGGATGAGGCGATGGACAACCCGAGGAACGCAAGGACACGGGGAAACGCCGTCATGCGGGTGCTCCTTCAGCGGTGCTGTACGAGGGGCGGAGCCGCGGGCAGCAGCGCTGCCGGCGCGTGTGTCCGGCCGATCCTAGGGCCGCAGGCGCCGGAGCACAACCGGGCAAGCCCAAGCCCACCACGGACCCGGGCCCGACGGCTCGGCACGCGCCATCACGCGATGGCGGCGGGCACGGAGCAACGCAGTCCGGTCGCGCGGCCTGTCCTCCTGCAAGGCCGGCGGTTACAGCCGCGGCACGGAAACGACGTGGTCGCGTGCACGGCAGACGCGGCGAACACGCGCCGGGATGCGGCAGGCGCAGGAAAGACGACGCTTCATGGCAGCGCTTCCCGTGACGCTCCCCGATGCGCAGGCCCTTCATGCCCCTTGCGCGATCTCGATCTTGAAGGCACCAGCAGCTCGACATGGGTCCCGCTTCCCGGGCGGCTGTAGATCCGCAGCTCCGCACCGATGTCGATGGCCCGTTCGCGCATGCCGCGCAGCCCCCAATGGCCGTCGCGACCGCCGGACCGCAGAACGTCTTCGCTGAAGCCCCGTCCGTCATCGCTGAAACGGAACCGGATGTTTCCGTTCGTCACGGACACCTCGACGTCGATCCTGTCGGCCTCCGAGTGCCGGAAGGCGTTGCCGAGCGCTTCGCGCCCGATCCAGTAGATCTCGTCCCGGATGACGGCGTCCAACGGCGGCAGCGTGTCCTTCGAGACCACGCTGAAATCGACGGCATCCTCGTGATTCAGTTCGCGACCGATGCTGGCGAAGGCCTGCGGCAGGTCGTCAGGCACGGAGGCCTCCGCCTGCCGCAGGGACTGCACGCGCTCGCGCCCCTCGACGAGGGCCTGCTCGCCGCGGTCCATGACCTGCTCCAGCGATGCACGAATGGGGTCTTCCCTGCCCAGCAGGTTGGCGACGGCCTGGAATCGCAGGAGCAGACCGTGAAAACTCTGCAGCAGGGTGTCGTGCAGGTCCCTGGCGATGCGCTCCCTTTCGCGGTGCCGTTCTTCGAACCGCATGCGCATGCGCCGGGACATGCGCCTCAGCCGAAGCTTGTGGACGAAGTACACGAGGGCCGCGGCAGCGGTCGCGCAAAGAGCGAAGAACCACCAGGTCTGCGTGAAGCGCGGTGCGATGGAGAAGGCCATCGTGGCTTCTCCGGTACTCCAGACGCCGCTCTCGTTGGCGGCCTGGACTCGGAACCGGTACTTTCCGGGCCCGAGATTGGTGTAGTACGCGACCCGGCGATGTCCCGCGTCCTGCCACTCCGCATCCAGCCCATCCAGCCGGTAGCGGAAGCGCACCCGCTCGGGGTAGGCCAGGCTGCTCGCCGCATAGCGGATGCGGATGTCGCGGGTGCCGGCCTGGAGTGCCTTCCCGTCGACCCGCCCGTAGTCGACCTCGCCGATGGCAAGCCCCCGGATGCCGACCGTCGGCGCGACGGGATTGTGGAATGGCTTTGCCGGATCGATCATCGCCAGGCCCTGGTTGGTCGAGAACCAGAGCCGCCCCGCGCCATCGTTGACGATCGTCGACATCAACGTCGATTGCTGCGCGATGCCGGGCATGCCGTCGGCGGTGTCGTAGAGACGACCGTCCAGACGTCCGCCCCCGAGGCCCTTCCCGAGTTCCCCGGCCGACACGTGGAAGATGCCGTTGACGCCATTCATCCAGAGGTCGCCGCCCGGCCTGCGCAGGAGCCCCGTGATGCCGCTCAGGCGATTCCGCTCCGTGGTACGCAGGGGCCGGACCTGTCCGTCGCGAAGCAGGGCGACACCGCTCTCGCCACCGGCCAGCACGCCCTCCTCCACGTTTTCCAGGGCGGACACCGTGCCGATGTCGAGCCCCTCCTTCGCCCCGAAGACCCGGGCGGCGCCGTCGTGCCAATGGACGATTCGACTGCCGTTGTAGCCTATCCACAGCGATCCGTCGGGGCCGCGGAGAAGCGATGTGGCGCCGTGGGGAGGAATGGCGCCCGTCCCGATGCCCGTCCAGGTCTTCCCGTCGTAGTGGAACAGTCCCTGGCCTTCGCGCATGACGAAAAAGCCGCCGGCGCCGTCGCCTGCCACCGCACCGAGATTGCCCGTGCCCGGCATGGCCAGTGCGTGCAGGCCCTTGGCCGCGTATTCGTACGCGTCGTTCCATGCGAAGACGTAAGTCGTGGGACCGGCGGCATGTATCGCGTAGATCCCCCTGCCGACCGAGCTGGCGAGCAACGTCAGATCGCGGTCGGTAACGCCGTAGAGCTGCCGTCCGCTTGAAACCAGCAGCCCATGGGTCGGCGAGAACGCCATCCCGTAGACACCGCTCTGGCTCAGCCGTTCGTCCTGCAACACCTGCACGCTGCTCGGCCGGAAGCGGTGCAGCCCCATGTTGGTGCCCACCCAGATGTTGCCCTCGCGGTCGGCCAGCACCGGCACCGCCCGATCCGAGGCCAGGCCGTTTCGACGCTGGATGGTCTCCGCAATGTCCTGCTCGCTGAGTGCGTATCCCGCGGGCAGCCGGTCCAGGCCTGCGATGCGGGCAAGGCCGCCGCGGCGGCGGTCGGTTCCCCACAACGCGCCGTTCCTGTCCAGGCGCATGCTGGCGAAATGGCCGACGCCGAACGCCTTGGGCTGCGAGGGCATGGAGCGCGTGCCGTACGTCCCGTCGGAGATCCAGAGCGTTCCGTCGGGCGCTTCCAGGAGCGACGTGTAGGCGCCGGTCGCGACCCCGGTCTGCTCGAACCTGGCTGCGCCCGGGGGCAGCTTCAGCAGCGTGTCGCCTGCGGCGACCCACACGGTTCCTTTCGCGTCCACCAGGACGTCATCCGCGTACCGGTAGGGAAAGCCCATGCCGGCGCCGGCGCGCTGCCAGCGGTCGCCGTCGAAGCGGTAGAGCCCCGTGAAGGACGGCACCCAGATATGGCCCGCCCTGTCCTCGGCGATCCGCATCACCAGTCCCGCCGGCACCACGGGCGAAGGCGGATAGTGCTTCAACCTGCCCGCCTCCAGCACGCTGATGCCGCCGGGATAGAACCCGATCCACAGCCGGCCGCGCGAGTCGGCCAACAGGGCCGTGATGTTGCTGGACGCGAAGCCGTTGCCCTGTGGCGCGTTGTAGCGCTCGAAATGGATGCCGTCGAAGCGGTACAGGCCGATGCCCGTGCCCAGCCACAGCGTGCCGCCGGGATCCTGCGCCAGGGCCCATATGTCCGGCGGCGCGCCGTCCTGCTGACTCCAGGTGCTGCGGTGGTACGCGGCCAGTCCGGATGACGCCGCCGCTGCCGGTTCCGTGTGGACCAGCAGCACGCATGTCAGGCACGACAGCGTGGCCCATCGTCGCGCAGTGGCAATCACGCTGGACACATGACCCTCCGGTACCGGACAGGATTGTATCCATGCAGCGAACGGACCCGCTGCGCCTCACCCATTCTGGGGATCGGTGGCCGGACGCCTTACGAAGCCCGGCCCGCGGGAACCCTCAGCTCCTGCGCATGAGGATCATCTTTTCCTGCGTCATGTCGCGCATGGTGTAGGGAATGCCGCCGGTACCGTAGCCGGATTCCCGGCGTCCCGCGAAGGGCATCCAGTCGGTGCGGAAGGCGGTGGGGTCGTTGATCATCACGGCGGATGCGTCCAGGCGGTCCGCGGCGCGCATGGCCACGCCGATGTCCTGGGCGAAGACGCTCGCCTGGAACGCGGTGGGCAAGGCATTGGCACGGGCGATGGCCTCGTCGAGGTCGTCGTAGCGGTATACCGCGAGCGCCGGACCGAACACCTCCTGCGTCGATATCCGCGCATCGGCCGGCGGATCGAGCAGCACCGTCGGCTGCAGCGTCGTCCCGGAGAGGCGCTTTCCACCGGTCGCGAGCGTCGCACCGCCCTTGACGGCCTCTTCGATCCATTCCGCGACCCGGTCCGCTTCGCGCGGCAGGATCAGCGGCCCCACCTCGGTGTCCTGCAGTGTCGGGTCGCCCGTGCGCAGTGCCTCGACACGTGCGATCAGTTGCCCGGTGAAGTCGTCGGCGATGTCCTGGTGCACGAACACGCGCTGCGTCGACACGCAGACCTGGCCGGCATGGTAGTAGCCGCCTTTGACGATCGGTTCGATGATCCGTCCGAGATCGGCGCTGCGGTCGACGATGGCCGGCGCGACGCCACCGTGCTCCAGCGCGGAACGCGCGCCGTGGGCGAGCTTGGCGTGCAGCGACCAGCCGACCCGGGCGGAGCCGATGAAACTGAGGAAGGCGATGCGCCGGTCTGTCGCCAGTTTCTCCGCGAGTTCGTTGCCGTCGGGCAGGAAGGTCTGGCACCAGGCTTCCGGCAGGCCGGCTTCGTGCAGCAGCGCCACGAACTCCAGGCAGGACAGCGGCGTCGCCGTCGCCGGCTTGATGATGACCGGACAGCCGACCGCCACCGCCGGCGCCACCTGGTGGACGATCAGGTTCAGCGGATGGTTGAACGCCGAGATCGCCGCCACGATGCCGATCGGCTCCTTGGTCGTGAACGCCCAGCGGTTCTCCGCCGCGGCCGACAGGCCCATCGGGATTTCGCGGCCGGCGAAATTGCGCAGTTCGTCGGCCGCATTGTGCACACCATCGATCGCGCGATTGGTTTCGACGATGGCATCGGGCAACGGCTTGCCGCCCTCGCGCGCGATCTGCATCGCGAGATGGTCGCGCCTAGCGTCCATCAGCGCCGCCAGCTTGCGCAGGATCGCCACACGCTGGTGCGGCTTGAGCCAGCCGTCGCGGTGCTTGAACACGCGCTCCGCGGCATGCAGCTTGCGCTCCAGTGCCGCCGCATCGTCCGTGGCGAGCTCCGTGATCGGTGCTCGGTCGAAGGCCTGTACGACCGTCAGCATGGGGACTTCCTCCGTTTCATTTGCAGTCCAGATCGGGCGTGCGGTTGCGCAGCTCATCGACCAGCACGCGCGTGTTCTCGGCATAGTCGATCGGCACGTCGACCAGATGCACGCCGCCACCGGCGAACGCGGCCTCGAGGGTCGGCACCAGGCTCTCCGCCGAGGTCACCCGCGATCCCTTCGCGCCATAGGCCTGGGCATACCGCACGAAATCGGGGTTGCCGAAGCGCATCCCGAAATCCTCGAATCCATCCACCGCCTGCTTCCAGCGGATCATGCCGTAGGCACTGTCGTTGAGGATGACCACGACCAGGTTGAGCCCCAGCCGCACGGCCGTCTCCATCTCCTGCGAATTCATCATGAAGCCGCCGTCGCCGCAGACCGCCATGACGCGCCGCTGCGGGTACAGCATCGCCGCCATCATCGCCGACGGCAGGCCGGCGCCCATCGTGGCCAGGGCGTTGTCGAGCAGCAGCGTGTTGGCGACATGGGTGCGGTAGTTGCGCGCGAACCATATCTTGTACATGCCGTTGTCGAGGCAGACGATGCCGTCATCGGGCATGACCTCGCGCACATCGTGGACGATGCGCTGGGGCGTGAGCGGGAAGCGGTCCTCGTCGGCGCGGTCGTTGAGGCGGGCGAGGATTTTCTGGCGCAGTTCCAGCATGCCCGCATCGCCGGACAACCGGCCTTCGAGCCGTTCGGCCAGCGCCGTGACCGAGGCGCCGATATCGCCGATCACCTCGATGTCCGGGTGGTAGACCTGTTCGACGGTGGCGGACTGGAAGCCGACATGGATGACCTTCGGCCCGCCGGCGTGCTGCATCAGGAAGGGCGGCTTCTCCACGGTGTCATGGCCGATGGCGACGATCAGGTCGGCACGTGCAACCGCTTCGTGCACGTAATCGCCCTCCGACAATGCCGCCGTGCCCATGTAGAGATTGGAGCCGCCGGTGACGGCACCCTTGCCCATCTGCGTGTTGAAGAAGGGCAGTCCGGTGCGCGACACGAAGCCCGACAGGGCATCGGCCAGCCAGGGGCGACTGCCGGCCGCACCGATCATCACCAGTGGCCGCTTGGCCGCGAGCACCGCATGCACGGCCCTGTCGATCGCCGTCTCCGGCGCGATGGCGCGTTCGATCGGATGGATCGGAATGACGGGCGCGTCATCGACCTCCTCGGCGGCGATGTCCTCCGGCAGTTCCAGGTGCACCGGACCCGGCCGCTCGTCCATCGCCACGCGGAACGCATCGCGCACGGTCGCCGGGATCGCCCCGGCGCTGACGATCTGGCGCGTCATCTTGGTCAGCGGCTTCATCGACGCGACGATGTCGACGATCTGGAAACGCGCCTGCCTGGCGCTCATCACCGCCTTCTGGCCGGTGATCAGGATCATCGGCATCGCACCGAGGTGGGCGTAGGCGGCGCCCGTCGAGAAATTCAACGCGCCCGGGCCGAGCGTCGCCAGGCAGACGCCGGGCCTGCCGGTCAGTCGACCATGCGTGGCGGCCATGAAGGCAGCGGCCTGCTCGTGGCGCGTCAGCACCAGTTCGATGCGCGAGGTGCGAAGCGACTCGAGGAAGTCGAGGTTCTCCTCGCCCGGCACGCCGAAGATGCGGTCAACGCCCTCGTTCTCCAGCGCATCGACCAACAGCTGCGATCCCTTACGCATCGTTTCGCTCCTCGCGGAAGAAAGCCATCCGGATGCCGCATCGCCCGCGCAGGTGCAGTGAACCCGCCATCGTTCCGACCACGACGGATCGACTATACCCTCCGATGGCGGCAATCGCCGTTGCGCATCAAGACGTACCGTTCCGGCATTGGACGCAGTGGATCCAGGATCGCTCAAGGATCCTTTTTTCCGACCGCGCCACAGCACGATGGAATGACTGCGGCTCCGCGCCTTCGCGCGCTACGCGCTTTGCGCGTGGCGACTGCCGAATGTCGTGCCCGTCAGGCGCTCGGATTCCTGCCACAGGCGCTCGGCGACACCGGCATCCTCCGCTTGCGTCGGCACCTTCGCCGGAACCGGATGGCCGCGTGTCTCGCTCAACGTGTCGGGACCGTAGTACCCGCCTGCCTGTGCCGTCGGCGCGGTCGCGGCGTACAACGGCGGCAACGCGCCCTGTTCGGCGGGCTGGAACAGGAACCACAGATAGCGCCTGGCCAATGCCTGCGGACTGCGGGGGCCTGCACCGTTGGGCAGCAGGTCCGTGCGCGAGATGCCCGGGTGCGCCGCGATGCTCCGGATGCCCCACCCCGCCTTCGTACTCCGCCGTTGCAACTCGAATGCGAACAGCAGGCACGCCAGCTTCGACTGGCTGTAGGCGGCCATCGGCACGTAACGACGGCGCGACTGCAGGTCGTCGAAGTCGATCGCACCGTTGCGCGCGGCAATGCTGGACAGCGATACCACACGCGCATCACGCCCTTCGCGCAGCAGCGGCAGCAGTCTCGCGGTGAGCGCGAAGTGGCCCAGATGGTTGGTGCCCAGCTGCAACTCGAACCCGTCGGCGGTTTCCTTCCGCTGGGGCGGCGTCATCACCGCCGCATTGTTGACCAGCAGGTCCAGGCTGCCATGCGAGCGCAGCACGGTGTCGGCAAAGGTCTCGATCGAGTCCAGGTTGGCGAGATCGACCGCCCCGAAGCGCACCCGTGCTCGGGGCAGCGACCGGCTTATCTGCTCGACGGCGGCCGCGCCCTTGGCGGCGTTCCGGCCTGCCACGATGACCGTGGCACCGGCTCGCGCCATCGCCATGGCGACATGGAAGCCGATGCCGCCTGTTCCGGTGACAAGCACGGTTCGCCCGAGTTGGGACGGGATGTCGGATGTGGTCCAGCCTGCCATGACGGTTGCCTCGTTGGGGAGAAGGACGGATGCGCGGACCGCCAGCGGTGCCGGACATGCGGCACGGCGCAGGACGCAACCACGCGATCACCGCGATGCAGTGTCGTCTCGCGACTTTAAGAAGCCTTTAAGCCACGCGGCGACGACCCGGAAGCGTTCGGTGGCGGTGCGCGCGGGCATCGGTCGACGCCCGCACCGGGTCGACCCGCGAACCAGGTCCGATCTGCATTGAACGGACTGAGCGCAGCCGCACGCCCACATGCGTAAGCGACCCGCGGAACGTCATGCGCGTTCGACAAGGCAACAGGACGGCGCGCAAACGCACGTTCCGACCCGCAGTCGATCGGTCTGTTCGTCCCTGCTGTTTGGGTATGGCGTCGGCCGGCCCAGCCTGCGCGCGACGCGCCGCCGGGCATCGATGCCCGTCAGGGTGACGTATGCGGCGTGGGCGAGAAAACGGAAGGCGCCCGACGCTCGCGCTGCGTGCGCATCGACGCCGATCAGAACCACGGTGATCGCGAACCGTTCCCGGTCACGACGGAAACGCCACGGAAGTCGCGCGCGCCTGGCGCGGCTGGCGTCGCGTTACAGGCTGGGAGTGACGTCGTTTACCGGCGGGCGGACCGTGCGCGTTTTCCGCTGCCGCCCTTCGTGGCGGCCCGGCTCTGCTCGAACTCCGGGAAAGTCTCCGCCATCGAATCCTTCTCCGGCAGGATGTAGAACACCCCACCCTTTTCCAGCGTCGGACGGACGATCTGCTCGTAGAACCCGGGCTCCACATTGATGCAGCCGTGGGTCACGCGGTTGTCGTCCGGCGAAGGCGATGCCAGGCGTTCGGCGCGCTTTTCGCCCGGCACGGTCGCGGTGGGGTGCATCGAGACCGCGGAATCGTAGTCCACCCACAGCACGCGTCCGGCATCGATCGACGGACCGTAACCGCCGACGTAGCGCCCCGCGGGCGTGGTGCGATCCCGTCCAGGAATTTCGCGAAGCGCGAGCCCGGCGACACCGGGCGCGGTGTGGTCGCCGATCCCCGAACCGAAGAGTCCGGGTGCCGCGCCACGAAGCCGGCCGTCGCCACCGAACACCAGGATCTGCGCGGCGGTCTTGTCCATGATCACGAACGGATAGCCCTGGTTGTCCTTGCTTGCGACAACCCAGCCGGCGAGTTGGATCACCGTGTCGGACACGTCCTGTCCCTGTGGCAGCCGGTCGGCGCCGTTGTCCATTTGCGCACTGGCTTTCTCGGCGCTGGCTTTTTCGCCGTTGGCTTTTTCGTCGGCGACTTTCCCGGCCGTGGCTTTCTCGGCGCTGGACGCGCTGAAGCTGGCGAACGCCAGTGCGAACGCCAGCGCGCCCCCCATGGTCCGGATCGCAGGGTGCAGGTACATGCGGATGGCGAGGCTCCTCGGAACGGGCATCGGATCGGGCAAGGAGACCGGTGGCCGGGCAAGGCCACCGGGTCCGGTGTTCACGCCATGCGGCGCGAACGCGATCAGCCGCGCGGCACGCGGCGCGGCGCGGTTTCAAGCCGCTGCACGCGGCCTTCGATCTGGTCCAGCCGCTGGTTGGCCTGCTGGGCGGACTGGTTGGCGGATTCGGCGCTCTGAGCCGCACCCTGCACCTTCGTGTCGAGCTGGTCGAGGCGCGAGTTGATGCCTGCGAACTCATCGTCGTAAGTGGCGCAAGCGGAGAGGCTCAGGGCGGCGACGAGCGCAACGCCGAGCGTACGCGCCATCGACAGGTGATGTTGGGTCTTGAACATTCGAATCCTCCTTCGGGTGGAGGTCGGAATATAACGGCGTTTCCGACGGAGATTTGGCCCTCATGAACCGCCTTTACCTGAGATTGGCGTACGTGGATGCGGCGTGAAGAAACGCGAATTCATGCGTGTTTCCTGCATCGCAGAGGAGGTGCCGTTCATCGGCCACCAGCCGCCTTGACCGCCATCACGGATGTGAACACGCAGACTTGATTATCGAGTCGTTTTCCATGTGCGGATCCGATGGACGCCGCGCTTTTTCACCTACGGACAGCCACTGCACAGCGACACGGGCGCAGGCGGACGGGCGACATGGTCTCTTTCCGCATCGCCCGACCCTCGCAGCGCTGACACCCATGCCGCACCTGTCGCATGACGGCATGCACGAAGGTTCCGTCTCGCGGAGCATGTCCCGATCCATGCTCATCGCATACTGCGCACGCCCCCGGTGCTCAGCCTGCGACATCCGCCAGATGTGGCGCCTCGTCGAAACACGCGATCAGCAGTTCGGTGAGCACGCGCACCTTCAACGAGGGATGCGGACCCGGCGGGCGGATGACATAGATGCCGGCCGGCGGTGGCGGATAGCGCGTCATCACCGGCACCAGTGCCCCGGACGCGACGTACTCGTCGGTGAGCCCGTCGGGCAGCCAGCCGATGCCGAGGCCCGCGACCGCGGCGGCGATCAACGCGGTGCCGTTGTCGGCCTTGAAGCGACCCCGTGGATGCACGGTGATGACGCGATCGCCATCGAGGAACTGCCAGGCCTCCGTGCCCTGCATCAGCGCTTCGTGATCGGCCAGCTCGTCCGGCGTTTCAGGCGCGCCATGCGTCCGCAGGTAGTCCGGGCTGGCGACCAGCTTGCCATACAGCGGCCCGACGCGTCGCGCGATCAGGTTGGAATCCTGCAGGTATCCCACGCGGATGGCGCAATCGAAGCCCTCGGCGACGATGTCGACGAAACGGTCGCTGTAGGCCGTATGCACGTGCAGCTGCGGATGGCGCCGCGCCATTTCCGCGAACACCGACGCGAAGTGGGTCGGCCCGAACGACAGCGGCGCGGCCACGCGCAGGCGGCCACGCAGGTCGCCGGCAGGCAGGATCGTGTCGCGGGCGGCATCGATCTCGCTGCAGGCCCGCGCGGCATGCTCGCGGAAGATGGCGCCGGCCTCGGTGAGCGCGGCACCGCGGGTGGTGCGCGCCAGCAACTGGGCGCCAAGCGCCTCTTCCAGCCTGGCCAACCGCCGGCTGACGATCGACTTGGAGACGCCCAGCCGGCGCGCGGCGGGCGACACGCCACCGGCGTCGGCGACTTCCACGAAGGTGCGCAGTTCCTCGATATCCACGATGGCGTTCCTGTTGGCGCACTACAGCCTGACACAAACCGCGTCGCCGCGACGTTCCGCTTTGCGCGACACAGATTCGCGCGCGACGGCGCTACCGCGTCGCGGAACAGAATGACAAGGTTCCCGCCGGCGACACGCCGCCACAGCTGTGCGTCTGTCGCCTCTCCACTTCATTACAGGATTTCTCCATGACCTTCCGCAACGGCCTTGCGTCGCTACTCCGACCCGAAGACTCCGTCGTCGTGCTGATCGACCACCAGCCCTACCAGTTGGCCAACCTCAACAGCCACGATCCGCAGGCCGTGGTGAACAATTCCACCGCCCTGGCGAAAGTCGCCAAGGTGTTCAACGTCCCCACCATCCTGACCAGCGTCATCGCCGAGCGCGGTGGCCTGATCTTTCCGCAGATCACCGACGTGTTTCCGGAACAGGACGTGATCGATCGCACCTTCATCAACACCTGGGAAGACCGCAAGGTGGTGGACGTGGTCAAGGCCACGGGCCGCAAGCAGTTGATCATCGCCGGCCTGTGGACCGAGATCTGCGTGGCCATGCCGGTGATCCAGGCGCTGGGCGAAGGCTGGGACGTCACCGTCATCACCGACGCCTGCGGTGCCGTGTCCGTCGAGGCGCACCAGGTGGCGATCCAGCGCATGATCGCGGCCGGCGCGAACATGATGACGTGGGTGGCGCTGGCCGCCGAATGGCAGCGCGACTGGGCGCGCACCGAGCACGCCGCGGAGCTAACCGACGTGTTCAAGCACCATGCCGCGGGCAGCGGCATCGCCTACCTGTGGGAACAGCAGCTGCTCAATACGCCGGTACCCGGCAAGGTCGCCTGATCCCGCCGGGACGACGGGACGACGGGACCGGGCCGACCTGGCGCAGCGCGCACGGCCGTCCCGGATCCGCTCGTCCTCGTTCCATGACGCACCCGAAGGAAGATGACGATGTCGCAGGACGGTTTCCCCGTGGGGATGGAACTGGACGTGGCCTATCCCGATTTCCGGGTCAGCCTGACGCTGCTGTCGCTGACGCAGCTCAGGTTCGAGATCAAGGCCGGCCCATTCGCGCGCGCGGAGGTGGTCGACATCCATGTCGTGCCGCTCGGCAACAGCCTGTTCGCCGTCAGCTGGCAGGAGCAGAGCGGCGCGACGGTGACGAACGTGCAGGACTACGACCGCGGACTGGTCCACTCGCACGCGACGCTGCCGGGTGGGCCGTTCCTGCGGATGACCGGCACGATCACGGTCACGCGGCCTGCGGTGGCGACCAACGATGATCGGCCGCAGCGCAACAAGGCGCTGGTGCTCGACGCGATGACCTCGCTGTTCCAGCGCCGGGATGCATCGGCCGTCGCGCGGCTGTATGCCGCCGACTACATCCAGCACAACCCGGATATCCCGCAGGGCCGCGACGCCTTGCAGTCGCTGGTCGAAACGCTGTCGCCTGACGTGCACTACGAACCCGGCATGATGATCGCCGAGGGCGACCGCGTCGCCATCCATGGGCGCATCCGCGGCTGGGGCGATGCGCCGCAGGTGGTAGTGGACATCTTCCGCATCGAAGACGGCCGATTGGCCGAACACTGGGACGTACTGCAGGACGAAGTGCCGGCGACCACTATCGGCGGCGTGTCGATGTTCGATCCCGCCGAGGCTGCGCCCAGGGCCTAGCGGCGCAGACCGGCCAGTCTTCCACCCGGACCACCCGCACCGCTCGAACGTCTCGACCCTCGCCTGCACCGCACGCCGCATAATCGCTGCCTGCACGCACAGGTGGCGGGACACGCATGAAGACGATCGGACTGATCGGCGGGATGAGCTGGGAATCGACGGTGCCGTACTACCGCCAGATCAACGAAGGCATCAAGGCGCGGTTGGGCGGATTGCATTCGGCGAAGGTGGTGCTGTACAGCGTCGACTTCCACGAGATCGAACAGTTGCAGCGCGACGGCGACTGGGACGCCGCGGGCGAACGGCTGGCCGATGCCGCGCGCCGCCTGCAGGGGGCCGGTGCCGACCTGCTGGTGCTGTGCACCAACACCATGCACAAGGTGGCGCCGCAGATCGAAGCGGCCGTGCCGATCCCGCTGCTGCACATCGCCGATGCCACCGCCGCGGCCATCCTGGCGGCCGGCCATCGCACCGTCGGGCTGCTCGGTACCCGTTTCACCATGGAGCAGGACTTCTACCGGCAGCGCCTGCAGGAACGGCATGGCCTCAAGATCATCGTACCGTCCGCGGACGACCGCTGCGTCGTTCATGACGTGATCTACGACGAGCTGTGCCGTGGCGTGATCCGCGATGCCTCGCGCGACCACTATCGCCGCATCATGGACGACCTGGTCGCGCGCGGCGCGGAGGCCATCATCCTGGGCTGCACCGAGATCGGCCTGCTGGTGGCGGCGCAGGATGCGCGCGTCCTGTTGTTCGACACCACGGCCCTGCATGCCGGTGCGGCCGTGGAAGCCGCACTGGCGGAGTGACGCGGCAGGATCAACCGGGGATGCGGGCAATGACCTTGATCTCGAAATCGAACCCGGCCAGCCAGTTCACGCCGATCGCGGTCCAGGTCGGATAGGGCGCTTCAGGAAAGACCTCGTTCTTGACGGCCAGCACGGTGTCGAACTGGCGCTCCGGATCGGTGTGGAAGGTGGTCACGTCGACGATGTCGTCCAGCCTGGCGCCGGCGGCATGCAGGATCGCCTGCAGGTTGCTGAAGGCCAGCCGCACCTGCTGTTCGAAGTCCGGCTCCGGCGAGCCATCCTCGCGGCTACCCACCGTCCCGGACACGAACAGGAAGCCATCCGAGCGCACGGCGGCCGAGTAGCGGTGATGGTCATAGAGGGCCTGGCGGCCAGCGGGAAAAACGACGTCACGCGTGCTCATGGGGAATCTCCTGCGGGCCGGCGGCCCGTTGCATGGAGGGCACTCTAGAGAGCGGCGCCGGGCGGATAAACACGCCGATCGCGGGATCACTGTTTGTAGAATCCGGACAATTCCCTTTCCTCCAGGAGTCCGCATGGACCGCATCGATGCGATGCAGGCCTTCGTCCGCGTGGTGGAAACCGGCAGCTTCACCAGGGCGGCCGACACGCTGCAGGCCAGCCGGACGCGGGTAACGCAGTTGGTGCAGCAACTCGAAACGCATCTGCGGGTGAAGCTGCTACACCGCACCACGCGCAAGGTGAACCCCACCGCCGACGGCGCCGCGTACTACGAGCGCGTCGTCCGCCTGCTGGCCGACCTGGACGATGTCGAGACCAGCCTGTCGACCGCGTCCGAGGCGCCACGCGGCCGGTTGCGCGTGGATGTGCCCGCCCCGTTCGCCCTGCACATCCTGGTCCCCGCCCTGCCCGCATTCCACGCGCGTTATCCGGACATCCGGCTCGACCTAGGCGCCAGCGACCGCAAGGTCGACCTGATCGACGAGCACGTGGACTGCGTGGTGCGCGGCGGCGAACTCACCGACGCGTCCTTGCGCGCGCGGCACGTCGGCGACCTGTTGCTCGGCGTGTACGCCTCGCCCGCCTATCTGGCGCGCGCCGGTACGCCCGCGCATCCGTCGGCACTGGAGGAGCCCGCGCACCGCGTCGTGGGATATCGCAGTTCGCGCACCGGCAGCCCCTTGATGACACCGATGCGTCGCGACGATGAGGAACTGCGCGTACAGGGCCGTCTTGCGCTGTCGGTGGACGACGGCAATGCCTACCTGGCCGCCGGCATCGCCGGCCTGGGCGTGCTGTGGCTGCCCCAGTACATGGCGCGCATGCCGGTAGCGCGCGGCGAACTGGTGCCGCTGTTCGAGGAGTGGCACCTGGAACCGATGCCGATGTACGTCGCGTTCCCGCCCAGCCGCCATGTCAGCCGCAAGCTGCGGGTGTTCATCGACTGGATCGTCGAACTGATGACGCAGCATGCACCGGCCATCCGGCCAGCGCGCTAGCCGGAACGGCGTCGCCGCGCTCAGGCACCAACGACGTACCAGGCGATCGGGCCTGCGACAAGGCCGAGGAGGCCTGCAAACACCACGTGCAACTTCGCACAGAGGCCTCCGAGCACGCCTGGCACGACGGCGACGATGGGCGCGCGAAGCAGCAGGCCCGCCCATCGCCGGGCGTTGGTGATGTCGTTGCCGTGGTAGTAGCCTTCAATCACGGTATCGACGACGATGATCGATACCGTCGCGGCGGCAAACGCGATGAAGAACGCGCGCAGATAGATCCAGTGATCGATCCGCAAACCCGGCTCGCCTGGCCCGGGCGGGGCGTAGGGGTTGTCGCTCATGCCGGAGGTCCGATCGTTCGCGCACGGACCGTCGCGCTCGTACGGAATCGATGCCGATGGTCTGCCGCAGCCCTCACAGGCGCTTCTGGACCGCCTCGGAGCAGGGGCCGTCCTCGATGGCGTGCAGCAAGATCGTGCGCGGGTCGTTCCGGGTCTCTGCGCGCAGAGGCAGCGTGGCCTCCAGGTCCGCCCTCGTCGCGCATGCCGAGCGCCGCGTTGGTCAAGTCGAATTCGTACTGGCAGGGGCTCATGTCGATGTCCTTCGACAGCGCGACCGTCGTCGGGAGCAGCAGGCACAGCAGGCCAGGCCTGATTCCGTGCATCGACTCCTCCCTCGGGAACGCCCGCCTGGCGCACGTGTCGGACACAACGGCCCGATCGGGGGCCGTGGGCGCTTACATCGTGTGCGTCGGCTTCTCGCCGTTGAGGCTGCCGGCCAGCATCGTCTCGATGCGGTTCTTGATGGCTTCGCCCTCGCCGTTCTCGGCGAACTGCACGCCGATGCCGGCCACGCGGTTGCCCTGCGCGCCGACCGGCGTCACCCACACGACCTTGCCGGCCACCGGCAGGCGGTCGCTGGATTCGGGCAGGGTGAGCAGCAGGAAGACCTCGTCGCCTAGGAAGTAGCGCTTGGGCGTGGGTACGAAGATGCCGCCGCCCTTCACGAACGGCATGTAGGCGTTGTACAGCGCGGCCTTGTCCTTCACTGCCAGCGACAGGATGCCCTGCCGTCCACCTGCTGCATTCATCGACGTCTCCGTGTTTCGGTCAGCGTCGCGCCCCGACAGCGCGTCCGCGATCGCCGCCGGCCCAGGCCAGCAGCAGTTCCACCATGGCCAGGTCGCCGCGCACCGTGGTCCGCAAAAGATCGCGGGTGCGGTTGGCGGCGTCGAACCAGGCGGCCAGCTTGTTCAATCGGGCCGGATCGGTCAAGCCGACGGTCCCCGCCTGCGCCAGCGCCAGGTCGGCCGCATGCCGCAGCCGCGCGTCGGCCAGCTCGTCGTTGGCCCAGCGCTGTGCGGTCTCGACCACGCCGATCTCGCCTTTCTCCAGCCGCTGCATATCGCGTGCCACCGCCTCGCGCAGCGCCAACCCGTCGTTGCGCAGCCAGTCGTCGGCCAGGCCCGGATGGCCGCGCGCGGCGTCCAGCGCGCGTACCGCATCGGCAGGCGCATGGCCTTGTGCCTGCAGCCAGGCAAGGGCTTCGTCGCGTGGCGGCAGGCGGAACTCGATGCGCTGGCAGCGGCTGCGGATGGTGGCGGGCAGGCGCGCCGGCTGCGCGCTGACCAGCCACAGGTAACGGTTCGGCGCAGGCTCTTCCAGCGTCTTCAGCAGCGCGTTGCAGGCCGAGCGGTTGATTGCGTCGGCGGGATCGATCAGGGCCACCTGCGCGCCACCGTACTGCGGGGTGAGTGCCAGCTTCTGGGACACCTCGCGGATCTGGTCGATGACGATCTCGGTGCGCAGTTTGCTGCCATCCTTGGTGGCGACGAACGAGATGACCTGCAGGTCCGGATGCGTGCCGGCGTCGATCAGGTGCCCGCTGCGGTCATCGGGTGCCGGTTCACCCTGCGCATCGCGCTGCTGCGCCAGCACGCGGCGCGCCAGCCGGTCGAGCACGGCACGCTTGCCGAGGCCGGCGGGGCCGCAGACCAGCAGGCCGTGGCCGAGGCGGCCAGACGCCAGCGCCGCGACAGCATGGTCGTAGGCGCGCTGCTGCCAGGGCGAGAACGTCGTGCTCATGCCAGGTCGCTGTCGGTCAGCGTGCGCAGGTAGGCGCCGATGGCGGTATCGACCGCGGCGCCGACACCGGCGGGCGGCTGAGACGCATCGATCACGCGGAAGCGCTGCGGTTCGGCGGCGGCGCGCGCACGAAAACCGGCACGTACGCGTTCGAAGAAATCGTCCTGTTCGCTCTCGATGCGGTCCGGCCACAGGTCGCGGCCGGCGGTACGCGCGCGTCCCTCGCGCACGTCGAGGTCAAGCAGCAGCGTCAGGCCCGGTTTCAGGCCGACCGCACGACGTTCCAGTGCGGCGATCCATTCGGGATCCAGCCCACGGCCAGCGCCCTGGTAGGCGTAACTGGAATCGGTGAAGCGGTCGCTGATGACGAACGATCCGCGTCGCAGCGCCGGGCGCACGACTTCACGCACGTGCTGCGCGCGCGAGGCGAACATCAGCAGCAGTTCGGTCTCGGCGGCGAGCGGTTCGTCCTGCGCGCCGAGCAGCAGTTCGCGGATGCGCTCGGCCAGCGGCGTGCCGCCGGGCTCGCGCGTCAGCACCACGTCGTGGCCGGCGGCCTGCAGGCGATCGCGGATGGCCGCGATGGCGCTGGTCTTGCCGGCGCCCTCGCCGCCTTCCAGCGTGATCAGCCGCGGCTGCGACAGCAGGGCCTCGCTCATGGCGCCTCCGCCTTGCGCAGCGTTTCCCGTCGCGTGACCAGATAGCGCGCGACGGCCGCGTTGTGCTCGGCGAGCGTGGCCGAGAAGATGTGGCGCCCGCTGCCATCGCCGACGGCGACGAAGAACAGCGTATTGCCGTCGGCCGGATTCACCGCCGCCTTCAGTGCATCGGCACCGGGCATGGCGATGGGCGTCGGCGTGAGGCCCTTTCGCGTGTACGTGTTGTACGGCGTGTCGGTCAGCAGGTCGCGCTTGCGGATGTTGCCGTCGTAGCTGCTGCCGATGCCGTAGATGACCGTGGGATCGGTCTGCAGCGGCATGCCGAGCTTCAGCCGGCGCGCGAACACGCCGGCGATGGCCGGACGCTCCTCGGCGATGCCGGTTTCCTTTTCGATGATGGACGCCAGGATCAGCGCCTCTTCCGCCGACTGCAGCGGCACATCCTGCGCACGCGCCTGCCAGACGCCCTCGAGCGTCTTCTCCATCGCCGCATAGGCGCGCTTGAGTACGTCGAGGTCGGATTCGCTGCGCGTGTAGACGTAGGTCTCCGGCAGGAAGCGGCCTTCCGGATGCTGCCCCTCGTGGCCCAGCGCCGCCATCAGTTCGGCATCGCTCATGTCCGCGGTCTTCTGCTGCAGCGGCGTGGCGTTGCGCAGCGCAGCGCGCAGCTGGCGGATGTTCCAGCCCTCGACGATGGTGACACGGTACTGCAGCGTGCGGCCTTCGCGCATGCGCTTGAGCAGTTCGCGCGGCGTCAGGGCGGGATCCAGCGCGTATTCGCCGACCTTGAGCTGGCTGGCGGTATTCGTCTCGCGTGCGAGCAGTCGCCACTGCAGGTCGGTACCCGAGGACACCCCTTCCGCCCGCAGTTTGCGCAACACCGTCGGGAACGCATCGCCCGACGCGACCTCGACCGTCGCATCAGCCGCCACGCCGCCGATGGGCGCGTCCGCGAAGCCGCGATGGCCCTGCCACAGCCACAGCCCGGCGGCGACCGCCACGGCCAGCAGCAGGACGAAGGTGATGACGATGAAGCGGCAACCGCGCTTGAGTGCTGACGCCACGCAATCCTCGGGGTGTGAAGCAGGCCGTGCAGGATACCCGGTCGCCGTCTCAGGCGGTGGGCGGGCCTTGTCCAGCCGCGGTGAAGCACCCCTTCTCCCCACGCATGGGAGAAGGTAGACGGGGGGAGGATGAGGGCAGATGGAGCAGCAGCCAGCACATCCCTGGTCGGCTTTTCGAGCGAGTCGCGATGGATGGCGGCGTCAGCAGGGCTGCGGCATTCAAGCATCCTGCCTTCGTCGCCCCTCATCCGCCCTTCGGGCACCTTCTCCCCGCTGACGCAGGGAGAAGGCCATAGCGATCAGCCTTCCAGCGCCCGCAGCACGCCGCGGGCCTTGGCACGGGTTTCGTCCAGTTCTTTGTCTGGAATGGAGTCGGCCACGATGCCGGCGCCAGTGCGGAAACGCGCCACGCTGCCGTCGCCATCGGCCACGACCTCGGCGCTGCGGATCAGGATGTTCAGGTCCAGATCGCCGTCACGGTTCAGCCAGCCGAAAGCGCCGGTATACGCCCCACGCGGGACCTGCTCCAGCTCGGCGATGATCTGCATGCAGCGCACCTTGGGGCAGCCGGTGATGGTGCCGCCGGGGAAGGTCGCGCGGATGACGTCGCCCGGCGTCGCATCGTCGCGCAGGTGCCCGCGCACGTTGCTGACGATATGGTGCACGTGCGCGTAGCTCTCCACCGTCATCAGTTCGTCGACCTGCACGCTGCCGGGCGTGCACACGCGCCCCAGATCATTGCGTTCCAGGTCGATAAGCATGACGTGCTCGGCACGTTCCTTCGGATGGCCGACCAGTTCACGGATGCGGGCGGCGTCATCGTCGCCCTCGAAGCGTGGACGCGTGCCGGCGATCGGGCGGGTTTCCACCACGTCCCCGCGTATCGAGACCAGACGCTCGGGCGACGAGCTGACCACCGTCCACGCCGGTGTGGCGAAGAGACCTGCGAACGGCGCGGGATTGGCGGTGCGCAGCCGCGCATACAACGCGGCGGGATCGAGCGGCGACTCGAAGCGCGCCTGCCAGGCACGCGACAGGTTCACCTGGAAGATGTCGCCTGCGCGCAGGTAGTCGAGGATGCGATCGGCGCCGTTGGTGAAGCGCTGGGGCTCGTCTTCATCGATACGCGACGGCGGCTGCCACGCAGGCAGCGGCGGCATCTGGCCTATGCGCGCGACGTCGGCGGCGGTCCGCTCGATCAGATCGCCCTGCCCGGCTTCCGCCACGATCACGCAATCGCCGGTACTGCGGTCGCGCAGCACCGCAGCAGGACAACGCAGTGCGAGCGCCACGGGTTGTGTCGCCGGCCCGTGGGGCAGACGCAGGACCGGCTCCACCTGTTGCGCCAGTTCGTAGGCCAACAACAATGCCCAGCCACCACGGAACGGCCAGCGCGGCTCTTCGCGTAGCGTGCGCTGCGCCCGCCAGTGGCGGTCGAGCACGGCCAGGAAATCGCCGGCCTCCACATGTCCCCGCATATCACGGGTGATGCCATCGGTATCCAGGCGCAGACCGGTGCCGTCGGCGACCAGCAGGAAATCCCAGCGTCCCTGCGCGGTGCCGGAGGCCACCGATTCCAGCAGCACCGGATAGCGCTGCGGATCGAGACGATGCAGGGCCAGCAGGTCGGTGTCGGCGGGAAGGGCGCGGGTTTCGATCATGCTGTTCCTGGCCCCTCTCCCGCCGGGAGAGGGGTTGGGGTGAGGGTGCGGAGAAGACGCGATGGTTCAGGGGACGATGATTTCGCCGCACCCTCATCCGGCGCTACGCGCCACCTTCTCCCGAAGGGAGAAGGATGCATCGTCAGATCCGCTTGAACACCAGCGTGCCGTTGGTGCCGCCGAAGCCGAACCCGTTCGACACCGCGACGTCGATCTTCTTCTCGCGCGCGATGTTCGGCACGTAGTCGAGATCGCAGCCTTCGCCCGGCTCATCCAGGTTGATGGTCGGCGGGATGATGCCGTGGTGGATGGCCAGCACGGAGAAGATCGCTTCCGCGCCACCGGCCGCGCCCAGCAGGTGGCCGGTCATCGACTTGGTGGAACTGACCATGATCCTGTACGCGTGGTCGCCCAGCGCGCGCTTCATGGCCAGCGTCTCGGCCAGGTCGCCCAGCGGCGTGGAGGTGCCGTGCGCGTTGAGGTATTCCACCTGGTCCGCATTGAGGCCAGCGTCCTTCAGCGCCGACCGCATGCAGCGCGCCGGACCCTCGCCGTTCTCGCTGGGCGCGGTCATGTGGAACGCGTCCTGCGATGCGCCGAAACCGGCCAGTTCGCAGTAGATGCGCGCGCCACGCGCCTTGGCGTGTTCGTACTCCTCCAGCACCAGGATGCCGGCGCCGTCGCCCAGCACGAAACCGTCGCGGTCCTTGTCCCACGGGCGCGAGGCGCGCGTCGGATCGTCGTTGCGGGTGGACATGGCCTTCATCGCGCAGAAGCCGCCCACCGAGGTCGGCGACGAGCCGCGCTCGGCGCCGCCGGCGATCATCACGTCGGCGTCGCCGTACTGGATGGTGCGCATGGCGATGCCGATGGAATGGTTCGACGTGGCGCAGGCCGACACCGCCGAGTAACCAGGACCCTTGAGCCCCTTCATGATGCTCAGATGGCCCGGCAGCATGTTGATGATGGTGCTGGGGATGTAGAACGGGGAAATCTTGCGCGGACCGCCTTCGTGCAGCTTCACCGCGGTTTCCTCGATGCCGAGGATGCCGCCGATGCCGGCGCCGATGATCGCGCCGATGCGCTCGGCATTGGCCTCGGTCACTTCCAGGCCGGCGTCGTCCATCGCCATCAGCGACGCGGCGAGGCCGTAGTGGATGAACGAATCCATCTTCTTCACGTCCTTCGGCGACACGAAGGCCGTGGGATCGAACCCGCGGATCTCGCCCGCGATCTTCGTGCTGTAGCCCTCGGTATCGAAGGTGGTGATCGGGCCCAGGCCCGAACGCCCGTTGACGATGCCGTCCCAGCTGCTGGCCATGTCATTGCCCAGGGGGGACACCAGGCCCATGCCGGTGACGACGACGCGACGACGCTGGCTCATATCGGATTCCTCTTGGATCTTGACGGCCGTGTCCCGCAATACGCGGGCGGATGGGGGCCGGATACGCGCGGGGCCGCATGCGCGGCCCCGACACGGTTTGCTGCAACTGCCGGACTTACGCCTTGACGTGCGCCTTGACGTAGTCGATGGCCTGCTGCACCGAAGTGATCTTCTCGGCTTCCTCGTCCGGAATTTCGCACTCGAACTCTTCTTCAAGCGCCATCACCAGTTCAACGGTGTCCAGCGAGTCGGCGCCCAGGTCATCGACGAACGATGCGCTGGTGGTGACTTCTTCTTCCTTAACGCCGAGTTGTTCGACGACGATTTTCTTGACGCGTTCTTCGATGCTGCTCATGGATTCGCTCCAGACGGAGATGGGTGACTTGTTGGATTCTGCCGACGCGGGGGAAGGCAAACCGGGGATAGTGTAGTGGAAACCGGCGGCGGCGGGCAGGTATCGCCAAACGCCACCGAATCAACCACTTACAGCTAATTCTTATGGCATGTACATGCCGCCGTTGACATGCAGGGTCTCGCCGGTGATGTAGCCGGCGGCCGGACCCGCGAGGAAGGCGACCGCGTTGGCGATGTCGGCGGGTTCGCCCAAGCGGCCCAGTGCGATCTGTTCGCCTAGCGCCTTCTTGGTATCTTCCGGCAGGTCCTTGGTCATGTCGGTGGCAATGAAACCGGGGGCGACCACATTGACGGTGACGCCGCGACTGCCGATCTCCTTCGCCAGCGACTTCGAGAACGCGATGATGCCGGCCTTGGCGGCGGCGTAGTTCGCCTGCCCCGCGTTGCCGGTCACGCCGATCACCGAGGCGATGTTGATGATGCGGCCCTTGCGCGCTTTCATCATGCCGCGCATCACCGCCTTCGACGTGCGGTAGACGCTGGTGAGGTTGGTGTCGAGGATGGCCTGCCAGTCCTCGTCCTTCATGCGCATCAGCAGGTTGTCGCGGGTGATGCCGGCGTTGTTGACCAGGATGGAGATACCACCGAATTCCTTGGTGACGGCATCGATCAGGGCATCGACCGCACCGGCGTCGGTGACGTTCAGTTCACGGCCATGGCCACCTGCCGCCGCCATGCGCTCGCCGATGGCCTGCGCACCGGAGGCCGTGGTCGCCGTGCCGATGACCGTCGCGCCCTGCGCGGCCAGTTCGTCGGCGATGGCCGCGCCGATGCCGCGGCTCGCGCCGGTGACCAGTGCGATTTCACCCTGCAGGGGCTTGCTCATGATGATGTCCTCGGAATGTTCCGCGCGCGGCGGATCAGGATAAGGGAACGGACGCGACGTGCGTCAGGACTGCCAGTCCGCGAGCGCGCCCTGGAAGTCGCCGACGCCGCCGATGGCGCGCGCATCCAGGCCCTTATCGATGCGCTTCACCAGACCGGCCAGCACCTTGCCAGGCCCGCACTCGGCAATGCGCGCGGCGCCGTTCGACGCCAGCAGCTGCACGCACTCGGTCCAGCGCACCGGCAGGTACAGCTGGCGCACCAGCGCATCGCGGATCGCATCGATACCGGCGTGCACGTTCGCATCGACGTTCTGGACGACCGGCAGCGACGGCGCCTGCCAGTGCAGACCCGCCATCACTTCGGCGAGGCGATTGGCGGCTTCGCGCATCAGCGGCGTATGCGACGGCACGCTGACCGCCAGCTTCACGACCTTGCGGATGCCACGCTCGGTGAGCAGCGCGATCGCGCGGTCCACCGCTTCGGCGTCGCCGCCGATCACGATCTGGCCCGGCGAGTTGTAGTTGGCCGGCACGACGATCCGGCTGTCGGACGCCTGCGTGCAGACCTCCGCCACCATCTCGTCTTCGGCGCCGAGCACCGCCGCCATCGCGCCGACGCCCGCCGGCGCCGCGTCCTGCATCAACTGGCCACGCAGGCGTACGAGATGCGCGCCATCCTTCAGCGACAACGCACCGGCGGCGACCAGCGCGGTGTACTCGCCCAGGCTATGGCCGGCCAGCTGCGACGGCTGCGCCCCGCCCTGCTGCTGCCACGCGCGCCACACCGCGATGCCGGCCGCGAGCAGCGCCGGCTGCGTGTATTCGGTGCGGTTGAGCATTTCGTCGGGGCCGCCCTGCGACAGCGCCCACAGGTCGACGCCAGCGCCGTCGGAGGCTTCGGCGAACGTCTCGCGCACGACCGGATACAGTTCGGACAGCTCGGCCAGCATGCCGACCGACTGCGAGCCCTGTCCCGGGAAGACGAAAGCGAGTTTCGTGGAAGTCACTGCGACACCCTGCGTGAAATCAGGCGGCGATGATACGGGCGAACGCGTTGGATTGTCTGTACCGGGGCGTATGCGCATGCGACGCGCTGTCGCATGCGCGCTGCGCCTGTGCGACATCGAACGTGCGCGACGTTGTGGACCATCGAGACGATCGATGCCCGACATGAAAAAGGCGATGCTCTGCAGCATCGCCTTCCCTCTTCATCCGTGTTGCGGCCGGTTCAATAACGCACCAGCACCGAGCCCCAGGTGAAGCCGCCACCGAACGCTTCGAGCAGCAGCAACTGGCCGCGCTGCACGCGACCCGAACGGATCGCCGTATCGAGCGCCAACGGCACCGAACCGGACGAGGTGTTGCCATGCTTGTCGACGGTCACGATGACCTGGTCCATCGACATGTCGAGGCGCTTGGCCGTGGCTTCGATGATGCGCAGGTTGGCCTGGTGCGGGATCAGCCAGTCGAGGTCGTGCTTGTCGAGGCCGTTGGCGTCGAGCGTTTCGTCGACGACGCTGTCGAGCGCCTTGACGGCGTACTTGAAGACGTCGTTGCCCTTCATCTCGATGCGGATGCCGTTGTTCGGCTCGTCCGCCTTGAATCCGGTGGAAACGCCGACCGGATTCCACAGCAGTTCCTTCTTGCTGCCGTCGGCATGCAGGTGCGTGCTGAGGATGCCGGTCTCGGTGTCGGCCTTGAGCACGGCCGCGCCCGCGCCGTCGCCGAACAGCACGCAGGTGGTGCGCTCGGTCCAGTCGACGATGCGGCTGAGCGTTTCGGTGCCGATCACCAGCGCGGTCTTTGCGTCGCCGCAGCGGATGAACTTTTCCGCCACGCTCAGTGCGTAGATGAAGCCCGAACAGGCCGCATTGACGTCCAGCGCCGCGCAGCCGCCCGCGCCCAGGCGCGCCTGGATCAGGCAGGCGGTGGACGGGAAGATCAGGTCGGGGGTGGTGGTGCCCACCACGATGAGGTCGATTTCGGAGGCATCGACGCCGGCGGCCTCGAGTGCGCGCAGCGCGGCCTGGTAGCCCAGGTCGCCGGCGGTTTCGCCTTCGGCGGCGATGTGGCGCTCACGGATGCCGGTGCGGGACTGGATCCACTCGTCGCTGGTATCCACCAGCTTCGAGAGATCTTCGTTGGTCAGCACCTTTTCGGGCAGATAGCTGCCCGTCCCGGCGATGCGCGCGTAAATGCGCCCCTTGCTACCCGGCTCGCTCATGCACGCTCCCATTGCCGGCCCGACGACGGGCCCTGGTTGTCATCGATCATGCGGAAAGCGCGCCCTGCCGGGCGCGCCGCACGAATCAATCTTCCTCGACCGCCGAGGTCTTGGTGGCGATGACCTTCTTGCCGCGGTAGTAGCCGTCGGCGGTCACGTGGTGGCGCAGGTGGATCTCGCCCGTGGTCGGGTCGGTCGACAGCTGCTTGGCGGTCAGCGCGTCGTGCGAACGACGCTGGCCACGACGGGACGGGGTGACGCGGGATTTCTGCACAGCCATGGGATTGCTCCAGCTCTTCTATCTGTTGGTGAACCTTGCGGTTCGTGTTGCCAGACCGCGTTAGCGGCTAGTTCTTCTTCAGCGAGGCCAGTGCCGCGAACGGACTGGTCTTCGCCACTTCTTCTTCGTCCGCGGCCCATTCGCTTTCGACGGCCTCGGATGCGGGATCCACCGGTACCACCGGCACGGCGAGGACCAGTTCGTCCTCCACCAGGTCGGCGGGGCGCAGCATGCCGTCTTCCGGCACCAGCAGGGCTTCGTAGCCCGGCGGCAGCGCGGATTCCTCATCCTCGCTGCGCACCAGCCCCAAGCGCTGCTCCACCGTCACCGGCAACACGAACCGCCGCAGGCTGCGCTGGCATACCAGCGGCAGCTCGGCCTCGATCCGCAACCCGACGTAAGGCACCCGCAACGCATCGTGATCGAACTCGATCGCGTAACGCACCTCGCCTTCAGTATCGACAAGAAGGCCCTGCAAGCGCGTCATCGAGGACAACGGCAGGCGGCCTTCAAAGCTGCGCCGGGTCGCGACCATGCGCCAAGCATCCAACATCTCGGGCTTATTCGCGGACATAAGCCGCTGAATGTTAAGGATCAAACGCCGAACTGTCAAACCACCCCGGGTGGCGAGGATGGCTTGCCGCTGGCCCTGCCGGCGGGCAGACTCCCCCGCCCCGTCCTGCCGGTGCCACCCCCATGCCGCTGATGCTCGCCTCCACCTCCCGCTACCGGCGCGAACTGCTGGAACGGCTGCGCCTGCCGCTCCACATCGCGCGTCCCGAGGTGGACGAGACCCCCCTGGACGGGGAGTCGGTGCCCGCCATGGCTGCCCGGCTGGCCCGTGCGAAGGCCGAGGCCATCGCCGGGCAGCACCCGGGGGCCTGGGTCATCGGCTCCGACCAGGCGGCCGAGCTGGATGGACAGCCCCTGGGCAAGCCCGGCCACCGCGAGGCCGCCCTCACCCAGTTGGCGTCCATGTCGGGCCGGCAGGTGCGCTTCCATACGGCCGTCTGCCTGGTCCGCGACGGCGTGACCCTGCAGGCGCAGGATGTCACCACCGTCCGCTTCCGCCCCCTCTCCGCTGCCGAAATCGAGCGTTACGTGGACGCTGAGCAGCCTTTCGACTGCGCCGGAAGCTTCAAGTCTGAAGGGCTGGGGATCACCCTGTTCGACGCCATCGAGTCTACGGACCCCACGGCGCTGGTCGGCCTGCCGTTGATCGCCGTGTCCAGGATGCTGCGCGAGGCCGGCTTCGAGCTGCCCTGAGCCTGACCGTCAGCGGATCTCCACCGGCTGCTCGGCCCAGGTTTCGACGCTGCCGTCGCCACCGGTCACCCGCAAGCCCAGCCAATGCCGGCCGGTGGGTACGGCGCCGGCATCGACCTCGGCCGTGAACTGGACCCGCGGCATGCGCGGATCGCGCGAAGCGTCCTTCAGGAAACCACGCAGCCACTCGTTGGCACCGGCGTCGCTGGCCACCACGACGACACGGCCATCGAGCAGCACCTCGACCTTCGCCACGCCCACGACGTCCTTCACCGCCCAGCCACCGACTCGGAAGCGCCTGTCCACGCGCGCACCCGCGGCGGGCACGTCGATGTTGGCGACGACCGGCGTGATGCATTCACCCTGCTCGCGTTCAGCGGGCAGCGCGAACAGGAGGAACCGCCGTGCACCATGGTCGATGTTCACCACGCGTGGCGGCGGCAGCGGACCGACGATCCGGCACAGCTGCTGGTAGTGCGCCAGCAGTGCACTGAACTTCACGTCGGTCGCGCCGACGACCAGCAGTGTGGGCACATCGCGCGCACCGTCGTGATGCAGGCCCCACAGCTGGAGCTGCGGCGCACGCCCATGCTTGCGGTTCAGTGGGTGGTCGAGCACGGGAATGTCCGCCTCACCCAGGGCGAAACCCAGCTCGGCGCCGGTCTTGAAGTTGTCCGCCAGCAGCACCGTGCCTTCCGGCAAGGCTGCCTGCACGTCGCGCACCTCCGTGGCCAGCGCACTCCAGCCCGCGAAATTCTCCGGGTAGTACTTGCTGCCTGCGACCTGCAAACGAAGACCGGGCAACGAGACCGCCACGTAGTAACCGAGCATCAGCACCGCGCCGAGCGCCGCGAGGCCCCAAGTCGCGCGCCGGCGCGCGGGCGACCACTCCCGCAGCAGCAGCGGCACCACCACCAGCAGTGCGAGATAGCCCGGCAGCGGCCAATGGAAGCTGACGCGCTCGTTGTCGGCGAAGAAGCCAAGCACGAAGAAGCCCAGGGTCGATACCGCGCCCAGCAGCGCGAAGTAGCGCCACGCCGCATCCGCGCTGCCATCGCTGCGGATGCCCCGCAGGCAGACCACGAGCATGGCCCAGAACAGCAGCGGCGTCGCCATCGCCGCCTGCACCACTACGAAGCGGAAACCGTCGCCGTGGAAGCTCCACGGGTGGCGATCCAGCAACTGGAAACGCAGGCCGGCGTCGGCGTACTCGAGGTTCCAGGCCAGCAAGGGCGCCCACGCCAGTACGCCTACCGCCAGCGCGACCCACACGCGCGGATCGCGCAGCACCTTCCTTCCTTCCGGCAACCAGAGCAACGCGAGCAGTCCCACGCCGATCACACCGATGAAACGGTAATGGCTGAGCGCACCGAGCATGAGGCCGATCGCCAGTTCGGTGGCCGACATGGCGTCCACCTCGCGCAACAGGCGCGCACCGGCATCCGCGCACAGCACGGTGGCGAGCGCCATCGGCACGTCCGGCAGCGCGAGCAGTCCCAGCGTGCCCGACAACGGCATCAGCACGACCAGCAGCGCCGCCTGCCAGCCGACGGCCGCGCCGAACCAGTGCGCAGCACTCCGCGCGACCAGCCACGGCAGCAGCGCCGCCATCAGCAGGAACGGCGCGCGCACCGCCAGCACCTGGTGGCCGCCGATGTCGGTGCCCAACCGTGTCAGCCACGCGGTCAATCCAGGCAGGTCGGAATAGGCCGCGGCGAGATGCCGCCCTTCCTGCCAGTAGAAGGCTTCGTCCACGAACAGTGGCAGGCGCGCGGCGATGGCGATCTTGACCACCGTCACGATTGCCCACACGGCAAGGAACCATCGTCGCGCGCGTTGTTCTTCGTCCATCTCGCTACACTGCCCTCAACCTACGATCGGAAACCGAGAGCGCGATGTCCGCCATCCCCAGCACCCGCCCTATGCTATCCGAAGGCCTGTCCGACGCCCTCACCCGCGCGCAGGCGCAGGTGAATTCGCTGGTACTCGGCAAGTCGCGCGAGGTGCAGCTCGCGTTCGTCGCCCTGCTCTCCGACGGACACCTGCTGATCGAGGACCTGCCGGGCCTGGGCAAGACCACCTTGGCGCATGCGCTGGCCGCCACGCTCGGGCTGGGTTTCCAGCGCGTGCAGTTCACCTCCGACCTGCTGCCCGCCGACGTGCTGGGCGTGTCGGTCTACGACGCGCAGGCACGGGCCTTCACCTTCCATCCCGGCCCGGTGTTCACCAACGTGTTGCTCGCGGACGAGATCAACCGTGCGCCGCCGCGCACGCAGAGCGCGCTGCTGGAGGCGATGGCCGAGCACCAGGTCACCCTGGACGGCGTCACCCATGCGCTGCCGCAACCGTTCTTCGTCATCGCCACGCAGAATCCCGTTGATCTTTCCGGCACGTATCCGCTGCCCGATTCGCAACTGGACCGCTTCCTGCTGCGCCTGGCGCTGGGCTACCCCAGTGCCGAATCCGAGCGTGAGCTGCTGGCCGGCAGCGATCGCCGCATGATGATCGCGCAGGCCATGCCGCTGCTGTCGACCGACGACGTACTGGCGTTGCGCGCGGCGGTGAACGACATCCACGCCAGCGATGCGTTGATCGACTACGTGCAGGCACTGCTCACGCGCAGCCGCCAGCATCCCGGCGTGCGCGTCGGACTGTCGCCGCGCGCCGGCATCGCCCTGCTGCGCGCGGCGCGCGCCTACGCAATGCTGCTGGGCCGCCGGCATGTACTGCCGGACGACGTGCAGGCCCTGTTCGCCGCCGTCGCCGCGCACCGCCTGGTGCCGGAAGCGGAAGCCGCGTCGGCGCCCGCGCTGGCCGAGGCGATCCTGCGTGCGGTCCCGGTGGATTGAGCGTGACGCTCACGCTGGCCCGCCGCTTCGCACGACTGGCCCGGCCACGCCGGCCCGAAGCGCTGCCGGTGTTCCTCGACCGCCGTCGCATCTACGTGCTGCCCACCGGGTTCGGCCTGTTCTTCGCGGCGCTGGTGTTCGCGATGCTGCTGGGCGCGTTGAACTACAACAACAATCCGGCACTGCTGCTGGCGCTGCTGCTCGGCGCCACCGCGCTGGCCAGCCTGATCTTCGCCCACCTGCAACTGGCCGGCCTGCGCATCGAGGCGATGTCGGCCGAGCCCGTGCCCGTCGGCACGCCACTGCTGCTGCAGGTGGCGCTGGTCTCGCGCGACGCGCGCACGCGCCACGGCCTGCGCCTGGAGGCCGTCGGCGAACACCTCTACGCGGCGCTGCCACCGTCGGAGAGCCAGGTCATCGCGTTATCGCTGCCGACCGAACGGCGCGGCTGGTACGACCTGGACCGCGTACGCCTCTCGACGACGCAACCGCTCGGCCTCGCGAGGGCCTGGGCCTGGGTGTGGCCGGAAACGCCGCTGCTGGTGTATCCCGCTGCCGAAGTGCAGGGTCCTCCGTTGCCGCACGCCGGACATGCCGGCACCCGCGCGCGGCTGGATCCCGCGGGCGAGGACGTCCATCAGTTGCGCAACTATCGGCCCGGCGATGCGCGACGCGCGATCGCGTGGAAGCCGTCGGCGCGCCGCGACCAGTTGCTGGTGCGCGACTACGAGCAGCCGCTGGGCCGCGACGTGGACCTGGAATGGAGCACGCTGTCTTCGCTCCCGCACGAACGTCGCATCCAGCGCCTGGCACACTGGGTGGAAGCCGCCGAACGCGAGGGTCTGCGCTACCGCCTGTCCCTGCCGGATCAACCGCCCCTTGGGCCTTCCAACGGCCCCTCCCATCGCCACCTCTGCCTGCGCGCGCTCGCCCTGCTTCCGCATGAAAAACGCTGACGCGCCCACGCTGGATGCCCGCAGCCGGCGCTGGACGCTGGCCGCGACCGGCGCCTGTCTGCTGGCGCTGCTGGTCCAGTTGCCGCCGGCCCTGGCGATGGGCATCGGTGCGACCGCCGTGCTGATGGCGTTCGCCTCGTGGCGCCGGCCCCTGCCCGGCGTGCTGCGCCTGCTGCTGGCACTGGCGCTGGTGGCGGCGGTGATGTCCGTCACCGGCATGCAGTTCGGCCGCGATACCGGGTGCGCGCTGCTGGCGGGCATGCTGGCGATCAAGCCCGCCGAAACGCGCACGCTGCGCGACAACCGCAGTCTTCTCGGTTTCGCGTTGTTCGCACCGTTCGCCGCGTTCCTGCTCGACCAGGGCCCACTGAGCATGGCGCTGGGCCTGGGCAGCGTGCTGGGCGCGCTGGTCGCCCTGCACCGACTCGCCGATGCGGAAGCGGCCTCGCTGGCAGGCACCACGCGTCCGCTGCAGCAGCTACGCGAGATCGGCAAGCTGGTCGCACTGGGCGTGCCGCTGGTGCTGGCGGCGTTCTGGCTGTTCCCGCGCTTCCCGTCACCGCTGTGGGGCGTACCGGAGCGCGCACTGGCCAAGCCCGGCCTCAGCGACGACATGACGCCCGGCAGCTACCTGGACCTGATCGCCGACGAAGCCCCTGCCCTGCGCGTGCAGTTCTTCGGCGCCACCCCACCTACCAGCCAGATGTACTGGCGTGGCCCGGTGCTGCCGGATTTCGACGGACGCACCTGGACGCGCGGCGATGCGCGGGCGGACGAAGCGCCTTTCACGCCGGCCACCGAACGCGCGCCGGTGGCATGGGATTACCAGATGGACGTGGAACCGACCGAACGTCGCGACCTGGTGGCGCTGGATCTGCCCACCGCCACCCCCGAGGGCACGTGGGTGCGCCGCGACTACAGCGTGCGGGTGCCCACGCCGCTCACGGCGCTGACGCGCTGGCGGCTGCAATCGTCCGCACCCACGCGGTTCGAAGCGGACCTGCCGGCATCGCTGCGCCAGCAGGCCCTGAGGTTGCCCCCCGGATTCAACCCGCGAACCCGTGCGCTGGGTACGCAGTGGCGGCAGGACGCGGGCACCGACGATGCCGCGATCGTCGCACGCGCGCTGCAGTGGATCCGCGCCGATTTCGCCTACACGCTGGACACGCCTTTTCCCGGCCGCGACACCGTCGACGAATTCCTGTTCGACCAGCAACAGGGATTCTGCGAACACTTCAGCTCGTCGTTCGTCTTCCTGATGCGCTCGGCGGGCGTGCCGGCACGCGTGGTCACGGGGTACGCGGGCGGTGTCTACAACCCGCTGGGGCGCTACTGGATCGTGCGCAACATGGATGCGCATGCCTGGGCGGAGGTGTGGCTGCCGCAACGCGGCTGGGTGCGCGTGGATCCCACGGCGGCGGTGGCGCCGGAACGCATCTACGACACGCTCGAGGATCGGCTGCGCAGGGGCGGCGCGATGGGCGCCGTCGGCGAGCTGATCGGGGTCGGCGACTTGGGCCAGGTGGGCGACTGGCTGCGCCGCGGCTGGAACGACCTGGTCCTCGGCTTCGATGCCACCCGGCAGGCGCGCATGTTCGAGCGCTTCGGTGCGAAGCGGCTCGGCAGCGCCGCGTTGACTGCGCTGTTCGGTCTGTTCGCACTGGCCGCACTCGCATGGATGGCCTGGCTGCTGGCGCGTGGCGAGCGCGAACGCGATCCACTGCTGCGCGCCTGGCACCGGCTGGGCACGCGCTACGCCCGGCTCGGCCTCGGGCGGGCGCCGCATGAGAGCCCGGACGCATGGGCGCGGCGTGTCGCCAGCGCACGGCAGCAGGCCGCCCAACCCCTGCTCTCGCTCAGCCGGCGTTTCGCCGATGCGCGCTACGCTCCGGGGGAGGGAGACAACCGCGCACTGATCGAAGACCTGCGCCGGCACCGCCCATAACCCGCTGGAGACTGGCCATGAACCTTCGCTTCGCCACTGTCGTCGCAGCCGCCGCGCTGCTTTCCGCCTGCGCCACGGCGCCCACGCCGTTGCAGGGCAGCTTCACCCAGGTCAATCCGCGCGACTCCGTCGGCGCGCCGCAGGTCGGTGCACCGGTCCGCTGGGGCGGCCGCATCATCAGCACTACGCCCGGCCAGAACTCCACCTGCTTCCAGCTCGTCTCGCGGCCGCTCAATGCCACCGGCCGGCCGATGTCGACGGCACCCGACGCCACCGACGGCCGCTTCATCGCCTGCCGTGCCGGCTTCTACGATCCGGCCGTGTTCGCCGAAGGTCGCGAAGTGACCTTCGTCGGCAAGATCGAGGGCTACGAAAGCACCCGCATCGGCGACTACGACTACCAACTGCCGCGCGTCGCCGCCGACGTGGTCTACCTGTGGCCGGAAGTGCGCGAGGTCGAAGTCGTCCGCCCCTATCCGTATTACGACCCCTTCTGGGGCCCACGCTGGGGCCGCTGGGGCTGGTGGTAAGTAGCCCCATCGCAACGAACGGAAAAGCCGCTCATCGAGCGGCTTTTTCTTGTCCCGCCATTGCGTGGATGGGCGCTCAGCCCGGCGTGCCGAAGCGGCCGAGCGGCGCCCCGGCGAGCAGGTGCAGGTGAATGTGGAACACGGTCTGCCCGCCGTCCTCGCGGCAGTTCATCACGATGCGGTAACCGTCTTCCGCGAATCCTTCGCTGCGCGCGTAATGCGCCGCAGCCAACGCCAGCTTGCCGATCAGGTGCGCCTGTTCCGGACGCACGTCGTCGAGCGTGGGAATCGCCTCGTTCTTGGGAATGAAGAGCACGTGCACCGGCGCCTGCGGGGCGATGTCCTTGAAGCCAAGGACGTCATCGTCTTCGTAGACGATGGTGGCCGGGATCTCGCGGCGGATGATCCTGGCGAAGATGGTGTCGGTCATGCGGTTGCGTCCTCGTGCTCGTTCGGTCAGGTCATTTCGCTGCGGCCGCCGAAGGCGTGCGCCAGCGTGCCGCGGTCCACGTATTCCAGTTCGCCACCCAGCGGTACGCCGTGCGCCAGGCGGCTGGGCCGCACGCCCTGCTGCCGCGCCAGCTGCGCCAGGTAATGCGCAGTGGCCTCACCTTCGACGGTGGGATTGGTGGCGATGATCAGCTCGGTCACTTCGCCCTGCGACAGGCGCGCCGACAACGCATCCAGCCCCAGTTCGCGCGGGCCGATGCCGTCCAGCGGCGACAGCCGGCCATGCAGGACGAAATAGACGCCCCGGTAGCCGGTGGCCTGCTCGATGGCCAGGCGATCCGAGGGCGACTCGACGATGCAGAGCTGGTGGCGGTCGCGGCTGCCGCTCGCGCAGAGCGTGCAGATCGCGCCTTCGGTGAAATCGCGGCATTGCTCGCAGTGGCCGATCTGGTCCAGCGCCTCGGCCAGCACGCCGGCCAGGCGCTTGCCGCCATCCCGCTCGCGGTCGAGCAGGTGGTAGGCCATGCGCTGCGCCGTCTTCTGCCCGACGCCGGGCAGGACGCGCAATGACTCGATGAGCTGGTCGAGCAGCGGACTGGACATGATCGTCTCGGCATCCGCGACGGCGAACATGCCGTCACCGATGCCAGCGGCAGATCAGAACGGCATCTTCATGCCGGGCGGCAGCGGCATGCCGGCCGTGGCGGCGCCCATGCGCGACTTCGACTCGGCATCGACCTTGTTGGACGCGTCGTTGAATGCAGCCGCGATCAGGTCTTCCAGCATCTCGGCATCCGACAGCAGCGACGGATCGATGCGGACCTTGCGGCACTCCTTGGCACCGGTCATGGTCACGCTGACCATGCCGCCGCCGGCGTTGCCGGTGACTTCCAGCTTGGCGAGTTCTTCCTGGGCGCGCTGCAGGTTCTCCTGCATCTTCTGCGCCTGCTGCATCAGTTGGGCGATGTTTCCACGCATGTCGTGATCACTCTTCGTAAGGTCGGATGGAATCCGGCACGAGCCTGGCGCCATGCTGCTGCATCAGCTGCCGCACGTCCGGATGGTTCATGAAGGTTTCCTCGGCGACGTTCTGGCGCTCGTCGCGCTGCCGGTGGCTGCGCTGCTTCAGTGTTTCGCCATCGGCGGTGGTCGTCGCGAACGCAAGGCGCGGCGCCACGCCGTAGCGGCTGGCGATGGCCTCGCCGAGTTCACCGAGCGTGCGCTCCGAGCGCAGGTAGTCGAAACCGCTGTCGAGCGCGAGCGTCAGCGTGCCGTTCGCATAACCGGCGAAGGCGACGTTGTCGACCAGCTGCTTGCCGACGCCCTTGAGGCCGCAGGTGCTGGCGAAGTGCAGCCACGTCTCGGCATCGGTGATGCCGATGTCGACGGGCATCGTCGAGGACGGCGCGCCGGACACGGGCGGTGCAGGTGCAGGTGCAGGTGCGGGTACTGAAGGTACCGAAGCCTTCATCGCTTCGGCGGGAAGCCACGGCGGCGCATCATCGGCTGCCGCACGCGGCAGCGGGACCTCTTCGCGTGCCATCTGCTGCGGCGGCATCACGGGCGCCTGCGCCTTGGCGTGCACGGCGGCGGGCGCATGGGCGGACGGAGACGGCGCCTCCGGAGCCGCGGCCGCGCTGGCAGGAGACGTACGCGCTTCGCCGCGCATCTCGCCCGGCTGCGCCGGCCGGAAAGCCAGCATGCGCAGCACGCTCATCTCGAAACCCGCGCGCCCACTGGGCGCCAGGTGCATATCGCGACGGCCATTGATCGCCATCTGGTACCAGAGCTGCACCACTTCCGGCCGCAGCTGTCCGGCGAACGCATCGACATCGACGCCTTCCGCCTCGACATCGGCCGATGGCACGAGTTGACGCACCTGGATGCGGTGCAAGGCCTCGGCCAGCGCATCAAGCACGCCGCCCCAGTCGGGCGAGAACTCCGCCAGCCGCGCGACCACCTGCAACAGTTCCTCGCCATCGCCCTGCGCCAGGGCAGCGAGCATGGCGCTGACCTGGGTACGGTCCACCGTGCCGAGCATGGTGCGCACGCCCTCGTCGCGCAGGGCGCCGCCGGCATAGGCAATGGCCTGGTCGAGCAGCGACAGGCCGTCGCGCAGCGAACCGTCGGCCGCCCGCGCGAGCTGGGCGATGGCGGACGCGTCGGCCTCGATCGCCTCGGCGCCGAGGATCTTCGTCATCTGCCCGCGGATCTGCTCCTCGTCCAGCCGCTTCAGGTTGAACTGCAGGCAGCGCGACAGCACGGTGACCGGCAGCTTCTGCGGGTCGGTGGTCGCCAGCAGGAACTTCACGTGCTCCGGCGGCTCTTCCAGCGTCTTCAGCAGCGCGTTGAACGCCGCCTTCGACAGCATGTGCACTTCGTCGATCAGGTAGACCTTGAACTTGCCACGCGACGGCATGTACTGCGCGTTCTCGATCACCTCGCGCACATCGTCCACGCCGGTGTTCGACGCGGCGTCGATTTCCAGCAGGTCGATGTAGCGGCCGGCATCGATGTCGAGGCAGGCCGGGCACTGGCCGCAGGGATCGGCGCTGGTGCCCTTCTCGCAGTTCAGCGACTTGGCGAAGATGCGGGCGATCGTGGTCTTGCCAACGCCGCGCGTGCCGGTGAACAGGAACGCGTGGTGGACGCGACCACTGTCCAGCGCGTTGGTCAGCGCGCGGACCACGTGTTCCTGGCCCACCAGCTCGGCGAAACGCTTGGGACGCCACTTGCGGGCGAGGACGAGGTAGGACATGCCGACATTGTGCCACGCCCCGCCCGTCCTCCCTCCGCCCGATGGCCCGCGCACGGCTTCGCTTGTGGCCGCACCCCCGCGAAGGCTAGAATTCACGCCCCTGAAAGCGGCCCCGGTCGCGTTCAGGTCCCGGAGAGGTGTCCGAGTGGTTGAAGGAGCACGCCTGGAAAGTGTGTAAGCGTCTAAACCGCGCTTCGGGGGTTCGAATCCCCCTCTCTCCGCCAGTTCCATCGCAACCCGCCACGGTGGGTTGACGACGAACCGCGCTCCGGCGCGGTTTCGTGTCTATGGTGGCCCCGTCGGCCCCTCGCGACGCTAGGTCGAAAATCCCGCCAGGGCCGGAAGGCAGCAACGGTATCGATCGACGCGGGCGCCGAGGTCAGCCGGCGGGGCTACCGCCTTTTCAGACATTGGCCAGTCACTCTCCGCTGCCGTTGCGACGGCATCGGCGCCATGGTCGCGGACGTACCGCGGAGCACCCTAGTCCGCGACGATGCCCAGCGCATCCGGCTCACGGCCGGTGACCCAGTAGTCGATCACCTGCCAGCGCTGCGTGTCGATGACGGCGATCCTGTCGCCACCGCTGATCGCCACGTAGGCCCGCGGACGATCGGCTGCGGCCACCACACCGATCGGCAGCGCGGCATTGCCCAGCATCGTGGGCTGGTAGGTCATGTCGTCGCGCGACAGCGATACGGTCGCGACCGGCACCTTGGTGCGCGCATTGAACACGGCGAGCGTTGCCGCACGCGCGTTGGTGACGAAGGCCAACGTGCCATCGGCCGAGAACACGACGCGGATCGGGAATCCCTTGCTGCTCATCCGGCGCTTGACTGCGAGCGTGCGCGGATCGTGCACGGTCAACGTGCCGTCTTCGCGGTTGGTCACCCAGACCTCGGCGCCATCCGGTCGGACCGCGACACCCTCCGCGCCCTTCCCTGCTGGTCGTTCGACAGTCTTCGTGCCGGCCTCCAGGTCAATCCGGCTCACGGTGCCGGCCTGGATCTTGGTCAGGTAGGCGGCCTGGCCGTCGGGCGACACCGCGATCATGTGGCCGGTCCCGGCACCGACCTCGATCTCCCGTTCGATCTCGCCCGTGCCGACATCCACGATCAATACGCTGGCCGACGCCTCCGTGGTCACCAGCACGCGGCGGCCGTCCGGCAGGAAGCGAAGCCCATGCGGCGCGCCATGCTGGCCCAGGTCGATCGACCGCGTCGGCGTGCCGCCCACCAGGTCGAGTACCGACAGCGTGCTGCCGGTCTTCGCTTCGCCATAGTTCGTCACCACGGCCGACCGGCCATCGGGTGCGACGGCGATCTCGTGCGGCGCTTCGCCCGTGCGGAACTCGCCGATCCGGCGGCCGTCGCGGAGCGACAGGCGCCAGACCGTATCGGCCGACTTGTTGCCGACCAGCAGCTCGGCCGCCTTCGTCGCGGGCGACGACGCGCCAACTGTCGCAGCCAGCGCGGCAGTGAACAGCAACGCGCGCAGCACGCTCACGCCTCCTCTGCCATCGGATGCAGCCAGTCCGCATCGCCTTCGCGGTAATGCTCGCGTTTCCAGATCGGCACGCGCCGCTTCGTCTCGTCGATGATGTACCGGCAGGCGTCGAACGCTGCGCCACGATGCGCCGCGCTCACGCCGACCCAGACCGCCAGGTCGCCGATGGCCAGCGTGCCCACGCGGTGCACGCAGCAGGCGTCGATCACGTCGAAACGCGCCTTCGCCTCTGCAATGATGCGTTCGCCCTCGCGCTCTGCCAGCACGGCATAGGCTTCATAGTCGAGACCGCCGACGGCGCGCCCTGCATGATGGTCGCGTACCCACCCCTCGAAGCTGGCGTAGCCGCCGGCGCGTGGGTCGAGTACGCCGGCACGCAACGGGGCGACGTCGATCGGCGTCTCCGACAGATGGAAGCCCGGCATGCTCAGCCCCCGCTCACGGGCGGGATGAAGGCGATCTCGCTGGCCGCGAGCGGGGCGTCGCCCCAGCGCGCGAACTCGCCATCCACCGCCACCCGCAGGTGCTCGCGCGGCCAGGTGAACCCGTGCCGCGCCTGCGCTTCGTCGTACACGCCAGCCAGATCTGCCGCGGCCGTGGTGACCGCTTCGCTGGCGACCCCGGCACGCTCGCGCAGGCTGGCGAAATAGAGCAGCGTCACCTGGGTCATCGCACCTGGCCCACGTCGCGCTTGCCGCCGCGCTTGCCCACCAGTTTCGCCGGCCCCAGCACGATCGCATGCGACAGCGCCTTGCACATGTCGTAGACCGTCAACGCGGCGACGGTGGCGCCCGTCAACGCTTCCATCTCCACGCCGGTGCGGTGCACCGTGCGGACCTGGCAGTCGATGCGCAGCGTGGCGTCGCCATCCCAGTCGACCGCCAGGCGGCAGCCGTCGATCGGCAACGGATGGCAGAACGGAATCAGTTCGTGCGTGCGTTTCACCGCCATCGTGCCGGCGATGATCGCGGTGTCCACGATGCCCCCTTTCGCACTGCGCAAGCCAGTGCGCTTCAACTCGCGCGCCACATCCGCCGGAAAGCGCACGCGACAGGTGGCCAGCGCTTCGCGTGCGGTCGACGCCTTGCCGGAGACGTCCACCATGGCCGGTCGGCCATCGGCATCGAGATGGGTCAGGGTCTTGCGGGGCATGCGGATCCTGCGCGGTTCAACCGCCGATAAGATACATCTCGACGCGCCGGCGGTCCCGTACTTCCGGGCTGCCGCGCAGTTCGCTGTAACGGTCGCCGCGGGCGCGCCACAGGTCGGCGACATGCGCAGCGAGTGCATCCTCGCCCCGCGCGACGACGGTGCGCAGGTCGGCGCCGTCCGCCGCGAACAGGCAGGTGAACAGCCGCCCGTCCGCGGAGACGCGCGCACGATGGCAGTCGCCACAGAACGGCGTGCTGACGGAGCTGACGAAACCGACTTCGCCCTCGCCATCGTCGAACCCGTAGCGCTCGGCCACCTCGCCGCGATAATCCGCCTGCAGCGGGTGCAACGGCCAGTGGGCGGCGATGCGGTCGCGCAGCACCGATGAGGGCACCATGCGGTCGCGGCGCCAGTCATTGCTGTCGCCGACATCCATGAACTCGATGAAGCGCACCACATGGCCGGTGCCGCGGAAACGCTCGACCAGTGGCAGCACCTGGTCCTCATTGACGCCGCCCTGCACCACGGCATTGATCTTGAGTCGCCGGAAACCGGCCGCGACCGCGGCATCGATACCCACCAGCACATCCTCCACCCGCCCCCGCCGTCCCGACATGTCGGCGAACACCTGCGGATCCAGCGCGTCCAGGCTGACGGTGATGCGTCGCAGACCCGCCTCGTGCAGCGCCTGCGCATGCTGCGCGAGCAGCATGCCGTTGGTGGTCAGGGCGATGTCGTCCAACCCGGGAATCACCGCCAGGCGGCGGACCAGCTCGGGCAGGCGCTTGCGCAGCAGCGGTTCGCCACCGGTCAGCCGCAGCTTGCGCGTGCCCAGCCGCACGAAGGCGCGCACCAGCGTGTCGATCTCGTCGAAGGACAGCCGTTGCGAGGCGTCTGTGCCGTAGTCCTCGGGCACGCGGTCGGCAGGCATGCAGTACCCGCAACGGAAATTGCAGGCATCGATGACCGACAGGCGCAGGTCGTGCAGCGGACGCCCCAGCAGATCGTGCGGCAGCGGAACCGGATTCACGGCAGCACGGTCGGCAATGGCGCCACCAGCGGAAGACCCTCGCCCGCCTCCGCGACGCGATGGCCGTGCGCGCGCAGCGCTTCGGCGTCCTCCACGCTGGCGTAGTGGTACAGCACGCAACGCGCCAGCAACGCCGCCGGGTACTCGCGCTCCAGGTCGTCGATGCCGCTGTGCGACGGATTGCCATGCAGCGCGCAGTCGTGTGCGATCACCTCGCCGGCGTCGGCATGGCGCGCCAGCATCTCGGGAATCGGGCGCGTATCGCCGGTCCACACCACGCTGCCGCGCAGACGAAGCCCGAACGCGGTGTCCGGCCAGTGATGGCGCACCGGGAACACTTCCAGCCGCTGCCCGTCATGCCAGAACGCCTCGCCGACCGGAATCAGCTGGAACGCGTCCCAGAAGTTCGCACCGCCCTCGGCTAGTACATTCGGGTAGCTGGCGATGCGCTGGTGCAGCACCGGCACCAGCGGCGCCGGCACGTACAGGCGGACCTTGCCGCGACGCGCCTCATCGAAGTAGCTGGCCACGAACAGCCGCTCCATGCCGGCGACGTGGTCCAGGTGCACGTGGGTGATGAACACCGCATCGGGCATGCCGTCGTAACGCGCCTGGTAGGCGGTCAGCCCTTCACCGCCGCAGTCGATCGTCAGCCATGGCGCGCCGTCGCGTTCCAGCGTCGCCATCGCCGAGCCAAGCTCGACCGCGCCGGCATTGCCCACGCCCAGGAAGCGCAGCGTCCAGCCCATCTCAGTAGCCCCGCGACCAAGCGTGGTCGTAGGCGCGGCGGAGCTGGGCGAAATCCTGACCCACCGCCTCCTCGCTGCGCGCACCGCGCAGCTTGATCAGGGAACGGCGAAGCCGCGCCAGATTCTGTTCGCGCCAGGCCGTCGCAGGAATGCGCAGGCGGCCGCGGTCGAAATCGATCAGCCAGCCGTGACCGCTCGGGTCGAAGAGGATGTTCTGCGCATTGAGGTCCGCGTGATCCAACCCGGCCCGATGGAAGCGCGCCACCAGCCGGCCCGTGCTTTCCCACGGCGCGTGCCCCTCGGCCTGCCCGGCGATGTCGGCGAGCGTGCGCACCTCCATCAGCCGTTCCACCAGGATCGAGGCGCGGTAGAACATGCCGTCGCGCACATAGCTGGCCGCCACCGGGCGCGGCACCGGCAGCCCGCGCGCCAACAGCGCGCGCGTCAGGCGGAATTCGGCGAAGCTCCTGGTCCGGTCGGGGCCGTGCCACAAGTAGCGATCCTGGCTGAAACGCGCGGCCAGCCCGCCGCGCCGGTAGTGGCGCAGCACGCACTGGCTGGAGGGCGCATCGATGAACCACGCGCTGCCACGGCCACCGCTGTCCACCGGCCGGGCGCGCTCGCCCCACTTCTCCGGCACGAACCAGTCCGGATCCGCTTGCCGCAGGTGTTTGCGGTCGAACAGAATCGCACCGTATCCGCTGCCTTCGCGGAACGGCGTCAGGGATTCCGAGGCGTCAAAACCGACCATCCAGCGAGTCTAACAACACTTGTCCACGATTCCCCCCTCATTGTGCCTGCTGCGCCTGTCCGCCCTCGGCGACGTGACCCATGTCGTGCCGCTGGTGCGCACCCTGCAGCGGCACTGGCCGCAGTTGCACCTGCACTGGGTGATCGACAAGGGCGGCTTCAAGCTGCTCGAAGGCCTGGAAGGCGTCACCTTCCACACCTACGACAAGAAGACCGGGCTGGCCGGCATGCGTGCGCTGCGAGGGGAAATGCCGGGCCGCTTCGACGCGCTGCTGCAGATGCAGGTGGCCCTGCGCGCGAACCTGCTGTCGGCCTTCATTCCCGCACGGCGCCGCATCGGCTACGACCGCAGCCGCTCTAAGGACCTGCACGGGCTGGTCATCAACGAGCGCATCCCTGACCGCCCGGGCATCCATGTGCTGGACGCGATGGGCAGCTTCTGCGAACCGCTGGGATTGAAGCAGACCCAGGTCGTGTGGGACCTGCCGGTGCCCGCCGACGCGCACGCGTGGGCCGCCGCGCAATGGCCCGCGGACGGGAGGCGGACGCTGGTGATTTCGCCCTGCTCCAGCCATGTGCGCCGCAACTGGTTCGCCGACCGCTACGCCGCCGTGGCCGACCATGCCGCCGCACAGGGCTGGCGCGTGGTGCTGTGCGGCGGGCGCAGCGACCTGGAGCGGAAGACCGCCGACGCCATCATCGCCGCCATGCAGGCACCGGTCCTGGATCTGGTCGGCAAGGACACGTTGAAGCAGCTGCCGGCCCTGCTGGCGCGCGCGGATCTGGTGATGACACCCGATTCCGGCCCCATGCACATCGCCAATGCCATGGGCACGGCGGTGCTGGGCCTGCACGCGGCCAGCAATCCGCGCCGCAGCGGTCCCTACTCCACCGTTCGCTACTGCGTGGACCGCTACGACGACGCGGCGCGCCGCTACAAGGGCAAACCGGCCGCCGAGCTCAAATGGGGCACCAAGATCGAACACGACGGCGTGATGGAACTGGTCACCGTGGACGATGGCATCGCCGCCTTCGAAAGGTTCCGCGACGACCTCGCGGACTGAACGCGGATCGTCAGGGCGTGCCGGCGACCCGGTAGTCCTGGTACGACTTCTCTTCCACGTAGGCGGAGCCCAGGGCGAGGTTGATCGCCTTCTTGATGCGGGCGCGCTCGTCGTTCTCGAAGTAGACGCTGCGGGCCAGGCGGACGAAATCGTCGTCGAACGCCTGTGCCTTCTCCTTCAGGCGCACGTCGTCCTCGATCACCCACAGGCGCTCGTTGACCGCCTTGAGCTGGGCACGCAGTTCGACGATGTCGTTGCCCGCCACCGGATGCGCCATCCAGGTCTTCTCCAGCGCGGCCAGTTCATCGCGCACGTGCGCCAGCTTGGCCGGGTCGCTCATGCGCTCGGACTTGATCTGGAGGATGGCGATCTTGTCCAGCAACTCGCCGAAGGACACGGGCACGAGGATCTCGGACATGGGGGACTCCGGCGAAAGGGGGCCATTCTAGCGCCGCGGCCGCGGGCATCCCATCGACGATCCCCAAAAGCACAAGCCCCCTTGCGGGGGCTTGTGTGAAACTGGCGGAGAGGGAGGGATTCGAACCCTCGATACGCTATTAACGTATGCCTGATTTCGAGTCAGGTACATTCAACCACTCTGCCACCTCTCCGGTGGCCCCGGGCTTCCCCGGGGGCGTGAATGATACGTGGCCGACCGCATCCGGACAAGCGTGGCGACCCTGCCGGCGCCTGGCAGCATCACCCGCTCTGCACGTCGATGAACCCGAGCGGCTCCCTTGCGACCGTTGACCTTGTCCGATGTCCTGTCCAACCGGATCATTGCGTATGAGCGGATAGGAAAACGCCGTCCGCACAGACAGGGCACCATGATCGAATTCGGCCACATCTCCCACGTCGGCCTCAGGCGCGAGCTGAACGAGGACACCTATTACGGCGACAGCGAGCTGGGCCTGTGGCTGGTGGCCGATGGCATGGGTGGACATGCGTGCGGCGAAGTCGCCAGTGCGCTGGCGCGCGAGACCATCGTGCGCGAGATCCGCGATGGCACGCCGCTGGCCCAGGCCATCCGGATCGCCGACGAGGAGATCATCCGCACGTCCCGCCGTCGCAACGACACCCTGCCGATGGGCACCACCGTGGTGGCCGCGCGCATCCAGGGCAACCGCTTCGAGGTGGCGTGGGTCGGCGACAGCCGGGCCTACCTGTGGCGGGAGGGCCAGCTGGCCCAGTTGAGCCAGGACCACAGCTACGTGCAGGAACTGATCGCCCAGGGCGCGCTGACCAGCGAGCAGGCCCGCACCCACCCGCATCGCAATGTCGTCACCCAGGCGCTGGGTGTCACCGACCCCAACCACCTCAACGTGGAAACCATGACCGGCGAACTGCGTCCCGGCATGCAGCTGCTGCTGTGCAGCGACGGCCTGACTGAAGAAGTGGACGACCCCAGCATCGCCGCCACGCTGAAGCACGACGACTGCAGCGCGCAGGAATGTGTCGACACGCTGATCGCGGCCGCGCTGGACGGGGGCGGTTCGGACAACGTCACCGCGATCCTGGTGCGCTGCCACTAAGTAACGACGGGCCGGTCAGCCGGCCTCGAACACCGGCGAATCCCACAGGCAGCGGCCACCGGCCTTTTTGCGCAGGGTCGCCAGGCGGGCTTCGTGCGCCGCCAGTTCGTCGGCGGATGCCGTCACGCGCGGCCGTGCTCCCGCTACCGCAGGATCGAACTGGTGGACGACGACCGCCGATGCGCCCGCAGTGGTTTCCTCGGCGCCGCCGAAGCCGATCTCGCGCTGGCCGGCGGTCAGGTTGAGGTAGACGTCGCACAGCAACTGGGCGTCGAGCAGCGCGCCGTGCAACTGGCGATGCGTGTTGTCCACGCCCAGGCGCTTGCACAGCGCATCCAGTGAGTTGCGCTGGCCGGGAAAACGCTGCCGCGCCAGCAACAGCGAATCCTCCACCGTGACGCGGTCGGTCAGGCGGCCGTAGTGTTCGCCCAGTCGGGACAGTTCGTAATCGAGAAAGCCGACGTCGAACGCCGCGTTGTGGATGATCAGTTCCGCCCCGTCGATGAAGGCCAGGAACTCGTCGGCGATCGCCGCGAACAGCGGCTTGTCGGACAGGAACTCCAGGCTGAGGCCGGTCACTTCGGCCGCACCCTGCTCGAACTCGCGCTGCGGATTGATGTACTGGTGGTAGGTGCGCCCGGTGGGCCGGCGCTCCAGCAGTTCGACGCAGCCGATTTCGACGACGCGGTTGCCCTTCTTCCACTCCAGACCGGTGGTTTCGGTGTCGAGGATGATCTGGCGCATCAGGCGGTGGCTTCCTTGGAGAGGTGCAGGTGGAACAGGTCCACCGCGTGTTCGATGGCGGGGAGCACGATCATTCTGTCGAATTCGAATCCCAGTTTCTGCAACAGCCGGATCGAGCCTGCGTTGTCGGGGTTGACGATGGCATGCAGGCGGGCGAGGCCGAGCCGGCTGCCGGCATCGGCGATGACTGCCCGCGCGGCCTCGAGCGCGAAGCCCTGTCCCGCATGTGCCGGCAGCAATGCGTATCCCAGATCGGGGCCGTCCAGCCCGTCGCGGCGGACCAGCCCACAGTTGCCGATCAGGTCGCCGGTGTCCTTGCGCCGGATCGCATACATGCCGAACCCGTGTTGCGCGTAGCTGCGCAGTGCGCCGTTGCGCAGGTAATCGCGCGCCTGCTCCAGGGTGCGTACGCCGCGATCGGCGATGTTGCGGATGAAGGCGGGATCGTTGAGCAGTTCCAGCATCAGTGCCACGTCGGCATCGTCGCGATCGGACATCGCGTGCAACTGCAGGCGGGCCGTCCCGGCGATGCGCTGGCCAGGCGCTATCGCCAGCGTCACGCCACCGCTCCGTTGCGGAAACGCACGGCCGCGTTGCGCGCCAGCACGTCGACACGCTCGTTGTCGGGATCGCCGTTGTGGCCCTTGACCCACTTCCAGTCGATCCGGTGGCGACCGGTCGCCGCATGCAGCCGCTCCCACAGGTCTCGGTTCTTCACCGGATCGCCGCCGGCGGTCTTCCAGCCGCGCCGGACCCAGCCCGGCATCCACTCCGTGATGCCCTGCCGGACGTACTGCGAGTCGATATGCAGGGTGACCTCGCAGCCTTCGGTCAACACCTCCAGCGCCGCGATGGCCGCCATCAGTTCCATGCGGTTGTTGGTGGTCTGCGCTTCGCCGCCGACCACCTCGCGCTCCTTCTCGCCGTAGCGCAGGAGCGCGGCCCAGCCGCCGGGGCCGGGATTGCCCAGACAGGAGCCATCGGTATGGATGCTGACGTGCTTCATGTGTCCTCGTGTTCGAAAGTCAGGCCGCGGGCGCGGTGCGCCAGGCGCGCGCCACCGGTGAGGGGGGAATGAGGCCGGCGACGCGCTTTTCCGCTTCGAGCAGACGGGCGGCGCGGAGCGGCGCCGGTCCATGGCCGGGGGCGTCCGCCACGCCCTTCCACACCGGGCCGTAATGCAGGACGTGCTCGGAGACGACCAGGCCGGCGGCCGCCAGCTGCAGGCGCCATTGCGGCAATGCCCGCGGCACCAGGCCGGCGCCACGCCAGCGCAAGCGGTATGGACTCCAGGGATTCAGCACGAACAACCACAGCCGCCCCCCTGGCTCGAGCACCCGCGAGCACTCCTGCAGCAGCGGTTGCGGATCACCGGCATCCAGCACGTGCTGCAGCACGATAACCCCCATGGCTTCGGTTGGCAGCGGCAGCGGCAGGCCGCACCGGACCTGGCCGGCCAGGCGGTGTGCGCCTGCCGTGGTGCGCAGTCGAACGCCGCGCGTCGCCGGGGCGCGGGATGCAGGGGACGACGGGGCGGCGCCTTCCGGCGCTACCCACAGCCATGGCTGGGGTGTCCGGCTGGTCAGTGCCTGGCTGATGCGGGCATGCTCCGACGCCAGGATCGGCCCACCCCGCTCGGACCCGAACCACGCCAGGGCATCGGGTTGACGTGTAAACGCGAACGCAGGCATGTTCGGATTGTAGAGGACGCCGCCCCCGGGCGTCCGTTCCCTGCCCGGAGTCCTCACCCCGATGCGCCTGCTCGCCCTGCCCGCCTTCGAGGACAACTACATCTGGGCGCTGGTCGACGACGATGGCGACGCACTGGTGATAGATCCCGGCGATGCGGCGCCCGTGCTGGCCGCCACCGGCAACGGCCTGTGGCCGGCGGCCGTTCTGGTGACCCATCACCACGCCGACCATGCCGGCGGCATCGCCGCCCTGCGGGCGCGCTGGCCCACCTTGCCGGTCTTCGCGCCCGAAGACGAGCGGATTCCCGATGCGACCGAACGCGTGGGCGATGGCGGGACCGTGCAGGTCAAGCACTGGCGGCTTTCGGTGCTGGCGGTCCCCGGGCACACGCGCAGCCATATCGCGTTCCATGGCGGAGGCACGGATGGCCCCTCGCACCTGTTCTGCGGGGACACCTTGTTCAGCCTGGGCTGCGGACGCCTGTTCGAAGGCACTCCGGCGCAGATGCTGGCCTCGCTGGAACGCCTCGCGGCGCTGCCTTCGTCATCGCTGGTCTGCTGCGGCCACGAATACACGCTGGCCAACGCCGCGTTCGCCAGCGCCGTCGACCCCCACAATCAGGCGCTGCGCCGACGCAGCGAGGAGGCCCGCGGCATGCGCCAGGCCGGTCGTCCCACCCTCCCGGTCACGCTCGCCAGCGAGATCGCGACCAACCCGTTCCTGCGGGTGGACACCGACGCTGTACGCGCCGCGGTAACCCATCGCCTGGGCCGCCCGCCTGCCGACCGGGTGGAGACCTTCGCCACCCTGCGGCAATGGAAGAACGATTTCCGCGCATGATCCGACCTCATCGACTGCATGCGGCCCTGCTGGCGGCCGGGCTGGCCCTCGCCCCCCACGTGGCGCTCGCCGCCGATCCGCCCGCGGAGACGTCGCCGCAGGCGTCCATGCCCCCGCTCGATCCGGCCAGCCTGCCCACGAGCCACCAGCGCAGTGGGCTGGAGGTCTACCAGCGCTTTCGCGACGGTCTCGCCGATCCGGAGTGCGACAGCGAAGCGACGAACGGACGCTGGAAGAAGCATTTCAGCCATGCCCCCGGCCAGCTCGCGCGCGCCGAAGACGACGTATTGCCGTTGTTCGGCTACGTGGTGGATGCGCTGCGCGAAGCGCACCTGCCCACGGAGTTCGCCCTCATCCCGTTCGTCGAAAGCGGCTACAAGCCCGGCGCACGCAATCCGCAAGGCCCGGCGGGGCTGTGGCAGTTCATCGGCATCACCGCACGCAACCATGGCGTGCCGATGCGCGAGGGGTATGACGGCCGGTTGTCGCCGGTGGATTCCACCCAGGCCGCCGTCCGCTATCTCAAGACGTTGCACGGGATGTTCGGCGGCGACTGGCGGCTGGCCGTGATGGCCTACAACGCCGGCGAGTACCGCGTGCTGCAATCGATGCGGCGCGCCGGCATGAATGCGCGAAACGCACGCCCGGCCGAGTTGCCGGGCCTGTCGGGCATCACCTACGCCTACGTGGAGAAACTGCACGCCCTCGCCTGCATCTTCCAGCAGGCGGACGACCGCGACGCCTGGCTCCGGCAGATGGACCGTCCCGTCCCGCGCCTGGCGGCGCATGTCCTGCCCGGCGACGCCACCCTCGACATGTGGGCAACGGCGCAGCAACAGCCCGCCGCACTGCTCAAGCGACTCAATCCCGCACTGGCCGGCCGCTTCAGTCGGGCAGGCAAGCCGATACAACTGCTGGCACCGACAAGCGCGGCTGCCACCGATACCGCAGCGCTGGAAGACGCACCGATGGCGCAGGCGGCCACGAAACCCCAGACGCGGACCGGCCCGCCTTCCGCAGGCCGCACGCACACGGTCAGGAACGGCGATTCCGCCTGGACCATCGCGCGTCGCAACGGCATGACGACGGCGCACCTGCTGCAGATCAATGGATTGGCGCCGAACGCGGTACTGCGGCCAGGCATGGTGCTGAAGCTGGACAGCGACGCCGATTGAGCAGGGCGCGCGAAAAGAAGAATCCCGCCGGGTGGCGGGATTCGGATCGTACCTGGCGGCGCGTGCGACTCAGAGGCGCTCTTCGAACACCTTCACCTTGAAACGCTTGCGCAATGCGTCGACGTAAGCCTGCGTCGCGATGCCGGCATTGAGCTGCGTCAGCTGCTGCTGCATGGTCGCGCGCTCTTCCGCGGGCATCTCCGCGATCACGCCATCATTCACCTTGTTGACGGTGAACACGGCGTAGGCGCCGTCGCCCAGCGCCACCTTGCCGGCAACCACCTTGCCCTCCGCCGGTCGACCCGCCGCGAAGATCGCGTCGTTGGCCTCGGCCGTCGGCATCGGCATACCGCGGCGCAGACCCGGCAGTTCGTTGAAACGCAAACCCTCGGCCGTCGCGACCGTCGCCAACGACTCGCCCTTCTGCACACGCGCAACCAGCGCATCAGCAGCGGCAAGCGCCGCCTTGTTCTGGCGGTCCGCACGGATGGCCAGCACGACGGCATCGCGCGCCTTGTCCAGCGGCAAGGCCTGTTCCGGCGTGTGCTGCGCCACGCGGATGACGACGCTGTGGTTGGGTGAGATCTCGATGGGATCGCTGATCGTGCCGTCCTGCACCAGCGTGTCGGAGAACGCTGCCCGCAGTACCGCCGGCACCATCGCAATGCCCTGGGGCGCATTCTGCGAGAACGGACCGACCTTCTGCAGCGGCAGGCCGATGGCTTGGGCCGCCGGCGCCAGCGCCGTCGGGTTCTTCAATGTCTCATTGACCAGGCGTCCGGCCAGGTCATTGAACGCACGGTCGCGCTCGCTGTTGGCTTCTTCCGTCGCCAGTTCGCCGCGCACTTCCTCGAAGCTGCGACCGGTGCCGGGATTGACCTGCTTCAGCTGCAGCACGTGATAGCCGAAGTCGCTCTTGACCGGCCCACGGATCTCGCCGGCCTGCATGGCAAACGCAGCGTCCTCGAACGGCTTGACCATCGAACCGTCCTGCGCGAACGGCGGCAGTTCGCCGCCCGCATCCTTCGAGCCGGGATCGTCCGAATTCGCGCGCGCCAGCGCGGCGAAGTCGGCGCCTTCGCGCGCCTGCTTGGCCAGCGCGGCCGCCTTTTCCTCGGCTTTCTTCTGCGTGGCGGCGTCCGCGCCCGCGTCGGCCGCGATCAGGATGTGCGCGACCACCCGCTGCTCCGGCGACATGAAGCGCGATTTTTCGGCTTCGTAGCGCTTGCGCAGCGCCGCTTCGTCGGGCGCCGCGGCGACGGGCAATGTCGCGCCATCGATCTCGACGTACTCCAGCGACACTTGTTCGGGCTGCTTGAAATCGCTCTTGTGACCGTCGTACCACGCCTTGACCTGCGCCTCGGTGACGGGCGCCGTGTCCTCGGCCACCGGCGGCAGCAGCGCGATACCGATATCGCGCGTCTCGCCCAGCAGCTTCCACATGCGCGCCTGTTCGCCTTCGGTCACGAAGTCGGAATCGCCGATGGCCTGCGGCACCAGCAGCATGCGCAGGCGCTCGCGCTGCTGCTCCTGGAACTGCAGCGGCGAGATCGCCGGCACCTGCGATGCCAGCAGCATCTGGTACTGCTCGGGGCTGAACTTGCCGTCCACCTGGAACGCAGGCTCGCTCGCGATCATCTTCTGCACGGCCGCGTTGCCCACGACGATGCCTGCGCGCTTCGCGCCCAGCGCCAGCACCTTCTGGTCGAGCAACTGGTCCAGCACTTTGCGCTTGTTTTCCGCACTTTCGAACTCGCGCGGATCGAACGCGTCACCCAGCGCCTGCCGCTGCTGCTGGCGCGCCTGCTCGAACGCGGCGCGGAAATCTTCCTGCGTGACTTCTTCGCGCTGCCAGAGCATCGACACCGGCCACCACTGGGGCGCCGACTCCCACCACGTCGGCGGCGCTTCGACCAGCGCCACGTCGCCGGCGGTGCCACCGGTCATGTATTCGTTCACGCCAACGAAGGCGAACGGAATGATCAGCAGACCCAGGATCAGGCTGGCGACCCAGCCGGAGGTTTTGTCGCGGAGTTTCTGCAGCATGTGCGCACGGGACCCGAATTCTTTCAGCCGCGCAGTTTAACCTGCCGGGATGGCGGCGTCTCGCCGCCCGACGGACGCGAAATGCCGATGGGTGCCCGCAGGCGCCGACGGCCCGCATGGGCGCACACAGCAGAAAGCCCGCTTTCGCGGGCTTTCTGGGTGTAAATGGCGGAGTGGACGGGACTCGAACCCGCGACCTCCGGCGTGACAGGCCAGCATTCTAACCGACTGAACTACCACTCCGCGCTGAGACGAACATTGTAAGACGATTTCAGCGCTTTCCGCTAGACCATCCCACAAATTTTTAAACCTGCACCGCCCCGATGTGGTGGGTGCTGAGGGTTTCGAACCCCCGACCCTCTCCGTGTAAGGGAGACGCTCTACCGCTGAGCTAAGCACCCAGGGTGATCGCACCCTGCCATCGGCAGCGAGTCGATTAGTTTACGGCATCCTTCAGGGCTTTGCCAGCCTTGAACGCGGGATTCTTGGACGCCTTGATCTTGATGGTGTCGCCGGTCTTCGGGTTGCGGCCCGTGCGCGCGGCGCGCTTGCGGACCTGGAAGGTACCGAAGCCGACCAGCGTCACGCTGTCGCCCTTCTTGAGGGCCTTGGTGATGCTGGAGATGACGGCGTCGACGGCGCGGCCGGCTTCGGCCTTGGACACTTCAGCTTCGTCGGCGACGGCATCGATCAATTCGGTTTTGTTCATTGAGTGACTCCCTGTGCGGCACAACCGCGGAATGAGTGGCCGGAACCTCTGACTTCGCTCGCCAGACGGAACCGGCCGTGATGTCCACGCGCTACGAAGCGTAGCTTCGTGCATGCGGGTGACGCCGTTATACCAGTGCGAAAAATGCCGCGCAAGCCGAAAACCCAACAGTGACGCGGGTTTCCGGGCAATGACACGCGATATTCGTCATCTCATTCAATGCTTCACACCGGGCTGCTGCGGCCCCTTGCCGCGCTCCTTCTTGGTGGCCGGCACCACGCGCTCGCCACCGTCGCCGCCTGTGACCGGCACTGGCGTCAGCGGCTTCTCCAGCGCGAGATCGAGCACCTCGTCGATCCACTTCACCGGCACGATCCGGATGCCATCGGTGACATTGGCGGGGATGTCGGCCAGGTCCTTCTTGTTCTCGTCGGGGATGATGACGGTGGTGATGCCGCCACGCAGCGCCGCCAACAGCTTTTCCTTGAGGCCTCCGATGGCGGTGACGCGACCCCGCAGCGTGATCTCGCCCGTCATCGCCACGTCCGCCCGCACGGGGTTCCTGGTCAGTGCGGACACCAGGGCGGTGACCATCGCGATACCCGCGCTCGGACCATCCTTCGGCGTCGCGCCATCAGGCACATGCAGGTGCACGTCGTGCTTCTGCAGGAACTCCGCATCCACGCCCAGGCTGGCCGCGCGAGCGCGCACCACGGACATCGCCGCGGAACCCGACTCCTTCATCACATCGCCGAGCTGACCGGTCAGCAGCATGCCGCCCTTGCCGGGCACCAGCGCGACCTCGATCTGCAGCAGGTCGCCACCCACTTCGGTCCACGCCAGTCCGGTGACGAGACCGATCTCGTTCTGCTCTTCGGCACGGCCGAAGTCGAAGCGACGCACGCCTGCGTACTTCTCCAGGTTCTTCGAGCTGACCTGCATGGCGGTCGCCTTCTTCTTGACCGGCTTGGGACCTGCCAGCGCGATCTCCTTGACCACCTTGCGGCAGATCTTGGCGACTTCACGCTCGAGATTGCGCACGCCGGATTCGCGCGTGTAGTAGCGGACAAGATCGCGGATCGCGCTCTCGGCGATCTTCAGCTCGTCTGCCTTCAGTCCATTGGCCTTCAGCTGCTTCGGCACGAGGTAGCGCTGCGCGATGTTGACCTTCTCGTCCTCGGTGTAGCCGGGGATGCGGATGACCTCCATGCGGTCCAGCAACGGGCCAGGGATGTTCAGCGAGTTCGACGTCGCGACGAACATCACTTCGGACAGGTCCAGGTCGACTTCGAGGTAGTGATCGTTGAAGGCGTTGTTCTGCTCCGGATCCAGCACCTCGAGCAGCGCGGACGACGGGTCGCCGCGGAAGTCCATCGACATCTTGTCGATCTCGTCCAGCACGAACAGCGGATTCTTGCTGCCGGTCTTGTTGAGGTTCTGCACGATGCGGCCCGGCATGGAGCCAACGTAGGTCCGGCGATGTCCGCGGATCTCCGCCTCGTCGCGCACGCCACCCAGCGACATGCGTACGAACTTGCGGTTGGTCGCCTTGGCGATGCTCTGGCCCAGCGAGGTCTTGCCCACGCCCGGCGGTCCGACGAGGCACAGGATCGGGCCGCGCAGCTTCTTCACGCGCGACTGGACGGCGAGGTATTCGAGGATGCGTTCCTTGACCTTCTCCAGACCATAGTGATCCGCGTCCAGCGTGTCCTGCGCGACCTTGAGATCCTTGCGCACCTTGGTGCGCTTGTTCCAGGGCACGCCGAGCAGCCAATCGAGATAGTTGCGGACCACGGCCGCCTCGGCCGACATCGGCGACATCTGCTTCAGCTTGTTGAGCTCGTTGCGCGCTTTCGTTTCCACGGGCTTCGGCATGCCGGCGTCGGCGATCTTGCGCGCCAGTTCCTCCAGTTCGTTGGGCGCCTCGTCGAGTTCGCCCAGCTCCTTCTGGATGGCCTTCATCTGCTCGTTGAGGTAGTACTCGCGCTGGCTCTTCTCCATCTGCGACTTCACGCGTCCGCGGATGCGCTTTTCCAGCTGCTGCACGTCGATCTCGCCATCGACGAAGCCGACCAGCAGCTCCAGCCGCTCGCCGACCTCGATGGTTTCCAGCAGCCGCTGCTTGTCGCTCAGGCGCACACCCAGGTGCGCGGCGATCGTATCGGCAAGCCGGCTCGGCTCGTCGATGCCGGCCAGGGTCTGCAGCAGTTCCGGCGGCAGCTTGCGGTTGGTCTTGACGTACTGTTCGAACAGGCCCACGAGCGAGCGCGCCACGGCCTCGATCTCGCGCGGCTCCCGCGCATCGGTGGAGTCGATCTCTTCGCCCTGTCCGTACAGCGAGCCGTCGCGTTCGACGACATTCGACACGTTCACGCGCGCCGTGCCCTCGACCAGCACTTTGATGGTGCCATCCGGCAGCTTCAGCAGTTGCAGGACCTGTGCGAGGGTGCCGACCGCATACAGGTCGGCAGCGGCGGGATCGTCCGTTTCCGCGGATTTCTGGGCGAGCAGGATGATGCGCTTGTCGGCCTCCATCGCCTGCTCCAGCGCGCGCATGGACTTGTCGCGGCCGACGAACAGCGGGATGACCATGTGCGGGAAGACCACCACGTCGCGTAGCGGCAGGACCGGCAGGTCGAGGATTTCAGTCTGGGGACGGCGGGGCATGGGGGCTCCAGCAAGTGCGGAATGCAGGGGTGCGCAAGCACCAATGGGCCCGTTATGGGGCCATCGCCGTAGGGATGCAAGAGCGTCGCCAAAACCCCAATGGAACCCGCGACTTGCGAATCGCCGCCAAAAACTGAACAGGCGCCGCAAGGGCGCCTGTCAATGGAAACATGCGGGCCGGATCACTCCGCCGAAGCGACCTTCGGGGCGGGCGGATTCTGGTAGATCAGGTAGGGCTCGGACTTGTGCTCGATCACCGACTCGTCCACGACCACCTTGCTGACGTTCTCCAGCGACGGCAACTCGTACATCGTGTCCAGCAGGACCGATTCGACGATGGTGCGCAGGCCGCGCGCGCCGGTCTTGCGCTTCAGCGCCTTGCGGGCGATCGCCGACAGCGCATCGGGACGGAACTCGATCTCCACCCCTTCCATCTCGAACAGCTTCTTGAACTGCTTGGTGATCGCGTTCTTCGGCTCGGTGAGGATCTTGACCAGTGCGGCCTCGTCAAGCTCTTCCAGCGTGGCGACCACCGGCAGGCGGCCGACGAATTCGGGGATCAGGCCGAACTTGATCAGATCTTCCGGCTCGACCTCGGACAGGACCTTGCCGACTTCCGACTTCTTTTCGGAGCTCTTCACCTTGGCACCGAAACCGATGCCACCAGCCTCGGTACTGCGCTGCTGGATGATCTTGTCCAGGCCGGCGAACGCACCGCCGCAGATGAACAGGATGTTCTTGGTATCGACCTGCAGGAATTCCTGCTGCGGGTGCTTGCGGCCACCCTGCGGCGGGACGCTGGCGACGGTGCCCTCGATCAGCTTCAGCAGCGCTTGCTGCACGCCTTCGCCGGACACGTCGCGGGTGATCGACGGGTTTTCGCTCTTGCGCGAGATCTTGTCGATCTCGTCGATGTAGACGATGCCCTGCTGCGCCTTGTCGACGTCGTAATCGCACTTCTGCAGCAGCTTCTGGATGATGTTCTCGACGTCCTCGCCCACGTAGCCGGCTTCGGTCAGCGTGGTGGCATCGGCGATGGTGAACGGAACGTTGAGCAGGCGCGCCAGCGTCTCGGCCAGCAGCGTCTTGCCCGAGCCGGTCGGGCCGGCAAGCAGGATGTTCGACTTGGCCAGTTCGACCTCATCGTTCTTGCTGCGGCTCTCGATGCGCTTGTAGTGGTTGTAGACCGCAACGGCCAGCGTGCGCTTGGCGCGGTTCTGGCCGATCACGTACTGGTCCAGGACCTCGAGGATCTCGCGCGGCTTGGGCAGGTGGCTGCGGGCGGACTGCGCCTTCTCCTCGAGCTCTTCGCGGATGATGTCGTTGCACAGCTCCACGCACTCATCGCAGATGAACACGCTGGGGCCCGCGATCAGCTTGCGGACCTCGTGCTGGCTCTTGCCGCAGAACGAGCAGTACAGGATTTTGGTGCTGTCGCCGGAACGGCCCTGACGATCTTCGCTCATGCTGGTATTACTCGGTCGCTCAACCTGCCCGGAGGGGCTTGCGGTCGGAGAATAGCACACGGTCCCGGCTTGTCAGCCGGGTCCGTGAACAGGGGGATTTGAGCCAGAAAACCCGCAATCCGGCGGTCAGGCCGACTGGATGGAATCTTCCGGACGGCGCTCGAGCACCTGGTCGACCAGGCCGTAGGCCTGCGAGTCCGCCGCGCTCTTGAAGTTGTCGCGCTCGGTGTCCCGCTCGATGGTTTCCAGCGACTGGCCCGTGTGGTGGGACAGGATGGCGTTCAGCTTCGCACGCAGCGTCAGGATCTCGCGGGCGTGGATATCGATGTCTGTCGCCTGGCCCTGGAAGCCGCCCAGCGGCTGGTGGATCATCACGCGCGAATTGGGCAGCGCGTAGCGCTTGCCCTTCGCGCCCGCCGCCAGCAGCAGCGCGCCCATGCTGGCCGCCTGGCCGACACAGATCGTGCTGACGTCCGGCTTGATGTACTGCATGGTGTCGTAGATGGCCATGCCGGCCGTCACCACGCCACCGGGCGAGTTGATGTACAGGCTGATGTCCTTCTCGGGATTCTCGGCTTCCAGGAAGAGCATCTGCGCCACGATGACGTTCGCCACGTGGTCGTCCACGCCGCCCACCAGGAAGATCACGCGCTCCTTGAGCAGGCGGGAATAGATGTCGTAGGCGCGCTCGCCGCGGCTGGTCTGTTCGACCACCATCGGCACCAGGTTGAGGGCTTGGGTTTGAATGCTCATCGGTTCTCGCGCCTGTCGTTCAAGGGAGGGTCCGGCCTAGGATAGCCGGACCTTCTGCCCGGGCGGGGCGCCCGGATCAGTTGCGGATGGCTTCCTGAAAGGAAAGCGCCTGCTCGGTGTGCTGGGCGCGCTCGGCGATCCAGTCGATCACCTGCTCTTCCATCACACGACCCTGCAGACTGTTCATCAATTGGGGATCGTTGCGGTACAACTCAATGACCTGCTCCGGCTCTTCGTAGGTCGAGGCGATCAGGCGCAGCGTCTCGTTCAGGCGCTTCGGGTCCAGGCGGAGCTGGTTGCGGCGGGCCACTTCGCCCACCAGCAGGCCGACCAGGACGCGCTTGCGGGCGGCATCCAGGAAACCTTCGTGGGCATTGTCCGGGATCTGCACGTTTTGGCCCTGGCGACGGGCCTGTTCGGCGGCCTGCTGGACCATCACGCGGGCCTCGTTTTCGACCAGGCGCGGCGGCATCTCGACGTGGGCGTAGGCTGCGATCAGCTGCTCGCCGACTTCACGGCGCAGGCGGGTCATCAGCGCGCCCTTCAGTTCGCGCTCGAGGTTGCTGCGGATGTCCGAGCGGAACTGTTCGGCATCGCCGCTCTTCACGCCGAAGCTGCGGATGAACTCGCGATCGACCTCGGGCAGCACCGACTCGGCGACGTCCGTGACCTTGACGTGCACGTCGACCTGGCGGCCCGCCAGCTGCGGCACGCGCCAGTCGGCCGGGAACGTCACCGACACGGTCTTCTCGTCGCCCTTCGCCAGGCCGATCAGCGCCTGCTCGATCTCGCCGAACATCACGCCCGAACCGATCAGGGTGGCACCCTTCTCGGAACCTTCGGCCGGCATGCGCTCATCGCCCGCCTGCGACCAGGTTTCCAGCGACACACGGTCGCCTTCCTTCGCGCCACGCTCGACGACCTGGAAGGTGCGGCGCTGCATGCGCAGGTTGTCGATCATCTGGTCGATGTCGGCGTCGCTGACCTCGGCGGTATTGCGCACCACATTGAGCTTGGCGACGTCGACGTCGCCGAAGTCCGGCACCACTTCGAACGTGGCGACGAAATCCAGTTCGCCCTCGCCCTGCTTCTCGATCCGCGGGTTGCCGGCCAGCTGCAGTTCCTGGTCGCGCACGGCGTTGTTGAAGGTCTCGCGCAGCAGGCCGTCGAGGGCTTCGGCACGCACCTGCTCGCCGAAGCGCTGCTCGATGACCTTGGCCGGCACCTTGCCCGGGCGGAAGCCCTTGATGCGCGCGGTGCGCGACAGCTCGCGCAGGCGGCCGCCGATGTGGGTGTCCAGACGCTCCGCCGGCAGGCTGAAGCTCATGCGGCGCTCGAGGTTGCCGACCGATTCGACCGAAACTTGCATACTCACTGACTCCTGCGGCCACGGCTGGGCCGGGGCGATGTTGATAATCCGGGGACGCCTGGGACGCAGGCATGAAGCCCTCCCGGCGGAACTTGATAGTTTCGCCGATTCCGGGGCGGGCTGCCAGCGGGGCGGACGGTTCATGGCGGCGGGCTCGCTTCGACCCGCCGATCCCCGGCCCGGGCCATGCGGCCCTGCCGCGGCGATATCGGCGCCCTGCCGTCGGAGCGTGGTGCGAAAGGAGGGACTCGAACCCTCACGGGGGTTACCCGCTGGAACCTAAATCCAGTGCGTCTACCAATTCCGCCACTTTCGCAGTGCGCGTCGCATTGTAGCGGCCGACGCGGCGCGGCCGGCAATAAAAAAACGCCCGGCTTTCGGCCGGGCGTCTCGGGTTTGGTGGGCCGTCAAGGATTCGAACCTTGGACCTATTGATTAAGAGTCAACTGCTCTACCAACTGAGCTAACGGCCCCGAAACATCAGACGCGTAGTGTAACCGCATCGCTTTTTTCTGTGAACCCCCGCACCGCGGGTGCCCTTGAATCAGTGGGGTGGCTGAGGGGACTCGAACCCCCGACATCTGGAATCACAATCCAGTACTCTAACCAGCTGAGCTACAGCCACCACTGAAACCTGCATCCTCCCGGACCGCACCGGTGTTGGCGCGCCCGACAGGACTCGAACCTGTAACCGCCGGCTTAGAAGGCCGGTGCTCTATCCGGTTGAGCTACGGGCGCCCGGTCCGGATTGTCGCATTCCCGTCGTGCCGGAACACGTGGGCCGTGCATCTTGCTGGTCGGGGTAGAGGGATTCGAACCCCCGACCCTCTGGTCCCAAACCAGATGCGCTACCAGACTGCGCTATACCCCGACGAGGGTCCCGGCGTGGCGTCTGGACGCCAACGAGGCCGCGTATTGTCGGAACCCGCGGCCCTGCTGTCAAACGAAACGTGATGGACCATGGCTTGCGATATGCTCAGCCACTGGGGACAGACGTCCGGCAACCACATGAGGGAACCATGGTACGCAGCGGCAATCCGGCATTGAAGGAATCCACCTTCCTCGACCTCGGCAGCGGGTCGGTCGTCTCGCGCGACGGCGAAGCGATGACACTCAACGGCACGGTCAACAAGACCGGCATCCTGCTGCTGCTCGCGGTGCTGACCGGTGCGTTCGCCTGGTCGCAGGTCGAGGTGACGGCCGAGGGTGCGACCGGCATGGGCTATCTGTGGGGCGGCCTGATCGGCGGCTTCGTGCTGGCCCTGATGACGATCTTCAAGAAGGAATGGGCGCCGGTCACCGCACCGCTCTACGCGCTGGTCGAGGGACTGTTCCTGGGTGCGATCTCCGCGCTCTACAACCACATGTACGAAGGCATCGTCACCCAGGCGGTGATGCTGACCTTCGGTACGCTGTTCGCGCTGCTGATGGCCTACCGCAGCGGTCTGATCAAGGCGACGGAAAACTTCAAGCTGGGCGTGGTGGCTGCCACCGGCGGCATCGCGCTGGTCTACCTGCTGTCGATGGTGCTGCGCATGTTCGGCAAAGACGTGCCGCTGATCCACGAATCCGGCCTGATCGGCATCGGTTTCAGCCTGTTCGTCATCGTGATCGCGGCGCTGAACCTGGTGCTCGATTTCGACTTCATCGAGTCGGGCGTGGAAGCCGGCGCACCGAAGTACATGGAGTGGTACGCGGGTTTCGGCCTGATGGTCACGCTGGTGTGGCTGTACCTGGAATTCCTGCGCCTGCTGGCCAAGCTGCAGTCGCGCGACTGACGCTTCCCGTCTTCAGGCCCGGAGGAAACGGGGCGCCCAGGCGCCCCGTTTTCATTCCGCCGCCGGCACTTTCCGTCGCGACGGCCACAGCATGAACGCCAGCGCCGACACGGCCAGCAGCCAGCAGTACTGCACGCTGCCCGCCAGCGCCAGCGGCGACACGGCCGCCAGCGACGCCGCCAACAGGATCTGCGCACCGTAGGGCAGCACGCCCTGGACGACGCAGGCGAAGATGTCGAGCACGCTGGCCGCGCGTCGCGGGCTGATGCCGTGGCGCTGCGCGATGTCCCTGGCCAGGCTGCCGGTGACCAGGATGGCGACGGTGTTGTTCGCCGTCAGCGCATCGGAACCCGCCGCGAGCGCGGCGATACTGATCTCGCCCGAACGGCGACCGGTACGGCCGCGGGCGAACGTCGCGATCACCTGCGCCAGCCAGTCCAGCCCGCCGGCCGCCTTGATCAGCGCCGCAAGCCCGCCGATCAGGATCGACAACAAGGTGATTTCCACCATGCTTTCGAAGCCCAGGTAGATGTCCCCGGCGAAGGACACCACGTCGTAGTCCTGCGCCAGCACCAAGCCGAACACGCCGGACACCACCAGGCCGATGCCCAGCACCAGCACCACGTCCAGGCCGGCCAACGCCAGGCCGAGCACCACCAGATAGGGCAGCACCAGCCACGGCGATGCCGCATCCGGCGCGACGACCGGCGCCGCATCGCCCAGCACGCCGAGCAGGACGATCGTCGCGATGCCCGCGGGCATCGCGATCTTGAAGTTCTCGCGGAACTTGTCCCGCATCTCCGCGCCCTGGCTGCGGGTGGCCGCGATGGTGGTGTCGGAAATGATCGACAGGTTGTCGCCGAACATCGCGCCTCCCAGCACCGCCCCCACCACCAGCACGCGATCCAGGCCCGCGGCATCGGCCACGCCCAGCGCGATCGGCACGACGGCGGCGACGGTACCCATCGAGGTGCCGATGGAGAGCGAGACGAACGCCGACACCAGGAAGAGGCCTGGCAGGATCAGGCTGGCGGGCAGCGCCCCCAGCCCCAGCGCCACCACCGCATCCACCGCGCCGATCGCCTTGGAGACCGTGGCGAATGCACCGGCCAGCAGGAAGATCAGGCACATCAGCATCACGTTGCTGTCGCCCATGCCGCGCAACAGGGTCTGCTGGGCCGGCAGACCGCGCCGGCGGGCCAGCCAGACGCCGAGCGCCAGCGCCGGCAGGATCGCGACGGGGGCACGCAACTGGTAGAACCCCATGGCCTCGCCCTGCGCGGTGAAATAGAGGCCCGCGCCGAAGAACAGCGCCAGGAACAGCAGGAGCGGCGTCAGCGCGACGGCGCTGGGGCGAACGGACATGAACGTGGCCTTCTGCGTGGGCCGCGGATTGTGCGTGCCCTTTCACTCGCATCCAACCTCATGGGTGGGACATACGCAAACAAAAACGGGACGCTGCGCCGGAACGGCTCATGCGTCACGCAGTCCGCTCGCCAGGCGGAAGCGCTTGCTGGCACGCAGCGTCGCCCAGAGCAGGAAAAGGCCGCTTAGCGCCAGCACGGCGCCCTTCGCGCGAGGTCCGAGCAGCAGGTAGCCGATCCCGAACATGAGCGCGAACACGCCCGCGTTTCCCGCCAGCCAGGCGGCGCCCAGCCACCCCAGGGCCGTCTTGGGCGCCGCACCCGGCAGGTCCTTCCACCAGCCGGGAGGGCGAACCCGTCGCGTGAACGCCGCCAGATGGTCGCGGGGCACCGGTGGCGTGAGAAAGGTCGCCACCAGCGCCGACGTCGTCGCGATGGCCACGATCGCCACCAGCAGATGCTCCGGGCGCGCATCGGGAAACAGCGGGTACAGGACCATCGCCGAGGTCACCGCCGCGACGATGCCGGCGATCTCGGTCCACGCATTGGCGCGCCACCAGAACCAGCGCAGCATCGACGGCAGCCCCAGCCCGGCGCCCAGCGCGATGAAGAAGCGCCACGCCTGTTCGATGCTGTCGATCCGGGAGGCCACCACGACGCCCATCGCGGTAAGCAGCATGACCGACAGCCGGCTGATCCAGACCAGCCGCGCCTGGCTCGCGCCGGGATCCACGAAGCGCCGGTAGAGGTCGTGGGTGAGGTAACTCGCACCCCAGTTGAGATGCGTGTCCACCGTGCTCATGAAGGCCGCCAGCAGCGAGGCGAACAGCAGGCCCAGCGCGCCGGCCGGCAGCAACTGCGCCATCAGGACGGGGTACGCCATTTCACGATCCGCCGCGACCACCGCGGCGGCCCCCTCGCCCGCCGTGCCCAGTGGAAACACCAGCAGTGCGACCAGCGCCACCAGCACCCAGGGCCAGGTTCGCACGGCGTAATTCAACACGACGAACCACAGCGCACCCCCGACGGCGTGCCGCTCGTCGCGCGCAGCGAACACCCGCTGCGCCAGATAGCCGCTGCCGTCGCTGTAGTACTGCGCCCACCACTGGACGGCGATGTAGATCAGGAACACGTGCACCGGCAGCCAGGCGGCATCCTGTGCCGGTACGAACGACAGCAGGGCCTCCGCGTCGTAGTGCTGCGCCAGTCCTTCCCGCAATCCCTGCATGCCGCCGACATGCTCGATGGCGAACCACGCGAACAGCGCCCCGCCTGCGAGGGCCATGACGAACTGCACCAGGTCGGTGAGGATCACGCCGCGGATGCCCCCCAGGCTGGAATACGCCCCGATCACACCGAACAGCACGAGCACCGTGATGGTGTCGTTCGGCGTACCGACCAGCAGCGCCGCCGGCCACACCGCCGCGAAGGTTTCCACCGCGCCCGCACCCAGCAACGCCTGCCAGTCCACGAACGGCGCGGCGATCTTCACCATCGCCCGCACCACCCAACCCAGGATGATGGCGTTGATGAGGATGGCGAAGAAAGCGGCCTTGAAGCCGCGCAGCCAGGCACCGGACCGTCCGGTGTAGCGCAGTTCGATCAGTTCGGCATCGGTCAGGACGCGCGAGCGGCGCCACAGCGCGGCGAACACCACCGCTACCGACACATGCGAGATCGCCCACGACCACCACAGCCAGTTGCCCGCCACGCCATGCTTGGCGACGAGCCCTGCCACGACCAACGGCGTATCGGCGGCGAAGGTCGTCGCCGCCATCGAGGTTCCCAGCCACCACCAGGGCAGGGAACGGTCCGCGACGAAGTACGACTCGAGCGAGCGCCCCGCGGAGCGGGACACCCAGGCGCCTACCAGCAATGTCGCGACCAGATAGGTGGCGACGATGGTCCAGTCAATGACCGCCAGCGATCCCATCGGGCGCGACGGCATGCGTCATGAGGAACATGGGACCGAGGATACCCCAGGGAATCCCGGTGGCCAAACCGCATCTCCGCGCATGTTGGCGCGGAGATGCGCAGATACCGCGATCAGACGCGGCTGGCGATCGCCTTCGCGAACGACATCGTGCTGCCCTCGCCGCCGAGGTCCGGGGTCAGCGAATCCTTCGCTTCCAGCGTGGCGATGATCGCCGCACGCAGGCGCTCGGCCTTCTCCGGCTGGCCCAGGTGGTCGAGCATCTGTGCCGCGCCCAGCAGCAGCGCGCACGGATTGGCGATGCCCTTGCCGGCGATGTCGGGCGCCGAGCCATGCACGGCTTCGAAGATCGCCGCGTCGGCACCGATGTTGGCGCCCGGGGCCAGGCCCAGGCCACCGACCAGACCGGCGCACAGGTCGGAAATGATGTCGCCGAACAGGTTGGTGGTGACGATGATGTCGAACTGCTCCGGACGCATCACCAGCTGCATGCAGGTGTTGTCCACGATCATCTCGTTGGTCTGGATCTCGGGATACTGCGCGGCCACTTCGCGTGCCACCTTCAGGAACAGGCCCGAGGTGGTCTTCAGGATGTTCGCCTTGTGGACGATGGTGACCTTCTTGCGGCCGGTCTTGCGGGCCAGGTCGTAGGCGTAGCGCACGATGCGCTCGGAGCCCTTGCGGGTGATCTTCTGCGTCAGCAGTGCGGTTTCGCCGTCTTCCGAAATCGACTGGCCTTCACCGATGTAGGCGCCTTCGGTGTTCTCGCGCACGGTGATCAGATCCACGCCATCGGCGAAGCGCGACTTGGTGTTCGGGAACGACTTGGCCGGACGCACGTTGGCGTACAGGTCGAAGTGGCGGCGCAGCGCGACGTTGATCGAGCTGAAGCCCTCGCCCACCGGCGTGGTCAGCGGGCTCTTCAGCGCCACGCCGTTCCTGCGGATCGAATCCAGCGTGGCCTGCGGCAGCAGGTCGCCGTGCTTCTCCAGCGCCACCAGGCCGGCGTCGGCGTCTTCGTAGGTCAGGCCGACCTTGAGCGCGTCCAGCACGTACAGGGTGGCGTCCATGATCTCCGGGCCAATACCGTCGCCGCGGATGACCGTAATCGTCTGGGTCATTGAGTGGGGTTTCCGAACAGGGGCACGCGCCGGGCGAGGCCGCGACGGGCGCGAAAGGGAAGATTTGTCCGCCAATTATGCCCGAACGGCCGGCAAGTCCCCTAATCGACCATGGTCTGAGCCCGTCTCCGGGGGCTCCCGGCGCGCAGTCAGGCGTGGTCGTGCGCGGCCGGCGCGTCGGCCTGTCCGCCTTCCAACTGATCGAGGAAATCCACCGCGCGGCGAAGGTGCGGGATGACGATGGAGCCGCCGACCACCAGGCCGACCGAGAAGGTTTCGAAGAACTCTTTCCGCGTCACGCCGGCCTCCTTGCACTGGGCGACGTGGTAGCTGATGCAGTCGTCGCAGCGCAGCACCATCGAGGCGACCAGGCCCAGCAGCTCCTTGGTCTTCACGTCCAGCGCGCCGGCCTGGTAGGTCTGCGTGTCCAGCGCGAAGAAGCGTCGGACAACCTGGTTGGGCTCGTCCAGGATGCGCTTGTTCATGCGCTGGCGGAACTCGGTGAACGCCTTCACCCGGTCCTGGCTGTCGTCGGCGGCGCTCATGTGGCACCTCCTGCCAGCAGCGGCTCCAGCTTGCCGGCGCGATGCAGGGCGATCATGTCGTCATAGCCACCCACGTGCACATCGCCCACGAAGATCTGCGGCACGCTGGTGCGATTGGCCTTGGCGATCATCTTCTCGCGCTCCGCCGGGTCCAGGTCGATCCGCACCTCGGTCCAGGTCTGGCCCTTGCTCTTGAGGAAATTCTTGGCCGCCACGCAATAGGGACAGATGGCGGTGCTGTAGAGGGTGATTTCGGGCGTGGCGCCCTGCGGGGTGTCGCTCAAGGGAGGTCTCCGGAACGAAAGGGAGGGAAACAGGTCCCAGCCAATATCGGGCAGGTCGGGCCGTCCTCCAGTGAACGCAGTGGAACAGTGCGAACCGGAACCCGTCCGGTTAACCACGTATTCACTCGCCTGGATCGACGACCGGTCATCCTGATCGAGACGCCCATTATCCGCCACGGAGCCACGTTTGCGTCCCTTGCTGCTTGCCACCGTCCTGACCCTGGTCCTCGCGACGCCGCTGGCGTCCTCGCAGGAAAGCCGCCTGCCCGACATCGGCTCTTCTGCCGGTGAGTTGCTGACGCCGGCGCGGCAGGCGCAGTACGGCGGGATGATGCTGCGCGAACTGCGCAACTACGGCTACCTGCTGGAGGATCCGCTGGTCACCGACTGGCTGCAGGGGGTCGGCGGCCGGCTCGGCGCGGACAGCGACAATCCGCAGCAGCCTTACACCTTCTTCATGATGCGCGACCGGCAGATCAACGCCTTCGCCACGCTCGGCGGCTACATCGGCATGAATGCCGGCCTGGTGCTGACCGCCGACCGCGAGGACGAAGTGGCTGCCGTGCTTTCGCATGAAATCGCCCACGTCACCCAGCAGCACGTCCTGCGCGGCGTGGAGCGCGCGCAGCGCGACCAGATCCCGATCCTGCTCGGCATGCTGGGCGCCATCGTGCTGGCGCAGGCGGCGGGCGGCAGTTCCAGCGGCGACGCCTCGCAGGCGGCCATCGCCTCGGCGATGGGGCTGATGCAGCAGCGCCAGATCGACTACACCCGCTCCAACGAATCCGAAGCCGACCGCGTCGGCATCCGCACCCTGTCCCGCGCCGGCTACGACATCGATGCAATGGCCGGCTTCTTCGCCAAGCTGCAGCAGGCCACCCGCGTCGCCCGCGGCAGCGGACGCGAATCGGTCCCGGACTACCTGCAGACCCACCCCGTCACCACCACCCGCATCAGCGAAGCACGCCAGCGCGCCGACCAGATGCGCGGCAGCCAGGTCACCGCCGTCACCAGCGTGCCCGGCGGCGAGCGGGTGGAACGCTTCGACCGCAACGCCATCACCCTGCCGGAAACCCGCAGCGACAATCCCCTGCTGCCCATCCCGGTCACCCTGCCCTCGCAGGTGTTCCGGCAGGGCGACTCCGGACAGTTCGACTGGGCGCGCGAACGGCTGCGCGCCCTCAGTGCCAGCACGCCCTCCGCTGCCGTGCGCGAGTACGAGACCCTGCGCCGCCAGGCCGGCAAACCGTTGACCGGACCGCAGCGCTACGGCCTGGCGGTGGCTCACCTGCAAGGCGGGGATATCCGAACCTCATTGACCGAACTGCAGCGACTGGCCGATGAGAACCCGGACAATTTGTGGGTGGCACTGTCGCTGGGCGAGGCGGAATCGCGCACGGGCAACGCGGCGGCGGCCAACCGCCGCTTCGATGCGCTGCTGCAGCGCTACCCGCAGAACCGTCCGGTCGCCCTGACCTACGCCAAGGTGCTGAACGAGCAGGGAGGCCGCGAGGCCGGCCAGCGCGCGCAGGCGGTCCTGCGGCCGTTGATGGCCCGCGCCGGCGACGACCCGGTGTTCCAGCAGCAGTTCGCCCGGGCCAACGAACTGGCCGGCGACACCGCCCGCGCCGGCGAAGCCTATGCGGAGGCCGCCTACCTGAACGGCCGGCCGGAGCAGGCGCTGATCCAGCTGCAGAATCTCAAGAAGCAGGGCGACCTGGATTTCTATGCCCGCGCCCGGGTGGATGCCCGGATCGCCAGCATCACGCCCGAGGTACTGGAACTCCGGCGCCAGGGCGTGCGCGACCCCGATATGGAACGCCGCTGACCGGCCATCGGGCGGCCTGCATGACAGTCCTGCGGCATGTCATGTAAACGTCACAAAATTGTCGTCTACTGGCGCGGTCCCTCCTCCCCTCCCCGGACCCTGCGTGCAGAAGCACATCCTGATCGTCGACGATGAACCCGCCATCCGCGACATGGTGGCCTTCGCCCTGCGCAAGGGCGACTACGAGCCGATCCACGCCGGCGATGCCCGTGAAGCCCAGAACGCCATCGCCGACCGCGTGCCGGACCTGATCCTCCTCGACTGGATGCTGCCCGGCACCAGCGGCCTGGAACTGGCCCGTCGCTGGCGCAAGGACGCCATGACCCGCGACGTGCCGATCATCATGCTCACCGCCCGTGGCGAGGAGAACGACCGGGTCGGCGGGCTGGAGGCCGGCGTCGACGACTACGTGGTCAAGCCGTTCTCCGCGCGCGAACTGCTGGCGCGCATCCGTGCGGTCATGCGCCGCTCGCGCGACGATGACGAAGACGGCAGCGTCGCCGTCGGCAACCTGCGCATCGACGGGGCCGCGCACCGCGTGTTCGCCGGCGACACCCCGGTCGCCATCGGCCCCACCGAATACCGCCTGCTCCACTTCTTCATGACGCACCCGGAGCGCGTCTATTCGCGCACGCAACTGCTCGACCACGTCTGGGGCGGCAGCGTCTACGTGGAGGAACGGACCGTCGACGTGCATATCCGCCGCCTGCGCAAGACGCTCGAGCCGCACGCCCTGGAAAACATGGTGCAGACCGTGCGCGGCTCGGGCTATCGCTTCTCGGCCGCCATGTGAAGTCGTTGCAGGAATCGGGTCCGGGAATCGGACGCGCGCAGCGTCCTCGTCCATCATCCCGGCGCACGCCGGGATTCATCCTGATCTTGACGTCGCCTGCCCAGCGCCGAAGCGACGAACGACACAACTCACCCTGGATCCTGGCGTGCGCCGGGATGACGGAAAACCAGTCGCCCCCCTTCCCCATCCCTGCTGTCACACACATCTGCCTACAATCGGTCCATGCCCCACGACATCCGCTCCGCGTGGTTCAAGACGCTCGGCCAGCTGGCGCTGATCCTCGCGCTGGCGGTCGTGGCCGGGCTGTTGCTGGGCCACGTCTGGCCGGTCGTCACCGTCGCCGCGCTCGGCGTGGTCGCATGGCACTACTGGCGGCTGCGCAAGGTCCTGCTGCGCCTGACCGCCCGCCAGCGCATGGAACCGGCCCGGGGCCGTGGCGTCTGGAACGAGCTCGACCGCCTGCTGTTCCGCGGCCAGGCCGAGATGCGCACGCGCAAGCGCCGCCTGCTCGACATGCTGCGCGCCTACCGCGCCGCCGCCGCCGCGCTGCCTGACGGCGTGGTGGTGGTGGAACGCAACAGCCAGCGCGTGCAGTGGTTCAACAAGGCCGCCGGCACCCTGCTGGGCCTGCAGTACCCTGCCGACATCGGCGCCCCGGTCGGCGACCGCCTGCAGCCGCTGCCGATGTCGCACTGGCTGGCCGGCGGGCGCAATGCCGAACCGATGCTGGATGCCGCCTCGCCGGTGGATCCCCACCTGCGCCTCAACCTGCGGCTGATCCCCTACTCCGACGAGTACTGGCTGCTGGTCGCGCGCGACGTCAGCAAGCTGCTGCGGCTGGAGCAGATGCGTCGCGACTTCGTCGCCAACGTCTCGCACGAACTGCGCACGCCGCTGACCGTCGTGCACGGATACCTGGACATGCTGGAGCCCACCGAATACCCGGACTGGGCACCCATGCTGTCGGAGATGCAGAAGCAGTCGCAGCGCATGACCCAACTGGTGGAAGACCTGCTGACGCTGTCGCGGCTGGAAGCGCAGGACAGCCTGCCCGACGAGAACGTGGCCATGGCGCCGATGCTGGCCACGCTGCGGCGCGAAGCCGAAGCGCTGAGCCAGCGCCGCCACACGGTCGTGATCCAGGACGAGGCCAACGTGGATCTGTCCGGCTCCAACAAGGAACTGCACAGCGCGTTCTCCAACCTGGTCAGCAACGCCGTGCGCTACACCCCGGCCGGCGGCACGATCACGGTGCGCTTCGCGCGCGAGGGCGACGGCGCCGTGCTCAGCGTGCGCGACACCGGCTACGGCATCCCGACCGCTCACCTGCCGCGCATCACCGAACGCTTCTACCGCGTCTCCACCAGCCGCTCGCGCGAGAGCGGTGGCACCGGCCTGGGCCTGTCGATCGTCAAGCACGTGCTGAACCTGCACCAGGCGCGCCTCGAGATCGAAAGCGAGGTCGGCCAGGGCAGCGTGTTCTCCATCCATTTCGGTGCCGATCGCGTCGAACCGCGCCTCGACGCTCCCGCCCTCCTCACTACGGACAGCCAGCACGCATGAACGCCGCCCTGGACACGACGCCCGCCACTGCCACCGGCGAAGACGCCCTGCGCGACCCGGCGCTCTACCTCAACCGCGAGCTGTCCCAGCTGGACTTCAACTTCCGCGTGCTGGCGCAGGCGCAGGATCCCTCGGTGCCGCTGCTGGAGCGCCTGCGCTTCCTCTGCATCTCCTGCACCAACCTCGACGAGTTCTTCGAGATCCGCGCCGCCACAGTGCGGCATGCGCTCGATTTCGGCCTGCCGCCCGGCGCGGACGGCATGAGTCCGGCCACCGTGCTCAACAAGATCCACGATCGCGCCGCCGAACTGGTCGACGCGCAGTACAAGTGCTGGAACGACGTGCTGCGCCCCGGCCTGGCCGAGGCCGGCGTGCGCGTGTTCGGCCGGGACAGCTGGAACGCGCGGCAGACGCGCTGGCTGCGCGCCTACTTCCGCAACGAGATCATGCCGGTGCTGTCGCCGCTCGGCCTGGATCCGGCGCACCCGTTCCCGAAGATCCTCAACAAGTCGCTCAACATCGTGGTGGTGTTGAAGGGCAAGGACGCGTTCGGCCGCGCCGGGCACCTGGCCATCGTGCGCGCGCCGCGCTCGCTACCGCGCATCATCCACCTGCCGCAGCGCGTGTCCGGTGGCGAGAACGACTTCGTGCTGCTGTCGTCGGTGCTGTCGGTGTTCGTGGACGAACTGTTCCCGGGAATGGAAGTGAAGGGTTCCTACCAGTTCCGCGTGACCCGCAACTCCGAAGTGGTGGTCGATGAGGAGGAAGTGGAGAACCTGGCACTGGCGTTGCGCGACGAACTCGTCGGCCGCGGCTACCGTCCCGCGGTGCGGCTGGAGATCGCGCACGACTGCCCCAAGCCCATCGTGCGCCAGCTGCTGCAGAACTTCGCGCTGCCCGACAACGCGGTGTACCCGATCAACGGCCCGGTCAACCTCAACCGCGTCATCCAGGTCTACGACCTGGTGCAGCGCCCCGAACTGAAATACCCCGCCTTCACCCCGCGCACGCTACGCGACAGCGAGGCGATCTTCGAGAAGGTGGCCGACGACGACGTGTTGCTGCACCACCCCTTCGACTCGTTCGCCGCCGTGCTGGAACTCATCAAGCAGGCAGCGGTGGATCCCGACGTGCTGGCGATCAAGCAGACGCTGTACCGCACCGGCAAGGATTCGGCCATCGTCGAAGCGCTGGTGCAGGCCGCGCGCAACGGCAAGGACGTGACCGTGGTGGTGGAACTGCGTGCGCGCTTCGACGAGGACGCCAACCTCGGCGTCGCCGACCGCTTGCAGGAAGCCGGCGCGCAGGTCGTGTACGGCGTCGTCGGCTACAAGACGCACGCCAAGATGCTGCTGATCGTGCGGCGCGAGGGCCGCAAGCTGCGCCGCTACGTGCACCTGGGCACCGGCAACTACCACAGCGGCACCGCGCGCGCGTACACCGACATCGGCCTGATCACCGCCGACCAGGACATCGGCAACGACGTGCACCTGCTCTTCCAGCAGTTGTCCGGCCTGGCGCCCACGACCAAGCTCAAGCGCCTGCTGCAATCGCCCTTCACCCTGCACCCGGGCCTGATCAAGAAGATTGAGCGCGAGGCCAAGCTCGCCAGGGCCGGCAAGCCGGCGCGCATCATCGCCAAGATCAACGCCATCAACGAACCGCGCATCATCCGGGCGCTGTACGCGGCGTCGCAGGTCGGCGTGCGGATCGACCTGATCGTGCGCGGCGCCTGTGCGCTGCGGCCGGGTGTCCCCGGCATCTCCGACAACATCCGCGTGCGCTCCATCGTCGGACGCTTCCTCGAACACAGCCGGCTCTACTGGTTCGGCAACGATGGCGCGCCGGAGCTGTACTGCGCCAGCGCCGACTGGCTGGAACGCAACCTGCTGCATCGCGTGGAAACCTGCTTCCCGATCCTCGACAAGGACCTCGCCGCGCGCGTGTTCAAGGAGGGCCTGCAGAACTACCTGGACGACAACTGCAATGCCTGGGAACTGCAGGCCGACGGCAGCTACCTCAAATTGACCCCCGGCGACGACACGCCGCATTCGGCACAGGCCACGTTGCTGGCGAAGGTGTGATGCGACCAATGGACGCACGGCGCGATGGCGCAGCGTGTCATCCCGGTGAAGCAATGCGCGACGCCATTGGCTAGACTTGTCGCATGGCGCCCCTGACCTCCCCCACTTCTCCGCCGCTCCAGGACGGAGACCTGTTGGCCGCGATCGACCTGGGCTCCAACAGTTTCCACATGATCGTCGCGCGTTCGCTGCTCGGCCAGTTGCGCGTGGTCGACCGCCTGCGCGAAACCGTGCGCATGGCCGATGGCCTGGACGGCAAGGGCGGCCTGTCCACCGCGGCGCGGCAACGCGCGCTCGACTGCCTGTCGCGCTTCGGCCAGCGCATCCGCGATATTCCCGGTGCGCGCGTGCGTGCGCTGGCCACCAACACCGTGCGCCAGCTGCGCGATCCGCAGGATTTCCTGGCCGCGGCGGAGGCCGCGCTCGGCAAACCGATCGAAGTCGTGTCCGGCCGCGAAGAGGCCCGCCTGATCTACCTGGGCGTGGCGCACGCGCAGCCACCGAAGACGAGCCAGCGCCGCCTGGTCATCGACATCGGCGGTGGCTCGACGGAATTCATCATCGGCCGCGGCTTCGAGACGCTGGAACGCGAAAGCCTGCAGGCCGGCTGCATCGCCAGCACGCGTCGTTTCTTCCCCGGCGGCAAGCTCTCGCGCAAGCGCTGGAAGGAAGCGCTGACCGAGATCGGCGCGGAGTTCCAGCAGTTCGCCGGCGTCTACCGCAATCTCGGCTGGCAGGAGGCCATCGGTTCGTCCGGCACGGCCAAGGTCATCGGCGAGATCTGCGCAGCGATGAAGCTCACCAAGGGTGCGGTGACCGCCGAGGCGCTGCCGCAGGTGCGCGACAAGCTCTTGCAAGCGGACCGCATCGAGGACATCGAGCTGCCCGGCCTTTCCAATGATCGTCGTCCCATCATCGCCGGTGGCGTACTGGTGCTGGAAGCGGCGTTCGAGGCGTTGGGGCTGCAGCGGCTCATGGTCAGCAAGGCGGCGATGCGCGAAGGCATCCTGTACGACATGCTGGGCCGCGGCAGCGACAACGATCCGCGCGACCTGTCCACCGCCGCGCTGATGCAGCGCTACGGCATCGACGAGTTCCAGGCCGCGCGCGTGGAAGCCACCGCGATGCGCCTGTTCGAACAGGTCGAGCACAGCTGGGGCCTGGACGACGATGATGCCCGCATGCTCGGCTGGGCCGCGCGCCTGCACGAGATCGGCCTGGCCATCGCGCACAGCCAGTACCACGTGCACGGTGCCTATCTGCTCGAACATTCGGACATCGAGGGCTTCTCCCGGCAGGAGCAGCAGGTGCTCTCCGCGCTCGTACGTACGCACCGCCGCGGGGTCCCTAAGACCGCGTTCGACGCCCTGCCCGACCGCCTGCTGCTGGGCGCCAAGCGCAAGGCCGCGCTGCTGCGCCTGGCCGTGCTGCTGCACCGCTCGCACGACGCGGAGGCCATCCCGCGCCTGGACGCCACCGCCAGCGACGATCGCCTGGACCTGGTGGTCAGCAAGAAGTGGATCGACTCGCGCCCCCTGCTCCGCTCCGACCTGGTCGGCGAGCCGGACGACATGCAGGGCCTTGGCGTCGCGTTCAAGCCGTTCGTGGCATAGCGCTGCAGGTCGCCAGCACCATCGACGTGGCGGCATAACGACATCTCGATTGGCTGCGCAACGATACCGCTTCGCAGGCCGAAGACCATCGCACCGACGTCCAGTTCAGCGGGTGGCGCCAAGCGCACTCCCCCAACTGTGACTTGAGGTTACACTCGGCCTGCCCCGGTCCTGCGGCGTGGTTTACCCGACTTGCCCCACGCCAGCCTCCCCGACCGCCTCCGCGGCGGGAGCGGAACCGGTGGCCGACTATCCATCGCGTACCCGCCTTCAGGAGGAAGCCCGTGATCGACAGTAGGAAACCGGAAGACGCATTGACCGATGCCTGGCTCGAAGGCGGCCCGGGTGCCGTCGCCATCGCACGCAACGTCGACCGCCTGCTGGATGCGGTGCGCCGCCACCTCGACATGGACGTGGCCTTCGTCAGCGAATTCCATGGCAGCCACCGCGTGTTCCGGCACGTCGTCACCCGCCTCGACCGTGCGCCGATCCGGCCAGGCGACTCCAGTCCGCTCGACGAGGGCTACTGCATGCGCGTGGTCGAGGGCAGCATTCCGCAGCTGATTCCCGACACCGCCGCCGTTCCCGCGCTCGAATGCATTCCGGAAACGCAGCGCGTTCCGATCGGCTCGCACCTCAGCGTGCCCATCCAGCTGCGCGATGGCCGCGTCTACGGCACCTTCTGCTGTTTCAGCCTGGCGTCCAACCTGTCCCTGGGCCAGCGCGACCTGCACATGATGCGGGCCTTCGCGGACCTGCTGGCCTACCAGATCGACGGCGACCTGGATGCGGTGCAGGCACACGAGGAAAAGGTGGCCCGCATCACCTCGGTATTGGAGATGGGTCAGCCGCACATGGTCTACCAGCCGATCTACCGCAGCAGCGCGCGCCGCATCGTCGGCGTGGAATGCCTGTCGCGCTTCGAGCTGGAACCGCGCCGCACGCCGGACGTGTGGTTCGCCGAAGCGCGCGAGATCGGCCTGGGGGTGCGCCTGGAACTCAACGCCATCCTGTCCGCCCTGGACGGCTTGCGCGGTGTCGAGGGCGACTTCTATGTGGCTTTGAACGTATCGCCGCAGACGATCATCAGCGGCGGCATCGACGGCTACATCGACGATCTGGATCCGCACCGCGTGGTGCTGGAGATCACCGAGCATTCCCTGGTCGATGACTACAAGCTGCTCAACGAACGGCTCGTTCCACTGCGCGCGGCGGGCGTGCGGATCGCAGTGGACGATGCGGGCGCCGGGTACGCCAGCATGCGGCACGTACTGGCCATACATCCCGACATCATCAAGCTCGACCTTAGCCTCACCCGCGACATCGACAGCGACTCGCCGCGGCGTGCGCTCGCCGCCGCGCTGATCGAGTTCGCCCGCCAGACGCAGTCGCACGTGGTGGCCGAAGGCGTGGAGACGGCGACCGAGCTGTCCGCGCTGCAGGCGCTCGGCGTAGACGACGTGCAGGGCTACCACCTGGCGCGTCCGCTCGAAGCCGACGCGCTCGCCCGCCGGCTGGCCGCGGAGCGGCGACGCTACTGATCCGCGTCGCGGGCCTATCATGATGCCCTCTCAGGAATCCTCGACCCCACGATGAAGATCTACCTCCTAGGCGACGGCCTGCCCGCGTCGCGCATCGCCTACGGCTGCATGCAGCTCAGCCGCGCCTGGGACGCCACGCCGGTCACCGCGGACGAGCTGCGCCAGGCGCAACGGCTGGTGGAAACCGCGCTGGCCGGCGGCATCACGCTGTTCGACCACGCCGACATCTATGCGCGCGGCAAGTCCGAGCGGATCTTTGGTGACGTGCTGCGCGCCTCGCCCGGCCTGCGCGAGCGCATGGTGCTGCAGTCGAAATGCGGCATCCGCTTCGCCGACGATCCGCCTGGTACACCGGGTCGCTACGACTTCAGCCATGCGCATATCGTGGCGTCGGTCGACGGCAGCCTGGCGCGACTCGGCGTCGACCGCCTGGACGTGCTGCTTTTGCACCGTCCCGATGCGCTGGTGGAACCGGAAGAAGTCGCCCGTGCGTTCGACGACCTGCATGCTGCCGGCAAGGTGCGCCACTTCGGCGTCAGCAACCACACGGCTGGACAGATCGAGTTGCTGCGCCGTCATGTGCGGCAGCCACTGGTGGCGAACCAGGTGGAGGTCAGTCTGTTGCATCATCACCTGATCGACGACGGCGTGGTCGCCAACACCACCGGGCATGTCTACGCCTCGGCCGCCGGCACGCTGGACTACTGCCGCCTGCACGACATCCGCGTGCAGGCATGGTCGCCGCTGGCGGGCGGCAAGCTCGCCACCACGTCGGACTTCGCCGATCCGGTGATCCGCACCACATCCACGCTGTTGCGCCAACTGGCGGAAGAGAACGGCGTGACGCCGGAGGCGATCCAGCTCGCCTGGCTGCTGCGCCACCCCGCCGGCATCCAGCCAATCGTCGGCACCACCGACCCGGTCAGGCTCGCGGCCTGCTGCGCGGCCGATGGCATCACCCTGAGCCGCGAGGAGTGGTATGCGTTGTTTACAGCGGCGCGCGGCGATCGTGTGCCGTGATCAGAGGCTGCCCCGAACTTCCCGCGCCCCCACAACACACGATGAGACCTTCATGTCGGATTTCGCCATCAACCTGAAAGACAAACTGGCCCGCTTCACGGACCACTGGTCGCCACGCGTGATCGCTGAGATGAACGACTACCAGTTCAAGCTGGCCAAGGTGCAGGGCGAGTTCGTCTGGCATGCGCATGCGGATACCGACGAGGTCTTCATCGTGATCGAAGGCTCGCTGGTGCTCGAGTTCCGCGACAAGGCCGTTCCGCTGTCGGCCGGCGAGATGTACGTGGTGCCCGGAGGTGTCGAGCACCGGCCCGTGGCCGTCGACGAATGCAGCATCATGCTGGTGGAGCCGCGCGGCGTGGTGAATACCGGCGATGCGGGCGGCGCCTACACGGCCGAGAACGATGTATGGGTGTGATCGCCGCGAGAGTTGCATTCGCCATGGCGTTACTGGCCGGTGTTGCATCTGCGGCGCGGGCGGGGCTCCGCTATAGTCATCACCGTCACGGCTGGCCCCACGCCGACGGACCGTCCCTCGCCTGCTTGCCGGAGGTTGTCATGAACCGTGTGTTCCGTCTGATCCTGGCGGTCGTCGTCGGGGTAGTGATCGGCAGCGTCGCCAACATGGCGTTGATCACGCTGGGGGGCCACGTCATCCCACCGCCCGCCGGCGTCGACACCACGACGACCGAGGGCCTGAAGGCGGCGATGCCGCTGTTCGAGCCCCGGCATTTCCTGTTCCCCTTCCTTGCACACGCGGTGGGCACGCTGGTCGGCGCCCTGGTCGCCACGCTGATCACGCCCGGGCGGACCCGCGGACCCGCATGGGTGGTCGGGGCCTGCTTCCTGCTGGGCGGCATCGCCGCCGTCGCCCTGCTGCCCTCGCCGGTGTGGTTCACCGTGGTGGACCTGGTGTTCGCCTACCTGCCGATGGCATGGCTGGGACATCGGTTGGTGGCGCGGAAACCAACCGCCGTTTCCACGCCCACGTGACCCTCTTCCATATCTGCACCGCAAAAGGACCTTGCATGCGTCTCATCCTGATCTTCAGCCTTTTCCTGCTGGCCCTGCCGAGCCAGGCCGTCGACATCACGAAGGTGAAGGCAGGACTCGTCTGCAGGAACCCCGCAGCGGACGGGAAACCGGAAGGATGGGTATGCCACGAAACGCGGGACATCCTGGTCACCGATCAGGGACGCTGCACCTACAACGGCGCGCCCCGGCACTGCAGCTGGTTTGGATTCTCGTTCGATTACCGCGCTGACACCGATCGAACGGTGCTGCACTGCGTAGCGGAGAACTCCAGGCCTACCTCCCCCGGAAATCCCCGCGAAATCATCGCAGAGAACGTCACCTCCAGCACGTTCGACATCCCGCTGAAAGGAAGACAAGGGCATTTCTTCAATCCGATGTACTACGTGTTCGCGGTGCGGGAACCGGACGATGCGGTGGTCGTCGACACGATGACCTGCTCGCACGAGGGCGTGGTGGTCTTCCGCAACACCTTCAACCTGCATTTGCCGACGGCACCGGAGCGCACACCATGACCACCCCGCCGCCCGTCAAAGGCCCCGCCTCCTACTTCCCATCCATCGAAAAGACCTACGGCAAGCCCGTCGCACACTGGTTCGGCGTGCTGGAGACGGTGAAGGACCTGAAGCACATGGAGCAGGTGGCCTTCCTCAAGAACGAACACAAGCTGGGCCACGGCCATGCGAACGCGCTGGTCGCCTACCTGCGGGCGAAGAACGGCTGATGTCTCGCGCCTGATGACCTCCGCCGGCTGGTGGGCATGAACAGAACCGTGTCGCCTTACACACCGTCATCCTGCGGTCACCCAATCGACACACGTGCGACACCTCGCACGCCCAGCATGCGCAAAACGTGGAGTCGCGCATGCGCTTTGCCATCGTCACCGAGACCTATCCGCCGGAAGTGAACGGGGTGGCCCTGACCGTGCAGGGACTGGAGGCCGGCCTGCGCCAGCGCGGCCACGACGTTCCCGTCGTCCGCCCACGCCAGGCCGGCGACGAAGCAGCGATCGACGACACCCTGCTGGTCCGCGGTGCCAGCCTGCCCCGCTATCCGGGACTGAAGTTCGGCCTGCCCGCGACGCGACGCCTGATGTCGCAGTGGAAGGCTTCACCGCCGGATGCGATCTACGTGGCCACGGAAGGCCCCCTCGGCTGGTCGGCGCTGCGCGCGGCGCGTCGGCTGGGCATCCCGGTGGCCACCGGCTTCCACACCCGTTTCGACGACTACATGCGCGACTACGGCGTGCGCTTCCTGCAGCACACTGCGCTGCGCTGGATGCGCCACTTCCACAACGGCGCCGATGCGACGCTGGTGCCGACGCGCGAACTGGCGGAGTTCCTGCAGTCGCAGGGATTCCATCGCGTGGTGCGGTTGGCGCGCGCGGTCGATGCGCGCCATTTCAATCCCTCGCAACGCGACGACGCATTGCGCGCCGAGTGGGGACTCGGTCCGGACGACATCGCGGTGATCTACGTCGGTCGCATCGCCGCGGAAAAGAACCTGGAACTGTCGGTCCGCGCGTTCCGCGCGATCCAGCAGACGCAGCCGAGCGCCAAGTTCGTGTGGGTCGGCGACGGCCCGGTACGCGAGCGGCTGGCGCAGGAACACCCGGACTTCCTGTTCTGCGGCGTGCAGCGCGGCGAAGCGCTGGCGCGGCACTTCGCCAGCGGCGACCTGTTCCTGTTCTCCAGCCGCAGCGAAACCTTCGGCAACGTCACCCTGGAAGCGATGGCCAGCGGCGTGCCGACGGTGGCGTTCAACTACGGCGCCGCGCGCGAGCATCTGGTCGACGGCGTGCACGGCGCGGCGGTGGAAACCGATGACGACTTCCTCGCCGCCGCGCTGCGGCTGGCCACGGACGCCACGTTGCGACGGAGCCAAGGCGACGCCGCCAGCGCGGCAATGCGCGACCTGCACCCCGACCGCGTGGCCGCCGACTTCGATGCCCTGCTGACCGACCTCGCCCTGACACGGAGAAGCCACCATGCGTCCGCTGCCGCCGCGTAATGCCTTCATGGGCCGGGACACCGGCTGGTGCCTGCGTGCCAACCGCTGGGGCGAATGGAGTGGCGTACGCCGCTTCTTCGCCATCGTCAGCCGGTTGGGCGACGGGGTGTTCTGGTACGTGCTGATGGCCGCGCTGATCGTGGCCGACGGCCTGGATGGACTGGCGGCATCCGCGCACCTTGCCGGCACCGGCGTGATCGCGCTGACGCTCTACAAGGCCTTGAAGCGCTGGACGCGCCGGCCGCGGCCGTTCGCCTCGGACGTGCGCATCCGCGCCTGGATCGCGCCGCTGGACGAATTCAGCTTCCCCTCCGGGCACACCCTGCATGCGGTGGCCTTCACCGTGGTCGCGCTGGCGCACTACCCCGTGCTGGCGCCGCTGCTGATCCCGTTCGCCGCCTGCGTGGCGGCCTCGCGCGTGGTGCTGGGGCTGCACTATCCGAGCGATGTGCTGGCGGCGACGGTGATCGGGTCGGCACTGGCGGGTCTGTCGATCTGGCTGGTGCCGGGCGTCAGCCTGCTGGGCTGATGCGGCAAGCGGAGCGAACCTTAAGTTACGTTTTAGTAACTCAGTGTTAGATATTATTGACATTGAGTAAGCGCAGGCTTACCTTGCCCCCGTCCATCCACCAACGGGGAGTACGGCAATGCTGTCGAAGGAACGTTTCGCCTGGGTCTGGCTGACGGCGCTGGTCGTCGTCTTCGCCCTCTACTTCACCTACGTCTCGGTCAATGCCGACGCGGTCGCCGCCATGCACATGGGGCAGCGGATCGGCCTGCTCGCCATCGCGCTCGGGTCGCTGGGCGTGATCGCCCTGCTGACCGCCGTGTTCGGCCGCCATCGTGAGGAGGACGGCACGCCCACGCTGATCGACGAGCGCGACCGCCGGATCGATTCGCGCGCCTCGGTCTACGCCTACTACGTGCTGATGGCCGGCATCATCGTGGTCGGCTGCGTCATGCCGTTCACCACCGGCGGCTGGACCATCGTGCACGCCACACTGCTGGCGATCGCCGCGGCCGAACTCGTGCACGCCGGCCTGGTGATCCACGGCTACCGTCGAGGCCTGCGTGTCTGAGGCCCGCGTCACCAACCAGATCCGCACGCTGCGTTTCCTGGCCGGCGAGATGACGCAGGCCGACCTGGGCAAGCGTGTCGGCGTGACGCGGCAGACCATCGCCGCGATCGAGGCCGGCAAGTATTCGCCCACGCTGGAGTGCGCGTTCCGCATCGCGGACGTGTTCGACAAGCCGCTGGCCGAGGTGTTCGGCTGGGAACGCTGAGCGGCTCGTCCGCTCAGTCCAGCCGTTCGACGCGCGCACGCACCAGGGCGGGCTGAAGCTGGCCCGCCCAGTCGCGATCGTTCGCCACCTGCGCGTCGGCGCGACTGCGCTCAAGCGCGTCGAGGTCGAGATCGGCGATGGCCCACGGCTGGTCGCAGACGGTCTGCACCACCACACCATCGGCGGGCAGGCCGCGATCCATCGGGGCGAAGATCGCCGCCTCACCGGTGTTGATATCGAGTGCCGGACTCCATGGCGCTTCTCCTGCGGTCACCGACTGCGCGACGAAGAGGCGGTTCTCCAGCGCGCGCGCCAGGCAGCCGACGCGCACGCGCGTCGCACCCGCGTCGGTATCCGTGCAACTCGGCACCAGCAACAGGCGTGCACCGCCCTCCGCCTGCGCACGCACTGGCAGCGGGAACTCGCTGTCGTAGCAAACGGCCACGCCGCTGCGCACACCGGCCAGGTCGAACACCTTGAGCGCATCGCCGCCGTCGATGACGCCCAGTCCCTTCTCGAACCCGGTCAGCTGCAGCTTGTCCTGCCATGCGTGCGCGCCCTGCGGCGTGAACACGTCGCTGCGGTTGCGATAACGCCCATTGCCCTGCGCCAGCAGGAAGCTGCCGGCGACGACATGCAGGTCGAGTTCCTTCGCCAGCCGTGCGTACAGCGCCAGCCAGTCGTCGCGGTAGCGCTGGATGGCCGCCAGCGACGCATGCAGGTCGGCCTGCGTGGAGGAATCGAAGGTGGCCGCCAGTTCCAGCGACAGGTATTCCGGCAGCACGGCGATGCGCGCGCCCTGCGCGGCGGCATCGCCCAGCACCTGCGCCTGCCGCGCGGCGAACGCGGAAAAATCCGCCGGCGCCTGGATGGCGTACTTGGCGACGGCGATCTTCATCGCATCGGCTCCAGGCCGCGCAGCCAGAACGTCAGCGCGTGGTCGACCTCGCCGCGGCCGATCTCGTTCCACGCCAACCGCATCGTCATGCCGGGCTGGCGCGTATAGCCGCGCTTGTCCCAGAACACGTCGTTGCCGCGATGCCCGTCGGGCCGGCGCGGGTCGTCCGATTCGCGGTCCACCGCGCAGAACGCCGTCCAGCCGAACCGCCCCAGCGCACGCGCATGCGCCTCGCGCAGGTCGAAGAACGTGTGGCCGATACCGTTGCCGCGGTAGGCCGGCAGCAATACGGATTCGCCAAAGTAGAAGATGTCTTCCGGGTCCATGCCGCTGTCGACGAAGGGCTGACGGAAGGCCTCGGTATCATCGGCGAGCGGCAGGCCGGTGGATGCACCGACCACCTGCCCCGCATCCATCGCCAGCACGAACACGCTTTCGGCCGAACGCGCATAGGCGTCGAGATAATCGCGCTCGAAGTCGAGGTCGCCGTCGTACAGGTACGGCCAGTCGCGGAACACCGCCACGCGCAAGCGCGCGACGTCGTCCAGCCAAGGGGTGATTTCGGGTCCGCGGAACAGGCCGATGGTGTAGGCAGGCGTCATGCCGCCAGTGTAGCGGCATGCCTCCCGCGCCGGCGACGCATCCTCAGTGCGCGTGCGCGACGTGCCGGTGCGCGGGTTCGCCGTCCTGCGCCAGCAGCCGGTACTGCACGCGGTCGGCATCACCCAGATCCACGCCGCGCGGACGCGAGGCCACGCCCTCCTTGCCGAAGTCGAGCACCGCGCCGACGCCTGCGTACAGGTAGCGGTCGCCGAAGGCTTTCAACAATGCGGCGAAGGTCGGCTCGCCGGTGCAGTGGCCGGGCGCGATGTACTGGATGTCGTGCGCCTTCAGGGCGTCGACCAGGCCGGCGATGGCGGTGTCGTCTGCGTTGACGAAGTGGAAGCCGCCGATCACCAGGTGGATCTGCGGATCGATCTTCGCCGCTGCATCGACGATGTGGGCAATGCCGGGGTGCGAGCAGCCGACCACGAGCACCAGGCCCTGGTCGGTACGGATGGCCAGCGACAGCTCGCGCAATTCGCGCGTGCCCGGCGCATCGGAAACAGCAGCGATCGTCCAGACACCGGGCGCGATCTCGGTGGTCTCGGCCAGCGGCTTGAAGTTGCCGGTCGGCCAGGCACGGCCGAACTGCAGGCGTTCGGCGGGTTCGCCGTCGTAGTAGCGCATGCGCGCCGGCAGCGCGGCATCCTTACGGTAGAAGCTGGACGGCAGCGACGAGCCGTAGATGCCGAAGCCTTCCTGCGGCGCGTACACCGGCACCTGCGGATTGACCTTCAACACCTCGGCCAGCCCCGCCATGTGATCGGCGTGGCGGTGCGACATCACCACGGCATCCAGCTTGGACAGGTCGATGTTCTTCGACTTCACGTTACGCGTGAAGATCGCCGCGTCGTTGCCGGTGTCGAACAGGATGCGCTTGCCACCGGCCTCGACCAGCGCGGCGAAACCCCAGTCCTTCTCCATCGCGGGATCGTCGCCGAAGGCGTCGTAGATGACAGTGATGCGGGGTGCAGCAACCTCCGCGGCGAACACGGGCGTGGCCAGGCACGACAGGCCGAGGAGCAGAAGACGGGAGAGGACACGCATGCGCAGGCTCCGGCAAAAGATCATCACGAGCTTACGCGCCGCCGTTCGTGGTTCATCGCTGCTTATACCTTCGGACTGATAACCAGCGCTCATGTGCTTATGCCGCACAAGCAAAGAGGCCGGCGACGTGCCCGGCTCCCTCCGTGGAGATCCGGGCACGCCGCCGGCCGGGGCGAACTCAGTGGATGAAGGTGTCGCCGCGATGGTCGTCCCACGCATACAGCGCGAGTCCCCGTGCGGGATCGAGCTGCAGGCGCACGCGGCCATCACGACTGCGGGTGATGAAACCGTTCGACGACCCTTGCGGCAACGGCCGCCAGGGTTCGTAGGCAAGCGGCGCGCCGTGGCGCGCGAGGCCTTCCCTGGCCACGCACGCGTCCTGCAGGAACACCCGTGGACACGCGTCCAGCGCCTGCCGCGTCGAGGATGACAGTTCGAATGCGATGGTGCCGCGATGCCGGTGGCGCAGCGGCAGCAGCAACGCCGTCAGTCCCGCCTCGCCTGCCACGTCGAGCACGACGCGGCAGGTGTCGATCCGGGGCGGCAGCACGCGACAGGCGCGCCGGTGCAGGGTGGCGAGATCCAGCATCGTCCGGTCCTCAGCGCAGTTCGGTGCCCAGCGCATACCAGTCGACCTTGCGGGTGACCCACATGATGACGGCCAGGATACCGAACAGCAGCAGCGAGCCCATCAGCAGCGCGTTGTTCTCCGACTTCAGCAGGAGGTAGAGCACGCCATACAGCGCGGTGAGCATCGTGGCGAAGCCCGCGGCGCGCAGCCAGCTCTGCAGCACGCCGGACAGGTAGAAGAACTGCAACCCGATGCATGCGGCGGCGGAGACCAGGTAGGCCTGCCAGAACGCGATGTGCTCGGACAGGCTGAGCAGCAGCAGGAAGAACACCGCCAGTGCCAGGCCGACCAGCAGGTATTGCAGCGGATGGATCGGCAGCCGCTTGATCAGTTCGAACAGGGCGAAGCCGACGAACGTCAGCACCACGAACAGGATGCCGTACTTGCTGGCGCGATCGACCTGCGTGTAGACGTCCACCGTATCCACCAGGCTGACCACGGCGCTGTCGATGGCGGAGGCGCTGCCGTCATCGGCGACGTACTCCGATGGCGTGGCGCCCAGCGACAGCGGCTGCGTCAGCTTGCCCGACGCCGATTCGAGCTGGCTCTGCGCGGCACTGGCCAGCGACGACACCTGCCAGCGGGCGGTGAAGCCGGTACCGTCCAATGTCTTGCTGTTGGGCAGGAAGCGGCCGCCGAACAACGGCTGCCGCCAGGGCGAGCTCATCGTGATGTCGTTGCTGTCCGCGATCGGTGAAATGCCGATCGACTGGGTGCCGGCCAGCGTCATCTCGAGTTGCGCCCTGCTGGCCGGCAGCGACGCGCCGGGCGTGCCGATCAGGGCATGGACGCCGTCCATGCGCAAGGACATCGCCCCCGTGCCGGCCGCCAACGTGCGCGGCACGCCATCCACCTTCAGCGATGGCGTCCCCACCAGCCCGCGCACGTCGGCCATGCCGACGACGACGTAGGGCTGGCCGTAGCTGCGTCCGTCCGCGGCCGGTACCTGCAGCGGCGCGAAGTCGGCGTTCATCGCGGCTTTCCACTCGTAGACGTTGACGGTGTACAGCCCGATGCGCCGCTCGCCCGGCTGCAGGCGGCCATCGACCACCAGGCTGGTCGGCATCTGCACCAGATAGCCTTCCTTCACGTCGCGGCGGACCTCCGGCTTGCCGTTCTCGTTGACGGCATTGACGACGCGCTCCTCGCGCCATGGCACGACACGCAAGGGACCGACCACCTGCTGGGGACCGGCCATGCTCTGGGAGACGCGATGCTCGGCCTGCGCACGGTACAGCTCGCGGTCCTGGATGACGCCGCGGATCATCATCAGCGGAATGAGCAGCAGCAGGACCAGCCCGCCGACGGTGAGGAAACGCAACAGCAACTTCAATGACTTCATGTCGATGCCCCGGTTGGATACGGGACGCATCGTCCAGTGGCTCGGTGCAACCGGCAGGGAGCGTGTTTGAAGGCTGTGTGAAGTGGCGCTAACGCTCGTCATGGTCCCTCTCCCCCGTTCTACGGGGAGAGGGTGCCAACGGCGGGTGAGGGGCGAACGGAGTCCGTGGACGGGGACTGCAGAGCACGACCAACGTTCAACTCACTGGCAGCGCTGTGGTATCCGACGGGAAAGCGCCCCTCATCCGCCCTTCGGGCCCCTTCTCCCCGCTCGCGGGGAGAAGGGAACACATGAGCGCGTCAGATCATCGGCAGCGACATCACCGCTTCCGCACCGCCGTCGGGGCGATTGGCCAGCGAGGCCTCGCCGCCGTGCAGGCGCATCACCTCACGCACGAACGGCAGGCCCAGGCCGGAACTCCGCTGCCCGCCATCGGGACGCGGCAGCGAATAGAAACGCTCGAACACCCGCTCCTGCGCGTAATCGGGCACACCCGGACCGCGGTCCCGCACGACGAAACGCACCTGCCCGTCATGCTCGACGACCGCCAGTGCCACCTTGCCGCCCTGCGGCGAGAAGGCGATGGCGTTGTCGAGCAGGTTGGTCAGCGCACGACGCAGCAGGAAGGCGTCGCCTTCCACCGTCCAGGTACCGGCCTGCGGAAGGCGCTCTACCGTCACGTCCCGCGGCGTCAGCTTCGCGTCGAGGTCCTGCACCACGTCGTTGGCGAGCGCACCCACGTCGATGCGTTCGCGCCGCTGCAACCAGCCGTGCTGCTCCACCTCGGCCAGCGCCAGCAGCTTGTCGATGGTCTCGGTCAGCCGCTGCTCCTGGGTCTGGATGTTGCGCGCGAAGCGCTGGCGCTCGGCCTCCGGCAGCGGTTCCTGCAGCAGTTCCGCCGCGCCGCGGATGGCGGCGAGCGGGCTCTTCATCTCGTGCGTCAGCGACTGCACATACTGCTCGACGTAGGCCTTGCCCTCGAGCTTGCGGCGCATCGTCTCCAGCGCGCGGCCGAGATCGCCGATCTCGTCGGTGCGCGGTCGCGGCGGCGGGACCGGCTCGCCGGCACTGACCGCCTGCGCATAGCGGTTCAGGCCGCCGATGCCGCGCATCAGCCACCACGTCATCAGCACGCCGATCAATGCGGAAATGCCGATCAGCCAGGCGCCGCGCAGCAGGATGCTGCGCTGGCTGGCGACGATGAAGGGTTCGATGCTGCGGTTCGGCTGCGACAGCGTCAGCACGCCGATCAGCGTGGCGCGGTCGGCGGGATCGTAGATGGGCGCCGCCACATGCATGACGGTATTGGCCGTGTCGCCCGGCGCTTCCGCACTGGAACGCGCGCCGTACTCGCCACGCAGGGTGCGGTACACGTCGTTCCAGCGCGAATTGTCGCGGCCGACGTCGCGGCCCTGCGAATCGAATACCACCGTGCCTTTCGCATCGGTGACGGTGACGCGGTAATCCACGCTGCGCTTCTGGAAGCGCCATACCCAGGCCTTGGGGTCGCGCTGCTGCGCTTCGGCGACGTTGCCGGCGAAGGCGCCGTCGGCGATATGGCCTGCCTTCAGGTCGTCGGCGGCCATCTCGGCCAGCATGTTGGCGGCGTCGACCAGCGTCGACTCCATCGCCTGGCGCACGCCCGGTTTCACCTCGTTGACGAACACGCGCATCACGAAGAACGCGGCGATGCCGACGATCAGGAAGAAGCCGAGGACGAGCTTCAGCCCGAGCCGCATCTCAGGCCTCGATGGCGTAACCCAGCCCGCGGTGCGTGCGGATCGGGTCGGGGTCGGCACCGGCGGCGCGCAGCTTGGCGCGCAGGGTCTTCACGTGGGTATCGACGGTACGGTCGGCGCTGTCGGCATCGCTGTCCCAGCCGCGGTCCATCAGCTGGGCCCGGCTGAGGATGGCGCCGGGCCGCTGCAGCAGCGCGTCCAGCAAGGCGTACTCGTAGCGGGTCAGGTCCAGCAGCTGCTGGCGGTAGCGGATGCGGTGGCCGTCTCGGTCGACGGCGAACTCGCCGCGCGCGACCCAGTCGCCAGCGCTCGCCTGCGCCGCGCTGGCACCGGCACGACGCAGGCGGGCACGCACGCGCGCCACCAGTTCGCGTGGCGAGAACGGCTTGGTGACGTAGTCGTCGGCGCCGAGTTCCAGGCCGAGCACGCGGTCGATCTCGTCGTTGCGCGCGGTGAGGAAGATCACCGGCACGTCGCTGAAGCCGCGCAGCTCACGGCACACATCGAAGCCGCTGGCATCGGGAAGGCCCACGTCCAGCACCACCACGTCGACACCGCCGGCGCGCACGCGCGGCACCACCTCGCGCGCCAACAGGCAGTGGTCGGCCTCGATGCCTTCACTGCGCAGCGCATACAGCACGGCGTCGGCGATGGCGGTTTCGTCTTCGGCAATCAGTACACGGGGCATGGCGCAAGCATATATGCTGCGCGCCATGAATTACCGCCATGCCTACCACGCCGGCAACCATGCCGACGTCCTCAAGCACATCGTCGTGCTGGCCTGCATCGATGCGCTGAAGCGCAAGGACACGCCGTTCTTCGTACTCGACACCCACGCCGGGCGCGGCCGCTACCTGCTGGGCGGCATGGAAAGCCGCAAGACCTCGGAAGCCGCCGGTGGCGTGTTCAAGCTGATGGGGGCCGCCCGGCTGCCCGACCCGGCCGAACGCTATCTGCGCGCAGTAGTCGCCAACAATCCGGTCGGCGCCCTGATCACCTATCCCGGCTCACCCCTGCTGGTCGCGCAGGCGTTGCGCGCGCAGGACCGGCTGGCGGCGTGCGAGTTGCAGCCCGAAGAGGCGCAGGCGCTGCGCGAGGTATTCGCCGACGACGACCGCGTCGTCGTGCATGCACGCGACGGCTACGCCGCGATGAAGGCACTGCTGCCGCCGCGCATCGGCGAACAGCGCATCGCCCGCGGGCTGGTGCTGATCGACCCGCCGTACGAAGTGCAGGACGCCGAGTACCCGCAGATCCTGGCATCGCTGCGCGATGCGCTGGAGCGCTGGCCGGCCGCCACCTATATGGTGTGGTACCCCATCAAACAGCGGCGCAGCCTGCTGCCGTTCTTCCGCAAGGCCGCCGCGTTGCCGACCAAGGGCGCGTTCGTCGCCGAACTGCAGGTGCGCCCCGACGACTCTCCCCTGCGCCTCAACGGCAGCGGCATGCTGGTGATCAATCCGCCGTGGCAGCTGGACCAGGCGTTGGCCCCGGTCCTGCCGGTGCTCGCCTCCACGCTGGGCGAGACCGGCGCGAGCCATCGGCTCGAGTGGCTGCGGCAGCCGACCTGACGCTCGCGTCGCGCTCACACAGCACCGCCGGAAGGCTGTGCGAGAATCGCCCCTTCCTTTCCCTGCACGACACCTTTCCATGGCCGGATCCAGCCTGTTCGCCCTGATCGACGACATCGCCACGCTGCTCGACGACGTGTCGGTGATGACCAAGGTGGCGGCGAGGAAGACGGCCGGCGTGCTGGGCGACGACCTGGCGCTCAATGCGCAGCAGGTCACCGGCGTGCGGGCCGACCGCGAGCTGCCGGTGGTGTGGGCGGTAGCGAAGGGATCGATGGTCAACAAGGCCATCCTGGTGCCGGCCGCGCTGGCGATCAGCGCGCTGGAAACCTGGCTGCACGGCCGCGGCTACAACGTCCCGCTGGTGACGCCGCTGATGATGCTGGGTGGCGCGTTCCTCTGCTTCGAGGGCGTGGAGAAGCTGGCGCACAAGTTCCTGCACAAGGGCGAGGACGACCAGCGCCATGCCGAGCGCGTGGCCGCGATGCAGGACCAGAACGTCGACATGGTCGCGTTCGAAAAGGACAAGGTGCGCGGCGCGATCCGCACCGACTTCATCCTGTCGGCGGAGATCATCGTCATCTCGCTGGGCACGCTGGCCGGCCGCACGTTCCCGGAACAGGTGCTCACGCTGGTGGCGATCTCGGCCATCATGACCGTGGGCGTGTACGGCCTGGTCGGCGGCATCGTCAAGCTCGACGATGCCGGCCTGGCGCTGTCGGCGGACACGCGCGACAGCGGCTGGGCGCGCTTCAAGCGCGCCTTCGGCCGCGGCATCCTGTACAGCGCGCCCTACCTGATGAAGTTCCTGTCCATCGCCGGCACCGCAGCGATGTTCCTGGTTGGCGGCGGCATCCTCGTCCACAGCATCCCGGCGCTGCACCACGTCATCCAGCCGTATGCCGAGGGCGAGCTCGGCTGGCTGTGGGGCAGTCTGTTCAATGCCGGCGTCGGCGTGCTCACCGGTGCGGTGGTGGTGGCCGTCGTCACAGCGGTCTCGCGCCTGCGCGGCAAACGCCACGGGGCCTGAACCGGCGGCGCCCCGGCCCTCGCGGCCTTTCCGGATTTCATGCGAGCATCACGCCATGACTGCGCCAAAACGCCTTCCTCCCTGGCATGAACACTTCCGCCTGCCCAGTGGGCGCGAACTGCTGATCCGGCCGATCCGGCCCGAGGACGCCGGTCCCATCCAGGGCGCGTTCGGGCTGCTGGGGCCGGAAGAGATCCGGCACCGCTTCATGTACGCGCTGAAGGAGCTGACGCCGGAAATGGCGCAGCGCCTGACCCACCCCGACCCCAACACGGAGTTCGCGCTGGTCGCCGCCGAAGCGCTGCCGCCCGGCGAGGCGCTGGTCGGCGCGGTGGCGCGCGCGGCCCTGGTCTCGCGCACCCGCGATGCGGAGTTCGCGATCCTGGTCAGCCACTTCATCGCCGGCCAGGGCCTGGGCCGCCACCTGATGCGCAAACTGGCCAAGTGGGCACGCTCGAAGAAGCTTGATCGCCTGTACGGCGATGTGCTCGACACCAACCTGCCGATGCTGGCGCTGGCCGAATCGCTGGGCTTCAAGCGCGTACGCGAGAACGACGGCTCCGGCCTGGTCCGCGTGGTGCTGGATCTGAACGACGGTCCCTGAGCCGCGCCGACCGGCGGTCGGCCCAAACCCGCTGTTTCCCGCGTGTTTCCCGGTGAGGGCGCTGTTCGCGATGCGCCACCGGGAGGCCGCATGCCCCGTTACCTGATCGAACGCGACGTCGAAGGCGCAGGCCTGATGACGCCGGCCGAACTGAAGGCCGTCTCGCAGGCGTCATGCCGCGCCCTGGACGAGCTGGGCCCACGGGTGCAGTGGGAACACAGCTACGTTACCGACGACAGGATCTATTGCGTGTACCGCGCGCCGAACGAAGACCTTGTGCTGGAGCATTCGCGTCGTGGCGGTTTCCCCGTCGACCGTATTTCCGTCGTCGCCGAGGTGATCGACCCGCTGACGGCGGAATGATCCGTTGCGGCGTGTGAGCGGCCTGCACGGGCCTGCTTGGTAAACTGCGCGTCCCTTCGCGCTGGGCACCCCACGGTGTCCGGCGCTGCCGTTGTTTTATGTACCCATGACCGACGCCCAGAAAAGCCCCCTGCCCGTTCCCCCGCTGCCCCGTGGCGGCCAGTCCCGCGCCTGGTGGCGCGCACCTGCCTCGCCGACCGCGCTGGCGTGGTCCATCGCCGCTGCCGCCCATGCGCACGACGGCCCACTGCTGGTTGTAGCGCGCGACAACCACGAAGCGCACCAGTTGGAAGCCGACCTGCATACGCTGCTCGGCACGGACGCCGACCTGCCCGTGGTGCCGTTTCCCGACTGGGAAACCCTGCCCTACGACCAGTTCAGTCCGCATCCGGACATCGTCTCGCAGCGCCTGGCCGCCTTGCACCGCCTGCCCACGCTGGTGCGCGGCATCGTGATCGTGCCGGTGCAGACCCTGATGCAACGGCTGTCGCCGCTGCGCCACATCGTCGGCGGCAGCTTCGACTACCGCGTTGGCCAGCGGCTGGACTTCGACGCCGAGAAGCGCCGGCTGGAAGCGGCAAGCTACCGTCACGTGCCGCAGGTACTGGACCCAGGCGACTTCGCCGTGCGTGGCGGCCTGCTGGATGTCTACCCGATGGGCGCCGAGGCGCCGCTGCGCATCGAACTGCTGGACGACACCATCGACTCGATCCGTCACTTCGACCCGGAAAGCCAGCGCTCGCTCGACAAGACGGATGCCGTGCAGCTGCTGCCCGGCCGCGAAGTGCCGCTGGACGAACGCTCGGTCGAGCGCGCGATGACGCTGCTGCGCGACCGCTTCGATGTCGACACGCGTCGCAGCGCGCTGTACCAGGACCTGAAGTCCGGCCTGGCGCCGGCCGGCGTGGAGTACTACCTGCCGCTGTTCTTCGACCAGACCTCGACCCTGTTCGACTACCTGCAGCAGACCGCGTTGCCCGTGCTGACCGAGGGCTTCGGTGAGGCGGCCGAGGCGTTCTGGGCACAGACGCGCAACCGCTACGAGCAGCGCCGCCACGACATCGAACGTCCGCTGCTGCCGCCGGACGAGCTGTACCTGTCGCCGGACGGCCTGCGCGAGCAGCTCAACCAGCGCGCCCGCATCGAAGTCTGCGGTGCGCAGCACAGCCGTCACGCCGATGCACTGCCGCTGGGCGAACAGCCGTTGCCGCCGCTGCCGGTGGCGGCGAAGGATGCACCCGCCGGCGAGGCGCTGAAGTCGTTCCTCGGCCACTACCCCGGGCGCGTGCTGATCGCCGCCGACTCGCCCGGTCGTCGCGAGGCCTTGCTGGAAGTGCTGCAGGCGGCGGAGTTGAAGCCGGAGGTGATCGGAAGTTTCACCGAGTTTGTTTCAGATCGTCATCCCCGCGCAGGCGGGGACCCAGCGACGTTGGGCGGTACCGACGAAAGCGCAAAGGCACTGGGTTCCCGCCTGCGCGGGAATGACGCGGTCAGATTCGCCATCGCTGTCGCCCCGTTGGCCGACGGCTTCGCGCTGGACGATCCGCGCATCGCGGTACTCACCGAGCGCCAGCTGTTCCCGGAGCGCGCCACGCAGGCGCACCGCCGCAAGCGCACCGGCCGCGAGCCGGAAGCGATCATCCGCGACCTCGGTGAACTGACCGAGGGCGCGCCCATCGTCCACGAGGATCACGGTGTCGGCCGTTATCGCGGCCTGATCGCGATGGACGTGGGCGGCATGCCGGGCGAGTTCCTCGAGATCGAATACGCCAAGGGCGACCGCCTGTATGTGCCGGTCGCGCAACTGCACCTGATCAGCCGCTACTCGGGCGCGTCGGTGGAAACCGCGCCGCTGCATTCGCTCGGCGGCGAAGCCTGGGCGAAGGCCAAGAAGAAGGCAGCGGAAAAAGTCCGCGACGTTGCCGCCGAACTGCTGGAGATCCAGGCGCGCCGGCAGGCCCGTGCCGGCCTCGCCCTGCACCTGGACCGCGCGATGTACGAACCGTTCGCCGCCGGCTTCCCGTTCGAGGAGACGCCCGACCAGCATCACGCGATCGAATCGGTGATCCGCGACCTGGCCAGCAGCCAGCCGATGGACCGCGTGGTGTGCGGCGACGTCGGCTTCGGCAAGACGGAAGTCGCCGTGCGCGCCGCCTTCGCCGCTGCCAGCGCCGGCAAGCAGGTCGCCGTGCTGGTGCCGACCACGCTGCTGGCCGAGCAGCACTACCGCAACTTCCGCGACCGCTTCGCCGACTGGCCGTTGAAGGTCGAGGTGCTGTCGCGCTTCAAGACCGCCAAGGAGATCAAGGCGGAACTGGAGAAGCTGGCCGAGGGCACGCTGGACGTCATCGTCGGCACGCACCGCCTGCTGCAGCCGGACGTGAAGTTCAAGGACCTCGGCCTGGTGATAGTGGACGAAGAGCAGCGCTTCGGCGTGCGCCAGAAGGAAGCCCTGAAGGCGCTGCGCGCCAACGTGCATCTGCTGACGCTGACCGCCACGCCGATCCCGCGCACGCTCAACATGGCGATGGCCGGTCTGCGTGACCTGTCCATCATCGCCACGCCGCCGGCCAACCGCATGGCGGTGCAGACCTTCGTGACCCCGTGGGATGCGGCGCTGCTGAAGGAAGCCTTCCAGCGCGAGCTGTCGCGTGGCGGCCAGGTGTACTTCCTGCACAACGACGTCGAGAGCATCGGCCGCATGCAGCGCGAGCTGCAGGAGCTGGTGCCGGAAGCGCGCATCGGCGTGGCGCACGGACAGATGCCGGAGCGCGAGCTGGAACAGGTGATGCTGGATTTCCAGAAGCAGCGCTTCAACGTGCTGCTGTGCACGACCATCATCGAGTCGGGCATCGACATCCCCAACGCCAACACCATCATCATGAACCGCGCCGACAAGTTCGGCCTGGCGCAGCTGCACCAGCTGCGCGGCCGCGTCGGCCGTTCGCACCATCGCAGCTATGCCTACCTGGTGGTGCCGGACAAGCGCAGCATCACCGCCGACGCGCAACGCCGGCTGGAAGCGATCGCGTCGATGGACGAGTTGGGCGCAGGCTTCACCCTCGCCACGCACGACCTGGAGATCCGTGGCGCCGGCGAACTGCTGGGCGAAGACCAGAGCGGGCAGATGGCCGAGGTCGGCTTCAGCCTGTACACCGAACTGCTGGAACGCGCGGTGCGCTCGATCAAGGCCGGCCACCTGCCCGACGTCGACCTGGGCCAGGAGCGACGCGGCGCCGAGGTCGAACTGAACGTGCCGTCGCTGATTCCCGACGACTACCTGCCCGACGTGCACACGCGCCTGACGCTGTACAAGCGCATCAGCAGCGCGCGCGACAAGGAGGAACTGCGCGACCTGCAAGTGGAGATGATCGACCGCTTCGGTTTGCTGCCGGATCCGGCCAAGTACCTGTTCGCCACCGCGGAACTGAAACTGGCCGCGAACGACATGGGCATCCGCAAGCTGGAGCTCGGCGAGCACGGGGGCCGCATCGTGTTCGAGGCCAAGCCGAAGATCGACCCGATGGCGGTGATCCAGCTGATCCAGAAGCAACCCAAGCTGTACACCATGGACGGACCCGACAAGCTGCGCATCAAGGTGCCGCTGCCGGACGCGCCCGACCGCTTCAATGCGGCGAAGGCGCTGCTGATGACGTTGGCGCCGGGTTGAGCCCACGCACGACGAGCACCTCCCCTCCCCTTTCCTTCCGAGAAAGCCCGTGACCTTCGACCCCGCCCCGGACTTCAGCGACATTGCCTGTTCCCTGGAAGCGCTGGCCCTGGCCATCGAAGTGCGCGATGCCTACACGCGCGGCCACTGCGACCGTACCGGTCGCATCGCGCGGACGCTGGGACAGTGCTTCGACCTGGATGCGGACCAGCTCGAACAGCTGGAGCTCGCCGCGCATTTCCACGACGTCGGCAAGATCGGCGTGCCGGACCGCGTGTTGCTGCATACCGGGCCGGTCGCCGACGAGGACTGGCCGTCGATCCAGGCACACAGCGAACTCGGCGAACGGATCTTCCTGGCAAGCGGGCATCCCCATGCGAATGCGGTCGCCACGCTGATCCGCCATCACCACGAAGCCATCGACGGCAGCGGCTATCCCGACGGCCTTTCCGGGGCCGCCATCCCGCTGGGCGCGCGCATCCTGCGCGTGGCCGACAGCTACGATGCCATGACGACGCGGCGTCCGTATGCCGAAGGACGCGCGCACGACGCGGCGATGCGCATCCTGCATGCGGAGCAGGACGAGAAGATCGATGCGGACGTGTTCCGCGTGTTCGAACGCCTGATGCGCGATACCGCGCTGCGCGAGGCCTGAGCGCTACAGCTGCGATTCGACCGGCAGCCAACCTACGGCGCGCGCGGTCCAGCGACGCCAGACACTGGCTTCCGGCTCGCGGTCCCAGACACGCGGCGGTTGCGTCGAGGCATCCTCCCAGCGCAGTGCGCCGTCCTGCAGGCGCACGCGATAGCTCCTGTCGGCGGCGATCTTCGCCTCGTAGCTGCGCAGCAGGGCCGCGGCCGCGCTGCGGTCGCGGAACAGTACGCCCATCTCGGTGTTGAGGTTGACCGAGCGCGGGTCCAGATTGAACGACCCGATGAAGCCGCCTTCGCCATCCACCGCGAATGCCTTGGTGTGCAGGCTGGCGCCGCTGGAACCGAACAGGCTGCTGTCCTGTTGCCCATGCGGCATCAGTTCGAACAGGTCCACGCCGCCCTCCAGCAACGGCATGCGGTACGGGGCGTAGCCACCGTGGACCGCCATCACGTCGTTGGCCGCCAGCGAGTTGGTCAGCACGCTGACATCGACGCCTTCCGCGCGCTTGCCGACCAGCCAGCGCGTGCCCTCCGTTCCCGGCACGAAGTACGGCGAGATCACGCGCAACTCGCGCTTGGCCTCGCCCATCGCCCTGCCCAGCCGGTGCACCAGCCACTGGCCCTGTCCCTCGCCCTGTCCCTTCGAGGCCGGGTCGGAATACACGCCCACTTCGTCCAGCCAGTGCAGTGCGTTGCCACCGACCAGCGCGCGCACGCCGGGCGTGCCGCGCAGCCGCGCGACGTAGTCCGCCGCCTGGGCAGACCGGTAACCGGCGTCGCCATTCTCGCGCAGTTTTTCCAGCGCATCGGGCTCTGCCGTCGTCAGGGCCGACAACGGGATCACCGAGGCGCTGTTCCAGAAGTCGTCGAAGATCGCCGACGTCTGCGCGACAGCGGGCCCGATCAGCACGGCATCCAGGTCCATGAAGTTGGTCTGCGCGGCGGCATCGAAGTACTCGTCACCCACATTGCGACCGCCCACCACCGCCACGCGGCCATCGGCGATCCACGCCTTGTTGTGCATGCGGCGGTTCATCGCCATCGGCCGCAGCAGCATCTCCGTGGCGCGGCCGAGCACGCCGGCGCGGCTGCGCGAAGGATTGAACAGCCGCACCTCGATGTTCGCGTGCGCGTCCAGCGCCGCCAGGTGCGAGTCCTTGCCGTGCGCGGTCATGTCGTCCAGCAGCAGGCGGACCCGCACGCCGCGATCGGCAGCGCGCAGCACTTCATAGCTCAGCAGGTTGCCGGTGAAGTCGTGGTTCCAGATGTAGTACTGCAGGTCCAGGCTGCGGCCCGCGGCGCGCGCGGTGGCGGCGCGCACGGTAAACGCGTCGAGGTTGTCCGACAGCAGCGCCATGCCGCTCTGCCCGCCGCGCTCGCGCAGCAGCGGCGCGATGGCACGGTCGAGCGTGGTGGCATCGGCCGCGGTCGGCAGCGCCTGCGATGCCGGGCCACGCGCGCCCTCGGCGAAGCGGCCGTAGCTGTACAGCGCCACGCCGGAGGCTACCCCCAGCACGAGCACGGCGATGCCCAGTCGCCGCAGCCACTTGCGCATGGTCTCTCCCTCTTCACGGATCGGCGCCTATCGTAGCGGCCGCCCCGTGAGGACGCCGCTTGCGCCGCCATGGCGGCCGTTGCACGCTCGGCTTCCGTCCCTCCGCCACCAGGATCACCATGCGCCTGCCGCACCGGTTCCGCCTTCCCTTCGCGCTGCTGCTGGCCTCGCTGGCGGCTGCCTGCAGCACCGCGCCCACGCAGGATGCGTCGGCACCGCTGACCTTCATCGTGGTGCGCCATGCGGAAAAGGCGACCGACGATCCCGAGAATCCCAGCCTCTCCGCCGTCGGCCAGGCGCGCGCCGTCGCACTGGCTGAGCGCCTGCGCGGTGCGCCGCTGGTGGCCGCGTACGCCACCGAATACCGCCGCACGCAGCAGACCGCGCAGCCCAGCGCCGACGCCCGCGCGCTGCCGGTCACGGCGTACTACGCGCGCGGTCCGGCCAGCGAGATCGCCGCACAATGGAAGCAGTCGCATCGTGGCGGCACGGTACTCGTGGTCGGCCACAGCAACACGGTGCCGGACCTGGTGGCGGCGCTGTGCGGTTGCGAAACGGCACCGATGGACGACCGCGAGTACGACCGCCTGTCGATCGTCCGCATCGGCAGCGACGGCCGCGCGACGCTGGAGGTCGGGCGCTACGGTGCCCCATCGTCGCCATGAGTACGGCGTTCGGCGACTGGGACGGCAGCATCGTCGAGGCGCGCCGGATGCAGGAAAGGTTGGCGGCGGAGGTGTCCCTGCGCGACGACGTACGGGAGACGCCGCGCTGGCTGGCGGGCTTCGATGTCGGCTTCGAGGACGAGGGAGCCACCACCCGCGCCGCCGCCATCCTGCTGGCGGCCGACACCCTGCAGCCGGTCGCGTCGGAGATCGTGCGGATGCCGACCTCCATGCCCTACGTGCCCGGGCTGCTGAGTTTCCGCGAGCTGCCGGCGCTGGTCGCCGTGCTGGCACGGCTGCCGCACCCACCCGATCTCGCCTTCGTCGACGGCCAGGGCATCGCCCATCCGCGCCGGCTCGGCATCGCCGCGCACTTCGGCGTGGCCACCGGCCTGCCCAGCATCGGCGTGGCGAAGAACGTGCTGTGCGGCAAGCATGAAGCGCCCGGCCCTTCGGCGGGCGAACACACGCCATTGGTCCATCGCGGCGACCATATCGGCTGGGTGCTGCGCAGCAAGCCGCGCTGCAATCCGCTGATCGTCTCGCCCGGCCATCGCGTCTCGATGCAAGGCGCACTGGACCGGGTGCTGCGCACGCTGCGCGGCTACCGCCTGCCCGAGCCGACTAGGCTGGCCGACCGGCTGGCCTCGCGTCGCGGCTGATCCACGCGCAACAATCCGTTTCTCCGCTGGCGCGGGCGTGGCCGACGTCCCGTGCGATCCTGCACGCCTCTCCCGGAGGACCTGCCCATGACCACGATCATCGCGCCCCGCGTGCACGACCTCGGCGGCGGCTTCAACGTACGTCGCGCCGTTCCCACGCTGCAGGCCCGCAGCGTCGGCCCGTTCGTGTTCGTCGACCACATGGGGCCGGCCGTGTTCGAGCCCGGCCTGGGCATCGACGTGCGCCCGCATCCGCACATCGGCCTGGCCACCGTGACCTTCCTGTGGGCCGGCGCGATCCACCACCGGGACACGCTGGGGTCCGAGCAGGTGATCTCGCCGGGCGACGTCAACTGGATGACCGCCGGCCGCGGCATCGCGCATTCCGAGCGCACGCCCGGCGATGTCCGTACCGGCGGCCACGACGTACACGGCATGCAGACATGGGTGGCGCTGCCGAAGTCGGCCGAAGAGGTCGCTCCCGAGTTCCATCACCACACCGCGGCGCTACTGCCGGTGATCGAACGCGCCGGTGCGCGACTGCGCGTGATCGCCGGACGCGCCTATGGCGAGGAGTCGCCGGTGAAGGTGTTCAGCGGCACGTTCAATGTCGCCGTCGACCTGCAGCCGGATGCCGAGTTCGAGATAGACAGTGGCCACGTCGAGCGCGCGCTCTACATCCTGGAGGGCGACGCGCAGGTGGACGGTGCCGACGTGCCGGAGAAGCACCTAGTGGTCTTCGACCGCGGAAGCCGCCCGGTCCTGCGTGCGAAGACGCCGGTGAAGGCGATGCTGCTCGGCGGCGAACCGCTGGATGCGCCGCGCCACCTGTGGTGGAACTTCGTCTCCAGTTCCAGGGAACGGATCGAGCAGGCCAAGCAGGACTGGCAGGAAGGCCGCTTCGGCCACGTCCCCGGAGAGACCGAGTTCATTCCGCTGCCGGAGCGCTGAGTCCGCCGCCCGTCGGCGTGCAAATGTGAGACACACTTCATTGGCGTTCGAATGCGCGCGGCGTAACGCAAAGCAAACATCTGACGCGCGCCGCTTCGGCTATCGTGCGCGCACCGTCATGTGACGGGGCGCACACAACATGGGGCTGACATGGCGATGGCGAAGAGACTCGCGGCGGAATTCCTGGGGACGTTCTGGCTGGTCCTGGGCGGTTGCGGCAGCGCGGTGCTGGCCGCCAACTTCGGGGGCGACGGGAATCCGCTGGGGATCGGCCTGCTGGGCGTGGCGCTCGCGTTCGGCCTGACGGTGCTGACCGGCGCCTATGCGTTCGGCCACATCTCGGGCGGCCATTTCAATCCGGCGGTCAGCCTCGGCCTGTGGGCAGGCGGGCGATTCCCGGCGAAGGACCTGCTGCCGTACATCGTGGCGCAAGTAATCGGCGGCCTGGCGGCAGGCTTCATCCTGTGGCAGATCGCCAGCGGCCATCCCGGCTTCGCGGTCGATCCGAACGCGGCCGGCGCATTCGCCAGCAACGGCTACGGCGCGATGTCGCCGGGGGGCTTCTCGGTCGCGGCCGCCTTCCTCACCGAAGTGGTGCTCACGGCCTTCTTCCTGATCGTCATCATGGGCTCCACCCATGGCCGCGCGCCGGTGGGCTTCGCGCCCATCGCCATCGGCCTGGCGCTGACCCTGATCCACCTGATCAGCATCCCGGTCACCAATACCTCGGTGAACCCGGCCCGCTCCACGGCGGTGGCGATGTTCGCCGGTCCCGCAGCCGTCGGCCAGCTGTGGCTGTTCTGGCTGGCGCCCATCCTGGGTGGCCTGATCGGCGGCATGCTCTACGGCTGGCTGGGCCGCGACCGCGACTGAGCCACGCGTCCGGCGCCCGGCCTGGCCGGGTGCCGACGGCGCGATCGATGTGACTGGGGTCGCCGTTCGCACGCGTGCCGCGTTGTTTTGCGACGCAGCATGGGCTAAGGTCGGGACGACTGCCGGGGGAAAGCGGCAGTCGTCACCGTGGCATGCAAGGGGATGCTGGGCCAGTGCGGCCCGCTGCGGTGCGCGAATGACGCGGCACCGCCCACGCCCGGGCGTCCGATCCAGGGGATGACATGAAGACCGTGATTGCCGTTGGCCTCAGCCTCTTTTCCTTTGCCGCATGGGCGCAGACCGCGCCGGCGTGCCCGACGTTGCCGGCCAATGCCGGCCTCACCTGGGAACAGCGCGTCGATGCGAGCTTCATCACCTGCAAGGCGACCACCGACGATGGCCGGCAGGTGCTCAACGTGATGCTGACCGCGCGCGACCCCAGGATCAGCCTGGAACGGCGCCTGCGTGAGGAGGAAAGCACGTTCTCCGGCGAAAAAATGTACTGGTACCGGCCCAACCTGGGTGGGCAGGAGACGCTGCCGGCGATGGCGTCACGGCGCATCGCCGTGGTCGAGTACGACGACGACCGCTACGCCCAGGTGTGGATCAATGCCGCGTCGCCCGAAGAACTCGGTTCGCTGATCTCGCTGGCACGCCAACTCGACGTACACAGTGCCGGCGCGCAGCTGTCCGCCGGCAACTGACGACCGCGCACCGCGGCGGGAGGCTCTCCCGCCGCCTCTGCTTCAGAACCGGCCTTCCTGGAAATCGACGAAGGCCTGCATCAGTTCCTGCCGCGTGTTCATGACGAACGGGCCGTGGCGCATCACCGGCTCGCGCAGCGGACGCCCCGCCACCAGGATCAGCCGCGCAGGCTGGCTTCCCGCACGCACCTGCAACGTATCGCCACCGCCCAGCACGCCCATCTCGTGCGTGTCCAGCGGACGCGCTTCATCGCCCTCGCCCACCGTCACGGCGCCTTCGAACACGTAGGCGAACGCGTTGTGACCGACCGGCAGCGTGTAGTCCCACGCCTGTCCCGGTTGCAGCGCGATGTCCAGATAGACCGGATCGGTGGCCGGCTGCGAGATCGGACCCTGCGTGTCGCCGACGCGGCCGGCAATGACCTTCACCTCCACACCCTTGGCCGGATGCGCGACCGGAATCTTCTCCGGGTCGAATTCCTGGTACTTCGGCTCGGTCATCTTGTCGCGCGCCGGCAGGTTCACCCACAGCTGGAAGCCGCGCATGCGGCCGGACTCCTGCTCCGGCATCTCCGAATGCACCAGCCCGCGGCCAGCGGTCATCCACTGCACCGCGCCCGGTGTCAGCAGGCCTTCGTTGCCGTGGTTGTCGCGATGGCGCATGCGGCCGTCGAGCATGTAGGTGACGGTCTCGAAGCCCCGGTGCGGATGCTCGGGAAAGCCAGCGAGGTAGTCCTCGGCCTTGTCGGTACCGAACTCGTCGAGCAGCAGGAACGGATCCAGGTCCGGCAGGTCGGGGCCACCGATGACGCGCGTCAGCTTGACGCCGGCGCCGTCGGACGTGGGTCGGCCGCGGATCGTGCGGATCACGCGGGCGGGCGTGGTATCGGTCGGGGTGCTCATGGTGCCTCCAGTTCAACTGCCGACAAGATGGCACCGGCACGACCGCTTAGGAACGGCAACCACCGTAACCATCCGTTCCACCCGTGGACACCGCAGCGCGGAGCTTGCTCCGCTGCTTTCCCTCCACGTCCATGATCAGGCAGCCGAGCAAGCTCGGCTCTACGAGGCAACCATCGGTCAGGCGATATAGACCGACTTGATGTTCATGAATTCGTGGATGCCGTGTTCGGCCAGTTCGCGCCCGAAGCCGGAGCGCTTGGTGCCGCCGAACGGCAGGCGCACGTCGCTGCGCACGATCGCGTTGACGAACGCGGCGCCGACCTGCAACTCGCGCGCGATGCGGTTGCCGCGCTCGACATCCTTCGTCCACACGCTGCCGCCCAGGCCGAAGGTGGTGTCGTTGGCCACGCGCACGGCCTCGGCATCGTCCTTCACCCGCAGGATGCTGGCGACCGGGCCGAACAGCTCCTCGTCGTAGGCCGGCATGCCCGGGGCCACGGCATCGAGGATCGACGCCGGATAGCCCGCGTGCGACGGATCGGGTTCGCCACCCAGCAACACCTTGGCGCCTTTCGCGACGCTGGCCTGCACCTGCCTGTGCAGTTCGTCGCGCAGATCCTGCCGCGCCATCGGCGCCAGTGTGGTCGCATCGTCCTGCGGATCGCCGAGCTGCAGCTTCGCCGCGGCTTCGACGAAGCGCTTCACGAACTCGTCGGCGATGCCGTCCTGCACGATGAAGCGCTTGGCCGCGATGCAGGTCTGCCCGGCATTGCCGAAGCGCGAGGCCACCGCGCCGGCCACCGTCTTCTCCAGGTCCGCGTCGTCGAGCACGATGAAGGCATCGCTGCCACCCAGTTCCATCACGCTCTTCTTCAGCTGGCCGCCGGCATTGGAGGCGACCGAACGCCCCGCCCGCTCGCTGCCGGTCAGCGTCACCGCGGCGACGCGCGCATCGCGGATCACCTCGGCGGCCTGGTCGTTGTCGATATGCAACACGCCGAACACGCCGTCCGGCAGGCCCGCCGCCCTCAGCACCTCGGCGATCACGTCCGCGCAGCGCGGCACATTGCTCGCGTGCTTGAGCACCGCGACGTTGCCAGCCATGAAGGCCGGCGCGAGGAAGCGGAACACCTGCCAGATCGGGAAGTTCCACGGCATCACCGCCAGCACGCAGCCAATCGGCTCGTAGCGCACGTAGCTGCGCTGGCCATCGGTCGCGACCGGCTGGTCCTGCAGGTAATCGGCGGCGTGGTCGGCGTAGTAGTCGCAGGCGCCCGCGCACTTGTCGACCTCGGCCAGGGCTTCCTTGCGCAGCTTGCCCATCTCGGCGGTCATGATGCGCTGGATGTCATCGCGGCGACGGCGCAGTTCGGCGCCGACCGCGCGCATCACCTTGCCGCGTTCGGCGAGCGACAGCGCGGACCACGCGGGGAAGGCCTGCGAGGATGCCGCGAGTACGGCATCCACCTGTGCGGCGGTCATCAGTTCGTGGCGGTATTCGACCTGTCCGGTCGCGGGATTGACGGTTTCGACGGTCATGGCGGCTTCTGGGTCGTGGTCTGCCGGAAGAGGAAAACGATTCTGGAGGCGGCGACGTTATGGCGCCGTGGCGGGACAGCTCCTCCGCCGCCAAAGGTTCCACCGTCATCCCAGCGAAAGCTGGGATCCATCCTGCTTCTGCCCCTGATTTACGGGACGTGCACACGACAATCAAAGTGGATCCCAGCTTTCGCTGGGATGACGGAACAAGGATCCCGGCGTTCGCCGGGATGACGGACACTGGCAACGACGCCGACTACCCGTTGTCCTGCAACGCCAGCTGCATGTCGCGCTGGCGTCGCTTCTCCTCGCGCGCCATGAACCACCAGCCGACGAAGGCCGCCACGCTGACCACCAGGATCATCAGGGTCGCGAGCGCGTTGATCTTCGGGCTCAGGCCCAGGCGCACCGACGAGAACACCTTCATCGGCAGCGTGGTCGAACTGGGACCGGCGACGAAGCTGGCGATCACCACGTCGTCGAGCGACAGCGTGAAGGCGAGCAGCCAGCCGGACACCAGCGCGGGCGCGATGATCGGCAGCGTGATCAGGAAGAACACCTTGATCCGGTTCGCCCCCAGGTCCATCGCGGCTTCCTCCAGCGATTTGTCCAGTTCGGACAGGCGCGAGGACACCACCACCGTGACGAACGCTAGGGTGAAGGTCACGTGCGCGATCCAGATCGACAGGATGCCGCGCGGCTGCAGGCCGACCACCTGCCCCAGCGAGACGAACATCAGCAGGATCGACAGGCCGATGATCACCTCGGGCATCACCAGCGGTGCCGTGATCAGCGCGCCGAACAGCGTCTTGCCCGGAAACCGGCGCATGCGCGTCATCACCAGCGCGGCCATCGTCCCGAGTACCACTGCGGCCGTCGCAGTCCAGAACGCCACCTTGATGCTGACCCAGGCGGCATCCAGCATCTGCTTGTCGCGGAACAATTCGCCGTACCACTTGAACGAGAAGCCCGACCACACCGTGGCCAGCCGGGACTCGTTGAAGGAATACACCATCAGGATGAAGACCGGGATGTAGAGGAAGGCGAATCCCAGCCCCAGCACCGTCCAGTTGACGGCGCGTTGTCCGGCGCGGCTCATGTCAGCCTCCCTTCCATCTCGCGCTGCTGCACCCGGTTGAAGATCAGGATCGGGATCAGCAGCAGGATCAGCATGACGATGGCCACCGCCGATGCCGCCGGCCAGTCGCGGTTGTTGAAGAACTCGCCCCACAGCACGCGGCCGATCATCAGCGTGTCCGGGCCGCCGAGCAGTTCGGGAATCACGAACTCGCCCACCGCCGGAATCATCACCAGCATGCAGCCGGCGATGATGCCGGCCTTGGACAGCGGCAGCGTGATGGTGAAGAACGCCTTCCACGGCTTCGCACCGAGGTCGTAGGCCGCTTCCAGCAGGCGCTGGTCGTGCTTCACCAGGTTGGTGTACAGCGGCAACACCATGAACGGCAGGTAGCAGTAGACGATGCCGATGTACGCCGCCAGCGGCGTGTACAGGATCTGCAGCGGCTCATCGATGAGGCCGATCTTCATCAGCAGGTTGTTGAGCAGGCCGTTGTTCTTGAGGATGCCGATCCACGCATAGACGCGGATCAGGAACGACGTCCACGACGGCAGCACGACCAGCATCATCGCGATGTTGCGTGTCGACGGCGGCAACCGCGCGATGACGTAGGCGATCGGATAGGCGACCAGCAGGGCCAGGAAGGTCGAGATGGCCGCGATCTTGATCGAGCTGAGGTAGGCCGCCACGTACTGCGAATCGGTGAACAGCGCCGCGTAGTTGCCCAGGTTGAGCTTGAGTGTCAGCGCCTCGTCGATGTACTCGAGGATGGGCGTATACGGCGGCATCGCGATCGCCAGCTTGGCGAACGAGATCTTCAGCACGATCAGGAACGGAATGGCGAAGAACAGCAGCAGCCAGACGTAGGGCACCGAGATCACGCCCCAGCGCGGCCCGGGCAGGCGCTTGGTGAGTGAGCGGAGGAGATTCATGAGGTCAGCACCACGCCGTCGTTGTCGCCCCACCACACCCAGACCTCGTCGTTCCAGGTGAGCCCTTCGCTGGCCCAGCGCTGCACGTTGGCGAAGTTGGCCATGAACTTGTACCCGCTGGGCAGGCGCACGTGGTAGACAGAGTGGCTGCCGAAGTAGGCGATGTCCTCGATCACGCCCTTCGCCTTGTTGTGTGCCTGCGAAGGTTCGTTCTTGCCGATGCCCAGCTTCTCCGGCCGCACCGCGAAGCCGACTTCCTGGCCTTCGAAGCCGGAGATGCCGTGGCCGATGTAGATCGGGTCCGGCAGCTGCGGCGAGCGGATGGTGACGTAGTTCGCTTCATCTTCCTCCACCGCGCCCTCGATCAGATTGACCGACCCGATGAACTCGGCGGCGAAGCGGCTGGTCGGCTGCTCGTAGATCTCGTCCGGCGTGCCGACCTGACGGATCCAGCCCTGGTCCATCAGCGCGATGCGGGTGGCCATGGTCATGGCCTCTTCCTGGTCGTGGGTGACCATCACGCAGGTCACGCCGGACTTCTCGATGATGCTGACCAGTTCAAGCTGCATCTGCGAGCGCAGCTTCTTGTCGAGGGCGCCCATCGGCTCGTCGAGCAGCAGCAACTTCGGCCCCTTGGCCAGCGAGCGCGCCAGCGCCACGCGTTGCTGCTGGCCGCCGGAGAGCTGGTGCGGCTTGCGCTTGGCCAGCTTGCCCAGTTGCACCAGCGCCAGCATTTCTTCCACACGCTTCTTGATGGCGTCCTTGGACAGCCCGTCCTGCTTCAGGCCGAAGGCGATGTTCTGTTCCACCGTCATGTGCGGGAACAGCGCGTACGACTGGAACATCATGTTGAGCGGACGCTCGTACGGCGGCAGGTCGTTGAGCAGCTGCCCGTCCAGGTAGATCTTGCCGGACGAGGGTTTCTCGAACCCCGCCAGGCAGCGCAGCAGCGTGGACTTGCCGCTGCCGGACCCGCCCAACAGCGCGAAGATCTCGCCCTTGCGGATGGTCAGGTTGGTGTCGTCCACCGCGACGAACCCGTCGAACTCCTTGCGCACGTCGACGATGCGCAGGTACTCCTGCGCATTCGCCTTGCCGTTCTGTGCCGCGCCGTTGCCCTGTTCTGCCGCCATGGAAATCCCCTGGTCGCCGGGCTGCATGGGCGCCGGCGTGGATATGGGTGGATGTGATCGCTGGTCCCGGGACGGACCCCGTCCGTCCCGGTCGCGGCGCTTACTTGCCGGTCTTCAGTTCGGTCCAGATGCGGGTGTACTGGCGGTCCACTTCCGGCGGAATGATGGCGAAGGTGAACAGCTTGGCTTCCACCTCGGGCGTCGGGTAGATGGTCGGATCGTCGGTGATCGACTTGTCCATCAGCGCCTTGGCCTTGGGAATGGCATTCGGATAGCTGATGAAGTTGGAGTTGTTGGCCATCACCTGCGGATCGAGCAGGTTGTTGATGAAGGCGTACGCCTCGTCCAGGTGCTTGGCATCCTTCGGGATGGCCAGCATGTCGAACCACTGCGGTGCGCCCTCCTTCGGGATGGCATAGGCGATGTTGACGCCGTTCTTGGCGTCGGCGGCGCGGTCGCGTGCCTGGATGATGTCGCCGGACCAGCCGACCACCAGGCAGGTGTCGCCGTTGGCCATCGCGTCGATGTACTGCGAGGAATGGAAGTTGGTGATGTACGGGCGGATCGTCTTCAGCAGCGCGGCCGCCTTGTCGATCACCGCCGGATCGTGGCTGTTCGGATCCTCGCCCAGGTAGTTCAGTGCGATCGGGATGATCTCGGACGGCGTATCGAGGAACGTCACGCCGCAGTCCTTGAGCTTGCTGATGTTCTCCGGCTTGAACACGATGTCCAGGCTGTTGGCGATGTCGGTGTTGCCGAACGCGGCCTTGACCTTGTCGACGTTGTAGCCGATGCCGGTGGTGCCCCACATGTACGGAATGGCGTACTGGTTGCCGGGGTCCTGGTTCTCCAGCCGCTTCATGACGGCGGGGTCCAGGTTGGCGTAGTTGGGGATCTTGCTCTTGTCCAGCGGCAGGAACACGCCGGCCTGGATCTGGCGGCCGAGGAAGTTCATCGTCGGCACCACCACGTCGTAGCCGCTGCTGCCGGCCAGCAGTTTGGTCTCCAGCACTTCGTTGCTGTCGAACACGTCGTAGGTCACCTTGATGCCGGTGGCCTTCTCGAAGTTCGGGATGGTGTCCTCGGCGATGTAGTCCGACCAGTTGTAGACGTTGACCTGCTTGGCGCCACCGGTGTCGGTGCCGCCGTCACTGCCGGATTTCCCGCCGCAGGCGGCAAGGGTACAGAGGGCCAGGGTGGTTGCCAGTACGCGCAGTTTCATCAATCTCTCTCCGTTCGGCCCGCGAGGGCGCCTTGATGTGGTCCCGGACCGGCCTGGGCCGCCGCGGGCGTGCTGTCATTGCTGTGGCCGGTTCCGTGCCGTCGTGCTCCCCACCCCTCCCCGGTGGCGCCACCCGCTCCCTCGGGCGATGCCACGATGACGAAGGGCGCGTCCGTCACGGCACGCGCCCTTGTGTGTTTCAGCGCCCGGTCTTCAGCTCCGTCCAGATGCGCGTGTACTGGCGATCCACTTCCGGCGGCAGCACCGCGAAGGTGAACAGTTTCGCGTCCACGTCCGCCGGCGGATAGATCGTCGGATCATCCGCGATGGCCTTGTCGACCATCGGCTTCGACGACGGCACCGGGTTCGGATAGGTCACGTAGTTGGTGTTGGCCGCCGCGACCTTCGGGTCCAGCAGGTAGTTGATGAAGGCGTAGGCGTTGTCGACGTGCTTGGCGTCCTTCGGGATGGCCAGCATGTCGAACCACTGCGGCGCGCCTTCCTTCGGAATGGAGTACGCCACGTTCACGCCATTGCCCGACTCGGCGGCGCGGTCGCGCGCCTGGATGATGTCGCCCGACCAGCCGACCACGAGGCACACGTCGCCATTGGCCAGATCGTTGATGTACGAGGACGAGTGGAAGTTGCGGATGTACGGACGGATTGTCTTCAGCAGCGCCGCGGCCTTGTCGATGACGGCCGGGTCGAAACTGTGCGGATCCTCGCCCAGGTAGTTCAGCGCGATCGGGATCAGCTCCGACGGCGTGTCCAGCACGGTGATGCCGCAGTCCTTCAGCTTGGCCGCGTTCTCCGGCTTGAACACCACGTCCCAGCTGCCGGTGACGGCGGTGTCGCCGAAGATGGCCTTGATCTTGTCGACGTTGTAGCCGATGCCGCTGGTGCCCCACAGGTAGGGCACGGCGAACTGGTTGCCCGGATCCTGCAGCGCGATGCGCTCCAGCATCTTCGGGTCGACGTTCTTCAGGTTGGGGATCTTGCTCTTGTCCAGCGGCAGGAACACGCCCGCCTGGATCTGCCGGCCGAGGAAGCTCAGCGAGGGCACCACCACGTCGTAGCCGCTGCTGCCGGCCAGCAGCTTGGTCTCGACCATCTCGTCGCTGTCGAACACGTCGTAGGTGACCTTGACGCCCGACTGCTGCTCGAAGTTCGGGATGGTGTCCTCGGCGATGTAGTCGGACCAGTTGTAGACGTTGAGCGTCTTCGACGATGCGCCGTCGGCGGCCTTGTCGTCCTTGCCGCCACAGGCGGCCAGCACGGCGGCGGCCAGCATGACGGTGAGGGTCTTGAGCTTCATCGGGGTCTCCATGGAACAGGATCGGGGGATGGAACCATCATACGCCGTGGCTGCGACGCTGTGACGCAGCGCACGGACCATGCCGTGACCTCACATGCCCAGGTCCGTCGCGGTGTCGTTGAGCGCCTTCCATGTCTTGTCGAACAGTTCGTCGACCTGCTCACGGGTGATGATCAGCGGCGGCGAGAGCAGCATGGCGTCCCAGGTCGCGCGCAGGATCAACCCGTGCTTCAGCGCGTGGTCGCGGCAGCGCGGGCCCACCGTGCCGCGCTCGGGGAAGAACGCGCGCTTGCCCTTGTCCGGCACCAGTTCCAGTGCACCGACCATGCCGGCGATGCGCGCCTGTCCGACCAGCCGGTGCTCGCCCAGTTCGGCCCAGCGCTGCGCCAGGTAGGGCGCGATCTCGGTCTTGGCGGTCTCGACGATCTTCTCGTCCTGCAGGATGCGGATGTTCTCCAGCGCCACCGCCGCGCAGACCGGATGGCCGGAATACGTGGCGCCGTGCGCCAGTTCGCCGCCCTGCTCCTTCAGCACCTTCGCCACGCGGTCGTTGAACATGGCCGCACCCAGCGGGATGTAGCCCGAGGTGATGCCCTTGGCGATCGGCATGATGTCCGGCTGGAACCCGAAGTACTGCGAACCGAACCACTCGCCGGTACGACCGAAGCCGCAGATGACTTCGTCGGCCACCAGCAGCACGTCGTACTGCCGGCAGATGCGCTCGATCTCGGGCCAGTAGGTCTTCGGCGGGATGTAGACGCCGATCGCGCCCATGATGGGCTCGCCGATGAAGGCGGCCACGCGGTCCGGGCCGAGTTCGAGGATCTTCTGTTCCAGCCGGCGCGCCGCGACCAGGCCGTACTCGTCCTCGGACAGGTCGCCGCCATCGGCGAACCAGAACGGCGGATCGATGTGGTGGATGTCCGGAATCGGAAGACCGCCCTGCTTGTGCATGCCCTTCATGCCGCCGAGGCTGGCGCCGGCCATGGTGGTGCCGTGGTAGCCGTCGTGGCGGCCGATGAAGATGTTCTTCTGCGGCTGATCCTGCACCGCCCAGAAGTGGCGGACCATGCGCAGGATGGTGTCGTTGGCTTCCGAGCCGGAATTGACGAAGAAGGAATGGTTGAGGTCGCCTGGCGCGAGCTCCGCCAGCTTCGCCGCGAGCGCGATGGTCGGCTCGGTCGTGCACTGGAAGAAGCTGTTGTAGTAGGCCAGGTGCGTCATCTGCTTCGACGCCACCTCGCCCAGTTCCTTGCGTCCGTAGCCGATGTTGACGCACCACAGGCCGGCGAACGCATCGAGCAGCTGGTTGCCGTCGGCATCCCAGACATAGCACCCCTCGCCCTTGGTGAGGATGCGCGTGCCCTTCTTCGCCAGCGCGGCGTTGTCGTTGAACGGATGCAGGTGGTGCTCGGCATCGAGCTTCTGCAGGGTGCGGGTGTCGAGTTGGGTCATGTGAGCTCCAATTATTGAGCCCCTCTCCCTTCGGGAGAGGGGTTGGGGTGAGGGTCCGGCGGAATCATCGGTGGTGAACCATCCCGATTCCGCCGCACCCTCATCCGGCGCTTCGCGCCACCTTCTCCCGGCGGGAGAAGGAAACAACAGTCAGACGTTCAACAACAGGAATTCCCGCTCCCACGAGCTGATCACGCGGAAGAAGGTCTCGTATTCCTTGCGCTTCACCGAGACGTACGCACGCACGAAGCGCGCGCCCATCAGTTCCTGCAGCGGCTTGCAGCCCTCCAGTTCGTCCAGGGCCTCGCCCAGCGAACGCGGCAGTTCGAAGCCGACGTCCTGCGCGCTGCTGGCCAGCGGTTCGGTCGGCTTGAGCTGCTCGCGGATGCCGAGCAGGCCGCAGGCCAGCGTGCCGGCCATGGCGAGATACGGGTTGGCGTCGGAACCGGCGAAGCGACTCTCCACGCGCATGTTCTCCGGCGTGTCCATCGGCACGCGCAGGCCGCAGGTGCGGTTGTCGTAGCCCCACTGCACGTTGATCGGCGCCACCTGGCCAAGCGCGAGCCGGCGGTAGGAATTGACGTTGGGGCCGAAGAACGCCATCGCCATCGGCACGTACTTCTGCAGGCCCGCCAGGTAGTGCCCGAACAGCTTGCTGCCCTTGCCTTCCGACTTTCCGGTGAACACGTTGCGGCCGGTCCTGATGTCCAGCAGGCTCTGGTGGATATGCATGGCGCTGCCGGGCTCGTTCTCCATCGGCTTGGCCAGGAAGGTGGCGTACACGCCGTGGCGCAGCGCCGCCTCGCGCATGGTGCGCTTGAACAGGAATACCTGGTCGGCGCGCGACAGCGCATCGTCATGGGTGAAGTTGACTTCGAGCTGCGCGGCACCGGATTCGTGGATCAGCGTGTCCACGTCCAGCTCCATCGCCTCGCAGTAGTCGTACATCAGGTCGAGGATGGGGTCGAACTCGTTGACCGCGTCGATCGAGTACGACTGACGCGCCGTTTCGGGTCGCCCGGACCGGCCGGCCGGCGGCAGCAGCGGAAAGTCGGGGTCGGTGTTCTTCTGCACCAGGAAGAATTCCAGCTCCGGCGCCACGACCGGGCGCAGGCCTTCCTTCTCGTAGGCGGCCAGCACGCGGCGCAACACGTTGCGCGGCGCCAGTTCGTGCGGCTTGCCTTCCTTCGTATAGCAGTCGTGGATGACCTGTGCGGTGGGATCGGCGGCCCACGGCACCATCCGCACCGTGTCCGGGTCGGGACGCAGGAACATGTCCGAGTCCGACGGCGAGGTCAGTTCGTAGTAATCGTCCGGATAGTCGCCGGTGACGGTCGTGGCGAAGATGCCTTCCGGCAGGCGCGTGCCGTAGTCGTGGCTGAACTTGTCGGCCGGGATGATCTTGCCGCGCGCATTGCCGGTGATGTCCGGCACCAGACACTCGACCTCGGTGATGCTGCGTTCCTTCAACCAGCGCCGCAGCGAGCTTTCGGACAGTTCGGCGGTGTCGGCCTGCTTCTTTTTTCGTTGCGCTTGTTTCTGGCTCATGGGAATGACGGTCCTGGGAGGAAAAGGCCGGCGTCGAATGCCGGTCGCCTGCAGTACGGGCGCGTCAGCGCCCGCCCTCCCATGGCGGCGGGTGCCGCCGCTTCACGCTTTCCTCCCTGCCGCGCGGGCGCGGCACGCGTCGCCGAACGCGCGGAAGATGGCCAGGTAGAACGGATTTTCCGTGACCTTCCATTCCGGATGCCATTGCACGGCCAGCATGAAGGCCGGTCCATCATGGCGGAACGCCTCGATCAGCCCGTCCGGCGCCTGTGCTTCCACCACCAATCCTTCGCCCAGACGGCGCACGCCCTGGCCATGCAGCGAATTGACGGTGACCTGCGTATCGCCGACCAGCGTGGCGAGCAGCCCGCCGGGCACCAGTGCGACGTCGTGCGCCGGCCCGTACTGCACGTCGAGCGGATCGTCCGTGTTCTCGCGGTGGTCCATGAAGCCGGGCTGCTCGTGCACCTTCTGGTACAGGCTGCCGCCGAAGGCCACGTTCACTTCCTGGAAGCCCCGGCAGATCGCCAGCACGGGCACACCCATCTCGATCGCGAGCGGGATCAGCGGCAAATTGGTCGCATCGCGGCGCGGGTCCAGCAGGTTGCCCTCATAACTGGATTCGTCGCTGTAGTGATGCGGCTCGATGTTGCTCACCGCGCCGGTCAGCAACAGGCCGTCAAGGCCATCGAGCAGTTGGCGCAGCGGTAGGACGGGATCCAGCGTGGGCACCAGCAGTGGCAGGCAACCGGCCCCGTCGACCACGGCGCGGACGTACTTCTCGCCGACGGCAAGAAAGGGATGCGCACCGATTTGCTTGTGGTCGGTCGGCAGACCGACCCGCGGCAGCGGGGTCATGCAGGAAGCCCGAAGTGGCTTGTCTGCAAGTTAACCCGGCCGTTTTATTTTTACAACACGACGCCGCCGAATGACGTTTTCGGCGCTGATATGGTGCGCTGCGGCACCAATTTCGGGCATTTCTACCGGTTACTGAAATTCTTCCGTTGAGTATTCTTGACGCATCGACCGCTCTGCTAAGCTGCCCCGCAGCCTCCTGGATGACCACCATGCGCCCCGATTCCGCTGCGCCTTCCCTGCCCGATGACGATGCCGCCACGCTGGCCGCGCTTCCCGATTGCGAGCAGGTCGACCTGCTGCTGCCGGACATGAACGGGCTGCTGCGCGGCAAACGCATCACCCGCGACGCACTGGAGAAGGTCTACCGCGACGGCGTGTGCCTGCCGATGTCGCTGATCGCCACCGACATCACCGGCAACACGGTGGAGGAAACCGGGCTGGGCTACGACATCGGCGACGAGGACCGCATCTGCCGTCCCGTAGCCGGCTCGCTGCGGCCGGTGCCGTGGTCGCCCCGCCCCGCCGCGCAGTTGCTGCTGAGCATGGAAGACGCGCAGGGCGGCATGTTTGAGGCGAACCCACGCGAGGTGCTCAAGCGCGTGCTGGCGCGCTATGCCGCCCGCGGCCTGAAGCCGGTGGTGGCGGTGGAACTGGAGTTCTACCTGTTCGACCAGCGTCTGGACGATGCGGGCCGTCCGCGCACCTCGCTCAATCCGGTGACCGGCGTGCGCAACACCAGCACGCAGGTCTACTACATGGAAGACCTCAACGATTACCGCGGCTTCACCGACGCGGTCGCTGCGGCGTGCCGTGCGCAACGCATCCCGGCCGACACCGCGGTGGCGGAGTACGCGCCGGGCCAGTTCGAGATCAACCTCAAGCACCGCGACGACGCCCTGCTCGCCTGCGACGATGCCATCTACCTGAAGCGCGCGATCAAGGCGGTCGCGCAGCAGCAGGGCCTGATGGCCAGCTTCATGGCCAAGCCGTTCGCCGAACAAGCCGGCAGCGGCATGCATATCCACGCCAGCGTGCTGGATGCCGACGGCCGCAACATCTTCGCCTCGCCGCCCTCCGCTCCGGCCGACGCGCTGAAGCATGCCATCGGCGGTCTGCAGCGCAGCGACCAGGATGCGCTGCTGCTGTTCGCGCCGCACGCCAACAGCTACCGGCGCTTCGTACTGAATGCGTTCGTCCCGCTCAACGATGTGTGGGGCTACAACAACCGCACCGTCGCCATGCGCATCCCGCACAGCGACGAGGCCAATACACGCATCGAGCACCGCATCGCCGGCGCCGACGCCAACATCTATCTGGTCACCGCTGCGGTGCTCGCCGGCATGCTGCACGGCATCGAACAGGGCTTCGACCCCGGCCCGCCGATCACCGGCAACGCCTACGACCAGACCGAGATCCGCACGCCGTTCTGGCGCGAGGCGATCGGGTCGTTCATGGGCAGCGAGTTCATCCGCGAACAGTTCGGCACCTCGTTCCAGCACATCTACGGCCAGCAGAAGCTCAAGGAGATGCACAGCTTCTATACCGAGGTGACCGATCTGGAGTACGCGTGGTACCTGCGGTCGGTGTGATGGGGATGGCACGCACACCTTCCATCGTCATTCCGGCGCACGCCGGAATCCATGTTGCTTTTGCGCCCCAACAGCGACAAATCAACAGCGAGATGGATTCCTGCTTTCGCAGGAATGACGGGATCGATCGGTCATGAGCCCGGCTCAGGATAGGCTGACTTATCCCGACAGCTGGTACGCCGCCAGCGCTACACCCCTGCCCGCCCAGCCAGCCCTGGAGGGCCGGATCGAAGCCGACGTCTGCATCCTCGGCGCCGGCTATACCGGCCTGTCTGCAGCGCTGGAACTGGCCGAAGCCGGCTACAAGGTCGTCGTGCTGGAGGCCGAGCGCATCGGCTGGGGCGCGTCGGGCCGCAACGGCGGCCAGGCGATCGCCGGCTTCGGCTGTGGCGAGGCCAAGCTGGAAGCGCTGATCGGCTTCGACGACGCGAAGAAGATGTTCGACATGTCGGTGGACGGCCTGCGCTGGCTGCGCGGTCGCATCGACCGGCACGGCATCGACTGTGACTGGCGCGATGGCCACGCCACCGTGCCGATCAAGCCGCGCCAGCAGCGCGACGTGGAAGAGGCCGTCGAGGACTTCAACACCCGCTACGGCCATCCGGTTCAGTGGTGGGACCGCGAGCGCCTGCGCAGCGAACTCGCCAGCGACCGTTACCTGGGCGCGATGTACGACCCGGTCAGCGGCCACTTGCACCCGCTGGCCTATGCGCTGGGGCTCGGACGCGCCGCGCTGGACGCCGGTGTGCGCATCTTCGAAGGCTCCCGCGTGACGGAGCTCGTGCGGGGGACGCGTCCGGTATTGAAGACCGCACACGGCGAAGTCGTCTGCGACACCGCGATACTGGCCGGTAATGCCTTGCTGCGCGGTATCGCGCCGGAACTGGAGTCGCGGATGATGCCGGTCGGCACCTACATCGCCGCCACCCCGCCGCTCGGCGAAGCGCGCGCACGCGAGCTGATCCGCAACGACATGGCGGTGGCCGACACCAACTGGGCGCTGGACTACTTCCGCCTGGGCCGCGACCACCGCCTGCTGTTCGGCGGGCGCGCCAGCTATTCGACGATGACCCCGCCCAACCTGCGCGGCGTGATGACGCGGCGCATGCACCGCGTCTTCCCGCAGCTGCGCGACGTCGGCATCGAGTACCTGTGGGGCGGCATGATCGACATCTCGCTCAACCGCGCCCCGCACTGGGGGCGGTTGTCGCCGAACCTGTATTTCGCGCAGGGCTTCTCCGGCCATGGCCTGATCGCGGCGGGACTGGCGGGCACGGTGATGGCCGAGGCCATCCGCGGCCAGTCGGAGCGGCTGGACCTGTTCGCAAAGATCCGTCACCACCCGTTCCCCGGTGGCCGCACCCTGCGCACGCCGCTGCTGGTTGCGGCCATGGCCTGGTACAAGCTGCGCGACGCGCTCTGGTAGGGCGTCCACCGCGGCGCCCTGTTCCGTGACGCCGCTCTCAAGTTCCGCCCGCAGGCGCCGATAGACGTGACAGGAAACCTTCCTCGGCCTCCCCGAGCATGTCCAGTCCGCAACGCGTCGCACCCACCATCGCCAACGCCGCCCCTCTCCCCCAGCGCATCCTGGTGGTGGAGAACTCGCGCACGCACGCGCGGCTGATCGGCGAGGCCATCGAGCAGAAGCTCAACCTGCCCGTGGTCTACGCGGCCACGCTGGGCGAGGCACGCACGGCGCTGGAAAAGCATCCGGACTGGTTCATGGCCGTCACCAGCCTGGTGCTGGCCGATGGCAGCCACGACGAGGTGGTCGAGTTCTTCCTGTCGCGCCAGCTGCCGACGGTCGTGGTCAGTGGCGTCTACGACGACGCGATGCGCGAGCAGGTCCTGCGCCGGCAGGTCGTGGACTACGTGCTCAAGAACACGCCCGGCAGCATCGACTATCTGGTCTGGCTGGTGCAGCGCCTGGAGCGCAACCGCCGCATCGCCGCGCTGATCGTCGACGACTCCCGTTCCGCCCGCCAGCATGCGGCGGCGCTGCTGTCGATGTACGGCTTCCGCGTGGTGGAAGCGGCCGACGGTGAAGCCGGCCTGGCGATGCTGGACGCGAATCCGGACATCCGCCTGGCCATCGTCGACCAGGAAATGCCCGGCATGAAGGGCCACGAATTCACCCGCCGCCTGCGCGCGCGGCATGCGCGCGACCACCTGGCGATCATCGGCATCTCCGGCACCAGCGACGGCAGCCTGGTGCCGCGTTTCCTGAAGAGCGGCGCCAACGACTTCCTGCATAAACCCTTTTCGCGCGAGGAATTCTTCTGCCGCGTGTCGCAGAACATCGACCAGCTGGAACTGATCGGTACGCTGCAGGACCTCGCCACCCGCGACTTCCTGACCGGCCTGCCGAACCGCCGCCACTTCCTCGCCGAATGCCACGCGCTGCTGCCGAACACGCTGGGGCGCCAGCAGGCCGTCACCGCCGCCATCATCGACATCGACCACTTCAAGCACATCAACGACAGCTACGGCCACGAGGCCGGCGACGTCGCGCTGAAGGCGGCTGCCCAGGCCATCGCGCGCCACGCCGGCACGCAGGACCTGATCGCCCGCTTCGGCGGCGAGGAGTTCTGCGCGCTGGTGCCGTACCTGGGCGAACACGAGTCGGTGGAGTACTTCGAGTCGCTGCGCGCAGCCATCGAGGCCCTGGAAGTCGACGTCGGCAGCCACAAGCTGCGCATGACCGTCAGCATCGGCGTGTTCCGTACCCGCTTCCCCGGCCAGACGCTCAACCACCTGATCAGCGAAGCCGACCGGCGCCTGTACCTGGCCAAGGCCGGCGGCCGCAACCGGGTGGTATCGAGCGGCTAAGCCGCCACTGCGATCCCTGTGGGAGCGACGTAAGTCGCGAGCTTTGCAGTCTTTGAGACAAAAGCTCGCGACTTACGTCGCTCCCACACCTGCGATTCCGGTCCCTGCGACTGTCGGCCGCATGCGACATTGATCGGAATCAATGCCGCGACGGGAGCGCGCACCTAGATTCCCCCTGCATTCCGGCATCCGCCGGCAGGGGGAATCCGCACATGACACTGCTGATCTGGCAGGACGACATGGACACGGGCATCGACATCATCGATGGCCAGCATCGCCGCATCGTGGAGATGATCAATCACCTCCACGTGACCCAGAAATCGATGGAACGCTTCGCCGTCGGCGAGGTGATCGACGAACTGGTCGACTACACGCTGTCGCACTTCGCCTTCGAGGAAGAGCTGATGGAGGAAGCCGGCTACCCGTTCAGCGCCGCGCACAAGCGTGTGCACGAGGTGTTCACCAAGCGCGTGTCCGAGTACCGCCTGCGCTTCGAGGCCGGCGAGGACATCGTGGACGAGCTGCGCAGCATGCTGTCGCGCTGGCTGTTCAACCACATCCGCAACGACGACAAGGCCTATGCGGACTCGGTGAAGCGCCACCTCAACCAGTTCGTCCGCGACCACCAGCAGGGCGGCTGGCTCAGCCGCACCGTGAAGCGCCTGTTCGGTTAACGGGACGCACTGCGTCGCGGCATGACCAGCAACGCCAGCAGCGTCATCGCGGCCATCGCCGCCAGATACCAGCCCACCGACGCCAGCCCGTAGCGCTCACCGAGTCGCGTGGCGATGTACGGTGCCGGCGAGGCGCCCAGGATGCCGGCCAGGTTGAACGCCAGCGATGCGCCCGTGTAGCGCACGGCCGTGGGAAACATCTCCGCCAGGATCGTGCCGCACGGCCCGTAGGTCAGGCCCATCGCGCCCAACCCCAATGCCAGGAACGCCAGCACCCCTAGGTCGCTGCCGGATTCCAGCAGCGGCGCGAACAGGAAGCCGAAGCCGATGATCAGCAACGTGGCCACGATCATCGCGTTGCGCCGCCCGTAGCGGTCCGCGTACAGCGCCGATACCGGGATGGTCAGCGCGAAGAACAGCACGCCGACCATCTGCAGCATCAGGAAATGCTCGCGCGAGTAGTCCAGCTTCGACGTCCCCCAGCTCAGCGCGAACACCGTCATCAGGTAGAACAGCACGAAGGTGGCGACCAGCGCGAAGGTGCCGGTCACCAGCGCGAACGGATGCTCGCGCACGGCGGTCAGCATCGGCACCTTGACGCGCTCGTCCTGGTCAAGCGTCTTCTGGAAATCCGGCGTCTCGGCGATGCTCAGCCGCACCCACAGGCCGACGAACACCAGCACTGCGCTGGCGACGAAGGGGATGCGCCAGCCCCAGGCGAGGAACTGCGCGTCGCTCATCACCTCGGTCAGCAGCAGGAAGATGCCGGTCGAGCAGAGGAAGCCGAGCGGTGCACCCAGCTGCGGGAACATTCCGTACCACGCGCGCTTGCCGGGCGGCGCATTCTCGGTCGCCAGCAGCACCGCCCCGCCCCATTCGCCGCCCAGGCCGATGCCCTGCCCCAGCCGGCACAGCGCCAGCAGCAACGGCGCCACGATGCCGACCTGCGCGTAGGTCGGCAGCAGGCCGATCAGCACCGTGGAAATGCCCATCGTCAGCAGCGCTGCCACCAGCGTCGCCTTGCGGCCGACGCGGTCGCCGAAGTGGCCGAACAGCGCCGAGCCGACCGGTCGTGCGATGAAGGCCAGCGCGAAGGTGGCGAACGACTGCAGCGTCGCGGTGGTCGGATCGCCCTGCGGGAAGAACAGGTGCGGGAACACCAGCACCGCCGCCGTCGCGTAGATGTAGAAATCGAAGAACTCGATGGTGGTGCCGATCAGACTGGCGAACAGCACGCGCCCCGGCGAGTTGGTGGGCGTGGAGGCAGCGGCGGTGGCATTCATGGACGGGCCGGTCGGTGGGTCGGGGCGATTCTGGCAGAACCACCACCCTTTGGTACGCAATGGGAAGTCCCTCTCCCTGCTTGCGGGGAGAGGGTGCCCGAAGAGCCTGCCCCGTACTTGATACGGGGGCGGGTGAGGGGCGAACGGAGATGCGAGAGCTGCGCGCCCGATTCGTTACCGCGCTCGCCCCTCATCCGCCCGTTGGGCACCTTCTCCCCGCTTGCGGGGAGAAGGAACAGCATGTCGCCGCCGCGCGGGGAGAAGGGAGCCGTGCCTCAGCTACCCAGGTTGATCCAGGTCGCCTTCATCTCGGTGTACTTGTCGAAGGCATGCAGCGACTTGTCGCGGCCGTTGCCGGACTGCTTGTAGCCGCCAAACGGTGCGGTCATGTCGCCGCCGTCCCAGTAGTTGACCCACACACTGCCCGCACGCAGCTTGCGCGCCACCCGGTGCGCGCGGCTGATGTCGCGCGTCCATACGCCAGCGGCCAGGCCGTACTCGCTGTCGTTGGCCATGCGCAGGGCTTCTTCCTCGCTGTCGAAACCGATCACCGACAGCACCGGGCCGAAGATCTCCTCGCGGCTGATGGTGTGCTCATGCGCCACGTCGTCGAACACGGTCGGCTCGATGTAGCAGCCGCCGGCCTCCACCTCGGCGCGCGTTCCGCCCAGCGCCAGGCGCGCACCTTCGGCCTTGCCCTTCTCGATGTAGTCCAGCACGCGCTGCGTCTGCCCTTCGTCGACCATCGCACCCATCGGCGCGCCAGGATCGAGCGGATGGCGCGGGCGCATCGCCTTGCCGGCCTCGACCACGCGGGCGACGAACTCGTCCTTGATCGAGCGCTCGACCAGCAGGCGCGAGGCCGCCGTGCAGACCTCGCCCTGGTTGTAGAAGATGCCGCCCGCCGCCGCCTTCGCTGCGACGCCGAGATCATGCGCATCGGCGAACACGATGTTCGGGCTTTTGCCGCCGCACTCCATGTAGGCGCGTTTCATGTTCGACAGACCGGCGCATTGCAGCAGCCGCTTGCCGACCGCGGTGGATCCGGTGAACACCAACCCGTCCACGTCCATGTGCAGCGCGAGCGGCTCGCCAGCGGTCTTGCCGAAGCCCGGCACCACGTTGAGCACGCCGGCCGGGATACCGGCCTCGATGGCGATCTCGGCCAGGCGGATCGCGGTCAGCGGCGATTTCTCGGACGGCTTCAACACGATGGAGTTGCCGGTCGCCAGCGCCGGCGCCAGCTTCCACGACGCCATCAGCAGCGGGAAGTTCCACGGCACGATGGCGCCGACCACGCCCAGCGGTTCGCGCGTGATCAGGCCGAGTTCGTCCGGACCGGTGGCGGCGACTTCGCCGTAGACCTTGTCCAGCGCCTCGGCGGTCCAGCCCATGCAGCGGATGGTCGCGCCGAGATCGACGCTGCGCGCGTCACCGACCGGCTTGCCCATGTCGAGCGACTCAAGCAGCGCCAGTTCGTCGGCATGCAGCTCGATCAGCTGGGTGAATTTCAGCAGCACCTTCTTGCGGTGCGTCGGGCGCGCGTTCGACCACGCACCCGCCTCGAAGCTGCGCCGCGCCGCGGCGACGGCGCGGTTGATGTCCTCTTCCTGCCCGTCGGCCACCTGGCCCAGCACGCGCCCGTCGATCGGGCTGATGCAGTCGAACGTCTTGCCGGATGCCGCATCGACGTACTTGCCATCGATGAAGGCCTGCGTACGGATCGACAGACCGGCGGCCATCGCCTGCCAGTCCTGTTGCGTGCGGGGTGCGGTCATGGGAACTCCTGGCTAGGTTTCCCTTCTCCCACCGGGAGAAGGTGGCGCGAAGCGCCGGATGAGGGTTCGGCGGAGTCCACGACGCCGGTAACTCACAGGCTTCGCCGGACCCTCACCCCAACCCCTCTCTCCCACGGGACTTCCTCCGGTCGCCGATGGGAGAGGGGCTTGAATCATTCAGAACGTCGCCGGCGTATTCGCGCTGACGATCACCGCGTCCACCTCGCCGACATTGCGGAACCGGTGCGGCACGCGGCTCTCGAAGTAATAGCCTTCGCCGGCCTTCAGCACGCGGACCTGCTCGCCGACGGTGACCTCGACCTCGCCGGCGATCACCACGCCGCCTTCCTCGCCGTCGTGCGCCAGCATGCTGTCGCCGGTGTCGCTGCCCGGCGGCATCACCTCGCGCAGGATGCACATCTGCCGCTGCGGGCGATGCTGGCCGACGAGGAAATAATGGATGCCGTTGCTGCCCACGTCCGGCAGCTCGTCGGCCACGTAGAACGGGCTGTCGGGCAGCCCCTTCTCGAGGTCGAGGGTGAAGAAGTCGGCGAGGGAGATCGGGATGCCGTCCAGCACCTTCTTCAGCGAACTGACCGACGGACTGACCTTGTTCTGCTCGATCAGCGAGATGGTGCTGTTGGTGACGCCCACGCGTTTGGCCAGCTCGCGCTGGCTGAGGTCTTTGGATTTGCGGACCAGTTGCAGGCGTGCGCCGATGTCCATCACCATCCTTGCCGGAAGACCGAAGTGTTGCGGGATACTTTACACCCCGCGACAGGCCGGTCAATCCGTGGCACCCGGGCAATTCTTCAACCCGCTGAACAACGACGGCCGGGATGGGCGAAACACGTCAGATCCGACCTTCGGCACGGTTGTAAAGTTTTTTCAACGCGCTAAGCTGCGCCCAGTCCTTGCCCCGGAGCCGTGATGAGCGCTGACGACACCCCCTCCGCCCTGGCCGAGCACTACGCGCGCCAGAACCTGGACGCGCCCGGTTCGCTGGACCATTTCTGGATGCCGTTCACAGCGAACAAGCAGTTCAAGGCCAAGCCGCGCCTGCTCGCCAGCGCGTCCGGCATGTACTACAAGGACGTCGACGGCAACGAGGTGCTCGACGCCACCGCCGGCCTGTGGTGCTGCAATGCAGGACACGCGCGGCCGCGCATCGTCGAGGCGGTGAGGCAGCAGATCGGCACGCTCGACTTCGCGCCCAACTTCTCGATGAGCTCGCCGCTGCCGTTCAAGCTGGCCGAGCGCCTGGCCGCACTGGCGCCGGGCGACCTCAACAAGGTGTTCTTCAGCAACTCCGGCTCGGAAGCCGTCGACAGCGCGCTGAAGATAGCGCTGGCCTACCACCGCGTGCGCGGCGAAGGCCAGCGCACGCGCTTCATCGGCCGCGAGAAGGGCTACCACGGCGTCGGCTTCGGCGGCATGTCGGTGGGCGGCCTGCCGAACAACCGCAAGTGGTTCGGCCCGGGCCTGCCGGCCGTCTCGCACATCCGCCATACGCTGGACGTGTCGCGCAACGCGTTCTCGAAGGGCCTGCCGCCGCACGGCATCGAACTGGCCGAAGACCTCGAACGCCAGATCGCGCTGTACGACGCCTCGACGATTGCGGCCGTCATCGTCGAGCCGGTCTCGGGCTCGGCCGGCGTCGTCATCCCGCCGGAAGGCTACCTGCAGCGCCTGCGCGAGATCTGCGACAAGCACGGGATCCTGCTGATCTTCGACGAAGTGATCACCGGCTTCGGCCGCGTCGGCCATGCCTTCGGTGCGCAGCGCTTCGGCGTCACCCCGGACATGATCACCGCCGCCAAGGGCATCACCAACGGTTGCGTGCCGATGGGCGCCACCTTCGTGTCCGAGCGGCTGTTCGACGCCTTCATGAACGGGCCGGACAATGCCATCGACATGTTCCATGGCTATACCTACTCCGGCCATCCACTGGCCTGCGCCGCCGCGCTCGCCACGCTGGATACGTACGAAGAGGAACACCTGTTCGACAAGGCCTTGTCGCTGGGCGACTACTGGCAGGAAGCGCTGCACTCGCTGAAGGGACTGCCGAACATCATCGACATCCGCAACATCGGCCTGGTCGGCGCCATCGAACTGGCCCCGCGCGCTGGCGCGCCCGGCACCCGCGCCTACGACGTCTTCGCCCGCGCCTTCCACGACGGCCACCTGTTGACCCGCGTCACCGGCGACGTCATCGCCCTGTCGCCGCCGCTGATCGTGGAAAAGGACCACATCGACCGGATCGTGAATGTCCTGGCGGACACCATACGGGCAACCGCGTAAAATTACGGACCAACGGCACCAGCGCTCCCCCTCGCGCGAAGCCCCTTCCCGCTACTGGAGAGCACCATGCTGATCGGCGTCCCCAAGGAAATCAAAAACCACGAATACCGCATCGGACTTACCCCGTCCGGCGCCCGCGAGCTGGTGGCCAACGGCCACCAGGTCATCGTCCAGCGCGACGGCGGCAAGGCCATCGGCCTGACCGATGAGCAGTACGTCAAGGCCGGTGCGGAGATCGTCGACACGGCCGCGGAAATCTTTGCCCGCGCCGACATGATCATCAAGGTCAAGGAGCCGCAGCCGAACGAGTGCGCCATGCTGCGCCCCGGCCAAGTGCTCTACACCTACCTGCACCTCGCACCCGATCCGGAACAGACCAAGGCGCTGGTCGCCTCCGGCGCCACCTGCATCGCCTACGAAACCGTCACCGCCCGCAGGGGCGGCCTGCCGCTGCTGGCGCCGATGTCGGAAGTGGCCGGCCGCATGTCGATCCAGGCCGGCGCGCATGCACTGGAGAAGGCGCAGGGCGGCTCCGGCGTGCTGCTCGGCGGCGTGCCCGGCGTGAAGCCGGCGGAAGTGCTGGTGATCGGCGGCGGCGTGGTCGGCATCAATGCCGCGCGCATGGCGATGGGTATGAACGCGCACGTCACCATCCTCGACCGCTCGCTCGACCGCCTGAAGTACTTGGACGAGCTGTACGGCCACCAGCTGACCACGATCTACTCGACCCGCGACGCCATCGAAGAGCGCCTGCCCGACACCGACCTGGTGATCGGTGCGGTACTGATTCCCGGTGCCGCCGCGCCGAAGCTGGTCTCGCGCGATCAGCTGAAGCTGATGCGTCCCGGCTCGGTGCTGGTGGACGTGGCGATCGACCAGGGCGGCTGCTTCGAGACCTCGAAGGCCACCACCCACCAGAACCCGACGTACGAAGTGGACGGCATCATCCACTACTGCGTGGCCAACATGCCGGGCGGCGTCGCCCGCACGTCCACGTTCGCGCTGACCAATGCCACCCTGCCCTTCGCCGTGCAACTGGCGAACAAGGGCGCGAAGCAGGCGCTGTTGGACGACGAACACCTGCTCAACGGCCTGAACGTGCACGCCGGCAAGGTGACCTACAAGGCCGTCGCCGACGACCTCGGCTACACCTACGTGCCGGCGCGCGAAGCGCTGGCGTAACCCGCTGTTCCTTCTCCCTGCGCAAGCGGGGAGAAGGTGCCCGAAGGGCGGATGAGGGGCACGCCGGAGCCATGGCCGCCTCGACGATAGCGAGCCAATCGAGCGACTGGAAAGCGCAACACTCGAAACACTTCCAAGACTGAAGATCCGGGCGCCGTCGCCCCTCACCCGCCCTTCGGGCACCCTCTCCCCGCGCGCGGGGCGAGGGAGACAGCAAGGTAGTCCGCCATGACCGAAGCGTTGCATCACTTCTTCAACGGACAACGGGTGGAAGGCGACAGAGGCCGCTTCGGCGATGTCTACGACCCCGCCACCGGCACCGTCACCGCACGCGTGCCGCTGGCCTCGGTCGATGACGTGAAGCAGGCGGTGGACGCCGCGTCCGCCGCTTTCCCTGCTTGGGCCGCCACCACGCCACTGAACCGTGCGCGGGTGATGTTCCGTTTCAAGGAACTGCTGGAGAAGCACGCCGGCGACCTCGCGAAGATCATCACGTCCGAGCACGGCAAGGTGCTCTCCGACGCGCGCGGCGAAGTGACGCGCGGGCTGGAAGTGGTCGAGTTCGCCTGCGGCATCCCGCACCTGCTCAAGGGCGAGCATTCGATGAACGTCGGGCGCGATGTCGATTCGTGGAGCGAATACGCGCCGCTCGGCGTCGTCGCCGGCATCACCCCGTTCAATTTCCCCGCGATGGTGCCGCTGTGGATGTTCCCGGTGGCCCTGGCCTGCGGCAACACCTTTGTACTGAAGCCGTCGGAACGCGATCCGTCCGCCGCATTGTTCATGGCCGACCTGCTGAAGCAGGCAGGCCTGCCGGACGGGGTGTTCAACGTGCTGCACGGCGACAAGGTGGCGGTGGATGCGCTGCTCGACGAACCGCGCGTGCAGGCGTTGAGTTTCGTCGGCTCCACGCCGATCGCCGAATACATCTACGCGCGCGGCTCCGCCAACGGCAAGCGCGTGCAGGCGCTGGGCGGCGCGAAGAACCACATGGTCGTGCTGCCCGATGCCGATCTCGACGGCGCGGTCTCCGCGCTGCTGGGCGCAGGCTACGGCTCGGCCGGCGAGCGCTGCATGGCGATCTCCGTGGCGGTCTGCGTGGGCGACGCCACCGCGGATGCGCTGGTGGCGAACCTCGCACCGAAGGTCGCCGCATTGAAGATAGGGCCCGGATGCCTCGATCCCGAAATGGGCCCGCTGGTCACCGGCGCACACCGCGACAAGGTGCGTGGTTATGTCGACGCCGGCGTGGCGGAAGGCGCGGATCTCGTCGTCGATGGACGCGGCCATGTGGTCGACGGCCATGCGGACGGCTTCTTCCTCGGCGGTTGCCTGTTCGACCGCGTCACGCCGGACATGACGATCTACCGCGAGGAGATTTTCGGGCCGGTGCTGTGCGTCATGCGCGTGCCGGATCTCGATGCCGCGCTGCGCCTGGTCAACGAGCACGAATACGGCAACGGCACTGCCGTGTTCACCCGCGACGGCGGCGCGGCGCGCGAGTTCGCCCATCGCGTGCAGGCCGGCATGGTCGGCATCAACGTGCCGATCCCGGTGCCGATGGCCTTCCACAGCTTCGGCGGCTGGAAGCGCTCGATCTTCGGCCCCCTGCACGTACATGGTCCGGATGGCGTGCGCTTCTACACGCGGCTGAAGACGATCACCGCTCGCTGGCCGGAGACCCACACGGCCGAGTTCGTGATGCCGACGATGAAGTAAAGTCGGGGCCGGTTCCCGCAAGGCGCTGGCGCATGTCCTTCCGTCGTATCCGCATCCTGGCCCTGCTGCCCTGCCTCGCCGTCGCGGCAATGGCTTCAGCGGGCGAACCCGTCGCGCAGGTCCGCGTGGCCTTCGACCGCAACGGCATCACCAGCACGCAGGTGGAAGGCATGGCGGACCTGACTACCGGCCGCAAGGTCACCGCCGACGATCCGGTGCGCGTCGCCTCGATCTCCAAGCTGGTGACCACGATCGGCGTGATGCGGCTGGTCGAGGCCGGCAAGCTCGATCTCGATGCCGACATCTCGACATACCTGGGCTGGACGCTGCGCCATCCGAAGTTTCCCGACACACCGATCACCCTGCGCCTGCTGCTGTCGCACCGCTCCAGCCTGACCGATGCGGCCGGCTACTACGCCACACCGCTGGGCCAGCCGCTGAAAGGCATCCTCGACGATCCCAACGCCTGGGACGACGCGCATGCGCCCGGTACGCACTTCCGCTACACCAACCTCAACTTCCCGCTGGTGGCGATGGCGATGGAGAACGTCACCGGTGAGCGTTTCGACCTGCTGATGCGCCGACTGGTGCTGGAACCATTGAAGCTCGATGCCTGCTTCAACTGGGAAAGCTGCGACGCCGCCACCGCCACACGCGCGGTCGTGCTGTACCGCGACGGCGCACCGGTGCGCGACGAGAACCGGGCCGGCAAACCCGCCTGTGCCGTGGTGACCGAGGAAGGTGCGGACTGCGACCTCGCCCGCTGGAAGGCCGGCGAGAACGGTGCCCTGTTCTCGCCGCAGGGTGGGCTGCGCATCTCGGCGAACGGGCTGGCGAAGATCGGCCGCCTGTTCCTCGGCAATGGCGAGGTCGACGGCGTGCGGCTGCTGTCGTCCGCCAGCGTCGATGCGATGACGGCACCGCAATGGACGTTCGACGGCGGCAACGGCGTCACGCACGAGGAAGACACCGGCGGTGGCCAGCCGCGCGCGTTTTTCTGCCGCTATGGTCTTGCCGTACAGACGCTCGCCACCGCGCATGACGGCTGCGGCGACGATCTCTTCGGCGATGGCGTGGCGCGTGTCGGCCATTCCGGCGATGCCTACGCACTGCGTTCTGGGCTGTGGATGGATCGCACGCACGGAACGGGCGTGGCGTACTTCGCCACCGATGCAGGCGCGTCGCCTCCAGGCGAGCAATCGGTCTTCACCCGGATCGAGGAACGTCTCGCGCGCGGCATCGCGCAACCGGAAGATGGCCAAGCGCGTCCGGAGCAGTGAAAGACACGTGAAATCTGCGAACGCCGCACGCCGTGTCGACGCGGCGTGAAGAAAAGCGCACTTACGTTGCATGCATCGCAACGCATCCATCGCGACTCCGCCTGCGTATCGCCGGCATCCGACACATATGGTGTCGGCCTTTCCCCTGGAGGAGTCCCCCGATGAAGAAGTCGCTCTTTGCCCTGGCCATTTCATTCGCGCTCGCCGCGCCCGCGTACGCCGCTGGCCCCGACCAGGGCAAGCTGTCCATGTCCGTCTTCGGTGGTACCGACACGCCCGTCAGCGGTGACGTGCACGACGGCGCGATCGCGCCGGTGCCGGATCTCGGCCCGCTGAATCCCGCACTCGCCGGCGTCAGTGCCGAGTTGCGCATCCAGTCGCGCTCGCATGCCGACATCTACGACAACGCGATGGGCTACGGCCTCGAGTTCGCCTATGGATTGAACCAGAACGCGGAGATCTTCGGCCAGGTGCGCCGCACCGAGACCGACCCGGGTACCGTGCAGGTCGGTGGCGCCTTCGTTCCCGCCCTCAACACCACGTTGCCCGTCTACGGCACCTTCAGCGACTACAAGGCGCTGACCGTGGAAGCCGGCTACCGCCACTACTTCATGGAGCCGGGCTACACGCGCCCGTTCATCGCCGGTCGCCTCGGCGCCACGCAGACCGACGATATCCGCGCCACGTTCGAGATCCCGGATGCCGGCATCACCATCGCCAACGCGCCGTTCACCGAAAAGAAGTGGGCCGCCAGCGCCGGCGTCGATGTCGGCGTACTGATTCCGGTGAACGACAGCTTCAGCATCACCGCGCAGGCCGGCGTGCGTTACGTGGCCGATCTGAGCGGCGACGACAGCGCCATCGGTGGCCTGGGCCTGGGCTCGATCAACGACACCGGCAAGCGCGTGTCGGTGCCCGTGTCGATCGCCGCACGTTTCGACTTCTGACCGGAGCGCGCCGCGGGCGGGCTGTCCTCCCCCGGGCCGACCGCGGCGCGCCGCCGCTGTACGCTGCACCTCAAGATCTCCCCTGACCGGCCGATACGCCTACATGTCGACCCGCGTCGAACGACGACGCGGGGTTTTCCATGATCCAACAGGGGGATCCACCATCATGTCGTCACGTCCTACCGTCCTGCTGTGCGACGATTCGCGCGCCTTGCGCATGCTGGCGGCACGCCAGTTGGAAGACTGCGGCTTCAACGTCGTCGGCGAAGCCGGCAACGGCAACGAGGCCGTCAGCCAGTACCAGGCCCTCAAGCCCGACGTGGTGCTGATGGACCTGGTGATGCCGGAGTGCGACGGCAAACAGGCGCTCGGCAAGATCCTGTCGCTCGACCCGGCTGCCCGGGTAGTGATCCTCAGCTCGCTGGGCGGGCAGGCGGACATCGAGGAATGCCTTAAGCTGGGCGCGAAGTCCTACCTGCAGAAGCCCATCGATCCGGAGGTGATGGATCGCGTGCTGCACGAAGCGGTCGCCTGACCGCGCGCACGTCCTCCTTCCTCTTCAGTACGAGACCACACCATGGCAGCGAAATTCCTGGGCCAGTTCCTGCTGGAACGCGGCACCATCACCTCGGCGCAACTGCTGGCCGCGCTCGACGCGCAGCGAGCCTCCAACCCCCTGCTCGGTGAGCTCGCCGTGCACCACCGGATGCTGGATGCCGCGCAGGCGCGCCGCATCAACGACCGCCAGCGCGCCGAGGACCGCCGCTTCGGCGACATCGCCCTGGAAATGGGCCTGCTCGACGCCGGCCAGCTCGACGTGCTGCTGGCGGCGCAGAAGAAGGGCCGCAAGCTGTTCGGGCAGATCCTCGTCGAACAGGGCACGTTGACGGCCGAGCAGCTGGAGAGCGAACTGGTCGCGCATCGCCGCGACCTGGACGAAGCCAACCATGCCCTCGCCCTCGGCATCGCCGGCCACGCGCTGGCCGACATGGCCACCAGCGCGATCCGCGTATGCAACCGTCTGTTCCCGCGCCTGGTCGGCAGCCAGTGCCAGGCCTCGGGTATCGCCGATGCCGCCACGCTGGAGGCCTGCGAGGTCACCGCGCATGTGCGCATCGAGGCGGGCAGCCAGTCCATGCTGATCGGGATCGGCTGCGGCCGCGCCGCGATGCAGGCGATCGCCTGTTCACTGCTGTCCATCGCTCCCGAACAGTGCGACGACGAACTCGCCGTGGATGCGCTGGGCGAACTGGTCAACGTGCTGATGGGCTACGTGGTGCGCGACACCTTGGCCGACGACGCCAGCTACCGCGCGCACCCGCCGAGCACGGCGCTCTCTGCCGCCGACCTGGCCGCACGCGACAGCACGCTGGCCTTGTCGATGGCCTCGCAGCGCGGCGATTTCGTCCTGATCGTCGGCTGATCCTGGGCCTGCTCGCTACGCCCGCGTCAGCCGCCACGCGCGGTGGATGCGGGCGTTGCGTTCGAAATCCGGCGGGATCGTGCCCGCGCTGATCTCCTCGCAGCGCGCGAACTCGGCCACCGCGTTCTCGTCTAGCCTGAAGCGGCGGAAGTTGTTGCTGAAATACAGCACGCCGCCCGGCGCCAGCCGGGCCACCGCGGCGCGCAGCAGGCGCACCTGTTCCTTCTGCACGTCGAAATCATCGGCACGCGCGGAATTGGAGAACGTCGGCGGATCGCAGAACACCAGGTCGTATTCGCCCTGCTCCGCTTCCAGCCAGCGCAACGCATCGGCCTGCACCAGCCGGTGCTTCGCGCCGCCCAGGCCGTTCTCGGCCAGGTTGTCGGCGCACCACTGCAGGTAGGTCGCGGACAGGTCGACACTGGTCGTCGTCGCAGCGCCGGCCACCGCCGCCTGCAAGCTGGCCACGCCGGTGTAGCAGAACAGGTTGAGGAAACGCTTGCCGCGCGCTTCCTGCGCCATGCGGCGACGCAGCGGGCGGTGATCGAGGAACAGCCCCGTATCCAAATAATCGAACAGGTTGACCCGCAGCAGCGCGCCCGATTCGCGCACGACGATGAGCTCGTCGCGCTGCTGCATGCGGCCGTACTTGGAGCCGCCCTTGCCGCGCTCGCGCGACTTCACCGCGATCTGCTCCTGCGGCACGCCGAACACCTCGCGGGTGGCGGCCAGCAGCTCGCTGAAACGACGACGCACGTCGTGTTCGGGAATGGTGGCCGGTGCGGCGTATTCCTGCACATGCAGGAAGGTCCGCGCCTGGCCGCCCTCCTCCTGGTACACGTCGATGGCGGCGGCATACTCGGGGAGATCGGCGTCGTAGACGCGATAGCAGGTGACGCCGTCACGCGCGCGCCAGTTCTTGAACTTCTTCTGGTTCTTGCGCAGCCGGTTGGCGACCATCTGCGCGCCGTCCGACAGCGGCTTCGCTTCGCGCGGCTCGCGCGCCGGCGTGGCGACCGGATCGCAGACGATCAGTGCGCATTCGATCGCGCCGTTGAACAGCTGGTACTTCTTCGCAGCCCGCAGGCCGGTGGCGTAGCCGAGCTCGGCATTGCCGCACAGCAGGCTGGCGCGCCACTGCGGCACCGCCCGTTGCAAGGCATCGCCCAGTGCGCGGTAGAGATCGGCATCGGCAGCGAGGCGTTCGTCGTAGGGCGGATTGCAGACCACCAGGCCACGCGCCGTCTCCTGCACCGGCAACTGCGCCACGTCGCGTGCTTCGAAGTGCAGCTGGCCGGCCAGCCCAGCGAGCACCGCATTGTCACGGGCGGCGCGGATCGCGCCCAGGTCGATGTCGCTGCCGAAGAACACCGCCCGCAACGCCTTGCGTCCTTCCGTTTCGCGCTGCACCGCCTCGGCGAACAGCGCGCGCCACGCGTCGACGTCGAATCCCAGCCAGCGCGATGGCAGTACGTTGCCGTGCCGTTGCAGGCCGGGCGCCACGTCGGCCGCCATCAGCGCGCCTTCGATCAGCAGCGTGCCGCTGCCGCACATCGGATCGAGCAGTGCGCCACCCTCGTGGTAGAGCGCCGGCCAGCCGCCGCGCATCAGCACCGCGGCGGCGAGGTTCTCCTTCAGCGGCGCATCGTTCTGCGCCTGCCGCCAGCCGCGGCGATGCATCGGTCCGCCGCCCAGGTCGATCGAGATCGTCGCGCGGTTCCTGCGCAACGACAGGTTGATGCGGACGTCCGGCTGCTCCACGTCCACCGACGGCCGTTCCATGCCCTGCTGGCGCAGGCGATCCACCACCGCATCCTTGACGCGCTGCGCAGCGAAACGCGCATGCGTGATGGCTTCGCCGGACACGTGGGCGTCCACCGCCAGCGTCAGTTCCGGCCGCGTGTGCTGTTCCCACGGCAGCGCCATCACGCCGTCGTACAGCGCCTGCTCGCTGAGGCATTCGAATTCGGCGATCGGCCACAGCACGCGACTGGCCAGGCGCGACCACAGCACGGCGCGCTGCGCATCGACCGGCTCGCCTTCGGCATTGACGCCGGCGACGGTCGCGGTGGCCTTGGGCACGCCGAGCGCGAGCAGTTCGTCGGCAAGCAGGTATTCCAGGCCCTTGGCGCAGGAGACGAAAAATTTCACGGTGGAACCTCGTAATGAACGTCACCCCGGCGAAGGCCGGGGCCCAGTGACTTTGCCCGCCGCGATCAACGTCGCTGGGTCCCGGCCTTCGCCGGGATGACGGCCTTCAAAGATGGGCGAGTAACTGCCCGAACGCCTCCGCCGAAGCAGCCACGTGATCGGACAGGCGATGCGAATCGTTGACCAGCAGCAGGCGCGCGCGGCGTGGAAGCGCCCAGTCGACGACCGCCTGCGCCGGAATCAGTTCGTCGTCCCAGCCATGGATGATCGATATGGGTACGGTCGCGGCATCCAGCGCCGGCAATGGCCCCATGGCGATTGCCGGCGCCATCAGGAACAGGCCGCGCACTGGCACCTCCAGCGAAATCCGCCCGGCGATGTAGCCGCCCAGACTGGAACCAGCCAGCACCACGGGACCGCGTGCCGCGGCCGCCTGCGCCAGGCCGCGCAGGCGCTCCAGCCGCGCCACCACGTCGCCCAGCGAACTGACGTCGCGACGCGCATCGAGGTCCGTGTAGTCGGGACGCTCGTGCGTCCAGCCCAACCGTTCGGCCACGTCGGCCAGGGCGGTGACCTTGGTCGCGTCCGGACCGCTCTCGAAACCGTGCGACAGGATGCAGTGACCGCGCATTACAGCGCCTCCACCGCGTCGCCAAGGCGGAACGTGCCGCCTTCGACGATGCGCGCGCACAGGCCACCGTGGCCGCGCATCGCGTTGTAACCGCCGGCGCCGAGCGCGTCCTCCATGCGCGAGCAGGGATCGCAGTCCTCGGTGCCTTCGAACACCGCATCGCCGATACGGAAGCGGCGGCCCTTCAGCGCGATCAGCGGAATACCCGAGACCACCACGTTCCGGCGCAACAGCGAAGGCGCCAGGTCCGGACGCTGCGCCAGCGCCGCGATGACCGGCAGGTGTTCGGCCTGGATCAGGGTGATGCCGCGCTTGCCGCTGCCGCCCTTGTAACGGTCGCCGACCAGACCCGCGCCGGTCTCGGCGTCGACGACCTCGGTGGCGACCATCACCTCGTCGCGCGCCGGGCGCAGGCCGATCCACTCCACCTTGCCGGCGCGCGGCAGGGTGGCCATCAGTTTGGCCAAGGGAGAGTCGGGATTGAGCGGCATGAGGAAACCCGCGCGTCGTGGACATTGAAGGCCGCCAGTTTACCGGACCGGGCTGCGGCCCGGTCCTGCTAGCATCCGGTCATGAGCACCGACCTTCCCATGTTCGCCCGCATCGTCGATCCCCTGCCCTACGAGGACAAGCTGGAGGCGCGCCCGCTCGACCGGATCGACCTGGTGGTCATCCATTGCACGGAGCTGCCTGACCTGGCGATGGCGCGCGAGTACGGCGAGCGTATCCTGCATGCCTCGGGCACCGGCAACAGCGGTCATTACTACGTCGATCGCGACGGCAGCGTGCACGTCTACGTGCGTCCGGAGCGTGTCGCCCACCACGTGCGCGGCTACAACCCGCGCTCGGTCGGCATCGAACTGGTCAACACCGGCCGTTATCCCAACTGGCTCGCCACCGGCAGCCAGACGATGCAAGAACCCTACACCGCCGCGCAGCTCGCCTCGCTGGACGCGTTGCTGGCGGACCTGCAGCGCGAACTGCCGGGCCTGCGTTTCATCGCCGGCCACGAAGACCTCGACACCGCCTGCGAGCCCGCCAGCGACGATCCGGACGTGCTGGTCCGCCGAAAGATGGACCCGGGCCCGCTGTTCCCCTGGGATGCGGTCCTGCGCACCACCACTCTGCGACGCCTGCTGCCCTGACGGGTCCACGCACAGGCGGCGGCTATAATCGCCGCTCGCCACGCATCCCAGGCCCTCCCGTGCCAGCCCCCGAACCCGTCGTCTCCGAGCTGATCGAACTGCTGTCGCTGGAGCGGCTGGAAGACAACCTGTTCCGTGGCCAGAGCCGCGATATCGGCACCAAGTACGTGTTCGGCGGCCAGGTGCTGGGCCAGGCCCTGTCGGCCGCGCAGGCCACGGTGGAAGGCGGCTCCGGCAGCCGGCGCGCGCACTCGCTGCATGCCTACTTCCTGCGCGCGGGCAACATCGAGGCGCCGATCGTCTACGAAGTGGACCGCACGCGCGACGGCGGCAGCTTCTCGGTGCGCCGGGTCACCGCGATCCAGCACGGTCGCGTGATCTTCTTCTGCGCGGCCTCGTTCCAGGCCGAAGAGGACGGCGCCGAACACCAGTTGTCGATGCCGGAAGTGCCGCAGCCGGAAGACATCGCGCCTGCGCCACCAGTCCCCGCCGAGGTAATGGCCTCACTGCCACCCAAGGTGCAGCGCTGGATGTCGCGCCGCGGCCCGTTCGAGTTCCGCCACGTGTATCCGCGCGACGAGCTGAATCCGCCCAAGCGTCCGCCGTTCCAGCAGGTCTGGTTCCGGTTGAGCGAACCGGTCGGCGACTCGCCGGAACTGCACCGCGCCCTGCTCGCCTACGCCTCCGACTTCCAGTTGCTGGGCACGGCGACCTATCCGCATGGCATCAGCTACTACCAGCCCAACGTGCAGATGGCCTCGCTGGACCACGCGCTGTGGTTCCACCGCCCGTTCCGCGCCGACGACTGGCTGCTCTACTCCATCGACAGCCCAAGCGCGAGTGGTTCGCGCGGGCTGGCGCGCGGGCAGATTTTCGACCGCCAGGGTCGGCTGGTCGCCAGCACCGCGCAGGAAGGCCTGATCCGCGTGGTGCCCGATGCCGAAGCGGCCTCCGCCGTTCCGGCAAAAGACTGAGGAACAAGCATGCGGCAGGTGTTTTCCAGCCAGCGGATCGAAACCGTCGAAGGCGTGGCCAAGCTGCTGACCGACGCCGGCATTCCCGTGCACATCAGCAACGGTCGCTCGTACCACAGCAAGCGTGGCGGGCAGTTCAGCTATACCGAGCCGGTGAAGGCCCAGCTGCAGCCGGCAGTGTGGGTGCGGCACGCCGACGACCAGCCGCGCGCGCGCGAACTGCTGCGCGAGGCCGGCCTGCTGGAAACCACACGGCCCGGCTACGCGTCCACGCTGACGTTCACCAGCCCGCAGGACGCGACGACGCCCCAGCGCTCGTGGGCCTGGCGCATCCGCCTGATCCTGCTGGCGCTGATCGCATTGGCCGCCGTCGTGATGTGGATGCGCCGTCCTGTGCCGCCATCTGCCGCCGTGCCGCAGCCTCAGCTGGAGCAGGCACCGCCTGCCCAACCCGCCCCGGCGGAAGAAGAGGAAGACCGCATCCGCATCCAGCCCGTCAGTGGCGGCTGAGCCCCGCATGACCTGGAGGGCGGTGCCGCCGAGCCCGGTCACATCCTGCGCGCCGGCCCGTCAGGGTCATCGGTTCCCTCGATGACCCCGATGCCATGAACGCAGTCGCCCTCGACCTGATGCTGCAAGTCGAACTGCCCGCCGCCACCCGTGGCAGCCAGGAAGCCTACGGCCGCATCGTGCATGCCTGCCAGAACACGGTCACCGCCATCGCGCTGGCGATCACGCGCGACGTGCAGGCCAGCGAGGACATCGCGCAGGAGGCCTTCCTCAAAGCCTGGCAACAGCTGGACCGGCTGAAGAACAGCGCCAGCTTCCTGCCGTGGCTGCGGCAGATCACCCGCAACCTGGCGCGCGACTGGCTGCGTGCGCAGCATGGCCGTCCCATGTCGGGCGAAGTGGCCGAGATCGCCATCGGCATGGCCGCGGATCCCGGACCCACGCCCGCCGAACGCCTGCTGCAGACGGAAGAGGAACTCGTCGCCACCGAGATCATCTCGTCGCTGCCGGAAGACAGCCGCGAGACCCTGCTGTTGTTCTACCGCGAAGGCCAGAGTTCGCAGCAGGTCGCCGACCTGCTCGGGCTGAGCGACGCCGCCGTCCGCAAGCGCCTGTCGCGTGCCCGTGCGATGGTCCGCGACGAGTTGCTGCAGAGGTTCGGCGAATTCGCGCGCGCCACGGCGCCGACGGCTGCCTTCACCATGATCGTGCTGGGTGGGCTGGTCGGTGCGATGCCGGCCGCCAGCGCGGCGACGGTGATCGGGTCCGGCGTGCTGGGCAGTGGCCTCATCGGGAAGATCAGCACCGGTGGACTGACCACCGGCGGCGTGACCGGTGGCGTCGCGGGCGGCTCGCTGGGCGTGATCTTCGAACAGGTCACCCAGCATCCGGCTTCGCTCAGTGGCCTGGTAGGCGGTGTGATCGGCGGACTCATCGGCTACGCCTTCACCTGGTGGTACTTGGCGCGTTTCTGCCAGACCGCGCAGGAGCGGCAGCAGGTGCGTCGCTTCATGACGCTGAACACTGTCACCGGTTCGGCCTGGCTGTTCTGCCTGATGCTGGCGACGCTGTTGACGACGGGCTGGCAGGCCATTGCGATCACCACGGCCGTGGGGTTGTCCGCGGTCAACTACCAGTATTTGGCCATCCTGCCCCGGATCATGGATCCGATCCTCGTCCGTCCCGACAACCAACGGCGCCGTCGCGGTTACGACTATCTGCTGGGCAAGCAGGCGATCATGATGACCAGCCTGTTCACCCTCGGCGCCATCGCCTTCGTGCTCATCCGTACGGGACGGCTGACCCTCTGAATGCCGCGCGCCACCACGATCGGTCACACTTCGTGCCGTCGGTCGTCGTGCCCGCATGACCCGGAAAACGCGGAGCGGCGGTGAAGACCTTGGTAATCGAACTTTCCTTGCGTGAGGCGCTGCCGGCGGCAGCGCGGGGCGACCAGGACGCCTACGGCCGCATCGTGGCCCTTTGCCAGAACACGATCACCGGCATTGCGCTGGCCATCACCCGCGACGTGCAGGCCAGCGAAGACATCGCACAGGAAGCCTTGCTCAAAGGATGGCGGCAACTCGCGACGCTGAACAATCCGGACAGCTTCCTGCCGTGGCTGCGCGAGATCACCCGCAACCTGGCGCGCGACCACCTGCGCGCGCAACGACGGCGACCGATGACCGGCGAGGCCGCCGAACTCGCGGTGACACTCGCGGCCGATACCGCTCCCACGCCGGCCGAGACGTTGCTGCAGACCGAACAGGAGCAGGCGGCCCGCGAAGTCATCGCCGCCCTGCCGGAAGACAGTCGCGAGGTACTGCTGCTCTACTACCGCGAGGGCCAGCGTTCGCAACAAGTCGCGGCCCTGCTGGGCATCACCGACGCAGCGGTACGCAAGCGTCTGTCACGCGCACGCCAGTACGTCCGGGAGGAACTGATGTCTCGCTTCGGCGACTTCGCCCGCACATCGGCGCCCTCCGCAGCGTTCGCCAGCGGAGTGCTCGGCCTGCTTGTCGTGGCGGCGCCGCCCTCCGCAGGCGCGGTCGTCCTGAGCACCGGTGGCGCCATCGCAGGCAAGGGACTGATGAAGCTGGTCGGTGGTGCGCTCGGCGCCACGGCTCTGGGTACGTTCGTGGGGATCGGCGCGGTCTGGTTCGGCGTCCGCAAGTACCTGCGCGACCCGCTGGACGCACGCGAACGCACTGAACTGCTGCGGTATGGCACGGTCAACACCCTCGCCATTCTGGCATTCATCGTAGGCATCAGCGCCCTGGCGCGCGTATCGGGATGGGTTCCGCATACGGTCCTGACGCTGACCTACATGATCGTCATCTGCTGGACATCCAGTTACTGGCTGCCACGCATCCTGGAACGCCGTCGGGTACGCGACCTGCTGCAGGATCCGGAGCGCGCGCGGCGCTGCATGGAACGCCAGCGCGTCTGGCGGATCTGGGGGCTTGTGTTGGCGGTGACACTGGCGACCGCCGGCCTGTTCGCCGGTCTGGTGATGTCCGGTCGCTTGATGCTCTGAACGGGCGCGTGCGCCCGGGTGGGCGCACGCCGTTCCTGCCCGGCTCAGCGGCGAGCGGGCTTGCCTGCTGCCAGTTCATCCTTGGACAGGAAGCCGTCCTTGTTGGTGTCGAGCGCATCGAAGCGCTCGGCGAAGCGGCCCTTGTCCTTCACCTCGTCTCGCGACAGGCGGCCATCCTTGTTGGCATCCAGTGCCGCGAAACGCTCGTCCATGCGCGCCTGCATGCGCTGCTGGAACTCGGCACGGCGCGCGACGTCGGCCTGGTCGATCTCGGCTCGGGTGAGCTTGCCGTCCTTGTCGGCGTCGGCCTTGGCAAACCATTCGTCACGACGCTGCTTGCTGCGCAGTTCGCGGTCGGCGCGGTCGATCACGCCGTCCTTGTTGGCGTCCATCGCATCGAAGCGGGCGGCGAAGCGCGGATCGGCGGCAGCTTCCGCCTTGCTGATGCGGCCATCCCCGTCGGTATCGAGCTTCTTGAAACCGTCGCCATGGCGCTGGCCACCGTGGCGACCGTGACCACGCATGCCCTTGTGCTGCGGGCGCTCGTCAGCCGTCAGCTTGCCGTCGCCGTTCTTGTCCAGGGCGGCAAAGCGTTCGGCCAGGCGCGGATGCGCGGCGGCTTCGGTCTTGTCGATCGCGCCGTCGTTGTTCTTGTCGAGGCTCGCGCGCGCCGGCTTCGCGGCATCGCCGGCCTGCGTGGCGGCGAATGCGGATCCGGCGCCGAGGGCGGCCAGCACGGCCACGAAAAGCAGGGTCTTGCGGTTCATCGTGTTCTCCTGAGGGCGCGGCGCCAGATGCGCCACTGACAGGGAAAACGCCTCGGCATCCCCGGGGTTGACGCGCGGACGGACGCGTTCAGGCAGCGGATGGTCGCAATCCACGCGACGGCGGGGCCGCAGTATGCTGGCCGCATGTCGATTCCCCTCGCCCGCGCGCTGTCGATCTTCGGCCACCCGATGCTGGTGCTGCCGATGGCCGTGCTGGCGATCGCGCTGGCGCAGGGAGATGCGCGCACCGCGATGTGGTCGGCGGCCGGCTTCGGCGCATTCGCCGCGCTGGTGATGGGCTATTCGTGGTGGCAGGTACGTCGCGGCCGCTGGGCGCACGTGGATGCCAGCGCGACGCACGAACGCAGCACGTTGAACCGCTTCCTGCTGATCGCGCTGGCCAGCGGCGCAATCCTGGTCGCCTGGCGTGGCGGGCAACCGCTGTTCGCGCTGGGGCTCGCGCTGTCCGCGGCCATGATCCTGGCGGCGATGCTGACGGCACGCTGGTGCAAGCTGTCGCTGCACCTGGCGTTCGTCGTGTTTGCCGCGTGCCTGCTGCACGAACTGGGCCTGGTGTGGATGCTCGTGGCGTTGCTGTTCGCTGCCACGGTCGCCTGGTCGCGCCTCGCGCTGCAACGCCATACGCCGCGCGACCTGGTCGCCGGCGCGGTGGCCGGTGCGCTGGCGGGACTCGCGTTCTGGCCGCTGGCCACGCGCTGGACCGGGTGACATGGGTGAGAACACGCAATCGCTCGACGACCTGCGCCTGTTCCACACCGGCGAGCATCCCTGCGGCTACTGGCCCGACCGCATTGCGCGCGACCTGGTGCTGGATCCGCGCGATCCGCGCCTGCCGCAGCTGTATCCCGATGCGCTGGGCTGGGGCTTCCGCCGATCGGGCGACATCGTCTACCGGCCGCACTGCCGGCAATGCCGCGCCTGCGTGGCCGTGCGCATTCCCGTCGCCGACTTCGCGCCCGACCGCAGCCAGCGGCGCTGCGCCGCACGCAACGCGCGCGTCGAGACACGGATCGTCGCCGCCTTGCGCGATGATGAGCATCTGGCGCTCTACCAGCGGTATCTCGCGGCCCGGCATCCGCTCGGCGGCATGGACGACCACGGTGCCACGGAGTTCGACCAGTTCCTGGTGGGCAGCTGGTCGCGCGGACGCTTCGTGGAACTGCGTGAGGATGGACAGTTGCTGGCGGTCGCGGTGACCGACGTCATTCCGGGTGCGCTGTCGGCCGTCTACACCTTCTACGATCCCGCACTGGAATCGCGCAGCCTGGGCACGCTGGCGATCCTGCGACAGATCGAATGGGCGCGACGCGACCGCTATACACATCTGTATCTCGGCTACTGGATCGACGGCCATCGCAAGATGGATTACAAGCGCCGCTTCTCCCCGCTCGAGTGCTTCGACGGGCGTAGCTGGGTCCGCGCGGATCTGTGAGTCGAAACACGTCCACGCGCTCAGTGTGAGACGTAAATGTAAATAGCAACTTCGTGATCGGCTGCACAGAATGTGCCACCGGCGTGCCCTGCGCGCCGGCCCTGGAACATCCACTCAATCGTCTGGAGTTGTCATGAAGTTCAACATTCTTGCCCTCGCGGCGCTGACCACCCTCGCGCTGGCCGCCTGCAAGCCCGCCGAGGAAGCGACTCCGGTCGCCGACGCACCGGCCGTCGAAGCACCGGCCGTCGAAGCCCCGGCCGTCGAAGCCCCGGCCGCCACCGAGGCCGTTGCCGCCACCACGGATACCGTCGAAGCCGGCACCGGCGTGCCCGAGTGCGACCAGTATCTGGAAAAGGTCTACGCCTGCATCAGCGACAAGGTGCCGGAAGCCCAGCGCGAGATGATGAAGCAGGGTATCGAGCAGTCGAAGGCCGGCTGGGCTGCGCTGACCGACAAGACGGCGCTGGCCGCGCAGTGCAAGACCGCGATGGACCAGGCCAAGACGGCGTACGCCGCGATGGGCTGCTCGTTCTAAGCGTTCCACCGGGCCGACTCGTCGTTAGCCTGCGGCGCCCCGGGTTTCCGGGGCGCCGTTTTTACGCCTGTCACGGTGGCATGACAGAATCCGCGCATGCGTACCCTTGCCCTCCTGCTCACGATGACCCTCGCCGCCTGCAGTTCGCCCGCCACGCTGGAGGCCCCTGCCCCCGGGCAGGTCGCGGCAATGCGCGTGGCGACCTACAACACGTCGCTCTTTTCCGATGATGCCGGCGACGTGATCCGGCAACTCGAAGGCGACAGCACGCATGCACGCAAGATCGCCGCGGTGCTGCAAAAGGTGCGGCCGGACCTGGTGCTGTTGAACGAGTTCGACTACGACGATGCGCATCGCGCCGCCGACCTGTTCCAGCAGCGCTATCTCGGCATCGCCCAGCCGGGCGGTGGCGAGCCGCTGCGGTACCCGTACCGCTATCTCGCACCGGTGAACACCGGCGTGCCGAGCGGCCTGGACCTGGATCGCGACGGCCAGGTCGGTACCGAAGGCCGCGCACGCGGCAACGATGCCTGGGGTTACGGCCTGCATCCCGGCCAGTACGGCATGCTGGTGCTGTCGCGCTTCCCGATCGACGAGACGAAGGTGCGCACGTTCCAGTTGCTGCGCTGGAGCACGCTGCCGGGCGCCACCAATCCCGTGGATCCGACCACGCACGAAGCGTTCTATCCCGACGCGATCTGGAAGCAGCTGCGCCTGTCGTCCAAGTCGCACTGGGACGTGCCGGTGCGCACGCCGGGCGGCGTGGTGCATTTCCTCGTCTCGCACCCCACGCCTCCCGTGTTCGACGGACCGGAAAACCGCAACGGCCTGCGCAATGCCGACGAGATCCGCCTGTGGCGCGAATACCTGACGCCGGGCGACGCGCCCTGGCTTTGCGACGACCAGGGACGCTGCGGAGGTCTGGCAGCCGATGCGCGCTTCGTCATCGCCGGCGATCTCAACAACGATCCCGCCGATGGCGATGGACAGCACGAGGCCATCGTCGAGCTGCTGGAACACCCGCGCGTCATGCGCATGGCCACGCCACGCAGCGAGGGCGGTGAAGAGACCGCGCTGGCATACGCCGCCAAGGGGCTTGAGCGCCGCGGTGCGCCTGCGCATGTCACCGGCGACTTCGGCCGCCGCAACGGTGCGCTGCGGCTGGACTACGTGCTGCCATCGACCGGTTTCAGCCTGACAGGCAGCGGCGTGTTCTGGCCCAAGAAGGATCATGCCGACGCCGCCATCGCCGACGGCAGCGATCATCATCTGGTCTGGGTGGACCTTACCCTCTAGCGCGGCATGCTTGCGCCCGGCGGGGCTACGCCCGTCGCGAACCTCAGCCCGCTACCGGCGGGCCGTCGCGACTTACGTCGCTCCCACGACGGGGTTGGCGACACGCGGACCGAACCCGAACAGCGATTCGTTCTGCGCCGACACGATCATGCGGATCATGCTGCCGGGCACCATCAGTTCCACCTGCACCTCATGGCCTTCGGCGTTCTTGCCGACCAGCGTCATCTCGGTGAAGGCGCCGCCGGTGTCGATTTCCTTGCAGAAGATATGGGGACCGTCGGGCTGGCTGGTGAGGTAGGGCTTGATCGCTTCGCCCAGCGCTTCCAGCGCCTGCGGGAAGAAAAAGACGGCATAGCCGGTATTGCCATTCATGGCGTCGCTCCGTTCATGGTGTGCGCCTCAGGCCAGGTCGATCGTGATGGCCGCAGCCGCATCGCGCGCCACGGCGCGTGCGGTGTCGACGTCGTTCGCACGCGCGAGCGTCACGCCGACGCGGCGATGGCCTTCCACGCGCGGCTTGCCGAACAGCCGCAGGGCGGTATCCGGCGCGGCCAACGCGCCTTCGACGTTGCCGAACACCGGCACGCCGTGACCGTGCGCCAGCATCGCGCAGGAGGCGGAGGGACCGCTCTGCCGGATCGCCGGGACCGGCAGACCCAGGATGGCGCGCGCATGCAGCGCGAATTCCGACAGCTCCTGCGACACCAGCGTGACCAGTCCCGTGTCGTGCGGGCGTGGCGAGACTTCGCTGAACCACACCTCGTCGCCCTTCACGAACAGTTCCACGCCGAACAGGCCCCAGCCGCCCAGGTCGTCGGTGACCGCGCGCGCGATCTGCTGCGCGCGTTCCAGCGCGCGCGGCGACATCGGCTGCGGCTGCCAGCTTTCGCGGTAGTCGCCGTCCTTCTGCCAGTGGCCGATGGGATCGCAGAATGAAGTGCCGCCGGCGTGGCGCACGGTCAGCAGGGTGATCTCGTAGTCGAAGTCGATGAAGCCTTCGACGATGCAGCGGCCCGCACCTGCACGGCCACCGGTCTGGGCATAGTCCCAGGCCGCATCGATGTCGGCCTCGCTGCGCAACGTGCTCTGGCCCTTGCCGGAGGACGACATCACCGGCTTCACCACGCAGGGCAGGCCGATCGCCTGCACCGCTTCACGGTATTCCTCGCGCGTATCGACGAAGCGGTACGGCGACGTCGGCAGGCCCAGCGTTTCGGCGGCCAGGCGGCGGATGCCTTCGCGGTCCATCGTCAGTCGCGCGGCGCGCGCGGTGGGGATGACGCGCGCGGCGCCTTCGGCTTCCAGTGCAACGAGGGTTTCGGTGTGGATCGCCTCGATTTCCGGCACCACCAGGTGGGGCTGCTCCTGCGCGATCAGCGCGCGGATCGCGGCCGGGTCCAGCATGTCGAGGACGTGCGAGCGATGCGCCACCTGCATGGCGGGCGCGTCCGCGTAGCGGTCGGCGGCGATGACTTCCACGCCGAGGCGTTGCAGCTCGATGGCCACTTCCTTGCCCAGTTCGCCCGATCCCAGCAGCAGGACGCGGGTGGCGGACGGGGACAGCGGGGTTCCAAGAGTGGTCATGCGCACGGGTCCTGAAAGGGGGCGCCAGTGTAACGGGAGCGCCGACGAGCGGCGGCAGACACGCATTGACATATGATATCAAATTGATATCTTTCATCTCATCGCAAGCCAACCCGGGGAACCGCCATGCTCCATGTGATCCGCCAGATCCAGCGCCGCTGGCCCTCCCAGGCGCACCGGGTCGTCCCCGGCCTGCTCCTTCTCTCCGCTGCCCTGCTTGCCGCAGGCGCCGGCCTGTCGCTGCTGTGATCCTCGCCTGAGACCAAGACCATGAAAGAGAACGCCAAGTCGTCGTTGCCCGGAATCCCGACCCTGCTGGGCCTGCTGGTGCTGGGCCTGGGGGTCATCGCCATTTTCATCACGGGCGCGGCCGACAAGCAGCCCGCCTACATGGGCGTGGCCGCCCTGCTCGGCTTCGTGCTGATGTTCCTGATGGCCGGGCTGTACAAGCTGGAACCCAACCAGTCGGCCGTGCTCAGCCTGTTCGGCAAGTACGTCGGCACGGTGAAGGACAACGGCCTGCACTGGAACAACCCCTTCTTCAGCAAGCGCAAGGTGTCGCTGCGCATCCGCAACTTCGAAAGCAGCCGCCTGAAGGTCAACGAACTGGATGGCAGTCCGATCGAGATCGCCGCGGTGATCGTGTGGCAGGTGGTCGACTCGGCGGAGGCCGTGTTCAACGTCGACGATTACGAGAGCTTCGTGCACATCCAGTCCGAAGCCGCGCTGCGCGCGATGGCCTCCAGCTATCCGTACGACCAGCATGAGGAAGGCCAGATCGCCCTGCGCAGCCACCCGCAGGAGATCTCCCAGCACCTGCAGGAGCAGATCGCCGAGCGCCTCGGCAAGGCCGGCGTGGACGTGATCGAGGCGCGCATCAGCCACCTCGCCTACGCACCGGAAATCGCCCAGGCCATGCTGCAGCGCCAGCAGGCCAACGCGGTGATCGCGGCACGCACGCGCATCGTCGCCGGTGCGGTCGGCATGGTGGAGATGGCGCTGGCCGAGCTGCAGAAGAACGACGTGGTGAAGCTGGACGAAGAGCGCAAGGCGCAAATGGTCAGCAACCTGCTGGTCGTGCTGTGCGGCGAGCGCGGCACCCAGCCCATCGTCAACACCGGCTCCATCTACTGACGCGGCGCGCCGGCATGCATGCCCTGGTCCCGCTGGTCCTCGCCGTCTCCGGCCTGCCCGCTCTGCTGGTCGCCGCATGGATGAGCCGCGCGAACGACATCCGCTCGCGCGGGCAGGCCTTGCACTGGCTGCTGGTCGGCCTGGCGATCCAGGCCGGCGCGGTCGGCGTCTACTTCGCCGGTGACGATGGCCGTCGGGCGCAGGGCATCGTGATCGCCATGGTGGTACTGGTGAATGCGCTGATCGTCTCGATGGTGCTGCAGCTGCGCCGCAACAGGAAGCAACCGTGAGCGAGAAGCCGGACAAGAAGGCCTATCCGCTGCGCATCAACGCCGAGGTGCTGGCGGCGGCGCAGCGCTGGGCGGACGACGAACTGCGCTCGCTCAATGCCCAGATCGAGTACGTGCTGCGTGATGCGCTGCGCAAGGCCGGGCGGCTGCCGAAGGGCGGCGCCCACGACATCGACAAGAAGGAATCGCCATGAACCACCGCTGGAGCCACAAGGTCGTCGAAGTTCCGTACAGGATGTTCGCCGGCAAGCTCACCGATCGCATCCAACAGGAGATGGACAAGATGAGCACGCAGGGATGGGAGCTGGTCAGTACCCTGTTCATCGAGCACGAGATTTCGGTGCGGCTGTTCTTCAAGAAGCCCGCCTGATCCCCGTTTACGGAGCCCATCCATGCAGCATCCGCAGGAGTTTCCCGTCGCCCCGCTGGCATCCCACGCTGCCTGGTGGCTGTGGTTGCCGATGCTCGTCGCGACCGGCGGCGTCATCGTCGCGATGACGATGGAGTCGCGCACGTCGCCACCGGCCGCTGGATGGCTCGCGATTCCGTTCGTTCTGGCCATCTGCGCTGTGTTGACACTCGCCCTGCGGCGCAGGCAGATCGTGCTGCACAACCGCGAGCTGCAGGTGCGCGCCACGTTCTATACGAAGAAGCTGCCCGTCGAAGCCATCGACCTGGACAAGGCGCGCGTGCTGAGTCTGGAGGAACACACCGACCTGGCGCCGATGCTGAAGACCAACGGCTTCAGCCTGCCGGGCTTCAAGGCCGGTCATTTCCGCCTGCGCAACCTCACCAAGGCGTTCTGCCTGGTCACCGATCGCACCCGCGTCCTCACCCTGCCGCTGCGTGGAGGCGGCATGGTGCTGTTGAGCCCGGCGCGCCCGGCCGACCTGCTGGCGCGCCTGCGCGAACTGGCGACGCCCGCGCCGCATCGCTAAGCTGCGGGCATGCGACGCCTGCCCACCAGACCGCTGAAGACGCTGCTGCTCAATACCGCGCAGATCGAGCTGTGGCCTGCCGACGGGCTGCGCGCACGCGGCAATGCCGATGCGCGTGCGCTGGCCGGCGCGCACACCGTGCTGCGTCGCAAGCAGGATGGCCGCTACCTGGCGGCGGTATCGGCACACGCCGTCCATCCGCTGGTGCCTGGCCTGATTCGCGAACCGGGACTCGACGACGCCTGGGATGCGCTGGACCGGCTTGAAGGCGCCACGCGCGGCTTCGATGCGGATGCGCAGGGCACGCTGCCGCTGCACGCGCTGCAGGAACGGCTGCACGCGTTGGGACTGGACGACCGCTACGGCGAGCGCAGCGGTCTGGCGCTGGTCGCCGAACCGGCCGCGCTGGCGTTCGCCGGACGCGACCGCTATCGCAGGCCGTTGTGGCTGACCACCGCCGCTGCACGCGCCTGGCTGACCATGCAGCGCGCGGCTTACGGGGAAGGCATCGTCCTCGACGCGATCTCCGGCTACCGCAGCCACGACTACCAGCTCGGCATCTTTAACCGCAAGCTGGCGCGCGGGCAGACGGTCGAAGAGATCCTCACCGTCAACGCCGCACCCGGCTACAGCGAACACCACGGTGGTTGCGCGCTCGATATCGGCACGCCCGGCGAGCCGCCGGCCGAAACGTCGTTCGAGAACACGCCCGCCTTCGCCTGGCTCACGCGATACGCCGGCGACTTCGGCTTCGCCATGAGTTATCCGCGCGACAATCCGCACGGCATCGTCTACGAACCGTGGCACTGGTGCCACCGGCCGGCAGCCTGACCGGCATGCACCGTCGCGACGCGATGCGTTGCGCGCTCGTCGCCGGCACGGCCGCGTGGTTGCCGGCCTGCAGCGATGTCGAGGACTCCGCCGCGCGAGCGGCCAGCGATATCGCCCGGCTGGACAGCACCCGTCTTGCCGGCATTGTCCGACCCACGACCACCACCGGGGTCGTGGCCGCCATGCGCGCCTGGCGCGGCGCGGTCTGCATCGCGGGCGCACGCTTCAGCATGGGCGGGCAGACACGCGAGCCCGAGGCGCTGCAGTTCGATCTGGCCGGCATGGACCGGCTGCTCCGGATGGACCCGGTGGCGCGCATCGTGCGCGTGCAGGCCGGCATGCGCTGGCGTCGCCTGCAGGCGCTGCTGGATCCGCACGACCTGTCCGTCAAGGTCATGCAGAGCTACAGCAACTTCACTGTCGGCGGCTCGGTATCGGTGAACTGCCATGGCCGCTACATCGGGGAAAGCGCGATCGCCGGCACGGTCCGCGCCCTGCAACTCGTCACGGCGGATGGAAGCACGCATGAACTGTCCCGTGACCGCGAGCCGGCCCTGTTCTCAGCAGCGCTCGGCGGTTACGGCGGCCTCGGCGTGATCACCGAAGTCGAACTGGACCTCGCGCACAACACGCGTATCGCGCGAACGGTGTCGGCGGTGCCGCTCGACGCGTATCCGGACTGGTTCCGGGTGAACGTGCTGGGCAAGGGCGATGTCGTCATGCACAACGCCGACCTGGTGCCTCCCGACTTCGACGCGCCACTGGCCATCACGTGGTCGCGCACCTCGGCACCTCTGACCGATACGCGCCGCCTGGTGCCGGAAGGCCTGGACTACAGCCGGGAACAGAACCTCATCTGGTCAGCCACCGAACTGCCTGGCGGCGATGCGCTCCGCGAGCGCTACATGACGCGCCGCCTGCTGACCGAGCCTCGCGTGATCATGCGCAACTGCGAGGCGAGCCTGGACGTAGCCTCGATCGAGCCGCGTACACGACGGGTGTCGACCTACCTGCTGCAGGAATACTTCGTGCCGACGGGCGCATTCCATCCGTTCATCGCGCGGATGCGTGCCATCCTGCGCGCCGCCGATGCCGACGCGCTCAACGTGTCCATCCGGCACGCGGCCGAGGATACGACCTCGCTGATGCGCTGGGCGGACCAGGACATGTTCTGCTTCGTGCTCTACCACAAGCAGCGCTCGTGGCAGGATGCGCGCGCCGTCGGCTGGACGCGGGCGCTGATCGACGCCGCACTGGACCACGGCGGACGCTACTACCTGCCTTACCGGCTGCATGCCACGCGAAAGCAGTTCGCGCGCGCCTACCCACAAGCGGACCGGTTCGCGGCGATCAAGCGGGACGTCGATCCCGATAACCGGTTCCGCAACCTGCTGTGGGATCGTTACCTCGCCAGCCCCTAGCGTCGCATCAGTCCTGCGAACGCTTTGTGGGCGTCTTCGCCTCGATGCCGGCATCGGCGATGCGCCACAGGTACTGCGCGGCGTAGGTGCGGTACGGGCCCCACGTCTCGCCGCGGGCGGCCAGTTCCTTCGGCGTGGGCATGGCGTCGAGCCTGTCGACGAACTGCGCGCCCTTGCGCACGCCGAGATCATCGATCGGCAGCACGTCCGGGCGGCCGAGGCGGAACATCAGCATCATTTCCACCGTCCAGCGGCCGATGCCGCGCACGGGCACCAGGGCGGCGACGATCTCGTCCTGGTGCATCGTCGACATCTGCCGCAACGTGGGGATCTCGCCACGCCGCTCGCGCGCCGCCAGATCACGCAGCGCCAGCGTCTTGTTGCCGGACACGCCGCAGGCGCGCAGCGCCGCGTCGTCGATGCGATCCAGGGTGTCGACGTGGAGGCGCGCGCTGGCGATGGCGGTTTCGACGCGACCGACGATGGTCGCCGCCGCCTTGCCGCTCAGTTGCTGGTACAGGATCGCCCTGGCCAGTGCGTCGACCGGATCGAAGGTCTTCTTCCAGGTGGGCTGCGGCGCGATGTAACCAATCCGCTTCATCCACGCACCCAGCTTGCGGTCGCGCCGGGTCAGGTAATCCCAGGCGTGTTCCGTGTCGAAGCCGCGTGCATGCCGGGGCATGGCCTCAGCGCCGGATGGCGTCGACCGCCCACAGTACCCAGCCCAGCATCAGCATCGTGCCGCCGGTGGGCGCCAGCCGCGTCGGCAGGCCGAAGAGCGCCCCACCCACCAGGCTGCCCGCGAACAACAGCGTGCCCAGCAGCAGCAGGCAGAGCGCCGCCGTTCCAAGGCGTCGCGTGGTGCCTGGCGCCAGCGCCGCGAGCGCCAGTCCGTGACCGAACGCGAACAGCGCGGCCATCTGCACGTGCGATTGCGACTGCGCGATCGCGACCCCGTGCGAGGCGTAGGCGGACAGACCCACCGCGACGGCCGCCAACAGGCCACCGGTCAGGGCCAGGAACGAGGGTTTGCGTTGGCGTCGGTCGTAGTTCATCGGCTCGGTGGTCCCGGGATCGGGCGGGCATCCTGCCAGCGACAGGACGCGCGTTCCGGAAACCGCGACCCCACAAACGCAACGCGCCGCATGAAGCGGCGCGTTGGGATGGAGCGGATCATCCGGGACAGGCGTCCGGGAGGGTTTACTGCTTGACCGCCCAGTAGACGTCGAACTTGCCGTCTTCCAGGAACGCGCCATCGACGCCGGACTTCCAGGACTCGTACGGACGGTCGACGACTTCGTGGCCGGCGGTGACCGCCCAGGCACGCAGCGCATTGCGCTGGTTGTCCAGCTGCGACATGTAACCGGTGTAGCTGCCGTAGGCCGACTTGCGGGCCTGCGTACGGACGTACTCCACCGGCGCGCCGGACGGAATGGTGACCTTCAGTTCGCCCGTGGACGCGACCGGTGCCGACGGCGGCGTGACCGGAGCGGCATCGGCGGCGGCATCGGCCTTCGGCGCGGCGCTGCCCTTGCGGACCGGCTGGGCGACGTCGAACGCGTACTTCTCGGTGCCGAAGTCGGTGGTGATGATGCGCAGCGGGCCGGCGGCGACCAGGCCGTTGGCGTCCATCACGCGCTTGATCCATTCCTGGTTCGACTTGATCGAGGCCTTGATGGCGTCGTTGTTGCGGTCGATGTTGCCGGCGTTGACGACCAGCAGGTCCTCGGCCGGGACGTCGACGATCTTGAGGTCGGTCAGCGTGCTGCCGGCTTCGCGGTAATCGATGTTCGGCACGGTGGCCAGCATGTTGCTCAGCTTGCCCAGGCCGGCCTTGACGGCATCGCCGACGTGGCGGCTGACGTACATGCCCGCATAGCGGCCGATCAGGTTGAAGCCGTAGGAGACTTCATAGCTCTGCGTGACCTTGACGTTACGGTTGTTCTTGCCGCTCGGCTCCAGCGCGAAGGTGCTGCGCTTGTCGGTGCCCATGCGCTTGTCGACGATCGCGTAGACGATCTTGCCCGGGCCGCCGGTCGGCGCGGGGCGCTCGCTCTCGACGATTTCCCAGCTGCCCTGGCCCCAGGCCGCATTGGCGGAATTGAAGTCCACCTTGGCGCCGACGCCCGTGTTGTCTTCGCCGCCGGAGTAGCTCAGCTCGTTGGCCGCGCCCGGGATCAGCGGGTTCCAGTCCTTCAGACGACGCACGTTGTTCAGCGTGTCGAACACGATGGTCATGCGACGGTTGGTCTCGATGCTTTCCTGCAGCTGGCGCGAGGACGGCAGGACCAGGCCGATCACCAGAAACAGCGCCAGAACCAGCGCCAACGCAATCACGAACTCGATCAAACGGGTCATTCAGGAGTCTCCGGGGGCCGGTGCCTCGGCCGTGAAAAAAATGCACCGCGCATCCTAGCAGGGTTACAGGGCTTCGGGCAGCCCATCTGACACCGGTTGGCCGCCCTCCTCCGGGACGTACGCGGGCGCATGCTGCGCCGGCCTCCGGAGTCCTGCTGCGCTGCAACGGCGGGCGTTTCCGCAATGCGGCCGGGCGCCTTCGCTACGGCCCCGGCGTCGCCGCGCACCACGTCAGGCAGAGCGTCTTCTCCTCAGACCAGCTGCAGTTCGAAGGCCTTCAGCACCGCCCGGGTGCGGTCGCGCACGCCCAGCTTGGAAAGGATGTTGGAGACGTGGTTCTTGATGGTGCCTTCGGCCACGCCCAGTGAGTTGGCGATCTCCTTGTTGGAGAAGCCGCTGGCCATCAGGCGAAGGATCTCGGTCTCGCGGTCGGTCAACGGGTCGGGGCGGTCCAGGCTGACGAATTCGTTGCGCATGTGTTCCAGCCCGGACAGCAGGCGCTGGGTGACGGCCGGCTGCACCAGCGAACCGCCGTCGGCCACCGTACGGATCGCGCCGACCAGTTGCTCCAGCGAGACGTCCTTCAGCAGGTAGCCCTTGGCGCCCGCCTTCAGCCCGGCCAGCACCAGCTGGTCGTCGTCGAAGGTGGTCAGGATGATGGTGGGCGGCAGCTGGCCCGCGCGGGCCAGGGCCTGCAGGGCCTCCAGTCCCGACATCACCGGCATGCGCATGTCCATCAGCACCACGTCGGGCTTGACCTGCGGGACCAGGTCCACCGCCTGCTTGCCGTCGGCGGCCTCGGCCACGACCTCGATGCCGTCGTCCAGCGCCAGCAGGGAGCGGATGCCCTGGCGCACCAGGGTTTGATCGTCGACCAGACAGACACGGATCACGGGGTTCCTCCGGAGCTGAGCTCGGGTGTGGGTTCGGGTTGGGGAATGGAAAGGGGAGTGAGCGCGGGGGCCGCCTCGGTGACGGGCAAGGCGATATGCAGGCAGAAGCCATGCCCCGGGCGCGTTTCGATGCGCAACTCGCCGCCGTACTGGACCAGGCGCTCGCGCATGCCGGTCAGGCCGTTGCCGGCCACCACCTGCTGGCTGCCGGCGCCGTCGTCGCGCGCGTCGATCAGGATCCGGGCGCCATCGCGCCGGCAGTGCAGCCAGAGATGCCGGGCGCCGGCGTGGCGCACCGCGTTGGTGATGATCTCCTGGGTGCAACGGAGCAAGACATGGGCGCGGTGCGGGTCTTCGAGGGTCAGCGGCTCCTCGATGTCCATGTGGATGGCCAGCGACGGCACCTTCTCGGCCAGTGGCAGCAGCGCCGCGCCGAGGTCGATCGATCCGCTGTCGCGCAGCTGGCTGACCGCCTCGCGCACGTCGGTCAGGAGCAGCCGGGCCAGCGTATGCGCCTGGCGTACATGCTCCTGCGCCCGCCCTTCGGTCATGTGCCCGGCGACTTCCAGGTTAAGGCTGAGCGCGGTCAGGTGGTGGCCCAGCAGGTCGTGCAGCTCCCGCGAAATGCGGGTGCGCTCGTTGACGCGGGCGCTTTCGGCCAGCAGCACCCGCGTGGCGCGCAGCTCCGCGTTGAGCCGACGCTGTTCTTCGCGCGCCTGGGCCTGCTGGCGCGCCACATAGGTGGTGATGAGCACGAAAGCGGCGAAGCCCACGTAGAACATGGACTGGAAGAGTGCTTCCCAGAAATTGAAGTCGTCGCGCGCCATGAACGATGGCACCAGCAGCACGTGCGCGGCGAGCAGCCAGGCCACGGCGAAGCGCAATTCCAGCAGCCAGGGCAGCACGCCGGCCATGATCAGCAGCAGCACTGCGCCCAGGCCGGTCTGGGTATAGAAGCCCACGCCGATGGCGGTCGCCGTCAGCACCATCGCCAGCGGAACGTTCCACGCCACCGGCAGGCTGTCGCGACGGCCGTCCAGGGCCCGTGTGGCGAGCCAGTAGACACCGCCGAAACTGAAGTAGCACAGGGCCGTCAGCGGCAGGTTCACGCCCTGCCCGTCCGTTCCGCTGGACGGCGGCAGCACCCATACGTTCAGGATGATGGGAATTCCCACCAGGGCCCACGTGTAGAGGCCTGCGGCGCGCAGCAGGCGGGTATGGCTCAGTCGTCCCAGCATCCGGGCATCTTAGGCGGAATCGTCCGGATCCATGGCCCAACTAAAGTCATGCCGACGTTGGAACGTGAGGTGGCCGGGTTCATCCCCGGCTCACCCGCGCCTCGCCGGTGGCGGCGACCGCATGCGATAATCCGCGCTCGGCCACGTGCCGCCCCGCAAGACCCGTTCGGAGTCAGGTAATGTCGATTGTCATCCGCGACGTGCGCGAGCACGAGCTGGATTCCGTCCTAGCCCTCAACAACAATGCCGGACTGGCGATCCTGCCGCTGGATTCGGCCAAGGTCCGCCGCTTCTACGAGACGGCCGAATACTTCCGCGTCGCCGAGCGCGACGGCAACCTCGCCGGTTTCCTCGTCGGCTTCGGCTCCGGCGCCGCGCACGACAGCAGCAACTTCGCCTGGTTCGGCGAGCGCTACCCGCAGTTCTTCTACATCGACCGCATCGTCGTGGCCAGCCGCCGTCGCGGCGGCGGCGTCGGCCGCGCGTTCTACGCCGACGTGCAGAGCTTCGCCGAGCTGCGCTATCCGCACTTGGCCTGTGAAGTCTTCCTCGACCACGGTGCCGATCCGGCCTTGCTGTTCCATGGCAGCTTCGGCTTCCGCGAAGTGGGCCAGAACGTCATGGCCGAGGCGGAAGTGCGCGCGAGCATGCTGATGAAGGAACTCTGCAGTTACCCGTGGGTGCGCGAGACCTACGGTGATGCCCTGCCCGACGTCGCGTGGGCCCGCACCCGCCTGCTGGCCGACGCCAGCGCGCAACGGCCGACCGGTACATGAGCGTGACCCGGGCTTCCATGGACTACGAACAGGCCGGCGAACTGAAGATCGGCCAGGTCGGCATCGCCAACCTCCGCATCCGCACCCTCGACGTCGACCAGCTGATCCGCGAAATGCGCGAGCGTGTCGAGCGCGCACCCAAGCTGTTCGGCCGTGCCGCCGTGATCGTCGATTTCGGCGGCCTGACCCGGCTGCCCGACGCGGACACCGCACGTGCGCTGATCGACGGCCTGCGCGGCGCGGGCGTCATTCCGGTGGCGCTGGCCTATGGCACCCGCGAGACCGAAACCCTGGCCGAACAGCTCGGCCTGCCGCTGCTGGCCAAGTTCCGCGCGCAATACGAGCCGGTGGCGCAAGCTGCGCAGGCCCCCGCACGTGCGGCACCCGAACCTGCCCCGGCCAAGGCCGCCCCCGTGCCGGCCGCGAAAGCCGCCGACGCGAAGCCGGGCCTAGTCCAGAAAACGCCGGTGCGCTCGGGCCAGCAGCTGTATGCCGAGAACCGCGACCTGACCGTGCTGAGCACCGTGGGCGCCGGCGCCGAAGTGATTTCCGACGGCTCCATCCACATCTACGGCGCCCTGCGCGGCCGCGCGCTCGCCGGCGCGCGCGGCAACGCCGACGCCCGCATTTTCTGCCGTGAATTCCATGCCGAACTGGTCGCCATCGCCGGCCACTACAAGGTGATGGAGGAAGTACCCAAGGAACTGCGCGGCAAGGCCGTGCAGATCTGGCTCGACCAGGACCAGCTCAAGATCGTCGCGCAGGACTGACGCGCGGCGCCGACCGAACATAAGAACGACCAAGGAGAACACCGTTGGCTGAAATCATCGTAGTCACGTCCGGCAAGGGCGGCGTCGGCAAGACCACCACCAGCGCCAGCATCGCCTGCGGCCTGGCGCGCCGCGGCAAGAAGGTCGCGGTCATCGACTTCGACGTCGGCCTGCGCAACCTCGACCTCATCATGGGCTGCGAGCGCCGCGTGGTGTACGACTTCGTCAACGTCACCCAGGGCGAGGCGACGCTGAAGCAGGCGCTGATCAAGGACAAGCGGTTCGAGACGCTGTACGTGCTGGCCGCATCGCAGACCCGCGACAAGGATGCACTGACCAAGGAAGGCGTGGAGAAGGTGCTGAAGGACCTGTCCGACGACGGCTTCGACTACGTCGTGTGCGACTCGCCGGCCGGCATCGAGAAGGGCGCGTTCCTGGCCATGTACTTCGCCGACCAAGCCATCGTGGTGGTCAATCCGGAAGTGTCTTCGGTGCGCGATTCCGACCGCATCCTCGGCCTGCTGGACTCCAAGACCCGCCGCGCCGAGAACGGCGAACCGCTGAAGGCCAACCTGCTGCTGACCCGCTACAACCCCGCGCGCGTGGAAGGCGGCGAGATGCTCAGCATCAAGGACGTGGAAGACGTGCTGGGGCTGAAGACCCTGGGCGTGATCCCCGAGTCGGGCGACGTGCTCAACGCCTCCAACAAGGGCGAGCCTGTCATCCTCGACCTGGAGTCGCCGGCCGGCCAGGCCTACGACGACACCGTCGGCCGCCTGCTGGGCGAAGACCGCCCGATGCGCTTCATCACCCTTGAGAAGAAGGGTTTCTTCACCAAGTTGTTCGGAGGTTGAACATGGGCCTGTTCGATTTCCTCAAGACCAAGAAGAACACCGCCGAGACCGCCAAGAACCGCCTGCAGATCATCATTGCGCAGGAACGCAATTCGCGTGGCGCTCCCGACTACCTGCCGCTGCTGCGCCGCGAGCTGCTGGAAGTCATCAAGAAGTACGTCAACGTCGACGTCGACGCGGTGAAGGTCGACCTGATCAAGGACGGCGACCACGACGTGCTGGATATCTCGGTGGCGCTGCCGGAAGGCAATGCCTGACCTGACAGGCGTCGCAGAGCGGAGCGTGCTCCGCTCGGAACGACCCGGTTCGTGACGAAAGGCAGCGGAGCGAGCTCCGCTCTACCCATGACGCCCGACGACGCTGCTGCCAACGCCGAGAACGCCGGGGTGATGCGGGTACGCGACCTGCCGCCCGGCGCGGCCGATGCGTTGCTCGCGTCCCATGGCCTGCAACTGCATCGCGTCGATGATGATGCCCCGATCCCCGGCAGCTACTGGGGCGAGCCCGAAGCCGGCGTCATCGCCAACAACGTCTACGTGCGCAGTGATACGCCCGTGCATTCGATGCTGCACGAGGCCTGCCACCTGATCGTCCTGCCGCCGGAACAGCGCGCGCAGGTGCATACCGATGCCACCGACTCGGTGATCGAGGAAGACGCCACCTGCTGCCTGCAGATCATCCTGGCCGGCGAACTGCCCGGTGTAGGGCGCGCGCGCCTGATGGCCGACATGGATGCCTGGGGATACACGTACCGGCTCGGGTCGACACAGGCGTGGTTCGAGCAAGATGCCGAGGACGCGCGGATGTTCTTGAGGGGTCTCGGACTGCCTCACCGCTGAGGCCGTGCTTTCTGCAGGAGCGACGTGAGTCGCGACCGCATGGCATCGGAGCCGTTGCCCCTGACGCGTGGCCGAACGGATCGGCTTCCACGTCGCCGGGAGCTACCCGGTCGCGACTCACGTCGCTCCTGCAGGGGATATGGACGCCGCACTTGCACCCCCTGCCCTGCCCTCACTACCCTTCCGGTTCCTGCGCCCGCGCCCTGAAGGACGTCCCGTGAAGCATCGCCACCTCCTGCTCGCCCTCGCCGTCGGCGTGGGCATCGCCACGCTCGCCGCCTGCAAGAAGGACGAGCCGGCCGCCGATACGGCCGCTGCGCCGGCCGCGCCGAAGGGCGAGACCGCCGACCAGTTCATCGCGCGCGTCAACGACGAGCTCAAGAAGATGTATCCGGAACTGACCGCCGCGCAATGGCTGTCCAGTACCTACATCAACGACGACAGCCAGCTGCTGGCCGCCAAGGGCAACGAGCGTTACCTGACCCAGCTCAACCACTGGATCGAGCAGGCGAAGAAGCACGAAGGCCAGCCGATGTCGCCGGAAACCGCGCGCGCGATCCAGTTGCTCAAGCTGGGCACCGCGATGCCGGCGCCGAAGGACCCGGCCAAGCTCGCCGAGCTGACGCAGATCGCGACGAAGATGGAAGGCACCTACGGCGCGGGCACGTACTGCACCGGCGAAGGCGATGCGAAGAAGTGCCGCCAGCTGGGCGAGCTCGAGGACGTGCTGCGCAGCAGCCGCGACTACGACGCGCAGCTCGACGCCTGGCAGGGCTGGCACACGATCGCCCAGCCGATGCGCAAGGACTACACGCGCTTCGTCGAACTGGTGAACGAGGGCTCGAAGGAAATGGGCTTCGCCGACGCCGGCGAGATGTGGCGCAGCGGCTACGACATGACGCCTGCCGAGATCGCCGCCGAAACCGACCGCCTGTGGGGCCAGGTCAAGCCGCTGTACGAACAGCTGCACTGCTACACCCGCACCAAGCTGCAGGCCACGTATGGCGTGGAGAAGGGCCAGGTCAACGGCCTGCTGCCCGCGCACCTGATGGGCAACATGTGGCAGCAGGACTGGGGCAACCTGTGGGATGTGCTGGAACCGTACAAGGGCGCCGGCAGCCTCGACATCACCGGCGCGCTGGAGAAGCAATACCAGGCGGATTACCAGGCCGCGCTGGCCAAGGCCGGTCCCGGCCCGGGCACGGACGCGCTGTTCAAGGCCGAGCGCGATGCGCAGCTGCAGGTCGCCAGGCAGATGACCGAACGCGCGCAGGACTTCTACACCAGTCTCGGCATGCCCAAGCTGCCGGAGAGCTACTGGACCAAGACGCAGTTCATCAAGCCGATGGACCGCGACGTGGTGTGCCATGCCAGCGCCTGGGACATGAACATGAGCGGCGATGTGCGCACCAAGATGTGCATCAAGCCGAACGAGGAAGACTTCACCACCATCTACCACGAGTTGGGCCACGTCTATTACTACCTGGCCTACAACAAGCTGCCGCCGCTGTTCCAGACCGGCGCGCACGACGGCTTCCACGAAGCCATCGGCGACACCATGGTGCTGGCGATGACGCCTGACTACCTGAAGTCGATCGGCATGATCGATGCCACCGCGCAGAGCAACGAAGCGCTGATCAACGCGCAGATGCGCATGGCGCTGGCGAAGGTGTCGTTCATGCCGTTCGGCCTGATGATCGACCGCTGGCGCTGGGGCGTGTTCGATGGCAGCATCAAGCCGGCCGACTACAACAAGGCCTGGTGGGAACTGAAGGCCAAGTACCAGGGCGTGGCGCCGGCGACCGCGCGCGGCGAGGACTTCTTCGACCCGGGCGCGAAGTACCACGTGCCGGGCAACACGCCGTACACGCGCTACTTCCTCTCGCACGTGCTGCAGTTCCAGTTCTACAAGGGCCTGTGCGATGCGGCCGGCTACCAGGGTCCGCTGTACAACTGCAGCTTCTACGGCAACAAGGCGGCGGGCCAGAAGTTCTGGGCGATGCTGGAGAAGGGCGCCAGCCAGCCTTGGCAGGCCACCCTGAAGGAACTCACCGGCGGCGAGAAGATGGATGCCGGTGCGGTGCTGGAGTACTTCGCCCCGCTGCAGGACTGGCTGAAGCAGCAGAACGAGGGCCAGACGTGCGGCTGGCAGGTGCCCGCCCCGGCGGCCGCGACGCCCGCGAAGCCGTAAGCGAACGCGAAGGGCGGGTCGATGACGGCCCGCCCTTTCCCGGCACCACATCCTGGAAAGGACGTCCTACCGATGACACATCCCCTGACCTTCCGCCTGCTGGCGGGCCTGCTGCTGGCAGCGCCATTGGTGGCAAGCGCCGCCGTCACCCAGGTACCCGGCGAGGCCAGCCACACGCCAGCCCAGACGGCACCGGGCTGGAAGCTGGCGCAATTCCCGGCACGTACCGTCACCCGCCTCGGCTATCGCGAGATGGCGCTGGAGCGGCTGGTGAAGCTGCAGCAATACAACGCATCCGCCCGGCCGAAGGCCATGCAGATCGGCATCGGCCGCCAGCTCACGGGCGAAGGCATCGGCAGGACGACACCGGCCTTGCGCTGGGTGCCTCTGGCGTCCGGCGGTGCGGTCGCGCGCCTGCAGGTCAGCTCACCGGATGCGCTGGGACTGCGCGTCGGGCTGCAGGTCACCGGCCTGCACCCGCATGTCGAACTGAGGTTCGGCGGCTCCGACGCGCCCGGCCGCGTCGTGGCGGCGATCACGGCGGCCGAGGCCCGCCAGGCCGCCGATGCCCAGGGCATCTACTGGAGTCCGGCGACCGACGGCATCAGCCAGGTCATCGAGGTCTATCGTCCGGCGCACGTCACGGCGGCGCAGGCCCGACTGCAGGCACCGCAGGTGTCGCACCTGCTGGCCAACAGCGAGAACAACTTCAAGATCGTGGAAAAGGTCGGCGAATCCGCGAGCTGCAACATCGATGCGGTGTGCCGCGTCGACAGCCTCGGCCCCGCCTACGTGCAGGCGAAGAATGCCGTGGCGCACATGGTCTTCAACACGTACACCACCGCCGGCGGCATCCACGGCACCTACATCTGCACCGGCACCCTGCTCAACGACACCACGCCCGGCACGCAGGTGCCGTGGTTCTACTCGGCGGACCACTGCTTCGCCGGCGGCAGCGACGGCGTGCCGGTGCAGGACCGCGCCAAGGTCGCGCTCAGCCTCAACACCTACTGGGGTTACGAAAACTCGGTCTGCGGCACCAACAATGGCGTGCGCGCCAATCCGCTGACCGGCGGCGCGGACGTCATGTTCCATGACGCCAACGTCGACGCCCTGTTGCTGCGCCTTCGCAACGCGCCGCCGGCGTCGGCGACGTTCGCCGGCTGGGACGCCAGCCCGCTGGCGGCGAATGCCAGCGTGATCGCCCTGCACCATCCGTCCGGCGATGCCAAGAAGTACTCGCGTGGCCAGCATCTCACCGACGTCTATCCGGAAAACTTCACCGTCGGCTGGCAGGAAGGCACCACCGAAGGCGGCAGCAGCGGCTCAGGCCTGTTCACCCTGTACCGCGACAACAGCTACCGCCTGCGGGGCGGCCTGTACGGTGGCAGCGCGAGTTGCGCCAACGCCGGGAACCTCTCCAACGCGGGCAACCGCGACCACTACTCCCGTCTCGATCTGGTGTTCCCGCAGATCAAGCAGTGGCTTGCCGCCGATCCGGTCCGCGAGAACAGCTCGCAGCCGTTGGTCCGCTCGGCCGGCGCCGTCGCGCAGGGTCAGGGCGCGCGGACATCGCAGGCCACGTCCGCAACCCTGCCTGCGACCGCGACGGGTCCGGCCGTCCGTGAACGCCCGGGTCAGGCAACACCGCTGCGCGCAGGCACGCTCGAGCGCTGAGGCGAAGCCCACGCGCGAAGGAGACAAGGCCGGCCCATGCCGGCCTTTTTTCTGCGCACGCATCCGCTTCATCGTGCGCACACGGAACGCAGCGAACCTGCGCGCGACATCCTGCGGACCAGCCCATGCCGACCATCCTCACCCACGCGCTGATCCCCCTGGCGGCCGGCGTCGCGCTCGGCCGCAAGCGGCTGCCGCCCCGCCTGGTCGGCACCGGCATGCTGGCCGCGATGCTGCCGGACGCGGATGTCGTCGCCTTCAAGCTCGGCATCGAATACGCACATGCACTCGGTCATCGCGGCGCCAGCCATTCCCTGGTGTTCGCGCTGGCCTGCGGTGCATTCGCCGCCGCCGGTGCGCGCTGCCTCCGGACTTCGGCCATGACGGCATTCCTGTTCATCGCGCTGTCGGCCGCGTCGCATCCGCTGCTGGACATGCTGACCGACGGCGGACTCGGCGTTGCGCTGCTCTGGCCCTGGTCGGAGGCGCGCCACTTCGCACCGTGGCGGGTGATCGAGGTGTCGCCGTTCGCGAACCGCTTCTTCAGCGCGCGCGGCGTTGACGTGCTGCTGTCGGAGTTCCGCTGGGTGTGGGTGCCGGTGTTGGCACTCGCTTGCTTCACCGCTTGGTTGCGTCGAAGCATGCGCGTGGGAGCGACGTAAGTCGCGATCGCAAGAACGAAGCTATCGCGGAACCGCATCGTCGGTCAGCGTCATTGCCGAATCAACGTCAGCGGGTGCATTACATCAAATGATCGCGACTTACGTCGCTCCCACATTGACATCAACAGGAACGTCAGTTCACGTCCGGCGCCGGCTCCGCCTTGCGGTCCTTCATCTGCTCGGCCAGCTGTTCCTCGAACTGCTCCAGCGTCAGGCCCTGCGCCGCGGCCTCGATCACCGCGGTGTCGCGCAGTTCGTCGGAATACACCAGCCGCACCGCATTGCCCTGCGCCTCGTGCAGCGCAGCGGCCTGCTTGATCATCGCCAGCACTTCGGCGGCGCTGTCGGAACTGCCGGCGATGCGGCCGTCCATGCCCAGCACCCACACCCCTGCCTGGCGCACCACGCCCGCCAGCAGGTCGCCCTGCGGATTGCGCAGTTCGGCATGCGGCTCGATGGCCGGCGCATTCGCACGCGCCTGGTTGTGCGCCTTGATCGCCTTGCGCTTCTTCGCTTCGCGGCGGGCCTTGGACTGGATCGACATGGGAGTTCTCGCGGAAGGTCAGAGTTGATCGGTGGGTTCCAGCGCAGCGGCGTTCTGCGGACAGGCCAGGCGACGCCGGTGCGCATGCGCTTCCCATTGCCACATCAGCCAGCCCAGCAGCGTGAAGGCCGCCATGCCGAGCGCCAGGTGCAGGCCATGATGGCTCAACAGCGGCGACAGCACACCGGCGACCACCGCATTGACGATCAGGTTGCTGAACGCCTGCAGGGACGAGGCCGCGCCGCGCTGCCGCGGGTACATGTCGAGGATGGCCAGCGTCAGGATCGGGAACACCAGGGCCACGCCGAGCGCGGCGAGCATCATCGGCAGCACCGCCCACGGCACCTCGATGTCCTCGCCGGCCCAGGCGTTGTAGCCCACGTTGGCCACCATCGCGAGCGCCATGCAGGCGTAGCCGAGCTTCACCAGCCGCGTGCCTTCGATGCGCCCGGCGGCGCGCCCGGACAGGAACGCGCCCAGCACCATGCCACCGATGGTCGGCAGGAACAGCCAGGCGAACTGCTGTTCGTCCAGGTGCAGCAGGTCCATGACGAACGCCGGCGCCGAGGCGATGTACAGGAACAGGCCGGCGAAGCTCAGCGACCCGGCCAGCGCCAGCCGCAGGAAGCGCGGATTGCGCACGATGCCCACGTAGTCGCGCACCAGGTGGCGCGGCGATGCCGGCTGGCGCGCCTCTGGCGGATGCGTCTCCGGCAGCCAGCCGACCACCGCGACGATCAGCAGCAGCGAGAACCCGGCCAGGAACCAGAAGATCATCGGCCACGCGCTCCAGCCGAGGATCCAGCCGCCCACGATCGGCGCGATCGCCGGCGCGATGCCGAAGATCATCGACACCTGGCTCATCAGCCGTTGCGCGTCGTCCCCGTCGCGCGCATCGCGGATCACCGCGCGTCCGACGATGAAGCCGACGCCGGCGGACAGGCCCTGCACGCCGCGGAACAGCAGCAGCGTGCCCATGTCGGTGGCCAGCGCGCAGCCCACCGAGGCCAGCAGAAAGACGAACAGGCCACCCAGGATCACCCGCCGGCGGCCGAAGGTGTCCGACAGCGGGCCGTGCACCAGGCTCATCAGCGCATAGGTCAGCAGGTAGACGCTGATGGTCTGCTGCATCGCCACCTTGTCGGCACCCAGCTGCGCGCCGATGGCCGGGAACGCCGGGAAGATGGTGTCGATGGAGAACGGCCCGAACATCGCCAGCCCACCCAGCAGCAGGGCCAGGCGGCGGTTCGAGATCGTGTGGGGGGCACTCATTGCGGGAAAACTCCGGACGGGCGCGGCGGGGCTTCATGAACAGGCCGCGCCGGGTCGCACATGGTAAGCCCAAACCGCCGGCCGGCCCTCCCGCCGGGCTATACTCCGCGGGCAAGACCCGGTGGGAGAAGCCCGTCGCACGCGACGTGCTGCCGAAGGCGCAAACGCCCGTAATCGCTCAGGCCCGATACCACCACTGCAACGACACTCTGGAGAGACCGGCCGCCCACGCGGCAGCGCCGGCGCCGAAGGGGCACGAAGCACGCGACCTCCTCGTCGGCGCGCTTCCAAACTCTCAGGCAAAAGGACAGAGGGGCACACCACGCGCGGTTTCCGCGCGCCGGTCCTCATTGCCCTTCCGGATGCCTTCCATGTCGAATACCCCCTCCCTGCGCGAGCTCGAGCACCACGGCGCGTTCCTCGAACGCCACATCGGCCCCAACGACGCCGAGATCGCGCACATGCTGCGCGTGGTCGGCCACGAGTCGCTCGATGCGATGACCGACGCCATCGTGCCCGGCAGCATCAAGTCCGCGCAGCCGCTGGCGCTGCCCGCCCCGATCGACGAGGAAGAGGCCCTGGCCAAGATCCGCGCCGTCGCCGACCGCAACCAGGTCTTCCGCAGCTTCATCGGCCAGGGCTACTACGGCACGCACACGCCTAAGGTCATCCTGCGCAACATCCCCGAGAATCCGGCCTGGTACACCGCCTACACGCCGTACCAGGCGGAAATCTCGCAGGGCCGCATGGAAGCGCTGATCAACTTCCAGACCCTGGTCACCGACCTGACCGGCATGGAGATCGCCAGCGCCTCGCTGCTGGACGAAGCCACCGCCGCCGCCGAGGCGATGACGCTGGCCAAGCGCTCCGCCAAGTCGAAGTCGAACACGTTCCTGGTCGCCGGCGACACCCACCCGCAGACGCTCGAAGTACTGGCCACCCGCGCCGAGCCGCTGGGCATCACCGTCGACGTCGTGCGTTCCACCGATGCCTTCCACAAGAAGCTGGCCGCCGGCGATTACTTCGGCGTGCTGGTGCAGTACCCCGCCTCCAGCGGCTGGGTCGAGGAATGGTCCAAGGACGCCGACACCATCCATGCGCACAACGCGCTGTTCGTCGTCGCCACCGACCTGCTGGCGCTGACCCTGCTGAAGCCGCCGGGCGAGATGGGCGCCGACATCGTCATCGGCAACTCGCAGCGCTTCGGCGTACCGTTCGGTTTCGGCGGGCCGCACGCGGCCTTCATGGCCTGCCGCGACGCCTACAAGCGCAGCATGCCGGGCCGCCTGATCGGCGTGTCGGTCGATGCCGAGGGCAAGCCGGCCTACCGCCTGACGCTGCAGACGCGCGAGCAGCATATCCGCCGCGAGAAAGCCACCTCCAACATCTGCACCGCGCAGGTGCTGCTGGCGGTGATGGCCAGCATGTACGCCGTCTACCACGGCCCCGAAGGCCTGGCGCGCATCGCCGGCCGCGTCGCCCGCCTGACCGCCATCCTCGCCGCCGGCCTGCGCACGCTCGGCTATCCGACCGTGCACGCCAGCGCCTTCGACACGCTCTGCATCGAACCTGGCGACGCGCGCGATGCGATCCTGGCGCGCGCCCGCGACGCCCGCATCAACCTGCGCGTGCGCGGCAACGGTTCGCTGTGCATCTCGCTGGACGAAACCACCACCCGCGCCGACATCGACGCGCTGTGGGGCGTGTTCGCCGGCGAAGGCGCCACGCTGCCGTCGGTCGATGCGCTGGATGCCAGCGCGCCGTCGCTGATTCCTGACGCCCTGCGCCGCACCAGCGACTTCCTGACCCACCCGGTGTTCAACACGCACCACAGCGAACACGAACTGCTGCGCTACATGCGCGCGCTGTCGGACAAGGACCTGGCGCTGGACCGCACCATGATCCCGCTGGGCAGCTGCACCATGAAGCTCAACGCCACCGCCGAGATGATCCCGGTGACCTGGCCCGAGTTCGGCAACATCCATCCGCTCGCGCCGGCCGACCAGTCGCAGGGCTACACGCAGCTGATCGACGAGCTGGAAGCCATGCTGGTGGAATGCACCGGCTACGACGCCGTCAGCCTGCAGCCGAATTCCGGCGCACAGGGCGAATACGCCGGCCTGCTCGCCATCCGCGCCTACCACCGCGCACGCGGCGAAGGCCACCGCGACATCTGCCTGATCCCCGAATCCGCGCACGGCACCAACCCGGCGAGCGCGCAGATGTGCGGCATGCAGGTGGTGGTGACCAAGTGCGACGCCAACGGCAACGTCGACGTCGAGGACATCCGCCGCGCCGCCGAGAAGTACAGCGAGCGCCTGGCCGCGATCATGATCACCTACCCGTCCACGCACGGCGTGTTCGAGGAAGACGTGGTCGCCATCTGCGACATCGTCCACCAGCACGGCGGCCAGGTGTACACCGACGGCGCCAACATGAATGCGCTGGTCGGCGTGGCCAAGCCCGGCAAGTGGGGGTCGGACGTCTCGCACCTCAACCTGCACAAGACCTTCTGCATCCCGCACGGCGGCGGCGGTCCCGGCGTGGGTCCGTGCGCGGTGAAGGCGCACCTGGCGCCGTACCTGCCGAAGAAGCTCGGCGGCGAAGGCGACGTGGGCATGGTGTCGGCGGCCAGCTTCGGCAGCGCCAGCATTCTGCCGATCAGCTGGATGTACATCACGCTGATGGGCGCGGCCGGCCTGCGCAAGGCCACCCAGGTGGCGCTGCTCAACGCCAACTACATCGCCAAGCGGCTGGAACCGCACTTCGAGACGCTCTACACCGGACGCAACGGACTGGTGGCGCACGAGTGCATCCTCGACCTGCGCCCGATCAAGGACCGCACCGGCATCAGCGCCGAGGACGTGGCCAAGCGCCTGATCGACTTCGGCTTCCATGCGCCCACGCTGAGCTTCCCGGTCGCCGGCACGCTGATGGTCGAGCCGACCGAAAGCGAATCGCAGCACGAGCTGGACCGCTTCATCGACGCGATGATCGAGATCCGCGAGGAAATCCGTGCGGTCGAGGACGGCCGCCTGGACCGCGAGGACAACCCGCTGCGCAATGCGCCGCATACCGCGACGATGGTGATGGCCAGCGAATGGGCCCACGCCTACCCACGCGAACTGGCCGCGTTCCCGCTGGCTACGCTGAAACTGCAGAAGTACTGGCCGCCGGTCTCGCGCGTGGACAACGTCTACGGCGACAAGAACGTCATGTGCGCCTGCATCCCGGTGGATGCGTACAAGGAAGACGTGGAGGCCTGAGTGCCGCGGCACGGGTGAGCAAGAAGCCCCGCCATGCGGGGCTTCTTTTTTCCGCGCCGATCAGCGCCTGGCCGCGGCCAGCGCCACCGCATCGGCGCCGGCGGGGAAACGCCATAGTCCGCTGGCGTCGTGGACCGCATTCCACACGGCCTGCGCGACATCGGTTTCCAGCGTGAAGGCATCCGCATCGGCGAAGCCGGCGAACACCTCCTGCGCGTAGCGCGCATACGCGTCGGGCACCAGGCCGCGCATGCGCTCTTCGCCATTGGCCGCGAAGCGCGTGGTGGGTGCGTAGCCCGGCTCGACCAGCCGCACCGCCACGTCGAACGCGCCCAACTCGTGCGCCAGCGACGCGGTGAAGCCTTCGATCGCCGTCTTGCTGGCGGTATAGGCCGCCACCAGCGGCATCGGCGCCAGCGTGGCGCTGGAGGTGACGTTGACGAGGGTGCCCGCACGGCGCGCGCGGAACTGTGGGATCACCGCCTGCGTCATCGCCATCGTGCCGAAGGTGTTGGTCTCGAAGATCTCGCGCACCGTGGCCATCGGCGTGGCCTCGAACGCGCCGAACAGGCCGAGCCCCGCGTTGTTGACCAGCACGTCCAGGGGCCCGGCCGCCTCCAGCGCGGCGGCAATGCTGTCGGCCCGCGTGACATCCAGCGGCAGCACGCGCAGGCGTTCGTCGTTGGGCAGCAGTTCCGGGCGCGGCGTGCGCATGGTGGCGATGACGTACCAGCCCTGGGCGTGGAAGTGGCGGGCGGTCTCCAGGCCGTAGCCGGAGGAACAGCCGGTGATGAGGACAGTCTTCATGGGCGGGGTCCGTGGTCGTTGATCGGGAGGCCACGATAGGCGAGCATCGCCGGACGCTCTATCGCCCTGCGTCCACTTTTCTTATTGGATCGTCCATATGTCCGACCCACTGTCCGACATCGTCCGCCTGCTCCGCCCGCAGGCGGCCTTCTCCAAGGGCATCACCGCCGCCGGCGCCTGGGCGGTGCGGTACAGCCCGTTCGGCGAGCCCAGCTTCTGCATTGTCCAGGCAGGCCGGTGCGTGCTGGCGGTAGATGGCCATGCCCCGGTGGTGCTGGAAACCGGCGACTTCGTCCTGCTGCCGGCGACCCCGGGGTTCCTGCTGTCGGATGGGCGCACGCAGTTGCCCCACCACATCGACCCGGTCCGCGACCCGCCGCCGGACCAGGCAATCCGCCACGGTCGCCAGGACGGGCCGCCGGACGTACGCCTGCTCGGCGGCTGGTTCCGCTTCGCTGCGAACGAGCCGGACCTGCTGGCCGCGCTGTTGCCCGCACTGGTGCATGTGCGTGGCGTACCGAGGTTCTCGCAACTGGTGACGCTGCTGGGCGATGAAGCCGATGACGACCGTCCCGGGCGCGACGTGGTGCTGTCACGACTGGTGGACCTGCTGCTGGTGGAAGCGCTTCGCGCCATGCCTGCCGCCACCACGCCACCGGGCCTGCTGCGCGGCCTCGCCGATCCGCGCCTGGCGCCGTCGCTGCGCGCACTGCACGCACGGCCCGCGCATGCATGGACCGTCGCCGAACTCGCCCGGCACGCCGCGCTCTCCCGCTCGGCGTACTTCGAACGCTTCAGTCGCGCGGTCGGCGTCGCGCCGATGGCCTATCTGCTGAACTGGCGGATGGCGCTCGCCCGCGAGTTGTTGCGCGAAGGTCGCGTCAGCGTGGCCGACGCCGCCGACCAGGTCGGCTATCGCTCACCCGCCACATTCAGCACCGCTTTCCTCCGCCATACCGGCCTGCCGCCGCGTCGCTACGCCCGTCAGCACGCCGCGACACCCAGCGCAATGCGCAGCTGACATCGCGCCACGACGGAACTGGCCTTCGTCGACGCTGCTCACCGCCGGTTCTTCCATGCGCGGTTGAAGCACCGCACCATCGCCGATACGCAGGTTCGGCAACCGGTGTGATCGCGGCGACGCGTCGAGATCATGCATCCGGATAAGGCCGCGCCGTCTCCGTCAGCCACGCCATGAACGCCTGCACACGCTGGGGCAAGTGGCGGCGATGCGCGTACAGCAGCGTCACCGGCATCGGCTCGGCGACGTGCTGTGGCAAGACTTCCACCAGCAACCCCTGCTCCATCAGCGTGCGCAGGCCCGCGACCGGCGCTTGCCCCTCATCCGCCCCCGTATCGAGTACGGCGCAGGCTCTTCGGGCACCTTTCTCTCCGCCTCGCGGGGAGAAGGCATCGGAATGCGTCAGAACTCCACCTTCACCGACGGCGCGCTGCGTTTCGCTTCACCGTGGTAGACGGCTTCGATGTTGTTGCCGTCCGGATCCAGCACGAACGCACCGTAGTAACCCGGGTGGTAGTCGCGCAGGCCAGGCGCGCCGTTGTCCTTGCCGCCATGCGCCAGTGCGACCTCGTGGAAGCGGTCCACCATCGCGCGGTCCTGCGCCTGGAACGCCAGGTGATGGCGACCGGTGAGCTTGCCGTCCGCCGCCTCGCTGTCGGCGGTGGAGACGAACAGCTCGTCGGCCCAGAAGTAGTTGCCACCCTCGCCGGCCATCGGAATGCCGAGCACGTCGAACACCGCGGCGTAGAAGGTACGGCTGGCCTCCAGGTCGCGCACGACCAGCTGGATATGGTCGATCAGGCGACCGCGATGCAGTTCGTTGGTTTCCATGGAGCCTTCTCCGGTGATGGTCGCGGCAGTATTCCTGCCGATTGTGGACAGCCAGTGTCCGCGAGGCGTCGTTAACGCAGTCTCGACACCGGGTGACGGACGCTGGCGCTCCGCCAGCCACCGCGAGCGCGCCATGCCCGAGTCCATCTACGATGCCCTGCACGAAAGCCACGAAACGCAGCGCTCGCTGTGCCGCCGCCTGCTGAGGTCCAAGCCCGGTACGCGCGAACGGCTGGACCTGTTCACCGCACTGCGCATCGAACTGGCCGCGCACGCCGCGGCCGAGGAGCGCTTCCTCTACGTGCCGATCCTGATGGACGACCGCGGACTGAACTCCTCGCGCCATGCGCTGCACGAGCACCACGAGATCGACGAACTGGTCGAGGACATCCAGGCGCTCGACCCCCGCCGAGCCACCTGGCTGAAGAAGGCGCGCGAACTGTCGGAGAAGGTGCACCACCACCTGCGCGAGGAGGAGAAGAAGTTCTTCCAGGTCTCCGGCCGCATCCTCAGCGCGACGAAGAAGGCGCAACTGGCGCGCCGGTACCGGCGCGACTACGCGCGCATGCGCAAGGAGCTGGAGGCGAAGTAGGCCTTCCTCTCCGCAACCGTCCTTTCCGGCGTCGATGGCGATCGCGGGACAGCGCAGGTTCACGCCATCCTGTGATCCGGCCCGCACTTCCAGCGCTGCGTGGCCGATGCGTTGACGCCGTCTTTGCGCAAGGAACACCACACTGCAGGCGTGGTCGATGCCGCAACCGCGGCGTGCCGGATCCAGGTGATACAGCCACGGCGATCACAAGGGTACCGTTGTGCGAAGCCTCAGCTTCGCCCAGCTTGGCTGCAAGTGCGTCCCCGTGAACGGATCGCTGGCGCGGTACCCTCTTCACCATTGCGTCGCGATCCCCCGTGCGTGGCGTCAGCCGCGGGCGTTGTCGTCGTCGTTTAGATGCATGGCAGCGGGATGGCATGCCGCATCCTTCGGTACCGTATCGGTCATCGTGCGCAACGTATCTGGTACGCCGAGGGTTGCGAAGGCGAGCGTCGCCGCGGCGAACACGCTGGCCGCACAGAGCGGCACCACCTCGGCCCCCGTGCCGTCATCACGGCGGCGTGCGCGACGGCGCCCCGCATCGGGAGAGCCGCGCTTCATACGTTCGGCGGCAACGGGGCACACGTGCGGGGACCGGTATCGACCGGTGCCGCCAGCGACTGCAGCTGGCAGAACGTGGCGTCGTAGGCGGCGACTTCTTCCTGGTACTGGCACAGCGCGCGGAACGGACTGCGCGCCGAGAGCGCCTGCGCGGCGGCGCGCAGGCGCTCGCCGTCGGGGTGGCTCTGGACCAGGGCCGCGATCCAGACGGTAAGGGCTTCGAGCTGCCCGGTGGCGCGGGCATCGCTGGTTTCCAGGCGGTCCAGCAACGTATGCAGATGGGCTTGCGAGTAAAGCAACATGGGGCATGACATCCGGTCGGTGATCGCCGCATCCTGGCCCCTGTTCCGGCTGCGGTTTCCCCCGATCACGCGTCCGGTGCGCGGGTGCGGACACCTCCGCACCCGCGCGAGTCATGTGGCGTTGGGGAAGGCGTGACGTTTGGCCTATCCGCGCAGGTTCACTTCAGCGACCTTGTCTCCGTAATCTTCCTTGGGGTCCACCCCCAGCAGCATCTTCACGCCGGCGAGCAGGCTGTGTTCGTTGAGCCAGATTTCCGCGTGCTCGGCGTCGAAACGCAGCAGCGCGAGCTTGGGATCGTCCTTGCCGTCCTCGTACCAGGCGGCGATGAAGGGATTCCACAGACGCTCGATCACGGCGCGATCGTCGTCGCGTACCAGCGAGCCCTGCAGGCTGGCGAAGACGTCATGACCCATGGACGCGAATGTCGCGATGGCGCGCTGCGGTTCCCGCGTGCGCTGTGCAAGCAGGTTGTCGGTGGCGGTGAAGATCCATAGCGGTCCGCGCCCTTCGTGTTCGAGCAGCGCCGTCATCGGGCGGGTATGCCCGTCCTCCACGCCGTCCAGGCCCAGCATCATCGTGCGATCGGACTTGATCGCCTTCCACAGCTTCTTCTCGAACTCCTCGGGCGTATGCATGGCGTGCTTCCTCGTCTGGAATAGCCGCACGCTAGGCCGACGGGCGTCGCCGCGCCGTCAACGACCACCGCTGCCGTCAGGCGTGCGTCATCTTTGTTGCGCCGGCGTCACGGCAGGCGTACCCGCAGGTGAACGATACCCGCCGATTTCACCACGCGTTCGCGAGCGCCCGCCCACGCTGGCACGGCGATTCCCACCAGGAGATACGCCATGAAAACCTCTCCCATCCTGCTGTCGCTTGGCCTGATGTCGCTGATGTCCGCAGCCGCGGCGCAGACCTACGGTCCGCAAGACGAGGGCCGCCGTTTCAGCGACGGCAGCAAGGTCGAATGCCGCAATGTCGAAGTGCAGAAGAACAGCCGCGATCCCAACCGCGTCGCCGGCACCGCGATCGGCGCCGTCGTCGGCGGCCTGCTCGGCAACCAGGTCGGCAGCGGCAACGGCAAGAAGGTCGCCACCGTGGGTGGTGCCGTCGCCGGCGGCGCGATCGGCCGCAAGGTGCAGGGCAACAGCCAGGAGAACAAGGGCGACCGCATCGTCGAGCGTCGCTGCGAGCGCGTCTATCGCTGACGCGCGGCCACCCTCCTGCACGTCCATCCGGGGCGCCTGCGGCGTAGAACACCGCAGGCGCCCTGTCTTTAATGTGTCGGGAAAATACTGACATTCCATGCCTAAAACCTGCGTTATCGGAATTACATAAGCTCGCTTATAACCTCATGCCGATAATGATTTTCATCCATCGATTATTAGGACAAAAGGCGTAGACGTTCTCGCTAAAGACTTCGTCCGGATGCCGATATTCCGGGGCGAACCCACCCGACGACTGGTTGCCTGAAGGCTCCCGGCCCGTCGCGCGGGCCATGAAGCGATTAACTTCGATTGATTATGTGCCGCGTGTCGTAGTTCGACACATCCGACCGGTCATCTTGCGCTGGATCAAGGCGGACACCGGGATCGGGATCGAAGCTGACGCTCTGAGCCTTTGTCGCAGCGGCGGACACAGGCTCCTCATCACGGGAGCGTAATGCATGAAAGCGATGACGTTGAAAGTGGCCCAGCGCCTGGCGCTGGGGTTTGGCCTGTTGGTCGGCATGCTGGCTTTGTCCAGCGCGATTTCGCTAGTGCAGCTGCGCCGCGTTTCCAGCCGGCAGCACGAGATCACCGATGTGCTGATGAAGGAGATGGCACACCTGACGGCGATGCGGCGCGACACCTTGCGCGCCGAGTCGGTCACCCGCGAACTACTGCTCAGCGCACCGCAAGCGCGCCCGGCGGTGAAGGCACGTCTGGACGGCATCCGCCGCGACTACGATCGCCAGTTGGCCGACTACCGCTCGCTGGCCCGTGATCGCGGGTTGTCCCTGCTGCTGGACCGAGCGGTGGCGGCCGAAGCCGCGACGCGCGCGGTGGCGGACCGCGTCGCGGCGCAGGCACTAGGTCATCAGGATGTCGCCGCCGTACGGCTGCTGCTCGGAGCCGGCACCAGAACCGCAGACGCGCGAACGGCGCTTCTGCAGGGCGCCATCGATGCCCATGACCGCGCCATGCAGACTGCGATCGCCTCCATCGGACGCGCCACCCGCGCCAGTACCTGGACCCTGCTGGTATTCGGCGCATTGGCGACGGTCGCCGGCCTGCTGCTGGCGTGGCGCATCAGCCGTGCCCTGGTACGACCGTTGCAGGCGGCAACGAAAGCGGCCGACGAGATCGCCCGTGGCACGCTGGACGCCGAGATCGCAGTGGTGCGTGACGACGAGATCGGCGCCTTGATGCGGGCGATGCGTGGCATGCGCGACGCGCTGCGCGAGCGGATCGAACGCGAACAGCGGCTGGCACAGGAAGGCCTGCGCATCCGCACCGCACTGGACGACGTGACCACCAACGTCATGATCGCCGATGCCGACCGCACCATCGTCTACGCCAACCGTCCGCTGATGACCATGCTGGCCGAGGCTGAGCAGGATATCCGCCAGGACCTGCCGGCCTTCGAAGCGGCCAGCGTGGTCGGCCGCAGCATCGACCAGTTCCATCGCAACCCGGCTCACCAGTCGTCGATGCTCGATCGCCTGCAGGGCACGCACCGCGCGCAGATCGGCGTCGGCGGGCGCACCATGCAACTGATCATCAACCCGGTGACCGACACCACCGGCGCACGCGCCGGCTACGTGGTCGAGTGGGCCGACCGCACCGCCGAACTGCGCGTCGAGCAGGAGGTCACCCGGATCGTCCAGGCCGCCGTGCAGGGCGACCTGAGCGGGCGCATCAGCGAGATCGGCAAGCAGGGCTTCCTGCTGGGCCTGTCGCAGCAGATCAATGGCCTGCTGACCGCCATCGCCACCAGTGTGGAGGCGGTCTCCGGCGTGCTGCAGGCGCTCTCGCAGGGCGATCTGGGCACGCGCATGCAGGGCGAGTTCCAAGGCGTGTTCGCCCGCATGCGCGACGACGCCAACGCCACGGTCCACCAGCTCACCGACATCGTCAGCCGCATCCAGGACGCGACAGGCGCCATCACCACTGCGTCGTCCGAGATCGCAGCCGGCAACCAGGATCTGTCGCGTCGCACCGAGCAACAGGCGGCCAACCTCGAAGAGACCGCCGCGTCGATGGAAGAACTGACCTCCACCGTGCGCCAGAACGCCGAAAGCGCGCGTCAGGCCAACCAGCTCGCCATCGGCGCGGCCGGCGTGGCGTCGCAGGGCGGCCAGGTGGTCGGCCAGGTGGTCGCCACGATGTCCGACATCGAACAGTCCTCGCGCCGCATCGCCGAGATTATCTCCGTCATCGACGGCATCGCGTTCCAGACCAACATCCTGGCGCTCAATGCCGCGGTGGAGGCGGCCCGTGCCGGCGAGCAGGGCCGCGGCTTCGCCGTGGTCGCCTCGGAGGTGCGCACGCTGGCGCAGCGCTCGGCCAATGCCGCCAAGGAGATCAAGAACCTGATCGAGACCTCGGTGGACAAGGTGGCCGACGGCGCGCGCCTGGTTCACCAGGCCGGCGAGACGATGGAGGAGATCGTGGCCAGCGTGCAGCGCGTGACGGACATCATGGGTGAGATCAGCGCCGCCTCGCAGGAGCAGAGCATGGGCATCGAGCAGATCAACCAGGTGATCGTGCAGATGGACGGCGCCACCCAGCAGAATGCGGCGCTGGTCGAGGAAGCCACCGCCGCCGCGCGCGCCATGGAAGAACAGGCGCAGCACCTGCAGGACGCGGCGGCCGTGTTCCGTCTGGAGCTGCGCGGCCCGCATCGGGAGCTTTCGCAGGTGACGGCGCACGCCGCATGACCCGCCGCCCCCGCCACCGCGTGCGGTCCGCCGCGCCGCGCCGTCCAAAGCCGCCATGAAGATCTCCATCCCCGAGACCAGTGGCGTATCGGCGCCACACGTGCGCTGGGTGGCGCCGATGCTCGGCCTGCTGCTCACCACCGGCATGCTCGCCATCAGCATCACCGACCGTTCCGCACGCGTCCGTGCCGCCGAAGCCCACACCCAGGCCGAGGCGCAGGCGCTGCACGACACCGTGCGCGCGCATGCCCTCGGCATCGTGCGTTACCTGCACGCCATCGGTCCGCAGGCCGATGCGGCGATGACGATGCGTGGCCATGGCCGCAGCGCCGGGCTGCTGCCACCGGATATCGGCACCTCGCCGCGGCCGGTGAACGTCTACGACGGCACCGGGCGTCCGCTGCTGGCGAAAACGGGCGCCTGGCACACTCTGCCCACGCTTGTCGCACAGGCGCGCCGCGAAGCGGGCATCCTCGTCAGCTACGCCACCATCGGCGCCGCCGACGGCGCCCAATTGTGGATCGGCGTGCAAACGCCTGCCGGCCACTGGGTCGTCACTCCCGTCCCGGCCAGCGAGCTGGCCGCGCAACTCGATGCACTGGAAATCGGCAGCGACGGCATCGCCATCGTGCATGGCCGCAACGGTATCCCCCTGGCCAGTCAGGGAGCAGGCACGACTCCGCGCTTCACCCATTGTTACGCCCCACCCGATTCACCGTTCCAGACCGAAGTCGGCGTCGCACGTGCCGACTATCTGGCGGCCTGGGAGCGCGAAAGCGCCGCCGCGCTGGCCACACTGCTCGTGTACTGGCTGGCGGTGGCGTTCGTGATCCGCCGCGTCTCGCGCTCCGAGGCGTACAACCGCGCCGCCTACGCGGAACTGCAGCGCTATGCAGGCTGGCTGCGCCTGGCGCAGGATGCCGCCAACACCGGTATCTGGGTGCTGGACCCGGACCTCGAACAGGCGCGCCTGTCCGGACGGGCGCTGGAGATCCTGGGTCGCGATGCCGACGCCAGTCCGGTGCCGATCGAAGACTTCCTGGCGCACGTGCACGAAGACGATCGCGCCGACGAGGCCGAGCTGCTGCAGCACGCGCTGCGTGAGCAGACGGACTTCCAGTCCGAGTTCCGCATCATCCGCACCGACGGCAGCCTGCGCTGGGTCAGCTCGCAGGGCGGCGCGCGACGCGACCACGATGGCGCATACTTGCTCGCCGGCACCCTGCAGGACATCACGGCGCGCCGCCAGCAGCAGGCGAAGCTGGAGCAGGCCGAGCAGCAGTTCCGCGAACTGTTCGATCTCAATCCGCTGCCGTTCTGGGTGTTCGACGTGCAGACGCTGCGCTTCCTGGCCGTCAACGAGACCGCGGTGCGCCACTACGGCTACCGCAAGGACGAGTTCCTGGCCATGACCATCCTGGATATCCGGCCCGAGGTCGACCGCGAGGCGGTGCGCGCCGCGGTGGCCATGCATGACGAGCACGACGGGAACGACCATGTGTGGACGCACCTGACCCGCGACGGGCAGGCGCTGTCGGTACGCGTGCACACGAGCACCATCGTCTTCGGCGGCCACGACGCGCGCCTGGTGCTGGCCGAGGACGTGACCGAGCGCGTCGCCTACGAACGCGACCTGGCGTGGCGCGCCAGCCACGACGAGACCACCGGACTGCTGAAGAAGGCGGCGATGGCCACCGCATTCGCGCGCCGCACGTTTCCCGGCGCCCTCGATGTCCCCCTGGCAGCTGCGATCCATGTGCAGTTGCGCGATCTGGACATCGTGGATTCGGTGCTGGGCCAGGCCGCCGCGCGCGACATCGTGCGCCTGCTCGGCCAGCGCCTGTGCGATGCGCTGTGCGAACGCACGCTGGTCGGCTTCGACCCGTCCAGCGCGTTCGTGGTCCTGGTACCGGTGGCCGCCAACGCGTCCTTGGCCGTGCAGCGCATCGAAGCGGTGCTCGCGCAGCCACTGGAAACCGATCACGGCAGCCACCGCGTCGACGCGTGGATCGGGGTGGCCGCGCAGAACGCTCCGCAGGAGCCGCTCGATGCCGTGATCGGCCATGCCGCACTGGCATGCGTGCAGGCGCGCAAGGAACGGTTGCCGCTGATGCACTACACCAGCGTTCTGTCCAAGCGCGCCGAAGACCGCCTGGCCACCATTCCGCGCCTGCGCCAAGCAGTGAACGCCAACGCGTTCCACCTCGCCTTCCAGCCGATCGTCGCCGCCGACGACGGCCGCCTGCTGGCGCTGGAAGCGCTGCTGCGCTGGACGACCGACGATGGTCCGGTGCCTCCGGACACCTTCATTCCACTCTGCGAGGAGTCCGGCCTGATCGTACCGATCGGCGAATGGGTGCTGCACGCGTGCGCCGAAGCGCACTGCGCGCTGGCCCTGCAGTACGCGCACGACATCCCGATCGCGGTCAACGTATCGGCGGTGCAATTCATGACAGGTGCGCTGCCGGAAACCGTGGACGCGGTCCAGCGCACCTACGGCCTGCCGCCTGGCGCACTGCAGGTGGAGCTGACCGAGAGCGCGATGATGCGCCGCCCTGCGCTGGTGCGCGAAGCGGTGCGCCAACTGCGCGAGCAGGGCTGTGGCGTGTCGGTGGACGACTTCGGCACCGGATACGCCAGCATGGGCTACCTGCGCGATCTGCCGGTGGACAAGCTGAAGATCGACCGCAGCTTCGTGCGGGGTGTGCACCGCGACGCCAGGATCGCCTCCATCTGCCGCTCGATCATCGCCCTGGGCCATGGCCTGGGTCTGCAGGTCGTGGCCGAAGGCGTGGAGTGCGATGAAGAACGGGCATGGTTGCGTGCCGAGGGCGCCGACCAGATCCAGGGTTTCCTGATCGCCCGACCGATGACAATGCCGGACCTGCTGGCGTGGATGGCCGGACCCGGACGGAACGACCGGTCGGATGCGCGGCCGGATCCCGCCAGCGCCGTGGCATGAGAGAACACCGCGGACCTGCCCGCGGCGCACTCCGCATCCCCCTGTTCGCTACCCGTGCGTCCCCGACGCCGCGGGCGGCTGCGCCTGCAGCACCTGCGCGGGCATGTCCTCGACCGCGCGCGGCTTGCCGATGTAGTAGCCCTGCAGGCGGCTGCAGCCCATCGCCACCAGCATCTGCTTCTGTTCCGGCGTCTCCACGCCTTCGGCCACCACGTCCAGGCCGAGTTGCTGGCCCAGCATCACCACCGATTGCACGATGGCGGCGTGGCGCGAACCGGTGGTCATCTGGCGCACGAACTGGCGGTCGATCTTCAGCTCGTGCGCAGGCAGGTAGGCGAGATAGGACAGGCTGCAGTAGCCGGTGCCGAAGTCGTCCAGCGAAATGCGCGCACCTACCGCTTCCAGCTGCGTGAGGACGGCCACCGTGCGCTCGGGCTCCAGCATCGCCATCGATTCGGTGATCTCCAGCGTCAACGCGCCCGGTGGCAGGCCGTGCCGGCGCATCGCCGAGGCGACCTGCGCCACCAGGCAGTCGCCGCGCACCTGCACCGGCGACAGGTTCACCGACACCGTCGGCACGCGCGCGCCGGCACGACGCCACACGGCCCACTGGCGGCAGGCTTCATCCAGCACCCACTGGCCCAGGTCGACGATCAGGCCCACGCGCTCGGCCAGGGCGATGAAGCGGTCGGGCATCACCAGGCCCAGGCGCGGATGCTGCCAGCGCACCAGCGCCTCCATGCCGGCCATGCCGTTGTCCAGCGCACGCACCTGCGGCTGGTAGTGCAGCACCAGCTGCCCACGTTCCAGCGCCTTGCGCAGTTCGTAGGTCAGCTGCAGCTGCCCCTGCACTTCCTCGCCCATCGATGGCGCGTACAACGCCAGTCCGTTGCGGCCGGCCTGCTTGATGTAATACATCGCCACGTCCGCGTGCGCGATCATCGCCTGCGCGTCCTCGCCGTCGCCGGGGTACTGCGCGATGCCGATGCTGGCGCTGACCGCGACGTCGTCGTTCTCCTTCAGGCGCGTCGACTCCACCAGCGCCGCCAGCAGACGCTCGCCGCGCGCGGTGGCCTCGCCGACCTCCGTCACGCGCGTGACCATGACGAACTCGTCGCCGCCCAGCCGCGCCACTGTGTCGTCGGCGGACGCCACGCGCCTCAGCGTATCGGCCACGCGCACCAGCAGCGCATCGCCCACATGGTGGCCGAAGGCGTCGTTGACCCCCTTGAAACCATCCAGGTCGATGAACAGCAGCGCGAACCGCTCGCCCGCCAGCTGCGCACGCAGGATGCGCTCCTGCAGCTGGTCGGTCAGCATCATCCGGTTGGGCAGTCCGGTGAGCGCGTCGTGCATCGCCAGGTGGGTCAACTGGCGGTTGGCCAGCTGCAGCGAATCCGACAGCCGCGCGGTGCGCTCGTGCAGCAGGCGATCCAGCGCGCTCGCACCGATCGCCGTGCCCAGCACCGCGGTGTTCACCACCACCACCAGCCAGGCCAGCGAATCCGGCGACAGCCCGTCGCGCAGTGCCGCGCTGCAGATCGAACCGGCGGGGAAATACGCCGCCGCCATGCCGGTGTAGTGCATGCCGACGATCGCCACGCCCATCACGCCGGCGGCGAGCAGGCGGTGCAGGCGCTCGTGATGCGCGTTGTCGCGCAGGCGGTACGCGATGGCCAGCGCTGCACCGGCGGCGACGATGGCGATCAGCAACGACGCGCTGAACCACAACGGCCGGTAGATGATGGCCGGGTCCATCCGCATCGCCGCCATGCCGACGTAATGCATTGCCGCGATGCCCAACCCCATCACCACGGCGCCGCTCACCATCCGCAAGCGGGTGACGTGGTCGCGCGTGACCAGCCACAGCGCGTAGCCGCTGGCGGCGACCGCCATCAGCAACGACAACAGGGTGATGCCGATGTCGTAGCCCAGCCGGATCGGCAGGCGCAGCGCCAGCATGCCGATGAAGTGCATCGACCACACGCCGATGCCCATCGCCAGCGCACCGCCGGCCAGCCACCAGCGGCGGGCGACCGGATCGCTGGCGCGGATGCGTCCGGTGGTCTTCAGCGCGGCGTACGACGCCACGACGGCCACGACGAACGACGTGGCCACCAGTTCCGGCACATAGGTCGCGATGAGTCCTGATTCCATGGAACGTTCCTGCCGCTCGCCTCCTGACCGGTTAACGGCGCGGACGCCTGAAGAATGAAGCGGTACGCCGACCACCGGCGCCAGCATGGTCCATTGTGCCGATGCTGTCACATTCCTACCCGACCCATCGCGCGGCGGGCTCGATGTGCGGCGTGATGGTGGCGTCCTTGCCGGCGCCCCTCCACCCGCGTATAACACCCGTTATAACGCCTGGAGACCTTCCGTGAAGCTCAAGATCACCACCATCGGCAATTCCGCCGGCGTCATCCTGCCCCGCGAACTGCTGGCGCGGCTGCGCCTGGACAAGGGCGACGAACTGCACGCGCTGGAAACCCCCGACGGCATCCGCCTGACCGTCTACGACCCCACGCTGGCCGAGCAGATGGACATCGCCGAGCAGGTGATGCGGGAAGACCGTCAGGTCCTGCACAAGCTGGCACAGTAGAGGCGGACACGATGATCATCTGGATCAGCAGGACGCTGGCACTGGCCATCCACGACCGCCAACTCGCCGAGCATGGCGGCGGCAGCGGTGTGCGCGACGAAGGATTGCTGGAGGCCGCCCTGGCACGCCCACAACAACGCCATGCCTATGCCGATCCGCCTGCGGACCTTGCCGATCTGGCGGCGGGACTCGCGTTCGGCATTGCCCGCAACCATCCCTTCATCGACGGCAACAAGCGCACCGCGCATGTCTGCTACCGCGTTTTCCTCCGGCTCAACGGAGGCGATCTTGCAGCCAGTGATGAGGAGAAATACGCGATGACACTGGGCCTTGCGGAAGGCACCATCAGCGAAGCCGAATTCGCCGAATGGCTGCGTCCGCGCATCACGATGTCGGCGACCGGCAAGGTGCAGGAACCCCCCGCGCGCTACGCCCGCTGACAGGCTGACACGTCCACGCGTCATCCGGCAGGCACCGTCACCGGAACTCCCGATGTGCGCCGAGCATGTCCGTGCAGCTACGCGTCGAGCGCCTCTCGCAGCGGAGCGAGGTCCGACGCCCGCGTCGGCCGTACCACGCGCGCCAGCTCGCGCCCGCCGTCCAGCACGATCACCGTCGGCCAACGCGTTACCCGGAACGAGCGTCCCAGCGCCCGTCCCTTGCCGTCCTCGATCTTGAGGTGGATCACGCCGGCCATATAGCCCAGCCAGGCGCGCAGCAGCGGCTGGGCGAGCCGGCAATGCCCGCACCACGGCGCGCCGAACTCGAGCACCACGATGCCCTCCATGGCATCGAGGGTGCTGCGAGCCGGCTCGACGGCCGCGTAGTCGGCGCGGTACGTCACGCGTCCCGGGCGACCAGCCGTTCGATGTCGTCGAGCCGGCTGTTGGTCAGGTCCTTGCCGATCTCCGCGACGATCCGCTGCGTGGCCTCCTTGTGCAGCAAGGGGCGCACGCGGCCCAGCGTGGCCGGATCGGCGACCAGCACCAGGTGTTCGTACTGCTGCTTCAGCGCACTGTCGTTCAATCCGCGCGCCAACTGCTTGGCGAAGGTCGCCTCGTCGATCTGGCGGCTGGTGGATTCGCCGGGCACGCTGCCCGATGGCCCCTCATCGTTCGCGTTCATCAGTTCGAGCAGGTCGTACTGGTGCAACGACACCGCGCCGTCTTCGCCGCGGTTGCGGAAGATGCGCGCGCCCTCGCCGTCGGCGACGACGACCAGGGCATCCACGGGTAAGGCACTCATATCGATCTCCTGTGCAGGGAGGAACACCGCTGCACTCCGCCGCATCACGGCGGAGTGCAGCGCGCGGAACGTCAGTGCGGCTTCTGCCGGTCCAGGGTGAAGGCATCGGCCACGGCATGCCTGGCGCGTTCCCAGGTCAGGCGCGAGCCGCCCCGGAAGCGGCCCCAGCCGCGCTCTAGATCGGTCGACAGGCTGTCGTCCCAGGGACGATCCGCATACTGGCTGCGCGCGTAGGTGCCGTAACGGTAGGCCGAGCGGTAGTCGTCGAACGCGTCGCCGTCCTGCCGGTACGGCGCCGTCTGGAAGCGCTGGGCGAAGGTGTCGTCGGTGCGCGCGTACGCATCGTACGTACGGTCGGCGCGTTCCCATGCGTCCTGCAGTGCGGGACGTGCGCGCTCCCAGTCCAGGCGGGACTCGCCGCGGCGCTCTTCCCAGCCCGCCTGGAGGCGGCGCTCGGTTTCTTCCCACGACTGCTCGGGATACTCGCCGCGTGCCACTGCGCCGGCGTGGTAGACGCCCGCATAGTCGCGCTGGAAGTCGTGCTCGCCGGAATAGTACGGACGCGTGGGTGCGGTTTCGCGCCAGTAGTCGACCTCGCCGGTCGGGTCGATGCGTTCGGCCACGCCCTTGCCTGCCGCCGCGCCGATGACGGTGCCGGCGGCGGCGCCGATCAGCGTGCCGATGGGACCGAACACCGTGCCGGCCACCGCACCGGCCGCCAGGCCACCGGCGGCGCCACCGACGCCCACGCCGACCGGGTGCGAACCGGGTGCGCCACTGATCGGATCGCGGTTGGCATCCCGCTGTGAAGTATCGCGTGTCATCTGGACTGTCTCCGTATTGGATAGGAAAGAAGATGCGACGTGCATCGCGTCATTCCGCGCATGGACCTGCGTGAACATGCCTGCGCGGGGTCATTCCGATACTCCGCATCCGGAGTGATCGCGATGTGCACTCGGCTCATGTTGGTGAGCGCACCGTGATCGAAACACCTCGATTACGACAATGCGACATGAACCGGCGGTTCCACACCCTCACCGTGCCGCGTGCACGATGACCTGCGCTAGCGCGCGTCGCCTGCGTTGCGCGGCAACGTGATGACGAACGTCGTCCTGCCATCGTGCGAGCGCGCGGCCACATCGCCGCCATGCGCGAGTGCGATCTCGCGCACGATGAAAAGCCCCAGCCCCAGGCTCGAGTGCTCGCCCTTGTGGGCCGTTTTCGATCCACGGCGCAACGGATCGAACAGGTCGTTGAGCGCATCGCCGGACACGGGCTCGCCGACATTGCTGACCGAGATCGCCATGCCGTCGCCAGCACCCACCAGCGACACGTCGATCGCGCCGCCTTCGTCGCCGTACTTGGCCGCGTTGGTCACCAGGTTGTGGACCGCTTCGCGGATGCGCGCGTCATCGACGTGGCCGCACGTGTCGCCCTCGACCTGCAGCGAGATGGGCGCATCGGGCAACGAGACGCGCAGGAGGTCGATTTCTTCCGCGAGTGCGGGACCCAGATCGCAGGCGGATAGCTGGAGATTCATGCCGCCGCCCAGCGTGCTCTTGCTGTAGTCCAGCAGCCCGTCCACCAGGCGGCCCAGCTGGATGCCGCCGCTGAGGATGCGTTCGGCCTGGCGCGCATGGGGCGTGCCCTTCGTGCTGTCCACCAGCAGATCCGCGGTGCCCACGACCGCACTGAGCGGTCCGCGCAGATCGTGGCCCAGCGCGCCAAGAAAGACATGGCGCCACGAGTCCACCGTGCGCGAGAACTCCGCCAGCGATTCGGCCACCGCCTGGTCGATCGCTTCATTGAAGCGGATCATGTCCTCGACCGAACGGGCGGCCAACGCCTCGTCGGCGGACCACAGGCGCAGCACCGACGCACGCAACGCGCGGTACTCGGCGATCATCTGGTTGACGCCGAACCCGTCGTCCGCGCGGCTGCGGCCATGGCTGGTCGCCGCCGATTCCGGCCCGACCGCCGCGGGCGCACGACCCTCGGCCTTGTCGCGCTGCTGCGCAGGACTCTGCGCGGTACGCAGATCCAGCACGATCGCACGCAGGATCAGCGGAATATCGTTGCGCAGGCGTTTCAGGTTCAGCCCGGCGCCCGCCGGTGCCTGCGTGATCGCGAACTCCACCGCGTCATCGAGGATGCGTCCGGTGTTCGCTTCTATGAAGTCGGCAAGTCGCATGCACGCTCCTTTCTGCTCACGGAATGTCGCGACGCGTGACGTCATTGGATACTCCAGGATTCGCCGCGTCGCACGGTGGTGTCAGTCGGCGATGCTGCGCGGATCGCGCGGATCGTCGACAGGGATCCCGGTGTCAGGCGGCTGGTCCGGGCCGCCCGGCACGTCGTCCGGATCGCGGGGATCGCGCGGCACGGGTGGTACCGCGGGATCCTCGGGCCGATACGGATCGCTCGGCCGTCCCGGCTCGCTCGGCTTGCCGGGTTCGGACGGCTGGCCTGGCGGCGTCGGCGTGCCCGGTTGCGTGGGTTTGCCCGGCTCGCTGGGTTGCGGCGTGCCTTGGGCGATGACGGGAACGTGCATGATGTTCTCCCGCGCACGGCACGGCCGTGCGCTCACGTCTTCGACGTCGACGCCTGCAACGCCGCCGCAAGTGCGGCGTCGCCCGAGACGAAGTCCGCCCAGCGCACTTCCACGCCGTTGCGACGGCCCTTCTCGACCAGTTTCAGGCCTACGGGGTCGATGGTCAGCGTGTACACCTGGTCACCGATGGTGAGTTCGCGCCGCAGCGCCTTGTCGAGGGGAGTCATGAAGCATCCTGTTCTGGGGGGAACGATCGTCGTGGAGCCGGCCTTGCGCAGCGCCCGGCTCCACCGCCGGATCGTTGCGTTCGTCGCTGGTGCGCTTGCCGGTCGACTCGCCGGACACCACCGGTCCAGCGGGGCGGCGTTGCCGCTCCACGGCCGTCGGTGCGCGCGGCGGAACTTCGCGGGGAGTACGTTGCATGGGGGATGTCCTCGCATCTGGCATGCGAACAGCGTGTGCATCGGCACGTTGACGATCCGTGACGGCGCGGCCGCCGTTTTCAGCGCACGGTCACGCTCGGGCGCTTGCACGACTGGCGGCTGAACGCACTCACGCCATGCCTACGGTGTCTTTACGAACGCGACGCCAGCATCCCGACATGCTCTGCCAAGAACGCATCGATGCGCGTCTGTCCGACGCCGAAAACCTGATCCGCTCCGGCGCCGATATCGGCGATCCCCATGCCTTCCTTCGCAGCCTGTGGATGCAGGTCTACGAGCAGGCGCCCATGCATCTGCGCTCGGCGGTACTGCGCCGCCTGCATGCGCTCGGGCGCCGGATGGGCATCAATTACGAGCACGGCAGCGCCACGACGATCGCGTCGTCGTAGCGCGCATGCCTCATTGCGTCGCCTGCAGCTGCTCCAGTGCGGCCTGGATGTCGTGCCGGCGATAAGGCTTGGCCAGCACCGGCGTATCGGCGAAGCGCGCCGGCATGCCCTGCTGCCCGTAACCGGTGGTGAAGAGGAACGGGATGCCACGCTCGCGCAACGCATCGGCGACGGGGAAGGATTCGGTGCCCGCCAGGTTCACGTCCACCACCGCGAGGTCGATCTCGTTCGCCTCCAGGTCCGTCAGTGCCTGTTCCACCGACCCGGCGCTGCCGGCCACCGCGTAGCCCAGCGTCGGCAGCAGGTCCTCCAGCAGCATCACCAGCATGAATTCGTCTTCGACAATGAAGACACGGTTGGCGTCGGCTTCCGGCGTCATGCAGCGGCTCCTTCGGTGGCAAGCGGGGCGGTGATCCGGCAGGTCACGCCGGTGGGCAGGAAATCGAGCGATACATCGCCGCCCAGGTCATGGCGCAGGCCGCGTTCGATCAGGCGCGAGCCGAAGCCGCGCCGGGTGGGGGCGACCACGGGCGGTCCGCCGCGCTCCTCCCAGCGCAACACCAGGCACTCTCCGCCGTCGCGCGTTTCGCGCGTCCAGCGGATATCCACGTGCCCGCCTTCGGTGGACAGTGCGCCGAACTTCATCGCGTTGGTGAACAGCTCGTGCAGCGCCATGGTCAGCGCCAGCGCGCGTTGCGGTTCCAGTTCCACGGGGAAGCCCTGCAGCGTGAAACGGCCGGGATCGTCCGCGCAGGGCGCGATGGCCGTGCGCACGATCGCCTCCAGCGGCGCGTGCACCCACTGCTTGACGGTCAGCATGTCGTGCGCCTGGCTCAAGGCGTGCAGGCGGGCCTCGAAGCGGTCGTACCCGGGCGACGCGTCGCCGTTGGTGCCCAGCGTCTGCAGGGCGATCGACTGAACGATGGCCAGCGTGTTCTTGACCCGGTGGTTGAGTTCGGCGAGCAGCAGGCGCTGGTGTTCCTCGTGGCGCTTGCGCTCGCTGATGTCGGTGGCCGCGCCGAACCATTCGGTGACCTGGCCGCCGATCGGGCGGATCGGTACCGCGCGCGAGGACACCCACGACCAGTCGCCGCGGTCGTTGCGGATGCGGTGCTCGGCCGCATAGGGCGTCTGCGTGGCGCGCGCATGGGCGATGGCATGGCGGACCTGTTCGCGGTCATCGGGGTGCACCAGCACCTCCAGCCAGTCGGGGGTCAGCGAGCCATGCCGGCCCAGCAGCAGGCTGCCGCCGACGATGTCCACCTCGCTCCAGTCCTCGTTGGTGCGGTAGACCAGGTCGGTGGTGGCGTCGACCATCGCGGCCAGCCGCTCCTCGCTGCGACGGCGGGCGTCCTCGTGCAGCTTGCGCTCGGTGACGTCGCGGGTGGTGCCGGCGACCGCCTCCACCTCGCCGTCCGGGCCGATCACCGGCATCAGCAGGTAGTCGTAGATGCGGCGCCCGTTGGTGCCATTGAACGGCACGTCGCCGCGCACCGGCTGACGGGTGGCGACGACCTGCTCGATCTCGCGGTCGTGCATGGCCGCATGCCACGGCTCGTAGCCGATCTCCAGGCAGTTCTTGCCGATGGCCTCGTCCCAGGTCATGCCCCACATCGCGAGCAGTGCGGCATTGGCATAGGTGAAGCGGTGTTGCAGATCCCACATGTAGACCAAGTCGGGCGTGACCTGCAGCAGCGTCTCGTACAAGCGGACGCGCTGTTCCAGGGGATCGTCCGGTCCGGCTGCCGTCATCGAGTTGTCCACGCGTATTCCTACCCAGCAGCGACGCATTCAGCTTATCGTCGGCGCGCGTGGCAATACCGTGAAAACGCGCGCGCCGCACACCTGCGGTTAATGATCGATACCCGGTTGGCGCATGCGCGTTCGCGTAGGGCGGGCTCAAGCCCGCCATCGCACGACATCACTCCGCACGGCAAACGAGCGGCAAAGACAACCTGCACGCCAGCCCCGCGACCCCATGCCGATCGATCGGCGAACGGAACCGCCGCGCAGCGACTAGACGACCGCGGCGGCCACGCGCGGCGGACGCTGCCCCGGCGGCAGGTCGGCGATGCGATAGCCCGCGCTCTGCACCGTATGCAGCAGCGGCGTATCGAACCCGCGGTCGATGGCCTTGCGCACGTTGTAGAGATGGCTGCGCAGGGCGTCCGAATCGGGCAGATCGTCGCCCCACAGTTCGCGCTCGATCTCGCGGCGGGACACCACGCGCGGCGACTCCCGCATCAGGATGGTCAGCAGCTTCGCCGACACCGGCGACAGCTCGAGTTCGCGGTCGCCGCGCCGCACGCGGTGGCAGGTGGGATCGAACGACAGATCGCCGACCTTGAGCACCTGCCTGGCCACTTCCTTGCGGTTGCGGCGGATCACCGCGCGCAGCCGCGCCTCCAGTTCCTGCGTGGCGAAGGGCTTGGTGAGGTAGTCGTCCACGCCGTCCTCCAGGCCCGCGAGCTTGTCGTCGAGCGTGTCGCGTCCGGTCGCCATGATGATCGGCGTGGAAATGCGCGCCTCGCGCCGCAGCGCCCGCACCACGTCCAGGCCATCCATGCGCGGCAGATGGCCGTCGAGGATGATGGCGTCGTAGCGGTTCTCCACGGCCAACCGGTAGCCCTCGCCGCCGTCCGCCGCGTAGTCGACCTCCATGCCGCGACTTTCCAGGTAGAAGCCCACCGATTCGGCGAGGCTCCGGTTGTCTTCGATGATGAGGACGACAGCCGACATGGACATGGCAGTACCTGTTGGAGTTCAGTTTGGTGAAGTTGCCTCAGCCGGTGTCGAGTCGGCGTGAAGGCGCGTCGCGATCACGCGATGCCGACGCGTGTTCGCGAAGATCGTCACCGGCGCCGATTCGGGCAGAAGTCGCGGCGTTCGGCCAGGACAGCGCGATGGGCCGCCCGGCGCAGCCGGAGGAACTGTCGCCGGCCTTCGTCTTCCTCGCCTCGCCGGTGATGTCGTCGTACGTCAACGGCATCGTGCTGCCGGTCATGGGCGGCCCCAAGGGCTGATCGCCTCCGGCGACGGCCTCAGCGCGGCCCGCGCTCCTCGCGCGAGCGGGCGCGATGATCGCTGAGCAGCGAACTGACGATGATGCCGCCGCCCAGCGCCACGCCCAGCAGGAACAGCACCAGCGCCACCACGGGATAGCCCCACAGCGTGTGCGATGACGGCACGCGCATCATCATCGCCGAGGCGAGGATCAGCGCGGCGGTGATGACGCCGACCGAAATGCGGTTGGCGATCTTCTGCAGGTTCTCCATCAGCCTGGATTCCTCCAGGCCGGTGACCCGCATCTGGAACCGGTTCTCGGCGACCAGCGATAGGATGTCCGACAGCTTGCGCGGGCCGTCGCGCAGCAGCGCCTGCACTTCCATCATCTCGCTGGCCAGGTTGGGCGAGGACAGCGACTTGCGCAGGCGCGCACGCATGACGTGCTGCAGCTGGTCCTCGACCACGCGCTTGGTATCGAGATCCGGCGCCAGCAGGTGGCAGGCGGTGTCCAGGTTGAGCAGCGTCTTGCCGAGCAGGCTGAGTTCCGGCGGCGGACGCAGGCCGCACTGGGTGGCGATGCGCACCAGGTCCAGCACCACCCTGCCCTCCGACATCGACGCCTGGTGCGCGCCATAGCGCGCGATCAGCTGGCCCACCTCGCGCAGGAAGCGCGGCTCGTCGTAGTCCTCCAGCCGGATGCCCAAGGCGATGCACTCTTCCGCCACCTGCTCGCCGCGCCCGTCGACGGCGGCGAACAGCAGCTTGAGCAGGCGATCGCGCTGGCGCGGCGGCACGTTGGCGACCATGCCCAGATCGAAGATCGCCAGGCGTCCGTCTTCCGTCACCCGCAGGTTGCCCGGATGCGGATCGGCATGGATCTCGCCATGCACGAACACCTGATCCAGGTAACCGCGCAGCAGATCCTCGGCGAGCGGCGTCATGCCCTGTTCGGTACGGCGCAGGCCGGAAATCTGGTCGACGCGGCGGCCGTCGGCCAGTTCCATGGTCAGCACGCGCTTGGCGGTGTAGTCCCACACCGGCGCCGGCACCCACAGCTGGCGGAACGGCGCCAGGTGTTCGCGGAAGCGTTCCAGGTTCTCCGCTTCCGCCACGTAGTCGAGTTCGGCGGTGAGCGAGCGCGAGAACTCGCCCAGCCATTCGGAGAAGCGCACATGGCGTCCCACGTCGGTGAAGCGGTCGGCGGTGCTGGTGATGCCGCGCAGCAGGTCGAGATCGGCCATCAGCTGCTGCGCCACGCCGGGCCGCTGCACCTTCACCGCCACCTCGCGGCCGTCGCGCAGCGTCGCGCGATGGACCTGCGCCAGCGAGGCGCAGCCGAGCGGCGTCTCGTCGAAGCTGGCGTAGGCCTTGCTGATGCGCACGCCGAGCGCATCCTCGACCTGGTCGCGGATCACGTCGAACGACACCGGCGTGACCTTCTCCTGCATGCGCTCGAGCGCCGTCGCATAGGGCGCAGGCACCAGGTCAGGCCGTGTCGACAGCATCTGCCCCAGCTTGACGAAGGTGGGGCCCAGCGCTTCCAGCTCGTCGGCGAACTTGTCCGGACTGCCGTCGTCGGCCAGCTCCTCGTCCAGCATCGCCGGTTCCAGCGACAGGCCGTTGAACACGCCGGATTTGCGGTAACGGAACAGGAAGCCCAGGATCGCGGCGCGGCGCGTCAGGCGGTGTTCGCCGGGCGAGGTGGACGTGGACGGTGTGGACGGGGAAGCGGCATCGGTCATGACCCTGTTTTTCGCGCGCTTCCCGTGATCGGGGAGTGAACCGCAGCACTCGTGTCTCACGCGACGATCACTGCGCGGGCGCTGGAATCGTCACTGTCCACGCTGGAGCCGACCCCATGAGCCGACCGATGACGCAGAAGCCCAACCCGCACAGTGACGGCGAGAAGGCCAATACGCCCGACAAGCATCGCAACGACAAGGCGCGCTGGAAGGACCACGACCAGCCCGACGACCCGCGGACCGGTCGTCCCGATCCCGACCAGGACTATCCGGACGCGCGCGACAGCGTGCCGCGCTGACGCCGGCGCCGCGTCAGAGCGGCGGCATGACCGGCCGTTCGCGCACCACCGTGCCCGGTGCCGCCGCATACGTGTCGGCGACGATCTGCTGGCGCTGCGCGACCGTGGCCAGCAGCTCGTTGGTCCTGCGCTGCTCCTCGATCTGCCGCCGCAGCAGGCCCTTGATGCCGAAGACCGCGAACGGCACCAGGATCCACAGGATCGAGAGCACCAGCCCGAGCGCGAGCAGGAAGAAACCAAGGAAGGTGTAGCCGGCAGTCAGGTGGTCCATGGGGATCTCCGTGTGGATGGAATCAGGTGGGCGGTCTCGACGCGCGCGAAGGCATCACGCCAGCGTGCGGACCTTTTTCTCGCGGTTCCACTGGCGCGTCCGCGCCGCGGCGAGGAATGCCTCGGTCAGGTCGGCATCGACCACGCCCGCATCGCGGCCGACGCCCGCGGCCTTCAGCAGCGCCTGCGCACCGGCATCGACACCGATCGCCTTCAGGTGGCCGAAGGCGTCGCGCACGAAATCCACGGCGGCGGCTTCCTTCGCCAGGCGCTTGCCGGCGTCGGCATCGAGCACCAGCGCCACGGCGTCGAACAGCACCGACGGCGTGCCGGCCAGCTGACCGTCGGCCGGCAGCCGCGTGCCGTCGTCGAGTGTCGCGCCGCCGACGCGCGGCGCGACGATCTTCACGGTGGCGCCTTCGCGCTCGATCGCCTTGCGCAGCGCCTTGACCCGTTTCGCGTCGGAGCCGTCGTCGACCAGCAGGCCGACCGCGCGTCCTTCCAGCGTGTCGCGCATGCGGTCGATGATGCGCAGCGCCGGCGATGGCGGCATGTCCCTGGGCGGCACCGCGGCATCGGGCGCTTCCGGCAACGCGTCCATGCCCAGGCCCTTGGCCACGCGTTCGGCCAGCGCCTGCTCGATGTGGCGCAGGTGGCCGACCACCGCCTCGCGGACATGCGGCGTCTCCACCTTCGACAGTTCGAACACCAGCGCCGAGGCGAGATGCGCCTGCTCGTGCGCGCTCTGGCTGCGGAAGAACAGGCGCGCCTGGCTGTAGTGGTCGGCGAACGATTCGGGGCGCAGCCGCTGTTTGCCGCCCGGCTCCACCGGCGTGGCATGGCTGCGGAATCCCGCGGGCGTCTCGCGCGGCGCGTCGGCCTGCAGCGAACTCGGCTCGTAGTTGACGCGTCCCTTCGGCACCGCCATCTGCATGTACCCGTCGCGCTGCAGGTTGGCGAACGGGCACTTGGGCGCGTTGACCGGGATCTGGTGGAAATTCGGGCCGCCCAGGCGCGAGAGCTGCGTGTCGAGGTAGGATAACAGCCGCCCCTGCAGCAGCGGATCGTCGCTGACATCGATGCCGGGCACGATGTTCGCCGGGCAGTACGCCACCTGTTCGGTTTCGGCGAAGAAGTTGTCCGGCCAGCGGTCCAGCACCATGCGGCCGATGACGGTCAGCGGGATGGTTTCCTCGGGGATCAGCTTGGTCGGGTCGAGATGGTCGAACGGGAATTCCGCCGCCTGTTCCTCGGTGAACAGCTGCACGGCGAGATCCCAGGCCGGATACGCGCCGGCCTGGATCGCCTCGAACAGGTCGCGGCGATGGAAGTCGTTGTCGGCCGCCTGCAGCTTCACCGCCTCGTCCCAGACCGTGGACTGGATGCCGAGCACGGGCCGCCAGTGGAACTTCACGAAGGTCGAGCGTCCCTGCGCATCGAGCAGCCGGAAGCTGTGCACGCCGAAGCCCTCGATGGTGCGCAGCGAACGCGGGATCGTGCGGTCGCTCATCGCCCACATGATCATGTGCATGGTCTCGGGCGTCAGCGACACGAAATCCCAGAACGTGTCGTGGGCGCTGCCCGCCTGCGGGAAGCCGCGGTCGGGCTCCATCTTCACCGAGTGCACCACGTCCGGGAACTTCATCGCGTCCTGGATGAAGAACACCGGGATGTTGTTGCCCACCAGGTCCCAGTTGCCCTCGCCGGTGTAGAACTTCACCGCGAAGCCGCGCACGTCGCGCGGCGTGTCGACCGAGCCCGCACCGCCGGCGACGGTGGAGAAGCGGGTGAACACCGGCGTGCGCACGCCGACCTCGGTCAGCACCTTCGCGGTGGTGTACTTGGCCAGCGACTTCTTCAGCTCGAAGTAGCCATGCGCCGCCGTGCCGCGCGCATGCACGATCCGCTCCGGGATGCGCTCGTGGTCGAAGTGGGTGATCTTCTCGCGGAGGATGAAGTCCTCCAGCAAGGTGGGGCCGCGCGGACCCGCGCGCAGCGAGTTCTGGTTGTCGGCGACCGGGATGCCCTGGTTGGTCGTCAGCGCGGGATGCTTGCCGCCCGCGCTGCCGTGGCGTTCGTCGCCCGCGCCTCGTGCGGCGGGTCGTGGCGTGCGGGCGGACTTGGCGGGCTTCTTCTGGCTGGCCATCGGAACTCCAGGGGGGACGTCGGCGAAGGGAGGCATGCGATCGACGCAGCGCGATGACGGCGCGTCGTTGCGATGCACGGCATGCACCGGATCTTCCATGCGACGCGTGACCGCGATGTGCACCGCGGGTCATGTTGGTGAACACCGTGTCGGCGGCCGTCGCGCCAGCATGAATGCGCGGCGCTCCGCATCACGTCCGCATCACCCGCTTCACCCTGGAATGCCGACTGATGGCAGTGCATGACCGCGACATCGTCCAGCTTCGCCCCGAGGGCCTGTATTGCCCGGCGGGCGATTTCCATATCGACCCCTGGCGGCCGGTCGCGACGGCGGTCATCACCCATGGCCATGGCGACCATGCCCGCATCGGCATGGGGTGCTACCACGCCGTCCACGAGTGCATGCCGGTGCTGCGCTGGCGGCTGGGCGAGCAGACGTTCCATCCGCACGCCTACGGCGAGTCTTTCAAGCTGGGATCGGCGCGTGTGTCGCTGCATTCGGCCGGCCATGTGCTGGGCTCGGCGCAGGTGCGGATCGAGGTGGACGGCAGAGTCTGGGTCGCCTCCGGCGACTACAAGCGCCAACCCGACCCCACCTGCGCGCCTTTCGAGGTGGTGCCCTGCGATGTCTTCATCACCGAAGCGACCTTCGCCCTGCCCGTCTACCGCTGGCCCGACACCGGCGCGGAAGTCGCACGCATCGTCGACTGGCGTCGCGCCTGCGCGGCGCGCGGACGCACCGCCGTGCTGTACGCGTATGCGCTGGGCAAGGCGCAGCGGATCCTGGCCGAGCTCGCGCGCTTCGACGAACCGCCGGTCTTCCTGCATGGCGCGGTCGATATCGGCGTGCAGGTGTACCGCCAGGCCGGCATCGACCTGATCGCGACCGAGCCCGTCGGCGAGCAGCCCAAGGGCAAGGATTACGCCGGCCGGTTGGTCATCGCGCCGCCGTCGGCGGCCGGCTCGACGTGGATACGCCGCTTCCGCGATGCCGAGCACGGCTTCGCCTCCGGCTGGATGCGCCTGCGCGGCAACCGGCGGCGGCGCAACTACGACCGCGGCTTCGTGCTGTCCGACCACGCCGACTGGCCCGCGCTGCTGGACACCATCGAACAGACCGGTGCGCGGCGCGTGATCGCCACCCATGGCAGCACCGATGCGCTGATCCGCTACCTGCGCGAGCGCGGCCACGACGCGCACGCGTTCTCCACCGATTTCGGTGCCGAGGGATGAAGGCCTTCGCCGCGCTCTACCAGACGCTGGAGCACAGCACCGGCACGCTGGACAAGCGCGCCGCCATCGCCGCGTACGTGCGGACCACGCCACGCGCCGATGCCGCGTGGGGCCTGTGGCTGCTGGCCGGCAACAAGCTGCGCCGCATCGCCGCCAGCGGCGAACTGCGGAGCTGGTGCGGCGAGGTGGCCGGCTTGCCTGCCTGGCTGGTCGACGACAGCTATTCGCACGTGGGCGATCTTGCCGAGACGCTGGCGTTGCTGCTCCCACCGACCCCGTCGCCCGCGGCCGACGTGCCGCTGCATGCCTGGATCGAACAGCGGCTGCTGCCGGTGGCGGGCGCGGACGTGGACACGCGACGGCGCATGGTGGTCGACGCCTGGATGCAGCTGCCCGAGGGCGAGCGCCTGGTGTTCACCAAGCTGCTGACCGGTGCGCTGCGCATCGGCGTGTCGCTGCGGCTGGTGCAGCAGGCGCTGGCCGATCTCTCCGGGGTTCCCATCGCCCTGCTCGCGCAGCGCATGCTCGGCGACTGGCCGCCGACGCCGGCGTTCCTCGACGCGCTGCTGTCCACCGAGGCGCAGGACAGCGACCGCGAACAGCCCTACCCGTTCTTCCTGGCCTCGCCGCTGGACGGCACCGTCGAGCAGCTGGGCGACATCGGCGACTGGCTGCTGGAGTGGAAGTGGGACGGCATCCGCCTGCAGATCATCCGCCGCCGCGGCGAGGTCGCGCTGTGGTCGCGCGGCGAAGAGCGGCTGGATGGCCGCTTCCCCGAGATCGAAGCCGCCGCCGGCGCCTTGCCGCGCGATGCGGTGATCGATGGCGAACTGCTCGCATGGCAGCAGGGCGACGCGCCGTTGCCCTTCTCCGCGTTGCAGACGCGCATCCAGCGCAAGCGCCCCGGCAGCAAGCACCTGGCGGCGGCGCCCGCGCGCGTGCTCGCCTACGACCTGCTCGAGCTGGACGGCGACGACCTGCGCGAGTGGCCGCTGCACGCGCGCCGGCAGCGCCTGCGCGAGTTGCTCGAGGCCACCGGCGATCCGCGGCTGGTGCTGTCGCCGGACGCCGGCGCCGCGAGCTGGGACGACGCCGCCGCGATGCGCGCGACCTCGCGTGGCCGTGGCGTGGAAGGCCTGATGGTGAAGCGGCGCGACTCGCCGTACCGCAGCGGACGCCGGCGCGGCGACTGGTGGAAGTGGAAGATCGATCCGCTCACCATCGACGCGGTACTGCTGTACGCGCAGGCCGGCCACGGGCGGCGCAGCACGCTGTACACGGACTACACGTTCGGCGTGTGGGACGAGGCCGGCGAGCTGGTGCCGGTCGCCAAGGCGTACTCCGGCCTGGACGACACCGAGATCCTCGCGCTCGACCAGTGGATCCGCACCCACACGCGCGAGCGCTTCGGTCCGGTGCGTTCGGTGGTGGCCGAACAGGTGTTCGAACTCGGCTTTGAAGGCGTCAACGTCAGCAACCGCCACAAGTCCGGCATCGCCGTGCGCTTTCCGCGCATCCTGCGCTGGCGGCGCGACAAGCCGGCCGCCGAGGCGGACCGGCTGGCGACGCTGAAGGCGCTGGCGCGGTGACGCCGCTCGCGCGCCTGCGGGACTGGTTCGCGGCGCGCGGCTGGACGCCCTTGCCGTTCCAGCGGCAGGCGTGGCGGCACTACCTGGCCGGCGAATCGGGCCTGATCCACACGCCCACCGGCAGCGGCAAGACCCTGGCGGCCTTCGGCGGCCCGCTGCTGGAGGCGCTGGCGGAGCCGCCGGTCCCGACGGGCCGGAAGCGGAATCCACCGCGACCGCTGCGCGTGCTGTGGATCACGCCCCTGCGTGCCCTGGCCTCGGACACCACGCGCGCGCTGACGGACACCGCGCTCGCGCTCGGCCTGCCGTGGACGGTGGCGCAGCGCACCGGCGACGCCAGTGCGCGCGACAAGCGGCTGGCGCGCGGCGGCAAGCTGGACGTGCTGGTCACCACGCCCGAGTCGCTGTCGCTGCTGCTGAGTTATCCCGACACCGCGCCGATGTTCGCCGCGCTGCGCTGCATCGTGGTCGACGAGTGGCACGAGCTGATGGGCAGCAAGCGCGGCGTGCAGACGCAGCTCGCGCTGGCGCGCCTGCGGCGGTGGTCGCCGCAGGTGCGCCCCTGGGGGCTGTCGGCGACGCTGGGCAACCTGGACGACGCCCGCCGTGCGCTGCTGCCCCCGGGCGTGCCGCCGCAGGTGCTGTCGGCGGCGCGTCCGCGGCCGATGACCCTGGAGACCCTGCTGCCGCCGGACATCGTCCGCTTCCCGTGGAGCGGCCATCTCGGCCTGAGCCAGCTGGCCGGCGTGATGGCGCGCGTGATGGCCGTGCGCACGACGCTGCTGTTCACCAACACGCGCGCGCATGCCGAGCTGTGGCACCAGGCGCTGGCCGCCGTGTGGCCGGAAGATGCCGGCACGCTGGCGCTGCACCACGGGTCGCTGGATCCCGCCGTACGGCAGCAGGCGGAAGCGGGCTTGCGCGAGGCGACCCTGCGCTGCGTGGTGGCGACCTCCAGCCTCGACCTGGGCGTGGACTTCCCGTCCGTGGACCAGGTGATCCAGATCGGCAGTCCCAAGGGCGTGGCGCGCCTGCTGCAGCGTGCCGGGCGCGCGCGCCACCGGCCGGGCGAAACCGGCCACGTGCTCTGCGTGTCGACGCACGCGCTGGAACTGGCGGAGTACGCCGCCACCCGCACCGCCATCGCCGACGGCGCGGTCGAAGTGCGCCACCCGCCGCGCCTGCCGCTGGACGTGCTGGCGCAGCACTGCGTCACCATCGCGCTGGGCGGCGGCTTCGTGGCGGAGGCGCTGTTCGACGAGGTCCGCACGACCGGGGCGTTCGCCGCGCTCGACGCCGCCACCTGGCAGCGGGTGCTCGATTTCGTCGTGCGTGGCGGCGACGCGCTCGAGCACTATCCCGAGTACCGCCGCGTGGTGCGCGACGACGATGGCGTGTACCGCGTGCACGACCGCACCGTCGCCCTGCGCCACCGCCTGGCCATCGGCACCATCGCCAGCGACGGCAACGTCGCGGTCAAGTTCCTGCGCGGCGGTGGACTCGGTGCGGTGGAGGAAGCGTTCGTGGGCCGGCTGCGGCCCGGCGACCGGTTCCGCTTCGCCGGCCGCCTGCTGGAGCTGGTGCGGCTGCAGGACATGACCGCCTACGTGCGCCTGGTGAAACAGGGCGATGGCGTGGTGCCGCGCTGGATGGGCGGGCGCATGCCGCTGTCCACGCGCCTGGCCGGGCAGGTCTGCGCCACGCTGGCGAACGACCGCACGTCGCCGGAGATGCGTGCGCTGCAGCCGCTGCTGGATGTGCAGGCGCGGCTGAGCCGGATGCCGTCGCCCGACCTGCTGCTGGTGGAAACGGTGCGCCGGCGCGACGGGCAGCACGTATTCGTCTTCCCGTTCGCCGGCCGGCGCACGCACGAGGGCCTCGCGGCGTTGCTGGCGTGGCGGCTGGGCCGTCGCGCGCCCAACACGTTCGCCATGTCGGCCAACGACCTGGGCTTCATGCTGTCGCCGCAACGGCCGCTGGCGCTGGACGCCGATACGCTGCGCGACCTGCTGACGCCGGACGGCCTGCTCGACGACCTCACGCAGGGCGCCAACCTGGGCGAACTGGCGCGCCGGCAGTTCCGCGGCATCGCGCGCGTGGCCGGCCTGCTGCCGCCCTCGCTGCCGGGCCGCGCGCCGCGCAGCCTGCGCCAGTTGCAGGCGTCGAGCGGCCTGCTGTTCGACGTGCTGGCGCAGCACGATCCCGGCCACCTGCTGCTGGCGCTGGCGCGGCGCGAAGCGCTGGAAGACGACCTGCAGGTGGCCGGGATCGAGGAGGCCCTGCGGCGGCTGCAGGTGCAGGCGATCGCGGTGGAACAGCCCGAGAGCCTCACGCCGTTGGCGTTCCCGCTGTGGGCGGACGGCATGCGCGGCCACCTGAGCACGGAGGACTGGCAGGTGCGCGTGCGCCGGGCGGCGGAGCAGCTGGAGCGTCGGCATGGCCGCTAGCCTGGTGCGCGAACTGGCGGGCGAGCCGATGCGGCTGCTCGCGGACCGGGCGCTGTTCTGGCCCGCAGAGGCGGTGCTGTTCATCGCCGACCTGCACCTGGGCAAGGGCGAGGCCTTGCGGCGTGGCGGCATTGCCGTGCCCCGCGGCGGCACGCGCGAGGACCTGGCGCGGCTGCATGCACTGCTCGAGGCGACGGGCGCACGCGAGCTGTGCGTGCTGGGCGACTTCCTGCACGGCGCTGCAGACGGTGGCGCGTGGCAGCAGGAATGGCAGGCCTGGCGCGCGGCGCATGCGGCCTTGCCCATTTCCGTGGTGGCGGGCAACCACGACCGCCGGCTGCACCGGCAGGCCGAGGCGTGGCACCTCGCGCTGCTGGGCGAGAACACCCCGCGCGGTCCGTTCCGGCTCTGCCATCTGCCGAGGACCGACGCGGGGCATGTGATCGCCGGCCACCTCCATCCGCGCGTGCGCTATCCCGGCCTGCCCGGCCGATGGCCTGCCTTCCTGATGCGTCCGGGCCTGACCGTGCTGCCCGCGTTCTCGCGCTTCACCGGCGGCACGGATCCCGTCGCCGCGCCCGGCGACACCTACGTCGTCTGCCTGGACGGCCAGCTCGCCGAACGGGACGCCGGGCGGGCCGCGGGTAATGCATTTCGGCGCCGCTACGGGCGGTGACCGCGTGGGCGGGTAGCGCACGGCGCGGCGGCCAACGAAAAAGGCCCCGCATCGCGGGGCCTTCGGTTTGCGCAACCGGCAGGCTCAGACCTTGGGCGGCGTCTCGTCGGCCGCACGCCGGCGGCTGAAGCGCGAGGCGAGTTCGCGGCGAGCTTCGTCGACGCCCTTGTCCTTGCCGGCGACTTTCAGGACGGCGTAGACCTCGAGGGCGGCAGCCATGATGTCGCTGCCGAGGGCGAGTTCGGTGTCGGCCATGCGCTGCATCAGGTGGGCCATGCGCGCGGCGCGGGGCCGCAGAGCATCTAGGGCCAGGTGGTCCTGGCGAAAGGCCTCGATGTCGAAGTCGCGCGGCATGAGGCCGGCGTGCTGCTGGGCGATGTCGAAGGCGGAGGCGCAGAAGGCGCGTGACTTGTTGCCCATCTTCACCAGGTCCTGGCGTTCGTCGGTGGTGAGGGCGATCAGCAGGTCGAGATCGGCTTCGAGTGCGGTAAGGGAGCCGTCGATGCGTTCCAGACGGTCGGGGCCGAAGGCCATCGCGATGCGGTTCTGTGTCATGTGATTGCATCCTTTCAGGTTGTACCGGCCGGGTCCGGCCGGCACCCGCAGCCTACCCCCGCTCACCCTCCTTCCGAGCTGTCACTTTGCAAGTGGAGTACTTCTCACACTAAGCCGACCGATTGACCGGAAAACATGGACGCGACACCGGAAAACATCCGTCATCGGACCAAACACTTCCAACGTTGACCGAAAAACATCCAACGTTGGCCATTAGTGTGAGAAGAAACACTGGAAAACATGGAACGCTCGACCAAAAACATACGACGTTGACCGTTAGTGTGAGAAGAACGGCCGGAAAACATGGAACGTTTCACCAAAAAGGGGAAACGTTGGGGCTTAGCGTGAGAAGAAACACCGGAAAACATCCAGAGATGGATGTTTGTGCGAGAAGAGAGACCGAAAGCTACCCAAGTACGGCTGCCTGTGCCGACGTATTGGAAGGTTGATCCCAACTCACACGCCGATAGCTTGGCCGCAGCTACTCAACATAACTTCCGCTAGCAGTGCCAGCGACTGAACCGCCATTTCTTCATCCGTAGCTTCTATGTCCGAGTAGTGTCCAGCCATATAGGAACCGGCTTGCCGGGGAAAGCTTCGGGCCTTATAGCGGCGGCGTTGAGGTACCTGGCCACCCTCTCAACAGGAGCACACTCAACAGCTCGCCAGGAGGCCACGATGGCCGCAAGAAAAATGCAACTGAAACCGCACCCCTTGAAGATTGGTTATCAGCACTCTGCGAGATCCAACACAAAGATGAAGAGCGCCGTTGCCGACCAATAAAAGCTCCCTTCTTGCGCTTGGGCGGCGACTGGCAACAAGCCGCGGGGTTTACGGCGAGAAAGAAAGCGCTCATGCAAGTTACGGCGCGCGGCATCAAGATTGTTGCTGAAGAGTAGTGCATGTAATGCAGGGAGCGGACAACTGTCCGCCCCTAGCTCTTCTCGCTATACAGACCAATCCCGCCATCCGACTGATCGCAGTTCATTGCCACTACTCCAGCTGCAGCTTCGCGTCGAAGTACTGCATCAGACTCCTGACCAGGTTAATAACAAGAAGCGCCTCGTCGTGCGAAAGCAGCTCCTCATTAGCATGCGCGAGCGTGGCCCGATTTCGGATCGGGTCCAACTGCTCCAGCAACGTCGCAGCACTATTGAGTATGTTCTTCATAGCTGCTTGCTGTGCAATCGGCGCTTCGAAGCCTGGATGTTGCTGCCGAAGCACTTTGAAGTAGTAAACGATTCGCGGATCAGATGGCGCGCCTGAGAGATCCAGGCTAGCGGCCCGGCAGGCCGTTCTCAAATAGCCATGTAATGCGGTGTGCAATCGATCAATGGCGCTAGCCGGACCATGCGTGTTTAGAAGCGTCGTCGCCTCTGCAAGTGCTCGCTGAACAAGATCACTCGTTATTCTCGGCTCTCCACCCTCGACAGCGGCGACTTGCCGACATCGCTTGGCTAGCCCTACGAGCTTCTGATAGGCGGCCGTGCTGCGTTGCATTTCGGATCCGGGAGGAAACCTCCGAGCCACACCGATCAGAATTGCTGCCTGGGCACTGGGCTTAGAGGCGCTCAGGATGGCAGCAAATTTCTTTCTTGTGGTGTTCTCAGCGAACGCATCGACGTCAACATCAAGATCGCAATAGTTCGAATAGAACTCGCGATGGGACGCGTAACTGAAGTCGCCCAGGTAGCCACCCGACACACCGATGTAGTGGTTGACCACCCAATGAATCTCGCTTGGTTTAAGCCCCTCCATGGCGCCCTCCCCGGGCCACTCAAATAGTGGATGGCTGTCTCATTTAGGGGCACTATAGCCGCATATCAGCCGCCGGGGGCGGCCGGGGGATGGTGCGATGGAACGACTTGAGGCAGAGGTAGGCATACCCGCCAGCGAAAGTGGCTCGGTCCTGAGAGAAGCTGGCGCACTTGTAGATAAGGTCAACCGAGCACGGTTGGAGTTATTGGACCTGTCTACGCGAAATCGTCTGCTCAATACGCCCCGCAGTGGACGAGCCAAGACGGTCGAGATCATTAATGAGCTAGCCAAGGCGATGTATCAGACCTTGGTCATCGAAGGCAAACGGTTTACGTTCGTTGCGGGGCGAGCCGAACCGGCGCAAGTGGACGAAGAGCAACCAGTGCTCTCGATAGAAGTGATGCTCGACGACGAGCCGCTACCCGACGTACTTGAATCACCAGAAGACTCTGAGCTCCTCGCCCAGCCGGATCTTGAGCTAGATGAGCATGGTCGTTTGGTTAGCCAGTGGGATGCTCATCTCACCACGCGACTCACCCCCACCGGCTTGCAGAAGCGCCTTCTTGATCTCTACATCGACGCACGCACCCTCCAAGAGGAACAGGGCATCAACGTGCTCTACCTGGCCATTGGCTACCTGAAGTGGCGTGCGCCAGGTGCCCCCAAGGTCGATCGGTACGCACCTCTTGTTCTAGTCCCGGCTGCGCTGGAGCGCAGTAATGCTGGTGAGAAGTTTCACCTTCGCTGGCAGGGGGATGAAGTCCAAGCCAACCTCTCGCTTCAGCTGTTCCTGCAGCGGCAGTTCGGCATGAAGCTGCCGGACATCGAGGATTTTGAGTCTCTCGACATTGATGCTTACATGGCTTCGGTGGCGAAGTTGGTCGATGGCACTCCGGACTGGGAGGTACTCCCCAACGATGCTGTGCTTGGCCTATTCTCGTTCGCCAAGTTCATGATGTATCGCGATCTCGATCCGTCGCTTTGGGCCGAGTCCGGGGGCATGGAGTCCATTCCCATGCTACGGGGGGTGGTATCGGACGGTTTTCCGGGAGCAGCGCTCTCCGGCGAGAACTTTGATATTGATAAGGAGATCACTCCCGCTCGCATGCGACACGTCGTCGACTCGGACAGTTCGCAATCGCTGGTGGTGCATGACGCACTGAATGGACACAGCATGGTGGTGCAAGGACCTCCAGGCACCGGCAAGTCCCAGACAATCGCTAATGTCATCGCCGGAGCCGTGGCTGCCGGCAAGAAGGTCCTGTTTGTAGCCGAGAAACTGGCCGCTTTGGAGGTGGTCAAGCGCCGCCTCGACCAGGTCAGGATCGGTAACGCATGTCTTGAGCTCCATAGTAATAAAGCGAACAAGCGGACCCTGCTTGAGGACCTTCGTCTTACATGGCAGCTGGCACAGATGCCACAGGACTCAGACGACACGATTGTCGAGCAGCTTGCTGAGCGCCAGGCGGAACTGAACGCTCATGCGCAGCGGTTGCATCAAGTTCTACTGCCTTCCGCAATGACACCCTATGCCGTCTTCGGCGAGCTCGTCAGACTGCGCAGAGAAGGCTTCACTACAGAGCATCTCCCACTATCAGACCCACTGAAGTGGGCGCCCCACGAAGTCGATGCGCGACGCAAGTTGCTGGCAGATATCTGTGACCGCATCAGAACCATGGGGGTGCCCGCTAACCATGCCTGGTCGGGCGTGGACAACGATGTACTTCTTCCTAATGACGTTGAGCGGCTAGGCAAAGAAGTCGGAGCCTTGAAGCAACGCTTGGAGTCATGGCGTGAGTCAGCCATGTGCCTCCACGACGAACTTGCATTGCCCCCACCTGATCAATTGAGTTCATGCATACAAGCCGTCGCGCGCTGTGACCTGCTACTCACCGCGCCACCTCTCGATGCGACCGCCTTCTCAAGCACGGCTTGGGAGGACAATGCTGCCGTCGAGGAGGCTCTTCAAGCCCTGCGCCTTGCGCAGACATTTAGTGAACGCACTCAGTCGCTGGTGGCGGACGAAGCCCGTGACTTGGACTGGTCTGGGGCGAAGACTAGCGCTGATGACCTACTGCCGTCCTTCACTGTCGGATCGGAGTTTCAGAGCCTTGCCGCTGCGTATCGAGATCTGACCTCTATAACACCCGATCTGGGGCGCCTTGGTCAGCTTCTATCAGAGCGCACTGAACTTACCTTCGCCAGCGCCAGCAGGCTTGTGGCCATCGGTGAGCGCGCGGCCACGATCCCCGAGCTCGATCGCGACGCCTTGGTAGCCCGTATCTGGGAGCGAGGTGTGGATACGGTGGAAGGGGTCGTCGAATCCGTCGAACGTGTGCAGAGTGCTCGCAAGCAAATCGCCGGGATATTCCGTGACAGTGCATGGTCTAAAGACTTTGAAACGGCGCGGGAAGAGTTGGCGAGCCGGAGCGGGAGCTGGCTGAGATTTCTCAGCGGCCAATGGCGCAACGCAAATCGATCGGTTCGCGCACAGCTTGCTAACCCGAAGCTTCCTTCTGATCAGATGCTGGCCGCACTCGATCAATTGCTAGATGGTCAGGCCGCGCTGCAACGTGTTCAGGACAGCGACGCCCAAGGCCTCGAGGCATTTGGATCCAGTTGGGAACGGGATCGCTCTCACCCAGCCTACATGCGCGGCGTCGTCGCCTGGATGCGTACTCTGCGTCCTCTTGGTACGGGCGTTCGTGAGCAGCTCGCGGATATCTCCGACAGGCGCTTGGCGGTCGAACTTGCCGCCCGCATTCGTCCTACCTTGGAGCGTTCCCAGAAGTCACTTGCGCTGGTGCATGAGGCTCTTCTTGCTGGTGAGAAGAAGCTGTGGGATGAAGAGACATCGCTCACGGCGTTGCCGCTTTCAGTTGTCGCCAAGCGGCTCGCTCCTTTTGCGTCTTCGTTCGATGACGTCCAGCACTTGGCGGATCACAGCGAACTGACAGTTTCTCAGGTGGCTGAACGCCTTGGCCTGCTTGAGCAGGACCAAGTCGCTCGTAAGCACCTGACTGACGTGGCGCCGACCGGTCGGGCCGCATTCGGACCGTTGTGGCTGGACATAGAATCGGATGCCTCCGCACTGGGCTCTGCGTTGTCGTGGATGCATAAGAATGGCGACCTGCGCGGCCTAGCCGCAACCATCCGAGATCCGGCGGCGACGCGCGAGCAGGCTCTTGAGCTGCTTGCCGCGGGTGAGGGGCTGGCGGGCGAGCTTATGGAACTATTTGCGACGCTCGCCTTTTCCGGCACGAAGCTGTTAAGTGCGGATCCTGCTAAGGCCTCCGTCGCAGAGGCAATCAAACAACTCAATGCCTGGGAGTCGGACCCTGAAGGGCTGCCGCAATGGGTTGGCTATCTTGCTCAAGCCAAGCGCGCTCAGCGGCAAGGGCTTAGTTCCATCATCAAGGAGCTTCAGAGCGGGAACTTAGAGCCGGACCGCACACGAGGAAGCTTCGATCTGGCCTACATGGAGTCCTTGCTGGCTGCGATGATCGCTCGAGATCGTGAGCTAGGTCAGTTCGACGGCAAACGGCAGACAGCGCTCGTAGAAAGCTTCACCACCCTAGACCGTGATCGCATCGATCTGGCACGACGCCAAGTCAGCCAGATCCATCGCGCAAATATCCCACAGCGAGGTGGAGCCGCCGGCCCTACGGCGGTACTCATGGGTGAAATGGCGAGAAAGCGCGGTCACCTGCCTATCCGAGTCCTCATGGAGCGTGCGGCACCTGCTATCCAAGCGCTCAAGCCCGTCTTCATGATGAGCCCACTGTCGGTCGCCCAGTTTCTCGCGCCCGGCAAGATTGCCTTCGATCTACTTGTGGTCGATGAAGCCAGCCAGGTCCAGCCAATCGATGCACTGGGTGCGATCGCTCGCTCCAAACAGCTCGTCGTTGTGGGTGATGAACGCCAGCTGCCGCCAACTCGCTTCTTCTCAAAAACACTTGGCGATGGCAACGATGGTGCAGACGACGATGGCGCTCAGGCGGCCGATGTCGAGAGCATTCTTGGACTATGCAGGGCGAGAGGCCTGCCCGAACGCATGCTGCGTTGGCATTACCGCAGCCGCCACCAGTCTCTGATTGCCGTCTCCAACCAGCAGTTCTATGAGAACAAGCTCGTCATCGTACCCAGCCCCTATACGGGCGAGGCTGGTGTCGGCCTTCGTTTCCATCACCTCCCCGACGCCATCTACGATCGTGGCAACACTCGCACCAATCCCAAAGAGGCTAAAGCGATAGCCCAGGCGGTTATTTCACATGCCATGACAACGCCCAACCTAACTCTCGGCGTCGCTGCTTTCTCCACGCAACAGCGGCGAGCGGTCTTCGATGAGATTGAGCTTCTGCGGCGGCAGCACCCAGAGACTGAGGGCTTCTTTGGAGCGCATGCTCACGAGCCGTTCTTCGTGAAGAGCCTTGAGAACATTCAGGGCGATGAGCGCGATGTAGTACTCATCTCCATCGGTTACGGCCGCGATGCACACGGCAATGTCAGCATGAACTTTGGCCCGGTGAGTAACGAGGGGGGCGAGCGCCGCCTGAATGTTCTGATTAGTCGGGCGAAGTCCCGGTGCGAGGTCTTTTCTTCGATCACCGACGAGGATATCGACCTTGAGCGAGGAAGGGGCAAGGGTACTGCGGCACTGAAGCTCTTTATGCATTACGCGCGCACGGGCCGCATGCACATCGACAGAAGCGCAGAAGAACACAAGGATGGCGTGTTCGAGCAGGAGGTAGCTGCTGCTCTTCGTTCCCGGGGGTACGACTTCCACACCAACGTTGGTGAAGCTGGAATTTTCGTTGATATCGCTATATACGATCCATCCAAACCTGGTCGGTACCTTCTTGGCATCGAATGCGACGGCAATTCATACAGAGCGGCCAAGAGCGCGCGCGATCGTGATCGTTTGCGCGAGCAAGCGCTCCGGGATAAGGGATGGAACATCCACCGAATCTGGAGCTCAGAGTGGTTCCGTCGGCCAAAGGCGCAGCTCGATGAGCTTCTCGCCATCATTGAGGCAGCGAAGGCAGAACCTGATCCTTTAGCCACGAATCATGCGCCACGTACTCGAGCTGTACCAGTCGACTTCGAGACCATCGAGCACGAGGACTACGTAGAAGTCGGACTGGTCTCCGTCGAGACGCCCCTAGCCCAAGCGTATGTGGAAGCCTCGTTCTCCGTCCCGAAGCACCAGTACGAGCTTCATCTCGTTCCGCCCGCACGCATGGCAACCATCGTACGAGACGTAGTACACATCGAAGGCCCTATTCACTGCTCTGAAGTGGCCGTGAGGATTCGCTCCTTATGGGACCTGCAGCGGACGGGCGGAAGAATTCAGGCGGCAGTCGACGATGGTATCGAGCACGCGGTACGTGAGCGAGCGATCATTCGCGAAGGCGAGTTTCTTCTCTGGCCAGGTCGAGAAGTTGTCGCAAGAGATCGCAGCTCAGCTGAATCAAACACCCTGCGAAGGCCAGAACTTCTCCCACCCATGGAGATCGACGCAGCGATACTGCGCCTGATCAAAGAGAATCTCGGTGCGACGCTCGATGAGGTAGCAATCCATGTATCCAGAGGACTGGGCTACCGCACGACGAGCGCACAACTGAGGGCGGCCCTTATTGCGCGAACCGAAGCCCTGTTATCGAAAGGAGTTCTTGACCTGAAGGCAGGCAGTTTGTCGCTAGCCCCTAAGCATTGAAGCAGAAAGGGCGAATATGATGTTTCCAGACCAAGGCTTAGTGGCTGCGGACGATCAATCGCGCAACACCAACGTCGGCTGCTCATCAATCGTCCCATCCTCGTTCACCACCACGTAGCGATCCCCCTCGCGGTTGAACAGCACGGGGATCGGGGTCTTGAACAGCGGGCGGCGGACGAACTTCAGGCGCCAGTGGAAGGTTTCCATGGTCTCGATGGTCGCCTGCTGTGCCGGAGTGAGGCCGGCCAGCAGCGTGGCGTCGTCCATCTTCGGCGCGCCCTTGCGGCGCTCGGGACTGCGGGGAGCGGCGCCGGGGGCGTCTGGCTCGGCGGGATTGCGGGGGCGGTGCGGGTCCGTCATCCGGTGGGGGCTCCTGATGGCGTGGAAGTACACGCGCGTCGCCGACGCGCGCAGGGCTACACCCTGTATCGGCCGACAGGAACAAAACGTGAGGACGGATCCGGCGGATGTAGCGCCGGTTCAGCGATGTCGACGCGCCCTGCCCGCTCAGGCGCGCAAGGTCAGCGTGGGCTGCTCGTTGAGCGTGCCGTCTTCCTCGATGACCACGTAGCGCGTGTCCCCGCGGTCGAACAGCACGGGAATCGGCGCCTGGAACAGCGGGCGCCGCACGAAGGCGAGCCGCCACTGGAAGATTTCCAGCGCTTCCAGCGTCATCAGCTGCGCCGGCGTCAGGCCCGCGCGCAACGCCTCGGCGTCCGTCGCCGGCACGGCCTGGCGGCGCTCGGTCGTGGTGGGCGCCTTCGTCGGCGCGGAGGAAGGCCAGGGCCCGGTGATGACAGCGGCTCGGGCGGCAGAACGGTACATGGGGGACTCCAGCGGTTACCAGCGACACCTGCTCTCCGTAACGGCCGCGAACGGCCGCCATTGAGGGGCGTGATGACGTTGCAAGACCTGTGCCGCCACCGCGCTGCCGGCGCGGCGTGCGGCCTGCCTCACTGCCGCAGTTGCAGCGTGGGACGCTCGTCGATGCTGCCGTCTTCGCGGATCACCACGTAGCGCGTGCCGTCGCGGTTGAACAGCACCGGGATGGCGGCCTTGAACACCGGCCAGCGCACGAAACCCAGCCGCCAGTGGAAGCTTTCCATCGTTTCCAGCGTATCGAGCTGTGCGCGCGACAGGCCCGAGCGCAGGGCGACGGGATCGTCCGCAGGCGTGGGGTCGCGACGGTCGAGGAGCGTGGCGGCCGACGCGGCGTCGTCCGCGTCCAGGTCGTGGTGGTGCGCAGGGTCGTTGGGCTCGTACATGGGAAGCGTCTCGGCGGAACAGGCGCGCACGCGCACGGACGGCACGGAATGGCCGACGCGGTCGCAACCAGGGGAAGGAGGACATCTGCAAGCGGGACGCCGCGAAAAGCGGCCAGCCCTCGTCGCACAAAAAAAGCCCCGCGCTCGCGGGGCTTCCTTTCACTGCGGCGTGCATCCGTGCACCCCTGATATGTCGCGCCGGCGTCGCGTCACAGGACAACGCGCGCCGGAACGAATGACCGGTTACGCGAACGGATCCTGCAGCACCATGGTGTGGTCGCGGTCCGGGCCGGTGCTGACGATGGCCAGCGGGCAGCCGGACAGTTCTTCCAGCGCGCGCAGGTAGGCACGCGCGGCCGGCGGCAGCTTGTCCCACTCGGTGATGCCGTGGGTGTTCTCGTCCCAGCCCGGGAATTCCAGGTACACCGGCGTGCACTCTTCCCAGCCGCCCGCATCCAGCGGCGCGTATTCGGTGCGCTTGCCGCGGTACTCGTACGCGATGCAGATCTTCAGCGTCTTCATGCCGTCCAGCACGTCGAGCTTGGTGATGCACAGGCCGGAGATGCCGTTGATGGCGACGGCACGCTTCAGCGCGACGATGTCCATCCAGCCGCAGCGGCGCGGACGGCCGGTGGAGGCGCCGTATTCCTGCCCGCGGTCGCGGATGCCCTGGCCGACGTCGTCGTCCAGTTCGGTCGGGAACGGACCGCCGCCGACGCGCGTGGCGTAGGCCTTGCAGATGCCCAGCACGTAGTCGATCGCGTCCGCGCCCACGCCGGTGCCGGCGAACGCGCCGCCGACGGTGGTGTTGGAGCTGGTGACGTAGGGATACGTGCCGTGGTCGATGTCGAGCAGCGCACCCTGCGCGCCTTCGAACAGCACGCGCTTACCCTGCTTGCGCAGGTCGTGCAGGATGCCGGCGACGTCGGACTTCATCGGCTGCACGTATTCGCCGAAGGCGAGCGCTTCGTCGTAGGTCTTCTGGAAGTCGACCGCCTCGACGCCCAGGTACTTGGTGAGCACGAAGTTGTGGTAGTCCAGCGCCGTGCGCAGCAGCTCTTCCAGCTGCTTGGGGTAATGCAGGTCGGCCACGCGGATGCCGCGACGCGCCACCTTGTCCTCGTAAGCCGGGCCGATGCCGCGGCCGGTGGTGCCGATGGCCTTGCCGCCGGCGGCCTTTTCGCGGGCCTGATCGAGGGCGATGTGGTACGGCATGATCAGCGGCGTGGCCGGGGAGATCTTCAGGCGCGAGCGCACTTCCACGCCGGCCGATTCCAGTTCGTCGATCTCCTTGATCAGCGCGGCCGGCGACAGCACCACGCCGTTGCCGATCAGGCACAGCGCGTCGGGGCGCAGGATGCCGGACGGGATCAGGTGCAGGACGGTCTTCTTGCCCCCGATGACGAGCGTGTGGCCGGCATTGTGGCCGCCTTGGAAACGGACGACGGCCCCGATTTCCTCGGTGAGCAGATCGACGATCTTGCCCTTGCCTTCATCGCCCCACTGGGCGCCGAGAACGACGACTGACTGACCCATGACGGGTAACTCCTCGATTGGTGGCGGCCATCGGGGCCGCCGGAAGGGTCGCGCTGGGTGGTGGCGCCACCGATGCCGGCAGGCTCCATCGGGGAGCCGCCCGCCACGCCAGGCCCAGACACGGAAAAAGCCGGCGGTCTTCCCACGCAGGGAGCCCGTCCGGCTTTTGTGCATTATCCGGGTTTAGAGGGACGGGGGCTACCCTGGCGGGGGAAAGCTGGCGTGTTCAGGAACGGCGCGAAACGCTGCCCCTCATCCGCCCTCCGGGCACCTTCTCCCCGCAGGCGGGGAGAAGGAAACACCAAGCACCGGCTCCATCCCTTCTCCCTGCGAAGCGGGGAGAAGGTGGCCGAAGGCCGGATGAGGGGCGCTTTCCTATCCGATCCCGCGCCGTTTCCCGATGCTCAGCACGATCCCAGCCAACGACGCTGTCTCCAACCCACCGGAGACCGCCCATGCGCAGCACCCTGGACCACGAACGCGAACGCCACCTCCGTCGCGAGCAGACCGAAGCCGAGCGGCGACTGTGGTGGCGATTGCGCAACCGGCGCCTGCAGGGATGGAAATTCCGCCGCCAGCACCGCATCGGCCCCTACTTTGCCGACTTCGCCTGCGTGGAAGCGGGGCTGGTGATCGAACTGGACGGGAGCCAGCATCTCGAGCGCATTGCGCACGATGCGTTTCGGACCGCTTATCTGCAACGCGAAGGCTTCAGCGTTCTACGCTTCTGGAACGACACCGTGCTGCGCGAGACGGACGCGGTACTGACGGCGATCCTCACCGCGCTCGCCCCTCATCCGCCCTCCGGGCACCTTCTCCCCGCAAGCAGGGAGAAGGAAACTGCGAAGCCCTAATTGCTTCCTCCTCCTTACGAAGCGGGGAGAAGGAAAAGCGAAGCCGTGATTGCTTCCTTCTCCCTGCGAAGCGGGGAGAAGGTGGCCGAAGGCCGGATGAGGGGCGCTCTTCCGTCAGCAAACGACTCCCCCCCTCAGCGCTTCACCACCCACAGCAACGTCAGCCCGAAGATCAGGATGAACCCGCCCACCGCGCGCACCTGGCCGTCTGACATGCGCAACAGCTGCACCGCGGCGCGCTTCCAGCTGGCGGGAATGGCGAACAGCACCAGGCCTTCGAGGATGGCGACCAGGCAGAGGGCGGACCAGAGTTCGGACATGGAGGCTTCCTTCATCGCGGCGGCGGGCGATGGCGGCGGGCGTTACGGACGGTGGAACGGAACCGGCCGCCCTTGGGCGGCCGGTGCGGGACTGCTCAGCGATCGCTGCGCATGTACTGGAGGAACGGGTCGTTCTTGTCCAGCACGATCACGCCCTGCCCGTCCTTGAACGAGGCGCGGTAGGCCTCGAGGCTGCGCTGGAACGCGTAGAACGACGCGTCGCGGTTGGCGGCCTCGCCGTAGATGCGGGCGGCTTCGGCATCGCCTTCACCGCGCAGCTTCTGCGCGTCGCGCTCGGCCTCGGCCAGCAGCACCGCGACATCGCGGTTGGCCTGCGCCTCGACGATCCGCGCCTGCTCGGCGCCCTGCGCGCGCAATGCGCTGGCGACCTGCGTGCGCTCGGCGCGCATGCGGTTGTAGACCTGGTCGATGACCTCGCTGTCGGTCGGCAGGTCGATCTGCTTGAAGCGGATGTCGACCACCTGCATGCCCAGGTTCTTGGCGCCGGCGTTGATGCCCGGCAGCTGCTTCTCGATCAGTTCGTTGCGGTTGCCCGACACCAGCTGGGTCAGCGTGCGCGAGTTGATCTCGTTGCGCAGCGACTCCTTGATGATCGGCGCCAGACGCTCGGTGGCCAGTTCGGCCTGGCCGCCGGTGGCGCGATAGAAGTCCGCCGCGTTGACGATGAAGCCGATGGCGATGAAGTCGACGCTGACGTCCTTGCGTTCGGAGGTCAGCGAACGCTCCGGCGGGAACTCGTTGGCGGTGAAGCGGCGGTCGAAGACGCGCGCGGTTTCCACCAGCGGCAGCTTGAAATGCAGGCCGGGGCCGATCTCGCTGCGCACCACGCGGCCGAGGTTGAGCACCAGGCCCACCTGCCCTTCGCGCACCACGTACACCGAGCCCATCAGGCCCAGCAGCAAGGCCACCAGGATGCCGACGATCAGGGAATTCCTCATGGCTGCGCCTCCTCACGGCCGGCCGGGCGTGGGCTGCGTGCCGAATTGCGGGAACTGGACGGAGTGCTTTCGACCTGCGGCAGCACTTCGGTGGGAATGACACCGGCCGGCGGCTGCGCCGTCGCCGGCGCGTTGCCCATCGGCACGTAGATCAGCTGGCGGCTGTCGCCGCCGACCACCTTGCGGTTGCCGGCGAGCACCTGCTGCACGGTATCCAGCCACAGGCGCTTGCGGGTCACTTCCGGGGCGTTGCGGTACTCGTCCAGCAGCAGGCTGAAGCGGGTGGCGTCACCGGTCGCCTTGGCGATGGCGGCGGTCTTGTAGCCTTCGGCCTGGGTGCGGATCTGCTGCGCGTCGCCGCGCGCCTCGGGCACGATGCGGGCCGCGACGGCACGCGCCTGCGAGACCAGGCGCTCGTTTTCCTGCTGCGCGCTGTTGACCTCGTCGAAGGCCGGCTTGACGGCTTCCGGCGGGCGCGCGTCCTGCAGGCTCAGTTCGGTGACGACCAGGCCGGTGCGGTAGGCCTCAAGCGAGGCCTGCAGCGCGGTGCCGGCGGTGGCGGACAGCGGACCACGGTTGTTCAGGGCGGCGTCCAGGTCGGAGCGGCCGATCACTTCACGCACGGCGCTCTGGGCGGTCTGCTCCAGCACGCGGGTGGCGTCGGTGGTGCCGAACAGGAAGAGCTTGGGGTCGCCGACGCGGTACTGCACGTTGAACGACACGGTGATGATGTTCTCGTCGCGCGTCAGCACCGGCAGGCTGTTGCTGAAGGTGCGCACGCCGGTGGCGTTGACCTTGGTGACGCTCTCGATGGGCCAGGGGAACTTGAAGTTGGGACCCGGCTGCATGGTGCGCGCGTACTGGCCGAAGCGCAGCACGACGCCGCGGTCCTGTTCGCCGATCAGCTGGAAGCTGGAGAACAGCACCAGCAGGCCGATGCCCAGCAGGACCCAGCGCAGCGGATTGCCACCGCCGCCGACACCGCCGAACAGGCCACGCAGGCGTTCGACCACGTCACCGATGCCACCGCCTCCCTGCGGGGTGCGCGGCTTCCAGTTGCTGTTCCGGTTGCCGTTGTTGCCAGATCCGCCGCTGCCGCTGCCAGGGGTGTTCCAGGCCATGCCCACTCCATTCTGAAAGATTCGCGCGGCCGGGGCCGGCGCAGGTTTCGATTCTACTAGATAGGGACGGCCCGGCCGGGAGGCAAGGCCGGGAGGTCATGGCCCGCCGCTCTTCTGTAGGAGCGACGTCAGTCGCGACCGCACGGGTTGACGGACAGGATCATTGATCGTGGCGGGGACACGCCCCGGTCGCGACTGACGTCGCTCCTACATAAAACAGCCAGCCCCTACTGCCAGTCTTCGCTTTCCACCTGCGGCAGCAACGCTTCCAGCGGATGCCCGCCCGCCTGCGAAGCCAGCCGCTGGGCATCGGCCAGGGCGAGGTCGACGGTGACGCGCCAGCCGTTCTCTTCGAAGTCCTCGGCCAGTACCGCGCCCAGTGCATGGAGGCGCGACCGCAGGCGCGCGGAGTTCGCCGGCAGGTGCAGTTCGCCGCGCACCCGCTGGAAACCCAGCCGCTGCGCCAGTGCACCGCGCAGCAGGTCGATGCCCTGCCCGTCGCGCGCGGACAGCCACACGCGTTCGCGGCCCATGCCGGCGCTGGGCGCCTCGCCTTCCTCGACGCCGGGATCGGGCTGGTCGTGGCGCGGTGCGGCGCCTTCGATACGGTCGATCTTGTTGAACACCAGCATCTGCGGCAGGTCGCCGGCGCCGATCTCCTGCAGCACTTCGTCGACCTGCGCGATGCGTTCCTCGCGGTGCGGATCGGCGGCGTCGATGACGTGCAGCAGCAGGTCGGCTTCGCGCGCTTCGCTGAGGGTCGAACGGAATGCCGCGACCAGTTCGTGCGGCAGGTCGCGCACGAAACCGACGGTATCGGCCAGCACCACCGCGCCACCGGGCAGGTCGATGCGGCGGACGGTGGGGTCCAGCGTGGCGAACAACTGGTCGGCCGCATAGGCCTCGGCACCGGTCAGCACGTTGAACAGCGTGGACTTGCCGGCATTGGTATAGCCCACCAGCGCCACGCGCGGCAGTTCGCTGCGCACGCGGGCGCGACGCATCTGGGTGCGTTGCACTTCGACTTTTTCCAGCCGCTTCTGCAACTGCTCGACGCGCTTCTGCAGCAGGCGGCGGTCGGTTTCCAGCTGGGTTTCGCCGGGGCCGCGCAGGCCGATGGAACCGCCGCGCTGGCGTTCCAGGTGGGTCCAGCCGCGCACCAGGCGCGTGGCCATGTGGCGCAGCTGCGCCAGTTCCACCTGCAGCTTGCCTTCGTGGCTGCGGGCGCGCTGGGCGAAGATGTCGAGGATCAGCCCGGTGCGGTCCAGCACGCGGCGCTCCAGGAACTTTTCCAGGTTGCGCTCCTGGCCCGGCGACAGCGGGAAGTTGACCAGGATCAGGTCGGCGCCGGTGGCATCCGCGGCCGCCTTCACTTCCTCCAGCTTGCCGCTGCCGATCAGCGTGGACGGATTGGGCCGGTCGATGCGCGCGGTGAGCAGCGCGGCGATGGTGGCGCCGGCCGAGCGCGCCAGGTCGCTGAACTCTTCGGTGAGGCCGTCGTCGGGACGGCCGCCGGCATGCGGCTGGATCAGCAGCGCATGCTCGCCCTTGCGGGATCTTTCAAACAATGGGGTCGTGCCTCTTCAATCGAGGCACGCATTATCACGCGGTTTCGTCGTCGACGCCTTCCGCGTCCTCGTCACCCTGCTGCACGTAGCCGCCGCCCGGGCCCACGCGCACGTTGCGCGCCGGCACCACGGTGGAGATGGCGTGCTTGTAGACCATCTGGCTGACCGTGTTGCGCAGCAGGACCACGAACTGGTCGAAGGATTCGATGGTGCCCTGCAGCTTGATGCCGTTGACCAGGTAGACCGACACCGGGACGCGCTCGCGCCGCAGTGCATTCAGGAAAGGATCCTGCAGGGATTGCCCCTTGGACATGACGTACTCCCGCCTTGCGTTCTTATAGTTAGGTATGTGCTGCCGTACCGGGCCGGCGAACTGCTCCCCTGCCGCCCGGAAGCCCCGATGTTACACAACATCGACCCGATGGGGCGTTGCCGAGTCCGGCAACTGGTCCCAATTCCGGAGAATGCGAGCCGAACGGCTCACGAAATGGGCAGGAACAGCCGCAATGCCGTGTCCAGGCCGGCGCGATCGGTGGCGGGATCGAACCAGCGCGCGTCCAGTTCCCCGCGCAGCCAGGTCAGCTGGCGCTTGGCGAGCTGCCGCGTGGCGGCGATGGCGCGTTCGCGGAATTCCGCCGCACTGCCCTGCCCGTCCAGATACTCCCAGGCCTGGCGATAGCCGACGGCACGTACCGCCGGCAAATCCAACGGCGCGGCCACCGCCTGCAGGGCGGGCAGCGCGCGCAGACGATGGACTTCGTCGAGGAAACCCTGCTGCAGCATCAGGTCGAAGCGTCGCGCGATGCGGTCGTGCAGGACGGCGCGGTCGCTCGGCGCGAGGATCAGCTTCAGCACCCGGAATGGCAGCCGCACACGGCGGGCGTCCTGCTGCCACTGGCTGATCGGCCTGCCGGTCAGGCGGTACACCTCCAACGCCCGCTGGATGCGCTGGGGGTCGGTGGCGTGGATGCGGGCCGCCGCTGCGGGGTCGACCTGGGCCAGCTCGGCATGCAGCGCGGGCCAGCCGTGGGCCTGCGCCTGTGCGGCGATGTCGGCGCGCAGTGCGGCGTCGGCGGCGGGCATCTCGGCCAGGCCTTCGAGCAGGGCCTGGAAGTACAGGCCCGTGCCGCCCGCCAGCACCGGCAGGCGACCGCGCGCGACGATGTCGTCCATCGCGCGTCGTGCATCCTGCGCGAACTCGGCGGCGGAATACGACTGCCAAGGATCGCGCACGTCCAGCAGGTGGTGTGGCACGCGCGCCTGTTCGTCCGCCGTCGGCTTGGCCGCCCCGATGTCGAGGCCGCGATAGACCAGCGCCGAGTCGACACTGACGATTTCCCCGCCCAAACGCTCGGCCACGTCCAGCGCGAACGCCGTCTTGCCCGACGCGGTCGGGCCCATGATGGCGATGGCGAGCGGGCGGGCGTCGAGTGGCATGCGGTCATTGTCGCACCCCTGCGCAGGCGCCCTGCGACGAACCCACGCGACGGGGTATCCGGGGAGGACGGTCCACTCCCGGGCCGGGCCGCGCTTCATCGGAGGTGCGACATGTGGTCGCACGGGTCCGCCAGGGCCCGCAGGGAACCGTCGCACGCCACCGCCGCCGACGCGGCATCGGCAACATGCCGCACGCCACGTGAGTGCACGTCGGCAAGCGCGCACGTGGCGCACGTGGCAATCGCGATGGCCCACACACTGCGGGCAATGCGTCCCGATGATTTGTGGCGCAGTCCGCGTTATGGAAAACCAGGGCTGGCTATTTGAAGAAACCCCTTTATCCTGCGATGGCGCGTGATGGGCCGCTTTTTTTACGGCTCATCCGGTCCGACGGGGGCTTCCACATGTGGAAGCAGGACGGACTGAAGCGTAGACCTGCACCCGCTGCCATGCGCCAGGGATCCGTGCCGACACGGATCCTCGATGCCTGGGGGTGTGTATGCCACCCCCGTGAAGACCTTTGCCTGCATGATCCGAAACACGCTCGTTGTCCTGCGCAACACCGCGCTGATCCTGGCCCTCGGCACCCTGCTGACCGCCTGCACCGGCTCCGAACCCCTTGTCGAGGAAACGGCAACCGCCGCCAGCGCGCCAGCCCAGGCCACGGCGCAGGCCGCGGAGGCACGCGTCGCGGCCAGCGCCGCGGTCGCGACCTCGGCACCCACCACGCCGATCATGTTCGTCGCCCAGGTGCCTACTGCCGGCGACATTTTTGCCGGGCGCCTGTCGGCGTTCGCGAACCACATGACCGACATGGCCGCGGTACCGCGCGGCGGCGATCTGATGATCCGCTATCCCGATGGGTCCCTGCGCAACCTCACCCGGGAAGCCGGCTTCGGCATGGAAGGCCGCCAGGGCGCGAATGCGATCGCCGTGCGCGAGCCCACGGTGCACTGGGACGGCAAGAAGGCCGTCTTCAGCATGCTGATCGGCGCGCCGACCAAGCAGTACGAGAGCGTCAACACGCGCTGGCAGCTCTATGAAGTCGCCAATCTGGCGCAGGGCCAGACCGCGGTGATCACCAAGGTCGCCGGCCAGCCGACGTCCTACAACAACGTGTCCCCCCTGTACGCCAGCGACGATCGCATCCTGTTCGCATCGGACCGCCCGCGTACCGGGGAAGCTCACCTGTATCCGCAGCTGGACGAGTACGAGAGCACGCCGACGCTGGTGGGCCTGTACAGCCTGACGCCTTCCACCGGCGAGCTGCGCCTGCTCAACCACACGCCGAGCGGCGCCTTCTCGCCGACGATCGACAGCTACGGACGCGTGATCTTCACCCGCTGGGACCACCTGCAGCGCGACCAGCAGGCCGACGCCGGCACCTTCGGCGCGACCAACTACGCCAGCGAGGCGGCGGGCGCGGCCAACATCGGGCGCCAGGCGGAGAACTTCCCCGAATCGCGACTGGGCCAGACGTCGGCGGCGTACGGTCGCGTCAACGCGTTCACCTTCAACCTGTTCACGCCGTGGCAGATGAACCAGGACGGCACCGAGGAGCTGACGCTCAACCACATCGGCCGGCACGAGCTGATGTTCGGCTACATCGAGCGTTCGTTCGCCACCGATAGCGCGATGTCGGACAACACCAACACCTCGATCATCGCCAACAAGAAGTACATCCGCAACGACGGCGGCGTTTTCCAGATCCGCGAGGATCCCCGCACGCCGGGTACGTACTACGGCATCTACGCGCGCGAGTTCGGTTCGATGACCAGCGACCAGATCGTGCGCTTCACCGGCGCGCCGACGCTCAACGCCGAGCAGATGGTGTTCGAGGACGCGTCGCCCGCGGCGGTCAGCAACAGCCTGTCCGCGGGCCGCTTCCGCAACCCGCTGCCGATCAGCACCGGCCAGCTGCTGGCGAGTTACACGACCAGCCCGATGGTGCAGACCTCCACCCAGTTCCGTCTGTACCAGTTGCGGACCGACGCATCGAACATGCTGGTCGCCGGCAGTGCGCTGACCTCGGGCGTCCGCAAGACGCTCTCGTGGTGGAGCCCGGACACCCTGAAGAGCTTCGACGGCCTGTTGTGGGAAATCGAACCGGTGGAAGTGCTCGCGCGCCAGCGTCCCACGGCCGGCAGTTGGGCCCTGGAAGCCCCCGAGCGTGCCGTGCTGGCCGAGGAGCAGGTCGACGAAGCGGCGTTGCGCAACTGGCTGAAGACCAACAACCTGTCGTTGCTCGTCACCCGCAACCAGACCAGCCGCGACCGCGGTGACCTGCAGCAGCCCTTCAACCTGGAAGTCCCGGGCGGCGTGAAAACCGCGAAGGCCACCGGCAAGGTCTACCAGATCAGCCACTACCAGATCCTGCAGGGCAACCAGGTCCGCGGCTATCCCGGCGTGGAAGCAGGACGCCGTGTCCTCGCCCAGCCGATGGCCAGCAGCCAGTACAACGTGGCCAATACGGGCGGGCCGGCGGGCAGTACCAAGATTGCCGCCGACGGCTCGACCGCGGTGTTCGTTCCCGCCAACCGCGCGCTTGCCTGGCAGACCACCGACGCCAGCGGCGAACCGGTCGTGCGCGAACGCGTGTGGGTGACGATGCAGCCCGGCGAGATCCGCACCTGTGCGGGCTGCCATGGCGAAAACAGCGTCAACCAGGTCAGCCGCGCGGAGTCCACCAACAAGCCTGAAGCCCTGCGCGCGCTGCTGCGGCAGTGGAAGCAGGCCACCGGCGGCGGCCCGACGCTCGTCAACGGTTCGCAGCCACTGACGCCGACCCGCAACACGAGCGCCACGTCGCAGCCGGTCGTCGCCGGCAGCGCTCCCAGTACCCAGACGCTGTCCTCGACGGTGATCGAGCAGACGCGTCCGCTGACCCGCGGCACCGCCACGCCGCCGCGCACGGCCCGCGCAAGCCTGACCCGTTGAGCAGGATCCGGCGCGTGGCGCCGGCGATGCACGACCCTGACCGCCAGCGGCGCATGCCCCTGGCGGTTTTTTTGTTGGGCGCCCGTCAGTCGTCGTCGGGCCAGCGGATGGACGGTGCGACGGCGGCCTGCCGCGGCAGCGGTACCGCGGCCACGGCGTTCCAGACCTTCAGCGCATCCACGGTGGCCGCCACATCGTGCACGCGCACGATGGCCGCGCCGCGCTGCGCGGCGATCAGGTGCGCGGCGACCGATCCGGCCACGCGCTCCGCCGGCACGTCGCGGCCGGTGAGCTGGCCGATGCTGCGCTTGCGCGACAGGCCGGCCAGCACCGGCACCCCGAGTTCGACGAAGCGCTGCAGCTGTGCGAGCAGTTGCAGGTTGTGCGCGGTGTCCTTGCCGAAGCCGAAGCCCGGGTCGACGACGATGCGCTGCTTCGCGATGCCCGACATCTCGGCCGCGAAGATGCGCTCGGCGAGGAAGCGATGCACCTCGCCGACGACATCGTCGTAGCCGGGTGCAGCCTGCATGGAACGCGGCTCGCCCTGCATGTGCATCAGCACCACCGGCACGGCGAGCGCGGCCGCCGCTTCGAGTGCACCATCGCGGCGCAACGCGTAGACGTCGTTGATCATGCCCGCGCCCGCCTGCACGGCTGCACGCATCACCTCGGGTTTGGACGTGTCGACGCTGATCGGCACCTCCACGCGTGCGGCGAGTTGCTCGATCACCGGCACGACGCGACGGAGTTCCTCCTCCAGCGGCACCTCGCCGGCGCCCGGCCGCGTGGACTCGCCACCGATGTCGAGCAGGTCCGCGCCCTGCTCTACCAACGAAAGCGCATGCGCCACGGCCGCGTCGGTGGTGTCGTGCGCGCCGCCATCGGAGAAGGAATCCGGCGTGACGTTGACGATGCCCATCACCTGCGGGCGGTCCAGCTTGAGGATGCGGCCGGTGCAGTCCAGTTGAGGTACGGTGTCGAACATGGGTGTGGTCCCGTTGTGATGCGCAGGTCGCGTCAGCGAAGGTCGCCGAGTTGGCCACCGTCGACCGGGTTGTTCAACCACCCCGCCACGTCCTTGCCGATGGCATTGACGGTCCGTTCCAGCACCGCACATGAGCCCTTGAATCCGCCGGCGAATCCGCCTCCGGAGTTCCGGCGCGCGACGAACTTCGCGACCTGCTGTCCATCGCGGTAGAGCCAGCCTTTCACGGTGACCGACTTGCGATGGCCCATCCAGGCGTTGCCCGCACTCTGCGCGTCATGGAATTCCAGCTTGAGTGCCTGCCCCGACGCGGTGTCCAGCGTCTCCACCAGTTCAACGCGATGGCCCCCGGCGGAGGCGAAGCGCACCAGCGCATCGGTCAGCTGGGTGCCGATGGGGCACTCCCGCTTGATGTTTCCGGCGACGATCGAATCCTCTGCGAATGGCACGGAGCGCTGCGCAGTGAAATCCGCGGCGTGCGCAAACGGCATCATCGACACGGACCCGAGCAGAAGGACTCCCCTCCGGATCGCTTTCATGGCATCCCCTTTCACGACATCTCCCCGTGGTCGGCGTGTTGGCTCTTCGGCACCCCTGCCGACGACGGCCATGGCCAAAAAAAAGGCCAGACACCAGTCTGGCCTTTCGTCATCACGCTGGCAACGCGCCTCAGGTCTGCGCGGCGGGCCCGCCGATCGGCGGCAGCGGCCGCGACTCGGACTTGTCGTCGTCCTTGCCGTTCTTGCCCCAGCCCATCGGCGGCGGCGGGTCGCGGCCTTCCATGATGGCGTCGATCTGCGGCGCATCGATGGTCTCGTACTGCAGCAGCAGGTTGGACATCGTGTGCAGCTTGTCGAGGTTGTCGGTGAGGATCGTCTTGGTCCGTGCGTACGCGCGGTCCAGGATGAGGCGCACGACTTCGTCGATCTTGCGCGCGGTCTCGTTGGAGACGTTCTTGTGCTGCGTCACCGAGCGGCCCAGGAAGACTTCATCCTCTTCCTCGCCGTAGGCGATCGGGCCCATCTCGTCGCTCAGGCCCCACTTGGTGACCATGTTGCGGGCCATCTTGGTGGCGCGCTCGATGTCGTTGGACGCACCGGTGGTGACCTTGTCGGCACCGAAGATCAGTTCCTCGGCCACGCGGCCGCCGTACAGCGAGCACAGCTGCGATTCGATGGCCACGCGGTTCAGAGAGTACTTGTCGCCTTCCGGCAGGTACATCGTCACGCCCAGCGCGCGACCGCGCGGAATGATGGTGACCTTGTAGACCGGGTCGTGCTCCGGCACCAGGCGGCCGACGATGGCGTGGCCGGCCTCGTGGTAGGCGGTCAGCGTCTTTTCGTCTTCGCTCATCGCCATCGAACGACGCTCGGCGCCCATCAGGATCTTGTCGCGGGCGCGGTCGAAGTGGTCCATGCGGACTTCCTTCGCGTTCTCGCGCGCGGCGAACAGCGCCGCCTCGTTGCAGAGGTTGGCCAGGTCGGCACCGCTGAAGCCGGGGGTACCGCGCGCGATCACCATCGGCTCGACGTCGTCGGCCAGCGGCAGCTTGCGCATGTGCACGCGCAGGATCTGCTCGCGGCCCTTCACGTCGGGCAGGCCCACGACGACCTGGCGGTCGAAGCGGCCCGGACGCAGCAGCGCCGGATCCAGCACGTCGGGACGGTTGGTCGCGGCGATCACGATGACGCCTTCGCCGCCCTCGAAACCGTCCATCTCGACCAGCAACTGGTTCAGCGTCTGCTCGCGCTCGTCATGGCCGCCGCCCAAGCCGGCACCACGATGGCGGCCGACGGCGTCGATCTCGTCGATGAAGATGATGCAGGGCGCGTGCTTCTTGGCCTGCTCGAACATGTCGCGCACGCGGCTGGCGCCGACGCCGACGAACATCTCGACGAAGTCGGAACCGGAGATGCTGAAGAACGGCACCTTGGCTTCGCCGGCGATGGCCTTGGCGAGCAGCGTCTTGCCGGTGCCCGGCTGGCCGACCATCAGCACGCCGCGCGGGATCTTGCCGCCCAGCTTCTGGAACTTGCCGGGGTCGCGCAGGAACTCGACGAGTTCACCGACTTCCTCCTTCGCTTCATCGCAGCCGGCGACGTCGGCGAAGGTGACCTTCACCTGGTCCTCGCCCTGCAGCTTGGCGCGCGACTTGCCGAAAGACATCGCGCCCTTCGCGCCGCCGCCCCCGCCCTGCATCTGCCGCATGATGAAGATCCAGAAGCCGATGATCAGCAGCACCGGCAGGAAGTTCAGCAGGATGGTCGTCAGGCTCAGACCGCTCGGCGGGTCCTTCTGGATGATCTCGACCTGCTTGTTGCGCAGCACGTTGATCAGGTCGCGGTCGAACGGCGCATTGATCGTCTTGGTGTCGCCATTGCGGAGGGTGTAGGTGATCTCGCCCACGCCGCTGCGGGCATCGCCGCCGAACTCGACGCGCTGGACGTTGCCGCCATCGACCTGGTCGAGGAACGTGGAATAGGTGGTACCGCCGGTCATGGCCGCGGTGCTGGCACCCTTGGGCGAGAAGCTCTGGAAGACGACCATCAGCACGACGGCGACGACTACCCACAGCAGCAGATTCTTGGTCAGGTCGTTCATCCGCATCGGCTCCGCTGTTCCTCTTTGCTCATTCGCACGTTAAGCCACCTTACTTGATCTGGGCCCGCTTGCCCTGTCCCAGGGCGTACACCTCGGGGGAACGCTTGCGGGACGCGTCCGGTTTGCGGATCGCCACCTTGTCATAGCGGCGGCGAAGCTCGCGGATGTAGTCGTCGGAGCCGGTGCCCTGGAACAGCTTGATCAGGAACGCCCCGCCCGGCTTCAGGTGGCTGTCGGCGAACTCCATCGCCAACTCCGCCAGATGCATCATCCGCGGCTGGTCCACCGCATCCACACCACTCTTATTGGGGGCCATATCGGACAGCACAAGGTCCACGGGCGCGCCGTCCAGCATGGCTTCCAACTGGGATAGGACGCTGTCTTCCCTGAAATCCCCATGAAGGAAGTCCACGCCCGCCAGCGGGGGCATGTCCAGGATGTCCATGGCCACCACCCGGCCGCTGTCACCCATCGCCTGGCGGACGAACTGCGACCAGCCGCCCGGCGCGGCGCCCAGGTCGACGACCACCATGCCGGGCTTGAGCAGGCGGTCGCGCTCCAGCAGTTCTTCCAGCTTGTAGGCAGCACGCGAACGCAGGCCCTCGGCCTGGGCCTTCTTCACGTAGGGATCGGAGAAGTGTTCCTTGAGCCAGCGCTGGCTGCTCTTGCTGCGGGTGGCCATGTCGGCAAGGTCTCCGGGCACGCTGCGACGGGAGCCGCCGGAGCCGTTCGTGGGGGTCGCCATGATACCCTGATCCCCCTTTTCGACCCGTACCGTGCCGCATGCCTGTAGTCCTGACCGCTGCCCAGACCCGTTTCCTGCGCGGCCAGGCCCACGACCTGAAGGCGCTGCTGCAGATCGGGAACAAGGGCATCACGCCGGCCTTCATCGCCGAACTGGACGCGGTGCTTGAGCAGCATGAACTGGTCAAGGTCAAGGTCGCCGGTGAAGACCGCGAGGCACGCGACGCCATGATCGGGGAGCTGGCCGACCAGGCCGATGCTGCCCTGGTGCAGCGGATCGGCCATACCGCCGTCCTGTACCGCCCCAGCAAGGAACGCCGGCAGATCGTGCTGCCGCGCGGCTGAGCCCGCCACGCAGGCCGCCCGCCATGCAGCTCAGCCACGAACTTCCCGATTACGCCTTCACCCTGCGATCCGCCGACGGCCAGGTCGCCCGGGTGAACGACCGCACCCTGTCATCCAGCTTCATCCTCTCGCCGCAGCAGCTCATCGAAGCCTGGCCGGTCCAGGACAGCGCTGCGCTGACGCCGGACGATCTGCTTCCGCTGCTCGCGCTGCAACCGGAAGTAGTCCTGTTGGGCACGGGCGAACGCCAGGTCTTCCCGCCCGCCGCCGTCATGGCCGCCTGCCTGCGCCAGGGCGTGGGACTCGAAGTCATGACCAACGCCGCGGCCGCCCGCACCTTCAACGTGCTGGCCAGTGAGTCGCGCAAGGTCGTGGCCGGATTCCTGTTGGCGCCACGCTGACCTCTGCATGACGCAGCGCCCGCTTCTGCTGCTCATCGTCCTCGCCACCGCAGCCTGTACGCCTCTTCTCCCGGATGCCGCCGAGCGCTATGAAACGTGGCGACGCAGCAGCGACGCCACGGCGCTGGCCGACTACGAAGGCACCCTGGCCCGGGCCGGCGTTGGCAACGTGGTTCCGATGTCCGCCCTGTTGCGGTCCAGTCGCCGCTAGCGCACCTGCGGCCCGGAGTTCCTGCTGCCGCCACGCGAGCATGCGGACAAGATCGTGCCGACGCTACGCGTGGTGGCACAGTTGGAGCGCATGGGGATCGTCGAGGGCGGCAATGTCCGCTCTGGCTACCGCTCCGCCGAGGTGAACCGGTGCGCGGGCGGAAGCACACGCAGCCGCCATCTTCGCAACAACGCCCTCGATTTCGACCTGACCGACGACACGCGCACCGAAGCGCTGTGCGAATTCTGGCGCAGGCAAGGCCCTTCGCTGCGGATGGGCCTGGGCTTCTACACGCCGACGAGGATCCACATCGACACCGCCGGGCACCGCACATGGGGCACGGACTACCGCCGGGGGACGTCGTTGTGCGTCAGGTCTCCTGGCCGAACCGGAGCAGCCGCCAGCGGGCGGCTCCCCTGGCGACCCGCGCGCACGTGATGCCGCTCAGCGTGGCGGCAGGTACTGCAGCGGGTCGACGGGCTTGCCGTTGTGGCGGATCTCGAAGTGCAGCATCTCGCGCGACGCGCCACTGCTGCCCATTTCCGCGATCTGCTGCCCGGCCTTGACGCTCTGGCCTTCGTTGACGAGCCGCTTGCGGTTGTGGCCATACGCCGAAAGCCAGGCCTCGCTGTGCTTGACGATGATCAACTCGCCATAGCCCACCAGGCCCGCACCGGAATACACCACCACGCCGTCCGCGGCGGCGCGCACCGCCTGCCCGCTGCTGCCTGCGATGTCCACGCCCTGCTTGCTGGCGTCGCCCGCCACGAAGCGACCGATCAGGTGGCCATCAGCAGGCCAGCGCCAGGAGAAGCCACTGCTCGCAGGAGCCGGCGGCGCTGTGGGTCGGGTGACCGGCGCGGGCGGCGGGACCGGCCGCGTGGTCGTGCCGGTGGCCGGCTTCGTCGGCGTGGTCGTGGCGGTCGTCGCCGGAGGACGGCTGACGCCGCTGCCCGGGAACAGCTTGAGCGACTGGCCAGGATAGATCGTGTACGGCGCCGACAGGCTGTTCCAGCGCGCAAGATCGTTGACGTCCACGCCGTTGCGGAACGCGATGCCGTAGAGCGTGTCGCCGCGCTGCACACGCACCGTGGCGCCAGGCTTGCCCTGCGAGGTCTGCCGTGCAGGCGACGAAGCAGAGGGTTCGCGCACCACCGTCGTGGAGCAGGCGGCCAGCACGGCCATGGCGATGCCGATCAGGAGGGCGCGCGTGATGCGATGGCCGGAGCGGAGCGTCGTGGTCATGCGTTCGTTCGTTTCCTCACAGGGCGGAAGCCGCACGGCTCAGCCGGTCAATCGCTGGAACAGTTCGCGTGCCGCCACGCCGCCGCCACCGATCAGCACGCTGAAGTAGACGATCGTGCCGATGTTGGCCAGATGGCCCAGCAGGATCGCGCCCCCGTCGCGCTGGATGAAGCCGATGGCATACAGCAGCAGCGCCAAGGCTGGCAGGGTGTTGCTGAATGGCACGAATCCGAAGGGCGCCATCAGCAGCAGCGCGGCCAGGATGAAAGCGAGATTGTTGATGACGCCCTGCCCTGGCCCATCGACGAAGAAACGCAGCCGGTGCGGGCGGCTGATCTTCTCCATGCGGCGCACCCACACCAGACCCGCAGTCAGGCCGGGACGCAGGCGGTCGGCCGGCAACGCCTTGTCCTTGATCCGTTGCGGTAGCCAGAGCGGACGATTGAACAGGCGACTCACGCCGACCAGCAGGATGGCCGCACCGAACACGGTACTGACGCCGGGGATCGACACCGGGATCAGGAACACCAGCGTCAGCAGGATGGTCAGCAGCAACAGGCCTTCATCGCTGAAGACATCCAGCAGTTCGCCCAGGCTGAGCTTGTCGGGTGGCAGGCGTTCGATGATGCCGGCCACCTGTTCGCCCAGCGAGGCCGGGCTGTTAGCAAGTCCATCGTGCTGCGGAGAATTCGTCACTTCATTCAATCCAGGGTGCCCGACAGCAGCGGCACGAACACCACCGGCGCGAGCGTGGTTTCCTCGACGCTGCCATCGGCGCGCTTCACCAGCCGCACCAGCGACTGGGAACCGCTGCCGCCGACCGGGGCGACGAGTTGCCCGCCGACGGCGAGCTGTTCCACCAGTACCGGCACCAGCGCCGGTGCCGCGGCGGTGACGATGATGGCGTCGTAGGGGCCGTGCTCGGCCCAGCCGATGCGGCCGTCGTCGTGCTTGCTGCGCACGTTCATGCCCATCTGGCGCAGGCGCTTGCGGGCCTGGCGAAGCAGGTCGCCGATGCGCTCGACGGTGTAGACCTCCAGCCCCAGCACGGCCAGCACCGCGGCCTGGTAGCCCGAGCCCGTGCCGATTTCCAGCACCTTCTTCGGCTCGGTCTCCAGCAGCACCTCGGTCATCCTCGCCACCACCCACGGCTGCGAGATGGTCTGGCTGTGCCCGATCGGCAGCGCGGTGTCTTCGTACGCGCGCGTGGCGAGCGCCTCGTCGACGAACAGGTGGCGCGGCAGCGTGCGGATGGCATTGAGCACGCGCTCGTCGGCGATGCCGGCCTCACGCAACCGTTCGACCAGCCGGTCGCGCACACGCTGCGAGGTCATGCCCATGCCCACCGCTTCGGGCTGCAGCCGCAACCGTGGCGTCATGCCGAGCCCTCGAGCGCGGCGGTCAGGCCACCTACCCAGCCCGCCACCTTTTCCAGCGCCTGGTAGCGGGTCAGGTCGACGTGGATGGGCGTGATCGAGATGTGGCCCGTGCGCACCGCATGGAAGTCGGTACCTGGACCCGCATCCTGCTCGCGTCCGGCCGGACCGATCCAGTACACGGTATGCCCGCGCGGATCCGGTTGCGGAACGCAAGGCTCGGACCGGTGCCGATTACCCAAGCGCGTGACCTCGAAGCCGCGCACGTCGCTCCATGCCAGATCCGGCACATTGACGTTGAGGATGGTGTCAGCGGGCAGCGGATCAGCCTTCAGGCGCGCCACGATCTCCACGGCGGCACGCGCCGCGGTCTCGTAGTGCTTCGCATCGTGGTTCTTGGTGGCCAGCGACATGGCCACTGCCGGCAGGCCAAGGAAGCGGCCTTCCATCGCCGCCGACACGGTGCCTGAGTAGATGACGTCATCGCCCAGATTGGCGGTGTTGTTGATGCCCGACACCACGATGTCCGGCTCGAACTCCAGCATGCCGGTCAGCGCAAGGTGCACGCAGTCGGTCGGCGTGCCGGCGATGCTGCAGGTGTAGTGGTCGATGCGCTTCAGCCGGATCGGCAGGTCGAGCGTCAGCGAGTTGCTGGCACCGGAGCGGTCGCGGTCGGGAGCGACCACGTACACTTCGTGGCCCGCACTGCGCAGGCCCTCTGCCAGGATTCGGATGCCGGGGGCGTCGACGCCGTCGTCGTTGCTGACCAGTACGCGCATGGGTTTCCTCGGGGACGGCCCCATGATACCGGAACCGCGCGACGGCTTCCCGCGCTTGCGTCACGTCGCAATGCCGCTACGCTGATGGCATGTCCCGCTCCACGCCGCCCGATGACGATGACGCCGCGTTGTTCCGCGACGCGATAGGCGACGTGCGCAGGTTGCAGGAAGCGCCTCCACCGCCGCGCAAGGCGCCACCCCGACCGGCCGCGCGCATGGCCGACCGCGACGAACACGATGCGCGCAGCGAATTCCAGCGCGGCCTGGAGGCACTGGATCCGCATGCGGCCGGTGATGTGCTGAGCTATCGTCGCGACGCGCTGTCGCCGCGCGCCTTCCAGCGCCTCAAGCGCGGACAGTTCTCGGTGCAGGACGAACTGGACCTGCATGGCGCCACCGCCCTGCAGGCGGAAGGATTGCTGCGCCGGTTCCTCGCGGACGCACATGCGCACGATCATGGCTGCGTACGGGTGATCCACGGCAAGGGGCAGCGCTCGGACAGTGAGGCGCCGGTGCTGAAGAACCTGGTCGACCGGATGCTGCGCCAGCGTGCCGACGTGATGGCGTTCCACTCGGCGCCGCCCACGCAGGGCGGCACCGGGGCTGTGCTGGTGCTGCTCGCGTACCGTCGGTGACGGGCGCCGGCGGCATCAATCAGTTCGTCGACGCGATCGGCGTGACAACGGTTTTCTTGGGGGGATTCACCCAGACCACACGGGTACCGCGTCTCTTGGCGAAGGCGTCGACATAGCCGACATACAGCACGTCGACCTCCGTGGCGCGCTGCATCAGTGGCTTGTCCTGCCTGGCGCTTTGCGTGCTTGCGCACCCTGCGAGCGATCCCGCGATGACCAGGGCGATACAGAGGAAGCTCGAGCGTTTCATGACGACCTCCGGGCTGCGTGGTTGCTTCACCTCATTGCCGCCCGAGACGACACGCGTCCCTGGCTCACTTCCGGCTTATACGCCCACGGCGCTCGACTACCAGTCCCTTCAGCCGTGTTCCGACGGACGGTCGCCCTGCGATGCGTCGACGACCTCGCCCAGTTCGTGCAGCACCGCGGTGGCGTAGCTTCCCGGCGGCAGCGAGAACGCCAGGCGCAGCGTATCGGGCGATGGCCACGACCACGCCAGACCTTCAGGCCGCAGGCGCAACGCGCGACGCTCCTGTCGCAGTCCTTCCCGCTCGAGCCCCTGCCGCAACGCCAGCGCATCGTCGCCCTGCAGCGCGAGCACCTCGCGTTCACGGGCGTCCGCCTGCGTGCGCGGCTCGCCGGCGCCCCACAGAGGTCCGGTCGGATGGATGTCGAAGTCCTCGAGTCGCTGCGCCAGTGGCTCGCTCAACGGTTCGGGCCCGAACACGCTGCGGCTGCCCGCCAGCATCCAGACTTCGCCGTCGAGGCCACGATTCCAGCTGCCATCGGCCAGCCGCGCGGCCAGCACGCGGTTGAACAGCTCGGAACGCGCCGCCGAGATCAGGATCGAGCGCTGTTCGCGCCTGACCCGGCGCCCCGCGAACATCGCCAGCGCCGCTGCCACGTTGCCACCGTCGCGCCCGAAGCGCTGTTCGCCGAACCAGTTCGGTAGGCCATGCGCGGCGACATCGCGTAGCCGCGCCTCGATGGCTTCGTTGTCGCCGGACACATCGCGCAACACCAGTTCGAACCGGTTGCCGGCAAGCGCGCCGCGCGGCAGCTTGCGCGAATGCCAGGTCGATTCCAGCACCTTCAGCTCGTCGGAACCGAGCGTCGCCAGATCCGGCGCCACCTTGCGCGGCAGGTGCACACTGAAACGCTGTCGGGTGACGGCGTGGCGATCCTTGAGGCCGGCGTAGCCCACGCCCATCTCGGCGATCCCCGCCCACGCGGCGATGCGCTTGGCGGCGAACGCCGTGTTCATGCCGCGCTTCTCGACGGTCAGCAGCAGGTGCTCGCCTTCGCCCGAGGGTTCGAAGCCGGGCAGCTCTTCGACGACGAAATCTTCCGGCGCGCTGCGCATGCGCGCGCTCAGTACCGGCACGCCGAACGCACGCGGCAACGCCTCGCTCATGCGCGCACCAGCAGTACGACGGCCTGTGCCGCGATGCCTTCGCCGCGTCCGGTGAAGCCGAGCTTCTCCGTCGTGGTCGCCTTGATGCTGACCGCATCCAGATCGAGGCGCAGATCCTGCGCCACGCAGGCGCGCATCGCATCGGCATACGGCCCGACTTTCGGTCGCTCGCAGATCACGGTGACGTCGACATTGCCGACGCGCCAGCCTCGCTCGCCGATCAGCGCATCGCAATGACGGACGAAGGCACGGCTGTCGGCCCCCTTCCATCGATCATCCGAAGGCGGGAAGTGCCGACCGATATCGCCCAGCGCCAGCGCGCCGAGCATCGCGTCGCACAGCGCGTGCAGCACGACATCGCCGTCGCTGTGCGCCAGCACGCCGCGATCGTGCGGGACGCGGACGCCCCCCAGCATGACGTGGTCGCCGTCGCCGAAGGCATGCACATCGAAGCCCTGGCCGATGCGGATATTCAATGAGTCGGACATGTCGTTTCCGATGGCGCGTCAGCAGTCGCGCTGCGCCCGTTCGTAGGCGAACCTGGCCAGGTCCGCCGGCGTGGTGATCTTGAAGTTGCTTTCGGAGCCTTCCACCAACAGCGGGCGCAGGCCGAGGCGTTCCATCGCCATCGCCTCGTCGGTAACCTCGACGCCGTCAGTGGTGGCGGACTCCAGCGCACGGGTCAGTTGCAGGCGACGGAACAGCTGCGGGGTGAAGGCTCGCCACAACCGCTCGCGCGCCTCCGTGCCGTCGATACCGCCATCGTCGCCGGCGCGCTTCAGGGTATCGCGCACGGGCGCAGCCAGGATCGCACCGACGGGATCGTTGCGGCCACGCTCCAGCAGTTGGGACAGGTCGGTCAGCGACAGGTTCGGGCGCGCAGCGTCGTGCACCAGCACGAAATCGTCCGCACGCACGTCGTCCGGCAAGGCGCGCAACCCCGCCAGTACGGACGCGGCACGGCTCGCACCGCCAGTGCACGCGTGCACCGGCTTGCCGGCGAACTCCGTCCAACACGGCCAGTCGGGATCGTTCTCCGACACCGGCACGACCGCACCTTCCACGGCGTCGTGCGCGAACAGCGCCGCCAGCGTGTGCGCGATCAAGGGCAGCCCGTCCACCACCAGATACTGCTTGGGGAGTTCTCCACCGAAGCGGGTACCGCGCCCGGCCGCGGGCACGACGGCCCAGATGCGGGCCATCAGGGCGAGGGCTCCGCGGCGTCGCCATCGCTGCCTTCGCCGCCGGTCACGGGCAGCGGTGGCACCGGCTCGACCACCCGGTAGAACTTCTCGCCCGGCTTGATCATGCCCAGTTCGCTGCGCGCCCGCTCCTCGACCGCCGACTCGCCGGACTTGAGGTCCTCGACTTCGGCGGCCAGGGCGTCGTTGCGTTCCTGCAGACCGGCATTCTCGCGCTTCTGCGATTCGACCTGCTGCTCCAGCGCGACGACCTGGCCCGAACTGCCGACACCGAACCAGAACTTGTACTGGAGCCATCCCAGCAGCAGTACCAGTACCAGCAGGAGCCAGGGCGCCTTGCGCATGGATTACTGCTTCAGCGAGACGAAGGCGTTGCGACCGGCATAGCGCGCCTTGGCGCCGAGCGCCTCTTCGATGCGCAGCAGCTGGTTGTACTTGGCGACGCGGTCACTGCGGCACAGCGAGCCGGTCTTGATCTGCGTCGCCGTGGTGGCGACCGCGATATCCGCAATGGTCGTATCCTCGGTTTCGCCCGAACGGTGCGACACGACGGCCGCGTAGTTCGCATGGTGCGCCATGGCGATGGCTTCCAGCGTCTCGGTCAGCGTACCGATCTGGTTGACCTTGATCAGGATCGCGTTGGCGGTGCCGGACTCGATGCCTTCCTTGAAGATCTTCGGATTGGTGACGAACAGGTCGTCGCCGACCAGCTGCACTTTCTTGCCGATGCGGTCGGTCAGCAGCTTCCAGCCCGCCCAGTCGTCCTCGGCCAAGCCGTCCTCGATGGTGATGATCGGGTACTGCGCGGCCCAGTCGGCGAGGAAGTCGACGAACTGTTCGCTGGTCAGGCGCTTGTTCTCGCCGACCAGGTGGTACTTGCCGTTGTCGAAGAACTCGCTGGAGGCCACGTCCAGGCCCAGCAGCACGTCTTCACCGGCGGTGTAGCCGGCCTTGCCGATGGCCTCGAGGATGGTGTCCAAGGCTTCGACATTGCTGCGGAAGTCCGGAGCGAAACCGCCCTCGTCGCCGACCGCCGTGCTCAGGCCGTGACCCTTCAGCACCGACTTCAGCGAGTGGAAGATCTCGGTGCCGGCGCGCAGCGATTCGGCGAACGAATCGAAGCCGACCGGCAGCACCATGAACTCCTGGAAATCGACGTTGTTGTCTGCATGCGCGCCGCCGTTGATGATGTTCATCATCGGCACCGGCAGGGTGACGTCGTTGCCGTTGGCGAGGTACTGCCACAGCGGAAGCTTCTTTGAGGCAGCCACCGCATGGGCGTTGGCCATCGACACGCCGAGCAGCGCGTTCGCGCCCAGGCGGCCCTTGTTTTCGGTGCCATCGATGTCGATCAGGCGGCGATCCAGGCCTTCCTGGTCGATGGCATCGAAGCCCTTCAGCGCCGTGGCGATCGTCGTGTTGACGTTCTCCACCGCCTTGCGCACGCCCTTGCCCAGGTAGCGGGTCTTGTCGCCGTCGCGCAGTTCGACCGCTTCCTTGGTGCCGGTCGAGGCGCCGGACGGCACCATGGCGCGGCCGAAGGAGCCGTCTTCCAGCGTAACCTCGGCTTCGAGGGTGGGATTGCCGCGGGAATCGAGGATTTCGCGGGCGTGGATCTTGGCGATGTTGGTCATGGTGGGGTCGGTTTGGAGGATGAAAGGGAATGCTCGACTTCCGCCAGGGCGGAAAGGCTTTCGGGGCCCTGGTCGATCATCAACGTGCCGTAACGAGGCTCGATCTTGTCGCCGGACTCAGCCGTCGTCCGGGCAAAGATAAGGTAATCGCGCCCTTCCATCAGCACGACATCGCAGCTGGTGGTGCCACTGCCTATGGGCGCACCTTTCGGGATCGTTCCCTTCAGGCTGCGCATCACGGTGACATCGGCGGACTGGCTCGGCAGGCGGATCGGTAGGTTCAACGGCGGATCACTGAAGACGCGCTCGGTAAAGGCGGCTTCCTCGGCCGTCAGTGGATGGATGCGATCGACATGGACGATGGCAACCACGTCCGACGTTTGCACCAGTTCGGCGATCGGCGGCGCGCGCATGGGCGGGTTCGTCGTGCATGCGTCCGCGCGAAGCGGAACCCCTGCGAAGGTCAGCAACAGGCCTACGGATACCGTCCGCACCGCCCAGGATAGACCGCTCGCCGATCCCATCAGACCGAGCTCTCCAGGAACCCGTTCTTCTTGGTGATCGAATCCAGCGCCAGCAGCGTCTCCAGCAGCGCTTCCATCTTGTCCAGCGGCCAGGCGTTCGGGCCATCGGACAGCGCCTTGGCCGGATCCGGATGGGTCTCGGCGAACAGGCCGGCCACGCCGACGGCGACGGCCGCGCGCGCCAGCACCGGCACGAACTCGCGCTGACCACCGGAACTGGTGCCCTGCCCGCCCGGCAGCTGCACCGAGTGCGTCGCATCGAACACGACCGGACAACCGGTGTCGCGCATCACGCTCAGCGAACGCATGTCGCTGACCAGGTTGTTGTAGCCGAACGACGCGCCGCGCTCGCAGACCATGATGTCCTGGTTGCCGGTGGATTTGGCCTTCTCGACCACGGGCTTCATGTCCCACGGCGACAGGAACTGGCCCTTCTTGATGTTGACCGGCTTGCCGGCCGAGCAGACCTTCCTGATGAAGTCGGTCTGGCGCACGAGGAAGGCAGGCGTCTGCAGCACGTCGACGACGGCGGCGACTTCGTCCATCGGCGTGTACTCGTGCACGTCGGTCAATACCGGCACGCCGACCTGCTTCTTTACCGCGTCCAGCACCTTCAGCCCCTCTTCCAGACCCGGGCCGCGGAAGCTGGTGCCGGAGGTGCGGTTGGCCTTGTCGAAGCTCGACTTGAAGATGAAGTTCATCCCCAGCTTGCCGGTGATTTCCTTCAAACGGCCGGCGACATCAATCTGCAACTGCATCGACTCGATCACGCATGGACCGGCGATCAGGAACAGGGGCTGGTCCAGGCCGACGTCGAATCCACAAAGCTTCATTCAACCACCTCTCGATCTGGCCCCTCTCCCACCGGGAGAGGGGTTGGGGTGAGGGTACGGCGGAATCAGGAAGGCTGGAACATCTGGAACTTCGCCGAACCCTCATCCGCCCCTTCGGGGCACCTTCTCCCGGAGGGAGAAGGAACAATCATTCAAGCACGCGCTTCCTTCAGCAGCTTGCCACCCGCCTTCTTCTCGCGCGCGGCGCGGATGAAGCCGACGAACAGCGGATGGCCATCGCGCGGCGTGGACAGGAACTCCGGATGCGCCTGGCACGCCAGGAACCACGGATGCACTGTGCGCGGCAGTTCCACCATTTCCACCAGCAGGTCATCCATGGACTTGGCGGAAATGACCAGGCCGGCGTCCTCCAGCTGCGTGCGGTAGCGGTTGTTGAATTCGTAGCGGTGGCGATGACGTTCGGCCACCACGTCCTTGCCGTACAACTCACGCGCCAGCGTTCCGGGCTTCAGACGCTGTTCCTGCAGACCTAGGCGCATGGTGCCGCCGAGGTCGGAGCGCTCGTCGCGCTTCTCGACGTCGCCGGCGGCCGTGCGCCACTCGGTGATCAGGCCGATCACCGGATGCGGCGACTGCTTGTCGTTCTCGGTGCTGTTGGCGTTCTCCAGCCCGGCAACATGGCGGGCGTAATCGACCACTGCCGCCTGCATGCCGTAGCAGATGCCGAAGTACGGCAGCTTCTGTTCGCGTGCGAAACGCGAGGTCAGCACCTTGCCTTCGAAACCGCGGTCGCCGAAGCCGCCGGGCACCAGCACGCCATCCACGCCCTGCAGCAGGGCCATGTCGGTGCCTTCCAGTTCCTGCGCCTCGATCCATTTCAGGTTGACGCGCGTGCGCTGGCGCAGGCCGCCGTGCTTCAACGCCTCGCCGACGGATTTGTACGCATCCTGGTGGTCGACATACTTGCCGACGACGGCGATGGTCACCTCGTCCAGCGGGTTCAGCGTGGCATCGACCGCAGCTTCCCACTCGGACAGATCGGCCGCCTGCGCGTTCTCGATGCGGAACTGGCGCAGCACGATCTCGTCCAGCCCCTGACGGTGCAGGCCCATCGGGATGCGGTACAGCACGTCCACGTCCGGCACGCTGATGACGGCGCGCTCGGGCACGTTGGTGAACAGCGAGATTTTGCGACGCTCGGAATCCGGAATCGGCTGCTCCGAGCGGCACAGCAGCACGTCGGGCTGGATACCGATCGAACGCAGTTCCTTCACCGAATGCTGGGTCGGCTTGGTCTTCAGCTCACCCGCGGCAGCGACGTACGGCACCAGCGTCAGGTGCATGAACAGCGCCTTCTCCGGACCGCGCTCGGTGCGGATCTGGCGGATGGCTTCGAGGAACGGCAGCGATTCGATATCGCCGACGGTACCGCCAATCTCCACCAGCGCCACGTCGAAGCCTTCGGTGGCCTCGTCGATGCAGCGGCGGATCTCGTCGGTGATGTGCGGAATGACCTGGACGGTCGCGCCCAGGTAGTCGCCACGGCGCTCCTTGCGGATCACGTTCTCGTAGATCCGGCCGGTGGTGACGGAATTCTTGCGGCTCAGGCGCGTGCGCACGAAGCGCTCGTAGTGGCCCAGGTCCAGGTCGGTCTCGGCGCCGTCGTCGGTGACGTACACCTCGCCGTGCTGGAACGGGCTCATGGTGCCCGGGTCGACGTTGATGTAGGGGTCCAGCTTCATCATCGTGACCTTCAGGCCACGCGCTTCGAGAATGGACGCAAGCGAAGCGGCGGCGATGCCCTTGCCTAGCGAGGACACAACGCCGCCGGTAACGAAAATCAGGGGAGTCATGGGCGGGGCTCCGGAAAGCCATAGTCTACAGGCAACGCGTGTCGCCCGGAAGCGCGACACCCCGCCGAAGCGGGGTGTCAGTGAGTCGACTGCGCGCCTGAAACCCTTGTGCAGCAAGGGTCAGGGCGTAACGACGATGGTCAGGGCTTGCGCTCTTCGTCTTCTTCGCCGGCCTTCTTCTGCTGGCCTTCGGCAGCCTTGCGCTGCTTGGCGGCGGCTTCGTTGGCGGCACGGCGGCGAGCCTTCGCCTCCGGATCGGACGGGTCACTGGTCTGGGACTGGTCCTGCTTCGGCTTGTCGGCCTCCGTACCGGTACGGGACTGGGCAAACGCCTGGACCGCGAACAGCGCGCCGATGGCAGCGGCGGACAGCAGCAACAGGTTGCGGGACTTCATGGCAATGCTCCTCGTGGATGGCGGGAATCTGGGGGCGCCGGATGGCGTTCCCAAGGGCATCCATGTCCACGGCGCAAGCCTAGCGTCCGCTGCCCGGCCCTCGACTGAACATGGAAAAAAAGCCGTGCTGGCCGCACACTGCCGCCCGGTCCGAAAGGCCAGACAGGACACCCGGCGCGTCGCGCGCCCTGCGACGGCCCCGTGGCCGACTGTTCCCGCCCTTCGTCATCCTGCGGCGCCCCGGGGCGCTGCGCCGTATCGAGAACCTGAAGACCCATGAGCAGTCGTTACAACGCCGCCGACATCGAAGTCCTTTCCGGCCTTGACCCGGTCAAGCGCCGGCCGGGCATGTATACCGACACCGCGCGTCCGAACCATCTGGCGCAGGAAGTCATCGACAACGCCGTGGACGAAGCGCTGGCCGGCCACGCCGGCAGCATCGAGGTCACGCTGTACAAGGATGGCAGCTGCGAAGTCAGCGACGACGGCCGCGGCATGCCCGTGGACATCCATCCGGAGGAGAAGATTCCGGGCGTGGAACTGATCCTCACGCGCCTGCACGCCGGCGGCAAGTTCAGCAACAAGAACTACACCTTCTCCGGTGGCCTTCACGGCGTCGGCGTCAGCGTGGTCAACGCGCTGTCCACGCTGGTCGAAGTCCACATCAAGCGCGAAGGCAGCGAACACCGCATCACCTTCCGCAACGGCGACCGCGCCACGCCGCTGGAAGTGGTCGGCAGTGTCGGCAAGAAGAACACGGGTACGCGCGTCCGCTTCTGGGCCGACCCGAAGTATTTCGACACGCCGAAGTTCAACGTGCGCGCACTCCGGCACCTGCTGCGCGCCAAGGCCGTGCTGTGCCCGGGGCTGAACGTCACCCTGTTCGACGAAGCCACCGGCGAGCGCGACAGCTGGCACTACGAGGACGGCCTGCGCGACTACCTGCGCGGCGAGATGGCCGGCCGCGAGCTGCTGCCGCCGGAACTGTTCGTCGGCCAGCTGAAGAAGGACAGCGAAGTCGTGGACTGGGCCGTGGCCTGGGTGCCGGAAGGCGAGCTGGTGCAGGAAAGCTACGTCAACCTGATCCCCACCGCGCAGCACGGCACGCACGTCAATGGCCTGCGCAGCGGCCTGACCGATGCGCTGCGCGAGTTCTGCGACTTCCGCAACCTGCTGCCGCGCGGCGTCAAGCTCGCACCGGAAGACGTGTGGGACCGCGTGACCTTCGTTCTGTCGCTGAAGATGACCGACCCGCAGTTCAGCGGCCAGACCAAGGAACGCCTGTCCTCGCGCCAGGCCGCCGGCTTCATCGAAGGCGCCGCGCACGATGCCTTCAGCCTGTGGCTGAACCAGCACGTCGACCTGGGCGAGAAGATCGCGCAGATCGCCATCGAGCGCGCCAGCGCGCGCCTGAAGACCGAGAAGCAGGTCGTCCGCAAGAAGGTCACCCAGGGCCCTGCCCTGCCCGGCAAGCTCGCCGACTGCATCAGCCAGGACCTGTCGCGCACCGAGCTGTTCCTGGTGGAAGGCGATTCGGCCGGCGGCTCGGCCAAGCAGGCGCGCGACAAGGATTTCCAGGCGATCCTGCCGCTGCGCGGCAAGATCCTCAACACGTGGGAAGTCGCCTCCGGCAGCGTGCTGGCCTCGCAGGAAGTGCACGACCTGGCCGTGGCCATCGGCTGCGATCCCGGCAAGGACGACATCAGCGGGCTGCGCTACGGCAAGGTGGTGATCCTGGCCGACGCCGATTCGGACGGCCTGCACATCGCCACCCTGCTGACCGCGCTGTTCCTGCGCCACTTCCCCACGCTGGTCGCGTCGGGCCACGTGTTCGTGGCGATGCCGCCGCTGTTCCGCGTCGACGTGGGCAAGCAGGTGTTCTACGCGCTGGACGAGGAAGAAAAGCGCCTGCTGCTGGAGAAGATCGAGCGCGAGAAGATCCGCGGCCAGGTCAACGTCACCCGCTTCAAGGGCCTGGGCGAGATGAATCCCTCGCAGCTGCGCGAGTCCACCATCCACCCGGACACGCGCCGCCTGGTGCAGCTGACCGTCGACGACGACCTGCAGACGCGGGGCCTGATGGACATGCTGCTGGCGAAGAAACGCGCCAGCGATCGCAAGTCATGGCTTGAAGCGAAGGGCGATCTGGCGTCGCTGGAAGTCTGATCGCCGCCCGTGACCGACCCGGGCCGTTGTGGCGGCCCGGGCAGCGTCGGCGGCGTTGAACACCGCGTTCACTCCTCCGGTGCGATAACCGGGCCATGTCGGCGGAACGCTACGCACACCCCTATACGTTCGGCGTGGAGGAGGAGTACTTCCTCATCCGCCGCAACGGGCGCCGCCTGCGGCACATGCCGCGACACTTCTTCAGCGCGTGCCGCGACGCGCTCGGCGGACGTTTCGGCAGCGAGATGCTGCAGACCCAGGTGGAAGTGCAGACCGCCGTGCACGACGATCCGCATGCCGCCGAGCAGGACCTGCGCACGCTGCGCCGTACCGTGGGCGACATCGCACGCCGGCATGGGCTCGGCATCCTGGCGGCGGGCACGCATCCCTCCGCGCAATGGCGCGGACAACGCAGCACCGACAAGCCCCACTACGACCAGGTGATGGGCGAACTGCAGATGCTGGGGCAACGCAACCTGCTGTGCGGCCTGCACGTGCATGTGCAGCCGATGGATCCGGGGCGCCGCGTGGAACTGATGGCGCGCATGCAGCCCTTCCTGCCCCTGCTGCTGGCGCTCAGCACCTCCTCGCCTTTCTGGATGGGGCATGCCACCGGCCTGATGGGCTACCGGCAGACCGCGTATCAGGAAATCCCGCGGACGGGATTGCCGCCGTTGTTCCGCAACCAGGCCGAATACGAGCACTATGTGCAGCGCATGACCGACGGCCGCGCGATCCAGGATGCGCGCTTCCTCTGGTGGGCGCTGCGACCGTCGCTCGCGTTTCCCACGCTGGAGCTGCGCATCACCGATGCCTGTACCGACCTGTGCGATGCACTGGCCATCGCACAGGTGTATCGCTGCCTCGTGCGGCACCTTGAACGTCGGCCCACCCTGCACGCCGGCCTGCACGCGGGCGACCAGGCGATCGTCGCCGAGAACCTCTGGCGCGCCCAGCGTTACGGCTTCGACGCCGGCCTCATCGATCTCAGCAGCCATCGCCTGGTATCGGCGCGCGAGATGCTGGAGAACACGCTGGAGGCGCTGGACGATGACATCCGCACGCTGGGCTGTGCGCCGCAGGTCGAACGCGTCTGGCATATCCTGGAAAACGGCACCAGCGCGCATGCGCAGCTGGAACGGTACCGCGAGCGAAGACAGGCCGGCGACAGCCACGCCGACGCGCTGTCGCACGTGGTCCAGTGGCTGGCCGACGCGAGCGTCGTCGCCTAGCGCGCCCGGTCAGCGGGCGACGGTCTTCTGCTGCGAGACCACGAACACGCCCGCCATCACCAGCACGGTGCCGGCTACCTGCCAGGGACCCATCGGTTCCCCCAGCAACAGCAGACTCAGCACGATGGTCGAGACCGGACCGATCATGCCGACCTGCGCGGCCAGGGCGGAACCGATGCGTGCCACCGCCATCATCACTGCAAGCACCGGCAGCACCGTACACAGCGTGCCGTTGACCAGCGACAGCGCATAGACCTCCCACGGCAGCACCAGGGCCTGCATCGGTCGCAGCACGACGAACTGCACCAGGCACAGCACGCTGGCCACGCTGCTGGCATAGGCCGTCAGGCGTACCGCACCGACGCGCGCGACCAGTTCGCCGCTGCCGACCAGGTACAACGCATAGGCCAGCGCGCTGCCGAACACCAGCGCACCACCCAGCATGATGTTGGGGCCGCCGGTCTGCAGGTCGTGCCCGAACGCCAGTGCCACGCCCGCGTAGCTGACCAGCAGCGCCAACGCCTGCCGCCGCGAGATCCGTTTGCCGAACGCCAGCCAGCCGATCAGCGCCACCAGCGTCGGGGTCAGGTAGAGAATCAGCCGTTCCAGCGTGGCCGTGATGTAGGCCAGGCCGGCAAAATCGAGGAAGCTGGCCAGGTAGTAACCGAGGAAACCCAGCAGCACGATCTTCCGGCGGTCCGCGTTCGACAGCCGCGCACTGCGGCGGGCGGCCCAGAATCCCATCAGCAGGAAGAACGGGAACGCCACCAGCATGCGCAACGCGAGCAGTGTCACCGCGTCCGCGCCATAGCGGTAGCCCAGCTTGACGATGATCGCCTTGCCCGAGAACGCGATGGCGCCGAGCGCCGCAAGCACCAGGCCGGCGCGGCTGACGGCATGCAGGCCCGGCCGCGGATGCGGCGCCTCCAGCGCTTCCGCCGGCGCCACGTCGAGCGGTTGCGCCAGTTCGTCTTCCGCCTTCGATCGCGTCATCGCGAGCGCATCACGCCAGCGCGCGTTCCAGCAACCGCCGGATCAGCGCCTGCGTCCGCCCCGCGCGCTCGGGCAGGTAGGCGAAGGTGTCTTCGTCCATGTAGTTGAGCTGCGCCAGCTCGAGCTGCACGGTCTGGATGCCGCGGGCGACGTCGGCATAGTGGCGGGTGGTGTAAACGCAAGCGAAGCCCGGGCTCACGGCGAAACGGGAATACCGAACAGCCGCCCGATTGGCGGCCAGCACATGCCGCCAGGTGGGCGAGCAGGACCCGCGGCCGGCGCCGCCGGGGATGAAAAGCGGACGGGGGAGACTGGACGGGAGCGGTGCCGCGCCTCCGAGCGGCGGGACGCCCCCCAACACCGACGCGCGCCGGGTCCAGGG
>NZ_PDWW01000029.1 GCF_010093445.1 Pseudoxanthomonas japonensis | reverse complement strand
CCCCGCCCCGATGAACCTGCCTGCCTCCCCTGCCACGGCCGCGGCGACCGCGCCCCTGTTCGAACTCGACCGTGCCACCGTCGTGCGTGGCGCCACCCGCGTGCTGCACAACCTGTCGCTGACCATTCCGCTGGGCCAGCACACGGCGATCCTCGGGCCGAACGGCGGCGGCAAGTCGACTTTCATCAAGCTGATCAACCGCGAGCTGTATCCGCTGGCGCGCGAAGGCGATGCGCCGGTGAAGGTGTTCGGCCTGCGCCGCTGGAACGTCAACGAGCTGCGCAACCGCCTTGGCGTGGTGACCAGCGACCTGACCCGCGACCTGCAGCAGATGCCCTACCTGTGCGTGGAGGATGCGGTGGTCACCGGCTTCTTCTCCAGCTTCGTGGTGCCGCCGCACCGACAGATCGACGCCGGCATGCGCACGCGGGCGCGCGATGCGCTGGAGCAGGTGCGTGCGTCCACGCTGGCCGACCGCCCTGTCGCGGAGCTGTCCACCGGCGAGATGCGGCGCGTGCTGATCGCGCGTGCGCTGGTGCACGAACCGCAGGCGCTGCTGCTGGACGAACCCACCGCCGGCCTGGACCTGGTGGCGCGGCAGCACTTCCTGGGGCTGATGCGCCTGCTGGCGCAGCGCGGGATCACCCTGGTGCTGGTGACGCACCACATCGAAGAGATCATTCCCGAGATCGACCGCGTGCTGCTGTTGCGCGACGGCGCGGTCCATGCCGACGGCGACCGCGCGGCGACGCTGACCGATGCGCATCTCAGCCATGCGTTCGGCGGACCCGTGCGCGTGCGCTGCGAGGACGGCTTCTACAGCGCGGTGCCCGGTCATGCCTGAGCTGCCCGAGGTCGAGACCACCCGCCGCGGCCTGGCGCCGCACATCGAGGGGCGCCGCGTCCAGGCGGTGACGCTGCGCCGCCCGGACCTGCGCTGGCCGATCCCGGCGGAGATCGTGCAGGACCTGCCCGGCCAGCGCATCGACGCCGTGCGCCGGCGCGCCAAGTACCTGCTGGTGGACACGGCCGCCGGCAGCGCGCTGCTGCATCTGGGCATGTCCGGCAGCCTGCGCGTGCTGCCGGCCGACACGCCGGTGACCGCACACGACCACGTCGACATCGCGCTGCAGGGCAAGGAACACCGCGTGCTGCGCTTCAACGATCCACGCCGCTTCGGCTGCCTGCTGTGGCAGCCCTCCGGTGAGATCCACCCGCTGCTGCAGGGGCTTGGACCGGAACCGCTGTCGGACGACTTCGATGGCGACTACCTCTTCGAGCTGAGCCGCGGCCGCAAGGCACCGGTGAAGACCTTCCTGATGGACCAGGCGGTGGTGGTGGGCGTGGGCAACATCTATGCGGCCGAGAGCCTGTTCCGCGCCGGCATTTCGCCGCTGCGGACGGCCGGCAAGGTCTCGCGGGACCGGTACGTGGCGCTGGCGGCGGCGGTGAAGGACATCCTGGCGTACGCGATCACCCGGGGCGGCACCACGCTGCGGGACTTCCTGAGCCCGGACGGGGCGCCGGGCTACTTTGAGCAGGAGCTGTCGGCGTACGGCCGGGGCGGCGAACCCTGCCCGCGCTGCGGCCGGCCGATGAAACAGGCCAGCATCGGCCAGCGGGCCACGGTCTGGTGCGGGCATTGCCAGCGCTGACCCCCCCTGAGGGGCTGGCCCCGTCCTCACGTCATGTGAGGTAAATGACGTTATATTCCCGCCCTTGGCTCGTGGGGAAGACGGATGGCCGACGCACCTGACATCACCTTGTGGCTGGATTCGGCCCGTGGCGGCGACCGCGCCGCGCTGGACCGCGTGCTGGCCACGCTGTACCAGGAACTGCACACCATGGCGCGCCGCCAGCTGTCGGGACAGCACGGCTACACGCTGGACGCGACCGCGCTGGTGCACGAGTCCTACCTGAAGCTGCTCGGTTCCACCGGCACGGCCAAGTTCGAGGACCGCGCCCACTTCTTCGCCTATGCCGCCTCTTCGATGCGCAGCGTGGTGGTGGACTACGCCCGCAGCCGGCTGGCGCGCAAGCGCGGTGGCGACCTCAAGCGCGTGGCCGACATTCCGGAAGAAGTCGAAGGCAACCTGCGCCTGGACGAGGACATGCTGGCGCTGAACGACGCGCTGGAGAAGCTGGCCGCCGCCGACGAGCGCCTGGCCCAGGTGGTGGAGATGCGCTATTTCGCCGGCCTGTCGGAACTGGAGATCGCCGAGCTGCTGCAGCGCTCCGAGCGCAGCATCCGCCGCGACTGGCAGAAAGCCCGCCTGTTCCTGCTGTCGGCGATGGCGGACAGCTGAGCCCGCTCCACCCGCACCGCGCCGATGGACGTCGAACGCTGGAAACGCCTGTCCCCGCTGCTGGACGTCCTGCTCGAGCTGGAGCCCGAGGCGCGTGCGGAACAACTCGAGATCCTGCGCGCGGATGATCCGGACACCGCTCAAGAACTCGAGAAGCTGCTCGCGCTGGAGGAGGAAGGCGACGGCTTCATCGACCAGCCGCTGGTCGACAAGCCCGGCCAGCTGAAGCCGGGCACCCGCGTCGGCCCCTACCAGCTGGAATCGCTGCTCGGCGAAGGCGGCATGGGCATGGTGTGGCTGGCATCGCGTGCCGACGGCCTGTACCAGCGCCGCGTCGCGCTGAAACTGCTGCGCCCCGGTCTGGCCGACCCCAACCTGCGCCTGCGCTTCACCCGCGAACGCGAAATCCTGGCGCGGCTGGAACACCCCAACATCGCGCGCCTGCTTGATGCCGGCGTCGGCAGCGAGGGCCAGCCCTACCTGGCGCTGGAGTACGTGGAAGGCGTGTCGATCACCGACTACTGCCTGGCCAACAACATCGGGCTGGAAGCGCGGCTGGCGCTGTTCCTGCAGGTCTGCGAAGCGGTCAGCCATGCGCATGCGAACCTGATCGTCCACCGCGACCTCAAGCCGTCCAATATCCTCGTCACACCGACCGGCGACGTGCGCCTGCTGGACTTCGGCATCGCCAAGCTCCTCGACGACCCCGAGCCGGTGGCGGTGCATCCACGCACCGAGGTGCGCGCCTTCACCCTGCACTACGCGGCACCGGAACAGGTGCGCGGCGAGCTCGTCACCACCATGACCGACGTGTATTCGCTCGGCGTGGTGCTGTACGAACTGATCGCCGGCACCAAGCCGTACCGCCTGCGCCGGCAGACCGACGCCGAGTGGGAGCAGGCCATCCTGGCGGTGGAGCCGCTCAAGCCCTCGGTCGCCACACTGCGCACCACCGACGGCAGCCGCAACCAGGATCCGGATGCGCGCCGCACGGCGCGCAAGCTGGCGGGCGACCTGGACAACATCACGCTCAAGGCCCTGCAGAAGGCGCCGGAGCAACGCTACGCGTCGGTCGAGGCGCTGTCGCTGGACCTGCAGCGGCATATCGAAGGACGCCCCGTCCACGCGCGTCCGCAGAGCGTGGGCTATCGCGTGCACAAGTACCTGGTGCGCCACCGCTGGGCGCTGGCCATGGGTGGCCTGGCCACCACCGTGCTGGTCGCCGCGCTGGCGGCCAGCGTGTGGCAGGGACGCCAGGCGATGCGCGAGACCGCGCGCGCGCAGGCGATGCAGGACTTCGTGATCGGCCTGTTCGACAACGCCAGCGCGTCGCAGCAGGGCAGCACCTTCGATGCGCGCGAACTGCTGGCGGCGGGCGAGCGCCGCGGCGAACGCGAACTGGCCAACGAGCCGCGCGCGCAGGCGGAACTGCTGGGCGTGATCGCACGCCTGCGGCTGGGCCTGGGCGATTACCACGAATCGCTCGCCCTGCTGGAGAAACAGGCGCGCGTGCTGGCGGCGACCGACGATGTCCCCGACAGCCTGCGCCTGCAGGCGGCCACGCAGCACGGTCGCGTGCTGCGTCTGCTCGGCCGCTCGCGCCAGTGCGTGCAGGCCATGGTCCCGATGGAGGCACGCCTGGGCGCGCTCGAATCGCGGCTGCCCTTGCGCGTGGCCGAGTTCCAGTCGCAGAACGGGCGCTGCCGCGCGGATGCCGGCGAGAAGCAGGTCGCGCGCCAGATGTTCGACCGTTCGCTGGAGATCCGTCGTGGCCTGAAGGACGAAGCCGGGGTCGCCGAGAACATGCGCGATCTGGCGCAGCTCGATGTGGAACTGGGCAATGCCGAGGCTGGTGCCCGCGGCTACCGGGCGGCGCTCGCGCACCTGCAGGCGCATGGTCACGCGCGGCACCCGCTGGCCGTGGAGATCCTGCGCAGCCTGGCCATCCTCTATCGCAACCGCGGCGAGACCGACGCCGCGCTGGCGAATTTCGAGCGCGCGCGCGACCTGGCGCAGGACATCCACGGACCGCAACACCCGATCACCCAGGCCGTGCGCCGGCAAGTGGCGGCCATCCATGTCGATCTCGGGCAGCTGCACCGCGCCGAGGCGGAAATGCGCGAACTGCACGCGCTGACGCTGCAGACGGTAGGCCCGCAGCATCGCGATGCCGCGGCCAGCTGGAACTCGCTGGGCATCATCGCGTGGGAGCGTGGCGACTACCAAGCCGCCACGCGCGACGTCGGTCACGCCGTCGATATCCTGCGCCGCCTGGACAACGAGCAGCTCCTGCCGAGTAGCCTGTTCAATTACGGCATGGTGCTGCACGGCGCCGGTCGTGACGCCGAGGCGCTTGCCGCCCTGGAAGAAGCACGCCGGATCCGCGTCCGCACGATCGGCGCCAGCCATGCGCTCGTCGGCGAAACCGATCGCATGATCGGCGAAGTCCTGGCCGCGCAGGGCAAGCTGGAATCAGCGACGGAGCATTTCGATCGCGCCGTGCGGCTCACCCGCGTCGGCTTCGGTCCGAACCACCCACGCACCTGGTTCGCGGAACTGTCGATGGCACGCCACCTCACCCGCCTGGGCCGGCCGGCGGATGCCCTCGCCACGCTGCAGCGGCTGGCTCGCCACGAAGGCGGCGGCAGCGAGGCACCGAAGCTGCGCTGGCAAGCGCGCGCCTATCTCGGCGAAGCGCACTGCCGCCTCGGCGGGCGCGAACGCGACCGTGGCCGCAACGAGCTCGATGCCCTGGTGGGCGAGTTGCGCGCAGCGCAGCCGGATGGCGGCGTCATTCCCCGCGAAGCCGCCGACATCCGCGCCGCCTGCCACTGAGGCGGCTTACGCCAGCGGCAGCGACTGCTGCTGGGACTCGATGCGGCCTTTCCCGCGCGCGATCTTCTTGAACTCGGCACGGCTGACCGACACGTAGCGCTCGTTGCCGCCGATCTCCACCTGCGGCCCGTCCTGCACGGCCAGCCCCTGCTCGTTGACGCGCACGGTCATGGTCGCCTTCTTGCCGGTATGGCAGATCGTCTTGATCTCGCTCATCTCGTCGGCCCAGGCCAGCAGGTACTGGCTGCCCTCGAACAGTTCGCCGCGGAAATCGGTGCGCAGGCCATAACACAGCACCGGAATGCGCAGCGCATCCACCACGTCGCTGAGCTGCCACACCTGCGCACGGGTCAGGAACTGCGCTTCGTCCACCAGCACGCAGTCGAGCTTGCCGTGCGCGGCGATGTCGTCGCGCACCCACCGCTCCAGATCGTCATGCCGGTCGAACGCCACCGCTTCGGCGCGCAACCCGATGCGCGACGCCACCACGCCGCTTCCGGCACGGTCGTCCAGCCGCGGCGTCAGGATCGCCGCGCGCATCCCCCGCTCGCGGTAGTTGTGCGCGGACTGCAGCAGCGTGGTGGTCTTTCCGGCGTTCATCGCCGAGTAGTAGAAGTACAGTTTGGCCATGTCGTCATTGTAAGCGCGCTCCCCGGACCAGGCGCCTACTCGCCGGCCTGTCGGGGCACCTTCTCGATCTCGCCCACATCGACACGGCCCTTGGGCGGATCCTTCCACTGCGCGTCCTGCCAGGCCTGGTACTTTTCCGGTTCCCAGAACGCGGGGGCGTAGTACCGGCTCCCCTCGATGCGTGTCGGCACACCGTGCTCGTCGTAGATGACCACCCAGCGGGGGGGAGCCGCCGTCCAGGCCGAGCGCTTGATGTCCCATGCATGCCGCCGCATCTCCCTGGCCAAACGCTCCTTCGCCACCGCATCGCCGTAATCCGCCATGCGCCGCGCGCCTTCCTGCGCCACACGCTCCTTCTCCTCCTCGCTCAACTGGCGCCAATAGCGCTCGCGTACCGCGACGAACAGGACATAACCGCGCTGTGCCGCAAGGTCGGCCCACATGTATGCCGATGCCCGGTCGGCATCGGCGCCCTCGCCTTTCCACTCCATCTCCGCCAGCATGCCCTGCGACGGCTTGTCCCCGTACCAGGCAGCCTTCAGGAACTCGGCTCGCGCCAGGACGAAATCTCCGGCCGCATACGCATCCCATCCGAGCTTCCGATGTTTCATGTCGGGATGGGCGTTGAGGAACGCCCTGCTACTGAACGCGAACTGCTGCTTGCGCGTGAACGGGCCGCTGGCGTCCTGCGCCCTTGCGACCCCGATGCTTGTCAATGCCAGGCCCGCAGACAGCAAGGCGCAGCACGAAGAACGTCCGATGCCCATGCATCCCTCCTGGATCCGTTTGCAGACCGCGCCAGCGTATCAATTCTCGGGAGCATCCACCGTTTCGACTTCCCCCACCCGCACCCGCCCTTCGAGCGGCGCTTTCCAGATGGCGTCCTGCAATCGCCAGTACTGCTCGGGCTGCCAGTACTTGGCGGCGTAGTACTGTTCGCCGGTCAACGTCATGCCGGTGCCCGCCAGCGGGCCCGTGTTGGGGATGATGGTGAGATTGCCGACGTAGCCGACGCGGCTTCCCGTGACATTCCGCTGCCCGTGGCGGAGAACCTTCTCCAGCCGCGGCTTGGCCATGTCGTCGCCGTAGTCCGCCAGGACGGCCTGTCCCCGCGTGATCGCGTCGCGCCGCTCCTCTTCGCTCAAGTCGGCCCACATGCCTTCGCGCCTCACCAGGAAATCGTGGTATTGGCGTTCGGCCGCAATATCCATCCAGGCATAGGCAAGCGGCCGATCCATCTCGACGCCGGTGCCGCTCCAGTACATCTCGGCGATCATCGCCTGGGACGCCTTGTCGGCGTAGTGGGCCGCACGCTTGAACTCCGTCAATGCGACGGCGTATTCCTTGCGGTCGTACGAGCGCACCCCCTCGGCCCGCCAACGCAGGTCCGGATGCGCGGCCAGGAAACCTTCGGTCAGCACGGCGGGATCGATCTCCGCGTCCCCGGCAAAGGCCTGCCCCAGCACCAGCATGGCGCCGAGAGCGGCGGCGGCGCAGCGTAAGAAGACGTTCATGGCGATCGACCTGCGTCCTGTGGCACCGGATGACGCATGCTAGGAGAAGCGCAACGCGGTTGTCTGTAAACTGATGGCCTACGCAGAAGTACGTCCCATGCACGGTCTCAACCCCCCCCAACGCGCCGCCGTCCTGCACAGCAAGGGCCCCCTGCTGGTGCTCGCGGGCGCCGGCAGCGGCAAGACGCGGGTGATCGTGGAGAAGATCGCGCACCTGATCGCGGGCAACCACTTCCCGGCGCGCCGGATCGCGGCGATCACCTTCACCAACAAGTCTGCCAAGGAAATGCGCGAGCGCGTCTCCAAGCGGATCAAGGGCGATGCGGCCGAAGGGCTGACCATCTGCACCTTCCACGCGCTGGGCCTGAAGTTCCTTCAGATCGAACACGCCGCGGTCGGCCTGAAGCGCGGCTTCTCCATCTTCGACGCCGACGATGCCCACGCGCAGGTCAAGGACCTGATGTACGGTGCCAAGCCCGACGACGTCGAGGCGGCGAAGAACCTGATCTCACGCGCGAAGAATGCCGGACTGTCGCCCGAAGAAGCGCTCGCCGAAGCGCGCACGAACCGCGAGAAGGGCGCGGCGCTGCTGTACCAGCGCTACCAGGACCGGCTGACCACGTTCAATGCGGTGGACTTCGACGACCTGATCCGGCTGCCGGTGCAGATCCTGGAAGGCAATCCGGAGATCACCGCGGCGTGGCGCGAGCGTATCGGCTACCTGCTGGTGGACGAATGCCAGGACACCAACGATGCGCAGTACCGCCTGCTGAAGGCGATCGCCGGCGAGCGCGGCGACTTCACCTGCGTGGGCGACGACGACCAGAGCATCTACGCCTGGCGCGGCGCGAATCCCGACAACCTGCTGCAGATGGCGAAGGATTATCCGGCCCTGCAGATCATCAAGCTGGAACAGAACTACCGCTGCAGCAACCGCGTGCTGCGTGCCGCCAATGCCCTGATCGCCAACAACCCGCACGAGCATCCGAAGGCGCTGTGGAGCGACCAGGCCGACGGCGAGCGCATTCGCGTGTGGGAATGCCGCGACAACGAGCACGAGGCGGAGAAGGTCGCCGCCGAGATCGCCTTCGTGCAGGTATCCAAGAGCGCGGCCTGGAGCGACTTCTGCATCCTGTTCCGCGGCAACCACCAGTCGCGTGCGCTGGAGAAGGCGCTGCAGCTGCTGCGCATCCCCTACCACCTGACCGGCGGCACCGCCTTCCTGGAACGCCAGGAAGTGAAGGACGCGATGTCGTGGCTGCGCCTGCTGGTGAACCCGGACGACGATGCGGCCTTCCTGCGCGCCGTGCAGTCGCCGAAACGTGAGGTCGGCGCGACCTCGCTGGCGAAGCTCGCCGAGATGGCCCAGCACGCGCACCTGCCGCTGTCGCGCGCGGCCGAATCGATGGGCGCATTGAAGGCCTTGCCGCCACGCGCGGCCAATGGTCTCAGCGCTTTCGTCGACATCGTGCGCGACCTGCGCCGGCATGCCGAGGAACTGCCCCCGGCCGACCTGGTCCGCCGCCTGAGCGAACGCTCCGGCCTGCTGGCGGACCTGCGTTCGCAGTGCAAGGACGAGGCCTCGTTCCAGCGCCGTCGCGCCAACCTCGACGAACTGGCCGACTGGTTCGAGGGCGGGCCGCGCGGCAGTTCGGCCGGCGACCTCGCCGCGCAGCTGGCGCTGCTGTCGCGCAACGACAAGGACGACGGCGGCAACCAGGTACGCCTGATGAGCCTGCACGCGGCGAAGGGACTGGAATTCCGCTACGTCTTCATCGTGGGCTGCGAGGACGGCACGCTGCCGCACGAGACCAGCGTCGAGGAAGGCAATCTGCAGGAAGAGCGGCGCCTGATGTACGTGGGCATCACCCGGGCGAAGGAACAGCTGTGGCTCAGCCACAACCGCGAGACGCGCCGCTTCGGCGAGCGCATGCGCCTGCAGCCGAGCCGCTTCCTCGACGAGCTGCCGGCGGACGAACTGCAACGCGACGGCGCCGATCCGGTCGCCGATGCGGAACGCAAGAAGGAGCGCGCCAGCGCCGGCCTGGCGGCGATCCAGGCGATGTTCGACTGACCCACAACGGCGGCGGTTGCGCTACGCTGCGCGGCATCGCACTCCGGTGGACCTGGGCATGACGCGCGACAGCAAGGCTTGGCGGTGGATCGGCTTCCTGATCGCCCTCGTCGGCGTTGGCTTTCCGTACTGGCAATTGCCGCCGGAACTGGCCGGCCTGCCGCGCGCACTCTATGGCCCAGGACTCGTCGCCGTCGGCGTGATCGCGATGCTGCTGCGGGCCTTCGGCACCGGACGTTTCCTGACGCTGTGGCTGCTGATCGCGCTGGCGGTGCCGGCCGCGGTACTCGTGCGGCTCGCGCTGGATGCCGCGCGCGGCGTCGCCGGTCCTGGACTGGCGGTCGCGGACGTGGTGGTCGGGTTCGGGCTCGGCCTCGGCGCATCGCTCGCGGGCATGCTCGTCGGCAGCCTGTTCCTGTTGCGTAGCAGCCGGCGGCCGAAGTGACGGCAGAAGGAGACGTAGCGATGGAGCCCCACCTCTCCCACATCCACCAGATCGCCATCACCGTCGGCGATGTCGATGCCGCGCTGGCGTTCTACCGGGACGCACTGGGACTGACTTTCCTGTTCCAGCCCGCGCCGACGCTCGCCTTCCTGCGAGCCGGCGATGTGCGCCTGATGCTGACCACGCCGCAGGGCGTAGGCGCCGTCGGCGCGAACTCGATCCTCTACTTCACCGTGAACGACATCGTCGCCACGCAGGCCGCGCTGGTCGCACGCGGCGCGACGGAAGAGCGTCCGCCGCAGCTCGCGGCGCGGATGCCGGACCACGAACTGTGGACCGGTTTCCTGCGCGATCCGGATGGCAACCTGGTGGGATTGATGGAAGAGAAGCGGTAGCGCGCCCGTGTCCGCTCAGCGCACCGGCACGGGGGACTCGCGTGCGGGCTCGACAGGTGACGCTTGCGGCAGCGTCATGTGCAACGGCTGCCCTTCGCGTGCCGCCAGCGCGCGCTCGACATCGGCCTGGAACTGACGCGCCCACGGACCGCTCAGATACTCCGAGACAACGGCAGACATCGGATCGCTTCCCATCACCGCCGCCGCACGCGAGGCCTGCTCCACCAGATCGTTGAGCCCGGGCCACGTGGAGCGGTCTCCCGCATCGGGCTGCATCACCTTATCCGGCGCCGGCGGTGATACCCCGGAGCGGCGTTCGAATTGCGCGTCGAGCGCTTCATCGATCGGTTCCTTGCGATTGCAGTCGTCCACCACGCCACGCCGGCAAAGCCGCTCCGGCGCCAGTGTGTTCACCTGGTCGCGGATGCCGTCGCGGTCGTAGCCGCGCGTGCCGTACAAGCCACCCATGTGCTGGTCGGAGCGGTGGATGACGTATTGCTCGGGATCGGTTGGAAGCGGACGCTTCTCCAGATAGGGCGTGTCGCTGAGCCGGTTGAGGAACTCGACGCTCAAATTGTAGTTCTCGATACCTAATCCATTACGCAAGCGCGTGTCCGCCATGTTTCCATGAGATCCGGGGCGGGCAAGGTTGAGGCTGCGATCGTCTTCACTGAACCCCAGCGGCACGTGCAGGGTGACCTTGAATAAATCACGACGCTCGTTTTCTGCCGTCAGCTGGAACGTTTTCAGGGTCGAGGGAGGCAAGCGGCGATCATGCTCCCCGACGCCCGTTTGAACGGGATCGATCAGCAGCGCCACTTGCGGCGTCAGGCCTGGCTGCACGAGCAGCGGTCGGTCGGCGTACTCGATGCGGGTGATCAGGTTCTCCCCATTCAACCGATACTCCGCGTCATCCGGATCGCGTATCCCACGCACATCAATCATGCGCTCCAGCGCCGCTATCTCTTCCGCGCCACGACTGAACCCGATACCGGCGACGCGGATCTGCGCTTCGGGATCCTCCCTAAGCCGTTCCTTGGCCTGCACGCAGAACTTGAAGTAAGCCGTCTCGACCCGCTCGTCGAAGGTGTGACCGAATGGCCCGTCAAACAACTTCTCTGGCGTCCTGAGCAATCCATTCTGCGTAAACGTACCTTCCACATAGCCCGCCGCCACTCCGGGCGGCCTGGCCTCTTCAATCCGCTTGTAGATCTTCGCGATCGTGCTCCATTGCGCGGGATCATCGTCAAACATGCTGTTCCCGGTACCGTCCATACCAGCGATATACAAACGCTCGTGTGGACTTCCGTCGCGGAGAAACAGGGGAACCCTCAGCTTGGCAAGATAAGCTTCGGCTTGACGAAAATTTTCGCGACCCGCGTCCCCGGTTCGCTCCACCTCGATCTTGCCGTCCCGATCCCGCGCCTCTTCACTCGACTGCATGGTGAGCACTCCTTGCTCAGTAGTTCCGACTGAATACCTTGATCAAATCGTTCCGGAAGTCGCTGTGCCGATTCCCTGGCGTTTGCAACTGCCTGGTGGATATGTGTGCCCTCATGTAGACGCTGATGGCGCGATCGTTGACCTCGAGGATGATGGCAGGCAGCGATCCCGGCCCCGGTCCTCGCTCAGATACTTCGTCTTCCTTGAGATTGTGCCGGATCAGCTCATCCCTGAAGATCTCTCCGATATCAATCTCGGCCTCGAGCGGCGTCCCATCCTTTGAGCGCCAGGTGACGCGGGCCGGAGGCGGGAAGTTCGGGATGGGGCCGCGCCCCGCACTCAGCAGCTTGTCGAGCGGTCGTCCATACGATTCGACCGAAGGCGATGGCCTGTCTTCCGCGCCATGCCTGAAACCCCGATAGAGGATTTCGCACGATTGGGTGTCGAAGCAGTGAGCACCGAAATAATGCGCCCTGAACCTAAGCGGCCATTCGGTGCCGACGTTGGTGTAGTGGCCTTCCGGCAGTGCGGAAGAAGAATCGGACGAGTTCGATGGGGCCATGGTGGCGTGGCATCCTGTCGTGGCGATGATGACTAGTGCGCTACCGGCAATGGTCCAGGGATTGTTTCGATTCATGGCGCTATCCCAACCCCCTGTTGACCCCATGCTATCGCGGCACCGACGTTCGAATGATCCGATTCTGGGATATGAAGACTGATCGAGTGCATGGCGAGCGCTCCTTGCTCAGTAGGTACGGCTGAACACCTTGATCAGGTCGTCGCGGAAGTCACTGTGCGGGCGATCCGGAAACTGCGGTTTCTTCAACGCGATCATGTCCCGCATGTAGACGTTGATGGTCCGATCATTGACCTCGACGATGATTCGCGGCGTTCCGCTGGTTGCAGGATCCAGAGCATCTTCACGCGCGACTTGGTGCCGGATCAGCTCATCCCGGAAGATCTCTCCGATATCGATTTCAGCCTCGAGCGGCGTTCCGTCCTTCGAGCGCCACGTGACGCGAGCGGGAGGCGGGAAGTTCGGAATGGGGCCACGGCCCGCACTCAGCAGCTTTTCGAGCGGTCGCCCATACGATTCGACCGACGGCGAAGGCCTGTCTTCCGTGCCGTGACGGAAGCCCCGATAGAGGATTTCGCACGATTGGGTGTCAAAGCAGTGAGCACCGAAATAATGCGCCCTGAACTTAAGCGGCCACTCGGCGCCGACGTTGGTGTAGTGGCCTTCCGGCAGCGCGGAAGAAGGACTGTCTGAGCTCGATTGAGCCATGGTGGCGTGGCATCCTGTCGTGGCGACGGAGATCAGCGCGCTGGTGGCGATGCTCCGCATGAGGTGTCGTTCCATGAAAACGTTCCGTGCCGGGGGCGAGGCGAACGTAGCGCGAGGGATCACTGCGCGCAACGTCCCTCCGCGCGTAAGCGCATGTAGTGCCTTTTTCGTGCCGGCGAATGGCCCGCGACCCCATCCATCATCAATGTGAACCAGCGCCGGGAGCGCGCAGGAACATGACAGGCGATACCCGATTCACGCTGCTCGCGTCCTACAACCGGTGGATGAACCGGCGCCTCTACGACACCGCGGCGACGTTGCCACATGAAGCCCTGGTGGCGGATCGCGGCGCGTTCTTCGGCTCCATCCTCGGCACGCTGAACCACCTGGTGGTGACCGATACGATCTGGCTGAAGCGCTTCGCCTCCGCACCGGAGGCACCCGGGGTACTCACCGCACTCGACGACACACCGATGCCGACTGCACTGGATGCGATCCCGTATCCCACGTTGCCGCTGCTGCGCGAACGCCGGGAATGGATGGACGCGCTGATCCTGCAGTGGGCGGCGACGCTCACGGCCGAACGGCTGGGCGGATCGCTGACCTATGCGAACACGAAGGGCACGGCCTTCACCCGCAGCGTGCTGGGCCTGGCGACGCACCTGTTCAACCACCAGACCCACCATCGCGGGCAGGTCACCACGCTGCTGTCGCAGGCGGGCGTCGACATGGGCGTGACCGACCTGCTGGCGCTGGTGCCCGACGAGGGCTGACGCTCAATTGCCCCGCGCGGCTAGCAGGGCGTCGAGCTGCGCGCGGAGCGTGGCGACGTCCGCCTCCAGCGCCGCGATGCGAGCCTCGAGTTCGGGCGACGCGGATTCTCCCGCGGACGCCGACGGCGCACGCGCGGTGATCGCCGCGACATCCACCGGCCCGCTCAACAGGTGTGCATAGCGGTCCTCGCGCTGGCCCGGACCACGCGGGATCTGCACGACGAGCGCGGCATCGCGCTGGATCAGCCGGTCGAGGTGATGGCGTACGTCGTCCGCGTCGTTGAACTTGAACAACCGCTCGCTGCGCGCGAGCAGCTCGTGCACGGTCTGTGCGCCGCGCAGCATCAGCAGGCCCAGCAGCACGGCCTGCTGCCGTGGAATGCCGAAGAACGCTGCCGTGCGATGTTCGTAGCGCTCGGCGCGCGAGGAGAACACCTGCTTCGCCAGGCCCTTCTGCTCCAGTTGCCGCAGCGCATGGTTGACCGCGCCCGGATCCAGCGTCATCACCGGCTCGCGCGCGGTCTTCTGGTTGGCGGCGGCCTGCGCGGCGTTGACCGTCAGCGGATAGGTTTCCGGCGTTGTCGCCTCCTTCTCGATCAGGCAGCCCAGCAGGCGGGCCTCGGCGGCATTCAGGACGGGCGCGGTGTCTTCCATGGAGGGATCGGGATCAGGAACGGGCCGGCAGGATAACCCGCGCACCGTCGTGCCAAACGACGCGTGTAACACCGGTCGGCTAGAATTCCCGCACATTCGAAATGGGATCTTCCATGCGCGTTTCCCTGCTTGCCGCCGGCCTGGCGGCGTCGTTGCTGACCCTGGCCGCCTGCAAACGCACCGAACCCGCCGCTGCGCCAGCCGATGCAGCCGCGCCCGCCGCCGCTGAAACGCCGTCGAAGCCCACCGGCACGCACGACAACCTCAATGCCGTGGCGTGGGTGCAGACGTCGGTCGAGTACCGCGCGATCACCACGCAGACCTTCCGCGCCGCCGCAGACCACCTGGACGTCGCGCTGAAGGAAAAGCACTGGGACGCGCTGGTGCCCAGCGAACGCGGCAACGCCGCCACCGGCCTGAAGCCGGCCGTGGTGATGGACGTCGACGAGACGGTACTGGACAACTCGCCCTACCAGGCGCGCCTGATCCGCGACGGCAAGGAGTACGACGAAATCAGCTGGGACCAGTGGGTGGCCGAGAAGAAGGCCAAGCCGCTGCCGGGCGTGGTCGATTTCGCCAAGGCCGCCGCCGCCAAGGGCGTGACCATCCTGTACATCTCCAACCGCGCCGTGCACCTGAAGGACGCGACGCTGGCCAACCTGCGCGACGCCGGCCTGCCGGTTGCCGACGACAGCGTGTTCCTTGGCCTGGGTACGGTGCTGGAGGGCTGCGAGCAGAACGGCAGCGAAAAGAACTGCCGCCGCCGCCTGGCCGGCCAGCAGTACCGCGTGCTGATGCAGTTCGGCGACCAGATCGGTGATTTCGTGCAGGTGGAAGCCAACACCCGCGACGGCCGCCAGGCGCTGTTCGACGAGTACGACGACTGGTTCGGCGAGCGCTGGTGGATGCTGCCCAACCCGACCTATGGCTCGTGGGAGCCGGCGCTGTTCAACAACGCCTGGGACCAGCCGCCCGCCGCACGCACGCAGGCCAAGCGCGACGCGCTGGACTACGCACCGTGAGTGCCGTCGGCCCCGTCGCGCTCAGCGCGCGCGAGCGCCTGATCTTCGCGCTGGACGCGCCGTCCGGCGCCGACGCGCTGGCGTGGGTCGACCGGCTGGGCGATGCGGTGCAGTTCTACAAGATCGGCATGGAGCTGCTGGCCAGCGGCGACTACTTCACCGTGCTGGACGAACTGGCGCGCCGCGACAAGCGCGTGTTCGTCGACCTGAAGTTCTTCGACATCCCCGCCACCGTGGCCGGAGTGATCCGCGGCCTGTCCCGATGGCCGGTGACCTACGCCACCATCCACGGGTGGCATGCGGGGATGATGGAAGCGGCGGCCGAGGCTCGCGGCGGCGAGCTGCGGCTGCTGGCGGTGACCGTACTGACCTCGATGGATGGCAGCGATCTTCGCGCCATGGGCATCAATGGCGGCGAACCGGCCGGCATCGTCGCGCAACGCGCACTGGCTGCGCAGGCGGCCGGCATCGACGGCGTGATCTGCTCGGGTCAGGAGGCCGGCATGATCCGCGCCGCGACAGGACCCGGCTTCTCCATCGTCTGTCCCGGCATCCGGCCGGGCGGCCCGGTGGGCGACGACCAGAAGCGCACGGTCGGCGTGGCCGAGGCGTTCGCGCTGGGGGCCGATGCCATCGTGGTGGGTCGGCCGATCAGCAAGGCGCAGGATCCACGTGCCGCGGCGGAAGCTATCCAGCATGAGATCGCTGGCGTATTCAATTAATTCAATAGCTTACCTATATCTATTTCAGGTGTTGCCTTAGCATTCGGGCGCGGGTAGTCTGTGCGCATCCGGCCTCTGGGCCGGAGATGTGCCACAACACTTCGTCCTCCGGTTTCGACCGGATTTCAGGAGGTCGCGACGTCGCAAGACGCCCGGCCTCCTTTTTTATGGTCCGGCGACCGGCAACTTGCGACGGCCATGCTTGCCGCCTCCCGCGCCGGCCGCGAAGATGCGGGGCGACTGGGGAGTCACACCGCATGAAGCCGAAGCCGTCCGCGTCCGTCCTGCGCGTGCTGGCAGCCCTCGGGCTGTCGCTGCTGCTGATCGCCGCCTGCAAGAAGCGCGAACCCGTGGAACTCGCCGGCGCCGCCAGCGAGCCGGCCGCCGCCGTCCGCCAGTTGGCCTCGCACCTGCAGCGCAACGACCTGGTCGGCTTCGCCCGCGATGCCGTGCCGCCCGATGTGCACGCACGATTGGACGCCGCCTGGCGTGCCGGCCACAGCCGCTGGCCGCTCACCGAACTGCCGCTGGACGACAAACTGGTGCCGATGCTGGCCGCGCTGTCGGCGAAGGACGCGGAGAAGACCCTGCAACGCAGCTTTGACCGCCAGTTCGCCCGCCAGGACCGCGACCTGAAGGAGGCCGCTCGCACGCTGGGCCTGTTCGGCGTGCAATACGTGAAGAACGAAGGCGACTACACCCAGGAGGAACGCGACCACTACGCGCAGGTGATCGCGGCCCTCGGCGACTGGGCGCAGCAGGCGCCACTCGGCGATCCCGCACTGGCCAAGGCCTCGCTGGCGCGGCTCGCGCCGGCCGCGCGACGCACTGGGCTGACCACCGAACAGGCGCTCAACGACGCCGGCATGACCGATAGCCTGCGGCGGCTGACGCCGTTCTTCATCGAGGCCAAGGCCACGTTCACGCGTTATGGGCTGCCGCTGGATGCCACCTTCACCGACCTGCGCACCGGCCTGGTCGAACAGAAGGGCGACACCGCCACGGTGCGCATCCACTACCCGCTGGGCGAACGCGAGATCGATACCGTGGTCAGCCTGACCCGGCGCGACGGCCGGTGGTACCTCAGCGACTACCTCAGGCATGCCGACGAGGTACTGGCGGCGGCGACGCCCGCGCCGGACACGCTGCCGGCGCCGCCCGCCGAAGAAGAGACGCCATCGCCGCCGTGACGAACCGGCGGTCCTGCGCGATCACGGTCTTGGCGCTGGCCACGCTGATGGCATGCGTGTCCGCCACGCATGCGCATCCGGGCGGTCTCGACAAGCACGGTTGTCATACGAACCGGAAGACCGGCGAGTACCACTGCCATCGCGGCGGCACCCCGCCCCGCACGACGCTGACCGCACCCGCGCCCGACCAACGCCCCGCATCCTCCGGGCCCGCGCGCCTTGACGGCGCAGGGCCGGGGCGCGCCTTCCGCAACTGCGACGAAGCCCGCGCGCATGGCGCAGCGCCGGTACGGCGGGGCGATCCCGGCTACGGACCTCACCTGGACCGCGACAACGATGGCGTCGGTTGCGAGCCGTACCGGGGGCGGTGAATCCTTGCGTTTCAGACACTTGCAGGATTTCTTCCCGCCGCCCGAAGAGCCCCGGAATGCCGACAGGGGCGGCGGCGGACGCTGTAACCGCTTTCCAGCCGGCCACGGGCGTGGGCCATAATGCGGCCGATGCCTGAACAGAATTCCCTGCCGTTCCCGGACGGCCCGACCCCGACGCCGCCGGAGAAGAAACCCGCGACGTCGGACGCGCCTGCGTCCGACGCATCGGCCGACCCCGTGGCCGCCGCTGATGCACCGGTGACCGCGGGCGTACCGATGGCACCGTACACCGCCGCCCGCCAAGCCAAGCGCCCGCTGTGGGCGCGCCTGCTGGGGCGACTGGCGGACCCGTGGCTGGCGTTGAACATCGAACCCGGGGTGCCGGCCGATCTGCTCGACGGCCGTCCGGTCTGCTACGTGCTGGAAGACTACGGCCTGTCGAACGCGCTGATCCTCGACCGCGCCTGCCGCGACGCCGGTCTGCCCTCGCCGCTGGTGCCGCTGCCGGTCGGCGGCAATCCCCTCGGTCGCAAGCGCGCCTACGTGGCGCTGTCGCGCCGCAACGCCAGCACGCTGATTCCCGACCAGGTCAGCGCCAAGACGCATTCCGGCTCGCTGGCCAAGCTGCTGCAGGCGCATCGCGCCCAGCCGGACCTTGACGTGCAACTGGTGCCGGTGTCGATCTTCGTCGGCCGCGCGCCCGACAAGCAGAGCGGCTGGTTCTCGGTGCTGTTCTCCGAGAACTGGGCGATCGTGGGCCGCTTCCGCCGCCTGCTCGCCATCCTGCTCAACGGCCGCGGCACCATCGTGCGCTTCGCGCCGCCGGTCTCGCTGCGCGGCACCGTCGACGAAGGCCTGGAGCCCGAGCGCACGGTCCGCAAGCTCTCGCGTGTGCTGCGCACGCACTTCCACCGCATCCGTGAGGCCGTCATCGGCCCCGACCTGTCCACGCGCCGCCTGCTGGTCGACCAGGTGCTGGCCGCCGAGCCGGTGAAGGACGCCATCGCCGAACAGGCCCGGCGCGACAAGTCCAAGCCCGAGGACGCGTGGAAGAAGGCGCACGCCTACGCCTGGGAAATCGCCGCCGACTACTCCAATCCGGTGGTGCGCTCGGCCAGCTTCCTGTTGAGCCACGTGTGGAACCAGATCTACGACGGCGTGCTGGTCCACCACCTGGACAAGTTCAAGGAAGCCGCACCCGGCCACGAAGTCGTCTACGTGCCCTGCCACCGCAGCCATATGGACTACCTGCTGCTGTCGTACCTGCTGTACGAACGCGGCATCGTGCCGCCGCACATCGCGGCCGGCATCAACCTCAACCTGCCGGTGGTGGGCACGCTGCTGCGCAAGGGCGGCGCGTTCTTCATGCGCCGCAGCTTCCGTGGCAACCCGCTGTACTCGGCCGTGTTCACCGAATATGTGGCGCAGCTGGTGTCCGGTGGCTACTCGCTGGAGTACTTCATCGAAGGCGGTCGCTCGCGCACCGGCCGGCTGCTGCCGCCGAAGGGCGGCATGATCTCGATGACGCTGCGCGCGTTCCTGCGCCAGCCGCGCAAGCCGGTGCTGTTCCAGCCGGTCTACATCGGCTACGAGAAACTGCTGGAAGGCACCAGCTACCTGGACGAACTCAGCGGCCGGCCGAAGGAGAAGGAATCCATCTGGGCCGTGCTGTGGGGCATCCCCAAGGTGCTGCGGCAGAACTACGGCCAGGTGGTGGTGAACTTCGGCGAGCCTATCCCGTTGAACGACGCACTCGCCAGGCACGCGCCGGAGTGGGACGGCACGCCGGTCGGTGAAGAGGAAAAGCCCTCGTGGCTGTCCGACATCGTCGATGCGCTGGCCCAGCAGATCCAGGTCAACATCAACCGCGCCGCCGACGTGAACCCGATCAACCTGCTGGCGCTGGCGCTGCTGTCCACGCCGAAGCACGCGATGGGCGAGGCCGACCTGGTCGCGCAGATCGAACTGTCGAAGACGCTGCTGGCCGAGTTGCCCTACTCCGACCGCGTCACCGTCACCCCGCACTCGCCTGACCGCATCATCTCCCACGCCGAAGACATCAACATGCTGCAGCGGATCAAGCATCCGCTCGGCGACGTGCTGAGCGTGGACGACGACACCGCCGTGCTGCTCAGTTATTACCGCAACAACGTGCTGCACCTGTTCACGGCCTCGTCGTGGATCGCGTGCTGCTTCCAGAACAACCGCCGCATGAGCCGTGCCGGCGTGCTGCGGCTGGGCCGCACGCTGTATCCGTTCCTGCAGGCCGAGCTGTTCCTGCCGTGGACCGAGGACGAGTTCGCCGAGCGCATGGAGCGCACCATCGAGGTGTTCGTCCGCGAAGGCCTGCTGCAGCAGGTCAACGACGACGATGGCGGCATCCTGGCGCGCAGCGCCGGCCAGACCGACGAGGTGTTCCGCCTGCGTGCGATCGGCCACTCGCTGCAGCAGGCGTTCGAGCGCTACTACATCGCCATTTCGGTGCTGGTGAAGAACGGCCCGGGCACGCTGGGCGCGGCGGAACTGGAAAGCCTGTGCCAGCAGGCGGCGCAGCGCCTCAGCCTGCTGTACGCGCCGGCCGCGCCGGAGTTCTTCGACAAGACACTGTTCCGCGGCTTCATCCAGAAGCTGCGCGAACTGAAGCTGGTCTGGCCCGACGAGAACAGCAAACTGCTGTTCGACGAACGCCTGGACGCCTGGGCGCGCGACGCCAAGGCCATCCTCGGCCGCGAACTGCGCCACACCATCGAGAAGGTCAGCCCGGAAGCGGCCAAGCCGGCCGAGCCTGTGGCGGTGCCGCAGGACTGACGGAAACGCGGCCGCCTACTGGCAGCGTCCGTCACCGGGCGTGTAATCGACGGTGCCGTCTCGCAAATCCACACGCAGTTCGCCTTCGTCGTAGGTGACCACACGCACGACATGGCCGCCTGCAATCAACGCAGGTTCGCCACAGCGCCACCACGTGGAACTGACGGTAGCGGGCGCGGCCACGGCCGCCTTTTCGCCCAGCAAGCTCGACAAGGTGTAGCGATGCGTGGGCGTGCCGTCGGCAGCATGCACGGTGAGCACGACGCCGCGCCCCACCTGCGCCCATTCATCGAGTGCCACCACCGTGCCGTTGCCGGCAAGCACTGGATCGACTGGCGAAATCGCATGCGGGGGCACGTACGCCGTCGATCGCGTGTAGCGCTCGGCCTTGGCATCGTAGCGGCAGATCGTCGTACCTGCCGGCTTCAGACCGCGCCGACCGGGCTCCATACGAACCAGATACGCGCCCGATGCGCTGGCTTTCACCTGTACGCCGGGCGGTGCCCACGAGTCCGCATGCGCAGGGAAACACGCCAGCAGCATGGCGAATGACAGACTCAAACGCATCATGTTCAGAAGCCGGTACCGGCAGCAGCGTCGCAACTGGTACGCAGGAACTCGATGGCATACGCGACGCGCGACGCCAGAGTCTCCGCACCCAGGTAGATGCGCGAATGCGCCAAACCACCCTTAAAGAGCAGGATGACGTCCGTGCCCTCGGCCTTCACTTCCTTCACGTCACCCCAGGAGAATCCTTCCTTGTTGGTTCCCCATTTTGGGTAAGCGTCGGGAAACGTATCGGGCAGGTAATACATCTTGCTCTGGCTGGGTCGACCACTCGGCCAGCCTTCCATCGTTACCGCCGACATGTCGAAGAGGATCCTCGACCTGCAGCGCGCCAGCGCATTCGCATCGGTGATTCTCCCCGTACCCCGTATCGCGGCGCCGCCCACCTTCTTTGCTTCGTCGAGCACATGGAAGAGGTCGCCGGGCACGTATCGGTTGTCGGGCAAGGTCAGCGCAATGAACTTCTGCGCGTTCTCCACCGTCTGGGCGCCCTCCTGCGCATGTAGACCGACGCATGGCAACAGGAGTAGAGCAGGAACAAGCAGGTGTTTTCTCATGGACGATCTTCCGAGGTTGGGAGGCTTCAGTAGCCACCGGATTACCAGCCGCAGACTGTCACCGAACGTACGTCAACGATGGCAGTCTCGGGCTTGCAAGCCAGAGGTGGATTGAGCTTCTGGGTGTCTCCGTAACAGGAGTTCCCTCCGACGAAATTGGCGAACACCATGTTGATGCCCTGGCCTTGCGGTACGCCGGGACAACGCGCCTCGTACTGGACGGAGATGCAGTTGGCGATGCGCGGCGAGACCGCGGGGCGCGTGCCGGTGACGGTGTCCTGCCCGCCGCACTTGAGCGCGCGCAGGCGGATGCCGGCCCGCTCCGCCGCCAGGTGCTTGCGCAGGTCGTCCTCGCGCTTCTTCTTCGCTTCGGCTTCAGCCCGCTCGCGTTCCGCCCGCTCGGCTTCGAGCGCTTCGCGGCGCTTGCGCCCGGCGGTCGCGGCATCGTCCGGCTGGCCCGAGGCCGCGGGGTCCGGCGGCTTGGCGCCACCGCGCGCCTTTTCCGCCGCCAGCCGCATATCGGTCAGCCGCTCGGCTTCCGCGCGCCGGTGGGGTGCCATGCCCAACCGCGCCATCTCTTCATTGATCATCGTGTCACGACGCGCCTGCGCGCGGCGGGCCTCGGCCGCCTTCTCGTCGCGGGCGCGCCTTTCGGCTTCGGCACGCGCCTTGTCCTGCGGGCTGCTGCAAAGGTCCAGCCGGTCCGCGCTGCAACTTGGCGCGGAGATGATGATGTAGCTTCTTTCGTCCTGCTGCGCTTGAACGACAGGCGCAGCCGCCACCATCACCGTCATGGCAACCAGCGCGCATGGTGTCCATCGCCGTTTCATCAGAACCCCGTTCCCGACGTGGCGTCGCACTGGGTGCGCAGGAATTCCATCGCATAAGCCACGCGTGTGGCCAGCGGCTCCGAGGCCAGGTTGAAGCGCATGGCGGGCTTGATCCCGCGCACGACCACACTGCTGCCTTCCTGCCTGACCTCTGCCGCCTTGTCCCAGTCGATGACATACGATGGCTTGCGGTAAGGCAGGCGGACGTTCCAGTAGTTCTTCGGACCGTCATCGACCTCGATTTGCTTCGCCTGGACCTCCGGTGTGGAGATCTGCGAGGAACAACGCACCAGTTTGGTGATAGACGTCAGCTTGAAATCCGCTACGCGATGGGTCGACGTCTTGTAGTCCCCACAGCCGTACTCCCCTGCCCTGATGCCGGAAGCCGTGTCGTAGTTGTAGTAGCGGCAGTAGGACTTGTCCGCGCTCACGGTGTTCCAGCCACTCCCGCTATCGATCTCGAACGTGGTTGCGCCTTGCTCGACCACTTTCGAGAGAAACAGGTGGGCGCCCTCCACCGTCTGCTGTTGCGCATGTACCGGAAATGGCGCGGCCAGCAGTGCCAGGAGCCATATCTTGTGGGAGACATTCATTCGCTTCTTCCTTGTCGCCCGTCCGGGCCGTGTTTTGCTTGGATGTTTGCTGCTTTTCGACAGATGCCTGGACTGCGCTACACCGGACCGGCTCAATCCGCCTGTTTCGGCGCTGCCCGCAGCAGCTTGCTGATGTCGGTTCCGTACAGATCCATCTGCTGCCGGTACATCGCTTCTGCCGCGTCCTTCGCGAGCCGCTGCGTCTCGCCGGACGCCGCCATGTAGCCCGCCACCGCCTCCCGGCACGGCCGGGCCGCGGTGATCTTGTCGAAGTCATGCAGCGAGCCGTCGTCGAAGCCCTTGCACTGGGCCGCGACAAACGCGAGGTTGTGCGCCTCGACCGCGCCCTTGCGATCGCCGGACGCGAACAGTGCCTTGCCGAGTGCGTTGTTGAGCTCCGCGAACCGGATCGCGTTGGTGCCCTCGAATGGCATGGACCAGCCCTCCGCGTCGCCGCGCTGCAGCCACTGCAACGCGTTGCGGTACGCCACGATGGCGTCAGCGCGCACCGCCTTCGCGCGCGGGTCGCCTCCCAGCGCACTGGAATGGGCGATCAGGGCGTTGCCATAGTCGGTTTCCAATGCTTCGCTGCGTACCACGCCCTCGGCGATCAGCGCCATCGTTCTTTCGTTGTCGCGGGAGGTGTCGAGCCGTTCGTAGTAGTGGGGCACCACCTGGCGCGGCAGGTCCACCACCGCGTCCGCATTCTCCAGGTCGCCGGACGCGACCAGCGCCTTCAGGAAATGACCCTGCAGGCGCAGGTTGTCGATCACGGTATGCGCATGCTTGCCGCCGTCCAGGTGTTTTTGCATCTCCTTGTGCCCGGCGTACAGCACGGACAATGCACGTGCTGTATCGCCCGCCTCCACGAGATTGCCGCCGTACGCGGCAACCGCATTCAGGCGGTACTTGAAGACTTCGTGACGGACACCCTCATCGGCGTCCGGCGCCGCCATCGCCGCATCGTAGTGGCGGATCATCGCCTCGCAGTCGGCGTCCTTCTTCTCGCCGAAGCACTCGTACGAGAGTTCGTTCGCCGCTTCGACGGCGCGACGCCATTGCGGCTTTTCCTCGGCACCGGCAGGCGCCACGGCGGCGGCCAGCATGGCCAGTAGCGCCATGCCCGCGCGTTTCCGGCGGGATCGGGCGACAGGTTGGAATGGCATCACGGGCGGAGTCCTCGCTTCAGACTGCTGGGAGACGTGGCTTCAGGGAGTGGGGCGGTTGTGCGGACTCAGGGCGCGAACCGGCATGCCGGCGTTCGGATCGCCGAGGGTTTCCTCGCCTTCGTTTTCATCAGCATCCCGTCACCTCCGTCACCCGCACCGTCACCTGCTCTACCGGGCACGACAGCGGCGAACCGGGAATGGCGATCGCATCGCCCACGCCCATGCAGCTGCCGCCGATGTAGTTGTGCTGGCTGCCCTGCACGCCCGCGCCCTGCCCAACGCCGGGGCATCGCGCTTCGTAGTGCACCGTGACGCAGCCGTTGACGGTGGTCTTCGGGCCGATAACGTAGTAACGGCCGCTGCCGCCGAGGCAGCTGTCCGCGCGCAGGCGCAGGCTGTTGCGGGCCAGCAGCAGGCTCTGCTGCCACGCCTGCTGCTGGCGCTGCTTCGCCTGCTCTTCGGCCAGCCTCCGCGCCTCGTCCTGGCGCTTCCGCTCGACGTCTTCCTGCTGCTTCCTGCGCGTCTGGTCGGCAGCCTGCTGCTGTGCCACGCGTTGCCGTTCGGCTTCCTGCGCCGCCTGCTGCCGTGCCTGTTCGGCCACCTGCGCATTGGCCTGTTGCTGTGCGAGGGCGCTCTGCTGGGCCTGCTGGCGGGCGCGCAGTTGCTCCGCCTGCTCGGCCTGCTGTCGCGCCTGTTCGCGCGCCTGCGCTTCTTCCATCGCGCGCCGCGCGTCGGCTACGCGCTGGTTGGCGCGATCGACCTCGGCCATGTCCTGCTGGATGGTCGCCGCGGCCGTATTGAGGCCGCCCATGAACGCCGCGAAGTTGGCCTCGCGCTGCGCTTCCTCTTCGCGACGGCGCCGCGCGTCGATCTGGCGCTGGTAGTCGTCCTGCACCATCCAGTTGGCGTGGATGCCGCGATACTCCTGCGCCAGCGCCGGCGTCACCGGCATCAGGTCGTAGGTCCGGTCGAACGTGTCCGACCGTCCGCCGAGCATGCCGGCCGTCCAGCCGTAGCTGCGCCATTTCGGCGTGCCGTCCGGCGCCACCCAGAAATCGACGTTGCGCACCCAGCCCGTGTGCGGCGCCATCGTCACCTTGATGGCTTCGGTCAACAGGCTTTCGTAGTACTTCTTGCGGGTGGTGAATTCCAGCACCTGGCCGTCGTCCTTCCAGCGCGCGCCGGTGCTCACGTAATACTCGCCCTTGCGCGACGTGATATGCGGCTTGAGCTCGTTGGGCTGCTTGCCGCCGGGCATGGCGACGTAGGTGAAGTCGCACTCGCTGCCGCCGTCGGCGGCGAAGAAACACACGCGCAGCCCATCGCCTTCCTGGTGGAAGCGGATGTAGCAGTTGTTGCCACCCACCTGCGAGGGCTTGCACCAGGTGAAGGTCTGGCCCGACAACGCCGCCAGCGGCCCCAGGCCGGTGATGACCGGCGCGGGTGCGGGCGGCGGTTCGGGCAGCGCCTGCGTGGACACGGGCGCGGGCACGAGTGTCGTCGCCATCGCTTCGGAGCCGGAGGCCGGCATCGTCGCCACCGGTGTCCCGGCATGAACGTCGGCCGCATCCGCGACGACGGGCGCGCTGTCGCTGGGTGCCAGCGGCTTCAGCTCATGCGCGTATTTCACGTCCGTCACCTGCTCGTCCTTGAGCTTGACGCCCTCGTACATCACCTTGTCATCGCTCGCGAGGCGCAGCCGGTAGGGCAGCTTGATCATGCCTTCGCGCGCCCAGACCACCTCGCCCGGCGACGCGATGCGCCCCTGCCACTTGAGATTCATGCCGAGCAGCGACGAGGTCAGCAGCAGTCGTCCCGGCGCATCGCCAGGACGGATGACGTTGGTCTGCACCACCTTGCCGTCGTGCGGGTTGATCCATTGCTCGCGGAGCTCCTGGCCCGGCGACAACCAATGCCAATCCACGCGGTACCCATCGCCAAGCTGCCAGCTGTGTTCCGCCAACCGGAGGTAGGGCCCCCATGCAGCGGCGTCGATGGCAGGCTCGGTGGTGGCGGCTTCCTGCGCGCGCGCGCCGGGAATGCCGATGGCCAGGCATGCAAGGACGAGAAGGACACGGGACAGGGACATGATCGGATTCCGGACGGGACGGTCGGGTGCGACGGCGCCACGCGATGCCACGGCGCAATCCTTCGCAGCCTTATCGGCACCTCGCTCGTCATCCTTGAGCCCGCGCATCTCCCGGCCGCCATCTCCCCATGGCACCGTGCGATCCGCCGCACGCGGCGATCACGCCCCCTCCGCGGACGATAGCCGCCTGCGACAGATGCGCGCACTCCCGTTCCGGACTTGACGCGAGGGCGCGTTTCGCGCTTGTGCCCGGACGCATTTCGTAATTAACTGCGGTGAAGATGGGCCGGACACGATCCGCGCACCAACACGGGGGACAACCGATGAACGACGACCACGCTCTGGCGCGCGTGCTCGAGCCGCTGTACGAATCGATCCTGGACCCGGACCGACTGGACGATTTCAATGTCCTGCTGGGCCAGGCCACGCACAGCCATCTCACCGGAATCCTCGGCCACGACCTGGGCTGCGGACGCGGCAGCGTGACGCGGGTGGCCGGTGCGGATCCCGAGCGTATGGCGGCGGAAATGCGACCGCTCAACCTCAACGTGGACCCTTGGGTGAGCCGCGCGATGCCGCAGCTCGCCACCGGGCGCGTGTTCAATACCGAAGACCTGCTGCCCAATGCACAGATGCGCCGCACCGACGTCTACAACGCCTACTACCGCCAGTTCGGCGTGGAGCAGCAGGTGGCGGCGGTGGGCCACTACGACGGGATGAATTCCATCACGCTGTCGATCTGCCGCGACGATCGCCACCGCCTGTTCGACGAGGACGAGCTCGGCCTGTTCCAGCGCGTGGTGCCGCACTGGGTGAACGCCTACGCCATCATGCGCCGGCTCGAGCTGCTGCAGCGGCGCGTCGATTCGCTGGAGACGGCGCTGGAGCAGTCGCCGATGGCGATGTTCACACTGTCCGCCAACCGCAAGCTGCTGCGTGCGAATGGAGCTGGCGACCACCTGCTTGGCCTGGGTGTCCTGCAGCGCACGGGAGGAGGACAGTTGGCCGCGCCGGGCTGGCAGGATGCCGCCCTGCAACAACTGCTTGCGCGCGCCACGCTGGCACGACCGGATGGCCGCGGGGGCGATGTCGAGAAGCTGGTGGTGCAGGCGCCCGGCATCGGCGCCGTGGCGATCACCGCGCATCCGCTGGCGCCGCCGCTGCTGGCCGGCGATGCGGCATTGCTGGTCTTCGTGCAGCCCACCGCGTCGGCAAGCCCTGTGCGACTGGAACAGGCCCTGCAGCACCTGTTCGGCCTCACTGATGCCGAGCGCCGTCTTGCCGTGGCGATGCTGCAGCATACCGACCTCGCACTCGCGGCGCAGGCCTGCGGCATCGCGGTATCGACGGCACAGACACGGTTGAAGGTGGTGTTCGACAAGACCGGCGAACGCAGCCAGACGGCGCTGGTCCGGCTGCTCGCCGCGCTCAACGCCGTCTGCTGACGGCGCTCAGGCTCACGACATCGCGTGGAACTGGCGCGTCAGCCACGCCTTCGACGGCAGCGCGCGCGCGGGCTCGCGGATCAGCCGGTGCAGCGGTGATCCGCATTCGGACAGATACGGTTCGTCCTCCATCACCAGCACCATGCGCAGCAGGTCAACGCCGCCCGGCAGGATCGCCGGGGGCAGGTATTCGCGGAAACCGTAGTGCTCGAACACGCCATGCAGGAACGGCTCGCACGCCAGCAGGCAGAACTGGATGCGCGACTCCTGCGCCCAGCGGTAGGCTTCTTCCATCAGGCGATCCACCACCGGCTTGCTGCGCTGGTCGGCCTGCACCGCGAAGCGCGTGCCCACCGCCACCTGCGACAACGGCCAGGTGCGCGCGAACTCGTCGATCCGGAACAGGCTGCCGTACTCCACCTGCACCGCCAGCGGCGAGAAGTCGTGCAGGCGCAGCGTCGCGATCGCCTGCTGGCCCTTCTCCACCGCCAGCGTGGTGCCGCAATCGTCCAGGCCATCGGTGACGCGCTTGCTGCGGTCGCCGAACTGGCCCTGCTCGTGGAAGTAGACCTCGCGGCGCAGGCGCGGCACGTCGCCCAGCGGCTCCCCGGGCTGGATGCGGTGCATCCGTAGTCCGATGCCGGCCAGCGCCGCCTCGGCCGACGCCGATGCGATACGCGCTTCGCGGGCGGACATCGGCACCCGGTGGTTGAACGTTTTGTCCTGCTCCATGCCACTCCCTCGCCACGGCGCGGCAGCGCGCGAGGCCTGTGCTTCGGGAACCGCGGCGCCGGCAGGACGGCAGACGGTCAGTCGGTAGGGGACATCCCCACGCGGGCTATCAAGCAAGCATCGGGCCAACTGTGGATTGCACGCGCATGTGGCCCGCCGCCACGCGTCTGCCGCGCATTGCGCGGTCCCGGCCGTGGCGCAGGGGACTGCGCCGGAGTGACGCGCTGCGTCAGATTGCGTCGCCCGACAAGGACATCGCGCAGCCGCGTCTCGGCCGTGCCGTCATGGCTATACTCGCCCGCGGCATCCGGTGGGGACCGGGCGCCACAAGGAACGTCACACCACACAGGGGAACTCAATGCACGTCCATCATTTCGCCCGCATGGCCGCATGCGTGGCCGCGCTCGCGCTGCTCGCGGGCTGCGCACCCAAGTCGTATTCCGTCCGTCACCCGGCGCCCTCCGAGCAGCTGGTCTTCGGCACCAGCGCGCCTGCCACGACGCTGGCCCTGGTCGATGCCCGTCCCGGCGCGGGCCGCGCCTTCTCCAGCGGCATCCTGCCCGCCGCCCTGACGGTGGACGGCGCGCCGCTCGATGCCGCCGGCTACCTGGCCAGCAACCTGCAGGCCGAGCTGGTGGCGCGCGGCCTGCCCACGCAGGTCGACCTGGGAGGCACGGGGCTGCCGACGCTGGAACTGACGGCATTCCGCATGCAGAACCATCGCGCCAACGGCTTCAGCCCGTTCGTCACGCTGACCTTCCTGGGTGGCGAGCTGGTGACGTCGGAAGGCAAACAGCGCCTCGGCGTGTTCGTGAAGCGCGGCAAGGTCCCGGTCTGGAGCTTCGATGAAGTCGTCGAGCCCACGTTCAACCAGCCGCTGTCGCTCGCCATCAAGGAACTGGCGGCGAAGATCGCCGCCCGCCTGCACGGCGCGCGCAGCAGCGATGCCGATGTGGACCGTCTGGTGAAGAAGATCGCCACGCGCGGCGACGACAGTTATCTGGACGTGTACGCGCTCGGCTTCACCAACAACCCGACGGCGATCGGCCCCATGGCGGTGCTGGCGCGCGATCCGGACGAGTACGTCCGTCTGGCAGCCATTTCCTCGCTGGGCACGCTGGGTGCGGTCGACCAGCTGGAGCTGCTGACATCGATCTACCGCGACGGCACGCTCTGGCAGGACCGCGCCATGGCCCTGAAAGCCATCGGCGACCTGGATTCGCCTGCCGCCGATGCGTTCCTTGCCGCGGAACATGCCGCGCTGGAGGCCAGGGCCGGCGACAAGGAAGTCGACTGGACGCTGCAGGTCGTCCGTCTCTACCGATAGGCCTTCGGCCCGCTCACCTGAAGGCCCGCTCCGGCGGGCCTTCGTTTTCCCTGCCGTCAGGCGGGCTCGTCCGGGATCTGCGCGCTCTCGAGCCGCGCGATGCAGTCCTTCAGCCACAGCTTGCGCTTCTTCAGGCGCTTGATCGCGACCTCGTCGGCGTCCGCGTCGTCGACCAGCCGCACGATGGCTTCGTCCAGGTCGCGATGCTCCACCCGGAGCGCGGCGATCTTCTCGGCGATGTCGGCGGGGTTGTCGATGTCCACGCCGCGAGCGTACACCGCCGGCGGCGAGGGCGTCACCGCACCCCGGTACAATGGCGCCATGAGTACCGTCCTGCCCCTGCCCGACCCCGTCCTGCGCCGCCCGGCGGTCGATCCCCGCCGTGTCGCGCATGAGCAGGGCAAGCTGGCCAAGCGCCTGCGCCGCCAGGTCGGCCAGGCGATCGCCGATTTCGGCATGATCGAGGAGGGCGACAAGGTGATGGTGTGCCTGTCCGGCGGCAAGGACAGCTACACGATGCTGGACATCCTGCTGCAGCTGCAGAAGAAGGCGCCGGTCCGCTTCGAGCTGGTGGCGGTGAACCTGGACCAGAAACAGCCCGGGTTTCCCGAGCACGTGCTGCCGGAGTACCTGGAGCGCGTCGGCGTGCCGTTCCACATCATCGAGCAGGACACCTATTCGGTGGTCAGCCGGGTGATCCCGGAAGGCAAGACGATGTGCTCGCTGTGCTCGCGCCTGCGCCGCGGCTCGCTGTACAGCTACGCCGAAGAGAACGGCTTCACCAAGATCGCGCTGGGCCACCACCGGGACGACCTGGTGGCGACGTTCTTCCTGAACATGTTCTTCCACGCCAAGCTGTCGGGCATGCCGCCCAAGCTGCTGTCGGACAACGGCAAGCACGTGGTGATCCGCCCGCTCGCCTACGTGCGCGAGGACGACATCGCCGAATACGCCGAGGCCAGGGGCTTCCCCATCATTCCCTGCAACCTCTGCGGCAGCCAGGAGAACCTGCAGCGCAAGCAGGTCAAGAAGATGATGGATGCGTGGGAACGCGAGACGCCCGGCCGCATCGAGACCGTCGCGCGCGCGCTGGGCGACATCCGGCCCTCGCAGCTTTCCGACCCGAACCTGTTCGATTTCCTCTCGCTGGGCCATCGCGACGGCGCGGCGTTGCCCAACGCCCATGCCTGGCTGGCGGGCGAGCCGCACGCGATGGCCGACGACGACGCTTGACCGCACGTTTACCCAACGTCGTCATTCCCGCGGAGGCGGGAACCCAGCGACGTTCGACAGATTCCCAGGCGCCCGTGAAAGGCACTGGGTTCCCGCCTTCGCGGGAATGACGAGCAAACACGAACCACCCCTTCCCAACCCGGTCCTTTCATGTTCTTCCGCAACCTGACCCTGTTCCGCTTCCCCACCTCGCTCGATTTCTCCCAGCTCGATGAACTCCTCCCCGAGGCCGCGCTCAAGCCCGTCGGTCCGCTGGAACTGTCCTCGCGCGGCTTCATCTCGCCGTTCGGCCGTGGCGAAGAGGCCCTGTCCCACCGTATCAACGACGCCATCTGGCTGAGCGTGGGCGGCGAGGACAAGATCCTGCCCGGCGCCGTGGTCAACGACCTGCTGCAGAAAAAGCTGCTGGAGATCGAGGCGAAGGAAGGGCGCAAGCCCGGCGGCAAGACCCGCAAGCGGCTGAAGGACGACCTGCTGCACGAACTGCTGCCGCGCGCGTTCGTGAAGCCGTCGCGCACCGATGCGCTGATCGACCTGGAACACGGCTTCATCGCCGTCGACGCGTCCTCGCGCAAGACCGGCGAGAACGTGGTGTCGGAAGTGCGCCGTGCGCTCGGCAGCTTCCCCGCGCTGCCGCTCAACGCCGAAGTGGCCCCGCGCAACGTGCTGACCGGCTGGATCGCCGGCGAGCCGCTGCCGGAAGGCCTGTCGTTGGGCGAGGAATGCGAGCTCAAGGACGCGATGGAAGGCGGCGCGGTGGTGAAGTGCCAGAACCAGGAGCTGCAGAGCGATGAAATCGCCAAGCACCTGGAAGCCGGCAAGCAGGTCACCAAGCTGGCGCTGGTGCTGGACGACCACGTGTCGTTCGTCCTCGGCGAGGACCTGATCGTGCGCAAGCTGAAGTTCCTCGACGGCGCGGTCGACCAGCTGGAGAACACCGACCACGACGACCTGCGCGCCGAACTGGATGCACGCTTCGCGCTGATGGCGGGCGAGCTGAAGCGGCTGTTCCTGGTGCTGGAGCACGCGCTCAAGCTCAGCAAGGCCGACTGAGCGCACGCGGCCGCGGCGGCCCATCCGCTAACATCGCCCCATGCCGTCCCTGCTCCAGCGCCTGATCACCCGCACGCCCCGCAGCGTCGAGCGCGACACGGTGACGATGCAGCTGGAGGACGGTCGCACGATCGACATCCAGCGCGTCCGCGATCCGCGGGCGAAGCGCTTGAAGCTCAGCATCGACGAGCGTGGCGCACGGCTGACGCTGCCGTGGCGCGCCAGCCTGGTGTCGGGCGATCGCTTCCTGCACCAGCATCGCGGATGGCTGGCCGAGCAGCTCGCGCGCCACGCGCCGGACGACGATGCGCCCGCGTTCGTCCCGGGGGAGACGACCCACCTGCCGTTGCGCGGCGAGGACGTTCCCCTGCGGTGGCACGAGGGCCGCTTCGCCCGCATCGAGCGGCTGGATGACGGCATCCACATCCACCTGCCTGCCCGCGTCAGCGACGTCACCCTGCGGCGGACGTTGCGCGCGTTCTACGAAGCCGAGGCGCGCGCCGACATCGGACGATGGCTGCCGGGCTACCTCGCCGGCCTGCCCCGCGCGCCACGCCAGATCCGCCTGAAGGTGATGTCCTCGCAATGGGGCTCGCTGGCGCCGGACGGCACGCTGACGCTGGACCTGGCGCTGGTGCTGGGCCGACCGTCGGCGTTCGAGTACGTGCTGGTCCACGAACTCTGCCACCTGCTGCAGGCCAACCATTCACCGGCCTTCTGGCGGGAGGTCGAAATCCGCTTCCCTGCCTGGCGCGATGAGCGGGCGTGGTTCCACGCCGAGGGACGCCGGCTGAAAGCCCGGCTGCACCGGCTGCTCAACACCCCGTAGGGCGCCGCTGGGCAGCGCGCGCCGCCCATGTCCTGAATGAGACGCGCGTCACGAATTGAGGGCAAGCCGGATCCGGCGGGCCGGCAGGGAGCGCCGGGCCGCCGGCCGGCCCCTTCCTTCCGTCGCCTGTCCGCCATGACCCAGCGTCCGCCCACGCCACATCCGCCCTTCCCGTCCAATGTCGCGACCCTTCCGCGCGCGCCCGGCGCCGGCAACGCCTCGCGGGAGTTCTCGCTGTACAACCTCCCGGCCACCGAAACGGCGACCAGCCTCAACGCGCGCCGCGCGCTGATGAGCCGCAAGAGCCTGTCGGTCGAGGAAGCCGGCGCACGCGCCCGCGAACGACGCCGTGATGCCAGCCGCATCCAGCGCTTCGACCGCCTCGGCAAACTGCTCGCCCTGCTGTTGCCCGCCGCCGCCGGCGTGGCGTGGCTCGGCAGCACGCACGACTCCATTCCCGTGCTGCTCGCCGGCTACATCCTGTCGGGACTGGCGGCTGCGGGACTCATCGCCCGCCTGACACGGACACCGGCCGCGGCGCGCGCACCGCTGGAGCACTACTACCTGCCCAACGAACAACTGGCCAGTGCGGAAGACATCGCACTCCTGCGCCGCCTGGCACAGCAGGACCGCGAGCTGGACGCGGTCACCACCGCCTGGTGGCGGAGCAGCGCGCCCATCCGGAAGGGCGACGTGGCGCTGGCCATGGACTTCCATGCCGCCAAACGCGGCGGATCAGGACGCCAGGAAGCCTGAGACCACCGCGGCGACGCCGGCGGGATCTTCCATGTGCAGGTGGTGGGTACCAGCGATGACATGCAGCCTGCCGTCAGGCAGGCGCGCGGCACGCTGCGAGCGCAGCGGTTCGGGAAAGTAGGGCTGCGGCGGATCGGCGTAGACCACCGTGGTGGGACAGGTGATGCCGGCCACCAGGGCCGACAGCTGCGCCTCGTCGAGGCGTTGCGGCGTGGGCAACGTCAGCCGTTGATCGCTGCTCCAGACGAAGCCGCCGTCCACCGGCCGCACGCCGCGCTCCACCAGCAGCCGCGCCGCCGGCTCGCTCAACTGGTTGGCCAGCATGCGGGCGCGCACCGGCGCGGCGAGATCGGCGAACACGCGCAGCGGCTTCCCGGGCAGCGCACGCGCGGCAGTGATCGCCTCGCGCCAGCGGTCGGCGGTGCGTTCGACGGTTTCCGCCAGGCCACCGAGCGCTTCGATCACCACCAGCCGCCGCACGCGCTGCGGCACTGCCGCCGCCATCAGGCTGGCGATGCCGGCGCCCATCGAATGACCGAGCAGCGAGAACGTGTCCCAGCCCAGCGCATCGGCGATGTCGAGTACCGCATTGACCGCCACCCCGCTGGTGTACTCGGCGCCGGGCGCAAGATGCGCGCTGCGGCCATGGCCCGGCAGGTCGGGCGCCACCAGCTGCACGCCCGGCAGGTGATCCGCCAGCGGGACGAAGCTGGCCGCGTTGTCCAGCCATCCGTGCAGTGCCAGCACCCGCGACCCGTCGTCGCCCCCGCGCAGTCCCGTGATGCGGCCCAGCGGAATGTCGACGGTGAACTCGCGCAGCGTCATGCGCCCGTGCCGGCCGCGCGTTGCGCAAGCGCGACCAGCGCGTCGGCGTGCAGCCCATCGTCGTTGAGGCAGGCGATGTAGCGCAGATCGCCGCCGGCGTGGGCGAACTGCTCGGCGAAACCGATCCCGACTTCCTCCAGCGTCTCCAGGCAGTCCACCGCGAAACCGGGACACACCACGTCCACCTTGTGCACCCCTCGCGCGGCGAGGGCCTGCAGCGTGGTGTCGGTGGCAGGCTCCAGCCAGCGCTCCTTGCCGAAGCGGGACTGGTAGGTCAGCGTCCATTCGTCGTCGCGCAGGCCCAGCGCCTGCACGATGGCGCGCGTGCTGGCCTCGCACTGCTGCGGATACGGATCGCCGTTGCGCGCCAGCCGCTGCGGCAGGCCGTGGTAGGAGAACAGCAGGTGCTCGCCCGCACCGTGGCGCTCCCGCCACTGCCGGATCGACGCCACTACGGCGGCCACCCAGCCCGAATCGACCGAATAGTCGTCGATGAAGCGTACCTCGAGCCCCGCCGACGCTCGCGCAACGACATCGCGCACCGACTCGGTGGTGGTCGTGGAGTACTGCGGATACAGCGGCAGCACGACCACGTGACGGATACCCTCGGCGCGCAGCGCCTGCAGCCGCTTCGCCAGAGAGGGTTCGCCGTAGCGCATTGCATCGAGCACGCGCCAGTCCGGCAGCCGCGACTGCATGGCGGCGGCCAACCGGCGCGTATGCACCGCGAGCGGCGAGCCGTCGGGCAGCCAGATGCTGGCGTACTTGGCAGCCGCCTTCGGTCCGCGCAGCGGCAGGATGACGAAGTGCAGCAGCGGGCACCACAGCCATCGCGTCAGCTGCACCACGCGATGGTCGTGCAGGAATTCGGCCAGGTAGCGGCGGACCGCGCGCGGGGTGGGCGCTTCGGGCGTGCCGAGGTTGACGACAAGCAGAGCGGTGGGAGGGGTGTCAGGCATGCGTGTATTGTGTCAGAGCGCCCGCGGCGCGCCGAATCGATCGGATCCATGATCGCGGTAGGCGCCTGCTGTCAGCACCGATTCATCCGACCCCGCCTACTTTCAGGCAGTTGCAGCCTCCTGCTGCGAAACCCCCTGATGGAGCCGCCATGAACCGCACGTCCCGCCGTCTGCTGCCGCCCACCGCGCTCGCGCTGGCCGCCGCCCTGTTCGCCGGCCAGGCCATCGCGGGTCCCAAGGAAGACGAGCGCGCCACCAACGCGGTGCGCGTGCTCAACGAGATCCAGCGCATTCCCGAGAACGGCATCCCCGACAAGCTGCTGGACGAAGGCCGGGCGATCGTCGTCATCCCCGATACGCTGAAGGCCGGCCTGGTGATCGGCGGCCGTCGCGGCCACGGCCTGATGTCGGTGAAGAATCCGGACGGCAGCTGGTCGCAGCCGGTCTTCATCAAGCTCACCGGCGGCAGCATCGGCTTCCAGGCCGGCGTGCAGTCGTCCGACGTGGTGCTGGTGTTCCGCAACGACCGCTCGCTCGACTCCATCGTCAACGGCAAGTTCACCCTCGGCGCCGATGCCGGCGTGGCGGCCGGCCCGGTCGGCCGCAATGCCAGCGCGTCCACCGATGGCCAGCTGAAGGCGGAGATCTGGTCGTGGTCGCGCGCGCGCGGCCTGTTCGCCGGCGTGGCGCTCGACGGTGCCGTGCTGCAGATCGACGACGATGCGAACACCGCCGTCTACGGCAGCGCCGCCACCCCGCGCGCGATTTTCGAGAGTCGTGCGGGCCAACCGTCGAGCGCGGTGGTCGGATTCCGCGACGAACTGGAAGAGGTCACCGAGCTCGCCCGCGGCAATCGGGGCACCGGCGGCGCGCACACCCAGGCTCGCGCGCCGGCACCGGCCGTCGCGCCGGTGGTGGTCGAAGCCCCGGCCCCCACGCAGACCCAGGGATTCGAGCCGGTGCAGGACGGCGAAGTGCGTACCGAGCCGCTCGACAGCACACCCTGACAGAAGTAATGGGCGGTGGATCGCCATCCCGGCGGTCCGCCTGCGCTATCCTGAGCGCCCCAACTTTCCTGCGAGCACACCATGGGCGGTTTGAGCATCTGGCATTGGATCATCGTGCTGGTGGTCGTGTTGCTCGTCTTCGGCACCAAGCGCCTGCGCAACGCCGGCCAGGACCTGGGCGAGGCGGTCAAGGGCTTCAAGAAGGGCATGAAGGACGACGACGCGCCGGCTGGCCAGCTGAACGACCAGTCGCGCACCGATGAGTCCAGCGCCGCCAAAGAGCGCGACCGCGACGCCAACTGATCGCGCGGCATCGCGGCCGCGGCCATGTTCGATATCGGTTTCAGTGAACTGCTGGTCATCGCGGTCGTCGCGCTGATCGTGCTGGGTCCCGAACGCCTGCCCAAGGCGGCGCGCTTCGCCGGCCTGTGGGTACGCCGCGCGCGCGCGCAGTGGTATTCGGTGAAGGACGAACTGGAACGCGAACTCGCGTCCGAGGAATTGAAGCGCAACCTCAAGGACGCCCAGGACGCCCTGCGCGATACCGAGCAGCGCATCCGCGACAGCACGCGCGAGACCGAGCGCCAGTTCGAGGACCTGCGGCAGGCCGCGCGCGACGACGCGAAGGCGCTGCGCGACGACGTGGAATCCGCCATCACGCCGCCTGCGCTGGCGAAACCACCGGCGGTGGATCCCGCACCGGACTCCGCTTATCCCGTGACGGAAGACGAAGGTCGTCTCGCCTCGAGCACCGACGCGCACGGCGATGCGCCGCAGGACGCGACGCCCGCGCCCGAGTCCGGCACGACCGCCGACCTGTTCCCGCCGAAGGACGCACGATGAACCGCGCATCCCCGGGACAGGAAGCCGAAAGCAGCCTGATGGAGCATCTGCTGGAGCTGCGCACGCGGCTGATGCGCGGGCTGGCCGGTACCGGCATCATCCTGCTCGCACTGCTGCCGTTCGTGCGCCAGCTCTACGACCGCCTTGCCCAGCCGCTGATTTCCCAGCTGCCCGCGGGCCAGGCCACGCAGATGATCGCCAGCGATCCGACCTCCGGATTCTTCGCGCCGATCAAGTTGGCGTTCTTCCTGGCGCTGTTCCTGTCTTCGCCGTGGCTGCTGTTCCAGGCGTGGAGCTTCGTCGCACCTGGCCTCTACAAGCACGAGAAGCGGCTGGCGATGCCGCTGCTGGTGTCGGCCATCCTGTTGTTCTACGCGGGATGCGCGTTCGCCTACTTCCTGGTGCTGCCCAGTGTGTTCCACGCGCTCACGGTGTTCACGCCGGACATCGTGACGCTGGCGCCGGACCCGGCGAAGTACCTCGACTTCGTGATGGTGATCTTCCTGGCCTTCGGCGTGAGCTTCGAGCTGCCGGTGGCGCTGGTGATCATGGTGTTGCTGGGCTGGGTCACGCCGCAGCAGCTGCGCGAGGGCCGCGGCTATGCCATCGTCGGGGTGTTCGTCATCGCCGCGCTGATCACCCCGCCCGACGTGGTGTCGCAGCTGATGCTCGCCATTCCGATGTGCCTGCTGTACGAACTGGGCATCGTCGCGGCGGGATGGCTCAAGCCGCGCACGCGCGCCGACAACGCCTGAGCGATGCGCCGAACGCGCCGCAGCGCGCCCGGACGGCCAACCATCGCGCACCAGCCACGCGATCGCCTCACGGGGCGGGCCTTGGCCCACCGCTCGTGACGCTCAAGCCGTCGTCACGCAGCTCAGCAAACCATGAAGCGGCTCGACCGCAGATGATCGCCTGTCGTAGAGCGGAGCTTGCTCCGCTGCTCTGCGGCCGACCTTGGTCGCGGCTCAGTCGAGCAAGCTCGACTCTACGGAATGCGGCGCCCGGGCCGGTCTCGGCTGGCACGCTCAAACAGAAGGAACGACCCGCTTGGTAAGGTGGGCCTCGGCCCACCGTCTGCCCTGCCCGACGCTCAGACTTCGATCCGGGTCGGCGCCACAGAGCCACCCGGCGCAGCCGACGCCTCGCCCAGCATCTGCCGCCACGCCGCATACGCCGCACCCGCCAGCACCGGCATGACCAGCGCCATCAGGGTGAACTGCCACAGGCCCATCGCAATGGCGCCGCCCACGACCAGCGCCAGGATCGAGGCGACCAGCAGCGAGCCCATGCCCACGGCGAAGATGGCGATGCCGGCCAGCAGGTAGAACACCAGCATCGCGGTCCAGTTGTGCACGCAGGCGCGCAGGCTGTTGCGCATGGCGTCCATGACGTGCGTGCCGGAGAACAGGATCTGCGGCGACGCGATGAACGTCATCCACTCCACCGCCACGAAGACGACGGTCACCAGCAACAGCCACAGCAGCAGGCGGCCGGCCGGCAGGCCTTCGACCAGTGAAGGATCCGGCTGGCCACCGGCAGCGGCGATGGTCTGCATCTTCTGGTAGACATCGGCCAGATGCTGCAGCTGTTCGGTGCCGACGAGCACGAACAGCAGTGCGCCCATCACCAGCGCAGCCAGCAGTTGCGGCAGCAGCGTGGCCAACAGTGCCGGCGCATGGCCGTCGCGGACGGGCTGCAGCAGGTTCGACGGCTGCGCCGCGCGACCCTGGTCGACTTCGCGCACGGCCCACAGCATGCCCGCAAAGAACAGCGGCCCGGCCAGCACCAGCAGGAACTGCATGGCCAGCGTCATCGCCGGCAGCGTCACCGCCACCAGCGCCACGACCATCGACAGCAGGCCCCACAGCACCGCCAGCGTCGCCAGCGGCACCGGTGCGCGCTTCAGCAGGGCGAAACCCGCCAGCAGCCATTCTGCGCCGGCACTGGCCGGCACCTTGTTGATCGTCGACATCGGGGTTCTCTGGGAGAAGTACAGCAGGAAGGCTCAGCGCGCGTGCAGGCCACGCGCATGGCGGACGAACCGCCGCAATAGTTTGCGGGCTTGCGGCGCCGCCGTCACGCTGCGGGCGATGGTGCCGGGGCAGCGGCCCTCGCTGCGCAGGTGGTCGGCACGCGCGTGCACGTAACCGCGCATGTGGTGGGTGGCGAATTCGGGGTGGAACTGCACGCCCCAGGCGCGGTCGCGCCAGCGGAACGCATGGCAGTCGTCCTGCTCCGACCGTGCCAGCACGGTGGCGCCTTCCGGTGGCCGCGCCACGGTCTGCACGTGGGTGGCGTGCGCGGTGAACTTCAGCGGCAGCGCCGAGAACAGCGGATCGTCCTGCGCATGCGGGTGCAGGTCGATGTGGACGGTGCCGGATTCGCGCCCGGCCGGATTGTAGGCGACCTCGCCGCCCAGCGCGTGCGCCAGCAACTGGTGGCCGTAGCAGATGCCCAGCAGCGGCAGGCCTTCGTGGGCGGCATCGCGCAGCCAGTCGGCGCTGCGCTCGCTCCAGTCGGCGCGGTCGGTGACCATCGCGGCGGAGCCGCTGACGATGACGCCGGCAAACCCCTCGCGCGAAGGAAGCGCATCGCCGCGCTCGACGTTCGCCACCACGGTCTCGTCCGCCTCCAGCCCGGCGGCCACGCGGATCCAGTGCGGGAAGCCGCCATAACGCCGCATCGACTGCACCGGCTGTCCGGTTTCGACGATGAGGAAGGGGGCTTTCACGGAAGTATCCACGACGGCGGCGAACGGGCGAAAAGCGGCGGAAGGACAAGGGCTTGCCCGTATACTAGCCCGCTTTTCCGCAGTGCACGATAACGCGATGGCCGGACAAACCATTTCACCGGTAACCACCTTCCAGGGCCTCAGTTTCCAGGCCCTGATCCAGACTCTGAACCAGTACTGGGCCGAGCAGGGCTGCGTGCTGATCCAGCCGCTGGATCTCGAAGTGGGCGCCGGCACCTTCCACCCCGCCACCTTCCTGCGCGCCCTCGGTCCCGAGCCGTGGAATGCCGCCTACGTGCAGCCCAGCCGCCGCCCCACCGACGGCCGCTACGGCGAAAACCCAAACCGGCTGCAGCGCTACTACCAGTACCAGGTGGTGATGAAGCCGAACCCCGACAACATCCAGGAACTCTATCTGGGCTCGTTGAAGGCGCTGGGCATCGATCCGCGCGTGCACGATCTGCGCTTCGTCGAGGACAACTGGGAATCGCCGACCCTCGGGGCCTGGGGTCTGGGTTGGGAAGTCTGGTTGAACGGCATGGAAGTCACCCAGTTCACCTACTTCCAGCAGGCCGGTGGCCTGGAATGCCGCCCGGTGCTGGGCGAGATCACCTATGGCCTCGAGCGCCTCTGCATGTACCTGCAGAACGTCGACAACGTCTACGACCTGGTGTGGACGGTCGGTCCGCAGGGCGTGGTGACCTACGGCGACGTGTACCACCAGAACGAAGTCGAGCAGAGCACGTACAACTTCGAACACGCCAATGTCGACGAACTGTTCAAGCGCTTCGACGCGTACGAAGCGGAAGCCTTCAAGCTCGTGGAAGCCGGCCTGCCCCTGCCCGCGTACGAGCAGGTCACCAAGGCCAGCCACAGCTTCAACCTGCTGGACGCGCGCCGCGCGATCTCCGTCACCGAGCGCCAGCGCTACATCCTGCGCGTGCGCAAGCTGGCGCAGGCGGTGGCCGAGGCGTACTACGCGCAGCGCGAGAAGCTGGGTTTTCCCGGGCTGAAGAAAGAAACCGCTTGAAGCCCCTCTCCCCTCGGCGACCGCAGGAAGTCCCTGTGGGAGAGAGGGGTTGGGGAGAGGGTCCGGCGGAATCCGGATGGTTCACCGCCACGGACTCCGCCGCACCCTCATCCGCCCTTCGGGCACCTTCTCCCGCAGGGAGAAGGGAACAACTCAAGGTTGCATGCACATGAGCGAACAAAAATCCCTGCTGGTCGAACTGGGCACCGAAGAGCTGCCGGTCAAGGCGCTGCCGGGCCTGGCGCAGGCTTTCTTCGATGGCGTGATCGCGGCGCTGGAGAAGCGCCGCATCGGCTACGAACGCGGCGACGCCAAGCCGCTGTACACGCCGCGACGCCTGGCGGTGCTGTTGCCGGCGGTCGACGTGGAACAGCCGGAGCAGAAATCCGAAGTGCTCGGCCCGTACCTCAACATCGCGCTGGACGCGAACGGCGCGCCGACCAAGGCGCTGGAAGGCTTCGCGGCGAAGGCCGGTATCGACTGGACGCAGCTGGAGCGCACCACCGACGGCAAGGGCGAGCGTTTCGTCCACCGCGCGGTGAAGCCCGGCGCGAAGACCGCCGACCTGCTGGCCGACATCGTGCGCGAGGCGCTGGCCGGCATGCCGATCCCCAAGCCGATGCGCTGGGGCGACCACGACTACGCCTTCGCGCGGCCGGTGCACTGGCTGGTGCTGCTGCTCGGCAACGATGTGGTGCCCGCCGATGTGCTGGGCGTGACGTCCGACCGCATGAGCCGCGGCCACCGCTTCGAGCACGACAAGGCGGTATGGATCAACAATCCCGACGACTACGTCATCGCCCTGGAAGGCGCGAAGGTGCTGGTCGATCCCGACGCGCGCCGCGCACGGATAGCCGCGGAAGTGCACAAGGCGGCCGAGCAGGCGGGTGGCAGCGCGCGCATCACCGACGACAACCTGGAACAGGTGGTCTGCCTGACCGAATGGCCGGCGGCGGTGCTGTGCAGCTTCGAATCCGCGTTCCTGGCCGTGCCGCAGGAAGCGCTGATCGAGACCATGGAGATCAACCAGAAGTTCTTCCCGGTGCTGAGCGATGGCGGCAAGCTGACCGAGCATTTCATCGGCATCGCCAACATCGAGTCGCAGAACGTCGACGAAGTGCGCAAGGGCTACGAGCGCGTGATCCGTCCGCGCTTCAGCGATGCGAAGTTCTTCTTCGACGAGGACCTGAAGCAGGGCCTGACGTCGATGGGCGATGGCCTGAAGACCGTCACCTACCAGGCCAAGCTGGGCAGCGTGGCACAGAAGGTAGAGCGTGTTGCCGAGCTAGCCGAATGGATCGCAAAAGAGATCGGCGATGAAATCGGCGTTTATCCAGCATCAGCACGTCGTGCTGCTGAGTTGAGCAAAAACGACCTGCAATCGCGCATGGTCAACGAGTTCCCCGAGCTGCAGGGTATCGCCGGCCGTCACTACGCCCTCGCCGCCGGCGAACCGAAGGAGATCGCGCTGGCCATCGACGAGGCCTACCAGCCACGTTTCGCCGGCGACGACATCTCGCTCTCGCCGCTGGGCAAGGTGCTCGCGATTGCCGAGCGCCTCGATACGCTGGCCGGCGGTTTCGCCGCAGGGTTGAAGCCTACCGGCAATAAGGATCCGTTCGCACTGCGGCGAAATGCGCTTGGGCTTGCGCGAACGATCATTGAATCGGGCTTGAATATTCGCCTCAAGCCTCTCTTGGCGCTTTCCAGCTTTTTTTCGAACACAATGGTCGTAATTGCCACTTTGCCTAACAAGGCCGCAGTAGCTGAAGTCGCTGGCGCCCTGAGCACCGCAGCCGTGCAAGATCTGAAAAACGAGCTCTTCGGGCCAGAAGTTGCTCAGGACCGTTTCTTGAAAGTGCTGGAGCTGACCAAGGATCAATCTCAAGAACTCTACGACTTCATCCTCGACCGCCTGCGCAGCTACTACGCCGACAAGGGCGTGCCTGCCGCGCACTTCAATGCCGTCGCGGAACTCAAGCCCGCCTCGCTGTACGACTTCGACACCCGCCTGGACGCCATCGGCACCTTCGCCACACTGCCGGAAGCCGACGCGCTGGCCGCCGCCAACAAGCGCATCGGCAACATCCTGAAGAAGGCCGACATCCCCATCCCGCACGCCATCGATCGCGCGCTGCTGACCGACCCGGCCGAAAGCGCGCTGGCCGAAGCGGTGGAAGCGGTGCTGGGCGAGACCGACGAAGCCCTGCACCACCACGACTACGTGACCGTGCTGAACCACCTCGCCCGCCTGCGCCCGCAGGTCGACGCGTTCTTCGACAGCGTGATGGTCAATGCCGACGACCCGGCCGTGCGCGCAAACCGCCTGGCCCTGCTCAAGCGCCTGGCCGACCGCTTTCGCGCGGTGGCGGCGATCGAGCATCTCTCGGGCTGACGCCCTCGCATTGCGCCCCCTCCTCCGCTTGCGGGGGAGGGCTGGGGTGGGGGAAGGCGCGATGCGTGGGTCGCTTGGATGGACATCACTCGCGTCATGTTTCTCTCGCCCCCATCCCGACCTTCCCCCGCATGCGGGGGAAGGAGCGCATCGCGGCGATCGCATGTTTCCGTGAACGATGCGCTTCGTGATCGCGCCCACCCTTCACCCCGCTTAACCCGCACCGGGTATCCTGCGCGCATGCGTCGATTCCCCCGCCTCGCCACCTTCGTCGTCCTGCTCGCCGCCACGGCTCCGGCCTGGGCTGCCGCCATCGTCGACAAGGTGCAGGTCGAAGGTCTGGACGACGAGTTGATGATCGAAAACATCAACGCCGCGCTGTCGCTGAACGACTCGCTGGGCAAGCGGCTCGGCGAGTCGCGGCTGGAGTACCTGCTCGGCGAGGCCGTGGCCGAGGCGCGCGAGGCGCTGGAGCCGTTCGGCTACTACTCGCCCACCGTCACCCTCGACGCGCCCCGCACTGAAAGCGCCGAAGACGAACGCCTGACCGTCACCGTGCGCGTGCAGCTGGGCGAGCCGGTGCGCGTGCGGCGGCGCGACCTGTCCATCGAGGGCGAAGGCGGCGACGACCGCTACCTGAAGGAAGACCTGGCGGCGTTCGCGCCGAACGTCGGCGACGTCTTCGACCACACCACGTACGAAGCAAGCAAGCTGGCCATCGTGCGGCGCCTGGCCGACCGCGGCTACTTCGATGCCGACTTCACCCATCGCCGCGTCGAGGTCACGCGTGCCGACCACGCCGCCGACATCGCGCTGGGCTGGGTCAGCGGCATCCGATACGACATGGGTGCCACCACCTTCCACCAGGACAAGTTCGACCCGGGCCTGCTGGAGAAGCTGGTGTACTGGGAGGAAGGCAGCTACTTCCACCAGGGCAAGCTGGACCGCCTGCGCGAATCGCTGTCGGGCCTGGACTATTTTTCCAGCATCGACATCCAGGCCAACCCCGACAAGGCGGTCGACGGCCGCGTGCCGATCGACGTGAACCTGGAACTGGCCAAGCGCGACATCTACACCGCCGGCCTGGCGTACGGCACCGAGAGCGGCCCCGGTATCCGCCTGGGCCTGGACCGCCGCTACGTCAACTCGCGCGGGCACAAGCTGTCCACGTTCCTGGACTACGCGCAGAAGCGCAAGACGCTGGTCACGCAGTACCGCATTCCCGCGTTCAAGTGGCTGGACGGCTGGTACACCGTCGGCGTGCAAGCCAGCGACGAACAGACCGACTATATCGACCTGCGCCACGTCGAGTTCACCGGCAGCCGCAGCGGCCAGGTGAGCGAGGACTGGACGGCGGTGGCGTCGATCCACGCGCTGCGCGAGCGCTGGCGCTACGTCGAGGACGATCCGCTCACCGGCCTGCCCGACACTACCGTCGAGTACGCCACGTTCACCTACCCGTCGCTGCGCGCCGACTACACCAACTCGCCGGTCGGCTCGAACCGTCCCGACCAGCTGGCCGGTTCCATCCTGCTGCGCGGCGGCGTGGATGGCGCGGGCTCCGATGCCAACTTCCTGCAGTTCCACATGCGCGCACGCTGGTCGCAGCGCTACAAGACGAACAGCGCGCTGATCGTGCGCGGCGAATACGGCCACACCTTCACCAGCTCGCTGGTGGCGATGCCGCCGTCGCTGCGCTTTTTCGCCGGCGGCGACCGCAGCATCCGCGGCTACGCCTGGCGCGAGGTCGGCCCGCGCCGCGGCGACTACGCGCTGGGCGCGAAGAACGTGCTGACCAGCAGCGTCGAATACGAGTTCTATCCGAAGGGCGGTCCGTACGGCGGCGCGGTGTTCGTCGACACCGGCAGCGCCTTCGATGGCACGCGCCCGGACCTGAGCACCGGCGTGGGCGTGGGCTTCCGCTGGCGTTCGCCGGTCGGACCGGTACGCCTGGACGTGGCGCACGGCCTCAACGATCCGGACTCCAGCTTCCAGATCTACCTCAACATCGGGACGGATCTGTGAGGAAGTACAAGCTCCCCGACGACCTGACGCCGGAAGAGCGCGAGGCGCGCATCGCCGAACTGCGCGCGCGCCGCAAGGCACGCATGCGCACGCTGGCGATCCGCAGCGCGATCGGCACCGGCGTGCTCACCGTGCTGCTGTGCATCGGCCTGTACTGGCTGCTGCAGACCGTCGCCGGCCGCGACGTGCTGCTGGCGCAGATCAAGGCGCGGCTGCCGGCGGACGCGTCGTTGGACTATCGCGAGGTGGAAGGACCGATCGCCGGCCCGCTGACCCTGCGCGGCGTGGACTTCCGCTGGGACAAGATCCACTTCACCGCCGACGAGGTCTACCTGGAGCCGGACCTGCGTCCGCTGCTGGGCAAGCGCCTGCGCCTGGACGTGCTGAAGCTGCGCGGCGCGATGCTCGACGTGCCGGAGAGCGACGAACCGTTCGAGTTGCCGCACTGGCCCGACCTGCTGCCGCAGATCGAGATGCCGTTGGCGATCCAGGCCGATGCACTGGGAATCGATCGCTTCCTGATCCGCCAGGGCGGGCAGCCCGTCATCGACATCACCCATGCCAGCGGCGGCATCGACATCGGCAATGGTTACGTGATCGCGGAGAAGCTGGCCATCGCCAGCGACCGTGGCGCCTTTGGCGTACATGGAAGCTACGCGCCACGCGATGGCTACGCGACCGATCTCACGGCCACCGGCGTGTTCCCCGCATCGCTCGGGCGCACACCGGCGCGCATCGGACTGGTAGCCCGCGGCAACCGTGCGCGCATGAATGTCGGCGTGTCCGGTGCCGCACCGGCACCGCTGCGCGCCACGCTGACGCTGCGCGGCGAGACCAAGCCGACCTGGAACTTCGCGGCGAAGACCGAAGCGCTGGATCTCTCGCTGCTGGGCGTGATGGACGACAGCACGCCGGTATCGTTCGACCTGGTCGCCAAGGGCGCCGGCGGTGCGGCCGACCTGCAGGGCACCGTGCAGCAGGGCGACATCGCGGTGGTGATCGAACCCTCGCATGCGCGCATCGATGGCGAAGTGCTGACCGTCGAGCCGCTGGCGATCCGCGCGTTCGATGGCTACGCCTCGCTGCGCGGCCGCGCCGATTTCACCGTGCCGGAGAATCCCGAGTTCCGCTTCGCAGTCAACGCGCGCGGACTGCGCTGGGGCGCGGAAGCGGACAGCATGATCGGTGCCGAAGGCGACTTCGGCGTGGCCGGCAAACTCGAAGCGTGGGCCGCGATAGGCAAGGCCACGCTGACCCGTGGCGACGACAGCGCACTGCTGGAATTCGATGGCAGCGGCAACGCCGAGCGCGCGCAGCTGAAGACGCTGCGCGCCACCATGCCGACAGGCACGCTGGACGCCACCGGCACCGTCGGCTGGTCGCCGGCACTGGACTGGGACGTCACCGCCACGCTCGCCGGCTTCGATCCCGGCTACTTCGCGGCGGGCTGGAACGGCAACGTGTCCGGTCAGCTCGCATCGAAGGGCAAGCAGCGCGAAGACGGCCTGTTCCAGGGCACGCTGGACATCCCGAGGCTCAACGGGCGCCTGCGCGACCGCGCACTGGATGCGCGCGGCACGTTCGCCCTCGATGGCAACAACGGCTCGGGCGATCTCGCGCTGTCGCTCGGCGGCAGCCGCGTCACCGCCAAGGGCAAGGTCGGCGATACGCTCGACATCGACGCCGCGTTCGACCCGCTCAACCTGGCGGACCTGCTGCCGGACGCCAGCGGCACGCTGGCCGGCACGGTCAACCTGACCGGCGCCCGCACTGCACCGAACGTCGATGCCGACCTCGGCGGCCAGAACCTGCGCTGGAACGACTGGAGCGCCGGTACGCTCAGCCTGCGTGGTCGCCTGCCGTGGCGCAGCGGCGACGGCAACCTCGCCTTGCAGGGCAGCGCGATCGATGTCGGTACCGTACTGGACAGCGTCAGCGTGACGGCGCGCGGGGCGGTGGAAGACCTGCGCTTCGACGGCGACGCGCGCAATGCGATGGGCGCGGTCGCGCTGTCGGGCACGGCGCAGAAACGTGGCGCCAACTGGCAGGGCACGCTGGATGCATTGCGCATCGCGCTGTCGAAAGGCAGCCCGTGGACGCTGCGGCAACCGGCACGCTTCGCGCAGAACGGTGCCAACTGGACGCTGTCGGAAAGCTGCCTCGGCTCGGACATCGGCGGCGCGCTGTGCGCCAGCGCCAACTGGCCGCGGCAGGGGCTGGAGATCCGGGGCGAAGCGTTGTCGCTCGCCCTGGTGCAACCGTGGCTGCCGCCCAGCGACGGCCGCCCGCTGACGCTGCGCGGCGAGTTCACCCTCGATGCGACGCTGCGTCCCGCCGGCAATGCGTGGCAGGGTGAAGTGCACCTGGCCTCACTCGACGGCGGCCTGAAGATGGGCACGACCGCGCGTGGCGAGATCATCCGCTACGACAACTTCACCCTCGATGTGGACTTCACCCCGCAGCGGATCCAGGGCCGCTTGGGCACCGGCTTCAAGGGCGACGGTTACGTCGATGCCACGTTCAACACCGGCTGGGATGCGTTCGCGCCGCTGAAGGGCGACCTGTACTTCCACAACTCGCGCCTGTTCTGGCTGGAACTGTTCTCGCCGGACCTGGTGCGTCCGCAGGGCAAGCTGGCGGGCCACATCGGCGTCGCCGGCACGCGCGGACACCCGCTGCTCAGCGGCGAAGCGACGTTGACCGAGTTCACCGGCGAACTGCCCGCGCTCGGCGTGTCGCTGGCCGACGGCGGCGCCGAACTGGTCGCACTGTCCGACGGCAGTGCGCGCATCAGCGGCAGCATGAAGACCGTGTCGTCCACCGGCGGTACCGGGACCGGTGGCGTGCTCAACGTCACCGGCACGCTGGGCTGGAACAACGACACCACGCCGCTGCAGTTCCAGGTGCGCGGCGACAACGTGCTGGTCTCCGACACCACCGACCTGCGCGCGGTCGCGTCGCCGAACCTGCAGGTGGGCTTCGCCGACAACACCATCCAGGTGCGCGGCGAGGTCGGCATCCCGTCGGCGACGATCGACGTCGAAAAGCTAGACGATGGCGTCTCCGCATCGGAAGACGTGGTGGTCCTCGACCCCGTCGATCCGGAGCGCGCGCCCAGTTCGCGGCTGGATCTCGATCTGGCCCTGAAGGTCGGCGACAAGGTCGAACTGAAGGGCTACGGTCTGGAAGGCACGCTGGCGGGTACCATGCACGTGCGCTCGCAGCCGGGCCGCGAAATGCTGGCGACCGGCCGGCTCGACGTCGACGGCCGCTACGAAGCCTACGGACAGAAGCTGCGCATCACCCGCGGCGAACTGACCTGGAGCAACAACGCCGTCTCCGATCCGCGCATCAACATCCGCGCCGAGCGTGAGGTGGTCAGTGCGGGCGTCACCGCCGGCATCGACGTCACCGGCCGCGCCAGCCAGCCGCGCGCGCGCGTCTGGTCGAATCCGTCGATGTCCGAGTCCGAAGCCCTCGCCTACCTCGTGCTGGGCCGTTCGCTCAACACCGCCAGCAGCGACGAAAGCCAGCGCATCAACGCGGCCTCGTCCGCACTCGGCGCCGGCGCCGGCCTGCTGGCCTCGCAGCTGGGCGCGAAGATCGGCCTGGACGATGCCGGCGTACTGGAGTCGCGCACGCTGGGCGGCTCGGTCTTCGGCGTGGGCAAGTACCTGTCGCCGAAGCTGTACGTCAGCTATGGCGTGTCGATGGTGGGCTCCGGCTCGGCGGTGACGCTGAAGTACCTGCTGCGCAAGGGCTTCGACGTGGAAATCGAGTCCAGCACCATCGAAACGCGCGGCTCCATCAACTGGCGCAAGGAAAAGTAGCCGTGCCGCCGTCGTTGACGGCACGGCGCCTGCGCGCACACGGCATCAGCGCACCCGTCGCGGCCTCGCCGGCCGAGGCGGTGCGGCACATGACCGCCATGCAGGCGCAGGACTACCACGCCGCGCTGTGGGCGGTCGGCCTGCGGACGAAGGGGTCGTCGCTGGCGCAGGTCGAAGACGCCATCGCGCGCGGCGAGATCGTGCGCACCTGGCCGATGCGCGGCACCCTGCACCTGCTGGCGCGCGAGGACGTGCGCTGGATGGTCGCCCTGCTCGCGCCGCGTGTGCAGGCGGCGAATGCCACACGTCTCGCGCGCGATTTCGGCCTCGACGCTGCGACCCTCGCCCGTGGCCGGTGGGTGATGGAACACGCCCTGTCCGCCGGTGCGCCGGTCGCGCGCACCGAGCTGTACGCGCAGATGGAAGCCGCCGGCATCGCCAACGCCAACCAGCGTGGCTTGCACCTGCTGAACTGGCTGGCGCACGAAAGCGTGATCTGCCAGGGATCGCGCCAGGGCAAGCAGTCGACCTTCGTGCTGATGGATGCCTGGGTGCCGCCAAGCGCAGCACTCGATCGCGACGAAGCGCTGCATCGTCTCGCGTTGCGCTACCTGCAGGGCCACGGGCCCGCGACTGCCGCCGATCTCGCGTGGTGGTCGGGACTGACGCAGAAGGATGCCCGGCTGGCGCTGACGTTGGCCTCATCCGCGCTCGAACAGGAGACGCATGACGACACGACATGGTGGTGGCGATCCGACGCGCCTGCACCGTCGCGATCCCGTGCGGTGCACCTGCTGCCCGCGTTCGACGAATACCTGATCGGCTACCGCGACCGCACGCCGGTGCTGGATACCGCGCAGACGCGACGCGTCTTCAGCGTCAACGGACTCGTGGCGCCCACGATGATCGTCGGCGGACGTGTGGCGGCGACGTGGAAGCGCGGCAGTGCGGGGGACGACGATGTCGTACTCGATCCCTTTCGCGTGCTGGACGACGCTGAACGTACCGGCATCCAGCGCGCGGTGCAGCCCTGGCGACGCTTCCTCGGCGATCCGCACTGACGAGGCGACACAGGCCGTCATTGCCGCACCGGGACGGGCCCGATATCGTTTCCGTCTCGTTTGCAGGATTACGACCATGCGCCATCGACGTTCGACGACCGCCCTCGCCCTGGGCATCGCCCTGTCCCTGCCCGCCCACGCCGATGAAGGCATGTGGATGCCGTCGCAACTGCCGCAGCTGGGCAAGACGCTGCGCGAGGCCGGCTTCAAGGGTGATCCGAAGACCTTGGCCGACGTCACCGCCGCGCCGCTGAGCGCCGTCGTGCGTGCCGGCGGCGGCACCGGCGCATTCGTCTCGCAGGACGGCCTGATCCTGACCAACCACCACGTCGCCTATGGCGTGATCCAGTACAACAGCAAGCCCGGGCACAACCTGATCGACGACGGTTTCATCGCCGCCGACCGTGCGGGCGAACTGCCGGCGAATCCGGACTTCCGCGTGCTGGTGACGGTCGGCTACGACAAGGTCACCGACACAGTGCTGAAGGAGACCACCGGCAAGACCGGACGCGCCTACTTCGATGCGGTGGATCGCGCCAGCAAGGCCATCGTCGCCGAGTGCGAGGCCAAGGGTGGCGTGCGCTGCAGCGTCGCCAACATGTACTACGGCACCGACTTCTACCGGATCACCCAGCTGGAGCTGCGCGACATCCGCCTGGCCTACGCGCCGCCGCGCGCGATCGGCAACTATGGCGACGAGATCGACAACTTCATGTGGCCGCGCCACACCGGCGACTTCACCCTGCTGCGGGCCTACGTCGGCAAGGATGGCAAGCCCGCGGCCTACAGCGCCGACAACGTGCCCTACCGTGCACCGGCGCACCTCGCACTGGCGAAGGACGGCCCGAGGGCCGGCGACTACGCGATGCTGGCCGGCTACCCGGGCATCACCTACCGCCATCGCACGGCGGCCGAGTTCGAAGAACAGATCGCCTGGACGCTGCCCACGCGCGTAGCGGTGTTCGACCAGCTGATCGGGGTGGTGGAAGCGGCTGGCGCCAAGGATGCCGACGCCAAGACGCGCTATGCCGCCCAGTTGCAGTCGCTGAAGAACCAGCGCAAGCGCGCCGCCGGCGAACTGGAAGGCCTGCGCCGCAGCGACGCCGTGCGCGTGCGCGCGGAAGACGAGCGCGGCATGCTCGCCACCAATGCCGCTGCAAAGGAACGCGCCGACATCGATGCGCTCGCGGCGTCGATCGCCGGCGGTTCCGCGATGCGCGAGCGCGACCTGCTGCTCAACTTGTTCGGCGCGCAGTCCCAGCTGATGCGCACGGCCATCACGCTGGAACGCCTGCGCCTGGAATCCGCCAAGCCGGATGCCGAACGCGAGAACGGCTTCCAGGCGCGCGACCACGCCATGATCGAAGGCGTCCTGAAGCAGGTGCAGCGCCGCTATTCGCCCGAGGTGGAGAAGGCGCTGCTCACCATCCTGCTGACGCGTTACCAGCAGCTGCCGGACGCGCAGCGCCTGCCCGCCTTCGATACCGCGTTCGGACGCACGCCTGCCACGCTCAGGCAGGCCCTCGACACGCTCTACGCTGGCACGAAACTCGGCGACGAAGCCGAGCGCCTGTCGCGCTTCGCGGCGGCTCGCGAAGGCAAGCCGCTGGCTGCCGATCCGCTGATCGACCTGGCGGCGACGCTGGTGCCGGTGCAACTGGCGCTGGAGAACGAACGCAAGACGCGCGAAGGCGAGCAGTTGCGCCTGCGCCCGGCTTACATGCGCACGCTGTTCGCCTGGCGCCAGCAGCAGGGCCGCGCGCTGTACCCGGATGCCAACGGCACCCTGCGCGTAAGCTTCGGCAAGGTCGACGGCTTCTCGCCACGCGACGGCGTGCAGTACACGCCGGTGACCACGGCGGCCGGCATCGTCGAGAAGAACACCGGTACGGCGCCGTTCGACGCACCGAAGCCGCTGCTGGACGCCATCGCCAAGCGCGACTTCGCCGGCACGGAAGATCCCGTGTTGCAGACGCAGACGGTCAACTTCCTCACCAACCTCGACACGACCGGCGGCAACTCCGGCTCGCCCGTGCTCAACGCGCGCGGCGAACTGATCGGCCTGAACTTCGACAGCAACTGGGAATCCGTCAGCGCCAGCTGGATGTTCGATCCGCGCTACAAGCGCGCCGTCCACGTCGACATGCGCTACCTGCGCTGGCTGATGGGCAAGGTGTATCCGGCGCCGCACCTGTTGAAGGAAATGGGCGCACCGTGACGCCCGACGACGACCCGCGCCCCCTCGAACCCGAAGCGCCGCTGCCCAGCGACTGCTGCAACAGCGGCTGCCCGATCTGCGTGCACGACCTGTATGCCGAGCAGTTGCAGCACTACCGCGAGCAGCTGGCGGCGTGGAAGGCGCGGCATCCCGAAAGTTCACTGTAGGAGCAACTGTCTTTTAGCTGGTTCGCCACTCGGTCTGTTCGCGGACCATGGCATTGAGGCGGATGAGCAGGACGCGCATGCAGGCGGTGATGGCGACTTTGGCGGCCTTTCCCTGCTGGCGT
>NZ_PDWW01000028.1 GCF_010093445.1 Pseudoxanthomonas japonensis | reverse complement strand
CGGGAACGCGCTGGTCGTCCTGGGTGGTCTCGCCCAGGAAGTCGACTTTGACGCGGGCGCCGCCGCTGGCGCTGCCTTCGGGTGGGGCCAGGGTGATCTGGGAGGAGTACAGCAGGGCCAGCAGGAACAGGGCATGCACCAGCAGGCTCACGAGGGAGCCGATGCTGCGCTCGTGCCGTTTGATGTGGAGGTCTTCCCTGTCCAGCGGACTCAGCGACGCCGCACGACCGCGGCTTGGCGCGTCGCTCATGTGGGGGTGAGGGCGTCGGGGGAGGGGGACTTCATGGATGAAGGAACAGAGAGGGATGGGAGTGACATTACGCGGAGCGCTGAGATGTGCCAAGGTTGCCTCAGCAAGTGCTACAAATGAGGGTGATCGGGCGTGGCATGCCCATTTCAACTCGAGCAAAGTTTGCTTCGGTCGATGGTCCCCGATTTAAAGCTCAATGCAATGGTGGTAGATGGTGATGGCGTCTTAAGGGATGGGTGAAGGATTATGGTTCCGAATAGCTCGATAGATGAACAGCTGTCGGTCGATGGTTTGGGTGGTTTGCGCGACGCTGTTTTTCCCTTGTCGCGCTTCAATTTAATTATTGGTCCGCAAGCGTCAGGAAAAAGCTTAGCGGCGAAGCTTATTTATTTCTGCAAGTCATATCCTAAGGAGGTTTTTTCTGGGGTATTTGATGAGTTGAGTAAAGAGCGATTCAATGCTCGGCTCAGAGATAAATTTCAAGACTACTTTAGGTCTGCCATTGAGTCGGGCGGATTTCACGTTTCCTACGCGTTAGGCGATGAGACGATCGAAATAAGCTGTGCCAAGCCTAAGAAGAGTGGTCGGCCAAAGTTGGAGATAAATGCGTCCGGCTACTTTGAGCGTGAGTACACGTCACTTCGTCGTGTGTATGGTAAACAAGCCAAGCGATTGGCTGATAATGAAGTATCAGAAGATCTTGATATTGGATTCAAGCTTCAGAGTCGCTATTACGAGCGAATTCACAAGCAGTTTGCTGGTCGTTGGGGTGTTCAGCAAGTTTTTATTCCGGCAGGAAGATCTTACTTTAGCTTTCTGCAGGGTAATATTTTCTCCTTGCTTTCCAACAATATCCCACTCGATCCTTTTGTAAAGGAGTTTGGATCAACTTACGAGAGATACAAGTCGATGTATCTCAGGATAAATAACTCATCTGGAGAGCGGGTCAATCCTCTTTCAGAGCCTGTCGAGCAAATATTAAAAGGAAAGTTCGAAAGGGTGCGCGGGGAAGATCTTGTCGTTACTCCTGATGATCGACGGGTGCCCGTGGCCAATAGTTCGTCTGGTCAGCAGGAAGTGCTCCCGCTACTAGTTATGCTTCAGTATCTGTATCACTATCCAAGCGCTCTTGGGCGGTCAGTATTCATTGAAGAGCCTGAAGCCCACCTTTTTCCTGATACGCAGAAGCGTCTCGTTGAGTTGCTTGTGCTGGCGGCTAGTAGAGGTAGGCGAGCGCAGGTGGTGTTAACTACTCATAGTCCGTACATATGCGCGGCATTGAACAATCTTATATTGGCGGGCCAAACTATGGCCTCTAATCCAAAAATTGCAAGAAACAGTCTGAGAAAAATAACTCTAAATGGTGCTTATCTTAATATGGATGAGATGTCCGTTCTGGCAATAAGGGATGGAGTTCCGAGATCTGTCATAGATAAGAAAAATAAATTGATAGACTCGAGATATCTTGATTCAATTTCTGAGGTGATGTTCGAGCAGCGAGAGCAGTTATTGGATCTGGTGGAGAGGATCAATGGCTCTAAAGAGTAGCTGCAAAAGGACTGGTGGCGCGAAGGTAGTGCTTGTGGATCCTGATGGGGGAGTTTCTAAGTTTGTTGTAGATAATGAAAACAAAAAATTGTCTGATTTGATTGTTTATAATGTTGATGGTTGTCTGATTGTGGTTGGTGAGCGCTGTGATTACTTGGTTTTTCCGAACGCGAAGGCTGCAGTATTTGTTGAGTTGAAGGGTGCGGATGTAAATAAAGGCTTGTCGCAGTTGAAGACGACGATCAAAGCTTTGGCTGCTTCTGTTGGTAAGCGCATTCGTTATGCAGTACTTGTTCCTACGAGATGGCCGTTGCCTCACTATGAGCTCCAGAGGGCGCAAGACGAGTTTCGTTCGAAGTATGCGTGTCGCCTAAAAGTTAAAAACTTGGTTTTCCAATCCTCTTCTAACGATTGGTAGTTCATCTTGCATAGGGCATTGAGAATCAGAAGAGCGGCTTGATCTGCTCGTGCGCAGAGGCTGTTCGTGATGGCTTGATAGTTGCTTGAAAGGGGCGTTGTTCTCCGTGGAGCTGACTTCCTTGCTTAATGTCCATCGGCGTTGACTACGAACTTCGTAGTAGACGCCACCCCACTTTCATCCGACCTTTGCTCCGCGACCCATCGCCCGGATGGGCCGGAGCAAAGGAATGAAGATCGAAACACCACCGCAGGACGCGGCCGCGACGCTCAACGTCGCCGACACCCCACTCACCACCATCCTCGACCTGCTTGCAGGCGAGGGCAGTGACGACCCGGACTCCGTCCTCGCCCGGCTCCCCGCCGAGCACCTGGACCGCATCGCCACCGCCGCCCAGCGCAAAGGGCAGGACTGCCTGGACCTGGCCCGCTGCCTGGTGGACTGCACCGCCCAGTTGCTGATGCGGCTGACACCCGCCGACGCCTGCGACCGCGTCCTCCACCTCAACCTGCACCTGGCCACCCTGCTGGACGACCACGACCGCTGGGATGACCTGCACACCCACGCCGACACCGCCGCCCGCATCGCCACCGGCGAACCCGCGTCACCACCGTAAGGCACGCCCCGCCAGACCCTGCGTCGTCTACCGAGCGCTGACACCCAACGTGCTGTTGGGTTGGTGGAGCCAACCCAACCTACGGGGTCACCGCCGACCGAGGTTGCCGCCTGACGTCGTGCATTGCACACGACCGCGACGGCCTCTCTGCTCACACAAACACGGAGCGGTGACCCAAGAGACGCGCTCGTCTCTCACTAAGACGCAACGTTGCATCAAAAACATCCAACGTTAGATCGAAAACATCGGCTCTTCTAACACTAAGGCCCAACGTTCCATCGAAAAGATCCAACGTTGGATCGAGAAGATGCGTTCATCTAACACTACGATCGAACGTTGCATCGAAACGATCGGACGTTCCATCGGAAAGATCCAACGCTGCATCGAAAAGATCCAACGTTCCATCAGAAAGATCCAGCGCTGCATCGAAAACATCCAATGCAGACCCGAGGCCCCTGGCGATACGTCCACCCAGGCGCTGCAGGGCAGGGCGCCGGGCATTTCACATCACACTCAGGGCCACGCTGGCCGCACACCCTGCATGCCGGGCCGGAACACCGTCCGCCCAGGCCCGCCTCAGGCGCCCGACACCCGCGCCTTGTTCCGCAACGACAGGCAGTACGCCGCCGTCACCCCGATGCCCAGCAACACCGCCACTGACCCCCCGATCACCGCCACATCCTTCGGCGCCGCGATCCAGAACCCCGCATAGACCAACCCGCTGAGCGCCATCGACCAGCCCGCCACCCGCTGCGCCTGCCGCGCCCGCGCACTCGGCACGAACCGCTTCGGCATCTGGTTGCCGAACCACGCCACCATCAACCCGATCGCCCCCATCACGATGCGGTCGACCATCTCGCCATCGATATAGCCCCGCGACCGCGCGAACGTCGCACACAGCGCCAGCAGCACGATGCCGAGGCCCCACGCCAGACTGGTCATCACTTCTCGGTTCATTTCGCAGACTCCTTCTTGGACTTGGGCGCGGGACTGCCCGCACCGAACGAATGGACGAAGCCGAGCAGCGCGTCTTCCAGCACCGACAGCTTCAGGTGGTAGATCACCGACTTGCCGACCTTTTCCGCATGCACCAGGTCGGCCTCCTTCAGCACCGCGAAATGCGCCGACATGGTCGGTTTCGACACATCGAACTGCTCGCTCAGCTCGCCCGCACTGAGCGGCCCCTTGCGCAGCAACTGCAGCACCTGGCGGCGGGTGGGATCGGAAAGGGCGCGGAAGACCTGGCTCATGATGCGATAATTAGCTAAACATCGAAATGTGTCAACCGCCGTTGGTCGGGACGGTGCATGGCACCATGCACGCATCCCCTTGCCGTGAGACGACGCCATGCTGCGTGCGCTGGTCCTGTCCCTGTGTCTGATCTCCCCGGTGGCCCTGGCCGCCAACCCCGTGTTCGACGTACACGTCCACCTGCGCGACGGCGAAACCTCCCTGCAGCAGTACCGCGACGACGTGCGCGCCGCCGGGCTGGAGCTCTCCGGCATCGGCGTGATGTGGTTCGGCGGCCCGCACCAGGCCCGGCAGGGCGACCTGGCGAAGATCCGCGCCGGCAACGACCAGGTGATCGCGCTGGCGAAGGCGCACGCCGACGTGCTGCCCATCGCCACCGTGCATCCCTTCGACGGCGACGCCGCGATGGAAGAACTGGCGCGCGTCGCCGCCGCCGGCGTGAAGGTGCTGAAGATCCATGCGCATACGCAGGGCTTCGACGTCTCCGACCCGCGCGTGGAAGCGCTCGCACGCCGCGCCGGCGAACTCGGCATCACCGTGCTGATGGACAACGCCAACATCCTGCCCGGCGACAGCGAGAAGCTGTTCAACCTGGTGGTGCGCGTGCCGAAGACGAACTTCATCCTCGCCCACATCGGCGGCCTGAACTTCCGCTTCTGGAACATCCTCGCCCTGGCCCGCACCGCCGACGGCTTCGGCTTCGAGAACCTCTACTTCGACATCTCCGCCACCGTGCTGGTGGTCGCCGATTCCCCGGTCGAAGAAGAATTCCTCTGGACCCTGCGCAACGTCGGCCTCGACCACGTGCTGCTGGGCTCGGACTACCCGCAGATCGGGCTGGACGCGACGGTCAAGGCGTTCGAGCGCCTCGACCTGAGCGACGAGGAGAAAGCGAAGATCCGCAGCGGGAATGCGATGACGCTGTTCGGGCGATGAGGCCTGCGTGTCGTAGCCCGGGTAAGCGCAGCGCACCCGGGGCATCGCGGACGGTGCGCGTCCCTCACCCGGGTGCGGCCTCCGGCCTTGCACGGGCTACGTAAGCGCGCGTAGGGCGGGCTCAAGCCCGCCATCTTGATGCGTGGATCGCCGCTACCGCGTCATCGTCCGACGACCAGATGGCGGGCTTGAGCCCGCCCTACGTCACTACGTGAGTAACCCAGCGCGTACGGCAAAGCGCCCCTCATCCGCCCTCCGGGCACCTTCTCCCCGTTGCACGGGGAGAAGGGAACAGCGAACGCGTCGCGGCTTTTCCCTTCGCCCCGTTTGCGGGGAGACGCTGCGGGGAGGGCAGGCGTAGGGCGGGCTCAAGCCCGCCATCTTGATGCATGGATCGCCGCTCTCGTCATCGTCCGACGACCAGATGGCGGGCTTGAGCCCGCCCTACGACATCACGCATCGCGCTTAGCGTGCGCGGACGAAAAAGCGCCCCTCATCCGCCCGTTGGGCACCTTCTCCCCGTTGCACGGGGAGAAGGGAACAGTGGAAGCGTCGCGGCAGAGGAAAGGAACAGCGGGTGCGCCGCGGCTTTTCCCTTCGCCCCGCGTGCGGGGAGAAGGTGCCCGGAGAGCCTGCCCCGTACTTGATACGGGGGCGGATGAGGGGCGAGTGCGACGCTGCACCATGCGCGGCGCCACCGTTGACCAGGACACGTCGTTGTCGACGACCCCATCGCCACGTAGCATCGAGCCACGCTCACAAGGAGGGATTCTGAATGCGTATGTGGACGATGGTGGCACTGCTGGGTCTGGCCGCATGCACGGGACTGGGCAGCAGGCACGCGAGCAGCGATGCGGGCGCGTCGGCGACGATTGGCCCGTTCGACGGTGAATGGGCGTGGTGCGCGGGCACCACCTCGCCCGAGGAATGCAGCCGCTACGTGCTGTTGCAGCGTGGCGACCGCATCTGCGGGACGTGGTTCCATTTCGCCTCCGGGAAGGCGTACATGGGCCAGGTCATCGCGCACGCGGATTCGTCCACGCAGGCGCGGCGCACGCACGTGTGCGGTCGTCGGAGCGCCGAGACCGATACCGAATGCGAAGACGGCTGGCAGCGCATCGACAAGCCGCTGCGGATCTGCAAGGGCAAGCTTTCCGACCTGACGCGTGCGGATGGCTCCTGCTTCCCCTATTACCAGGCCGTGCGCGGGGCGGACGACCAGCGTGATGCGCTGCTGGCGGAGCCGTGGATGCAGGCGTGCCTCTCGGGCGACCCGTGACGTAGGGCGGGCTCAAGCCCGCCATCTTGATGCTTGCATGGTGTTTCGCAGGGTGGACCAAGACTCGCCCTGCGCACCTCGTGCGTCACGCACAGCGTTCGCGGACGGCAAAGCGCCCCTCATCTGCCTTCGGCAGCTTCTCCCCGTTACTCACGGGGAGAAGCGGTCCGCCGGATGCTCAGACTCCCGCGATCTCGCCATCGTGCTCGCGCAATTCCTCCAGCAGCCTGCGCGGGGTGGTGCCGGCGATGGCGTGGAAGTCGGCGATCAGGTGGGCCTGGTCGTAGTAGCCGGTGTCGGCGGCGATGGCGGACCAGTTGAGGGTGGCGGCGGATTGCGCTGCGCGCACGGCCTGCGCGAAGCGGGTCAGGCGCGCGTACGTCTTGGGGCTGAGGCCGAGGGCGTCGTGCAGGACGCGGCGCAGGTGGCGTTCGCTGATGCCGAGCTCGCGCGCGACCTGGCCGAGGCTGGCGTGCTGCAGCTGCTCCAGCGCGGCCGAAAGGAAGACCGGTGCCGTGTCGAGCGTCGGCTGCCGCGCGGCGCGCGACGACACCGCGGATTCCAGCAACGCGCCGGCGGCCTGCGTGTCGGTGGCACTGGCGAGATGTTCGCGCAGGCGCTGGACGTGGGCGGGACTCCACAACGCCTCCAGCGGCACCGGTGCGCCCTGCAGTTCCGTCGCGGAGATGCCGATTGCCGCTTCGTAGGTGCCGGGACGCAGGCGCGCGATCACCGCACGTTGTCCGCCGCGGATGAACTTGCGATGGACCTGCGTGCGCGGCCCCATCGCGTGCACGTCGACGCCGTCGGGCAACGTAGGCCCGAAGCGCGCGACGAGTTGTGCTTCCACCTGCGGGATGGCGACGCGTTGCCGGTCGCGCGGGTACTCGCTCACCGTCCATGCGACGACCGGGCGCGCGTCGGCACGGGCCGTGGTCACGGAGGAGCGGGCGAGGGCGGCGGGCATGGGGCCATTGTGGTCGCCGCGTCCGCCGTGCCGCAACCCGCGTGCGATGGCCGGTTTTTCCAATGCAGCAGGCGCTGCGGCCTCTATCGTCGCTGCCATGAACATACTCGTGACCGGCGCGACCGGAAAAGTGGGAAGCAGACTCGCGATGCGGCTGGTGCAGCAGGGACACGCCGTGCGTGCCCTGGTGCGCGATGCCGCGCGTGCCTCCGACCTGTCGGATAACGGCATCACCCTGGTGAGCGGCGACCTGATGCAGCCGGCCTCGTTGCCGGCGGCGATACAGGGCGTGGACGCGGTGGTGCATTGCGCCGCGTTCTTCCGCGGCGCCACGCCGGAGGAAGCGCATGCGGTGAACAACCTGGGCACGCAGCATCTGGCACTGGCGGCACGCGAGGCAGGCGTGACGCGCTTCGTGTTCACCAGTACCGGCCTGGTCTATGGCCCGAACGGCGGTGTGCCGTCGCAGGAAGACGATGCCTGCGCGCCGGTCGATGCCTATCCGCAGAGCAAACTCGCCGCCGAGAAGATGCTGCTGGCCATCGATGGCCTGGACGTGCGCATCCTGCGGCTGCCGTTCGTCTACGGCGACGGTGACCCGCATATCCAGGACGTGGTGCCGTTCATGCGCGCCTTTCCGCCGGAGCAGCGCATGTCGCTCGGCCATCATGCGGACGTGGCGCAAGCGGTGATGCGCCTGCTCGACAAGACGTCGCCGGCGCATCGCATCTACAACGTGGTGGATGACGAAGCCCCCGATCTGGCCACGCTTTTCGCCGCGGTTGGCGAGCCGCCGCCGGATGGCACGGACCCGGAACGGGGGAAGGCGTTCTCCGCGGTGATGGACGGACGGCGGATCCGCGAGGATCTCGGTTTCCGTCCGGTGTATCCGCGCTTGGCGGATGCGGTGGGGGCGGGGGAGGCGTAAGCCTTTCCCTTGCGCTTCGAGCGGCGCTACGACGTCGTCGTGGTGTGCGATGGCGGGCTTGAGCCCGCCCTACGGCCTCCGTGAGGTCAATCCTCGTCCTGCGCCTCGCGGCCCTGCTGGCGGATCAGGGCGAGCTCGCGCGCGTCGTTGATGGCATCGCGCACGCCGTCGAGGTCGACGCTGCGCTCGTCCGGGGTGAACTGGCCGGTCAGCGGGGTGTCGGGCAGCAGCGTGCCGGCTTCGAACAGCTCCCACATCTCTTCGCCGTACCAGGTGTCGAGCAGCTCCGGCGCCCAGCGGCCGAGCGTGGCGGTGAGGTTGTTGACGTCGCGCAGCAGCATGGTGCGCGCGGCGTTGTTGCCGCCGGCGCTGACCACCTGCGGGAAGTCGATCACCACCGGGCCGTCGGGGCCGACCAGCACGTTGTAGGCCGACAGGTCGCCGTGGATCAGGCCGCAGCACAGCATGCGCACCACCTGCCGCACCAGCACGGCGTGGTACTCGCGGGCCTGTTCGGGCGTCAGTTCCACCTCGCCCAGGCGCGGGGCGGAGAAGCCCTCGGCATCGGTGACCAGTTCCATCACCAGCACGCCATGGAAGAAGCCGTACGGCTCCGGCACGCGCACGCCGGCCTCACGCAGCTGGTACAGCGCGTCGACCTCGGCGTTCTTCCACTCGGCCTCCTGCTGCTTTCGGCCGTAGCGGCTGCCGCTGGCGACCGCACGGGCCTCGCGGCTGCCGCGCGACTTGCGGCCTTCCTGGTACTGCGCGCGCTTCTGGAAACTGCGCTGCGCCATGTCCTTGTAGACCTTCGCGCAGCGGACGTCGTCGCCCGCGCGCACCACGTACACCGAGGCTTCCTTGCCGCTCTTGAGCGGGCGCAGCACCTCGTCGATGACGCCTTCGTCGATCAGCATCAGCAGGCTGGCAGGGGTCTTCACGGCATCCTTGCAAGGGCGCGGCAAACGCCGCGACGGGCGGGCAGTGTAGCCCGGGTAAGCGAAGCGCACCCGGGGAATCGCGTGCGCGGAAATGAGAGCGCCCCTCATCCGCCCCCGTATCAAGTACGGGGCAGGCTCTCCGGGCACCTTCTCCCCGTTGCACGGGGAGAAGGAAACAGCGGATGCGTCGCGACTTTGCTTTGGCGCCGATGCGGAAAGGCGGGCGCTGGGACGTGCCACGCTTTTCCCTTCGCCCCGCGTGCGGGGAGAAGGTGCCCGGAGGGCGGATGAGGGGCGGGCGCGGTGTCGCATGGTGCGCGGTGCGACCGTCGATCGCGGGGCGGTGATGCTTTCGTAGTGCAGGGGACTTCAGACACGCTGCGGGAAAAAAAAGCGCCCCTCATCCGCCTTCGGCACCTTCTCCCCGTTTTACACGGGGAGAAGGGAACAGCCAGGCGTCGCGGCTGTTCCTTTTTCCCGTATTACGTGGCGAAGGGAAACAGCGGGCGCGGCGGGATCAACTGCCGTCGTCGCGGACCCGCGTCACGCGCTGGCGGTACGCGCGCACGTTGTCGCCGTCGATGCGGGTGCGCTGGGTGCCGGTGACGGTGTCGATCTTGCGGTCGCTACCGGTCACCGGCTTGGCCTCGATGTCGGTCTCGTGCTCGAAGGCATGCGACTTGTCGGTGTTGCGGTAGTACCGGTAGATCGCCCAGTACAGCGCTGCGGCGCCGGTGGGGCCGAGGGCCAGCAGCCATAGGCCGTTGTCGTCGCTCATGTGTGGTCGCTCATGATCCGGCCCAGATGATCCAGAGGGCGATGCCCTCCAGGAAGGTGCCCACGGTCAGCGCGGTGAGCAGCAGCTTCCACTGCTGCACCGGCACGCTGCCCATGGTTTCGCCGGTGCGGCCGTTGACCGCGATGTAGTGCAGCAGGCCGCCGTTGCTGCCGGGCTGGTGGTACGAGTACAGCCACACCGGCAGGTACATCGACACCCAGCGCGTGCCGTGCACGTCCAGGCGTTCCTGTTCCCAGCGCACGCCGCGGTCGTAACGGCCGACCGAGCTTTCCACCTGCGCGCGCGCGATCGACAGCAGCTGGTCTTCCAGCCTGGGCCGCAGCTGCTCGACGTCGGTGTCGCGCTTCTCCGAGGTGAAGCCTGACAGGTACGAGGCGTTCCACTTCACCGCGTTCTTGGTGTCGAACGGCAGGATGGTGTTGATGATGTTCTGCGTGTTGACCCGGGTATCGAGGTTGCCGCGCTCGCGCGAGGATTCCAGCGGCAGGTCGTCGACGGTGAAGTCCACCGCGCGTTCCACCCGGTAGACGTCGGCGTCGTAATAGGTCTTCTTGTTCTTGTCGGTGCCGCGCGTGTAGGTGCGCGTCAGGATCTCGCCCTTGCCGGCGACCGCCGCGCTCGCGTTGCCGTCGACGATCATGTAGGGCAGGTAGACGCCGACGACGTTTTCCGGCGAGAACTGGTCCTTGAACGCCTTCAACGCGAAGAGTTTGCGCTTGTCGACGAACTGGCGGATGCGCGCGACCGCGTCCTCCTTCCTGATGTGGAACGGAAGCACGGCGTCCGGGACGGCGCCGTTGGGGATCTGCTCGTTGACGCCGAACACGTGGCGGCACCAGTGGCAGCGCGCCGTCATGGCGCTCTGCGTGTTCACCGTGACCTCGGCGCCGCAGCCGGTGCACTTGAAGGTCATCAGGACGGCGGTGTCGGCCTGGATGTCGCGCGCGCCGGAGGCGACGACGGTCCCGCGCAGGTCGGCGATGCCTTCGCCGAAGCCGAACGCTTCCTCGACGCGCTCGCCGACCCACTCATTGCGGCAGTACAGGCAGACCAGCACGTCGCTGCCCAGCTTGTGGCGGATGTCGGTGGCGCCGCACTTCGGGCAGCGGTTCTGCCCGTCCTTCAGCTCGGCCGCGGCGGTATCGATGGCGACCGGATCGGGCGCTTCGATTTCCTCGCGAATGGCGTCGGGCAGGGTGGCGGGATCGACCGGGAAACTCCCGGGCAACGGTGGCACCTCCTGCGGCGAGCCGGGGCCCAACGCAGGAGGCACCGGCGGCAGCGGCGGAGGCGCCGGACGGTGCGGGGTGGACATGCGTGCGTCCGCTTACAGGCCCAGGGCCTTCGCCTTCAGCGCGTCGTAGTCGGACTGCGTGATCAGGCCGAGGTCGAGCATCTCCTTGGCCTTCTTCAGCTTGGCGACCGGATCCTCCGCGGCCGGTGCCGCAGGCGCGGCCGGCTGCTGCAGGTTGCCCACGCCCATCATGCCGGTGGCCATGCCCACGCCCATCAGGCCCGCCGCGCCGCCGGTCTCGCCGGCCGACTGGATGCCCTGGGCGACGCTGGCCTGAAGGTTGGAGTTGCCGCGTGCGCCGGACAGCGCATCGGCGCGCTGCACGGTCTTCAGCAGCTCACGCGTGTTGGCGTCGTACTCGATGGAGACGATGGCGGTCTTGACGATGGCCAGGCCGCGGTCGGAGCTCCACTGGTAACCCTGTTCCACCGCGGCCGACAGGCTCTGCGCGAAGCCCAGCGAATCCTGCTGCAGCTTGGTGATGCGGTTGCCCTTGGACGGATCGTTCGTGTACAGGCTGAAGGCCGGCGCGAGCGAGCCCACCACCTCGTTGAACAGCTGGGTGGCGGCGGCGTTGTCGAGGTCGGTGAAGTCGAACACCTGGCCGGCGGCGAGGTACTTGGCCGGCACGAAGTTCTTCACGAACAGGATGGGGTCGACGATCTTCAGCGTGTACGAGCCGCGCGTGACCGCGCCGACCTGGGTGTTGAGGAAGCCGTCGTCCCAGTAGATCTCGGACTGCGTGCCGAAGCGGTTGTCCGGCAGTTCCTTCAGCGAGACGAAGAACGCCGCCTGCTGCGAGCCGGGCTGGCCACCGAACTTGAAGCGCTCCCAGCTCTGGGTGATGAAGGTCGAGACGATGCCGTCGCCGGCGAAGATCGACTTGGAGTTGATGTCGTCCGAACGCCACTCGTAACCGCCCGGCTCGGCGACGAACGCGGTGATCGCGCCGTCCTGCATCAGCAGCAGGCCGTAGCCCTCGGGCACGACGATCTTCGAGCCGTTGGTGATGATGTTGGTCGAGCCGCTGGTGTTGGACCCGCGCCCGGCATTGGTGCCCTGGGGTACCGCGGCGAACAGCGCCGCCGTCGACGGCAGGCCTGCCGGCACCGTGTAGAAATCCTTCCACTGGTCGCCCAGCACGCCACCGACCGCACCCACCACCGCCTGTACAAGACCCATGACATCGCTCCGTGATTCGAAGGCGGGAAGGGGCACCCGCCGAGTGTGACCGAGTATACATAGCGCTCCGTTACCGCCATGGCGCAGAGGTCATGCAAGCGGCCATGTCGCGTCTCCGCCGGTGACGGCAACCGTCCCGTCGTCCGGCCATCACCAATGGCACATCGCCTCGTCGAGGCGGCTGCGTAGGATGCCGGCTCGCTCCCGGCGCGCTCGCGCGAGCGGGGTGAATCCAATCGCCATTGCCGGAGCATGCCCGTGGATCGACGCACCTTCCTTCAAGGCTCGCTGGGCGCAGCGCTCGCCGCCGCGACGGACGCCGTCCCGGCAGGCGAGGCGCCGCCGGCCGCCCCGGTGTTTCCCCCGGTGGACGCGCGCAGCGTGTGGCTGGTCGGCGACAGCGCGCCACCGGATCCGGTGGCGATGGCAGCCAAACTGGCGGATCTGGCGCGCGCGCAGACCGACGTGCGGGACGGCTATCTGCACCAGGGGGCAGTAGGCCGGCTCGAGCAGGCCTTCGCCACCTTGCTGGGCAAGGAAGACTGTGCGTTCTTCCCCAGTGGCACCCTGGCGAACAACGTGGCCCTGCGCGTGCTCTGCGGCGAGCATCGGCGCGTGCTGGTGCAACAGGAGAGCCATGTGTACCGCGACGAGAGCGATGCGGCCCAGCGGCTGTCCTCGCTCAACCTGGTGCCGTTGGCCGCCGGTCGCGCGAGCCCGACGCTGGACGAGGTGCGCGCGGCGATCGGGATGTCGGAGAGCGGTCCGTATCCGGTAAGGATCGGTGCGGTGTCGCTGGAGAGTCCCGTGCGCCGCGCCGGCGCCGAGCTGGTGCCGCTGGCACACGTGCGTGGCATCGCGACCATGGCACGGGCGCACGGCGCGCGCCTGCACCTGGACGGCGCGCGCCTGCTGATGGCGCCACCGGGCTTCGACCTACCGGCGTATGCGGCGGAATTCGATACCGTGTACGTCTCGCTGTACAAGTACCTGGACGCGCCGTTCGGTGCGGTGCTGGCGGGATCGAAGGCGGACATCGCCCAGGCACGCGCGTTGCGTCACGTGTTCGGCGGCACCCTGTACCAGGGATGGATGCCCGCGCTGCTGGCGCTCGATGCGTTGCCGGTGTTCCTCGCGGACATCGCGAAGGCCCATGCGCATGCGCGCGAACTGATCGGCACGCTGGTGGCCACCGGCAAGGTGCGGGAACGCAGTTCGCCGGACGCATCCAATCTGTTCTGGCTGGAGATGGCGCAACCGCTCGCGGACGCGGCGTTCGAGCGCGGGCGGCAGGCGGGCATCCGCGTCGGCCGCTGGCAGGACGGCCGGGTGCCGCTCGCCGTCAACACGACGCTGCTGCGGCGTCCCGTGCAGGACTATGTGGGCGTGTTCCTCGGCTGAGGACGCGACGTCCGCCGTAGCGGCGCTTTGCCTCGCCGGCCGCGTGCACGAGGACATCAGGGGTGCCGCCTTGCGCCGGGCGCCGCCCAGCCGCACCGGTAGCGGCGGCGACGATGGCGCTCAGCCCACGGCGTTTGATCCCGATCAATGCGGGCCGGTGTCGGCCGCGCCACGCTGCGTTTCCCTGATGGGAGGTGGCGTGATGAAAACGAACGTGGGCGGCTTCGACAAATGGGCGCGCGTGGTGGTCGGCGCGGTGTTGATCGGCTGGGCACTGACCGGCGGCCCGCTGTGGGCGTGGATCGGCCTGGTGCCGCTGGTCACCGGCCTGTTCGGGTTCTGTCCCCTGTACCGGCTGCTGGGCGTGAACACCTGCCCACGCTGACGAGGGAGCCGGACCCGCAGAGGGTCCGGTCGGACGCGGCGCGCGTAGGGCGGGCCCAGGCCCGCCATGTTGATACGTCCGATGTGGGGTTCCTCGGCGAGGTATCGCGGTGTCGGTGGGTGAGAGCCAGCAACCGGATGACCGCGAGTCCGCGACGGCGGGCTTGAGCCCGCCCTACGACGACGCGGTCCTCCGTAGGGCGGGCCCCGGCCCGCCATGTTGATGCGTCCGCCGTGGTGTTCCTCGGCGAGGTATCGCGATGCCGGTGCGCGCGAACCTCCAACCGGATGACGGCGTGCCCGCGACGGCGGGCTTGAGCCCGCCCTACCTCGGTAGGGTGGGCCCCGGCCCGCCATGTTGATGCGTCCGCCGTGGGGTTCCCCGGCGAGGTATCGCGATGCCGGTGCGTGCGAACCTCCAACCGGATGACGGTGGATCCGCGACGGCGGGCTTGAGCCCGCCCTACGGTTCGTCGCGCCTGCGCATTCGTGGTGGCGTTTCCTGACGGTGCATCGCGGTGTCGGACGAGTGTCCTGGTACCTGGCGATGCGCGACGCTTCCCGCATGCCCAACTATCGCCGCATGCGGGTGCCGGGTGGTACCTACTTCTTCACCGTGAATCTGCTGGATCGGCGCAGCCGTCTGCTGGTCGATCACATCGGGTTGCTGCGCGAGGCATTCCGCGAGACGCGGCGCGTGCGACCGTTCGATGTGCTGGCGATCGCAGTGTTGCCCGACCATCTGCACTGTGTCTGGCGGTTGCCGGCAGATGATGCCGACAACGCGAACCGTTGGGCGCAGATCAAGTCCCACGTCAGTCGTCGCTTGCCGGCCTGCGAACAGCGTTCACGGCAACGCATCGATCGACGGGAGCGGGGGTTGTGGCAGCGCCGCTATTGGGAGCACCTGATCCGCGACGAGGACGACCTGCGGCGTCATATCGACCACGTGCATCTCAATCCTGTCAAGCATGGCCACGTAGCGCGTGCTTGCGAATGGCCGCACTCGTCGTTTCCGCGATGGGTAGCGCGAGGCGTCTATACGTGGGAATGGATGGGCGAATGAAGGCGAGTCCGCGACGGCGCGCGTAGGGCGGGCCCAGGCCCGCCATGTTGATGCGTCCGCCGTGGTGTTCCTCGGCGAGGTATCGCGTGCCGGTGCGTGCAAACCTCCAACCGGATGACGGTGGATCCGCGACAGCGGGCTTGAGCCCGCCCTACGACGACGCGGTCCTCCGTAGGGCGGGCCCAGGCCCGCCATGTTGATGCGTCCGCCGTGGGGTTCCTCGGCGAGGTATCGCGTGTCGGTAGGTGAGAGCCAGCAACCGGATGACGGTGGGTCCGCGACGGCGGGCTTGAGCCCGTCCTACGATGCGCCACGGTCTCCGCGTAGGGCGGGCCCCGGCCCGCCATGTTGATGCGTCCGCCGTGGGGTTCCCCGGCGAGGTATCGCGTGCCGGTGCGTGCGAACCTCCAACTGGATGACGGTGGGTCTGCGACGGCGGGCTTGAGCCCGCCCTACGGCGATGGGCGGGCCGCGGTCACTTCGCCGGCAACGCGCGGTTCCTGCCTTCGGCCTTGGCGCAATACAGCGCTGCATCCGCCGCGTGCAGCAAGGCATCCGGATTGCGGCCGTGCGCGGGACGCAGGCTGGCGGCACCGATGCTGACGGTGACGACATGCGCCACGCTCGATGCGCGGTGGGGCAGGGCGAGGCGTTGCACGTTGGCGACCAGCTGGCGGGCGAGGGCGAGGGCCGCGTCGGCGTCGCAGTCCGGCAGCAGGATGGCGAACTCTTCGCCACCGTAACGCGCAGCCAGGTCGCCGCTTCCGCGCAGGCTGGTTGCCAGTGCCGCCGCGAGCGTGGCCAGTGCGGCATCGCCGCCCAGGTGGCCGTAGCTGTCGTTGTAGGCCTTGAAGTCATCCACGTCGATCAGCAGCACGGCCAGCGGCGCGTCGCGCTCGGCATGGTCGTCCCACGCCAGCTGCAGGCGGCGGGTGAACTCGCGTCGGTTGGCGATGCCGGTGAGCGCATCGCTGGCGGCCAGCAATTCGAGCCGGGCATTGGCTTCGCGCAGGGCGTCGGTGCGCTGGGCCACTTCGTGGGTCAGTGCGCGCTCGCGTTCGCGCGCCGCGCGCAGGCGCAACCGCACGAGCGCGGCCAATGCGCCCAGCGCGAACAGCGCCACCAGCGTGCGCAGCCACCAGGTCTGGTGCCATTGCGGCAGCAGGGTGAAGCGCAGTTGCGCGCCCTGTTCGTTCCACACGCCGTCGTTGTTGCTGGCTATCACACGGAACACGTAATCGCCGGGCGGCAGGTTGGTGTAGTAGGCGGCGCGGCCCGTGCCGGGCTCGCTCCAGGCACGGTCGAACCCTTCGAGCCGGTAGCGGTAGCGCACGGCCGACGGCGCCACGTAGCTCATCGCCGCGAACTGCAGTTCCAGTCGCTCCACGCCGGGGCCGAGCCGGCCGGCCGCCTGCGGATCCACGTCCACGCCGTCCACCAGCAGGCGTTCGATCGACACCGGTGGCGGTTGCGGGTTGCCCTGCATGCGGTCCGGATCGACGATCACCACGCCCTTGGCGGTGCCGAACCACAGGCGTCCGTCGTCGCTGCGGTCGGCCGGTGTCTGCGAGGCGCCGTTCCCCTGCGCGTTGAGCATGCCGTCGCTGGTGCCGTACCAGCGGGGGGCGAGTTGCTGCACCTGGCCGCGGTCGAGCGCGGTGAAGTCGGCCCTGGCGAGCCGGCCGATGCCGCGGTTCGAACTGAACCAGAGGTTGCCGCGCCCGTCATCGAGCAGGGCGAACACCGCGTCGCCGTGGAAACCGGCGCGCTCCAGGTAGCGGGTCACCTTGCCGTCGTGGATGCGCACGATGCCCACGCTGGTGCCCAGCCACAGGCTGCCGTCGGCGGCCGGGTGGAAGGCGAACACGCTGGTCCCGGGCAAGCCGTCCGTGCCGCAGGTATCCACGGTGCCGCGCGACAGGCAGCGCAGGCCGCTGCGCAGGCCGATCCACAGCCGGCCATCGGAGTCTTCGTAGAGGGCGCGGGTGTCGTCGCCGCGCGTGCCTTCCACCACTTCCACCCGCGTGCCGTCGATGCGGGCCACGCCCTGCAGCGTGCCGGTCCACATGCCGCCCTGCCGGGCCGGCGCGAAGGCGAACACGATGGTGCCCGGCAGGCCGTCGGCCAGGCCGAAGTTGCGGGCGAGGCCGTTCGGATCGAAGCGGGTGACGCCTTCGGTGCCGGCCACCCACAGCTGGCCCTGCGCGTCGGAAAGGATGGCGCGGACCAGTTGGCTGGGCAGCTGGCGGTTGTAGTCGGTGGCCGGCTGCAGTGCCGACCCCCGGTAGCGCGACAGGCCGGCGCCATCGGTGCCGATCCACAACGCCCCACCCGGAACCTGATGCACCGCGCGCACGGCGTTGGAGACCATCTGCCCGGTGACCGTGACCAGCTTGGACGGGCTGAGCCGGTGCAGGCCGCTGGAGGTGGTGCCGATCCACAGGTTGCCCTCGCGGTCCTCGAACATCGACCGCACGGTCTCGCCCTGCATGCCCGCCAGCGTGTTGTCGCAACTGAAGTCGTCGGCCGTCAGGCGGCACAGGCCCACGTCCAGCGGCGCGAACCAGACATTGCCGTCGCGGTCGCCGTACAGACTGTAGATGCGCCGTCCGTCGATCGCGGCCGCACGCGGGTCGCGCTGGAAACGCCCCTCACGGAAGAACGCGGGACCGGCCTGGGTGCCGACCCAGGCGGTGTCGCCGGCATCGACGGCCAGGCTGTAGACGGCGTTGCTGGGCAGGCCGTCGTGCTCGTCGTAGAGCCGCGCCTTGCCGTCCTGCCAGTGGACGACGCCGACGCCGTCGGCGGCGATCCAGATGCCACCCGCGCGGTCGGCGACGATGGCCCGGTAGAAGCCGCGAGGCGGAAAGCCGTCGGCGTCGCCGAGCAGGCGTGGCGTTCCGTTCGCCATCCGCACCACGCCCGCATTGGTGGTCAGCCACAGGCCACCGGTCGTGTCGTTGACGATGCCGAACACGCTCTCGATGCCGGCGGGCAGCGCGACCGGTTCCAGCGTGCGGCCCTGCCGGCGGTACAGGCCGCCGTTGAGCGTGCCGACCCAGAGGCCGCCCTCGCGGTCCGCGCTGACGGCCGTGATGGCCGAACTCTTCAGCGCCGGCGCGACGCGCGGGTCGATGGTCTCGAAGCCCGCGCCGCTGTGCCGCGCCAGTCCGCCATAGGTCGCCAGCCAGATGGCACCGTCGGCCTGCTGGGCGATGGACAGCACCGTGCCCTGCGGCAGTTCGTTCTCGTACCAGACATGGGTGAACTGGCCGATCGCCCGCCGCGCTTCCAGCGCCTGGGCGGGAAACAGCAGGAGCGCGCACAGCGCGCCGACGAGCAGGGCGCTGGCGCGCCGTGCATCAAGGAACATGCGGAATTCCGGGCATCGGTCCCCCCACCGGTGGCGCGCCATGCTATCAGCAACCTCGATAACGGCGGTGATGGCCTGAGATTGAGGGCCGGCGGCGCGCATGCCGCTGCGACGCGGGGATTCGCCACGACGTTCACAGCACCGGCCACCACATGAAGGCGGCCGCCGCCGCGCTGCCGGCCAGCGTCAGCAGGGCGAACACGCCGAGCACGCCGCCCATCGCGACCTGCCGCCACGCGCGACGCGAGCGTTCGGCGCGGAAGTACAGCTCCAGCACCAACAGCGGCAGCAGCCAGCTGGCGACGCTGACCCCGATGAAGATCGCGCCCTGGTAGTCGATGGCGATGCCCATCGGGGCCAGGACCAGTCCGGCCAGCATGATGCCGATGCGCAGGAACCACACCCCGTTCACCAGCAGCCACGCGCGCAGGGCGTGGCGGCGATGGCTGGCGAAGTCCCGCCGCCGCGCGCTGCGCCAGGCCAGCAGGGCGAAGGCGACGATCAGCAGGCCATTGAGGCTGATCGAGACATCGCTGCCGAGGCCGAGCCGCGAGCCGCGCAGCCAGACCAGGGAGAAGCCGGTCAGCGTCACGACAAGCGCGATGGTGAGGAACAGGCGCCCGTTCCAGCGGTGCACGGCCGGCCAGCGGCGCCGCAGCGCGGGCACCAGTTGCCACAGCCCGGCCAGCGTCACCAGCCCGCCCAGCAGCGCATGGCCGAGGAACTGCAGGTTGCCGAGCGGATCGCCCGGGGCGTAGCCGGTGATGTGCGGCTTGGCGTTGACGGCGGCGAGGTTGCCGCTGGCGATGGCGCCGCCGAAGAACACGGCGATGAAGGCGATGAAGGCGGCCTGGCCGAGCAGGGCGGTGGCGAACCAGGCCGTGGCGCCGCGGGACAGCAGGCGATCGGGAGCGCGGGGGGATTGCATGGGCGGGTTCCGGGGGAGACGGAGCCGCACGATGGCGGCCGGCCGACCCGGCGTCCTGCCGATTCGCGATTCGGCTGGCTGGATCGTCGTCGGTATTCGTCCGTCCTGCGCGGCATGCGTGACCGATGGCGCTTGCCGCGACGGGCCCGGTGGCCGACCCTGTGGATGGCACACGGGAGGGCGATGCGATGCACGGGTGGCAGGCGGTGGCGACGGCAGTCGCGGTGGCGGTAGCGACCCTGTCGCTGCTGGTCCTGTTGTGGCAACGGCCGAAGCGCGATGCCGAGGTGGTGTTCGCCGTGGTCAGCGGCTCGATGGCCTTGTCGCTGATGTCGCCGTGGATGGGGGACGCGCCGGCATGGATGCGCTGGGCGGTCGCGATCGGCGGCAGCGCGACCTGCAACGGCTTCTGGCTGGTGTCGCGCGCGTTGTTCCGCGGCGAGGGCGGCGGGCGCCGGGTACATGTGCTGGTCGCGGTCGGCGTCGCGCTGCTGATCGCGGCCTACCGCGGCGCCACGCTGGGCGCGCATGCGGCGTCGTCGCCGTGGGCATCCGCGCTCGACAGCCTGCTGACGCTGGCCAGTTCGAGCCTGCTGGTGCTGAGCTTCCTCGAAGCCGTGCGCGGCTGGTCGTCGTCGCTGCCGCCGGCCGAACGTCGCCTGCGCGTCGCCTTCATGGTGATGTTCGCCGGCTGCGTGCTGTCGACGACGCTGGTGGGCGCGGTGCCCGCCGTGGCCGGACTGCGCAGCGGCGTGGTTGCCCTCTGCGCCTTCGCGATGCTGCTGTTCACCCATGCGGCGCTGCGGTACCGCGGACGCGCGCCACTGGCGGTGGCGTCGCCGGCGTCGTCACCGCGGGTGGAGGGACCCGCCAGCGACGAGGAGGCGCGGCTGCTGCACGCGCTGCGGCACCAGATGGAGGTGCTGCATGCCTACCGCGAGCCCGAGCTCAAGGTGTTGGACCTGGCGCATCGGCTGGGCATCGCGGAACACCGGCTCAGCCGGCTGATCACGCAGGTGAAGGGCGAGCGCAATTTCAACCAGATGATCAACCGCTACCGTATCGAAGACGCATGCCGTCGACTGGCCGACCCGGCGGCAACCCCCAGCGTGCTGGAGATCAGCGGCGCCGTGGGCTTCGCCTCGCTGGGGCCGTTCAACCGCGCGTTCAAGGCGGCGATGGGGTGCACGCCCACCGCGTACCGCGCGGCCTGCCGGGCGCAGGCCGCGGCGAGCGCAGATCCCGGCGCCGACGACAGCACGGCCCGCGCACTGTCGTCGGCGTTGCGCTGACGCCGCGGATCAGCCGCGGACCGCAGCCTCGATCTTCGCCACGTCGATCTTGTGCATCGTCATCATCGCCTCGAACGCGCGCTTGGCGACGCTGCGGTCCGGATTGGCCATCGCATCGGTCAGCACGCGCGGGGTGATCTGCCAGTTCAGGCCCCACTTGTCCTTGCACCAGCCGCAGGCGCTTTCGCGCCCGCCGTTGCCGACGATGGCGTTCCACAGGCGATCGGTCTCTTCCTGGTCGTCGGTGGCGATCTGGAACGAGAACGCCTCGCTGTGCTTGAACGCGTCGCCGCCGTTCAGGCCGATGCAGGGAATGCCGAACACGGTGAACTCCACCGTCAGCACGTCGCCTTCCTTGCCGGAGGGATAGTCGCCGGGCGCGCGGTGCACGGCGGTCACTTCGCTGTCGGCGAAGGTCTTCGCGTAGAAATTGGCGGCTTCCTCGGCGTCGTTGTCGTACCAGAGGCAGAGGGTGTTCTTCGGGGTCATGGTGTTCTCCATCGGGAAGGCAGGGAAGGGCGGTGCGATCATCGCGCCGTGAGGAGGGAATATCGGGTGAAGCCGTCGTTGGCGATCAGCCGTCCGCGAACGAACCGGTGCGCACGTCGCCGTCACGCAGGTAGCGGCTGACGATCACGCCGGCTGCCGTGGTGCGGGAGCGATCGAGCTTGAATGCCGACGCCTGCGTGGCGTCGTCGAATAGCCGCTTGCCGCGCCCGAGCAGTAGCGGGTAGACCAGCAGCCGCAGTTCGTCGATCAGATCGGTGGCGAGCAACTGGTGCAGCAACTCGCTGCTGCCTTGCGTGACCAGGTGAGGTCCGTCGCGGTGCTTGAGCGCGCGGACGGCCGACACGACATCCGCGCCCAGCGCATGGCTGTGCTGCCAGCCGAGCGAATCGGGATGATGGGTGGCCACGTACTTGGTGGCACCGTTGAACGCATCGGCGATGCCGCCATGTGGTGCGTCGCTGGGCACCTGCGGCCAGTAGCCGGCGAAGATGTCGTAGGTGCGCCGTCCCAGCAGCAGCGCGAATGGCTGCCTGAACAGCCCGTCCATCGCCTCGTCCTCACCCGCGTACGGCCACACCCAGCCGCCGTGCGCGAAACCGCCGCTGGTGTCCTCGTCCGGCCCGCCCGGCGCCTGCATGACGCCGTCGAGGCTGACCATGACGGCCGCGATGAGTCTGCGCATGTCGTGCTTCCCGGCGGATCGTCAGGTCCGCCTCTCCACCCTGCGACGAACGGGCACGGACGGAATCGACACGGCCACCGGCTCCGTCCACCGGCAGTACCTGGTGGACGGGACGTCGCCTACACCCAGGGCGACAGCGCGATACTCAGCTGGGCCTGGAAGCCCTTGCTCGAGGCCACCGGCACGGCGAACAGGGTGGGCGCGCTCTGCGCCACGCCGACGGCCTTCTTGCCCATGCGGGCTACTTCGGCCGCGTTCTTCGGCCCGGTGGCCCAGTGCTCGTCGGCCCACACGTAGCGCAGCGCCCACGTGCCGTCGTCGTTGCGCTTGGCGAACAGCACCAGGGTGTCGCGGAACAGGAATTCGCCGGGGATGTGCTGCTTGAGGAACAGCGCGCCGTCCACTTCGTAACCGGCCGTCGACACGGCCAGGTCGATGGAGAACGACACTTCGCTGCCGGCGGTGATCTTCGAGCTGTCCAGGTAGACCGAGAACAGCACCGGCGCGCGGGCATCCCTGATCAGGTTGCCGTCCTGGTCGAACAGCTCGGCATACTCGCGCCGCACCGCGCTTTCGTGCGCCTTCGTGCGCGAGGTCAGGTCGTAGGTGTACGCACCGCGCGGCGCCACCGTCGCTTCGATGTAGTACGACGAGGCGATCTTCTTGCCGCGCTTGCGCGCCTGTTCGATCTCCGGCGGGAACGGCAGGGCGGTGATGTCCAGCCGCGCGGTGGCGCTGAGGTCGCCGAACAGGAAACGCGACAGGTTCTGGTAGCCCTCCTCGGAATTGACGATGCCGAAGAAGCCACTGTGGCTGCGGTTGACGAAGGCACGCGGGCTGCCGGCGACGTAGGCGTTCTCGATCCGCACCAGGCCGTCGCTCATCTGACCGGCCGCCATCGCCGACAGGCCGTGCGCCACCGCGTAGTCGCGGCTGTTGGTGCCGACCAGGCTGAAGAAACGCTCCAGCGGAAAGCCCGAGTCGCCCAGCGTGTTGACCTTGTCCTTCGGCACCTTGAGGTACTTGGCCATCACCCCGCGGTTGAAGTTGTTCATGTCGTTGATCGACAGCAGGCTGGGCACATTGATGCCGCCGACCTCGATGCCGTTGTGCGGGGTGGCGTAGGTGAACACCTTGTCCACCAGTCCGCGCACCTCGGCGGTGGCTACCTCGGGGTTCTGCAGCAGGCAGCGGCAGATCAGCCCGCCCATGGAATGGGCGACCAGGTAGACGCGGAACGCCTGCCGGTCGGCCTGGTTGTTGCCGCAGATGCGCTCGCGCAGGTCGACGATGCGCTCGGCCAGCGCCTTGGCGGCATCCGGGATCGACAAGGCCTTGCCATCGCCGAATGCGGGATCGGCGGCGTCGTAGTAGCGGTGGATCACGATGCTGCGCGGCGACAGCTTGCCTGCGTTTTCCGCGCCGGCCGCGTAGGTGTCGCGGTAGTCGTAGTCCTTCATCAGCCGCACCAGCGGCGACTCGAACACGAACTTCACGATGCGTCCGTCCTGCGCCTGGCGGATCTTGGTCGAACCGGCCTCGAAACCCATGTAGGGCGTGGAGGTGGTCTGGATCACCTCGTCTCGCGTCATCGCATAACCGCGTACATAGATGATCGGATAGAACGGCCGCTGGATCCTGGCCATGGGCTTCCCTCCCTTCGCGTCGTCGGATGATTACCAGAGGTTCACGACAAAGCCGGCGTCCGAAGGACACAGGCTGTGCATGCGCCCGCCGGTCCGCAGCGGTTAGGATGAAGCTCCGATCCATGCGATGTCCAATCGAGGTGGCATGAACAGGCGACATTTCCTTGGCAGTGCGGCCCTGATGGCCGCTGCATCCACCGTGCCGTTCGCGCTCGGCACCACGGCGACGGCGGCGACCCCGCGACCGCGCCTGTTGCCGCCCGCCCTGAATCCCGGCGACACGGTCGCGCTGGTGAGTCCGTCGGGCGCCACCGACGAACCGTTCGACCTGCAACTGGCGCAGGAAGCGATGGAAGCACTGGGCCTGAAGGTCAAGGTGGCGCCGCACCTGGCGTCCCGCTACGGCCACCTGGCCGGCAGCGATGCGGAGCGGGCGGGGGATCTCAACGCGATGTTCGCCGACCGCGAGGTGAAGGCGATCGTCTGCGCGCGCGGCGGCTCCGGTGCCGCGCGCCTGCTGCCGCTGCTCGACTACGCGACCATCCGCCGCCATCCCAAGATCCTGCTGGGTTACTCCGACATCACCGCGCTGCACAACGCGCTGCTGTCGCAGGCCGGGCTGGTCAGTTTCCACGGCCCGATCGGCATCGGCAGCTGGAACACGTTCAACGCCGACCAGTTCCGCCGCGTGTTCTTCCAGCGCGAACAGATGCAGTACGCCAACAGCACCGACAAGGGCGACGAACTCGTGCAGCGCAGGAACCGCACCGTCACCATCACCGGCGGCAAGGCGCAGGGCGAACTGGTGGGCGGCAACCTCACCGTGCTCACGGCGCTCGCCGGCTCGCCGTACCTGCCGGATTTCAGCGGCAAGATCCTGTTCCTCGAGGATGTGTCCGAGGCGCCGTACCGCATCGACCGCATGCTCAGCACGTTGCGGCTGATGGGCGCGCTGGACAAGGTGAAGGGCGTGATCTTCGGCGAGTGCACCGAGTGCGATCCCGGCGGCGGTTACGGCTCGCTGACGCTGCCGCAGATCTTCGACGACTACTTCAAGCCGCTGAAGATCCCCGCCTACCGCGGCGCGATGATCGGCCACATCCGCCAGCAGTTCATCGTGCCGGTGGGCGGCAAGGTCGAGATGGATGCGGATGCGGGGACGTTCCGGATGCTGGAGCCGGTGTTCGCCCGCTGAGGGCCGTCGGCTCCGGCTTGTGTCCAGGGCCGGGCAGTGTGACTATCGGGACGCAGGGGATCCTCGAGGCCATCGGCATCACGGCGGGCCGCACCATCGGTGTGCGGTCGTGCGGTGATGGTTCGCCTCGCATGCAGGGAGTCACGCCATGCCGTCCTCGCCTCCCGTCGTGTCGATCGCGGCCTGCGCCGATACCATCGGCGCCCGCGCCGCCGGGCATCTGGACAACCTGTGGCGATGGGCCATGAGATCGCAGGGCGGGGTGGCCGATGCGGACTGGTTCCGTCTGATCTCCGGCGAACCCCATCCTCTCGGCAATCTCGCCATCCTTGCCTGGGACGATCATGAAGCCGCCATCGCGGCGGTCACGCCTTTGCTGTCCATCGCGCAACCGTCCGCCGTCATCTGCCTGCATGGCGCAAGCGAGCACCTCGCCGCTGTGTTGGCCGCGCGCGGCTTCCAGCCGCACGGTGCGATGCCGGCGATGGCGGTGGACATCGCGCGTCTGGCGGTGACCCCGTTGCCGCATGGCGACATGTTCGAGCGCATCGCCACGCCGGCGGCGTTCGGCGAATGGACCGATGTCCTTGCCACCGGCTACGAGCTCCCGGGCGGATTGTCGCGGATGCTCTCGCCCGAAGCGCTCGGCGCCGATCCGGCGGACGATGCGCGGATCCAGTTCTTCGCCATCCGGCGTGGCGGTCGCATCGTGGCGACCTCGATGATGTTCATCGACGATGGGCTGGCGGGCCTCTACTGCGTGGCGACGCTGCCGGAGGCCCGCGGGCAGGGGCTGGGCGCCCATGTCACCGCCGAACCGCTGCGTCGCGCACAGGCGCTCGGTTATCGCGTGGGCGTGCTGCAGTCGTCCGACGCGGGACATCCGGTCTATCGCCGGCTCGGCTTCCAGGACGTGGGCGCGGTACCGCTGTTCGTGAGGATGCCGGGCGGCTGATGCCGCGCGACGTCGCGTCAGTACAGCGTCAGCGGAATGCCGCGCGACGTGCGGTCGAGATAGTCGTCGCGCACGTCGCGGCAGTAGGGCCCGGACATGACGAAGCGACGGCAGATGTCAGGTCGTGTTTCGTAGATGGAGCAGCACATGCGTGCCGCGTCGATCGCCACGCACCAGCCTTCCTCGTCACGGTCCATCACGTGCAGGCCGGCATCGGTATGCGTGGTCAGGTGCGAGGGAACCCGGTCTTCGGGCTGCAGCACGACCGTCAGCCGGCAGCACACGGCATCGCAGCGTTCGCAAAGGGGGACGGCAGCGGCGTTCATGCGACCGTTCCGCAGGACGGAGGCCGGGATGGCCGCGCAGGCATGTCGTGGAGGAAGAGGCGGAACCGACGAGCCGGCATGGCGCGCTCCTGGCAAGGCGTCGCGGGAGGACGCGTGGAGAAAAGCGCAGCGGGCGACAGGACAACGGTCGGACGGGACGCAGGACGATGAGGCGGGGCCATCCTACGTGATCGCGCGCCCGGACGCGTCCCGAACTGAACGGCCGGGTCAGGCAACGCGTGACGGCACGCGGGGGAGGGGCTTCGATCAGGCGGGCTGCCACTGGCCGCTGCGGCCGCGTACGAAGCGCGCCCGCTGGCCGGCGTGGTAGAAGCTCGCGCGGTAGCAGCCGCTGTCGTCGCCGGTGCCGCGCTCGCACAGCACGGTGACCTTGCCGGTGTCCATCAGGCGACGGAAGTCGGCCACGTCCAGCGCCAGGGCGCGCGCGACCAGCGCGCCGTCGATATCGAGGGGTGGAACGGGCATGCGGCGCTCGCGGGAGGATGGCGGAGAGGAAGCGGCGTCCGTCGCGGCGATGCCTTGACCTGGGTCAGGCTGGCGCCGCCCTACATCAGCAGGCAATCGATCCCGTCCAGCACGATATGGATCAGCAGGCCGATGCCGAACCAGCGGGTCTTCCTCGGCAACGCCAGTCCGGCGTAAACCACGATGGCCGGCCAGGTGTGCAACGGATGGAAGCCGATGCTGCAGCGCCCCGGCGCGTAGACGGGATCGGCCAGCAGGTGGTCGAGGTCGATCGCCCACGCCGCCAGCATCCACAGCGCGGCGCGCTTCCAGTCCTTCGGCCAGACCAGGCGTGCGACCACCAGCGGCACGAGGACGTGCAGCAGCAGGTGGAGCGGGGCGCGGACCTCGAAATCGGGCACGGCGGACTCAGCGGCGCGTGGCCAGCCAGCGGTCGAGCTGGTTGGCGAACGCCTGGCGGTCGCGGGCGTTGAAGGCGGCCGGCCCGCCGGTCTGCACACCGGCACCGCGCAGTTCGTCCATGAAATTCCGCATCGACAGCCGCTCGGCGATGTTGTCCGAGGTGAAGCGGTCGCCGCGCGGATTGATCGCCTGGGCGCCGTTGGCCAGCACGCGCGCCGCCAGCGGGATGTCCTGGGTGACCACCAGGTCGCCGGCCTGCGCGCGTTCGACGATGGCGTCGTCGGCCACGTCGTAGCCGCCCTGCACCTGCAGGGCACGGATGAAACCGGAGGGCGGGGTACGCAGCCACTGGTTGGCGACCAGCGTGACCTGCACCCGGGCGCGCTCGGCGGCGCGGAACAGGATCTCCTTCACCGGCGCGGGGCAGGCATCGGCATCCACCCAGACCTGGGCGGCGGGGGTCCCACCGTTACTCATTCCGGCGCGTTGTCGGACTCGGATTCCGGTGCGTCGGGGGCGTCGTCGGCGCGGCCGGCGTCGCGTTCGGCCCGCTTCCTGGCGTCCTTCTCGTCTTTCTTCTTTTTCTTGGCCAACTCGCGCTGGCGCTTCTCGAACGAATAATTGGGTTTGGCCATGCCTGGGGGGGTCCTGTAACGAGGGGTGGGCGCCGCAGAATGCCGGGCGCCAAGGCGTACACGATAGCCGGCTTCCGCGCGGGTGTCCTGCGGCAGCTGGCCCACGAGCGGTCCTGCGGGCGTGTCCGCGTCCGCGTGAAGCAGGCGCCGCAGGCCTTCCGGTGCATTGGGTGCGCTCGTGGACAGAGCGGGCGCTGCGCTACCATCGCGGACGTCGGGCGTCCCGGGGAAGGACGCCCATGGCGTCTTCAAAGGGGTGATCGATGCGGCGGATTCTTTGCCTGGTGCTGGTGGCGTTGGTGCTGGCCGCCTGTTCGAAACGGGTCCTTCAGGAGCTGCCGCCTCCGCCGGACGATGTGCCGGTGTTGCCGCCGCCTCCTCCTCCGCCTCCGCCGCCGCCGCCGCCGCCGCCGCCGACCGGCACGCCACCGCCACGGGAGACGCCGCCACCCAGGGCGGACTTCGTCAACGTCGATGTCTTCTACGCCACCAACCGCATGCCTGCGGCGGCCTTCGCGACCACCGCGCCGGGCGATCGCTTCACCGCCGGCGTCGCGCGGGAACTGACCTACGGCACCGCGCGCATCAGCATTCCCAAGGGGCACGTGGCGGGCGAACTGGAATCCCCGCGCTGGTACCTGCTGGAGTTCAAGGAAGACCCGAAGCAGCACGTGATCCTGCAGGACGTGGCCCGCCTTCCGCGCGACGCGTTCTTCGCCCGGCTGTACGGCCGCGTCGGCGAATCACGCGGCGACAACGCCTTCGTGTTCGTGCATGGCTACAACGTCAGTTTCCGGGACGCCGCCCGGCGCACGGCGCAGCTGGCGTACGACCTGCGCTTCGACGGTGCGCCGGTGTTCTACAGCTGGCCGTCGCAGGCGGCGCTGGCTGGCTACTTCACCGACGAGCAGAGCATCGCGCGCTCGGTACCGCTGATCGAGGGTTTCCTGGCCGACATGGCCGACCGCTCGGGCGCGCAGAACCTCTACGTCATCGGCCACAGCATGGGTACGCGCGGGCTCACCCAGGCCATCCGCAATCTGGTGACGAAGCGGCCGGAACTGCGCGGGCGCTTCCGCGGCATCATCCTGGCGGCGCCGGACATCGATGCCAAGGTATTCCGCACCGAGCTGGCGCCGGCGCTGAGTGCAGCCAGTGGCCGGGTGACGCTGTATGCCTCGTCCGAGGACATGGCACTGAAGGCATCCAAGCAGGTTAACCGCGGTCCGCGTGCCGGCGACACCAGCGAGGGCGTGGTGCTGGTCGGCGGCGTGGACACCATCGACGTGTCCGGCGTGGACCAGAGCATTCTGGCGCATTCCTACTTCATGGAATCGGACAAGGTGATGGGCGACATCCGCGAGATGTTCCGCGCCAACCAGCCCGCCGCACAGCGCAAGCCGCTGCAGTCGGTGAAGCTGGGCACCGGCATGTTCTGGAAGATCCTGCCGCCGCCGTGAGGCAGCGGCAGGAGGAGGACGGTCAGGGCAGGGTGTAGGTGACCGACAGCTTCGCCGTCGCGCCCCGGTCGATCCATACGTAGTTCGTCGCGGCCTGGTTGGCGCTGAACCGCAACCGCAACTGGGTGCGCCCGGTGCGATCGATCGCCCCACGTCCGGCCGCATCGAACACCGTGCTGGTCTGGTTGCCACCCGTGAAGGCGGGGACTTGCGCGCTGTTCGCGGCCGTTGCCCCGGCGGCCCAGTCGGCGGCCTCGATCGTGCAGGCACCGAAGCAGCCGTTGCGCACGTCGATGACCATCGTGTTGCCCGCCGGACTGCTCCAGGGGTCACCGCTGGCGCTGCGGTAGGCGATGGTCAGGGTGGCCGACGTGATGGTCGCGTTGTCCGGCAGCGACGAGGTGTCGAACGAAAGCACCGCACGGTTGTAGTTGCTGTCGGTGCCGCGGCCGATGGCCAGGCCGTAGAATGCCTCCAGCGTGCCGACTGCGGCGCTGCCGCCCGTGCTGGTGGCCTTGACGTAGCCGTCGTTGGCGTCCTCGTTGTTGAACACGACCGTCACCGGGGAGCCGCCGCTGGTGCCGCCGGTCACGGTGACGTTGACTGGCGACGAGGTTCCGGTGTTGCCGGCCAGGTCGACCGCGCGTGCCGACAGGACGTGCGCGCCGTTGCTGGTGCCGCTGCTGTTCCATGCATGGCTGTAGGGTGCGGTGGCGTCGCTGCCGAGCAGGGCGCCATCGAGCAGGAAGTCCACGCGTGCCACGCCGATGTCGTCGCTGGCGGCCGCCGACAGCGTGACGATGCCGCTGACCGTGGCGCCGTTGGCGGGCGAGGTCAGTGTTGCCGTGGGCGGCACGCCATCCAGGTTGTCCAGGCCGAAGAAGCGGGCGATGTGGTAACTCGAGCAGATGTTGACGTCGAGGATGTAGGCGCCGGCGGTGCCGCACTGCGTTTCGCCGGTGCCGGGATCGACCGGCGTGCCGTGGCCCATGCCGGTGATGACGTAGGTCTCGACCTTCGCCACGCCGCTCGCGTTCTTGTAGACCTTGTGCGGATAGCCGCTGACCGTGTCGCTGACGTCGGCGACGGTGTCGATGCCGTGCACATCGGCCCATTGCTCCAGGCTTTCGGTCAGGTTGGCGGGACGCACGGTGTAGTCGGCATCGCCGTGCCAGATCGACACGATGGGCCATGGGCCCGTCCAGCTGCTGGCGGCGCGCACCTTCGCGCCCCATTGCGCGGGGGTCAGGTCGCTGCCGGGATTCATGCAGCTGAAGGCGGCAGTCTGTGTCGTCGCGCAGCGGTAGGGAAGCCCTGCGACGATGGCGCCCCCGGCGAACACGTCCGGGTAGGTCGCCAGCATCACCGAGGTCATCGCGCCGCCGGCGGACAGGCCGGTGACATAGACGCGCGCGGGGTCGATGCCGTGGTCGGCGACCATGCGGTCGACCATCTGCTTGATCGACAGCGGTTCGCCCTGGCCGCGCGCGGTGTCGGCGATCTCGAACCAGTTGAAGCAGCGGCTGCTGTTGTTGGCGGTCTGCTGTTCGGGCAGCAGCAGTGCGAAGCCGAAGCGGTTGGCCAGCAGTTCCCAGCCGGTCTCGGCGTCGTAGCTGGACGCCGACTGCGCGCAGCCGTGCAGGGCGACGACCAGCGGCGCATTCGCGGGCAGACCGGTCGGCACGTACTTGTGCATTTTCAGATTGCCGGGATTGCTGCCGAAACCGGTGACTTCGGTGAGCGCCAGCGCATGGCCGCTGGCGAACAGGCAGGACAGCGCGAGCAGGGTGGCCATGCGGCGGAAACGGCAACGCAGGGCAGGACACGACAGCAGGGCAACGATCGACATCGACGGCACCTCCGGTGTGAAGTGGCGGCAGTGGGCCACAGCACATCCCGGCGGGGCATTGGCCAAAGGGGAAAGCTGCATCGCACCATCTCGCAGGTGCGACGCAGGTCCGGTCCCGGTCAGCGGCGCACGGCCACCACGCCATCCAGTGCCCGCTGCGCCCTGAAGCCGGCCTTCTCCAGGCGCCTGGCCACTTCGCCGGGCACGTCGCGTCCGCTGGTGAGCTTGTTCGGACTGCCGGTGTAATGGAACAGCGTGCCGCCCCGGCGCAGCACGCGCGCGAGCTGGTCGTAGAAGGCCTGCGAATACAGCTCGCCGGCGATGCCGAAGCGCGGCGGATCGTGCAGCAGGGCATCGACGGAGGCATCGGGCACCTGCGCGATGGCCAGTGAGACGTCGGCATGGGTGAGTTGCAGACGGCCGCCGGCGTCGGCGCTGTCCGGATCGGGCGACCAGGGATTCAGCGTGCGCAGCCACAGCACGTCGGCATTCTTCTCGAACGAGAGGATGCGCGCGGCGCCGGCATCGAGGCAACAGGCCGCGAAATAGCCCAGCCCGCCGCAGGTGTCCAGCACGGTCTTGCCGCGCGGTTCGACCAGCGCGACCTTCCGCTTCGCGTCGTCCAGTGGCGATTCCTTTGAGGTCGGCAGCATCTTGATGCCGTCGATCTCGAAGGTCGGCACACCCCATTCGGTCGGCACCAGCTTGATCAGCGAACCGGCATAGCGCGAGACCGGTTCGAAATCCTCGCCGTCCCACCAGTATAGCGTGCGGTCCTTGAGCTTGCCCGGATACGGATAGGCGCTTCCATCCCAGTGCCAACCGTCGGATTCCAGCAACGCCTCGCCCTGCGAGCGGCTCAGGTCGAGCGAGCCCGTCCAGTGCGTTTCGCCGCGAACGCGCGCAGCGAGCAAGGACGTGGAGGTATCGCGGGTGAGCAGGGGGCCGGAATAGCGGGGCATCGGGAACTCGTGCGGGGATTCCCGGGTATTTTCGCCGCGATGCGGCGTCGTGGACAGTATGAGGCGTGACGCGGGCGTCCGGACCTCACTGGTATAGTGCCGACCCCTCGTTCCACCGCCGCCATCGCCATGACCATGATCGAACGCTTCCATCCCATCGGTACGCCCGGCCAGCCCTGGAGCGCGGCGGAGAAGGCGCAGTGGCGTGCGGAGCAGCGCGTGCGGCGCCGTTACGTGGACGATGTTGGCGTGGCGATCGACGCATTGCGCGAGCGCTTCGATGTGGCGCAGTACGGCACGCTGGACTACGGCCCCGGTGAAACCTATCCGCTGTTCGCCGTGCGCAGCCGCGACTGGAACGAGGCTTTGCCGACCATGCTGGTGACCGGCGGCGTGCACGGCTACGAGACCAGCGGCGTGCATGGCGCCCTGCAGTTCCTCGAACAGCGCGCCGCCGACTACGCCGGCAAGGCCAACCTGCTGGTGGTGCCGTGCGTCAGCCCATGGGGCTATGAGCGCATCCACCGTTGGAATGCCGATGCGCTGGACCCCAATCGCTCGTTCCGCGCCGACAGTCCGGCGCAGGAATCCGCGGCGTTGATCGCGCTGGTGGCGCCGCTGAAGGACCGCGTGCTGATGCACATCGACCTGCACGAGACCACCGACAGCGACGAGAGCGAGTTCCGCCCGGCGCTGGCCGCGCGCGACGGTAAACCCTACGAGCCGGGCGAGATCCCGGACGGCTTCTACCTGGTGGACGACAGCGAGCGTCGGCAGCCGGATTTCCAGCGGGCGGTGATCGCCGCCGTCGCTGCGGTGACGCATATCGCGCCAGCCGATGCGCAGGGCGAGATCATTGGGTCGCCGGTCGTCGCCGAAGGCGTGATCGAATACCCCGTCAAGTCGCTGGGCCTGTGCACCGGCATCACCGGGGCGCGCTACACCACCATCACCGAGGTGTATCCGGACAGCCCCAAGGCCACGCCGCGGCAGTGCAACGATGCGCAGGTGGCGGCGGTCGTGGCGGCGGTCGACTACGCACTGGTCAACGGTTGATTCACGCGCGCCCAGCCCCCATTCCTGTTCGTGAAGAGTTGATGCCGGCCGCGGCGTAAGCTGGCCGTGCAATCGAGGGCAGCGAGAGGAGACGACCATGGCAACCGGATGGGCCGGCGACGGCGCCGTGCAGGACCAGATCGATGCGACCGTGAAGGACGGCATCGCACGGGCGCGCCGCGCGTTGCCCACCGGTCCCAGCCTGACGCACTGCGAGGAATGCGATAAACCCATTCCCGTGGCACGGCAGAAAGCCGTGCCGGGTGTCCGCCTGTGCGTGGATTGCCAGGAAGCGGCCGACCGGGAAGAGCAGGGCGCCGGCCTGTACAACCGCCGCGGCAGCAAGGACAGCCAGCTGCGCTGATCCGCACGTCGGACGGATGTCTTCACATCCGTTTCCGCCGTCGCTGCACACGATGGCGTTCCCTCCGTCCCTGCAGGCACGTCATGGCACGCCCCATCTGGACCGGCACGCTGTCGTTCGGCCTTCTCAACATTCCCGTCTCGCTGATGTCGGGCGAACGCAAGGTGGACATCAGCTTCCGCATGCTCGACTCCCGTGACAAAAAGCCCATCCGCTTCGAGCGCGTCAACGCCGATACGGGCGAGGAAGTGCCGTGGAAGGACATCGTCAAGGCGTTCGAGTACGACAAGGGCAGCTACGTGGTCGTGGAGAAGGAGGACATCGCCTCGGCCGCACCGCAGACGCACGAATCGGTCGACGTGGAGGCGTTCGTCGACCGTGACGCGATCGGCCTGCGCTTCTTCGAGAAGCCCTACATCCTGGTGCCGGGCAAGAAGGCAGAGAAGGGCTACGTGCTGCTGCGGGATACGCTGGAAAGCACCGGCAAGGTCGGCGTGGCGCGGGTGGTGATCCGCACGCGCGAATACCTGTGCGCGGTGGTGCCGGAAGGCGATGCGCTGGTCCTGCTGATGTTGCGCTATCCGCAGGAGCTGGTGGATCCGGAGGAGTACAAGCTGCCGGGCGGCAAGGCGGCCGATTACCGCATCACCGCCAAGGAACGCGAGATGGCGGAGACGCTGATCGCGTCGATGTCGGCCACGTGGAAGCCCGACGATTACCAGGACGAGTTCCGCAAGCGCCTGGAAACCATCATCAAGAAGCGCATCAAGGCGCGCGGCGCCACCACGAAGATCGTCGAGGAAGAGACCGAACACGAGGACGCTGCCACCAACGTGGTGGACTTCATGTCGCTGCTGCAGAAGAGTCTGGACAGCAAGAAGCGCACGCCGGCCAGGAAGGCGGCGGCGAAGAAAGCGCCCGCGAGGAAGGCGGCGAAGAAGGCATCCAAGTCCACGAAGAAGGCGCCGGCCAAGCGCGCACGCAAGGCGGCGTCGCGCTGATCCATGGCGGGAGGGCGGCGCATCGTGCCGGTGGACGGCGTCGGCACCGGCGCCAGTGGACGCGCCTGCCTGTACGTGCTGCCGTGCGCCTACGAGGACCACGCCAAGCTCGGCATCGCCACCGATCCGCTGGCGCGCATGCAGGCGTTTTCGCCGCGCTGGTACGAGTTTTTCGACCTTGATCGCGCTTGGCTGGCCGAGGCCGGTAGCGTGCGCGAGGCGCGCGGCTGGGAAACCCGCTGGAAGCGCGCCTTGCGCGAGCATGCCGCGCCGCCGCCGCTCCAGGTGCCCGGACAGGCGGCGGGGCACACCGAATGGTTCCGCGGCGCACTGGCGACGCTGGATACGGCGAGAGGAGAGCTGGCAACGCAGGGATTCGTCGTGCATGCGCCGCTGCGCGCTTGGGTCGTACAACGACTCCAGGCGCAGCGCGAGCGGCTGGAGGCGGGCGAGCAGGCGGCACTCGCGCACTATGGTGCTCCCGACGCTTGGCCAGCCGCCGTCGCGTGGCGGCCCCTGGCAGCGCTGCGGGACGCCCTCGATGCATACGCGGTACTTGACGTTGCGCTGGACGACGCGGTGTCGCCAGCGCTGCACGCCTGGCTGGCGCGCAACACGCTGGCGCCGCGCTGATTCGCGCCGTCGCGACGCTTGCACGTCTTGTTGACGGCATGCGCGGCATAACGGGCGCATGCGAGGATCCCGATGAGCCTGCAGGAATACCGCCGCAAGCGCCGTTTCGACCGCACGCCGGAACCGGCGTCGGACGGGCGCCGCGCGCGGAGCAAACGGCCCATCTTCGTGGTCCAGCTGCACCATGCCAGCCATCGGCATTACGACTTCCGCCTGCAGGTGGGCGACACGCTGAAGAGCTGGGCCGTGCCGAAGGGCCCCAGCTTCGACCCGGACGTGAAGCGGCTGGCGGCCGAGGTGGAAGACCACCCGATCGACTACGCCGAATTCGAAGGCGATATCCCGAAAGGACAATACGGTGGCGGCCACGTCGCCACGTTCGACAAGGGCTTGTGGACGACCGACGGCGACGCGAAAGCGCAACTTGCCAAGGGGCATCTGCGCTTCCGCCTGTTCGGCGACAAGCTCAAGGGTGGTTGGCACCTGGTCCGTACGCAGAAGCCGGCGCGCCAGCCGCAGTGGCTGCTGTTCAAGGAGCGCGACGAGTACGCCGGCACGCAGGAAGCCGACGACCTGCTGCAGGACGTGACGCCCGTGGGCGGAACGTCCGCGCGACCGAAGGGAAAGGTGCGCAAGCGTGCCGCCGTCGCCTCCCGCGGGACCGAGCGCTGGGCCAAGCGGGCGGCGCGACTGGACGGCGCGCGCGCTACCAGCCAGCGCCCCGGCTTCCGCATGCCACAGCTGGCGAAATTGCAGGAACACGTTCCCCAGGGCGATACCTGGTTGCATGAGGCCAAGTGGGACGGGTACCGCTTGATCGCCCGGATCGCGAAGGGAAAGGCCCGGCTGTGGTCGCGCAACGAAATCGAATGGACCGCGAAGGTGCCCGAGATCGTGGCGGCCGTCGAGGCGCTGGACCTGGACGACGCCGTGCTCGATGGCGAGCTGGTGGCCGGTGCCGGGCGGCAGGAGGACTTCGGCCTGCTGCAGGCGACCCTGGCCGGCGAGAAGAACGCGACCCTGTCGTACGTGCTGTTCGACATCCTGCAGGTCGATGGCGTGGACCTGGCGCGCAGCCCGCAGTACCAGCGCAAGGCGCTGCTGGCGGAAATCCTGAAGTCGCCGCCCGACCGCCTGGTCTACAGTTCGCACATCGTCGGCCGTGGCGACGATGCGCTGGCGATGGCGCTCGAGCGCGGACTGGAAGGCATCATCAGCAAGCGTGCCGATGCGCCGTACAGGGCGGGGCGCGGAGACGCCTGGCGCAAGATCAAGCAGCGCGCGTCGGACGAATTCGCGGTCGTCGGTTACACCGCGCCCAAAGGAAGCCGCAACGGCCTGGGTGCGCTGCTGCTGGCCGCGCCGGAGGGCGCCCGCGGCTGGCGCTACGCGGGCCGCGTGGGCACGGGCTTCAGCCATGAGCAGCTCGACACGCTCGCCGCGCAACTGGCGCCACGCGCGCGCAGCGCGCCGACAGCGCGCGTCGAGGTCGACGATCCGGAGCTTCGGCGCGCCCGCTGGGTCACGCCGACGCTGGTGGCGGAAGTCTTCCACCATGGCCTGGGCAACCAGGGCTTGTTGCGGCAGCCTTCGCTCAAGACGATCCGTCGTGACAAGCGCGCCGCGGATCTGTGCGAGCCGTCTTCCCTCCCTCGCACCGGATCCGCCATGCCTGCCACTCGCCGCATTTCCAAGTCCGCCGAGGCGGTCGAACCGACGCACCCCGAGCGCGTCGTCTTCCCCGGCAGCGGCATCACCAAGCGGCAGGTCTTCGACTACTACCGTGCGATGGCGCGCTGGTTGCTGCCGGAGATCGAGGGCCGCCCCCTGTCCATCGTGCGCTGTCCGCAGGGCGCAGGGCGGCCGTGCTTCTTCCAGAAACACAACACGCCCGGCATGGACCGCGTCGGTGTGGTGCCTTTGGAAGAGGAGGGCGGTGCGCGCGCGGACTATCTGGTCGTGAACGATGAAGCCGGTCTGCTGGAGCTGGCGCAGTTCAACGCGATCGAGTTCCATCCCTGGGGCGCGCGGGCGAAGACGCCCGATCTCGCCGACCGGATCGTGTTCGACCTGGATCCGGGGCCGGACGTCGCGTGGGCGCGCGTGGTGGACGCGGCGCGCCTGGTGCGCAGACGTCTGCGCGCGCTCGGATTGACGTCGCATGTGCGCACGTCCGGTGGCAAGGGCCTGCACGTGGTGGTGCCGCTGAAGCCGGCGTGCGCATGGCCACAGGTGAAGGACTTCGCGCATGCGTTCGCCGAGTCGATGGCGGCCTCCGAACCGTTGGCCTATGTCGCCACGGCCACGAAGAAGTTCAGGAAGGGCCGCATCTTCATCGACTACCTGCGCAACGGGCGCGGTGCGACCAGCGTGGCCTCGTTCTCGTTGCGCGCGCGCGACGGCGCGCCGGTGGCGATGCCTTTGCGCTGGGAGGAACTCGGCCGCCTCAAGGGCGGCGACGCCTACACGCTGGCGTCCGCGCCGCGGCGCATGGCGCGTATCGGCGAACATCCGTGGGGGGATTACATGCGCGGGAAACAGGACCTTGAGGCCGTGGCGGCGAGGCTATCCAAGGCGGGCGTGCGCAAGACGTCCCGCTGAGTCCTGGTGCTGTCCTACCGGCCCGCACCTCGTCGCAAGCTGTCAATGAAGAAGCCCCGCGATGGCGGGGCTTCGTGTGCAGGCAGATCGTCAGGTCGCCATGCGGCTCAGCTGGCGTGCTTGAGCACCTGCTTGCGGTCGCGCATCACGTTGTGGCACTCGCGCACGCTCGGCAGCAGCGCCTGGGCCTCGGCGCGCGCAGCGGCCGGCGTGTCCTCGTCGCTGATGGTCTCGTTGAACGCCTTCAGCAGGCGATCCTCGGATTCCTCCAGCTCGGAGACGTAGCCGTACGTGGTGTCGCCCAGCGCGGCACGGACCTTGCCGTAGAACTGCTGCATGCTGCCGACCAGCGTGCCGTGTTCGGCGGGCGTGCCGCCGGTGGCGGCGACGGTCGCGCTGAGGCGCGCCACGATGTCCTGCTTGACGCCGGCGATACGCGTGAACAGCGCGGCGAGTTCGGCATCCTTCACCTTGCCGGCGGCTTCGGTGTAGAAGCCGTGGCCGTCGCGGGCGATCTCGATCAGGTCGTTGAGGCTGTGCTGGATCTTCTTCTGGGTGTTCATCGGGTACTCCTGTTGAAAGTCGGGGAAGCGCAGGGGTCGCGTTCCGTGGCGTTACCGTCGCGCAACCGGCATCAACGCCGTGTGACCTCGCGTGGGCGAGGTTCATGAACATCGTGGCCACGCGAAGCCGTTCCTCACGAAGGCTAAAGATTCTCCGTAAATGGCCGATGGCATGACATCGAACATGCGAAGAAGGGATGGGCTGCGTGGCGTTGCTCGGGAAAGTCACCGACTGGTGGTCCAGGAACCGGCGCGCGGCGTCCGTGCCGGCGTTGGCGCTAGCGCCTGCTACGCCAGCCGGCGACGCCGCCGCGCCGCAAGCACCGTCGCGGGACTGGGCCGGGCCGCTGCTGCGGTTCGCCGGGGTCGACGCGATGGCGTCGCTGCCGGCGGAGGACAGCGACGCCGTCATCGCGGCCGTGCGCCGCAGGCTCCAGCGTTTCGCGGAGGATCCGCAACGTCTGCCGCGGCGTCCGCAACTGCTGCCGCACCTGCTGAGCACGCTCAACGACGACGACGCGTCCAGTCGCGATATCGCGAGCGTCATCGCGCGCGATCCCACGCTGGCGGCCACGCTGCTGAAACTCGCGAACAGTGCGTTGTATCGCAGCCATGGGGCAGCGGTGGAGAGCCTGGACCGCGCGGTGGCGATGGTCGGAGTGGACGGGCTGCGCCATCTGGTCGCCGTCGCACTGATGCAGCCGGTGATGCGGGTGGAAGGTGGCGTGTTCGGCCGCCTGCCCGACCTGATCTGGGACCACACGCAGCGTACCGCACTGATCGCGGCGGATGCGGCGCGTGCCGGCGGACGCGAGGAGGTGTTCGCCGCGCAGTTGCTGGCACTGTTGCAGGGGCTGGGCGCCATCGTGGTGGTGCAGGCGTTGCGCGACGCCGTCGCGGCGCAGGCGGGTGGATTTCCCGACGCCGGGTCGATGGGCCATGTGCTGCACCGCTGGTCGCCGCGTATCGGTCGCGCCGTCGCCCGTGAATGGGGGCTTTCGGAACGTGTGATGCAGGCGCTGGACGAGCAGGGTGCCGACGCGACGCATGCCATGAGCCCGCTTGCGCGTGCGCTCGCGATGGCTGCGCCCGAAGCGAGCGCGGTGATGGACGGCGTCGCGGAAGCCAACGCCGCCTGAAGCGGGGGTGGCGGTTTTCCTGCGAGTCAGCCAATGCGCATCCGTTTGACGTCCTGCTTATCCGGGATGCTGTATCCCTCGCTCAGGCAAAGTCCAACGACGAGGTGTTCCATGACACTCGAATTGCGTTGCCGGTGCGGACAGGTGCAGGGCACGGTGGACGCGCGCCGTGCGTATGCGCGCGCCACCTGCTATTGCCGCGACTGCCAGGCGTATGCGCGGCATCTCGGCCAGCCAGGTGTGATGGATGCGCAGGGCGGGACCGACATCATCGCGATGAACCCCGATGCGGTGACGTTCACTGCGGGCGAAGAACACATCGCCGGCCTGTGCCTGCGCGAAGGCGGACTGCTGCGCTGGTACGCGGGCTGCTGCCGCACGCCATTGGGCAACACGCCGCGCCACGGCCATGTCGCCTATGTCGGCGTGGTGGCCGCTTGCCTTCCGGATGCGCAGCAACGGGATGCCGCCTTCGGTCCGCGGGACAGGATCGTGTTGAATGCAGGCGCTGCGCTCGGCGACGTGCGGCCGACGCCGTTCGCCGTGATCGGCGGTGGACTGAGGATCGCCGCCGGCGTCGTGACGGCGAAACTGCGCAGGCAGGCGCCGTCGCTGTTCTTCGACATGAGCGGGCAGCCGCACAGGACCGCCCACCCGCTCAGCGCGCGCGACCGTCGCCCGGCGCGTCCGGAACCCGCTTGAGCGCATCCGCGCCCGGATGCCGTCAGGCCAGCGGCCGGTCGGCGAGTGCTGCGAACAACTGGTCGGCCTCCACCGGCTCGCCCATCAGGTAGCCCTGGTAGAGGTCGCAGCCCAGGCGTCGCAGATGCTGCCGCTGTCCCGGCGTTTCGACCCCCTCCGCCACCACGCGCAGGTTCAGCGTTTTTCCCAGCGCGATGATGGACGCCACGATGGCGACATCGTCGGCGTTGGTTTCCAGTTCGTGGACGAAGGCGCGGTCGATCTTCAGTTCGTCGGCCGGCAGGCGCTTGAGATACAGCAGGCTCGAATAGCCGGTGCCGAAATCGTCGATGGAGATCTTCACGCCCATCGCCGTCAGCTCGTCGAGGATGCCGAGGCTGGCATCGGCGTCGCGCATGGCGGTGGTTTCGGTGATTTCCAGCGTGAGGCTGGAGGCCGGCACTTCATGCCGGCGCAGGGCCGCGGCCACGGCCTCCACAAGACTGGGCGAAGAAAACTGCAGCGAGGACAGGTTGATCGCGACGTTGGCGATCTCGTGCCCGGCGTGGCGCCACGCGCGCATCTGGCGGCAGGCTTCGTCCAGCACCCAGTCGCCGATGGCCAGGATCAGGCCGCTGCGCTCCGCCGCGGGAATGAAGGCGCCGGGAGAGAGGAGTCCCAGCTCGGGATGCCGCCAGCGCACCAGCGCCTCGGCGCCCACCATCCGGTAATCCGGTGCGGCGAACTTGGGCTGGTAATGGAGGACCAGTTCGCCGCGTTCGATGGCGCGGCGCAGATCATTCAGCAGCTTCAACTGCTGGTGCGCGCTGATGTTCATCGACGGCGCGAAGAACGTGTACCCGTTCCGCCCGTTGTCCTTGGTGTGGTACATCGCGGCATCGGCATGCGCCATCAGGTCGCGTTCGCTGTCGCCATCGGACGGATACAGCGCGATGCCGATGCTGGCGGTGACGTTCAGCTCGACGCCGTGCACGGACAACGCGGTCGCCGAGACGGTGTCGAGGATGCGTTGCGCGACCATCGCGGCACCTTCGGGATCGGTCGCGGCGAGCACGAGCACGAACTCGTCGCCGCCGAGCCTCGACAGCGTGTCCTGGCCGCGGAGCAGGCTGCGGACGCGCGCAGCGACGTCCACCAGCAAGGCATCGCCCGCCTGATGGCCGTAGGCGTCGTTGACGCCCTTGAATCCGTCGAGGTCCAGGAACATGACGGCGAACTGTTCGTGCTTGCGCCTGGCCTTCTCGATCGCCTGCTCGATGCGGTCCTGCAGCAGGACGCGGTTGGGCAGGCGCGTGAGCGGGTCGTGCAGCGCGGCCTGCACCAGTTCCTCGTTGGCGCGCGCCAGCGAGTGCGCCAGGTGGTGCGTACGGGCATGCATCTGCCGGTCCAGCACGGAGACGATCAGGGCGATGCCCATGATCGCCACCGTCGCCACCACCACCAGGATGGCCAGCCATTCGGAGGGTACGCCGCCACCGCGCGCGGCACCGCACCAGCTGTCGGGCGCGAAGCGGGCGGCCGCCATGCCGGTGTAGTGCATGCCGACGATCGCGAACCCCATCACCACGGCGGCCAGGAGGCGCAACAGCAGTTTGCGGCGGCCACCGGTACGCAGCTGGAAGGCGATCCACAGGGCGGCGCCTGATGCCACCACCGCGATGACGATCGACAGGGTTAACCAGCCGGGGTGGTATTCGATGCCGGGCTGCATCTGCAGTGCCGCCATGCCGGTGTAGTGCATCAGCGCAATGCCCATGCCCATCAGCAACGCGCCCACCGCCAGCAGGCGATAGGGCAGGTCGGCGCGCGAGACGAGCCACAGGGCGAATGCGGAGGAGCCGATCGCGGCCAGCATGGAGCCGAGGGTCAGGGCGATGTCGTAGCCCAGCGGGATCGGCAGGTCGAAGGCCAGCATGCCCACGAAGTGCATGGACCAGATGCCCAGTCCCATCGCCAGCGCACCACCGGTCAGCCACCAGCGAGCCGCGCCGCCGCGCGTGGTCGCCACCCGGCCGGCCATGTCGAGGGCGGTATAGGAGGCGAGGATGGCGACCAGCAGGGAGAAGAGAACGAGGATCTCGTTGTACGTGCCGGTCATGGGGTCGGTCGCGGCCCGTGGGGCGGGCTCTTCAGGAACCGGTATCGGCCCCGCGTCACACTTCTTGAGTGCGGGGGAACCGCGCTGGTCCCGCGTCCCGGCACCTTTGGCACGGTCGGCCGCCGTACCTGGCCGATATCCTCCCGGGTCCGCGCGCGCGATGCGCGTCCGTCCTGCTTCCGGAGAACGATGTTGAAGAAGACCCTGCTGTCCGCCGCCACCCTGCTGGCCCTCGCCGCCGCCGCCCCGCTGGCCGCCCACGAAGACCACGCTTGCCTGGATGACGGCTGCACGCTGCAGTCGCTGTTCGCCGAGCCCGAAGCCGCAGGCGCCGCCTCCGGTTCGACGATCGCCGCCAAGCAGTTCGGCACGTGGGGCCTCGACACCGCCGGCATGGACCGCAGTGCCAAGCCGGGCACCGACTTCTTCCGCTACGTCAGCGGCACCTGGGCCGACACCACGCAGATCCCGGCCGACCGATCCAGTTATGGTGGCTTCGCCATCCTGCGTGACCTCTCCGAAGCGCGCCTGCGCGTGCTGGTCGAAGGGTATGCGCTGGGCGACCCCGCGACCGGCGGCGACTCCGCCAAGATCGCGGCGCTGTACCGGGGCTTCATGGACGAGAAAACCGTCGACGCGCTCGGTGCGAAACCCCTGCAGCCGGTGCTGGCGGGCATCCGCGCGGCGAAGGACAAGGAGGCGCTGGCCGGGCTGATGGGCCAGCGCGGCAGCTTCTACGACAGCTTCTTCAACCTGGGCGTCAGCGATGACCAGAAGGACCCCGACCGCTACACGCTCTACCTGAGCCAGGGTGGCCTGGGCCTGGGCGATCGCGAGATGTACCTGCGCGACAATTTCAAGCCGCAGCGCGAGCGTTACGAAGCCTATATCGCGCAGATGCTGCAGCTCGCCGGCTGGGCGAAGCCGCAGGAGAACGCAAAGGCGATCCTCGCGCTGGAGACCCGCATCGCCGACGCGCACTGGACGCGCGCCGAGAGCCGCAACCGCGACAAGACCTACAACCCGCTGGACATGGCCGCCTTCGCCACGACGTCGCCGGGCTTTCCTTGGGCGGATTTCTTCAAGGCCGCCGGCGTCGAGGGCGCCGGTCGCGCGGTGATCCGCCAGGACAGCGCCATCCCGAAGATCGCCGCGATCTTCGCCGATACCGATGTCGCCACGCTGCAGGCGTGGCAGGCCTTCCACGCCGCCGACAATGCCGCGCCGCTGCTGTCGAAGGACTTCTCGGTGGCGCAGTACGAATTCCGCGACAAGTTCCTCTCCGGCCAGCCGCAGCAGCGTGAGCGTTGGAAGCGCGGCGTCTCGTTCGCCGAATCGGCGATGGGCGAGGCGATCGGCCGCGACTACGTGGCGCTGTACTTCCCGCCGGAATCGAAGGCCAAGATGGATGCGCTGGTCGCCAACGTGAAGGCGGCGATGGGCGCACGCCTGGATACGCTGGCGTGGATGAGCCCAGCCACCAAGGCCGAGGCGCACGCCAAGCTCGCCGGCTTCGGCCTGAAGATCGGCCATCCCGACACGTACCGCGACTACAGCGCGCTGGTGGTGAAGAACGGCGACCTGTTCGGCAACGCGCAGCGCGCAGGGCAGTTCGAGTGGGATTACCGCCGCGCGCGCATCGGCCAGCCGGTCGACAAGGGCGAGTGGGGCATGACCCCGCAGACGGTGAACGCCTATTACAACTCGGTGAAGAACGAGATCGTGTTCCCGGCCGCCATCCTGCAGCCGCCGTTCTTCGATCCGGATGCCGATCCGGCGGTGAACTACGGCGGCATCGGCGGCGTGATCGGCCACGAGATCATCCATGGTTTCGACGACCAGGGCCGCAAGTCCGACGGCAAGGGCGTGCTGCGCGACTGGTGGACGGCCGACGACGCGGCCAAGTTCGAAGTGCAGGCCGCCAAGCTCGGCGCGCAGTACGAGGCCTACACGTTCGCGCCGCTGCCCGGCATGCACATCAACGGTCGCGTGGCGATGGGCGAGAACATCGGCGACCTGGGCGGCCTGACCATCGCGCTGGAGGCCTACCACCGCTCGCTGGGCGGCAAGCCCGCGCCGGTGATCGACGGCTTCACCGGCGACCAGCGCTTCTTCATGGGCTGGGGCCAGATCTGGCGCACGCTGTGGCGCGACGACGCGCTGCGCCAGCAACTCGTCAACGGCACCCATTCGCCGGGCCACATCCGCGCGTTTGCGCCGCTGCGCAACATCGATGCGTGGTACGACGCGTTCGGCATCAAGCAGGGCGATCCGCTGTACATCGCGCCGCAGGACCGCGTGCGGATCTGGTAGCCGCATCAGGACGCCGCCCTCGAGGCGGCGTCCACGTCGTAGCGTGCGCCATGCGCACGACACGCGCGATGCCTGCCGCATTCGTGCATCGGGAGGATTGAATGCGATCGTGCGCATGGCGCACGCTACGCCGCGCCCTCGCTCGGCTTGCATCGCCGGGCGCGCGCGCCGATGATGCAGGGCATCGTCGTTTTTCCTGCGTTTCGTCTCATGCCCGCCACCCCCGCGTCCTCCTCGCAAGGCGACCTGTTCGGCAGCCCGCAGCCGGGCCGGCTGCACCGGCTGTTCTTCGCGCTGGTGCCCTCGGCGGGCGAGCGCGAAGGCCTTCGGCACCGTGCCGAAGACCTCAAGGCTGCGTTTCCGCAGGCGCGCTGGGTGCGCCCGGAGCGCTACCACCTGACCCTGCATTTCCTCGGCGAAAGCGATGGCCCGCGCGAGGACATGATTCGCACCGCGCGTGACGCCATGCAGGACTGGCAGCCGGAACCGGTCGGCATCACCCTCGATCACCTGCTGTGCCTGGGCAACCCGAAGAACCCGGCATTGACACTGGCAGCGCTGCATCCGTCGCCGGCCGTGGTCGCCTTCTGGCGCGGCCTGCAGCAGCGCCTGCTGCGGGCCGGCTTCAAGCAGCACGTCGGGCGCAGCTTCGTCCCGCACCTGACCCTGGCCTACGTGCCGCCGCGCACGACGCCGGTGGACGTGCCGCCGGTGGTGCTGCACCCGCAGGGCGTGCACCTGCTGCAGAGCATCGAGGGCGAGGCAGACTACGACGTGCTGGGCGAGTGGCCGTTGGGGTGATGCGGCTCAGTGCCGGAGTCGGCGCAGCGCATCCAGCTTGGCGTGATAGAGCTGGCGGTGGTCGCCTTCGCTGAGATGTTCGGCGCGTACCAGCGCCTTGCCGGCGCGGCGGTTGTCGCCCATCTGGAAGTACACACGCGCCAGGCCGAAATGGAAGCGGTGTTCGTCGGGGAACAGCTTGATCGCCTGCCGGTAGTCGCGGACGGCCTGTTCGAAATCGCCTTCGCGCTCGTGGCGGACGCCCAGCAGGAAATGGTGGAACGGATCCATGGCCTGCACGCGCTGCAGCCGGGCCTGCAGGCGCGCCGCGGCGGCGGTATTGCCGGTGCGTTGGTAATGCGCGGCCAGGTTGGACAGGGCGCCGGGGTCCTGCGGATTCAGCTGCAGCGCGTGCAGGTAATGCTGTTCGGCCTTCACCGGATCGCCATGGCGCAGGTGCACGACACCGGTGTTGCTCCACGTCACGGCATAAGCGGGGTCCAGGGTCTTGGCCACGCTGGCGTAGCGCAGGGCGTCGTCCAGCCGGCCGGCCTCCAGCAGGTCGGCGGCGCGGTTGTTGTAGTAGTGGACCAGCAGGCGCGTATCGCTGATCCGGCGCGGTGGCTTGCGCGCGATCACCTGGTCCCAGGCGACGTCGACGGTCAGCTGACGGTGCTGGATAAGCACGCCGGCATTGACGTGGTGGGTGCGGTAGAGCGTGTCCTGTTCCTGCCGCCAGGCGAGGGTCTCGTCGATCTGCTGGCCGTAGGCCTGCAGGCCGGCCTCACGCGCCAGCGCGATGGCCAGCAGGGTGAAACTGAGGCAGTTCGCCTTGCGGGTGGCGTAGGCCTCGGCAATCGTGTGGTTGGCATCGATGTCGTAACTCATGCCCAGGTCGTCGGGCGAGAAGAGGAACTCGACCATCCGCCGCAGGCGTTGTTCGGAACCGCGCGGCATCGACAGCACCCTGGCGTGGAACTGCTGCCGCAGCGGGTCGGGCAGGGACATGATCTCCGCCGGTGTAGGCGGCTGGGCGGCGGGCGCGACGGGCGCCAGTCCGGCCATGGCCAGCGTGGCGGCCAGCAGGGTGGCGATCATGGGGCGGCCCTCCCGACGAAGACGATGGCGGCAGTCTATGCGCTGTGGCGATGCAGCATTGGCACATTGCGGGCGTTAGGATGTGCGCATGGACCTCGATGCTCACCTGATCGCCTGCCCCCACTGCGCCGCGATGAACCGCGTGCCGGTGGAGCGGTTGGCCGAGGCCCCGCAGTGCGGGCGCTGCCACGACGCGTTGTTCACGGGCGTGCCGCTGGCGCTGGGCGAGGCGGACTTCGATCGTCATGCGCTGCGCAGCACGTTGCCGCTGCTGGTCGATTTCTGGGCGCCGTGGTGCGGCCCGTGCCTGCAGATGGCGCCACACTTCGAGCGCGCGGCGGGCGTGCTGGAACCCGCGATGCGCCTGGCGAAGGTGGACACGGACGCCAGTCCGGGGCTGGGCAACCGCTTCGGCATCCGCAGCATCCCGACGATGGTGCTGCTGCAGGGCGGTCGCGAGATCGCGCGGCAGAGCGGGGCGATGCAGGCGGAGGGGATCGTGCGATGGGCGAGGGGACGAGACCTCTAGTAGTCGGCAGGCTTGCATTTCGCCTGGCGGGGCAGGTAAGAGATCGTGATTGGGATGGTTGTTTTCAGGGGAATGGGTAATGGGGAAGGGCAGTCTCGCGTGTGTCGGGCTGGGTATGACGTTGGGTTCGCATCTGGGGCCGAGGGCGAGACAGCACATCGAGGGCGCGGATGTCGTCTTCGCGGCGGTATCTGACCCGCTGGTCGAACTTTGGGTGCAGGGCATGAGTGCAGACGTCCGCAGTCTGCAGCCCTTCTACATTGAGGGAAAGCCGCGATCCGAGAGCTATCGCGAGATGGTGGAAGCGATGCTGGCGGAAGTGCGTGCCGGGCGCCGCGTCTGCGGTGCTTTCTATGGACATCCCGGCGTGTTCGCGGTGGTGCCGCATCGCGCGGTCGAACTCGCACGCAAGGAAGGGTTTGACGCGATCATGGAGGCGGCCGTGTCCGCGGAGGACTGCCTTTACGCGGACTTGGGCATCGATCCGGGCACGCATGGCTGCCAGCATTACGAGGCAAGCCAGTTCATGTTCTATAAGCGGCGTATCGATCCGTCGGCCTATCTCGTGCTGTGGCAGATAGGCATTGCTGGTGACTTCACCCTCGCACGCTTTGCTACCGGGGCGGCATTCCGTCGTGTTCTACTCGATGTGCTTACCGAGGATTATCCGATGACCCATGAAGTCATCGCCTACGAAGCCGCCACGCTTCCCATCCATACGCACCGTGCGGAGCGCATGACGCTGTCGGCGTTGCCGGCCGCGAATCTTCGACTGGAAACGACACTGGTCATCCCGCCTGCCAAGCCGATGGTGCTCAACCGCCCGTTGCTGGATCGGTTGGCTCGCCTCGACGCGGCGCAATGACCGTACCTGACGCCAGCGCGCGATTCCTTCTCCGGTCGCCCACGCGGGAGGACGCGGACCTTTATGGCCGCCTCTACACCGATGCCGAGACCATGAAGCATGTTGCTCCACCGTGGTCATGGGGGCAGGCATCAGCGAATTTCGACAAAGTGCTGTCCGCGTGCACAGAGCCACGATTCCGCTACCGCCTGTGGATCGTGGCTACCCATGCGGGGGAACCAATCGGCGTCATTGCCCTGACAGGGGATCGTGCGCGAGCGGAACTTGGCATGATGCTGTTGCCGGCATGGCGCAGCTGTGGAGCGGCGCAGGAAGTCGTACCCAGCGTGACCCGCCATGCCTTTGATGTACTCGGTGTGGCGAAGGTCGCGGCGCGGCACGTGGATGCCAACGAGGCTGGAGCCAGGGTCATGAAGGCCCTGGGCTTCCATCCGGAGTCGCTTGCCGAGGCAGGCTGGCAGGGCTGGTACCGCGTCCGCGAGGCGTGAGGCCCGCTTTCTGCACACGTTGGGCCGGTGGATGACGGCCTGAAAAGCGGGTATCGTCGTTCCATTGGAGCGCGGTGGGGCCGAGATGCCGTGAACCATCAGGGGGTTGATGACCGGCTGTCGGCAAGCCGGGTCGGCGAAGTAGATCCAGTCCGTAATCAGGGGAGAATGCAGTGTCGAATGTAGTCCAGGTGCTGGAACGGTTGGGTGCGAGTGCGGTAATGGACCAGCAGGCAGTGTCGCGTCTGATCGCGTCGTTTGCCGTTGAGCATGAGATCGGTGTCGACCAGCAGCAATTGCTACTGTCACGCGACAGCGCGTCGTTGACCGATGTTCTGGGTGGGCGGGCCCGCATGGTGTGCGCGATCTTTGCGCCGGACGAGCAGCCTCTCAAGGAAGGAGAAGAGCATGAAGGGGATCAGGATGGACGAGAGGAACCGCTGGAAGACAAGCCTGCCCAGTAACCAGGGCAGACTCGTCCAACGGAACGGATCCCGCTGGCGGAATGCGGGTCGTGGGCTTGTGCTCGCGGCCCTCTTGGCGTGGGGATTGCCTGCCGCTGCTGCCCCGGAACCGACCTTGGAGCAATTGCTGGTCGAGGCGGAAGCGATCCGCAGCGGCGACCCGGTTGCGTTTCGGCAACTTCTGCGCGAAATCAACGGGCGTGCCACCAAGGCTGACAAGGGTCAGAAGGCCCAGATCGAGTACCTGAACGCATACGCGCTGGCGTTCTCGGGCCGGTTCAACGATGCCATCAAGGCCGCCCAGGCGCTGCTCAAGCCCGAGTACAGTCCCGACATCCAGATCCGCGCAGGCGCGCTGATCGTCAACAATTACGCGGGCACGCGTCAATTCGTCGAGGGCTTGCGCCAGCTCGAGGAGACGTTAACGCTGCTGCCTCAGGCGACCGACGAGTCGTTGAAAATCCACGTGGCAGTGGCGGCGGCGGTGCTTTACAACCAGATTGGCCAGTACGAGCATGGCGTACGGTTCGCAGATCAGGTGCTGGAGACGAGCAAGGTGCCGCGCGAACTGTGCTTCGCGGGTTTCCAGAAGGCGGAGGCGCAGTTCTTCCTTGGCGAACTGTCCAACGATGACCAAGCTCTCAAAGCCGTAATCGACGGTTGCCAGGCGAACAAGGAGGTCGTGCTGGCCAATCTCGCGCGCCAGGTACTGGCGCAGAAGTGGGCGTCGCAGGGTCAACGTCGCAAGGCGATCTCCCTGCTGCAGGCGCATCTTGCCGAGATCGAGGGTACGCGTTACCCCCGCCTGGTCGGAGAAACGCATGCATTGCTGGCTCAGTACCTGCTCGAGGAACAGGACATACGAGCGGCGGAAGATCATGCCAATCGCGCTACGGCATTGAGCGCCAACATTGCGTTCTCATCGCCGCTTGTCTCGGCCTACCGGACGCTGTATGAGATCGCGGAGCGCCGAAGCGACAAAGTCCAGGCGCTGGTCCAGTACCGCAAGTACGCGGAAGCCGATCGGGCGTACCTCAATGAAGTGAATGCGCGCGAGCTCGCCTACCAGATCGTTCGTCAGGAGACGCTGCAGAAGACCCAGCAGATCAGCGCCCTGGACCAGAAGAACCAGGTTCTCCAGCTGCAGCAGAAGGTCGACCAGCAGGCCGCACAGAACACGCGCCTGATTGTCATCCTGCTGATACTGCTGATCGCCTCCATCGGCTACTGGGCATTCAAGATCAAGCGCGTGCAGCTGTCGCTGAAGAAGATGGCCGAGACCGATGCGCTGACCGGCATCTGCAACCGCCACCACTTCACCATCCGCGCCGAGCGTGCGTTGGCCGAGTGCGCCCGCAATGGCGAACAGGCCGCGCTGATCATGTTCGACCTGGACCACTTCAAGAACATCAACGACCGCTTCGGCCACGGCACCGGCGACTGGGCGTTGAAGGAAGTGGCCGAGGCCAGCAAGGGCTTCTGCCGGCGCATCGACGTGCTGGGCCGCCTCGGCGGCGAAGAGTTCGCCATCCTCATGTACGGCTGCGACCTGCGCGCCGCCTCCCGCGTGGCCGAAGACTGCCGCGTGCGCCTGGCCCAGATCGAGACCCGCGAGACCGGCCACGTCTTCGCCATCACCGGCAGCTTCGGGGTGACCTCCACCCAGCAGTCCGGCTACAGCCTGGCCAAGCTGCTCTCGCAGGCGGACAAGCAGCTGTATCGCGCCAAGCACGCCGGCCGCAACCGCGTCTGCATCTACGACGCCGAGCAGGAGAGCGCCCGCGCGACCAGCAACGTGCTGGAGATGCCGCACCGCGACCGCGCCGAGCACCTCGGCGCCTGAGGGTCCGGATCAGGGCGTGTCGACGATCGCCTGCAGGCCGTCGTCGATCGCCAGCTGGTTGCGTCCGCGGCTCTTGGCCTGGTAGAGCGCCCGGTCGGCCGCTTCCAGCCAGGCCCGCAAACCGGCGGCCCCCGTCGTCTTCGCCAGGCCCAGGCTGACGGTAGGGCGAAGCCCAGGTGCACTGTCCACCTGCAACGCCTGCACGCCCTCACGGATGCGCTGGGCCACGATGCCGGCCGCGTCCACATCGGTGCCGCGCAACAGCACCGCGAACTCGTCGCCGCCCAGCCGGCCCGCCGCGTCGTGGCCACGGATGCTCTGGCGGATCACCTCCGCCGTCGCCCGCAGCACGTCGTCGCCGGCCGCATGGCCATGGCGGTCGTTGATCGCCTTGAAATGATCGATGTCGATCATCAGCAGCGTGGCCGGCTCGCCGGTGTCGGCGCACTGGTCGAGCAGCAGCGCCGCCTGCTCCTGCCAGTACCGCCGGCTGTCCAGCGCGGTCAGCGTGTCGCGCCGGCTCAGTTCGTCCAGCTGCCGGTTCTGCCGCTTCACCTTGCGCACCAGACGGTAGCTGGCCTGGCTGACGGCGATCGTGTGGATCAGCAGCATCGGCAGGCACGCGACCATCACCGGCATGCTGGTGACGGCCTGCACCTCGAACCCGCTCGCCATGCCGGCCGCCACCGCGCCGGCCGCCATCAGGGGCAGCGACCAGTACCAGAGCCGGTCGATGCCGGTGCTGATCTTGTCGACCGTGGCCAGCGTCACCAGCAGTACGCTGGGCAGCAGGTTGAAGGCCATCAGTGGCACCCACATGCCGGCCAGGATCGAATCCACCAGCAGGTTGCGGATCTCGCCGCGGAATGGCACCGGATGGCGCAGCGCCAGCCACAGCGCGAGCTGCGGCCACACCACCGTGGTGAAGAGCAGGAACACCCAATGGCCCGCGCCGGCCTGGTTCTCCAGCAGCACCATGCCGATCGGCAACGCCCCCAAGCCCATGCCAAGCATGCGCAGCCGGTAGATCCGGCGCGGCAGGCGTTCGGTATGGCGTTCCGGATCGGTCCCGGGCGGTGCGTTGAACGGCATTGGCGCTGGAGTCCCCTCGCTCGTGGCGGCCACCCCCGGAGCGCCGGGGGAAGGCGGAGTGTAGGTCAAAGCGTGACAGCGGGCACGCTGCGGAGCCATGCCAGGAGAACGGCCGAAGAGCCGGATTCTTGAGCGCGTGGACGATAATCCGGCGTCCTCCCTTCGCGGTTTCCCGATGTCCGCTCCACGATCCTCCGTCGACGCCCCGTCCCGTCCTGTGCCAACCCGGCTGGCCGAGCCAGCCGGGCTGGCGGCGATGACCGGTGCCGTGGGGTTCCTGCTCGTGGCGGGATCGCTGCAACTGGTACGCGCTGACCTGGACTGGCAGCGGGCCACGCTGAGCCAGTACCTGCTCGGTCCATGGGGGCTGCTGCTGCGCACCACCTACTGCGTGCTCGCCGCGACCATCGTGGTGCTGGCGGTCGGCCTGCACGCGCAACTGTCGGCGAGGGCACGCAGCGCCGCGCCGCTGCTGCTGTTCTGCATCGGCGCGGTGGCGTTGGCGGGCGTGGCGATCGGCGATTCCTGGTTGCCGCAGGCGGCGCCGTACTTCCACCACTGGTTCCACCATACGTGCGCGATCACCGCATTCCTCTGCGTCACCACCGGCATGGTCCTGCAGGCGTGGCGGTTCCGTCTGGACGATACGTGGCGTCGGTACTTCCCGCTGGCTGCGACGTGGTCGGTGGCCTGCTATGCGTTGCTGTGGCTGCACGCCCTGTGGCCGCCCGCAGGCCAGGGCTGGGTGCAGAAGCTGCTGATCGCGTTGATCGTCATCGCCATGTGGCTCGGCGGGTGGTGGCTGTGGCGGGCCGGGTCCGGTGCGACGGTCGCCGCGCGGCGCTAAGCTGCCCGTCCCACAACGGAGGAAACCCCATGATCCAGCGCTTCGACGTAGGCCCGCGTCTGTCCGAGATGGCCATCCACAATGGCGTGGTGTACCTGGCCGGCCAGATCGCCGAGGACGCCACGCAGGGCATCGCCGGCCAGACCCAGCAGGTGCTGGGCGAGATCGATGCGCTGCTGGCGCGCGCCGGCACCGACAAGTCGAAGATCCTGCGTGCCGAAATCTTCATCAAGGACCTGCAGGACTTCGAGGCGATGAACCGCGTATGGGACGCGTGGGTCCCGGAAGGCAATGCACCGCCGCGCGCCACCGTGCAGGCGAACCTCGCACGACCGGCATGGCTGATCGAGATCGTGGTGACGGCCGCGGTCTGAGTCATGGCGACGCGCAAGCCCAGTCCCTGGCAACGCCTGGCGCCGAAGCGGCGAGGCGGTGCGATGAAACTGACGCCCGCGCAGGTGGAAGAAGCGCGCGCCCGTGCGGCCGCGGCAGGCCGACGCTATCCCAACCTTGTCGACAACATGTACGTGGCGGCGAAGGCGCGACGCGAAGGTGCCGCGGAAAAACCGGCGGGTGACGAAGCAGAATGAGGGTGCATGCCGCGTGAGGACTAGCATGCACATCCGGCCGTAAATGTCTGTAATAAAACTGCTCTGAAACGCTAACCGGACGTCAACAAGTCCTCGCGTATCGTGCCGCCCACGTTCCGCAGCCGCTGCGGCACGCACTTCCCGGGGTGCGCGCCGCAGCCCCTGCGGACGACCACTCAGGTGCTGCGTTGCGCCAGCCAGTCGATCACGCCGTGCGCGGCGTGATGGCCGCTGGCGAAGCAGGCCGTCAGCAGGTAGCCGCCGGTGGGCGCCTCCCAGTCGAGCATCTCGCCGGCAGCGAACACGCCGGGCCGGGCGCGCAGCATCAGCTGCGGATCCAGCGCCTCCATCCGAATCCCGCCGGCACTGCTGATCGCCTCGGCGATCGGGCGCGTGCGCTGCAGCCGGAACGGGAAATGCTTCAACGTCCGCGCGATGCACGCGGAATCGGCGAGCGCCGCCTTGTCCAGGACTTCGTACAGCAGCGCGGCACGCACGCCGGTGACGCCGGCTTCGCGCCGCAGGTGTTCGCTGAGGCTGCGCGAGCCGCGCGGTTTGGCGAGGCGGCGGGCGAGGTCGGCTTCCTCGCGACCCGGCAGCAGGTCCAGCACCAGCGTGGCGTGACCGTCGCGCGCGATGGCGTCGCGCAGCATCGGCGACAACGCGTAGACCAGGCTGCCCTCGATGCCGGTGGCGGTGAGTACGCATTCGCCCTGGCGCTGCTGCGCGGTGCCGTCGGTATCCTGCCAGTGTGCGACCACCGGCTTGAGCGGCTCGCCGGCGAAGCGCGTGGCCAGATGCTCGCTCCAGCCGATGTCGAAGCCGCAGTTCGATGGAAGCAGCGGTGCGACGTCAATGTCCTTTGCTTTCAGTGCGTCTACCCAGGCGCCATCCGAACCGAGTTCGGGCCAGCTGCCCCCGCCCATCGCCAGCACGGTGGCATCGGCCTGCACGTCGATATCGCCGTCGGGCGTCGCGAAGCGCAGCGCATCTCCATCGTTCCAGCCGAGCCAGCGATGCTGCACGTGGAAGCGAACGCCCTGTTCGCGCAGGCGCCGCACCCAGCCGCGCAGCAACGGTGCCGCCTTCAGGTCGGATGGGAACACACGGCCCGAGGTGCCGACGAAGGTCTCCACGCCGAGCCCGCGCGCCCAGGCGCGCAGGGCATCGGCATCGAAGTCGCGCAGCCACGCGGCGACCTCGTCGCAGCGTCCGTGGTAGCGCGTGACGAAGACATCGATGGGGTCGGAGTGGGTCAGGTTCATGCCACCCTTGCCGGCGATCAGGAACTTGCGTCCCACCGACCCCTTGGCGTCGTACAGATCGACCTGCAGGCCGGCGGCGCGCAGGGTTTCGGCCGCCATCAGTCCGGCCGGGCCGCCGCCGATGACGGCGATGGTGGGCGGGGAGGCGGAGTCTTCGGGGCGTTGCGCAGGCATCCGCATAGTATGCCGTGACCGTCCGTCGCTTCCGGGAGGCGCAGGGCGCATACGCCATGCGGTATCGTCGCACGGACCTCCAGACACGGGACACACGATGCGTTCGAACCTGCCGGCGACCACCAGCCGCGCCTTCTGGCTGCTCTGCCTGTTCGCCTCCGGCGCGGTGGCGAAAGAAGCCGCACCGCCGCCCGCGCTGCAGGACATCGACGCCTATGTCGACTCGGTCCGCGAGGCCTTCGACGTGCCGGGTATCGCCGTCGCCGTGGTCAAGGACGGCGAGGTGGTGCTGGCCAAGGGCTGGGGCGAGCGCGAGATGGGCAAGGCGGCGCGGGTCGATGCGCACACGATGTTCGCCATCGCCTCCAACACCAAGGCGTTCACCGCCGCCTCGCTGTCGATGCTGGCCGACGAGGGCAAGCTGACGTTGGAAGACCGCGTGATCGACCACCTGCCGTGGTTCCGCATGGCCGACCCCTACGTCACCCGTGAGATGCGCATCCGCGACCTGCTGGTCCACCGCAGCGGGCTGGGCCTGGGCGCGGGCGACCTGCTGTTCTGGCCTACCACCACCTACAGCAACCGCGAGGTCGCCGAGCGCCTGCGCGACGTGCCGCTCACCGGCGGCTTCCGCGAGCGCTATGCGTACGACAACATCCTGTACGGCGTGGCGCAGCTGGTCGTCGAACAGGCCAGCGGGCAGCCGTACGACCAGTTCCTGCGCGCGCGCTTCTTCCAGCCGCTGGGCATGCACGATACGCTCTACAACAGCGATGCGCTGAAGGCCGGCGACAACGTCGCCAGCGGGCATGCCAAGGCCGACTTCACCACGCTGCAGCCGGCGCCGCGGATGACCTGGCGCAACGTCGCCGGCGCCGGCGGCCTCTATTCCAGCGTCACCGACATGGCGAAGTGGATGAACGCGCAGCTCGCCGGTGGCACGTACCGCGATGCAAAAGGCCGCGAGCAGGCGCTGTTCACGCCCGCGCGGCAGAAGGCGATGTGGTCCCTGGTCACGCCCATCCCGATCGCCGAACCGAAGATCGAGGCGCTGAAGGCGGCGAAGCCGAACTTCCTCGGCTATGGCGAAGGCTGGATGGTGTCCGATTTCCAGGGCCGCAAGCTCGTGTGGCACACCGGCGGCTGGCCGGGCATGGTCTCGCGCGTGACGCTGGTGCCGGAGCAGAAGCTGGGCATCGTGGTGCTGACCAACCAGGAAGTGGGTGCGGCCTTCAATGCGATCACGTTGAAAGTGCTGGACGCGTACCTGGCCAACAGCGGCACGGACTGGCTGGCCGCCTACCGGGCACAGGTGGCGCAGTCCAAGGACAACGCCGACGAGCACTGGCAGAAGCTGCTGGCCGCGCGCGACCCGAGCGCGAAGCCATCGCTGCCGCTGGCGAAGTACGCGGGCACGTTGCGCGACCCGTGGTACGGCGACGTGGTGGTGACGCAGGAGAGCAACGGTCTGGTCCTTCGCTTCAGCCGCACGCCGGAACTGGTCGGCGACCTGCAGCCGTGGCAGCACGACACCTTCGTGGTGCGCTGGCGCGAGCGCTGGCTCAACGCCGATGCCTTCCTGACCTACTCGCTGAAGCCGGACGGCGGCGTCCGCGAGGCACGGATGGAAGCGATCTCACCGTTGACCGACTTCAGCTTCGATTTCCACGACCTGCGACTGGTGCCGGTGGAGTAGGGCGGCGTCTCTGTAGGAGCGACGTCAGTCGCGACCGCGAAAAAGAAGAGCCGGTAAACCTCGCACATCTCGCAGGGGTCTGGTCCACGGTGATCAGGCCGTGCGGTCGCGACTGACGTCGCTCCTACAGGAAACACGATCTACTCGTGCGGCTTGACGTCGACGAGTTCGACGTCGAACACCAGCGAGGCGCCCGGCGGGATGACACCGCCGGCGCCCTTGCTGCCATAGCCGAGGTCGGCGGGAATCTTCAGCGTGCGCTTGCCGCCGACCTTCATGCCGGCCACGCCGTCGTCCCAGCCGCGGATCACCTGTCCGGCGCCGAGCAGGAAGGTGAAGGGCGTGCCGCGGTCGACCGAGCTGTCGAACTTCATGCCGCGCTGCTGCGGGGCGGTCTCGTCGTACAGCCAGCCGGTGTAGTGCACGCTGACATCGCTCCCGCTGGTCGCCACGGCACCGGTGCCGGCGAGCGTATCGATGCGCTCCAGTTCGGCGACGCTGCCACCCGGGGGCGGGCCGGCAGGCGCGCAGGCGGCGAGCAGGGTCAGCGAAACAGCGAGCAGCAGGGTACGCATCGACAATGTCATCCGGTGGGGCGAGAGGCGCGCAGGGTAACCGATCCTGCGCGACAGTCTGCGCAGACGCACCGGGTACACTGCCGGCATGGCGAAACTGTTCCTCAACCTGCGCAACGTGCCCGGCGACGAAGCCGACGAGGTGCGCGACCTGCTGCGCGCGAACGCGATCGATTTCTACGAAACGCAGCCCAGTCCGTGGGGGATCTCCGCAGGCGGACTGTGGATCGAGGACGCGGACCAGCTGGCACGCGCGAAGACCCTGATGGCCGACTACCAGGCGAGTCGGCGCGACCAGGCCCGCGCGCGCCAGGCGGCGGACGAGCGCGAGGGACGTGCCGAGACGTTCATGGGGCAGCTTCAGGCAAGGCCGGCCTACGTTATCGGCGTGCTGGCGGCGATGGTGGCGATCATCGTGCTGACGCTGGCCTTGCCCTGGCTGCTGCTCTGACGGTCACGCCGCCGCTTCGCGCGGCAGCCGTTCGGCGTAGGCCGTTTCCAGCGCTTCGTGCGCGACCCAGAAATTGCCCGGCGCGCGGCCTTCCAAGTGGTCGAGCAGGACGCCGACATGCGCGTGCCAGCCGGCGGACACGCTGAGCAGTGCGGCGCGGTCGGGCAGGCGGGCATGGGTAATGGTCAGCAGGACGCGATCGCCATCGGGTTGCAGATCGAAGCGCACCTCGGACGCGCTGCCGTCGGCTTCTCCCCATGTGTGCGCCAACAGGCGGGGCGGCTCGCAGGCCGTGACCTGGCCGGACTGATGGTGGCAGCCGTCCTCGGTGCGATAGCGCTCCGGCGTCGGCACGCGATGGTCGGACAGATCGTCGTTGTGGAATTCCAGCCGCACGTCGCCACCGACGCGCAGGTCCATCGGACCGGATGCCAGCCAGCTGCCCCGGGCTTCGCTGTCGGTCAGGTAGTGCCAGACGCGCTCGATGGGGCCTGGCAGCGAGCGTTGCAGGCGCAGCGTGCCGGGGGCGACCAGCGTGCCGAAAGCGGTGTTGATGTCGTTCATGGCGGACTCCTGTGAAGGGTGATGGAAGCTCAGAACACCGCGTGCAAGGCGTCGAGCATCGTGCTCCAGCCTTGTTGCGTGCGGCCGGCGTAATCGGCCCACGCGCGCGGGAGGGTGTGGACCAGGCGCAGCTCGCAGCCGGTGGACGTGGGCGTGATGGCGATATCGACGCGGCTGCCGTCCTGGTCGGCTTCGCCGGCGATGGTCCAGGTGAAGGACAGCCGGTGCGGCCGGTCGATGACGAGGTACTCGCCGACGTGGTCGATGCGCTCGCCGCCGCGTTCGACCAGCATCGAGAAGCGGCCGCCGACGCGCGGGTCCACGTCCAGGCGCAGCAGCTTTTCTTCACGTACATCCGGACCGAACATCCATTGCCCGAGCAACCGTGGCGTCAGCCAGGCGTCGAACACGCGTTCGGCCGGCACGGCAAAGGCGCGTTGCACGGTGACATCGACGGTGTCGGGCGGGGAGGGGTGCGTCATGGTG
>NZ_PDWW01000027.1 GCF_010093445.1 Pseudoxanthomonas japonensis | reverse complement strand
TTATAGTATACTGCTGTGATCACATTCTTCTATTGTCTTACTGTCTCTTCTTTTTTTTTTTATAGAGCCCCCCACCCCCATAATATACACTACCCTCTTCGCCGGCAGCGTAAGATGTTTATAAGAGACATTAAGGCGGGTAGTGCGACCCGTAATAGCCGTAGTACGGATAACCGTAGTAGCTGCCGTAACGATAGGGACCGCCGTAGCCGTGGCCATAGCTGCCATAGACGCTGCCACCGTAGTAGCCGCCGTACTGGTCGTAGTACTGCGTGCTCGGCCGGCCATGGTAGTAGCCGCCGGGTGCGGTATCGCCGACGTAGTCGTAGGTCGCACAGCCGCCCAGCGCCAGGCTGGCGAAGGCGATGGTCAAAAGAGATGAGCGCTTCATGGCGGAACCCCCGTTACTGTGCAGGGGCAGGATCGGCCCGGGGCATTGAATCCGTGCTTAACCCCGCCGGCATCGCGGCATGCGCCGCGCGTGCGCTGGCGGAGGTTCAGCGGGGGTCGATGCGCTAACCTTTCCGCATGCCGATGCCCCTGCCCACCTTCGACGACGTCCTCGCCGCCGCCGCCCGTATCGCCCCCCATGCCCATGCCACGCCCGTCCTGCGTTCCCGCGCCCTGGACGCGCTGGCCGGCTGCGAACTGCACTTCAAGGCCGAGCCGCTGCAGCGGACCGGCGCGTTCAAGTTCCGCGGGGCCTGCAATGCGGTCTGGGCACTGGACGACGCCTCGGCGGCACGTGGCGTGGTGACGCATTCGTCGGGCAACCACGGCGCGGCGCTGGCGCTGGCGGCGCGCACCCGCGGCATCGCCTGCCATGTGGTGGTGCCGGAGGGCGCGAACGCCGCGAAACTCGCGAACATCGCCCGCTACGGCGCGCACCTGCACACGTGTGCGGCGACCATCGACGCCCGCGAGGCCACCGCCGCCCGCGTGCAGGCCGCCACCGGTGCCACCCTGATCCACCCGTACACCCACCCGCATGTGATCGCCGGCCAGGGCACGGCCGCACTGGAACTGCTCAATGGGCACGGGCCACTGGAGGTCCTCGTGGCCCCGGTCGGCGGCGGCGGGCTGCTGGCGGGCACCGCGATCGCCGCCGCGGCAACGGCGCCGGGTTGCCATGTGATGGGGGCCGAGCCTGAGGGTGCAGCCGATACGGCCGTGTCGCTGGCCGCTGGCGAGCGCCGCATCGATTTCGTACCCGATACCGTCTGCGACGGCCTGCGCGGCACGCTCGGCGAGCCCAACTTCGCCCTGCTGCGTGCGCACCAGGTGGAGGTGGTCACCGTGCGTGACAGCGGAACACTCGCCGCGATGCGCCTGATCTGGGAGTGCCTCAAGCTGCTGGTGGAACCCTCCTCCGCCATCGCGCTGGCCGCCGTCCTGCAGCAGCGCGAGCGTTTTGCCGGACAGCGGGTCGGCATCGTGCTGTCCGGGGGCAATGTCGATATCGATGCGCTGCCGTGGGGCCGCGCCGCATGAGCACGCGCAGGAAGAAATCGAAGCGCGGCGTCATCGGATGGGCGTTCCGTCTGGTGATGCTGGCGCTGATCTGGCTGGCCGGCGTGGCCGCCTACATCATCTGGGTCGGCCAGCGCGACGACGCCACACCCGCCGACGCGATCATCGTCCTGGGCGCCGCCGCCTACGATGCCAAGCCGTCGCCGGTGTTCGAGGAACGCATTCGCCATGGCATCGACCTGTACAAGCGCGGCCTGGCGCCGACGCTGATCTTCACCGGCGGCTATGGCGGCACCGGTGCACGCTTTTCCGAGTCGCAGGTCGCGCGCCGCTACGCACTGCGCCAGGGCGTGCCGGACAAGGCGATCCTGATCGAGTCGCTGTCGCGCAACACGCACGACAACCTGCGCCAGGCGCGCGTGCTGATGCAGCAGCACAAGCTGCACAGCGTCATCATCGTCAGCGACCCGTTGCACATGGCGCGCGCGCTGCGGATCAGCCGCGACCTCGGCATCCGTTCGGTCGGATCGCCCACGCCGACCAGCCGCTTCCGCAGTTTCGCCACGCGCTGGCGTTTCCTGCTGCAGGAAGTCTATTTCTTCCACCGCGACCGGCTTCCGCGATGAATGCGTGGCGTATCATCGCGACGTCGCTCACCCCACGGGAATCCGCATGAAGATCGACGGCACGCGCCGGCAGGACCGCGCCACCGAACTCGTCCTCACCTACTACGCCGCGTTCAACCGCGGCGACTGGGAAGGCATGCTGGCCCTGCTGACCGACGACGTGGCGCACGACCTCAACCAGGGCGCGCGCGAAACCGGGCGCGAGGCGTTCGCGGCGTTCCTCGGGCGCATGAACGCCAGCTACCGCGAACAGCTGCGCGACATCGTGGTGCTGGTGACCCAGGACGGCCAGCATGCGGCCGCGGAGTACATGGTGCACGGCGAATACCTCAACACCGACGAAGGCCTGCCGCCGGCGAACGGGCAGACCTACGTGTTGCCTGGCGGCGCGTTCTTCGACATCCGCGACGACCGCATCGCGCGCGTCACCAATTATTACAACCTGCAGGATTGGATCCGGCAGGTGCGCCGCGATAGCGCTTGAGCCTTCGCCAGGCATAACGAGCCGCAGCGAGTCCATGTGGCGAACCCAAGGCTTTGAATCTACTCCCCGCGTCGTCGGATCGGGATCTTCGCCAGCGGCACCGCCGCGATGTCTTCGCCCTGACCGCGGATCGGCGCGCCCGGCGGCGGCGCCCAGGCATGCGCGTAGATGACGTCCCACGTGCTCGGCAGCTTGCCGTCCGCCCGGCGAAGCGGCTCATAAGCCGCGGCAGCGGCGGCAAAGCGCGCGCGACCGGTCAGCGTGTGTCGGCGACGCTGCAACGCATTGGTTGCCCCCATCGCGCGCAGTTCACGCATCAGCGCGGGCAGGTCGTCGTAGGTCAGCGTGAAGCGGTCTCGGTCGAGCACCGGATCGCGGAAGCCCGCCAGCATCAACGCGTCGCCGAACTGCGCGATCGGCGGGAACGGACTGACGTGCGGGGTGTCGTCGGCGTGCGCGAACGCATCGCGAAGCTCCTGCAAGGTCTCCGGGCCGAAGGTCGAACACACCAGCAGGCCGCCGGGCTTCAGCACGCGACGGAAACCGTTGAACGCCGCCGGCAGGTCGTCGACCCATTGCAGACTGAGATTGCAGAACAGTACGTCGACGCTGCCCTCTGCCAGCGGTAGCGAACGCAGGTCCGCACAGACGCGCTGGAACGGCTTCCACCAGCCGGCCTGCTTCTTCGCCTCGCGCAACATCGGCAACGCGAGATCCAGCGCGATGACCTGCGCCTTCGGCCAGCGCTTGCGCATGGCGGCGGCCGCGTGCGCGGGGCCGCAGCCCACATCGAGCACGACTTTCGGGTCGACCGCGTCCTGTCCCTGGCGCAACGTCAGGTAGTCCAGCGACTCCATCAACCGCTTTTCGACTTCGTGCTGCAGCGCCGCCGCGGCGTCGTAGCCGGCGGCAGAACGCGAGAACGCGCGGCGGATGTGGCGTTGGTCGAACGTACTCATGCCGCGACATCCTGCGATAGCGCCTGCAGGAAGCGGTCGACGTCCGCCGCCACGAGGTCGGCATGGCCGAGGAACGGCGCATGCCCACCACCGGCGATCTCGACGAACTGCGCGTTGGGCGCCGCTTCCGCCGCCGCCCGCATCGCCTTCGATGGCACCAGCAGATCGCGACGGCCGCCGAGCCACAGGCTGGGCACGGAGAGCGCTGGCAGGGTTTCCCGCAGGTCGGTCTGTTCGAGCAGTTGCAGCCCGCGCTGCAGCGCCGCTGGCGCCGGTTCGCCGCGTGCGTAGAGATCCTGCTTCAGCGTGCGCAATTCGCTGCGTGCGTGCTCGGACCCCATCGTGTCCAGGGCCAGGAAGCGATCCAGGGTGCCGCCGTAGTCGCCGCTCAGATCGCTGCCGAATTGCGCGAACACACGGGGGAGCACGGCATGCGGCCAGCCGTCGCCGCGCACGAAGCGCGGCGTGGCCGCGATCATCGCCAGCCCGCGCACCTGCGGCGACGTCGCGGCCGCATGCAGTGCGAACAGCCCGCCCAGCGACCAGCCCAGCCACGCGGCGGGTGGTGTGTGCGCGAGAATGGCATCGACGGTGGCGTCCAGCGTCAGCGCGACCTCACTGTCGCGACTGTGGCCATGCCCGGGCAGGTCGACGAGATGGAGCGTGTAGCGGTCGGACAGGCGCTGCACCAGCGGGGCGAACACGCCACCGTGCAAGGCCCAACCGTGCAGCATCACCAGCGAAGGGCCGCTGCCAAGGGTTTCGATATGCATGCCGCGTATTGTCGCCGATCCCGCGCGACGCGGGACCACGCAGGGGCGTGCTGTCAGGCGACGGCGCCGTGCACGCGTTGCACGGCATCCCACGAGCGCGCCAGCGTCGTCACCAGCCCGTCCACGTCCTGCAGCGAATGCAGCGCCGACAGCGTCACGCGCAGGCGCGCCTTGCCATCCGGCACGGTCGGCGGGCGGATCGCCGGCACCAGGTAGCCCGCGCTGTCGAGCGCGGCCGACAGGGCGAGCGCGGTGGCGTCGCTGCCGCACAGCACCGGCTGGATCGGCGAATCCGAGGCCATCAATTGCAGGCCAGCCCGCTGCGCGCCGCCGCGGAAGCGGTTGACCAGCGACTGCAGCTTCTCGCGGCGCCACTGGTCGCGGCGCGCATGCTTCACCGCGACGCGTGTCGCCGCCGCCAGCGCGGGCGGCATCGCCGTGGTGTAGATGTAGGGGCGCGCGGTTTCAGTCAGGTGCTGGATCAGCGTCTCCTCGCCCACCACCACGGCGCCGTAACCGCCCAATGCCTTGCCCAGCGTGACCAGCTGCAGCGGGACGTCCGCGACGCCCATGCGCGCTTCCGCCACGCTGCCACGGCCTTCGGGGCCGCGCACGCCGACGCCATGCGCATCGTCGACGAAGAACAGCGCCTGCTGCATGCGCGCCACCAGGCTCAACGACCGCAACGGCGCGGTGTCGCCGTCCATGCTGAAGACGCCGTCGGTGACCAGCATCGCCGCACCCTCCGGCTGCAGCTTCAGCTGGCGCAACGCGCCTTCCGGGTCGAGATGCGGATAGCGGCGCAGCTTCGCCCCGGCCAGGCGGGTCGCGTCGAGCAGGCTGGCGTGGTTGAGCCGGTCCTGCACGCAGACGTCGCCGTCTTCGAGCAGCGCCTGCTGCACGGCGAGGTTGGCGAGGAAGCCGCTGCCGAACAGCAGCGCCCGCGGATAGCCCAGCCAGTCAGCGATGTCGCGCTCAAGCGCTTCGTGCGAGGCGTGATGGCCACTGACCAGGTGCGAGGCACCGGCGCCGGCACCCTCGCGCGCGGCGGCGTCCTGCAGCGCATTGGTCACTTCGAACTGCTGCGCCAGCCCCAGGTAGTCGTTGCTGCTGAATTCGGTCAGCCAGCGGCCGTTGACCTCGACGCGCACACCGTCGCGACGCGTGACGGTGCGGCGCGTGCGCTGCCGGCCCAAGGCGATGCGCTGCTGGCGCTGGGCGAGGATGCGGTCGTGCAGGTCGGTGCGGGTCATGTCGGCGTGGCCTGGCGATGAAGGCGCCGGGAGTCAGCGGGAGACCGTCGACGACGACGCGCCGGCCGCGTTACCGCGCCAGCGTGCGTCGTCCGATGCTGCCCCCTGTTGCCCCGACTTATGCCGCCCGGCCGCAGGACGGCTCGGAACGGGTGATGTCGGCATGCACCGTACCGCTGCCCGGGGCATCGGTTCTGTGATGGTCGTGCACGTTTTCCACCTGCACCGCCATCGGCCGCAGCCCGAGGCGGGCGAACAGGGCCTGGTCGCGCCCGGTGTCCGGGTTGCCGGTGGTCAGCAGCTTCTCGCCGTAGAAGATCGAGTTGGCACCTGCCAGGAAGCACAGCGCCTGCAGTTCGTCGCTCATCGCCTCGCGTCCGGCCGACAGCCGCACCATCGAGGCCGGCATCACGAGGCGGGCGACCGCGATGGTGCGGACGAACTCGAACGGGTCCAGTTCGGTCGTGCCATGCAGCGGCGTGCCCGCCACCTGCACCAGCCGGTTGATCGGCACCGAGTCCGGCTGCGATGGCAGGTTCGCCAAAGCCTGCAGCAGGCCGGCACGCTGGTCGCGCGATTCGCCCATGCCGACGATGCCGCCGCAGCAGGTCTTCATGCCGGCATCGCGGACGTGCTCCAGCGTATCCAGGCGGTCCTGGTACTGGCGGGTGTGGATGATGTCGCCGTAGAAGTCCGGCGCGGTGTCGAGGTTGTGGTTGTAGTAGTCCAGCCCGGCGTCCTTCAGCGCGTGCGCCTGTTCGCCGCTCAGCATGCCCAGCGTGGCGCAGGTCTCCAGCCCCATCGCCTTCACGCCGCGGATCATCTCGGCGACCTTCGGGATGTCGCGGTCCTTCGGCGACCGCCACGCCGCGCCCATGCAGAAGCGCGATGCGCCCGCCGCCTTGGCCTGCGCGGCCTTCGCGAGCACCTCGTCAGCGTCCATCAGCTTCTGCGCGGACACGCCGGTGTCGTAACGCTGCGCCTGCGGGCAGTAGGCGCAGTCTTCCGGGCAGCCGCCCGTCTTCACCGACAGCAGGGTCGAGACCTGGACCTCGGCCGGGTCGAAATGAACGCGATGCACGGCCGAAGCGCGATGCAGTAGCTCCGGGAACGGCAGGTCGAACAGGGCCAGCAGCTCGTCGCGCTGCCAGTCGTGACGCACGACCGGCGCATCGGAAGAAAAGTGAGCGGACATCGCGACCTCGGCGGAATACAGTCGGGGAAGTCTGGAAACCGGGCCCGGCCCTGTCAACCGCATGGATGCGCTGAAAGTTGACGGCTGGTGGCGCCACGCCACTCGCCTGCTGTTCGCTCCGCGATGCACGATCTGCCGCGAACGTGGCTACATGGACGTCGATCTGTGCTCAACGTGCATGGAACAGCTGCCATGGAACTCCGCCTGCTGCAGCCGCTGCGGGCTGCCGATGGCGGTAGCCGGGGAGTGCGGCGACTGCCTGCTGCATCCTCCTGCACTGACCCATACCCGGGCGGTGTTCGTCTACGGATTTCCGCTGGACCGGCTGGTGCCGCGCTTCAAGTTCCATCGCGACCTCGCCGCCGGACAACTGATGGCGGAGCTGATGGCCGGCCCGCTGGCGTTGGCGCCGCGACCGGACGCGCTCGTGCCGGTGCCCCTGCATCCGAATCGGATGCGACAGCGCGGGTACGACCAGGCGCTCGAACTCGCGCGCCCCCTCGCCGCTGCGCTCGCCCTGCCCCTGCGGTCCGACCTGCTGCGTCGTGTCCGCGCGACCGCGCCGCAATCCGAGCTCGATGCCGGTCAGCGCCAGCGCAATGTCGCCCGTGCCTTCCGGGTCGCGCCGCACGCCGCGATGCCAGACCATGTCGCACTCGTCGATGACGTGATGACCACCGGAGCCACCCTGCAGGCGGCCGCCCGCGTCCTGCTCGGCGCGGGCGTCAGGCGCGTGGATGCGTGGGTGTGCGCCCGCGTGCCGTGACGGCACGCGACCACGTCTTCAGGGCGTGAGGCCCGTGGCGGTGACGCGGCACTGCAGCGTCAGCACGACCTGGCCGCCGGCAGGCAGCGCCGGAATCGTCACGCCCGCCCCGGTCAGACTGGCGACCGGCACGGTGGCGCCCGGACAACTCGCGCCCCCGGACGCCGCGCACGCCGCGGTGGCGACCGGATCCGTGCAGTTCAGGCCGGCGCCCGGCGTGTCGCGGATGACGGTGCCGTTGGCGGCACTGGGGCCGGGATTGTTGGCGGTCACCGTGTAGGTCACCACGCTGCCGGAGAGTGCCGTCGTGGGATTGGCCGCCTTGGTGATCGACAGGTCGGTCCTCGGGATGCGCACGTTGCGGAAGACGCAGCTCAGCTGGTCGCCCGCCGCCGGGGCGAACACGAACGACGCGCCATTGCCGGCGGGTGCCGAGCCGCCGCTGCGCGCATTCGTGCAGGCATAGGTCGTGGTGTAGTCGGACAGGTTCGCGCCAGCTGCGCCGGTCTCGGAGAAGGTGTAGCTGGCGCCGACCGTCGCCGGGCTGACGATCGCGACCTGCGTCGGCGCGTTGGTCGTGCCCGTGGTGGTCACCGACGCGCCGGCGCCGGCACCCGTTCCAGCAATGGCGAGCGCGAACTGGTCCGCGGCCTGCAGGCGGCCATCGGGCAGTTCCTTGCTCAGGCGCAGGATCGGGCGCGCGGTGTTGGTGATCGCGCACACGATCTGGTCGTTGGCGGCCGGCGTGACGTTCCATGTCGGCGACGCCCCGGCCGGGGTGAACGCCGTGCCATTGCGGGTGCAGGCGATGGTCGCCGTGTAGGCGCCCGCGAGCGTCGATGCGCTGCCGGCCGCCATGGTGTCGCGCAGGTAGTAGGTCGTGCCGGTGGTCACCGCGAGTGCCGCCGTGCTGGCCTGCTGGCCCACCCCGGCGCCGGACGTGGTCGCTTCACGCACCGTGCCGGCGGTCGATGTGGTGCCGATCTGCACGGTGAACTGGTCGCTCGCATCGGCGCGCGGCGCGCCCAGCACCTTGTTCAGCGTGATGGTGGTGCCGTTGCCGGTGATCGAGCCGTTGCACCCGTTCGCGCTGGCCGCCGCGGCGGGGTCACGGAACGCCGTCGACGGAATGATCGCCGGCGTACCGCTGCCCGGCAGCGTCCAGCGCAGGCGCGCATGGTTGATGCCGCCATGGTTGAGCCAGTACATGCGCACCAGCGCGCAGCTGTTGGCATTGGCAGCGGTGAACGTGCCCAGGCTGACGTACGTGTCTTCGTTGGCGGTCCAGTCGTTCACCGTGCCGACCGGCACGTCGTACGACGCCGTGCGGTACGCGGTGTTGGCGTAGTCGCTGGAGAAGCCGAGTTCGACATTGTCGTCGTGCGCGATGCTGACGCTGTAGGTGCCCGCCGCCGGAAACCGGATCAGCGCGTACGACACGCGCCCCATCGCCTGCACGTTGCAGGACGCGACGCTCGTGGCCGGCGTGTCCATGTTGCATAGGTTGTTGGCCGCGGCGCGGTAGTTGATGTCCGCCACCGTACCGGTGCGCACGGCATTTGCCGGATTGGCGGCGATGGCCCGTAGCGCGTTCAGGCGGGCCGCGCCGGTGCCGGTGTTGTTGGCGAACGTCGGCGCGCCTGCCGGGCCGGTGTACACGGTGCCGACCCGGTCGTTGCCGCGGTAATCCTCCCACCGTACGGTCTGCGCTGCGGCGTTGCCGAGGCATGCCGCCAGCACCATGCCGATCATCCAGCGGCCGCATTTCACCCCAGGGAATCCTGCGATTCCCGATCCCCTGTCATGTTCTGCCATGTCGTGCGCGTGCGTTGTCACATTGATTAATGTGAACACTATCACGCTATCTCACGCGCATCGTGAATGCACTACGCCGTTCGGCGGGCCAGATCCAACGCCAGTCCGACGAAGATCGCCGCACCCACCCAGTTGTTGTGCAGGAACGCGCGGAAGCACGCTGCACGCTCCCGATGACGGGCCATCCAGAACTGTGAGGTGACCAGCAACGCGGCGGTACCGACGCCCGCCCAGTAATACGTGCCCAGTCCTGCCTGCCGCCCAACCAGATACAACGCGACGAACACCAGGGCATACAGCACGCCCTGGATGATCAGGTCGAGATCGCCGAACAGGATGGCCGTGGATTTCGAGCCGGCGCGCAGGTCGTCCTCACGATCCACCATCGCGTACCAGGTGTCGTAGGCGGTGGCCCACAGGATGTTGGCGCCGTACAGCACCCACGCGACGGTCGGCACGTCGCCCTGCACGGCGGCGAAGGCCATCGGAATGCCCCAGCCGAAGGCCAGCCCCAGGTACACCTGGGGCAGGTAGGTGTAGCGCTTGAGGTAGGGATAGCTGGCCGCCAGGAACAGGCCGACGACACTCAGCCACACCGTCAGCCGGTTCAACGTCAGCACCAGTGCGAAGGCGACCAGCATCAGCACGGCGAACACCACCAGCGCTTCGCGTCCCGATACCGCGCCCGTCGCCAACGGACGCCCGCGCGTGCGCTCCACCTGCGGATCCAGCCAGCGGTCCGCGTAGTCGTTGATCACGCATCCCGCCGATCGTGTCAGCCAGACGCCGGCAGTGAAGACGAACAGCGTCCACCCTGGCGGCATGCCGCCCGCGGCCAGCCACAACGCCCACCATGTCGGCCACAGCAGCAACAGCACCCCGATCGGGCGGTCGCCACGCACCAGTTTCCAGTACTGGCCCAGGCGCTCCCGCCAGCGCGGACCCCCGGCCTCGTCGTAACGCTCGTATCCCATGCGCAAGAGGGTAACAGGCCGGCTCGCGCACCTCGATTCCGCGTCGCGCGGCCGGAACTGGGCCATCACGCCGGTTTGCGGCTAGAATGCCGGTCCCGTGCGCCCGTAGCTCAGCCGGATAGAGTAGTGGCTTCCGAAGCCGCTGCTCATAGGCCAAAATCGGGAACCGCAGTGTCACCGGGCTACTACTCAAAAGTGGCTGACCCGAAGCAAAAAGTCCTTTAAAAACGCGCCTGTAGCTCAGCCGGATAGAGTAGTGGCTTCCGAAGCCATTGGTCGGGGGTTCGAATCCCTCCAGGCGCGCCATCCCCCATGTGACAAATCTGCGCCGAATCTGGGACACAGCCCCGGGGTTTCAGCAGCCCGGACTGAGTAATGGCCTTGTGGCGCGAGCAGAGCTCAAATGAAAAAGCCCCGGCTCATTGGCCGGGGCTTTGTCTTCATGCCGCCTTTGACGGCATCACATGACGCAACACTTGATCCAGCTTCTCCGGCCAACTACGGTCGTGAACGAGGCGCGCAACTGCCAGATCGCTGTTAATGACCTCGGCCTTGGTCAGTCGTGAAACGACTTCCCAGTCCGCTCCGAGAACATAGGTAGCGTTATCCAACATCCGGCTTTCAAGCACGTACAAGCCCTGCCTGGTGAAGCCGAAAACCCAATAGCCGTAGAACCCGGCACGCCCGATTGCGGCGAAGTCGGGGCCGTACTTCTCGACTTGGCTCGTCCGCGCACGAATTACCGGCTGTATGGAAGGCGGGGTCTTTTCGATGACCCGTTCAAGCTCCTTCCTAACCCGATCCCACGGCACCCGCCCCCGTGGAAACACCTCCCAATTGAGACGCTTGATAGGAGTCTTAAGCACCGGCAACAAATCGGCACGCAAGAATTCCACGTCCGCGAATCCTTCCACTACCAGGTTCGCCGCCACGAGCAATTCATCCGACTCGGTCGCAGTGTCATAGACCGGCGAGGCGACGAACCGTTGCCCGTCGTCGCGTTGGAAGATGGTGAACTCGATGCCGCTCCCCGCAACGTAAGTGCGCGGATAACGCTTGTACGACCGCAGGATGAAGTCGTCCACTTCAACCTGATGACTCCCGTGCCACTCCTTGCGACGCCACGATTGGAGACGGAACACTTCCTCCATCGGCGAGTCCCGATGAACGACTTCAAATCCACTGGCATTCCTTCGCGCAGCAGGCCCCAAGTGAACACTGGGCAAGACTGTTTGCCCAACGTCAAAGGGATCAAGAAAACCAAACCGCTTCAAGGCATCTGGACTGAGTCCAGACAGACCAATGGCGGCACGAACCGAGGCTCCAGCCTCGAACTCTGGCAGATGCCTTTCAAGCTTCAAAATGCGTTTCATTTGAATGGTGCTCGTAGGAAGTTGAACGGATGGGTTCAACGACCTCGTGCTTGGGGGCTGGCTTAGCAAGCCCCCGCCCCAAGTCCTCATCCGAGTCAACGACGCGGGTATGAACGGAAGTGCTTGCGGACGTGCTCAGTCCTGCCATGTCGGCGACGGACATAAGCACGCACGGGCACCGGCTTGCTCGAGATCACAGAGAACCCTCTTGTGAGAGGGAACGCACCGTTTCCGAGCTGAGGCTTTGACAGGCGACCAGGGGATATGGATTAATCCCCAAGTCATCTCGCGCAATGGGTTGACAAAGCAGCAACTCTTTAGTAGGCGAACCGTTCCAGTCGTTCGCTCTACCCGGAGGATCCGGTCAGGTTCAGGTGCGTTGGCGCGCACCAGAACCGCCGGGGCAAATCAGGTTGTGAAAGACCTAGGCCCCGCCCTCAGTGGCGGGGCTTTTTGTTCTCGGCCAAAAGGCTAACAGCCCATTAAGCCAAGTGTTGCAGATAACCCTGTGAATAAGTGGCTTGCGGTTCCGACCACAATCGGTCGCCCCCTGACCAACTTAGAACCACAAGATGTACCGTTCAGGCACAGTCCAAACGTACATATGGCCTCGGGCGAAGTCAACGCTTTTTTCTCCACTCTTTTCCTGGCAGATCAATTGCTTAGGTTGATCTCATCGCTTAAGAACACGCCGCAGAGATGGCCGAACTTTTATCAAGACCTCGTTGTCCAAGTGACAAGTACTATGTAAAGTGACAACTGGATTGTCAATCGGGGTTCATATGGGTGCCAAGCTCAAGAACGCGCCTGTGTTTTTTTCACTGGGCCAGATTCAACACAACCCACTGCTGAGCCTGGAGAACTACATACCCGCCATCCAGGAGAGCATGCGCAAGGCCGGCTACCCAGGCTTCAAGCGCACCCTCAGGGTGGCGTTCAACCTGAATCAGGCACTGGCTGGCAATGAAGGCGCCCCCTCCGAACAATTGCCGAGCGAACGGATTGAGATGTTTGTTTTCACAAACATCGACAGCACCAGTGGCTTCGTCATGACGGCTAACGGCCTCGCATTCCAGACGACGGACTACCAGAACTTCGAAGCGTTCTGGGCGGAATTGAGAAAGGGGCTCGAAATCCTGTCCACAGCAGTAGGAGGACTGGCATTTGCGGAGCGGCTAGGACTTCGATATCTCGACGCAGTGATGCCCAAGGCCGGGGAATCCTTGAGCGATTACTTGGTACCCCAGCTACTGGGCCTGCCCACGTGCATGCCGACGGCGCAATTTGCTTACTCATTCTCGGAAAGCCTACTGATAGCCGAGAATGTGGGCAGAGTCACAAGCCGGACAGTAATTCAGGAAGGTGGTATCGGCTTTCCGCCCGACCTGCAGCCACTTGGCCTGAACCTTCTGAACCGGTTTAGCTCTTTCAAAGGAGAGCATGCAATCCTAGACACGGACGGCTCCTTTGCTGAAAGGAGGCCATTTGATCTGGACGAGATTGGCACACACATGGACAAGCTCCATGACTTGGCTAGCGGTTGCTTCAAAGCATCGGTAATGCCGCACGCATCAAAGGCATGGAACGAATGAGGGGGTGGTGATGAGCAATTTGCGTACAGGCGACGATCATCGCTTTGCTGTTGGTGACGCGATCGCCAGGGCGAGGCTCTTGGAAAAGATGGTTGCCGATAAGCCTCAGGCAGCTGAGGCTCAGCCGATCCCCGCCTCACGTTTCCTATCCGGTGGATTGGTTGCCGCCTTCGTCGTTGGAACGGGGGGCCTTTTGACTGCGGACTACGTGGCCGCAAGAAACGACCGCGGATATCGATTGCAGGGGTTCGAATTCCGGGGGGGCGAATTCAAAGCAATATCCCGTCAACTGGTCCGGAGTTCCACGGAGAACCTGGCTCGCGTTCGCCATGTACTACGTCCGACAACCATTGAACTCGCGGTGCTTGTCGGAGTGTCGAGGCAAACCATCTACAACTGGCAGTCGGGACAGATTGTCGCCCCCCATAACGAGGCGCGACTCGAAGAGCTCGCGAAGGCTTCTGACTTGCTGGTTGCCTCCGGGATTTCCGGCGCCCTCCGTCCGTTGACGCGAAAACTGCCCGGTGGAAAGACGATTTTTGAGGCGATCCGCGAAGGCTCCACGCCTGAGGACGCAGTCAAGAAACTCATCTCCATGCTTGAGCGAGAAGTGCGCCAGCGCAATTCGATTTCACAGCGCTTGGCTGGACGGGCTCGGAAACCCATAGACATCAGCGAGATTGGTTCGCCATACCCGGATGAATCAGCCTGACTTGAGCGATGCCAATGTCCCGGAATGGGGGCGCAATACGCCATGGCGCCAAGGGATGTTCCTATCCCACGAAGCGGCGACGGCGTTTGGAATCGCCCATGATGGCGATCAGGATACCGCCATAGTCGTCATCAGCCATGACTGTGACCTTGCCCAGCCTCCCGAATCAGAGCCCGAAGTCGAGATTCTGATTGGCAAATTCATTGAGAAGCTCGATGGCAACTACAGTCACGGAAAGAACACGCGGACCCTTCATTTAGAGTGCACTGCAGGACCAGCGCCTCGCTTTGTTGCTCTTACCGGTTCGAATAAACGGTCGCTGCCAAAACTCAGACCCGGAATGCCATCCCTCGCGGCATTCGTCCCGCGAGACGAGATTCGCATGAGCCCACGGGAAAGGCGAACTCTCCAGCTCTGGCTTGCGTCACGCTACCACCGCTCGGCATTCCCCGATGAATTCGATCGACGGCTCAACGAAGAGACCGGAGTCAAAGAGCGCATTGCAAAGGCGTTCAAGGATTCAGGGGCCTACATATCCGCGATGTTTTTTGATATCGACGAAGGGCACGAGGTTCCGCGGAACGGTGCAGCTGATACCTATTCCCTGTACATCACGCTGATGTACAGCACAGCTTCCGATCCAAGTGAAGCGTTCGACGTTGCGCAGAAGACTGCAGACCGCATTGAGGAGATCTTTAGTTCAAGATGCAAAGTCACTGTAGACGGAGTTGAATCTTGGAAGTGGATCGAACTCTGCGGCATTGATTCTATTGCCGACGACGCAATTACGGTTGCTCAGTCACAAGCCCTGAGCAAGTGGCATGGCGATCACATTAGCTTGCGAACAGATCCCGAGCAGCCCGTTTTTGTTGACCGATAGGGATCTGACCCGGGAAGACCAAAGAGCCGCTCGGCACGAAGGCAACGTACAAGATGACCGAAGAAAACCAAGGGTCACTTTACTGGCGATATCTCTGGTATGAGAGCGCCTGGCGAGGACAAGGCAACTTTCTGGACCGATACCCAACACTCCTCCTTCTTTGCCCACTCTGAAATCATCCGGCCGTTGGCAGACGCATGGAGTGCCTGATTCACCTCTACCGCCCATATCCGGATCTGACTCTTGAAGGCATCTGAAACGTCCTGCTGCTCCCAAATCTTGTCGAGATCGACCTTGCTCGCGTACACGCGGGAAATCATCGAGACAATGTAGATCGCAACGTTGCCCTGAAACGCGGGAAACATGGGGCGCAAAAGCGAATGAACGCGCTTGAACAAGATGACCTTGGCAATCATGCGCTTGTAGCCTTGGACGTCTGGAATCGCGGATACACCCTGCTCCTCCTTGTCCCGAATCTCATCCATGAAGCGCGCGAAGTTCTTCTGTCCGCCCAAGCTCGCGAGGTCCGGCCGACCATCCCAGGCATTTAAGAATTTGGCAAGGTCAGTCTTAGTCAGGCGGCGAGCAGGCGGCACCACGACCGTCTTCAGGTTGCGGTACTTGGCCGGCGTCGATCCCTCCCGCGCCAGCATGGTCGTGTAGCTGCCCGCAGCTCGCTCGTAGAACCAGCGGCCAACACCATCCGGGCAATAGATCCTGTTGGACAGTTTCTCCAGCTCCACATGGAAGGGAGAATTTGCCGACAAGTCAGATTGCTTCACTGTGTTCTGGCTGTTGGCATATCGTGAGATGTCCGAGATCATCGCTTCTTCAGCCGCAGGGTCGTCAGTCTTCAAGACAACCACCTTGGCAGGCACACGGACCTTCCCAAGGTCGATCTCGGAATACTTCTTCTTGGTGAAATAGATCGAAGCGGTAGTCTGACCGCCGTTGACGATCTGCATACCCTTGAGCCATGCGATTCCTGGGCCACCCTGTTTGGTCTGCCCCAGTCTGGCCTCATCTGCGACGATGACGATACCGTTGTTATAGGCAACGAACTTCTCTGGGTCCGAACGAAGTGTCGCCTGGATCCCCTTGTTGACCTTTCCCGTGGCACTTAGAAACGACCGGACGTTGGCCTCAAGAAGGCGGGCGCCGTACTTTTCATAGAGGAATCTGAGGACATCGCCCGGAAAGACGGTCATCGCATAGTCGTAGGTACTCGGATTTCCCTCAATATAGACACAGGGCAATGGTCCGCCAGCGACATCGTCGAAGTTCACAACAAGCTCGTCCCGCGGTTTGCCTTCCGACCAGTGGCGATGAAGCCGCTCGATGTCCATTACTTCCAGCCTGACGGTCTTACCGTTGATCTCCCGAGACTTGAAGTTCTTGGCTTTGACTTGGCCATCGGTCAGGACATAGATCCTGATTTCGTCCAAGCCCGCATAACCCTTTTCAATGTGCACGGCCAGCTCATGGGCGTCATTCGAAGGGTCCATGGTTGACGCAAGTTTCCCTTGCGCCGATAGCGACAAGAACCGCAGGCACTGCTCGGCCGCCTTCTGGGTTGTCGAATCCGGCACCGATTGCAGCGTCTCCGCGTTCATGTAGATGCTGACAAACAGATCGAGTCTGTCGTCATCCTCAGAAACCGAGTAGCCGCTCAGCTTGATGTTGGCATTACCAACCTTGGTGTCGTAGTAGCAGACCTGCGGCTCGTACGTCATCCCCACATCTTCCATATGGCGCATGACGATTTCGGAGAATACGAGCTCGGGATACGGATACGGAGTACCGGATACGGTCATCCGCTCCGCAATTTCATCGCTCACTTCGGCGCGGGTTTGGACAAGGAATTCGATCAGTTCCACGCGACATTCACCCCAAGACTTTCAATGATTTCTTCGCATCTCGTCGCCACTTCAGGTATGGCGTCAAGATCCATCGCGTATTTGACGCGTTGCACAGCCGCAGGAACATTGGATCTAGTCAAACGAGGCGAATCATCGCGAATCAATCTATAGCCAAGATGGACTTGGACGAATCTACGCGTGTACCTCTCCCGCATGGCCTCGATGTAGCCCGCCGATAAGAGTTTGCTCCCCAATGCCGTCGTCGCTCCCGCAGCTTCCTGGACAACCTGCGCCAGTTCGTCACAAAGCTCCGGCAATGTCTGTCCGCTGCTTGTCTGCGAGAGGCGAACTGCACCCACATACAGGGGGCGTCGTAAGCTGTCATCCAGTTGATCGAGGTTTGCAATTTCCGCGACAAATCCCACTGGGGAAACCGTCGACTTGACTTCGACTGCCCCGGTCCCGATCAGGAAGTCGTGCAAACCATCCGCTGGACCTTCCCAAGAATCAATGACATCCGATGCGTTCATGCCGCTCTTCAAGATGTCCTTAAACACAAGTAATTCCCCGAACAGGCCAACTTCCTCTTCCGCTGATAGCACGCCGGTGCGGTCCCGCTTCATGAACTCCTGCCATGCACGAATGCGGGCCATCAAGGCGGAGTAGATGCGGCTTGGGTCCTCGTCACCCGCTTGAGCAAGTAGCGCCACCAGATCTGCGGCCATCAGTGTAAAAAGCCCCAGTTGCCCACCAATATTGCGAGCGAGTGCGAACCATGTCCGCCCAGTAGCCGCATCAATGGTTTCGGTCCGGGTAAGGCTGAATCCCTGCCCCCTTGGCAGCTGGACATCCCGTCCGACCGGAGAGCCTTCGATGCCAATCAGTAGCGATTCCTCATTGCCCGGCGCCCGCCGCCCTGCGTGGACGGTACAGTTTAATTTCCGAACAAGCTCGATAACTCTCCAGCCTTGGCCGCTTTCAGCTCCGAGAGCACGCCACGCTGCGGTCAGCTGATCCTGCTCATTCTGAAGCGCCATACTCAAGCTCCCAGGCGACATTGTTGATCTTGTAGTCGACCTTCACGTTCGATTTGCTTCCTGGGAAACTGATGCCAAAAGCCACAATGCCAGACGTCCCGACTTCGAAGTCGAGCCCGGCACCTCCCGGGTCCAGCACATAGACGACCAGAAGCCCTTCGTCGGGCCGTGGTAGTGCTCCAGGTGCCCCAAGGCCCCTGACCCTCCTGATAGCAGGCCCACTGGGGATCTCCGGCTGTCCGGCTTTCCCGCTTTTCGTCCATGCCTCCGCTGTCAACTCAAGCGCCGCATTCCACTGGGCTTCGTCCAGGCCAATCGATTCGTCCTTGGGGTCCAACAGCACTCCGATCGCGTATCGATCATCGAATTGGGAATCGCCTGTTCGCTTGGCCATGTTCACCGACACCCCAGGCGCAAGCTCAGACGGCCTTCCAGTGCGAACTCCCAATAGAGCAACCGTCCATTTTGTCAGCTCGCCGGAGCCGGCCATCATCCGGATGAAGTCCGACAGAGCGGCACTGTTGACACGATGAGCGGCTTCATTGGTCCTATATCCCTGCAGGAAATCGACAATGTGAGAATGCGGCACATCCTTCCATAGATGGCCATTCCACTGATGGCTGGTTGCACCGAATCTGCGCTCGAAAGCCTCTCCCGCCGATGGACCAAGTGCTCCGAAAAGCCTTGAGGCCGCATCGAAATTCTTCTGGATTTCGGACTTCCGGCGTGGCAGAGATACCGTTTGCATCAGTTGACCACTGAACGATAGCTGCAAGGTGCGGGCACTCCGCATCTTTATCTGCGAAGTAACCAGAAGCTCGGGGTGCGACTGGACCTTTAGTCCATATTCCCTCGGCGTCGCACCGGAATTCGCCATCAGGTCAAATTCCTCACGCAGTTCCGTGGCCGCATCCGAAACATGTCGGAACCAGCGGACAAGATCTGAAGAAGTGTAGAGACGGCTAAGGTCAAGATAGCCCGGCCGATAGCCGAACCACCGACCCATTTGCATCAGTGTGTCGTACATCCTGGACGCACGAAGGAAGTAGCTTGTGCACAGTCCTTCAAGCGTCAGGCCGCGGGCGAGCTTGTCTCCACCGATGGCAATAACCTTCAGTCCTTTGGCTTTGCTTTCCTCGTAGTCCAGCACGTCCTTTGCGGTGCCGTTGATCATTCGAACATCGATGTCATGCATTACATCTGGCAGAACGCCGACGATGTCCGTCCATTCCGGGTCTTCTTCCGGAACATTGCCGACCCCTGCCAAGCGAATTTGCTGCGTCGCGGGCAGGAAGTCAGTCTCCCAAAGCTCCCGAAGCTGCTCGATGATTGCCTCGTGGCCAATCCGGCGACTTATCCTCTGCCGCACGTCCTGCATGTATTCAGCGACTTGCTGATGGACGGCTGCTTGGACCGAGTTGAACCTGGTCACATGAATAAGCATTGAGCTGTGCTCGCCTCCTTGGCCGCGCAGTTCCCTTGCACTGCATGCAAGCAGAAAGGAGTTCAGCGCAGTCTTCAAACTTGGCGGAAGCGCATCGGAGCTCGAATACATTGGAACATGAACGGGCTTGTGCTTCACTGGCATCCAACCCGACTTTTCATCCTCGGACATGTAGTCCGCCACCTCCTTGATGAGAGGGAGCTGGCCTTCCCTACCATTCGGCCCAGGACGCCCGAACACTGTCCCCGGACCGACATAGTTAGACGGTGCGGCGAGATTCTGGATGAAAGCGGAGGGGAAGAGATCCGGCCCCTCCGACTTGGTCGTACCACGCTCGTGAATGAAGATGTTCGCGAACGGCGTGGCCGTGTATCCGACATACGCCGCTCTCGAGAACGAATGGAGTATTCGACGGATCAAGCGGTTGATCGTCGTGGGCTGATGCTCGTCGTCAGGATTTCCGTCTGCATCGACGACGGTCTCACCTGTGTCCACGGAGGCGTTGTCCGCTTCGTCGTCGATGATGAGAAGCGGAAGCTTGGTTACCCGCTTCTTTACTCGCGGCAATTGATCCTTTTCCGCGGTGAATGAATCATCCGAAGCGATCGGCATGTCGGCAACATGGTTCTGGATCCATTTCAACAACTGGACGAGAACAGACTTGTTTTTCTTGACGACAAATAGCCAAGGCCTTTGCTCTGGAGAGATCGCAAGTTGTGTGGCAGCACGGCCGCCAAAATCGCCATTGTTGGCCCGCGTCGTTGCGCAGTTAGGATTGATCGATTGGTCCGTGTCAATGAGCCCTACGCCTATGCGGCGCTGAACATTCGTGGCGCCATTGGTCTCGTATCCAAGAAACCCCTCCTCGAGACGGATCTGTGTCTGAGACCGGAGATTGTTGTGCAGACCGGCCAGCACGATGATGACCTTGTACTGGGCATCTGCCGCCTTGCAAACAAGACCGGTGTAGTTTGCGGTCTTGCCTGACTGAACATGACCTACGACCAACCCACGACGGTCCCACATGCCCGGACGCATTGGGTCTTCGAGCATGCTAAGGATTCTGTCTGTGGACTTGTCCAAAGCGTCCACTGCCTTCCAGGACAACTTCTTCTCTTGGAACTCCCTATAGCGCTGCCAGTAGCGCCAATCCTGCTTTCTCGCTGCATCAAGCCAAGGCTCATGACCCGACGAATCCACAAGCGAGGTGTCTTCGCCTATCCAGACGCTGAATCGGCGTATCAACTCGTCTGTCACAGCTTCACGATCAAGCGCTTCTGCCCATTTCGCGTGCATCCGCAAAACCAGATCGATCTTTTCTGCGATCAATGCCGGAGTGATGACGGACTTGTCCTCTTCGTCGAGGAGTAGCTCTTGAACAATCTTGACTACGCGGCTTGAATTCGAATCGTTCATTGTGTTCCCTGTGTTACGCAGTCAGTCGGCGGCGACATTGTCGGGCAGGCCCATTACCAAGTCGGGATGCAAGTCAAAGGGCTCGGTCACCAACAGTTGTCGACGCGCCATCGCCGGCGCCATACCTTTACGGAGGACAAGGTTCCGATACAGGACGCTCAACACTTCCAGAACCGACGAATCCGGTTCCGCGGTAAAGCCCCCTTTTGGCTGCTCACCGGTCTCGGCGGTGTCCAGCCAGATCCGCTGCACCGGAATGGTTTCCTCGAGCACACGGAGCAACGCTTCCGCTCTTCTTGCTATATCCCCACCCTCTTCCAGGAGGGACCGAACTACTGGATGCGAACGATCAACTCGATACCGGCGACCGGAAGCCAGATTCTCCGAAACCCATACCGGCGCCACTTGCTCGCCCCGCACCAAGGACGTATTCGCTTGGGCGCGGTGAAGAAATACCCTGCGCGCCCTATCGCGGACGTCTTCGGCCAGCCTTGTCAGCTGTTCACGGATCCGTACGGGTGGGTGCGCCGTAGACTTCCGTATGTCGATCTTCCAGTCGGAATCGGTGCTATTCGGGATATCAATGCGAATACGTGCCAGCCGGTGGGATTCGTCTTTCGACCACGATCTGCCGCGGCCCAAGCCAAGCCAGCTACCCGCAACCAGCAACCTCCGGCCTCGGTAGATATACAGCCCTTGCTGCGATGACCAACCCTCGGGGCCTCCGGCGTTCTCATATTCCTTTTCGCTCAGCCTGTCCTTGTGGGGAAGCACAAACGCCTGAGCATAGACGCGCCAGTCGGACGCGCCGATTGGGACTTCCGGTGACCGCCAAGTTGCCGAATGCCATGACAGAAACGGATCCCATGCGCTGACTCTCTGTCCGTTGATACGGAGATCGATTGAAGGTCCGCTACGATCAAGAAATCTATGGAACACCATGGCCAGGTGACGCTCTACCCGGTCTATGAGATCCAGGAAATCTCGCTCCCTGAAGCCTACAGATACGATTCTGTCGAGAACTTCCCATAGAACCACGGTTCCATTTTCAAGCCCTTCCAGGGAATGAAGCTTTGCACTTGAACCCTCGTGTGGCCCTTCCAGCAGAAACCAACCACCTTCGTCATCGTTGGCCAAGAAGTCCAGATCCCAACGCAGGCAGCTCACCTCACCATTCTTGCGGCTCGCTACCGTAAGCCGGCGGCATTGCGAGAAAGATGCCGTCTTCAAGCCCATGCCGAACCGGCCAAGATCCGCTGGATCCCGGGCTCGAAGTGGATTCATTTCGGCCAATCTCATGGCCCTATCCAACTCGGGGTCGGACATTCCCCGGCCGTCATCGCAAATCGTCACCCAACTGTCGCTTCCTGCCCAGTGGAATGTGATCTCAACCTTTGTGGCGCCCGCTGTGATGCTGTTATCGATCAGATCGGCGAGCGCCGTCTCCGTCGTATAGCCGAGTCCTCTCAATGCTTCGATCGTGCCGTCGGCTCGCGGTGGAGCACTCCTGGTCTTGAGCATGCTCATGCCTCTTCATCGTCATCGTCGGCCCAGAACGTACGCAGCTGGCGAGCGTATGAGGGATTCCGAAGTTTCACGAGCGCCTTGTTTTCGATCTGCCTGATTCTTTCGCGCGTCAAATCAAACATCTGACCCACCTCTTCGAGCGTCATTTGTTGGCCATCGATCAGGCCGAACCGATGGCTGATCACAGCCGCCATCCTTTCAGGCAATGCCGAGACACACAGCCGCATGACCTCTATAAGGTTCTGCGCGGTCGCGTATTCTTCCGGCCCCACCATCTCGTCTTGAACCGCTTCGACCGCCTCTCGGATCGCTTCTGATTCGTCGCTGCTCTCTGGCTCTCGAACTACGCCCAGGGCCTTGCCAACTTCCGCCATCGGCATGGCGGATTTCCTTGCAAGGACGTCCAAAGGCAACTCAGAGGCGGTATCAAGCCCCATGCTTCGCGCCACGGCATCCAGCTTGGCTACCTTTTCCAGCATGTGCACCGGAACCCGAATGGTTCTGGCCTTGTCCGCAACCGCTCGCGTGACTGCCTGTCGAATCCACCACGTCGCGTAGGTGGAGAATTTTGTTCCCCGGGAACAATCGAATTTCTCGACAGAACGAAGGAGCCCAAGATTTCCTTCCTGGATGAGATCCATTCTGGACAGGGCTGACCAGCTGTACTTCTTTGCGATGGAAACGACGAGCCGCAGGTTGGCTTCGACCATTTCCGTTCTGAGTACGTCGAGTTTTGCAATCGCAGCCGCCAACGGCGGGCATTCGTTGCCTAGACTCGCCAATCTCGAGTGGACCCATCGGATGCCGGCGATGGTGAGCTTGAGATCCAGAACCGCTCCGACGAGACGGTTGTCTGCGCGGCCACGATCGGAAGCGGGATTCCTTCGCTGACTAATTTGTTGCACTTCGTCGAGAAGTCCATTGAATTTCGCTACCCCGGTATTCGCTCCAGTTTCCGGGCCATCGTCCTGATCAATGGGTGTCGCCTCCTGTGGCGCTGCGCCATTGCCATCCCCTTCTTCCTGCTCCTGCTCGCCGATCCGGCTGACCGTGCCCACCTGCAACCTACCTGAGAGCAGCTCCTCCCGAATGGCCAAGAGAACGTCTGTTGCTGATTCGCTATTCGCGATCGCGCGGCACGCATCTCCGACAGACAGCTCGATCAGCCTTCCAATACGTTGTTCCCCCTCCCGGTCCAGCAATTCAGACCGCCCCAACGTCTTGCTCAAATGGAACGCGGGATCGTTTCCACGAGAGGCCAGCTCAAGCAGGTATGCCTCCACGTCAGTAAGGAGCTCTTCATCGGGTTCCGACAGCTCTTCAACTTCAGCTTCCGTCATCCACTCCGAATCATCGTCGGAGATGACAAATCCAAGTTCACCGGCCACTTGCTCGAGTCGTGCAGCAAGCTCCCCGTCACGCGATCCTTCCATTTCATGTGCGAGTTCGCGTATGCGGGAAATCCTCACGCAACCGTAATCGCGACCATCCACCAAAATACCTGCTAGGTGATTCCTTCCATCCCCGTCGAACAGAGTGCGTCTTGCCGTGAGATCCTGGACGTCCGGCAGATCAACTTCGAGATCCGACCAGTCTTCATAGGCATCGAAGATGCGATGCGCGGCCAATTCCATTTCGACCTCGGAAATGGCAATCCGGAGGGCCGTGTCGTCTTCAGGTGAGCTGACTTCCTGTTCTTCCTCCCACGCCCACTCCACGCCGTCCGGCGGGTCCGCGCTCGTTGTTTCGGGGGACGGCACTGATGGAAAATCTGGGGCGCTGCACTCCATCAAATACTCGGCCACTTCAATTTGGCCAGCAGCCCTCGCGATTCTTATCGCATCAATCCCATCATCGTCCGTGCTCTTTGGATCTGCTCCGTATTCCAAGAGAAGGCGACACAGCTTCAGATTGCCCTTCGTCGCAGCGAGCATCAATGGCGATCGCCCACGCTGATCGCGAGCCTCCGCACTGCCGCCGTTTTCCAAGTACGTTCGCACCAACTCCGCGTTGCCTTGCGAAATGGCAAGGCGCAGAAGCGGCTTGAGCGGTGGATGGTTCGTGCTTCCGTCCATCTTGGAAACTACACCGCACCGATACCTTGGAGGTGCTCAGGTCCTTCATTCATCTGGTTATCCCCCCGGAATGCCCCTTACTTTTTAATGATCGACCAGACCACTTGTGCAATTTCACGCGCCAGCATTGGCGGAACTGCATTTCCGACCTGGATGTATTGCTGGGTCCGGTTTCCCATGAACAGATAGTCGTCCGGGAAGGTTTGCAAACGTGCAGCTTCACGAACAGTGAGGCTGCGACATTGCTTTGGATCCCAATGAATGAAGGCGTGACCATCCTTGGAAAGATGGCTGGTCACGGTATTTGAAGGTCGCTCCTGCCTCTGCACTCGGAAGCGATCGGCGAATGCGCCGGATTCCCAATTCTTGTGATCCGGGGCCAGCCGCTTCGGGAATTCCTCGCTGGAGGGCGAGCGCTTGTGCTCCTTGGCGAAGGCCGCGCAGAACATGTAGCGGCCCAGATCCGACTGCATGTGGCCCCTAGTTTCATGGTTTAGAACCACCGTCTGGTCGGAGTTCCGCAGCTTCTCCGTAAAGCAACTCGTCCCTTCGCTGTATCTGATGGAGCTGCGCGGCAACCCGTGGGATGGCTTCAGCTTCTTGAGCCGCCCAGAGACATTCGGCATGCTCGTCCCAAGAACCTTTAGCACCCAATCCCGCTCGGACTCCATAGCCCATTTCCACAGCTCCGGATCGTCCTGCTGTCGACTCAATCCGCTCCGTAGTTTCGGCAGGCCTGCCAACGCTTTTTCGATCGGGATCTCGCTGTCAGATACAGGCAGCCCCGGCACCGTAGCGACGCCCGGATGCATCAGATCCTCGCGGATCCCCATGATGATCACCCGATGCCTTGCCTGTGGAATGCCATGGTTTTCGCAGCGGATGATGAAGGCGGCAGGGTTGTCCGCTACCAGTTCGGTGGTTCGCTTCTGCGCTTCATCCAGGTGGATGGGCAGAAGAACGTATCGCTTGTCCTTCTTGCCTGGTCGGGAGGACCCAGACAACGCCGCGGATGGGTCGGCCAGATCCCGCATGATGGCCGCGAACATCTCATTGTTCCCGACTTTCGATGTCAGGATGCCCTTGACGTTTTCCATGATGAAGACGGCGGGCGAATACTCCGCAAGGATGTCGAGATACTGCTTGTAGAGGAAGTGCTTCGTTGTGCCCTTGCTCCTGAAGCCTTTCACTTTTTTCTGCCGGGAACGCCCCACAAGCGAATACGCCTGGCATGGGGGGCCCCCGATCAGAATCATTTCCTCGAACTCATCCTTCACCGCCTCGATCCGATCAAGAAGGGCGCGATTGTCTTTTTCCACACCCAGTGTCAGGTTCAAGGCCTCCTCTTCGGCCTGATCCCAAAGCGGCTTCCATTTCCCCTCCCCGAAGTGGACGGAGGGCGGCAATGCTTCACCCTTAGCTACCTTTTCAAGGTAGGCAAAGTAGTCTCGAGGCACGCTTCCCTCCTGCCGAACCAGCAGTCGATAGAACGCGCGCAGACGCAAGGTTGAATGGGCAGATGCCTCCATCTCGGCAGAAACGGCAAGTTCGAACGGGTGCATGCCGGAGCCGGGAACGGTTTCGAAGCCGCTGAACCCCTCGCCCAACCCGCCGGGGCCTGCGAAGATGTCGATTACACCGATGGTGCTGCGTTTGCGTTTACGTGCTGCGGACAAGATCTGGACTCTGACGATATGGTTGACGTGATGAGCGCTGACAAGCGCTCCGCATTGATGTCACGTATCCGGGGCAAGGACACCGGCCCGGAATTGCGGGTGCGGAAGCAGCTCTGGCGAGCCGGCTTCAGATATCGATTGCATGACAAGGAACTGCCAGGCAAACCCGATCTGGTTTTGCCTAAATGGAAAACGGTCGTGTTTGTGCATGGCTGCTTCTGGCATTGCCACGCGGGCTGCCCCTACTTTCGCCTTCCCAAAACCCGCCCCGACTTCTGGGACGAGAAACTGCGACGCAATCAGGAACGGGACGAGACGGCAATTTCCGCCTTGATCGATGTCGGTTGGCGCGTTGCGGTCGTATGGGAATGTGCTGTCCGCAGCGACCCTGACGCCGTCGGCCGCAAGCTCGCCGCATGGGCTGGGCGAGGCAAGGGAAACATCCAGATCGAGGGACTTGATCAGAAAGTTCGAAGTCGCCAACTCCCTCTTCCCCGCATCTGAGCAGATGCTGGCCCCAAGACTCATGTCCGCCCCCTGTCAGCGTCCACCCGCGCGGCCAAGACCCTAGGCCATACACGTCTCACTGGACGATATCCGAGTGTCCCTGCAACTCGTCCGGGACATGCTCGACCAGATCCTCGATCCGGCATCCGAAATAGGCACATAGCTTGTCGAGCACGTCCGTTTGGACATTTGCTCCATGCTGGTTGACGAGCTTTGAAAGCGTCATCCGATTCAAGCCGGTGGCGGTTGCGATCTCCTGCAGTTGGACTCGCTTCCGCTCTCGGAACTCGAGGTCGGCTATCCGCTCCCGCAACTTGAATCTTAACATTGACTGAATACCGATTATTAAAATAATCAAACGATCTTGCTTTTCGTCATCCGATAGCTAGTATCGTCATCTCATGATGATTTTGACTATCACGTGATAGCGGATATCTGCATAGGAGAGCATTGATGAGCAGTACTTACCTTACCACTGAACAGTTGTCGGAACGCATCCACTACGACGTTCGAACCATCCGCAACCGCCTCAAAGATAGCGTCCTGCTGGAGGGCATCCACTACATCCGTCCCTTCGGCGGGCGGAAGCTCCTTTTCGTCTGGGAGGCCATCGAGCGCGACATTCACACTGCCTCCTCGGCCCACACCCCGCTGATCCCAATGGCAAATGGCGGCGTGGCACATGGCTAAGGTTCGCTTGCGCCCTGAGACCAACAACCTCTACTTGGACTTTTCGTTCCGCGGCAAACGGTGCAAAGAGCAGACCGCCCTGAAGGACACACCAGCCAACCGTCGAACCTTGGAAACTTTCGCCAATCGCATCAAGCGCGAGATGGCCAAAGGAACGTTCGATTACCGAGCGTTCTTCCCAGACAGTCCTCGCGCCAGCCAGTTTGACGGCGACATGCAGGCCACTCCGACGGCGGTGGCGACACGCAGCCATGCCTCGCCGGATAGGGGTCCCTCCACACCGACGCTGGGGCAGTTCGCCGGGACCTGGTACCAAGAGAACCTGCCGCGCTGGCGCCAAACCCATGCCGACACGGTTGAAGGGACCCTGCATCAGCACATCCTTCCCAAGCTGGGTGAGAAGCCGCTGGCTGAAATCACGCGGGCAGATTTGCTGGCCTTCCGGGCCGAATTGGGCAAGCAAACCGGCAAAGGCGGCGGCGCCCTGTCTCCCTCGAGGATCAATCACATCATGACGCCCCTGCGGATGTTGATGGCCGAGGCCTCCGAGCGCTATGAGTTCCTCACCCCGTTCCGGAACATCAAGCCGCTGCGCCTGCCCAAGCTCGACATCCAGCCGCTTTCGCTGGATGAGGTCCACCGTGCGCTCGGCACTGTCCGCAAAGACTGGCATCCGTACCTGGCTACCCGCTTCTTTACGGGAATGCGGACAGGCGAGATCAATGCCCTGGAGTGGAAGCACATCGACTTTGAGCAGGATCTGATCCTGATCCGCCAGTCGATCGTCAAAGGGAAGCTGGAGAACACCAAGACCGATGGCTCAATGCGGGACATCCCGATGGTTCCCTTGGTGCGGAACGCCTTGCTGGAACAGCAGAAGCTGGTTTCCGAGGACTGCCGCTGGGTCTTTGCACAGCGCAACGGTGATCCGATCAATCTGGTCAACTTCACCAACCGGGTCTGGCACCCCCTGCTCCGCCATCTAGGCTTGGTGCCCCGTAGGCCCTATCAGACCCGCCATACGGCAGCCACGCTGATGTTGGCTTCAGGCGAGAACCCGGAATGGGTGGCCCGAACCTTGGGCCACGCCAATACGGAAATGTTGTTCCGGGTCTACTCGCGATACGTGCCCAACCTCACCCGCAACGACGGCAAGGCCTTCACGGGGCTGGTCACCGCCTCTTCCATGCCGACCAGTAGCGCTGCCCGGACGAAGGATGCCCCGCATGGCACGGCTACTCCTTTGTCTGTGCTGACACGCAAACAGCTCGAAGCCTTGGTCGCCCAGCTGCAACAGCAGTAACGGCACCCTCAACAAGTTGTTCACCCACCGAGTTCGACCGGTCCAACGTGTTTGCGTCGGACAAAGCCCTCCTGCGCCCCAAAGCCCAGTCATAAGCCACTCATCCAAGGAAGACCAATGAACAAGCAACCCCTGATCACCCACCCCGTTACCTTCGATGCCGTTCTCGAACCAGGCCTGATCAGCGGCGATGGCCTCCAATCGGTGCGCGTGATCCATCCGGACGGCGAGCTCGCCGCGTGGACCTGGCATCACTTCAATGCAGCCAACACGGATTCAGTACTGACTGGCACCGTGAGTATCCAGCCCTTTGGCCAGCCAGTGGGATTGACCTCTGTCATTGACCGGATCCAGTGGCAGCCAGCCTTGCAGGTCATCGACCTCATCCCCGAAGTCGCAGGCACCGCGAAACTGGTTGCACGTTTCCGCTCACTGGTGGATCAGATCCGTCACCCGGGCTTGCAACAACTTCTGCATGACGTCTTTGCCCTGCGGCCGCTGTTCTACAACTACTGGAGCGCGGCGCTTGAGGCCGACGGCGAACCCTGCTCCTTGGCGGAGAAAGCCATCATCAATGCCGAACTGGTCCAGTGGGGTGTGGGGTTGTCATCCTTCCAGCGCGCCGTGGGGATGACGTTCGCCCTGCTTCGAAACGCAGGGCAGGCTTGGCCGCCGGAGCAATGGTCAGATGGCGAGCATGCCTTGCACCTGCTCAGGCAAATCGATGGATCCATGTCGCATCTTGCCCAAGGGTATCCAGAGGATGCGGACGTTCTTAGGGAACTGATGGAGCACGAGTACCGCCTCTCCCTCAGCCCGCTGGCCCTTTCCACCCTGGAGCATGTCAATCATCTGGCTGATACAAGCTGGCTTGATGCCCACTGGGGAGGATTGGACGGACAAGAGCCTAATGGCCCGAGCAACCTTATCTCCTTGGACGCCTTCCGGCGCCGTCGGGCTTCCGGGTCTGCTTGACACCATCGTGCCGCCAGACATCGGTGCAGTCGCGGTCTCACTACCTGATATCGGCCAAAGCCATGCTCTAACCCGACTATTTCGAGGCCATCTCATGACCATGCCAGATGAAAGGACCCGAGCGTTGTTGTGGGCAGGGAGTTTCCTTGTCGACATTGCGCGTGACGAAGCACTTCCCGTTTACATCAGGCGAAGGGCCGCAACGATCGCTAGACACTTCCCTACTGTGGAAGACGTCACCTGGCTGGCGGAGTCGATTCGCGAGTCTGTCCTCAGCATTCAGTTGGCCTCACCGGACCAAGCACTCCCCGAACAGAGTGACTGGGACTTCGAACCATTGAGACACTCCACGAGGCTCAGCTGGCCTGACGGCCCATAAATAAAAGAACAGGCAGCTATGCAATGGCACGGAAACCGAATGGACAAGACGACCGGACATACTGAACACACCTGCGGGTCGAGCAACATCACCGAGAATTTCGTTCAAAGGTACACAGGCAATGACATCCGCTCCGCATAAGCCATCAAGCAATTTCCTAGCGGGACTATGCGAGAAAAGAACCATTTCTCCGAGACTATTCGCCAAACGGTTCCATGTCGACTTGGAGACGCTCGCTGATCTGGCACACGTGCAGCCAGATGCCATCTCGCATGCTCCGGAGTCAGAGCCACTGCAGAACTACATGCGCAACGCCGCTAGCGTCATAGCCGTACTTACTGAGTTCAGTGACTTGGACATCGAGCGCGCCGTTACCTGGTTTCGCCATGCTCCATTGACAGAACTGGGAGGCGCTACCGCTGAGCAGTACGTGTCTCAGGGGAGGACCGCCGCGGTTCACGCCTACGCTCTGAACCTCATAGCAGGAGCTACGGGTTAGCTGTGAATCGCGCGTACAAGCCTTACTTCAAGCGGTTACGCCGGCCTAGTGGCTATTACCGGATGGAACTCGCGAGCCAGACGAACGTGCACTAGTATCTGCCGAGAAGCGTCACCCACCATCCTCTTGGGGAAGGGGAACCGAATGAGAATTGAGCCATCAGTTGTCAGTGATCTGGTCACAGAAGCGGACCGGCTACAACTCGCTGCTGTCATTCCTGCGGACTATGGCCGCATGGATATCGCCAAGGAGCTTTTAGACCTACGATCTCGGCTATCAAAGAAGATCGACGAGAAGCTGCAACCCTGGTTCATCCTGCTGGACGAAAGCGTCCAGTTCTTCGTGCAGTTCGAACGGTTCTTGTATCAGTTCCCCTTGAGTAGCGAGCTTATGGGTTACGCCGTCATGGTCTCCAAGCTCAAGAGAGACATCGTCTCGATCAGGGAGCTTCTGGCCATCGGACAAGACATGACGGCGCGGGTTCTGGCACGGACTTTTGTCGAGGACATCGAGATCGCGATGGCATTGGCATTGAGCGCAGACACATGCCGCGCCTTTGCGAGCACACATGATACGAACGACTTCTGGAACAAACACATCGGCTACGGCAAGGTGTACGACAAGATGACCCAGTATCTTCTTGCGTGCGGAGTTCCAGAAGATCGGGCACGTGTACTGGTAGAGCGTCATCGGGAGGCCAAGAAGATGTTCTCCGAGAGCACGCATGGAGGTCGCAACTCATCGTTGTTCAGTGCTTTCTCACCAGCACTTTCTGACCCCGGCCAACTCAACTTCCTTTCCTTAGGGGCACTTACCTACGCCACCGCCGAGTTGGCGCTCTTCGTGGCTCAGGAAACGCATGCCTTTGCAGGTTCAGTTGTAAACGGGACCATGCACCCGCGACCGCTTCATCTGTACGAGGAGTTTGAGACAACCGGCAGATTCATGACCGCCGCCGGCTCGGCCTACGTGCTCCAGGGACTTCTGCTTAGGTACGAGGAGTCGCTCCAATCTCTGGGGGACGCTCTATGAACTCCTTGGGCTGAACCGCGAAGAAGCTCCAGCTACTCAACATACAAGCGAGATTGGCCAACGAAAGAGGGGAACTGGATGAAATATCTGAAAGGTGAGCGCGTGGTCCACCCGGGGATGCCGACTTGGGGTGTCGGTGAAGTACTCGAGGAAGGCGGCGAGGATCACGTGCGGATCTTCTTCGTCGGTGCCGGCGAGAAGAAGCTTTCGTTGAAGCATGTCACGCCGCTTCGCGTCTCAGGAAGTGAAGCGGTACATCCCGTCTTGGACAACCTGAGGATCTCAAAGTCCGCCAGTGCCATCCGCTATAAGAGTCTGCCGGAGTCTATCCAGATCTTCCTGGCGCAGTTCCCCGAAGGATTTCGGGGGGAGCGATTCGCAAGACATGAGCGGGACTATAAGGACAAGGCCAACAGGCAAGCCTCTGACCTTCTCGGCAAGGAGCCATTCGACGCACTCCTGGCGGCAGGTGATCACGCTGAGGTGGTTCGACGCGCCCTCAAGCTCATCAATTCCACGAATCTGATCTACCCTGGCGAGAAGATCTCCCTCCGCGACGGCCTGAAGAGTGAAGCGGGACGCAGTCTTTTCTCGCTGGCTCTTCATGGGCTTTTGCACGGAGACAACTCTTTTGAGAGCCGGTTCTCTGGGTTCGCCAAGGTGTTGGATGGCATCGGTGCTGGTAAGTGGACAACAGCCACCTACTTCCCGTTCTTCCTTCACCCCGATCGGTACATGTTCGTCAAGCCAACGATTACACAGTTCGCGGCTGAGCTATGTGGGTTCGAGTTGAATTACACGCCCCAGCTCAACTGGCGAACCTATCACTCTGTACTTGGCTTCTCCCGCTATCTTTTTGACGCTCTAGCGGAGCTAGAGCCGCGAGACATGATTGATGTCCAGTCCTTCATGTGGTGCATAGCGCCCGGTACTTATGCCGACGGGGAGTAGTTTGGCAGCCACTGCGGCGACTTACCGCTTGGAGCTGGCGCGAAACTGCCTATCGGGGCAGGCAGTGCAGTCGGCTCTCGGCATTGATGCGGCCACGCTTACGGTCTGGCGCAAGCAACGGAGACTGCTCGCAGTTTGGCATCGACCCATCAATGAGTGGCTCTATCCGGACTTCCAGTTTCGGGATAACGCTTTGATTAGGGAGATGCCCGACCTGTTAGCCGTCTATGAGACCTACTCCAGTCAGGTCTGGAAGAACACATGGGGCATAGTGGAGTGGTTTATGTCTCCACATTTGCTGCTGGACAGTGAGCGGCCGGCAGATGTAATGGCCAGAGACCCCCAGCGAGTGCTCACTGTCGCGCGAACGGAGTTTTTTCAGGACCCATCTACCTTCTGGTGACCAGAAGATTCGCTGCTGCAAGCCGGGCGTCTGGCAAGCTCTCAAGGACAGGTGAGCTCTGAGTTCGGAATCGAATGCACTCTCGATAACGCGGATCCCCCGCAGCATCTTCCCGAAGCTTGAGTCGTATCCGACCCTTGGAACTTGTTCGCTCGTCTACCTAGCCAAGGGTGGTCTCGGAAGAGGAATGCTTGCCCATTACACCCTCGATAAGACTCATCAGATTCTGCTGGCGTTGCGCGTAGAACGTATCAAAATCATCGGCACGCAAAGCTTCTGTCGGGATTCGATGGCTCTTGAGAAGGACATCCATTCCAACAGTGTCCAGTTGCACCTGCCGGTGTGCTTGAAGGGAGGCAAGATAGCTGGATGGTGCGGCGCCGCCGATCATGCGATTCGCTTTGTATGAAATGGGGGTCTTGTTGATGATCGTGTCGTATCGACGGCGGGCGATGCCCTGCTTCTCGCACCAGTCACGTGGGAAGATGTGATGAATGTCGAGGGCGACCTCGTCTGCCTCCAGATCGCGAATGCGGGACTTCCAGAACAAGTCATGGGCCCCTTCACGCAGAACGAGTACGTTGATGCCCTTGTACGCAGCACTGAGGCGCGAGGTCAGAGATGCCAGACGATCTACTTGGAACGCTGCATCACCGATCGTCCGCGGGGCCGCGCCATTGGACTCGATCCATGCCACCAGCTCTTCCACGTCATTGGCCATGCGAGTCTCGACCGCACCGCCGTACAGCTCTCCAAGAATTCCGCACCAGAACCACTGAGCCAGCTTCTGGTGAATGCGCGGCTCGCGCCAGCGCTCATCAGCGCCGACAAGAGCCAGCACCGCAGCCAAAGGAGCCAGCTGGGTCCTGTAAGGCAGATCCCGGGGTGAGGTGAAACACTCTTGTCTGAGGAATTTGGCTGCGCGCAGGAATCCCTGCTCTACCTGGTCAGCCCAACGCTGGTAGGCCTCGAGTGGCAGTTCCAGTACCGAGGCTCGCTTGGCACTGACAGGCGTCACCTGCTTCCCCGTCTTGCCCTCGGCCAAATCAGCCCGCCGCTTCTCAAGGGTGTGCAACATGGTGATAGCCTGCAGGAAGTCGGTGTTCTCAACTCCCTTGAGGATGGCTTCCTTGGCCAAGCGTACCTTGCGTGATGACACCTGTCTCTGTGTGCTTCCAAACCAGTCATCGCGCAGGTTGTAGGCATCTGCGGCGTACGTCGCCGTAACCAGCTCGAACACAGACAGGGGCACGCCGCCGGTATTGACCTTCTCAAATACCAGGCAGACCGCCTCCTTGCTAGTCTCCTTCTTGAGCACAATCAGTGGTATTTGATACTCATTGTAGGCATCGAGCACCTGCCTCTTGAAATCAAAGAACAGCGGTACCGCTGCTGCGTTGTACTGATAGAGGTCCTGCAGCCATCCCATGACTTCCAGGATCTCCGAGCAGGGGAAGTAGAGTTGCTGACACTCTAGTTCGCGCGTAGAAAGGTCCAAATCGATCTTTCGACCGAAATCACTGCGCTGTTGGCGGCTGCCGTCAGTGGCAATGATCGCTTCGTCCAACCGATCCGACCCCGCTAGAGCGGTCGGAATATGGATGTAGTAGTAGCGATCTACTGGCTTGCCTTTGTCTGTCGTAGTCTTTACGGGGCCGGAGAGCTTAAGTACCTGCGTGAGCGTGGTCAGACGCTGCTGGCCGTCCAGAATTAACTTCTCGGATGCCAACAGCCCGTCAAGCGGAACGTTCTCGACCGGGCGCACCTGGAAGCGCACTGAGCCACCGGTCTCAAGCAGCATTACCGCGCCCACGGGAAAGGAGCGACCCAAGCTGACCAGCAAGCTACGAACGTGCTCGTCATCCCAGACCCAGCCACGCTGAAAGTCCGGCAGCTGGATCTTTCCGCTGACGATGTCCTTGAGCAGGTCTTTGAGCGGTAGCTTGGTACTGTCAAAAGTTGTCACGCAGATGCAACCTATTCTCTGGAATGGAAGGCCTTACGTCAGTTCCGGCAATTCGGATCAGCTGCTACGACGAGTATGGCTTCTTGACCATTCATGCTGGCAGCTCCTGCATTTCAAGTACTCAGTGGTATTCACGACATTGACTTTCACTTGGCGCCTCTTCTCGGTTCTTCCCGTGACGTTGTAGTTCTTGTCTCGGTGAACGTCGGTGAAAGTCTTCGTCTCATACTCGGTATGTCTCCTCTGATCACTGTCAGTAACGGAAGCTACCCGCCACTGCTTGCATTTCGGACAGCGACCGAACACTTCCTGGATTACGCCCCATAACCACAACAGGAAAACACCTGCAGCACCAAGGCCCAGCCATTTCAACCACCAAGGCGACTCAACACTCTCCCTTGCGATGTCGGGTGTCTCATCCACGACTTCGCTGATCACGATTTCCTGGTTCGGAACTACAGAGTCAGGCGGCGTCTCGACATTTTCTTGTGATGTTTCAACCGTCGGCGCGATTTCCGCCTCAAGTTCGGCGCGCACAAGCGCATCCTCATTCCGTTGCTCCTCGATGACAGCAGCCTCCAGGGACAGCTGCTCGATCTGCTCTTGAGTTGCATCTGGCAGCGTATTGATCGCCTGCTTGAGCTCCTCGATACGGTGCCCGTAGGAACTCTCCAAACAAGGAACATCACCCTTGCACGACTTCAGTCCGCGGCGAAATTCGCGTTGCTGCTTCTTGATTTGATCCATGTGTGGCTCGACACGGCGATACAACTCACCCATCACCGCGTCCTGCCGAAGAAGATCCTCAGAGCCGCAGATCTGCTTCTCCGACGGGTTCATAAAGACCTGATCACACTTGATGTCTTGGGCACTTACCGACGCACAGAACATCAGCCCGAAGATGGGCACCGCCAACAGGCGACTAAACTCCATCATGCTCCCCTAGAGGCCTCCCCAGGCCTGATGATCTATTATAGATTGCTGCGCATGCGGATCTAGTAGCCGACGTTCGGCGCCTCATAGACCGGAACTCGCAACCGGTTGCCGCTCACACACAGCAGTCGATATCCGCTACACCAGCCGACCATGGCGAAAGAGCCCCACACCATTTGTCGAGAAGGCGCTGGGTGACGGTTCAGGCACCACCAATTACGTCATCCACTTCCGCCGACGTGAAACCGAGAAGCCCTCCGACCTTCTTGATATAGAGCTTTTCCGTGATATGAAAGTCATCGTCCTTGCGAGCAAGGGCGATCATGTTAGATAGCAGCGCGATCGCAGTGTCGGGGCGACCAGCGATTACATCGATACCTTGTAGTGGCTCTGAATGACCCGACAATGACGCGCGCAGTCGCTCGCGCTGCCGGTCACTTAGTCCAGGGCTCTCCAATGCCTCATCTATGAGGCGCCTCTCAGTGTCGACGAGACGTCCATCGATCTTGGCTAGGTCGATCAGCACCTGCAGCTTACAAAACTCAAGCAGATCTCCGGCTTCTTCCTCGATCTCACTACTGGCCACAGCGAGCTCCACAGACCTAATCAGCTCCAGATCCCCCGTGGTGGGATCGTTGACGATCTCGTGCTCGAAAACTTCGCGAGCTTTCTCGCCGATCTTCTTGGTCAGGTAGCCCGTCCAAGCAGCCATCGCGGCCGCGCCGATGCCCGGCAACCATTTGCTGACAGCAGATTTCAAGGCCTGCTGAGCTATGCGTCCGCCCAGCAGCGCAATCATTTTCTGCATTACCCGCAGCGAAGCACGCCGCACTAGCACCTTGCCACCGTGCATGACTAACAGGCTACCCGCGCTGCTACCAACGGCGCTGACAAGAACACCCAGCAACAGCTCATTCGGAATTTCTTTCTGGCCCTGCGCGGCGCCGATGTCATAGATCAGCTTGAGCTGGTTTCTGATTACTAGCGTCAGTTCCGGCACCACCGCCAACATACCCCATGGTCCTGGCACTAGGCTGGCTGCACCGGAGATCGCTGCGTTCTGTGTTACAGCTGCGCGGACGAGCGCATCGATTGCCGCTGGACCGGGGATCTTGTCTGGATTTTCTTGGTAGTACTGGTTTTGAGAGACACGCACCGAGTCGAGTGCATCTCGCAGTACATCGCTGATCTTGTCCTGCAACTGCTCCGTAAGGCTTCCTTCCATGATCTCCCCTGATTTGTGGACTTGCTGCACCCCCCTACTCTTGAGCTGCGAAAACAACCAAAGACACAGCTCGAAAGGACGGTTGATGTTATCAACTATCGGCTACGCTAGTGGAAAATTTAGATGCACTGGAAGACACGGCGCCCCTGCTTGGCACCGATCAGGCATGGTCGTCAACCATTGCTGCAAGGTCTATTGCGGCCTTTCAACTCTACAAACATCACGTCTCAAATCTCGAGTGAGTACTCATAGACAGCCTTGTCGACTAGTCGAATGAGATTTCTTCGGATCAAGGCGGCATTCTGACTGAGTGTACCGTTGCCAATGAAAGCAGCTAGAAGCAGGGTTCTGGGTTGCAGCCGCTCCAACTCCGGGTAGAGCGACGGCATGCGACATTCGGTGGGGACCATGGTCATGTGTGCCGTCTAACGCCTGAGCTAAGCCGGCCCGCTGCGCGGTTACGGCGGAGTGACCACCTTACGCTGCTCTGCCGGGGCCGCGAAGCGGGCTCACCTTGAACGAACTACTAGGCAGCGTTCGAGAGATCTTAACGACGAATATCTTGAATACCGGGATCCCGTCCTCGGGATCCTCACCAGTGTGATGAATCTCTTCCGTGTACGTCGCCGAGATAGGGAGGCCTGAAATCGTGGCTTCAACGTGCTTCTCAATCAACTTGCGCTTAGTCTTGATGGCCGGAAAGGCAAGGTAGCAACCTTCGCACCCGTTGATCCAATTGTTTGCTTCCAGTAGCTGGATGAATCTTTCAATCTCTTTGACGATCTGATTTGCTTGCGGGTCGAAGCCTTTGAGTTCAACCGCCCAGCAGCACTTTTCATGCGAAAGGAAGACATCTATCCTGCCCTTGCGATGCAGCTTGAGCCTGTTTCCCTTGATGATCGCCTTGATGCCAACAGCGCTCTTCATAATCTCGAAGCAGACGTCACGAGTCCTCGCTTCTAGAGTGATCTGAACATCAATCCCACAGATTCCGTCAAACCCATTTGATAGGCTGTCGGCAGCCGCTACGGTTAAAAGGTACTCGGGTCGAATCTCTAGAAGGTCTTTGCGGTAGCGCCAAGACTTGTTCGTTGCAGAGACTATTGCTTCTACGAGTCGTTGTTCGATTGTCATTAGCTACCTAGCGCCTGAATTAAGCCGACCCGCGAAGCGGGTTCGGCTTGAAGGAATTGTTAGGCGGTGGCCTACGGAAATGTAGAGCGGCAGTCGCCGATTGCTTTGGCTGCGCCTTTAAGCGTGAAGGTTGACTCACGCCCATCAGGGAAGCGGACATAAACACTACTGTGTCTCTTGAACTTGTCTAGCACGTAGCGAAAGGTCGAATCACTGGCGTGGCTGTCAGAGACAATGTTTCCACTTGAATTGACCTGAATTGAATCCGGGTCGCTCTTGTCAAAGATCATGAGTATCTCGCCGCTCTTCGAGCTGTCCCCAGCAAGCGTGAAGCTAATTGAGCTGTCCATACCGCTGCCGTCCTCGCAGGCGACATAGATCTCATTACCAGAGCCGTGTGTCACTTGAGCCTCCGCGACGCCTTGCCCCCAGCCGGAGCGCCAAACCTTGTCCGACGTTTCGGTGGGCCAAGCAGTTACGGAAAAGCTAGTAACGAGCCCAAGAGTAAAAAATAAAAAGCGCATGAATTTATCCTAGTCGCCTAACGCCTGAATTAAGCCGACCCGCGAAGCGAGCTCCGCTTGAATGAATTGTTGGGCCTCAGGCCCGCCAAGAAACAACTAGTAATCACAATCGCCATACCTACAGCTGCCGCCGCCCGATCCGAGCCCTATGCAACTTGCGAATGTACCAAGAACAAAAGAGATAATTAGCAGCCAGGCAAATATGGTGCCAAGGATGTCGCCCAATGATCGCTTGTCACGACGATCTTGCTTTGGAGGCGGCGGGTCGAGTCGCGGTACTTGCGAGGACGGGGTCGGGTCCCTCTTGAGGTCAGGAGGAGATTGTGTGAAAACCGAGCCCTCCAACGGCCGCCTGCAGTTATTGCAGTAACTTTGACTCTTTGCAGTGATAGCTGAGCAGTAGCGGCACTTCACAAGCTGCATAAGAACTCTCGCTGAGGCCTAACGCCAAAGTTAAGCCGCGCCGCGTAGTGGAGCAGACCACATGGCAAGCTTTCTCTGCCATGTGGTTGGCGTAGCCAAGCGGTGTCGGCTTGAACGCACTGTTAGGTCGCGGTTCCCGCACAGCCCGTTCTCCTCCGCATTCGAACGAGGCGCTAAAAGTACTTGCGCCAGAAATCCGTCCGAGGCTTGGCGCGAGTGAGCGAGTTGAGCCACTCAACGATTACGTCGAGCTCCACCTGAGCTTGTTCGGCGTTCAGGTCACCGTTCCGCCAAGCGCGCCAAAGATGCTCAAGGAGATCTGGAAACACCCTCGGGGCGTATATGGAGTCGTTGCGGAGGTGACTGTCAATTGAATCGCCCTGCCAGATTGGATCGCTACCTTCCTGCCACACACACTTCGATTTCCTTGGCCCATTCGAGACGACCATCTCTTCGTTCGACATCTCGAACTTGTAGGTGTCGTCATGGCCCCAGCGCGGCGTATATATCTCTGCGGTTAGCGTGATCATTAGTTCCCCTGAATGTGTGTGTGCGGCCTAACCATCTAATGGCCGGATCCCTGGGTCCGGTTATACGACTTATCCACAGCTCGCCGCATGGTGGGCTATCCCCTTGATATGGCTCGATCTTAGGGCGACTGGGTCTGGCTAACAAGCCGATGTATAACCAGACCCGGCAAGGTGCAGAGGGTGCGCCACGGCGAATGTCCGCTTCGGAAACGGACATCGCGGCTGGCTCTGCAAGCAAGGATGGCATTGTTCGGGCAGTTTCTCTTTCCAAGCGCCAAGACAAGTCTTTCGGTATGGAGGCTGCTGGTGTCAAACGCGTATGTGGTGTCGGCTTGAAGTTCGATGACGCCGGCAAGCTAGTAGGTGCGTCGATAAGGTTGTGTCCTCCATGACTCACTTGCGACCTGTTAGCTCAACACCAGCTGATCTTGCATCTGATATGTATCCAACACCCACTGTCCATTGTCCCAATTGGCTTTTCCTGTCAGCTTCGCCCTAGCCATTACCCAAGACCATGCATCCTCAAGCGCTAGATTCCGAACGATGAAGTAGCGTCCGCCATCGATCTGAACCTCGCATCCCCGGGCATCACCTCGACCCAGACCGGTTACCTCCCCATCCACCTTTCTCGATTGGCGGTCCTTGTGTGCTGGGAGAGCTGAGATAGCTCTAGGAGTTGGCGCTGGAAGCGTTTGAGCCGCTCCGCTGACGTGATCAACTTCAACAAGAGCTCCTGCAGTTGCAAGGTCCTTCGATGCTTCAAGGATAGCCAGCATCCCCCTGGTTACCCCGCAGTCCGCCGCTGGTAATGGCCTAGGTCTCTCAGCGTTGAGCTCAAGACTAGCCACGCCTCTGCCGAGCTGCTCCAGCAGAGGCTCCAGGCCTGACTGCATTGAGCCCAGCTTCTCTGCAGAGTAGACATCTGCAAGATATGCGCCCTCTACGATGCGCACTTTCTCGATGGAAACGTCATCATCCAGCGAAGCCCTCAACGAGGATACTAGTTGATTAAACGCGTTCAAGACCTCCGGGGCTTCGAAGATTGATGCATCTTGACCTAGAAGGAGCTCATCACATCGCGCAGAAAGCGTTGCGATCAGTTTCCGCTCGTCAAAGGGAGTACTTACATCCGTCATTGCGTCGGCCTCATGACCGGGGCCGGCGGTCGCCGGCCGAAGACCGGCCAGCAAGTATTAGATTGCACGCCCCAGGTAACGAATACGGCTATGCGTCTGTGATTTACCCCCTCATAGCGCGTACTCGTCGTAACTGCCTTGCCTTACATCTGCCCGTCGCGCGCCCTCCGCTTCAGGCGCTCATCGGCAATCCACGCCGTCGCCAAAGCCCAACGCAAGGCCGGCCAAGCACCATAAGCATTTCCCTTGCCAGCCTTGAACGTGAAGGTTCGAACACCGTAGGACTCTTGCTCTTCACTCAATCGGACACTGGGCCAGAGCTCGCCACACAGTGCGCGCAGGTCGTCTATGGCCGCCTGGTCATGCAGCTGGCACCCTTCAGACATTAAGGCTCTCCGAGAGACGCTGACCCAGTCGGCAGCGATCGACGCCAGTCGGGGATCCTCCCTCACAAGGTACTCATCAATCCCTCGAGCGAGCCCCACGTCACGGGGGACTTCGATGCTGCCCCCCATCCCGAGTGCACCCAGTGTTCGAGCATTGAATGCCGAGAGCGCTTCTACTACCGATTCGACCTGCCGTTTCGTCGTGCCAAGGCGCTCAGCAATCCAAGACGTATCTGCACTCTCCGCCAGTGCTCGCAGGATGCGGGCGACACTCGACCAAGATAGGTCACCTGTATGCTTCGCCGGATGCGGCGGTTCTGGCAGATACATGCCTGATGACTGTGATGGCGATAGTCGCAGCATTCTTGCTACAAAGGCGCGCGATCCATGCACGCCGGCTCGCCTTGCGCCGTCGATCGTCTTGAGGGAAAGGCCGCTTACTCCTGCAGAGCCCTGTCTTGAACCCACCGCCTGGAGTGAGCCATCCAGCGACAGATATGCCCCTGGCTCGCTGAGGTAACTTACCAGTGGCGTGACCATCAGCGCGTGCCCGTTCAAGCGCATCGCCGCCGCCATGTCCCTCGCCCGGGGGTGAGGCAAAGCCATGGCCGCGATGTGTCGCAACCTGACTTTCCGTTTGCGCAGCCAGTAGGTTCTACCCTTCTGACGCTGGGTGCTCCATTTGATTAGGGACCCGATGCGATCGAAGATGGTCCGCAACTCATAGCGGGTGCCAACGGGCTGTCCCGGGATCTGGAACATCGGAATGCTCGACCTGCTTTCGACAGGGGTCCCAACACAGGCCTTGGCATGCCACCCTGCGAACCATGATCCGTACTTGCTCCAATGCCCGCCCTCCAGAGGAATGTAGCCCGCCGCCGTTGGTGTCTTGATGGATGCAAAACGACCTGTACTTCTCAACAGGATATAGTCCTGGCAGGAACCGAGGACGACATCATCCAAGGTCAGTCCGTGAATAGATCGCGGACGAGCACCGGAGGATTCTGCAAGAAGAGCGGCGGCCAGACAGCATTCCGTGTACCGTCTTTCCGTTGGGTCGGCGTCGGTCTTCCCGAGCGCTAGGACGTTGGCATAGAGTTCATCCAACACACGAGACGTCTCTGAGTCACTGAGCATCGCAGGATCACCTGCTGGTGTTTGCCGGCCATGTACTCGATAAAGGAGATGCCATGTCGGCTCTTTCACTTCGTAGCGCAATGCTGCGAACCGGAAGAATCGACTCAGTTCTTCCACTACCTGTTGGTGGCTTGAGCGCTTCGACCTCTTGAAGGCCGCGCTACATAGCGCTGTGACCTCGTCTTCAGATAGCGCTGTGAGCAGTTCGTCGGGTTCCAGCTCTCTCAGAACGGGCTCTATTCGATGGTACGTCTTCCGGATAGTCGACAGCGCTTGCCCTCCGGCACTACGCGGCCCGCCTAGCCGAAGCAGGTGCCAGACGTACTCCAAGAGAAGCCGACCCTTCGTCGGTTCAGTCCCAGCCCTTGCAAGAGCGTCTTCTACGAGCCTACGAAGTTGTAGCCGGCGTTTGTTCGGCGGTTCCGCGGGTTGGCCAAGTATCGTCTCAGAGAAATCGTGATCGAAGGCGCGCATTACTTCCGCGATGTGGCGAAGTGCACGATGAGCGGGGTTCGCACGCATGGGAGGTGATGCCAGCGTCTCGTCCAGGCTCTCATCCCCATTTGGGGAAGGATCCGGCGTGGTGAGCTCATCAATGACACCCCTGGCACGTCCGCAGGAGACCGCTGCCGGAATTGCCGCGCCACTGATTACTAGTCGTTCCGGTCCGTTGGCGAGAATTAGCTTTGATGTGTTCGCCGTCGCGATGAATCGCTGCAGAAGCTCTCGGTTAGCGACGCCGGCGGAGCTCAGGGAAGGTACCAGCTCTGCGATGAACGAGGCTAGGCGAGAACCTTGACGCTGGGCCAGCAACTCGACCGCCTGCTTCCAGCCTGTTTTCTGAACAAGACGCACTGCCAAGATGGCCGAGTCTCCGTAGAGCATTGCATGACCTTTCTGGAACGGCACTCGGACGTTCCACTCTTGGTTGTTCGCATGCTCCATGCTGTCGAGTGATCTGAGTACGTCCAGGACCTCATCCCAAGCACTGCATGTCGAGTGCATCAAGAGAGATAGCGCCGTCATCGCCGCCAGCTCTATCGCCTCAGGTCCATCTTGGCCGGCAGTCGCGAGCTTCTTGATCAAGGCAGCCTGCACTGCATCCATCTGCGCCACCGCTATACCCAAGCCCCGGAGGAACGGGCTGCGGACCTGATGCCTGGACACAAAAGGCACTTGAGGAAGATGGACGCGGCAGTTGTGCAGTCTGGCGACCCGCAAGAGTCCTTCCCGCAGCAGTCGAGCCGCCACATACCGATCATCGGGTCCGTAGGGACTTTTTGCGAATGGCGCCAGAATGGCTTCTACATGACGCCTGAGAATGTTCGGCTGGTTACGCTCGCCAAGGCGAGCGGGCGTGAGAGCCAGACCGTAGTTGGCCAAGGTGATCCGGTATTCCGGAAGGACTAGCTCAATGCCCGCCTTCAAGACTTCCAAGACTTTAGGCTTCAGTCTGTCCATCGATTCAGACAGCGCCACGTTGATAACAGTGTACGCGCGGGCAATTGCCTGATCGTGTTCCACATGCTTCTCACTCCAGTCACAGAGTGGTAACAGGGGAGCAATCTCAGCGGGATCTTTAGGTAGCGTCCCACCCTCCCAACCACTTTGGTCGAGCCACTTGTCCAAAAGTGGGGCCAACTCGTGCCCGAGCTTATAGGCAGGATGAGGGGCAGAATCGGACGTCGCATGATGGGCATGGGATAGCCAGCCCATTTGGAAGTATCTCAACTCGGGATCCACTCGCTCCTGGATCAGGAATTGGCATAGCCCATGTCGATGAACGTTGGGGCGATCGCCCCATAGCTGGCTCAACGACGTCAGTGTCTCTCGAATTTTGCATGGGCGTTGCTGACCAGCGTCCGCTGGTAGCTCAAAGAGGGGTGAAGCGCCTGCAAGCACTGAATCAGCGACGAGCCTTGCTGATCTGTTGTTGCTTCTCTTCGCTATTCGTCTCAGCTCGTCGACATACCCTTCAAGTTCGCCGACGAATCGCCACCCCGTGCATACCAAACGTGTCGCATGCGCTGGGTCGGCCTGTTTATCGTGCGCTATGGCCAGTGCATGCCTTGGAATGAAGTCGTGGAGCGTGAGCTCCAACACACTGTTGTTAGGTCGGTGACCGGTCGCTAGTAGAAAGTGGACAAGCAGCCGGTCGCGTCGCCGCTGCCAGTCCTGAAGCAGTCGATCTTCAGAGGGGCGGCCTTTGCCCCTGTGGGGGTCTCCTGCCAGCCTGGACCAGGCCTCAGCATAAGGAGGCTTGATCGGCCTCACTCTCGAGCCCAGCCAGTGATCCGCGGAACCTACCCATGTCTGCAGTCCTGGGCCTGAAAAGTTGTTTGCGCTCTCGACGGCTCTGGCGAGCTCAGCCGCAGGGTGCGCACCATAGAAGGTTGCGGCAGTAGACAGTCCAAAGGTATCGCCGAAAGCTCGCTGGGCTGCATCTATGCCCAGCGAGCCGGCCAGATGGATCGCCAAGGACAGGCGATAAGCCGACTTGGCGCAGTCCCGCACCCTCTTTGGAAGGCTCCTCGCGTCAGCCCCCAGCAACAGGGACTGTGAGCTATCAGGGTATTTCTCTTCCCTAAGTCGGAGTAGCTGCTCAAGCAGATCCACGCATTGGCCTGACAGCGGGAAGATGATGTCACCCCCCGTCGGGAGCCATCTTGAATCGCCTTCTTGAGGCAGGAAGTAGTTTGGGGGCAACACCTCTGGGCGACGGAAGGCTTGAATGGCTAGATCAATGACAGGAACACCACTTGCTGCAGCCGGCCCGAAGCCAATCCGAAGTGCCTCACGACTACTCAGTCCAACCTCGATTGCAAGCACCTCAAGCATGCCGAGCTCCGCCTCCAAGACATCCTTGGCTCGTAGCGCGAACTGTGTTGTGGAGAGCGCCAACTCCCAAGCTCGCTCCCGGAGATCCGCTGGAAGGACGTTCTCTTGCGGCCTAAGCAGGTCGGGGGCGCCCTGCCGGCTCATATGGGCCGACCAGTCCATGGCGAACCTCAACTTGCCACTCCGGATCACCTGCTTCACGTCCACGGACGACCCGATGCAGTAGGGCCCTTCATCGGGGTCCTCACCGGGCTGATCGCCTGGAGCTTCGGTGAGCGGACTTGGCAGGTGCAACGGGCTATCTACCAGTTCGTCCGGATCTGACGCCCCTCGGTCATCACGGGCGAACAGTGAGTGACAGTACGCCTCCAGCTCACTCTTCCAGAGCGGATCAAAAGTCTTATGCCCGGTAATACCAAGGTCAGAGTCTTGAGATCGAAGCCGCAGCATCTTCGCCAAGAGCAAGGATGGACCGGCGCAGTCGCCCACGGTCTCGTTCAGCTTCGAATGGCCCCTGAGTCCACGAATCGCCCCAGTGAGCTCGAGAACCATTTTTTCGCGCCCACCGGACAAGTGGGCTTCCAGCGCGAGCCAAGACAGCGTCCAGGCGATGCGATGCTTAGGGCGTTCGCGCAGGGACAGAAGGAAGGTGGCTAGCGGAAACTCCTCAGTACTGAGATCGCGGCCAAGGGAGTTGTTGGAGGCTCGCTCGACGAGCTCGTTCCCGTATCGCGCCGAATGAGCCAAGACACGAGGGAAAAGGTGTGCCTCCGCGGGAGCGTTTGCCAGCACGTTTCTGAGCCCTTGGCACAACGGACCCTGCCAAGCCGGCAACGCAATAGGCAGCCTCATTGTGCAAGGCCAACTGACCAGCTCCTTGAGACTGGCTGAAGCGCCAGCCTGAGCATCCATGCGTGCCACTACTCACCCACGACAACCTATGTGTGACACAAAATACCAGCGAAGCCCCCAACGTCAATGGACGCAGCATACCTTTTTGCATCATCGCATCCGACAAGCGTGATATTTATTTCTTAATTGAATCAATAATTTAAGATATCATGATGCATCTTATTTCTTTTTTAAATTCTTCTAAGTAGACTTTGGATAGTGGCTTCCGAAGCCAGGTCGGGGGTTCGAATCCCTCCGGGCGCGCCATCTTCTCTTGGCATCCAGGCATCCCGTCGCGAAAGCGCGATACCCTCGCGGCACTGGGTCCGTGGCCGCCTCGCCTGCCGTGCGCGCGACGTCCTGCCCTTGACCGACTGTCGCCGATGTCCGACCTGGAAGCCCGCGCGCTGGATCTGTTCGACAAGTACGTCGACCTCACGCCGTCGCAGCGTTCCGCCGCCCTCGCACGATTGAAGGATCGCGAACCCGCGCTCCACGACGCGTTGCTGCGCCTGTTGTCCGCCGACGCGGCTACACATCCGCTCGAAGTCGCGGCGTTCGACCTCCTGGGCGAGGTGTCCACGAGGGACGATGCCGACGACGCGTCGGCGCGCATCGGCAACCGGCTGGGCCCGTGGCGGATCGATCACGTGCTGGGATCGGGCGGCATGGGTACCGTGTACGGCGCCAGTCGTGCCGATGGCCAATACGAGAAGCAGGTCGCACTGAAGTGCATGCGCACCGAGATGTCGTCGCCCGCGCTGATCGATGCGTTCATGCGCGAGCGCAACCATCTCGCGCAACTCGATCACCCGCATATCGCGCCATTGCTGGACGGCGGCGTCGAGGCCGACGGCAGACCCTGGTTCGCGATGCGGCTCGTGCACGGCACCGCCATGGACCTGTGGGCGGACCAGCAGCGGCTGGGACTCAAGGAGCGCATCCACCTGCTGCTGCAGGCGTGCCAGGCACTGCGGTACGCACACGATCGCCGCGTGCTGCACCAGGACATCAAGCCGGGCAACCTGCTGGTGTCGACCGACGGCCGCGTACACCTCGTGGATTTCGGTCTGTCGGCGGTGACCGGCAGCCTGCACGGCGCCGTCGCCCCACGGGTCGCCGTGTCCAATGGCTACACCGCGCCGGAAGTGCTTTCCGGCGGCGCGGCGTCGGTCGCCAGCGACCTCTATTCGCTCGGCGTAATGCTTTACCAGTTGCTCGTCGGCGACTGGCCGCGTCCCCTGCTTCCGTTGCACGCCAGCTTCATCGGACGCCCTTCGGTGGCACCTGCCCGCGCTCCGTCCGCGCTGGCGATGTCGACCTCGCCGGAACTGGCGGTGAAGCGCGACTGCCAGGACCTCCGCCACCTGAGCAAGCGGCTGCAGGGCGATCTGGACGCGATCGCCCTGAAGGCCGTCGCGTTGAAGCCGGAGGACCGGTACGCCAGCGTCGGTGCGCTGATCGACGACCTGGAACGCTGGCTCACGCGGCATCCGGTGACCGCCCGCGGCCATCGGCGCGCGTACGTGCTCGGACGTTTCCTGCAACGCAACGCGCTCGCCAGCGCGCTGGCGGCGAGCGTGTTCGTCGTGGGTGCCGCCGGTGCCGGTGTGCTGGGCTGGCTGCATCGCCAGGACCGGCAGACGCTTCACGACACCCAGGCGGTCTCCTCCGTGTTCGAGCAGACCCTCGGCAGCGCGACCTTGTCGGGACTGGCGGACACGCGCCCTTCGTCCCGCACGCTGCTGGAAAAGACCGAATCAGGCCTGCGTGCGCTCTCGCTGGATGCCAGCCCTGCCATCAAGGCCCGGGCGCTCGCGTCACTGGCGCGCAGCTACGCAGCGCTGGGCGACTACCGGCATGCGCTGGCACTGGCGGGCGAGGCCCATCGCCTGCTGTCGAACGAGACGGTGGGCGATACCGAAACCCGGGCCATGCTGGCGATGCTGCTCAACCTGCAGGCGCGTCACGCAGAGGCGCGCGATGTCGCCACGCAGGGACTGCAGCGTTCGACGTCAACGCAGACGAACGCGAACCCGTCCACGCTCGCGCTGCTGGCCGAGCTCGCGCGCGCCCACTGGGGACTGTCGGAGTACGACGCCGCGTTCGATGCACTCGCATTCGCGCAGCGCAGCGCTGCCGGCACGTCCTCGCAGGCCGCCCTCGACATGCAGGTGGAACTGCTCGTGCTTCGCGCCCAGTGGCATCTCCAGTTGCTGGACCTGGCAGCCGCGGACATCGACCTGCGGAGTGCAGCCCGCGCGGCGTCCGCCCGTGCCCCGGCCGTGCAAGAGAGTGTCGGCGAGGCCAGGCTTCCGCTGCTGATGATGCAGGAGCGTTACGCGGAGGCGTCCGAACGGGCCACGACATTGCTCGACGCGCGCCGCCAGCGTCTGGGGCCGCACCATCCCGACACGGCACGCAGCCTGCGGCTGCAGCTCGACGTCGCCTCGCGAACCCCCGGCAACGCTCCCCTCGCGACCACCGCGGCGCAGGCAGCACGCGACGCCATCCTCGCCACCTACGGTGCCCGGCATCCGGAGTACGCACAGTTGTTGCTGCTCGAGGCCCGCATCGCATCCCGCGACGATGCACGCATGGGCGTGTCGCTTGCACGGCAGGCCGTCCAGTTGCTGGAGAGCACGCTGGGTCCGCGTCATCCCGTGACGCTGGATGCGAAGGAGGAACAGGCGATGGCATTGCTGGCGTTCGCCAGCCGCGCGCCCGCCTCATCCGCCCCGCAGCCGTTGCGCGAGGCAGCCGGGCTGCTGCAGGAAGTCATCCATGCCACCGGGCAGCGCCACTGGCCCGCGCCCGGCGCCAGACACCTGCTGGCGCAGGTGCTGCTGCAACGCGCCCGCCTTGACGGCCCGGCGTCGGTCGCGGATCGGCGCCAGGCCGAAACCCTGCTGCAGGACGCGCTGGTGGAAGCGAGCCGGCACTTCGGCGCGCGCCATGCCACCACCACCACGATCCGCGCGACGCTGGTGCAGGACTATCAGCCGGAGGCGGTCGAGGCCACCGCCGCCGCGCCCCGATCATCGCCCCCGTAATGCCCCGTCGCGGAAGGCCCTGCGCCGTCGCGCCGGGCCTGGCGTCAGTACGTGCCGACCAGGTTCAGGAACCAGCCCTTGTGGTCGTAGTCGAAGTCGGTCAGGTCGTCGCTGAAATCGGTGAAGTTGTAGCCCACGCCGATGCGGAAATTCTTGCCGAGGTCGCGATCGACGCCCAGCAGGACGCCCTGCTTCGAGCCGCCATCGTCCACGTCGAGCCAGCGGTACTCCGCCAGCGCGTGCCACTTCGTCCGCAGGTCGTACCGCACCTGAGCCGCGCCGAACGTGGTGGCCGAATCCAGCCACACGCCCGTGCCGCGCCCCATGCGCACTTCGCCTTCGCGACGCGCCAGCTTGCCGGCGAATTCCCAGCGCTGGTCCAGCTTGTACACGCCTTCGGACGACAGGATCTGCGACTTCTGGTCGTAGTCCGCACCACCCACCTGTCCCAGTGTGGCCAAGTCGTACAGGTAGGTGTAACGGCCGAACAGGCCCCAGCGCTGGTTGTCCCAGGGACGGTAGGCGAAGCCCACGTTGCCTTCGATGAAGCGGGCGCTGGCCAGCGGATCGAGCTGGTCGTCGGTGTCGGCGTAGTTCAACCGCGCCGCGATGCGCCAGCTCTCGTTGAACTTGTGCGTCAGCCGGTTGGTGCTGACCCACTGCTCGCGCTGCTCGGCTCCGTTGTCCTCGCGCCACTCCAGCTTGCTCTGCCAGTCGGTATCCGGCGACGTACGTCCACCGGAGACGCTGATCGCGCGGCGATCGACGTTGCCCCCGGCCGTGTTGGTCAGTTCGCCGTCGGAGAGCGTGAACCCCATGTTCCAGCCCTGTGCCGGATAGAAATCCATGCCGAAGGTGTGCGCCAGGCCGGAGGCGTTGCGCTCCTTCAGGAACTGGCTCTCGTTGTACAGGTTCACCTGGTTGGACAGGCGCCAGCGCTGTCCCAGCGTCCAGCCATTCTGGGCGCTGCGATTGAACACCGAATCGTAGTCGGTGGTATCAGTCGAGTAGGTGTAGGCGCCGTAGACCGAATGTTCGGCGGTCAGCCGATGCTCGGCGTTGACAGTGGCGGCTTCGCCACGGTCGCCCGTGGTGAGTTCGGCGCCCACGGACGACTGGTTGCCGTACAGGTACTTGCCACCCAGGGTCAGTGCGTTGTTGTCGGCGTACTGGCCGCCATCGTCGTCCAGCGTCACCTGCCCGATGCCGTAGAGCTCCAGCGAGCTGCCGAAGCGGCGCAGGTATTTCAATGCACCCAGCGTGCCGGCGGCGTCGGCCGCGGTGCCTTCCTGATCCACGCGGCGGACTTCCGCACTGAACGTGCTGGCGTCGTCGACGCGCCATTCCAGCGTGGCCTGTGCCTGCGTCAGCGATTCCGCCCCGCTTTCGGCGCGGGTGTAGCGCGTGTACAAACCCAGGTTGGGCGTGAACTGGCCGAGCAGCTCGGCGCCGTATTCGGTCACCGGACGGCCGGTGTCGTAGCGCGAGATGGAGTAGCCGGCGCTGGTGTTGCGCCACCAGGCGCCCACGCTCCAGTCCTGCTCCGTCCAGCCCAGTTCCTTGAAGTTGGCGCGGGCCTCGAGCGACTTGGCCTCGCCTTCGCGGAACAGCGCAGTGTCGTTCTGCTGGATGAAGCTCAAGCCGCCATTGTCGGAGAAGAACACCGGCGCGCCGAACGATTCGGTCTGCGCGTACTCGGCCTTGATGTAGGTGCCCTTGCCGGCCTGCAACGTCAGGTCGCCGGCGGCGAGCGTGTAATCCTCGCCCGCGCGGTTCTCCTGCACGTAGGTCGCGCCGACGCCGACATGGTTGCCGAACCAGTGCTTGCCACGGAAGCCTGCGGTGACATCGTCGGCATCGAAGCCCGACGGCACCCATTCGTAATCCACGATCAGCCGCTGCTCGAAGCCGTCCAGCGGAGTGTCGCGCGTGAGCGTGGGCGTGTTCTCGCGGGTGATCTGCGACAGCGGACGCGTCAGCAGCACGCGACCCTGCAACTCGTCGATCTCGTAGTCGGTGCCGCGCTGCAGGACCACGCGTTTTTCGGTGCGGCCAGTGGTCAGGTCGCGGATTTCGAGTGTCACCACGTCCGAACCCGGCAACAGGTCCGTATGCCGCAGGTAGTACAGGCTGCCGCCGGTACCGATGAACTCGTTGTGGCCCGGTGCGGTTTCCGCCTGCGAGCCGAACACGCGCAGTTCGGTGCCGGGATCGCCCCAGCGGTTGGTCGCGTTCGAGCGCCAGTTCAGCGCCGCGCCGTACAGCGAGCGCTGGTACTGCGCGTACTCGGTGCCGGTGATACCGGTGCTGTAGTTGCCCCACAGCGCCTGGTTCTTGTCCCAGTCCACGCGCAGGTAGAAGCGGCCCATCGTGTCCACGTCGCGGTACGTCGTGGAGTCGTCGCCATAGACCGGGTAATAGAGGTCCGGATCGAGGCGACGGAAGATGTCCTGCGGATCGGCCTGGGTAAAGCCGTCGAACAGGCGTTCGAGATCGCGCTGGGTGGTGTCGGCCTGCGCGGTGACGAGGTACTTGCCCGCGTACTTGGCCTTGCCATAGAACGCGAGGCGACCGTCGCTGATCACGTCGTCCTGGTAGCGCGTGTCGTTGGCGAATGCGGCGCCCGAGCCGCTGACCTTGTTCTGCGAGACGGTGACGTCGGCCAGGCCGACGCCGAAGAAATAGCGGCCGGTGACGTCCACGTCCAGTGCATGCGTCGCGGCACGCCGCGTGTCATCACCACCACCGCCGGTTTCGCCCACCCCGATCTCGAAGCGGTGACGACCCACCGGCACCAGATACTCGGCGACGAACTTGCGCTCCAGGTCCACCGGGTACTGCTCACCGTTGATGGTCAGCTGCGCGCCGTCGGGGATGTTGCGGCCCTGGATACGGATGCGGGAGCCGTACATCGGGATGTTCTGCTGGCGCAGCCCGTTGCCGGCGAACACGTCGTCCAGTTGGCGCTGCGCCTGCGCCTGCTCGCTCGACAGCGATGTGCCGAGGGCACGCTCGGCGCTGTCGCGCAGCAGGGTGGCGCCGCGCTCAGCCTCTTCGGGAGAAACCAGCTGCAGCGTGCGTGGATACGTCTCATCGAAGCTGTCGCCCTCGCCGTAGGCGCGCAGCACATAGACCAGCTCGTCGCCCTTGCGGAACGGATACCTGGCCGGCAGGGCGCCATCCCAATCGGCCCGGGTCACGCCGGCCAAGTCCAGCGGTACGGTGGCGATCGGCTCGATCAGATCGGCATCGCTGCTTCGATAGATCGAGATCTCCAGGCGCTTGATGAAGGCCGGATAGTTGCCACGCACGTAGAACTGCACCGGCCTGGTGATGCGCTGGCCGTCGAACGACACGATGGTCGGCGCGGACACCGACAGTTCCGGCTGGCCGAGCGTGGGATCCTCGGTCGCCCAGATGGCGCCGCCGCCAGGCAGATCGATGGAGAACTTGCCCATCGCCGTCGCCTTGCCCGGCTGTTCGGTTGCCACGGTAACCCGGCGATCAGGCTGCAAGGCCGGGGACGAGGACTGTTCGTTGGTGCCCTGGGTGACCGGCCTGTCGTAGCTGCGCGTGCGTAGCCGGAACAGCAGGCCCTCCTCGCCCGCGCACTGTTGGCCATCGCATTCCACCGGCGTCGCCGCACCGTCGGCCTTCACCGGCGCCGGCGAGGGCGCCTGCGCGGCGGCGACCGGAGCGGCACCAGCCAACAGGCCGATCAGCGTGTAGTCCAGCAGCTTCATCTTCATACGCTTCTTCATGATCCGCCCCTTCACTTGCGCACGCCGACAGGGGCTGTCGGATCGTTACTGGATTCCACGCGAACGTGTGCGCGCACCTCCGGGCTCAGTCGCTTGGCAAGGGCTTCGTAGACTGCTTTTGCGCGACGCATGCCAAGGGCGGTGTTGTACGCATGCGAACCCCGCACGTCGGTGTGGCCGACGATGGCGATGCTGCCGCCGCCCCGCTTCTCCAGTGCGGCCGCCACCTTGTCCAGCAACGGCTCAAACTCGGGGCGGATCGCTGCCTTGTCGGTATCGAACAGCACCGTACCCAGCAACGCGCCGCCTTCATCCACGCCAACGACTAGCGAACCGGGGTCGTCGACGTTACCGCGCGCACTGACCACCAGTGCCTGCGCGACGGCCGGTTCCAGCGTCTCCAGCAACGCCGCCTTGACGGCGTTGGCACGTTCGAACGCCAGTGCCTCGGCATCGCCGTTGGCGCTGATCACCACCTCGCCGCCCCCGTGCTTGCGCACCTGGGCCGCCATCGCTTCGATCACCGGCCGGTACTGCGCGCGGACCTCGGCGCTGCCGGGCGCGAAGAACACCTCGCCCAGCTCCAGCTCCACCTGCTCGCTGCCATCCTCGATCACCTGCTCCGGCAGCTTCACGCCGAAGTCGAAGCGGACCGGCACACCGGGAGTGATCCGGCGGAGCAGCGGGTTGTCGGTGGTGAATTCGGCACCGGAGGGCAGCGTGGACGGGTCGACCTTCAGGATGAAGTTGCGGCCACGCTCCCATGCGCCACCCGACACGCCTGCCAGGTGGTAGCGCCCGTACTGGTCGGTTTCGATCAACAGGCCTTCCACCGATGCGATACGCACACCGGGGATGCCGCGCTCGTCGATGCCGGTGTTGCGGATGACGTAGTCGACCACGTAGCCGCCCTCGCCCTGCGCCACGCGGCGCTCGACGGTCGGTGCAGCCGCGGTCAGGCCCTTGGCGGCATCGCCGGACTGCTCGACGCGCGTGTTGCCCGCGGCATCCATGCGCACCGTGACGCCCTGGTCGCTGGTCAGCACGAAGTCGTCGGTGAAGGCCAGTTCGCTCAACCGCTGCCGGATGACCACTTCATGGGCATCCACCGGATCCGCGGGCGACTGGCGACCGCTGATCGTGCCGACGGCGATGCCGTGCAGCATCGGCGAGCTGGCATCCGGCTCGGGCTGCGGGCCCGCACCGTGGTCGACGGTGGTCGAGTTGGCGATGTAGGCACCCGGTGCGAAGCCGCCCTGTACCTTCACGCCACCCAGCGTGGCGCTGTCCTGCCAGCCGTCGCCGTCGCGGTCGTTGAAGACCGTGCCGACCAGCAGGCTGTCATCCAGCATCGCATCGGCGGTCAGCAGTACTTCCGCCGTGGCCACGTTCGACACCGGCTCATCGATCGACGAACGCACCTGCGCCTGGTTGACGTGGGCGCCCGGACGGACACCCGCGCCCACCCGCAGCACGTAGACCAGCGTGGCGGTCTCGCCGGCACGCACGTCCACGCCAGCGAAGCGCAGCGGCCGGTTACCCGTGACCGTCACCATCCGGTCGGCATCGGCTGCCAGCAGCGAACCTTCGACATAGCTGAAGCCAGCCGCCGGCGTGTCCACGATGCTGCCGTTGACCAGGTCGGTGCTGCCCACGTTCTCCACCGTCAGCGTGTAGCGGACCAGGTCGCCGATGCGCACTTCGCGCACGCCGGCCGACTTGCTCAGGCGGATCTCCGGCAGGCCGACCAGGTGCTCGGTGCTGCAGGTCTGGCAGGTCGGCGGCGGATCGGTCGGATCCGCGCTGTTGGCTACGACCACGTTCGTCACGCGACCCGTCACCGAGGCATTCACGGTGGCCGTGTAGGTGAACGTCTGCGTACCCACCGGCGTACCGGCCGGCACGATGCAGGTCATCGTCGTGCCGTTGTAGGCGCAACCAGCCGGCATGGCGCCCAGCGTCAAGCCGCGATCCGGCGTGTCCACGAGGGTCACGGCGGAATCCAGGGCCGCCTGGCCAACCTGCACCGACAAGGTGTAGGTGATCACCTGGCCAGGCTGCACGGTCGCGCCGTTGGCGGGATCGGAGCTCTTGTTCACCACCACCGTCGGCGTCGCCACTGGCGTCTCGACGTCGCACTCGTTCGCGCACACCGGGTTGTCGGTACCCGTACCGACCACCGCATTGCGTACCACGCCGCTTGCCTGGCCATTGACCGTCGCGGTGTAGGTGACCGTGTAGACGCCCGGCACCGTGCCCTCCGGCAGCGTGCACACCAGCGGACTGGTCGCGCCGCAGGTGTAGGCACCCGCCGCGGTCACCGCACCGAACGTCAGGCCTGTGCCCAGCGTGTCGGTCAGGGTGATCACGCTGGAGGTCGGTGCCGCCGCCACCGTCGCAGTCAACGTATAGGTGATCACGTCACCCGCCACCACGCGGGTCTTGCCTGCCGGCAGCACGGCCGACTTGCCGTAGCTGACGATGGCCGGCAACGGCTCGGTCACGATGGTTTCTGTCTGGCACGCGCCCTGGCAGGTCGGGGCGTCATCGCCCGTCGCCACCACCACGTTGCGGACGAAGCCGGTCGCCAGCTCGTTCACGATGGCCGTGTAGGTCACCAGATAGGTGCCCGGCGCCGTATTCGCCGGCAGCGTGCACACCAGCGGGTTGCCCACGCCGCAGCTCAGGCTGCCCGCCGTCACCGTGCCCAGCGTCAGGCCCTGGCCCAGCGTGTCGGTCAGCGTGACCGGCGACGTGGTCGCGGCATCGCCGACCACGACCTGCAGGTTGTAGGTGAGGGTATCCCCCACCGAGACCTCGGTCTGGCCTACCGGGAGGACGACCGACTTGCTGAAGGTCACCGCGGGGTTCTGCACCGGGGTGTCGATCGTGGTCGTGCAGCCCGCATTCGTGCTGCCCGCCGGGCAGGCCGGACTGCTCACCACCGCCGTGTTGCGGATGTTGCCCGCATCGGCGTCGGCCTGCGTCACCGTGTACGTACCCACCAGCTGGCAGGTCGCACCCGGCGCCACGCTGGCGCAGCTGATGCTGGACGGGGTGATCAGCGCATCGTTCACCACCACGCCGGTCAGCGTCGTGTTGCCCGTGTTGCTCAGCGTGATCGTGTAGGTCAGCTCGTCGCCCACCGCGACCGCACCACCGGTGCTGTCTCCGGTCAGCGCCTTCACCAGGCTCTGGTCCGGCGTCTGCGGCACCGGGGTGTTGATCGTGGTCGTGCAGCCCGCATTCGTGCTGCCCGCCGGGCAGGCCGGACTGCTCACCACCGCCGTGTTGCGGATGTTGCCCGCATCGGCGTCAGCCTGCGTCACCGTGTACGTACCCACCAGCTGGCAGGTCGCACCCGGCGCCACGCTGGCGCAGCTGATGCTGGACGGGGTGATCAGCGCATCGTTCACCACCACGCCGGTCAGCGTCGTGTTGCCCGTGTTGCTCAGCGTGATCGTGTAGGTCAGCTCATCGCCCACCGCGACCGCACCACCGGTGCTGTCTCCGGTCAGCGCCTTCACCAGGCTCTGGCCCGGCGTTTGTGTGATCGGCGTGCTCGTCGTGTCAGGCGGCGAGGTCACCGACGGACCCGTCGGCGGCGTGCCCGTCGCGGTCGCACTGTTGTTCACCACGCCGGCATTCACTTCCGCCTGCGTGATCGTGTGCGTGCCCGTGCAGGTCGTGTCCTCACCCGGGGCCAGCGTCGTCACCGGGCACACGGCCGCCGCGTCAAGCTGCGCGTCGTTCACCACGATGCCCGTGATCGTCACGTTGCCCGTGTTGGTCACCAGGAAGCTGTAGGCGATCGTGCTGCCCGCCGTGCTGCCCGTCGGCGTGCCGGCCGTCTTGACGATCGTCAGACCCGGCGCCGAGGCGATCGGCGTGCTCGTCGTGTCAGGCGGCGAGGTCACCGACGGACCCGTCGGCGGCGTGCCCGTCGCGGTCGCACTGTTGTTCACCACGCCGGCATTCACTTCCGCCTGCGTGATCGTGTGCGTGCCCGTGCAGGTCGTGTCCTCACCCGGGGCCAGCGTCGTCACCGGGCACACGGCCGCCGCGTCAAGCTGCGCGTCGTTCACCACGATGCCCGTGATCGTCACGTTGCCCGTGTTGGTCACCAGGAAGCTGTAGGCGATCGTGCTGCCCGCCGTGCTGCCCGTCGGCGTGCCGGCCGTCTTGACGATCGTCAGACCCGGCGCCGAGGCGACGACGACGGTCGCGACGGCACTGTCGCAGGTCACGGGAACCGTCGCGGGAATGGTGCAGATCTGGTAGGGATAGCTGTAGCTGCCCGCAGCGGTGTTCGCAACCACGGTGATGGTGCCATTGGCATTCATCGTGATGCTGCCAACCGCGGGAACAGGCGCCGCACCCGGCGTCAGCGTGACATTGGTGCCGATGACCGCCGCCACATTGTTGGTGGTGTCGTTGGCGATGACGCTGGCTGTCGTGCCACCCGCGGCAGGAACGTTATAGCTATCGTTCACTGCGTCGATGGTCGGCCTCACCGTCGTGACTACCGGCGGCGTGGTGCAACCGGTGCCCACGCAGTCCGGGTCACCACCGCCGGTCACCACCGCCGTGTTCGACACGCTGGGTGCCGCCGAGGCCGCCGGTGTCACGTTGATCGTGAAGCTCACCGTGTTGCCCGGCGCCACGTTCGTCAGACCCGCCGACACTTGGCAGGACACGTTCTGGCCACTGATCGAGCAGCCGGCCGCCGAATTGATCGTCAGCCCCGCCGGCACCGTATCGGCCACCGTGGCGATGTTTGTGGTCGGCGCGGTGCCGTTGTTGGTCACCGTGAGCACATAGTTGTAGGCCGTGCCCACCACCGCCGTCGCCGGACCGCTCTTGGCGATCGACAGGTTCGGCACCACCACCCTGACCGTAGCGCTTGCATCGTTATTGTCAGGGTTCGTATCCACCACGCCGACGGGGACCGTCACACGGGCGCTGTTGATGACCTGGGTCTGCGCCAGCACCGGCGCCGCGGCCGCACTGCAGAGAGCCAATGCTCCAAACGCAAGAATGGAGGCGCTCTTCTGGGCCAAACGACGGAGGTGAGTGAAGACGTACACGGTGGTCCCTTACGCTGGATCGGGAGAACGGCCAGCCGGGACTGCCTCCCCCAAGGCTGTCTTGAAAGTCGCATTACCCCTCGGCGGCTCGATTGGCCAACCTGCACGGGCATACGTCACACATCGCACTTCGTTTGGTGAAGCGGACATCCCTCACAAATAAGTGAGATGCCTATTACACATTTACTTTAATTTAACGTCAACTCATTGACGTCAATAGGTAAGTACGTGAACTTCATCACAGAAGCGAAGCGAGGCGGCGTCAAAAGCTCGCCAAGACCGACCGAAGGCCGGTCCTGACGGATCAGCGGCGGCGGATCGACCGGCCACGACGGTTACCCCGCCGGTCCGGGTGCAGGCAGGCAGGGGCTGTGGAAGGGGATAACAGCGGGGAAGCGCCGGCTTGGCCGGCAGACGATCAGTCGCTCTGCAGTTCGGCGACGAAGTCGTAGGCGTCGCCGCGATAGTACGACCGGGTGGATTCGACGACCCGGCCATCCTCCAGGAACGCCCGGCGCTCGACCAGCAGACCCGGGGCTCCGACCGGCAGCTCGAGGTGGCGGGCCGCCTCCTCGTCCAGGGCCACGGCACGCAGGCGCTGCAGGGCGCGGCGTGGACGATGACCGTACGCGTCCAGCGCCTCATATAAAGAAGTGGTCACGCTGTCGGGATCCGGCAGCAGCGCGTACGGCACCAGCGTCCGCTCGATCGCGATCGGCGAACCGTCCACATGACGGAGGCGGTACATGCGCACCACGCCACTTCCGGGCGAGAGGTTCAGCGCCATCGACTCTTCCGGCGTTACTTCGCCGACCGAACGCTCCAGGAACTTTACCTGCGGGTTCAACCCGCGCTCGCGCAGGTCGTCGGTGAAGCTGGTCAGCCGCGAGAACTGGCGAAGGATGCGTTCGGCGACGAAGGTGCCGGCGCCCTGCCGTTGCACCAGCAGACCACTTTCGATCAGACCGGCCAGCGCCTTGCGGATGGTCACCCGCGAGAGATCGAGCAGCTGCGCCAAGTCGCGCTCGCTGGGAAGCGCCTGTCCGGGCCGCAGCACGCCGGCGTCCATCAGGTTCTGCAGCGCGCGGCGCAGGCGCAGGTAAGCCACGGCCCGGGTGGATTCACCGGTCTGCAGCCGCTGGTATTCCTCGAGCAGGTTCGTTTGCATGCGAATCAAGATACCAGTGCCGTACCAATATCGCAACAATCCCGTTGCAGTGCGGACCTGTTGGCATCTCGTGGTACCCCGGTGGTATTGTGGACACTCACTTCTGTTGCACCGAGACGCCCGTGACCGCGAAGACCCTGCCTGTCGACACCTTCGATCTCGTCATCTTCGGCGGCACCGGCGACCTGGCGCTGCGCAAGCTGCTGCCGGGCCTGCTGCGGCGCTACGCCGACGGCCAGATTCCCGAGGACAGCCGCATCATCGGTGTGGCCCGCGACAAGCAGGGCGATGCCGACTACCAGGCCAAGGTCGGCGAAGCGCTGGCCCGCCTCGCCGCCAGCGACGAGACCTTGAAGGCCAAGCTGCCCGCCTTCCTGCAGAAGCTCGGCTACCTGGCGCTGGACGCCACCAAGGATGAAGGCTGGGACGAGTTCGCCACCCGCCTGCAGTCCACCGGCGACCGCATCCGCGTGTTCTACCTGTCCACCAGCCCCACCCTGTTCGTCGCCATCTGCGACCGCCTGCGCGCGCATGGCCTGAACACCGGCAACGCCCGCGTGGTGATCGAGAAGCCGATCGGCCACGATTCGGCGAGCGCCGCGGTCATCAACGACGCCGTCGGCAGCGCATTCGCCGAAAACCAGATCTTCCGCATCGATCACTACCTGGGCAAGGAAACGGTCCAGAACCTGCTGGCCCTGCGCTTCGCCAACATCCTGTTCGAGCCGCTGTGGAACGCCAGCCGCATCGACCACGTGCAGATCACCGTGGCCGAGACCGTCGGCCTGGAGAAGCGCGCCGGCTATTACGACACCTCCGGCGCCCTGCGCGACATGGTGCAGAACCACCTGCTGCAGCTGCTGTGCATGGTGGCGATGGAGCCGCCGGCCGCGTTGCAGGCCGATGCCGTGCGCGACGAGAAGCTCAAGGTGCTGCGCTCGCTCAAGCCGATGCGCGGCGAGGATGTCGCCCACCTGTCCGTGCGCGGCCAGTACCGCGCCGGCGCCAGCAGCGGCGCCGCCGTGCCCGGTTATCTGGACGAACTGGGCAAGCCCGATTCGCGCACCGAGACCTTCGTGGCGCTGAAGGCCGAAGTCGACAACTGGCGCTGGGCCGGCGTGCCGTTCTACCTGCGAACCGGCAAGCGCCTGTCCGAGCGCGTGTCCGAGATCGTCATCGCGTTCAAGCAGATCCCGCATTCGATCTTCGAGGACAGCGCCGGCCCGGTGATGGGCAACAAGCTGGTGCTGCGCCTGCAGCCGGACGAAGGCGTGAAGCTGTGGCTGATGATCAAGGACCCCGGTCCGGGCGGCCTGCGCCTGCAGCACGTGCCGCTGGACATGAGCTTCGCCGAGGCGTTCGGCGTGCACCAGCCGGAAGCCTACGAACGCCTGCTGATGGACGTGGTGCGCGGCAACCAGACCCTGTTCATGCGCCGTGATGAAGTGGAAGCCGCGTGGGCCTGGATCGACCCGATCCTCGACGCCTGGGAGACCCAGCGCGATGCGCCCAAGCCGTACACCGCCGGTTCGTGGGGCCCCAGCGCCGCCGTGGCCCTGGTCGAACGCGACGGCCGCACCTGGCACGAAGACACCGTCTGACGCCGCCGGCCCCGCACCCGCGGGGCCTGATTCCGGCCGCCGGCCGACCTGCCTTCCCCCGGGAAGCCCCCACTCCCGAGACC
>NZ_PDWW01000026.1 GCF_010093445.1 Pseudoxanthomonas japonensis | reverse complement strand
CCATGCCCCACACTCCCCCTCCCCTTGGCGACTGTGTCCACGAACTCGCCGGTCTGATTGAACGATCCACCGGCAAGGACGGCTTCCACACCACGGCGATCCCGGCGCTGAACTTCTCGCGGCTGAGCGCCCCGATGGAGTTGCCGATGCGCGGCGTGCAGGAAGCGGCGCTCTGCCTGATCGTGCAGGGCGCCAAGCGCGCGATCCTTGCCGACGAGGTCTACGACTACGACGCCAGCCGCTTCGTGGTCGCCTCCGTGGACCTGCCGGTGACCGGCCAGGTGACCGAGGCGTCGGCCGACGCGCCCTACCTGTGCCTGATCCTGAAGCTCTCGGCCGCGACCATCGCCGAGATGGTCACCGAGGCCGAATCGGCCAAGGCACCACTGCCGCCGCCGTCGCGCGGCCTGTTCCTGCAGCCGAGCAGCGTGGAAATGCTGGATGCGGCGATCCGGCTGGTGAAGCTGCTGGACACACCGCGCGACATCCCGCTGCTGGCGCCGCTGGTGGAACGCGAAATCCTCTACCGCGTGCTGTGCAGCCCGCAGGGCGCGATGCTGCGTCATATCGGCATCGCCGACAGCCAGGGCCAGCGTGTCGCGAAGGCGATCCACTGGCTGCGCGAGCACTACGCCAAGCCGCTGCGCATCGACCACATCGCCCGCGAAGTGCACATGAGCGCCTCGGCGCTGCACCACCACTTCAAGGCCGTCACGGCGATGAGCCCGCTGCAGTACCAGAAGCAGCTGCGCCTGCAGGAAGCTCGCCGGCTGATGCTCAGCGAAGTGCTGGATGCGGCGAGCGCCGGTCATCGCGTCGGCTACGAAAGCCCGTCGCAGTTCAGCCGCGAGTACAGCCGCATGTTCGGTGCGCCACCGGTGCGCGATGTCGAGCGGCTGCGCAACCTCTGAACGGCGTGGAAACATGGACTGAACGCCAGGCGGCACGGGACGGCATGCGTGGTTGTCCGGCCCCGGTTGCGGGCGCACACTTCATGTGACATCCACGGAGGACCCGCCATGAAGGCGCCTGCCCTGCTGCTCACCGCCCTGGTCGCGCTCGCTGTTGCCGCGCCCGCCGTGGCGGCCCCCAAGACCGTCACCGACCCGACCCTGCCGCGCAGCGTGCCCGCCGACGGTGGCGCGGTCAGCGTCAGCTGGACCGACCCCGCGCAGTTCAGCGAGATCAAGTACAGCGGCAACCGCTGGGAAGCCGAGCGCGGCAGCTGGGTCACCCAATTGGCCACCTACCTGCGCGACGAAGCCGGCCAGCGCCTCGCCCGCGGCCAGACCTTGGACGTCACGATCTCCGACATCGACCGTGCCGGCCGTTACGAGCCGACAGTGCGCGCCGGCATGAACGACATCCGCATCGTGAAGGACCTCTACCCGCCGCGCATGACGCTCAACTTCACGCTGAAGGGCGCAGATGGGCAGGTCGTGGCCGAGGGCGAACGCAAGCTGGTCGACCACGCGTTCCTGATGGGCACGCAGATCAACAACAACGACAACCTGCGCTACGAGAAGCGGCTGATCGACGACTGGCTGCGCAAGGAATTCCGCAGCGGCGCAGCCCTGACCTCGACGCCCTGATATCCACTGGTGTTCCGCGACATGCAGGCCCCGCTCACCGCGGGGCCTGTCCGTTTCCGTCGTCCGATTCGTGCGGGTAGACCGCCGAGACGGTGCACTGGATGCGGATGCCGCGGCGCGACCAGCGTCGCTCGTCACCGGGTATCAAGGCGTCCGCGTTGCCCGAATCGAAGACGCTGTTGCCGCCGCTGTCCTGTGCCACCACCCGGTCGCCGGGATTGCCGCAAATGAGTCCGATGCCCACGCCCGAACGGAACGTGATCGCAGGCGCCGAATCCAGGTCCGGGCACGACTGCGCGAGTTCGACACGGTAGTAGCGGTGCCCGCCAGAACGCTTCGGCGACAGCTCCACCAGCATGCCCTGCTTGTCTTCCGACCAGGCGCGCAGGTAACGGGGGTTGAAGCAGAAGTTCGACGAGCCAGCGAAGCCGTGGCGGCGCGGCGCGCGTACCTGCACGGTGTCCAGCGTGGTCACGCCGTCGTCCGACACCTGCGAGGCGCGGGCGAGCGCCGCGTACTCTCGCGCATCTACGGTGGCGATGGCGGCCACCGCGCACGTGGCATCGCCGATACGCACGTATTCCCGCCCGGTGCCGCACACCCAGCCCTCGCGCGCCAGCAGCACCGCCTGCGCTTGGCTGGCGCCCGGGCAGCCTTCCGCCAGATCGATGCGGAAACGCTGGCCGTCGCGGCCCTGCACGGCGAGCAGAGCGGGCGACACTTGGCGCACTTCGTCCATCTGGCGGGCATCTAGGCAACCGGGGGCGGGCGGGATGCGCGGCGTCGGCGCAGGCGTCTGCGCGTGGGCCGCGGTCAGCGGCAGGGCAAGCGCCCACATGGCCAGTATCCGTCGCATCCGTGCTGCTCTCCCTGGAAGTGCGCCGATGGTAAACCAGGGTTGTGGCGTGCTGGCGCAGACACCATATCGGACGCATCCCTTCCGCGGAGCTCGCTCATGACCGTCTTCGATCTCACCCCGCCCACCGATGCGCAGCGCGAGACCCTGATCGCGGGACTGAGCGAGGAAGAGCGCCGCGTGCTGCTGCACCACGGCACCGAGGCGCCGTTCTGCGGCGTGTTCCTGGACAACAAGCTGGACGGCGTCTACACCTGCCGCCTGTGCGGATTGCCGCTGTTCCGTTCCAGCGCCAAGTTCGATTCGGGCACCGGTTGGCCGAGCTTTTTCCAGCCCGTCGACGAGGCCCATGTCGGCCGCATCCGCGACAGCAGCTACGGGATGATCCGCACCGAGATCGTCTGCGCGCGCTGCCAGTCGCACCTGGGCCACGTGTTCCCCGACGGGCCGCCGCCGACCGGCGAGCGCCACTGCCTGAATTCGGTGTCGCTGGCCTTCACCCCGAACGGCGACGCCTTGCCCGATCCCCTGCACCGCGGCGGTACGGAAGCGCAGCCGGCCGGATAGGCACGCGTCCGGGCTGTCATAAGACCGGCACATGACGGCGGTAGCCTGAACGTCATTTCCCTGACCCGTGGCTGCCGCACGCCTGCAACATGTTGCCGCCCGTCGCGCCCCATGTGTCCGTCCCACCGCTCACCGGGCTGCCCGGCGCGTTGTGGCTGTACCGCTTCGACGCGGAGGGACACGCCCAACCCGTGGATGCCGTGCGGGAGGCATCGGATACCTGGCACTGGCTCCATCTGGACCTGAGCGATACGCGCAGCGCGCAGTGTGCGGCTACGTTGCCCATTCCCGGCGAAGCGCGTGCCGCCCTGCTGTCGCCGGACACCTACGTCAACCTGCAGCGCGAAGATGACGTTGCCCAGGGCGCCTTCGTGGACTGGACGCACCAGCGCGGCGTCGATCCCGCGGCCGAAGGGCAGTTGCGCGGCGACGACGGCATCGGCTGGCTGCACTTTGCATTGACACCGACATTGCTGGTCACCGCACGCCGCCAGCCCCTGCGGTCGGTGGAGGCCGCACGCCGCGGCATCGCCGGACAGACGCGCGTCGGGTCGCCCGTGCGCCTGCTGGAGGCCATCGTGGAGCGCTTCGCCGACACGGTGGAGCGCAGCAGCGACAGCCTGTCGGTGCGGCTGGACCGCATCGAGGACCGCGTGCTCGCCGACAGTATCGGCGAGGAACGACGCGACCTGGCCCAGTTGCGGCACCAGACGGTGCGCCTGCATCGCCCGCTCACCGCGATGCGCCGCCTGCTCAAGCAGTTCGAGCAGCGCCACGCTGCCGAGGATGGCGACGATCTGCTGACGACGGTATCCCGCCTCAACCAGCGCTTCGACGATCTCGATGGCGACGTCGGCACCCTGCAGGAACGCGCGCGCCTGCTGCAGGACGAAGTCGCGGCGAAGCTGGCCGAACGCACCAACCGGCACCTGTACGTGCTGTCGATGGTCACCGCGTTGCTGCTGCCGCCCAGCCTGGTCGCCGGCCTGTTCGGCATGAACCTGCCGGGACTGCCGTTCGCCCACAGCACGCACGGCCTCGCCTTCGCCCTGCTGCTGGGAGCGGCATCGAGTGTGGTGGTGTACCTGGCGCTGCGGCGGATGGGCGTGTCGCGCTCCACGTGACCGTAGGAGGGGCTTCAGCCCCGACCACCATGGTCACAGGACAAGTCACCATGCTCGGCCGCGCCATGTCCGTACGGTCGGGGCCGACGCTCCTCCTGCATCGGGCGCGGTATCCTGATCGCCTGATGACGCTTCCTCTCCGCACTGCCACCCGTTACGTCACCCCGCTGCGCGAAGGCGGCTCGATGCCCGCCGTGGTCGAAGCCGACGACGACGGCCTGTATGTCCTGAAATTCCGCGGCGCCGGCCAGGGGCCGAAGGCGTTGGTCGCCGAGCTGATCTGTGGCGGGCTCGCAAAGGCACTGGACCTGCCGATGCCCGACCTGGCGCTGATGGAGCTGGATGCCGACCTCGCGCGCACCGAAGGCGACCCGGAGATCCAGGACCTGATCAAGGCCAGCGCCGGACTCAACCTGGCGATGGACTACCTGCCCGGCGCGGTGAACTTCGATCCGGTCGCCGAGCAACCGGACGCCGATCTCGCCTCGCGGATTGTCTGGTTCGACGCCTTCATCAGCAATGTCGACCGCACCGCGCGCAATACCAACCTGCTGATGTGGCATCGCCGCCTGTACCTGATCGACCATGGCGCGGCGCTGTACTTCCACCATGGCTGGGATGGCGATGCTTCGGGTGCGGGCAAGCCGTTCCCGCTGATCCGCGACCACGTGCTGCTGCGCTGGGCGTCGCGTGTCGCCGAGGTCGATGCGGAACTGGTGTCGCGCCTGTCCGACGACGTGATCGCCAGGATCGTCTCCGAGATTCCGGACGCATGGTTGCAGGGGCCGGACACCTTCGGCGATCCGGCGACGCAGCGCGCCGCGTACGTGACCTATCTGACGCAGCGCGTGGCGCGACGCGAAGCGTTCGTGCAGGAGGCGATGCGTGCGCGCGCCTGATACCTACGACTACGCGGTGATCCGCGTGGTGCCGCGCGTGGAACGCGAGGAGTTCGTCAACGTCGGCATCATCCTTTCGTGCGAGCGCGCGGGCTTCCTGGAGGCGCGCATCGAACTGGACGAGGTCCGCCTGCGCGCGCTCGATCCCACGCTGGACCTCGACTCGCTGCGCCGCCACCTGGACACCATTCCCGCGATCTGCCGCGGCGGCGAAGCCGCTGCGCCGATCGGCCTGCTGCCGACGCGGGCGCGTTTCCACTGGCTGACCGCCAAGCGCAGTTCCATCATCCAGACCTCGCCCGTGCACATGGGCCGCTGCGGCGACCTGCCCGCGACGCTGGAGCACCTGATGGACCGCATGGTGCGACCGCCGAAGGCCACCGCACCGCGATGAGCGTCTACGTGGACGATCCGGTGACGCTGTGGCGCGGACAGCGCTGGGCGCACCTGATGGCCGACACGCTGGACGAACTGCATGCGATGGCCGCACGACTCGGGATGCCGCGCCGCGCGTTCCAGGACAAGCGCAGCGGCGCGCATTACGACGTGAACGAAGCCTTGCGCGACGAGGCATTGCGGCTCGGCGCCATCGCCATTTCCCGCCACCGCGACCGCGAACAGGTCCGCGCGATCATCCGCATCGCACGCGCGCAATGGAGCGGACACGCGGCAGGACCCTGACGCCGTAGAGCCGAGCTTGCCCGGCTCCATGGTCTTCCAATCCCTGATCGGTGGGCCGGAGAGCAGCGGAGCAAGCTCCGCTCTACGCGCAACTCAGAGCTGTTGCGCCTTGCCGCTGCGGATCGCCTCGTCCAGCAGACGATCAACGTCCCGATGCAGCTTGTCCGTCGCCGCCATCTGCTTCCGCGCCAACGCTTCCTGCTGCCGCGCGAGGGGCTCCTGCTGGCGGGCGAGGACTTCCTGCTGGCGGGCCAAGGCATCCTGTTCGTCCTGCAGCGCCTTCATGCGACGGTCGTTGGCGGCTTCGCGGGTGTCGGCGCCGCGCAGGGCGGCGGCGGCCTGGTGCTGGCCGATCTCCGACATCTTCACGCCTAGCTCGCCTTGTTTCGAGCCCAGCTCGCCCTGGCGTTCGCCGAGCGCACCCTGCTGTTCACCGAGCTTGCCCTGCTGCTCACCCAGCGCCTGGACCGGTGCATGCGCAGCTTTCATCTGCTGCACCGTGGCGGCATCGCGCACCACGTACTGCTTGCCGTTCTTCCGCACCCACAGCAACGGAGCGTTGCCCTGCTGCAGGCGCTGGGCGGTGCGGATGTCGTCGCTGTGGCCCGCCATCGACACGTCGTCGCCGTCGATCAGCACGTACGCATCGCCATTGCGCTGGTGGCCGATGTTGACCGCGTGCGTGCTGGAACTGGTATAGACGCGCGGAGCCGGAGGGGGCGGCGGCGGTGCGGGCGGTGCGACCTTCGGCGGTGCGGGCGGCGCCGGCGGCGGAGGCGGCGCCGGCAGGTCGCGCGCAGCGGCAACGACAACCGCACGCGGCGACACTGCGGGCGATGCCGCTGCGGCAGGCGTGGCGACAGGCGCCAGAGCGGGTGCCGCGGCCGGTGCTACCACCGGTGCTGCGACGGGCGAGGTGCGGGCGGTGACGCGGTAGGGCATGGCGGCCAGCGCGACGATGCCGAGGGTCAGCGCGAGCGCGCCGGCACGCAGGGGGGAAGCGGTCTGCTGCAACATCAACAGTCTCCTCTTGAGGATGCGGAACGTGGGGGACGCGCCAGCCAACGCCGGCGCCGGGGTGGTGGAAACGCCGAGCTTCACCAGCAGGCGTCCGTAGTCGTGGGCGGCGTGGTGCTCGTCCTCGAGCACGGCGGCGTCGCAGGCGACCTCGCGGGCGAAGGCGTATTCGCGGGCGGCCAGGTGCGCCACCGGGTGGAAGAAGAACAGGTGCTGCGCGAGCGCCGGCATCCACGCCCACCACAGATCGCGGCGTTGCAGGTGCGCGAGTTCGTGGTGCAGCGCCATGTGCAGGTCGTCGTCGCCCATCGCCGCGATGCGGTCGGCCGGCAGCATCAGTACCGGACGCCAGGGGCGGGCCAGCATCGGCGAATCGATCTCGTCGCTGGCCAGCAGTGCCGGCACATGCGCAATGCCGAGCCGCTGCGTCAGCGTCTGGTACACGCGGCGAACGCGACGATCGCGGCACGGACGTGCGCGTTCGATCTGTCCGCGCAGGCGCCAGGCGTGGCGCAGCGTGTTCGCCAGCATCACCGCGATGCCGGCGAGCCAGGCGGCGAGCAGCAGCACAGCGGTGTCGATCCGCGACGCTTGCGTCGTTGGCGCCGGCATGACCGCCATCGTGGATGCAGCAGACGTCGACGCGTCCGCGGCCATCGCCACGACGACCGGCGCGACGGCCTGGTCTGCGGGCAGCAGCGGCAGCGCGACCGGCGCATGCCAGACAAGCCCCACCACCATCTGCGTGGCGACCAGCCACCACAGCCAGGCGCGGGTACGCGCATCCAGGCGCGGCAGGTAGCGGCACAGCGCCCAGACCAGCGCGGCAAGGAGAAGCGACTGCAGGCCGACCGCGAGCAAGCGGTCGATCATGGCGTCGGCGAAGGCGATAAGGTCCATCTCAACCCTCCTTCCGCTTCGACTGCAGGTTGGCGACCAGCGCTTCCAGTTCGGCCAGTTCGTCGTCGCTGACTTCGGTGCGCTGCGACATCCAGGCGACGAACGGGGACAGCGAGCCCTGCAGCGTCTTCTCCACGAAGCTGCCCACCGCGCTGCGCATCACGTCGTCGTGCTGGGCGACCGGGGCGTAGCGGTACACGCCGTCGACCTGGCGGCGGCGCAGGAAGGCTTTCGCGCGCAGCCGCTCCATCATCGTCAGGACCGTGGAACGGGCCAGTCCGCGCGCTTCGCCGAAGGCGGCGGCGACCTCGCCGACGCTGGCTTCGCCGTGCGTGGACAGATGCTGGAGCAGCGCCAGTTCCTGGTCACCGATGGACTTGCGGGCCTTGCCGGGCATGGGATCGCCTCATGACTACAGTTGTCGTCAACATGCCCGTGACGACAACTGTAGTCAACCCTGCCGAAGGTCACTCCCCGCCGCCGGCCGACGAACGGTCGCGACTCAAGAAACGGTCCGCCGGGCCGATCCTTGGGTGACCCCACCCTGCGGCCGTGTCGCCATGCTCATCATCGTCGGCTTCATCATCGTCACGCTCAGCGTGCTTGGCGGCTATCTCGGCTCGCACGGCAAGCTCGGCGCGCTGTGGCAGCCCTTCGAACTGGTCATCATCGGCGGCGCCGCGCTGGGCGCGTTCATGGCCAGCAATCCGACCAAGGTGGTCAAGGGCACGATCTCGGCGACGCTGTCGGTGTTCAAGGGCGCGAAGTACAAGTCGTCCGACTACCTGGACGTGCTGACGCTGATCCACGAGATGCTCAACAAGGCGCGCCGCGACGGCTTCATGTCGCTCGAAGAACACATCGAGAACCCGACCAACAGCCCGCTGTTCCAGAAGTACCCCAAGATCCTCGCCGACCACCACCTGCTCGACTTCCTCACCGAGTGCCTGCGCCTGATGGTGGGCAGCAACATCGAACCGCACGAGCTGGAACCGCTGCTCGAACTGGAACTGGAAAAGCACCACCACGAAGCGATGGCGCCCGCGCACGCGCTGCAGAAAGTGTCCGATGGCCTGCCCGGCTTCGGCATCGTGGCGGCGGTGCTCGGCATCATCGTGACGATGGGCTCGATCGGTGGCGACATCGCCGCGGTCGGCGCGCACGTCGCCGCCGCGCTGGTCGGCACCTTCCTCGGCATCCTGCTGGCGTACGGCTTCGTGTCGCCGCTGGCCGCCGCCATCGAGGCGCAGGTGGAACAGGACAGCCGCATGTACGAATCGGTGAAGACCGCCCTGCTCGCCTGCCTGCGCGGCTACAACCCGGCGGTGGCGCTGGAGTTCGCGCGCAAGACGCTGCCCTCGGACGTGCGCCCGCCGTTCGCCGAGTTCGAAGCGCACCTCAAGGCCAACAAGTAAGCCACGGCGATGAGCGAGCAGCGCCCCACCATCATCGTCCGCCGCGTCAAGAAGGTCGCCGGCGGCGGCCATCACGGCGGCTCGTGGAAAGTCGCCTACGCCGACTTCGTCACCGCGATGATGGCGTTCTTCCTGGTGATGTGGCTGATGGGCGCCACCACCAACAAGGAACGCGCGGCGATCTCGGAATACTTCCGCAATCCCAGCCCGCTGAGCGGCAAGAGCTTCTCGCCCGCACCCGGTCCTGCCGGTCCCGGCGGCGCCAGCACCTCGATGATCAAGCTCGGCGGCACGATGGACCTGCCCAAGGGCGAGAGCGACAACCCGTTCGACAAGCCCCCGGGCGATGCGGACCAGGTGTCCGAGGAACAGCGGAAGGCGGAAGAGAAGCAGCGCCTGGAATCGCTGATGCAGGCACTGGAAGAGGCGATCGGCAAGAGCCAGGCGCTGGAACCGTTCAAGGACCAGCTGCTGCTCGACCTGACGCCGGAAGGGTTGCGCATCCAGATCGTCGACCAGCAGAACCGGCCGATGTTCGACCTGGGCGGCACGGTGCTGAAGCCCTACACGCAGACGATCCTTGCGGAACTGGCCACCTTCATCAACCAGGTGCCCAACCACATCAGCATCACCGGGCACACCGACGTCACCCAGTACACGTCCAACCGCGGCTACACCAACTGGGAACTCAGCGCGGAACGCGCCAACGCCGCCCGCCGCGCGCTGGTGCTGGGCGGCATGCACGAGGACAAGGTGTCGCGCGTCGTCGGCCTGTCGTCGTCGGTGCTGTTCGACAAGCAGAACCCGCAGAATCCGATCAACCGCCGCATCAGCATCGTGGTGATGACCAAGGCGGCCGAAGACGCGCTGCAGGGCGAAGGGCGCCTGCTGGCGCCCGGCGCGCCGCTGCCGGATGCCGACGTCGCCATGCCGAATCCGCCCGTCGATACCACCGCAGCGGTGGCGCTGACCGCGCCCGCCGCGCCGCACACGACGGCGGAGCCCTGAGACCGGCCGCGCTGCGTCAAGCGCCGCCGGCAGGCCCCTTCAGCTCGATGGTGTTGCCGTCGGGATCCCTGAAGTAGAGCGACAGGCCATCGCCTTCGGCGCCGAAGTTCATCTCCGCCGGACCGTCCGGCACTATGCCGACGCCGGCGAGATGCGCGACCACCGCAGATTCGTCGAACGGTTCGATGCGCAGGCAGAGATGGTCGACGTTGCGGCCTTCGGCACCCGCTGGCCCGCCGCCGCGCGCACCGAGCGTTCCGTCGACGCTGACCAGGTCGATCATCGACGCACCGGCCCGAAGGTGTACCAGCCCGAGGTGTTCGCGCGTGCGTACCACCTGGCACCCCAGCACATCGCCGTAGAAGACGATGCTGCGGGACAGGTCGCGCACGCGCAGGACGAGATGGTCGATACGCTGGACGTCGAAGGGGCGTGTCATCGGGAAAACTCCTGGAAGGTTTCGGAAGCGACGATCCGTAGATCGAAGCTTCGACATCGCGTGCGGCATCGGCAGCGTTGACGCAGCTGAACGGAGCGCGCACAATCCGCGCCGATCAGCCAGCACCGAGTCGCTTCGCAGAAGTTCTCGCCGCCAGCGGAATGCCCGTCCGGGCCCCACCCGCTCCGAGAACTCGATGAAACTCCTGACACTGGCCATCCTGTCGGCACTGTCCGCCGGCGCGCACGCGACCGATTCCGCATCCTCTGATACGCCTGCTCGGACCACCGCCAACCCGGCGGCGTCGGTACCGGAGTACCTCAAGCCCACGACGCTCGATACGCTGAAGGTCATCGGCCAGCGCCTGTTCCCGTACCAGGAAGGCCTGATGCTGGACGAGCGCTACATCGATGAGCAGGCCAAGGGCAATGGCGATATCGCGACCTTGCTGCGGATCAATCCGAACGTGCAGTTCGACGATACGGCGTCCCACTCCCGCAACATGGGCGAGATACGGCCCGCCGAGATCAGCATCAACGGCGGGCTGTACTACCAGAACGCCTTCGTGGTCGATGGCGCCAGTTTCAACAACGACCTCGACCCCGCCAGCAACAACCCGAACCATTTCGCCGACCCGCCCAGTCATACACAGGGCATCGCCATCGACACCAGCCTGATCGGCAGCCTCACCGTCTATGACAGCAACGTGCCCGCAAGTTACGGCGGCTTCAACGGCGGCGTCGTTGATGCGGAAACCCGCCAGGCCAAGGATGCTTTCTCGGGCAAGCTGTCATTGCGCATGACACGCTCGGTCTGGAACGAGGTGCACGTCAATGACGACTATCGTGAGGTCTTCGAGCAATCCTCGAGTCTCTCGAACCAGCCCGTCTACGACAAGCACCAGGCCAACCTGACGCTGGAAGGACGCACCGCATCCGGCATCGGTCTGATCGGCACGATCAACCGCACGCGCTCGGAGATCCGGCTGCGGGCCCATTCCGGTGGGCGGACACCCGAGTTCGACAAGCCCGTCAAGGACACCATCCGCGAGAACACCAGCTACAGCCTGCGCGGCGACTGGAAGAATGGCACCGGTCTGACCCTGAGTGGCAGCGTCGTCTATGCACCGACCGACGAGACGTACTTCATCGAGAACGCGCGCGACTCCTGGTTCGACCTGAAGCAAGGCGGTCCGATCGTCAGTCTGCGCGCGATGCTGGAACAGCGTGCGTGGACCTTGATCAACACCCTCAGCTATGCCGATCTGGACAGCTCGCGTCGCAGCGATGTGGACTTCTGGCGCAGCTGGCGCTGGTCGGAGGACAAGAACTGGGGCACGAATCCGAGCGCCTCCGGCCTGAGTACCGAGGGCAATTGGGGCAACGTGGACCAGACCAACCGCACCCTTGCGTACAAGCTCATCGCGGACCGTGACGCCATCGTGCTCGGGGACACCCAGCACCGCCTGCAGTTCGGCGCTGAAGCATCCCGACGCGAAGCCACCTATCACCGCCTGAACGACCACTATTCGTGGATATCGCCCCTCGCCACCTCCACCTGCACGGACGCCCGCGGCGTGGTCGATACCGTTGCCTGCTCGCTTGCGCCGGCAAGAGGCCTCAATGGCCGCGGCCAGATCCTGTCGCGACTGACGACCTACCATGCGGGCTACTTCGAAGCCGCATCCACGGACTGGGCCGTGTTTGCCCAGGACGACATCCGCGCAGGCGACTGGAGCTTCCGTCCTGGCGTTCGCGTGGATGGAAGCACGCTGACGGAGCACACCACCATTGCACCGCGCTTCGCCCTGTCATGGGATATGTTCGGCGGCCAGCGTTCACTGCTGACGGCGGGCGCCAATCGCTACTACGGCCGCAATCTCTTCGCATACAAACTGCGCGAAGGCCGCGAACGTCTAGAGACCAGCCAGTCCCGCGCGCCGACGGGAGCGAACGCACTGGTCTGGAGCGCGCCGGTACAATCGACCACGCAGACCCGGTTCGAGAAACTCGACGTCCCCTACAGCGACGAGCTCAGCCTGGGTTTCAACCAGGTGTGGGGCAACTATGACCTCAATGCCAAATACGTTCGCCGTGAAAACCGCGATGAAGTCATGCGCGTGCGCGTCGCCAGCGGCGACTCCAGTGGCTACTACTCTGCCAATGTGTACGAGTACCAGAACGTCGGGCGCGCCGAGAGCGACACGTATACGCTCAGCATCGGCACACGTCGACCGTGGGAATGGGGGCCCAGCGTCAGCACCGCGCAACTGGCGTTCGATTACACCGATACCAGGCGAGCCTACACCGGCGCTTACCAGGACTACTCGACCAACTACAACGAGGCGGACTACAACGCCATCGTGCGGTACGAAGGCGAGATCATGCGTGCCTACGAAATTCCGGCCGACAGCTTCAATCGCCCATGGACGGCACGGCTGGCCACGCAAACCCGTATCGAGGCCTGGGGGCTGCTGTGGAGCAACTTCCTGCGCTACCGTGCCGGCTACCTCAGCGTGAGCCAAGTGGGCGACGAGGACTACCTGGGCGACCGCATCGAGGTCTTCGAGCAGGTCAACTACCCACACAGCTTCACGTGGGACACCGTGGTGGAGTACGCCTTCGACCTTCCACGCAGGCAGCAGATCTACGCGCGCGTTGAAGTACAGAACGCACTGAATCGTGCCAATCGGATCAGCGGAACCACCTACGCCGCCCTGTTCGAACCCGGCCGCAGCTACTGGCTGGAACTCGGCTACCGCTTCTAGGCCATGACGAGGCGCGCACGATGAAGAACAGATCCTTCGTCCCCCACTGGCTGTTGTGGTGCCTGCCTGCCGTCGTGTCGGTGCAGGTCCTGCTGATGCTCGTGTCTTCCGGGCCGCATGCGACGTGGCGTGGCAGCGGCTACACGGCGGCGATGGCGGCATGCACCGTGGTCGCCGGCTGCGCCGGCCTCTGGGCCCTCTGGCGCCTGCGCGATTGGCCGGTCGTGTTGCGCCTCTTCATCGCGCTCGTGCAGGCACCCTTGCTGGCCGGCGCCCTGTTGATGGCGGGCGCATGAGCATGCGTCGCTGGCTGACCGCACTGGTGTTCCTGCTGCCCGGCTCGCTGCTCGTGGCGGCGACCACCGCGCAATCGCAGACCGGGGGTGTGGCAACAGCACCCTCCATCGACGAATGCCGCCAGCGCATCGCTGTCAGCGCACCCGGCATCGATGCCGATTGCCTGCGCCAGGTGTACGCACGGCCCATCGCCGAATGGCCGGCGCCCACGGTCGATGCGGGCGCGGTGTGGCAGGAACTCGCGCCACTGCCCGACGCGCCTCCGGCGCCAGCCGACAACCCCCAGACGCCGGAGAAGATCGCGCTGGGCAAGCGTCTGTTCGAGGATCCGCGCCTCTCGCGCAGCGGACAGATCGCATGCGCGAGTTGCCATGATCGGCAGCTCGGCTGGGGCGATGGCCGCAGCGTGTCGTTCGGTCATGACCGGCAGGCGGGCAAGCGCAATGCGATGAACGTGTCGATGGCCGCCTTCTCCAGCCCCCTGTTCTGGGACGGTCGCGCGGCGACGCTGGAGGCCCAGGCGCTGCACCCGATCCAGGACTCGGCGGAGATGGCGTTCTCGCCGCGCGAGTTGGAAAAGCGGCTCAACCGGGAGACCGACTACCCCACTGCGTTCGCGCAGGTGTTCGGCGAGAAGCGGATCACCATGTCGCGTGTGGCGCAGGCCCTGGCCAGCTACCAGCGCAGCCTGGTGCCGCGTTTCAACCGCTTCGACCGCTTCCTCGACGGCCAGCGCGGCGTGCTGACCGATCAGCAGCTGTGGGGCCTTCACCTGTTCCGCACGCAGGCGCGCTGCATGAACTGCCACAGCGGCCCCGCGCTGACCGACAACCGCTTCCACAACCTGGGCCTGCACTTCTACGGCCGGTCGAAGGAAGACCTGGGACGCTACCGCGTGACCGGCGATCCTGCCGACAGCGGCAAGTTCCGCACACCGACCTTGCGCGGAGTGGGCAAGACCGGTCCGTACATGCACAACGGCGGCTTCATGGAGCTGCGCGGCGTGGTGAACATGTACAACGCCGGCATGCCGCGTCCGCAGCCCAGGGCCGGCCAGGAGAACGACCCCCTCTTCCCGCAGACCGATCCGCTGCTGCAACCGCTGGACCTGCACCGCACCGAGCTGGAAGCGATCACCGCCTTCCTGCAGACACTTTGACCGCCTATGTCTGCGTGCGGTCGCCGTCGTCCGGTCGCTTCAGCGACCGCAGCAGATCCTCGGACACCGAGCGGACGTGGACATCCTGCTGCGGGAACGGAATCTCGATGCCGGCCTCGCCCAGCGCCGCGTGCAATCGCATCATCAGGTCGCTGCGGATGGCCGACCAGTCGTCGTAGCGACGGCTCCAGGCGCGGATGGCGAAATCCAGCGAGCTGGCGCCGAAACCGGTGAACAGCACGGCGGGGGCGGGATCGTCGGCGATGCCGGGCGTGGTCCGCGTGGTTTCCTGCAGCAGTTGCATCACCCGCGTCACGTCGGAGCCGTAGGCGACGCCGAGGTCGACGTCGACGCGGCGGTTCTGGTCGACCAGCGTCCAGTTGGTCACCTTGTCCGACAGCAGCAGGCCGTTCGGCACCACCACGTCTGCGCCCTCGAACGTGCGCACCGTGGTGGCGCGCATGCCGATGGTGCGCACGCGGCCTGCGGTACCGCTGATGTCGACCGCGTCGCCCGGCTTTACCGGGCGCTCGAACATCAGGATCAGTCCGGAGACGAAATTCTTCACCACGTCCTGCAGGCCCAGGCCGATGCCCACGCCCAGCGCGCCGAACATGAAGGCCAGTTGCCCGATCTTGAACCCCGCGGCGGACAGCGCCGCCAGCAGGCCCAGCAACAACAGCACGTAATAGCTGAGCGAGGCGACGCTGTTGTCCACGCCGCGCGGCAGCGACATGCGCGGCAGCACTTCCTCGCGCAGCAGTGCGCGCAGCGTCCGCGCCACCCAGACCGCCAGCACCACGCCGATGCAGAACACCAGCACATGGCCCAGGCTGATCGACAGCTCGCCGTATTCGAACCGGTGCGTCACGATCGCCTTCGCCACGTCGTAGACCGGCCGGAAGATGCGGAAGCGGTTCATCGTGTAGACGATCCATCCGATCACCGCCGCCACGCGCGCCCAGCGCGCGAGCGTATCGAGCAGGTGGCCGCCATGCCGGCGCATCAACCACAGCCGACGCACCTCGGGGCGCGCGCCCAGCCGGCGCAACAGGGCTTCCAGCACCGTCACCGCCGCATACAGGACCAGCGCGAAGTAGCCGCTTTCGATGATGCCGGCGGTCAGCATTTCCGCCAGCGACACGTTGCCCAGCACGTTCGCGACGATCGCCGCCGACAGGATCGCGACACCGCCCCAGGCCAGGCCGTGCACGAGTCGACCGGCACGACCGGCCACGCCGGCGTAGCGCTCGCCGCGCGAACGCCACAGCAGCCAGCCGGTCGCAGCGAGCGCCAGCGTGGACAGTCCCAGGTAGTAGAGCCGGTACAGGTAATCGCTGGCCACCAGCAGCACGGCCAGATGCTGCAGCAGGTAGAACGCCGTCGCCAGGTAGGGCCACGGCCCCAGCAGCCGGCGCCCCTGCTGCGGCATCAGGCGAAGCACCGGCACCAGCGCGACCAGCATCGCCAACTGGTGCAGGAACAACGGCGCGTTCGGCTCGAACAGCAGCACGCCGATCATGGACAGCAGCAGCCAGGTGGAGAAAGGACGCCCCACCACGCGCGACTCGGCGTCCGTCGCCAGCACCGCGGTCGGATCGAGGCGGCGGCGCCGGTGCCGCCACGCGATCCACAGCAGCACCGGCAGCAACATCAACTGCAGCACATGCAGCAGCCGCTGGTTGCCGACATCCGCCGCCGCGTACTGGGCGACGAAGCTGTTCTCCTGCTGGACCTCGCGCTTCAGGCTGTCCGCCACGTCCTGCCGCAGGACCGTGCGGTCCTGCACGCGCCACAACGGCGGCGCATCCAGGCGGAACAGGCGCCGGTCCGAGTACGCGATGGCATCGTCCACCGCCTGCTGCCCGGCCTGGATGCGCGCGGCGAGCAGGTTGGCGCGTTGCCCCAGGCGGATCTGCCCCGCCAGCGGCGTGGACAGCGCCTGCTCGGCCGCCTGCAGCCGCGCGGATACGCCCTCCACGCGCGCGCGCAGCGCATCCGGCGTGCCGTCCGCTGCCATGCCCTGCCGGGTGAGCTCCCAGTCGGCGCGGCGCAGCGCCAGTTCCGCCGCATCCTGCGCATACGGCGCCACCGACGCCTGCATGTCGCCACGCCAGCGCGCGTACTGGCGCGCGTCGAACTTCCAGTGGCGCTCCATGCTTTCCAGCCGCAGCACGGGCAGCGTGCGCAGCTCGCCGTAGGCGAACAGGCCGTTCTTCTCCGCCACCGACGTCTCGATGGTCGCCAGCCGCGGCACCAGCCGGCCGAGCGGATCGGCGCGCGCCGCGCGCAGCGACACTTCCTCCGCATAGCGTTCGTCCGCATCGGCGCGACCGGGGATGTCGGCCAGCGCGATCGCTTCGGGCGCCTTCGGCTTGGAAGGCGACAGCAGCGTGGTGACGTCCTGCGCCGTCGCGGCATTGGCCACCGACAGCACCAGGCAGGCAAGGCAGGCCAGCAGCACGCGCATGACGGACGATCTCGGAACGGGGCGACGCCGCGAGTCTAGCGCGTGCGACGTCGCTGGACGGCGATCAGAACGCGTCGCTGCCCGGCCGGATCTCCACGCCCATCACCGCGGCCAGCTGCTGCATGCCTTCATCGTCGCGGCGCAGCGCCATCCAGCCGGCGTAGGCATCGCTGTCGGTGTTCCAGTTCCACAGCGTGTAGCCGTGCTCGCGCAGGCGGTCGTAGGCGACGGCCATCAATGCCGGTACGTCGGTGCCGTCGAGGAAGTCCTCATCGCTGGTGTCGCCGCCCCAGTCGATCTCCATGGCGTAGCGCGCGGCCAGCTGGTTGATGCAGTCGATGAAGGACTCCGTGTCCTTCCAGTCGACATGGAAGCCGGACGTCCAGTCGATGGCATCCTTCAGCGTCCACAGCACCTGGTCCGGGTCCGCGCCCTCTTCGCCGCTGGCATCGCGGTAGGCGGCGAACTGGCGCAGCGCGGTTTCCTCGTCGCCGGGGTTGATCAGCACCAGCAGGTTCCAGACCAGCGCCTCGGTGTCGTCCAGGTCCATGTCGTCTTCGTCGTCGAAGGCATGGCGGAAGTTGTCGTCGGGATCGAATTCGTGATCGGGCAGGGTCATGGGGCGTCTTCGTGGCAGTGCCGCGACGTGGCGCGGCGGGACGATGTCAAGGTTGGCTGAATATTAAAGCCACGTGATGCATCCGCGTGTGGAGGGGTCGGCGTAGAGGTCGGCACAAGCGCAGCAACGACACCCACCCACTCCAGGAGATACCCATGAACCGCACCGTCCTTTCCGTGGCCCTGCTCGCCGCCTTCACCGCCGCGGCGTGCTCGCCCAAGACCGCCGAAGCCGATGCCGGCAGCGCGCCCATGCCCGTGGCCGAGGCCAGCGATCCGATGCCGGCCGACAACACCGCGACGCCGACCGGGCAGAAGGACGTGGTGGACACCGCGATCGGTTCGCCCGACCACACCACGCTGGTCAGCGCCGTGCAGGCCGCCGGCCTGGTCGACACGCTGAAGGGCGCCGGTCCGTTCACCGTGTTCGCGCCGACCAACGCCGCCTTCGACGCACTGCCCGCCGGTGCCGTCGATACGCTGCTGAAGCCGGAAAGCAAGGCCGACCTGACCTCCGTGCTGACCTACCACGTGGTGCCGGGGGCGGTGGATGCCGCCACCCTCACCCAGCAGATCCAGGCCAGCGGCGGCACCGCCACGCTCAAGACCGTGCAGGGCGGCGAGCTGAAGGCCCAGGTGGTGGATGGCGGCGTGACGCTGACCGACGCCAAGGGCAATGTCGCCAAGGTCACCACCGCCGACCTGAAGGCGAGCAACGGCGTGATCCATGTGGTCGACAAGGTGCTGATGCCGTAATTCCTCGACGGCAGCACACGCCGGGGCGGTCGTGGTGGGCCGCCCCGGCGTTCTTTGTCTCCGCCACGCGCGAGGTCTATCGTGGCGGCATCGGCTTCACGCCGGTGCGCCGGAGAAGACCCGCCATGTTCAATCCGCGTCCCGTGGTCCGGCAGATGCCCATCGGCCACGGCCATGCCTGCATCGTGATCGACGACGCCCTGCTGGCGCCGGAGCGGCTGCCCGCGTTCGCGGAGGCCTACCGCGAGGACTTCCAGCCGGCGCCCGCGGCCGTGTTCCCCGGCCTGCACCTGCTCATGCCAGAGGACTTCACGGCATTGCTGCACGACGTCGTCCGCGACCACGCACGCCAGGCCCTCGGCGTACGCCGCGTACTGCGCAGCGCCAGCCGCTTGTCGCTGGTGACCACGTCGCCGCCCGCGCTCGCGCCGGCGCATTGGCTGCCGCGGCGGCAACGCGCCTTCGAACCGGACCAGTGCCTTGTGCTGGCGGAACTGTTCCTCTTCCACGACCCCACCCTGGGCGGCACCCACTTCTTCCTGCCCCGCGTTTCGCCACAGCACGTCGAACAGCTCGAACACGACGCCGAAGCCTTGCTGCCGGAGGACTTCACCCTGCGCCACGCGATCGCCGCCGGCTATCCGCAGGCCTCAAGCGCCAGCTTCACCCATGCACTGACGGTGCCGGCGCGCTGGAATCGCCTGCTGATCCACGACGGCGCCGCGTTCCGCGCGCCCGCCATCGCCGATCCGGCCCGGCTCAGCGCGGATCCGCGGCGCGGACGGCTGACGCTGCGGGCCACGCTGGCGTGCAGCCGCCACCGCGTGGCCTGGTGAGCGGGGCGCTTCGGGTATCCTTGCCCACCCGTTCTCTGCATACCGCCTTCCCATGTCCGATACGCCTCCCGACCGTCTTTCCTCCGATCCGCGCAGCCCGTTCCATGACGCCGTGGCGATGGACCGCGGCGTGGGCATCCGCTTCAACGGCGTGGAGCGCGACAACGTGGAGGAGTACTGCATCAGCGAAGGCTGGGTGCGCGTGCCGGTGGGCAAGTCGAAGGACCGCCGCGGCAATCCGATGACGATGAAGGTCAAGGGCACGGTCGAGGCCTGGTATCGCTCGCCCGCGGCCGAGTGACGCGGCGCGACCACGACACATGCTCTGAACACCCGCGTGGCACAATCCCGGCCTGCATCGCACGCCGGGAGGGCGCATGAAGTTCCTGCTGATGATCTACACGGACGATTCCCTGCTCGAAGCACTGCCGGAAGGCGCCTTCGACCAGATGATGCACGGCTGCATCTCCCACGCCGACGAACTGAAGGCGCAGGGCACGCTGATCGAATCGCAGCAGCTCGAGCACGGCAGCACCGCGCGCACCGTGCGCGTGCGCAACGGCAGGACCAGCATCATCGACGGCCCCTTCGCCGAGACGAAAGAAATCCTCGGCGGCTACAACCTGATCGAAGCCGACAGCCTGGAGGACGCGGTGAAGATCGCGCAGGAATTCCCGTGGATCGGCACCGGCAGCATCGAAGTGCGGCCGGTGCGCGACTTCGACGAAGTCAGGCGCCGCGTCGGCGCCTGAGCTACTTCGCCTTCGCGCCGCCCAGGTGGCGCGACAGGAAATCCAGCAGGCGGGTGTAGTACGCGCGCTGGTTGGCTTCGGCGTAGAAGCCATGACCTTCGGTGCGCACGTACAGCGTTTCCACCGGCACGCCCGCCGCCTTCAGCGCCTTCTCCATGCGCTCGCTGTGCGCCTGCGGGGCGATCTCGTCCTTTCCGCCGGCCGCCAGGAACACCGGCACGCGGATGCGCTGCGCCAGCAGGTTGGGCGACACCTCCGCCAGGCTGGCGCGATCGTCGCTGATCCAGTCGTCCGCCCAGTTGCGCATCGACCGGCTGTCCCGCGAATCCTGCTTATGCATCAGCGCCAGGTCGTAGACGCCGACGTAGCCCGCGGCGCAACGGTACAGGTCCGGTTCCTTCGCCACACCCATCAGCGATGCGTAGGCGCCGTAGCTGGCGCCATACAGGCAGATCCGCTTGGGATCGGCGATCTTCTGCCCGATCGCCCAGCGCGTGGCGTCGGTGAGGTCGTCCTGCATCGTCCTCCCCCACTGCCGCGCTCCCGCGTGGCGGAAACTCCTGCCGTAGTTGCCGGAGCCGCGATAGTTCAGGCGCAGCACCGCGTAGCCCGCGCGCGCCAGCATCTCGGCCTCGTCGTTGACCTCCCAACCGTCGAAGACGCCGAACGGCCCGCCATGCGGCATCACCACCAGCGGCGTCGGCCCGTCGCGCCCCTCGCGCGGCCTGGTCAGGTAGCCATGCAGCGCCAGTCCGTCGCGCGCGCGCAGCGTGACCAGCTCGCTCGGCGCCAGCATCGCCGGATCCAGCCAGCTGCGCCGGCTGAAGATCAGGTCCGCGGCATTGGTGGTGGTATCGAACAGGTAGAAGTCGCCGGGGCTGGTATCGCTCCAGACGTACACCACCTTCAGCCGGCCATCGCGCGTCCCCGACGTGACGTCGACCGACGCGCCGGGAAACGCGCGCTCCAGCTTGCGGTAAAGACGCGCGGTCGGCGACTTTTCGTCGAAGAACGCGGCACGCAGCCTGTCGTGCATGAAGAAGCTGCCGACCGGCGTGCGATGGTCGTCCGCATAGATGATCTCGTGCGGATCGACCACCGGATCGCGCATCACCTCCTTGCGCGCGCCAGTGACCGTGTCGAACGCCACGATCGCATCCGGCCCCTTCGCCTGCTGCACCTGCAGGTAGGCGGTCAGTCCGTCGGCGGACAGGCCGAGCGGCCACTCCACGAAGCCGGTCCTGGCTTCATCGTTGACCAGCGTCCAGGGCGACGTGTCGTCGGCGCGGTGGTAGAGCTTGCTGACGTTGTCGTCGCCCGCCCCCTGCGCGAACCGCACGCGCCGCGCCGCGTCGACGGTGAAGCTGGCGCGGCGCACCGGTGCCGTGGCGACGGTGTCCATGGTTCCGTTGAACACGTCCAGCCGCTCCACCCGCGTGTTGGGTGTCGACGTATCCAGCGCGTACATGCTGATCAGCACCTTGCGCGGATCGTCGGGCAGCGAGTCGATCAGGTACGCGGCGCGGGGCTGGAGTTGCGTGCCGTCCAGTCCGTAACGCGCGAAGATCTGGCGCCGCTTCGTGCCGTCCGCATCGGTGGCGTAAAGCTCGCCGGTGGGATAGGGCTGGTCGCGGGAGCCGTACTTCTTCGCCACCGACACCACCACGCGCTCGTCGCTGACCCACCACACGTTGCTGATGACGCTGTCGCTGCCGGCATGGATCTTCGACGTCACCTGCCTGTCGGCACGACGTACCACGGCCAGCACGGTCTGGTCCTCCATCGGGACCGTCATGGCGTAGTAGGCGCCGGTCGGCGAGATCCTGAGCGTCTGCAGCACGTCCCGCTTCAGGAACGGCTCCAGATCCACCTGTGCGTGCGCCAGCGGCGCCAGCAGGCATCCCAGCAGGATGCCCGCACTCCGCGCTCCCCACCTCATGGACGCCTCCCGTGGCATCGCGTGTCACCGCGCGGATTAGAACGCAGCCCGACGGCCACGGACAAGCGCAGGCGATCACGCCACGCGATGGCGGTATCAGCGTGCGAGCGCGGCCGGCTCCTGCTGGCGTTCCACCGGTGGTGCCTGCGTGATGGAGGCGGCGTCGAGCCGCTGCTGGCCTGCCTGCAGCCACGCCTGCCCGGCGTCTGTGTGCAGGTATTCACGCGAGATGCGCTCGACGGCACCACCGTCACCCTGTTTGGCCGCCTGCAGCAGGCGCTCGACCGGACTGCCCGACTGCGACACCTCCGCGCCGACCGGGACCGGTCCGATCTCGACGGGTCGCCAGGCCAGCTCGCGCGCGAGCGCTTCATTGCGGGGCTGTGCATCGAGGCAATCGATCCTGCAGAGGTTCGACGGCGCGAGTTCCTCCTGCATCCCGCGCGTTCCCGCCTTGTCGTAGATCGAGGTGCGGTAGAAGAACCGGTGTTCCTCGGAGCGATGGATCACGTTGCGAGCGGGATCGGACGGTTCTTCACGCTTGTCCAGGAATGGCCGGTCGCTCAGGCCGTTGAGGTAGTCGATCATCAGGTTGCCGCTGCGGATCGCGATGCCATCCTGCGTATAGCCACCGCCGATGTCGCTGTGCGCACCGGCGACGGTGACGTTGAGGAAGCGCCCGCCATCGGTCACGCCGGGATCCATCACGCGGGTGGACTGGAACAGGTTGCGCCGCTCGTCGTCGGCGGTGATCTGGAAACCCGACACCACCGACGGCGGCAGACGGCGGTCGTGATCGCGCGGCTCACCCGTGCCGACGGGGTCGAACAGGCCGACGGCCTGGATGACGGTGCCGGGTTCGCGCAGCGGTGGACCGATGTAGTCGACGTGCAGGACCCGACCATCGCCGTCGCGCGTGACCTGCGCGCCTTCCGGATTCCGGATGCCACGCTCTTCGACCATCCGCGTGAAGCCGGCCGCCTGTTCCGCGCCACGACTGAATCCGATGGCGGCGATGCGGATGTCCGCATCCGGGTTCTCCTTCAACCAGGCGGCGGATTGCTTCACGAACTGCAGGTACATGTCCTCCATGCGGGCTTCGTAGCTCTGCCCCGTCATGAGGTCGATGCCTCCGCCGATTCCGCCCTGCGTCCCAGGACCTTCCACGTAGCCGCCAGCCATCGTGGTGGTGCCGTGTTCCGTCAGCGCCCGCTTTTCCAGCGCCTTCACCTGGCCATGGATGAACGCGACATTCGTGTGGTTCTCCGGCGCGTCCTTGAGCATGCTGTTGCCGGTGCCGTCGAACGACGCGACGAACAGGCGGTCGGCAGGCCGGCGGCCGTCGTGCAGGACGGGCGCGGAGAGCGTTCGCAGTTGTTCGCTGGCATGGCGAAAGGTCGCGAGGTCCGCGACCGACGCCGGCTCCGTACTCACACCGTCAGGATGTCGTTCGCCGCCCATGCTCCACTCCGTGGAAATGCATCAGTACGTCCTGGTCCAGGCCAGGACAAGATCATCGCGATGGCCGCTGTAGCGGTTGCCCGGAATCTGCAGCTCGCGCGTGGGAACGAACGCACGCATGTACACGTTGATCGTGCGGTCGTTCACTTCGAGGATGATGTCGGGATCCGTGATCGAGACCCCTTCACGAACATCCTCTCGCGGCACCCGATGCAGGATCATCCGGTCCTTGAATATCGCGCCGATGTCCACGTCCGCTTCATGGGCAACGCCGTCGGCGGATCGCCAGGTGACCTTTGCGGGCGCCGGAAAATTCTTGACGCCCAGGTAACCGGCAGAGGTCTTCCGGAGCGAATCGGGATGCGCGCGTGCGGACGACATCTGCAGCACGTCGTCCTCTTCCGAAAGGTGCAGGAACCCGTTGTAGAGCACCTTGCAACCATAGGTCGAATAGCTGGTGGCGCCAAAATTGTGCCGGACAAAGGTCAGCGGCCAGTCGGCGACCGTATTGTCGATCTTGCTGGCCCTTCCGGCGCCCGATTCCTGCGTCATCGCCATGCCCTGGCATCCTGCGGTTGAGACGATCATCGCCGCGATCCACGCCAGCGATCGCGTGCGCGCTGCACGGTATCGCGCGTCGGCTGGCTTCCTGCCCTGCATCGATGGCCTCCGGCGTCGCGCGTGCGTGGCCTCATCTGTACGACAGATGGACCACACCTGCAAGCCTTCTCAGGCAAATCGCACGCGATGCGCCGCCTACATTCATGTACGTCAATCCTTTGGCATCGCGGCATCGTCCATATGCACGACTTCCCACTGGTGACCGTCGGGATCCTGGAAGCTGCGCTGGTACATGAAACCGTAGTCCTTCGCTTCGAGCGTTTCGCTGCCGCCGGCGGCGATCGCCTTGTCCGCCAGCGCATCGACGCCGGCGCGCGACTCGGCCGACAGGCAGAGGATCGCTTCCGTGTGCGTGCGCGCATCGCAGATCGTCTTGCGGGTGAAGCCCTGGAAGAACGGCTCCACCAGCAGCATCACGTAGATGGTGTCGCTGATGACGATGCAGGCGGCGTTCTCGTCGGTGAACTGCGGGTTGTTCGCGTAGCCGAGCGCCGCGAAGAACGCCTTGGACCTGTCCAGGTCGCGGACCGGCAGGTTGACGAAGATCTGGGTGGTCATGATCGCTCCCTCAGGCCTGTGTCTGCGACTGGATCTGCGCGGCGAGGCGCGCTTCCTGCTCGCGCAATTCCGGCGTCAGTTCGTCGCCGAAGTCCTCGGCCTCGAACACCGGGCGCAGCTCGATCTCCTCGCCGCCATCGAATGGCGCGCGCTTGATCCACTCGATCGCCTCGTCGAAGTTGCGCACCTGCCACAGCCAGAAACCGGCGACGAGTTCCTTCGTCTCGCCGAAGGGGCCGTCGATGACCGTCCGCTGCCTGCCGTCGAAGCGCACGCGTGCGCCGCGCGAGGTGGGATGCAGTCCCTCACCGGCCAGCAGGATGCCGGCCTTGACCAGTGCTTCGTTGAACTTGCCCATCTCCTCGAGCAGTCCGGTACCCGGCATCTTCCCGGCTTCCGACTCGGGACTGGCCTTCACGATGACCATGACGCGCATTGCGATCTCCTGTCGTGCGGACCGGTCGCTCCGGCCGCTTTCAGGAGTGCGACGAACGGCGGTGGCGCGGATCGACACGGTACCGCGCGGCAGAGGCCGGCGGGCTTGAGCCCGCCCTACGGGAGGCGCAGTTTCAGGTCGCGACGGCCCTGTGCTTCATTGCCGTGGTAATCGCGGGCAGGGATCCGGAGGGTGTAGTCGCCCGGCGGCAGCGCGCCCGCCTGCCACGTGCCCTCGCTCCACCTGCCGTCGCGTACCGTGTTGGTGACGCTGTACTTGAACCGCGTGACCGCACTGCCGTGCACGGTGATGCCGCTGCCCGGCGCGTAGGCGATCTGTACCGCCTCGTCGGATGGCAGGCGCTGGAAGTCGAGCGTCATGCGCGGGGACTCGAAGCCGGTGACCGGCGTGCCGTCGTCGTGCAGCAGTTGGTAACCCAGCGCGTACAGGCCCAGGCGGCGGCGCGGCAGGTTGCGGTCGACCTGGTCCCACGCATCCACGACGATGCGCACGCCCTGCAGGTCGCGCGGCACCAGGACGCGTCCTTCCTGGCGCTGGTCGATGGGCTGGTCCAGCGTATCGAACAGGGCGACCTCGTCGATCCGCGGCGGATACGTATCGGTGAACCCGGTGAAGCCCAGCGCGATCGCGTTGCGCTCGTAGCCCGAAGGCCCGATCGACAGGTGCACGTGCGCCATGCGGTTGACCGTGCCCAGCGCGTCGCCCGCGGCGAAGCGGGTGCCGCGGCGCACGCGGATGCGGCTGGCATCACCGCTCAGGTCGCGCAGCAACTGGAAACGCGCGGGATCGAGCAGATCGCCGCGTGGCGTGCGGCCGACGCGCATGTGGATGTAGTCCAGCGGCCCCAGGCCCAGCCCTTCGCTGAGGCCGTTGAAGTTCCATGCCGCGGACGGACTGCTCACCTTGCCATCGGCGATGGCCAGCACGGTCGCGCCGACATCGCCGCGGATGTCGAGACCGCCATGCAGATGGTGCCGGCTCTCGCCGCTGTAATCGCCGCGCACTTCGCCCAGTGTGCCGACCACCTCGTGCCAGCCGTCCTGCGGCGCCAGCGGCCAGCGCCCCGACGTCTGCGGCAGCGGGTCGTCCTGCGATGGACCGACCGCCACGGGAACCTGCGCCGCACCGGCCGCCAGCGGCGCAATGCGATGCACGCGATGGCTGCCGGCATCGGTGAAGTGCACGTCACCGCCGGCGTCGACAGCCAGGCCCGCCGTGCGCGAGAGGCGTTGCCCGGGCAGATGCCCCGCGAGGGCCCGCCAGCGGCCATCGCGCATCACCTGCATCACCCGGCCGCTGAACAGCTCGCCGACATACAGGTGGCCATCGTGCGTCAGCGCCAGCGACAAGGGGCGGCGCGGCCCCGCCTGGTCCGGCAGGTCGGCCAGCATCGGCAAGGTGCTGACCCCGCCCTGCGGCCCGATACGGCGGAGGGCATCGTTGCGCAGGTCGGCCACCCAGACCACGCCGGTGGCATCGACGGCGATGCCGGTCGGCGTATCGAAGCGCGCTTCGCCACCGGTGCCGTCGACGAAACCGGGCATGTCGCCGCCGGCCAGGGTGCTAACCTGGCCATCGCGGTCGATCAGGCGGATGCGGTCGTTGTAGGTATCCGCCACGTAGATGCGCCCGGCACCATCCACGGCGACGCCGATGGGCCCGTTGAACTGCGCCTGCGCCGCGGTGCCATCGCGGAAACCCGCTTCGCCGGTACCGGCAACCGTGCTCACGACGCCCTCGGGCGTCACCTTGCGGATCGCATGGTTGCCGGTGTCGGCGACGTAGAGGTTGCCTCCGGCATCGCGGGCCAGTGCGGACGGCGTGTGGAAGGCCGCGGCCGGACCCGTTCCGTCGGCGAAGCCTTCGCGACCGCCCGCCAGTGTCGTGACCACGCCCTCGCGCGTGATGCGGCGGATGCGGTTGTTGTCGCCCGCATCGGCGACGTAGCGCGTGCCGTCCTCCATCACGACGATGCCCCAGGGATCGTCGAAGCGCGCCTGCGGGCCTGCGCCTTCCTGCGCGCCGCGCACGCCGTCGCCGGCAACCAGCGACAACTGCCCGGTCCAGCCGAACGGCGTGACCGGCGGACCGGCATCGGGCACAGGGACGGGAAAACGCGGCGTGACCAGGAAGGTCGCGGCCAGGGCGATGGCGGTCAGGATCACCACCACCCACAGCCAGGCGGTACGGCTCATTGCATCAACGCGGCGAAGAACGGAGCCGCATCATGGGGACTCGGCGCGCGCTTGGGAAGCGCGCCCGCCGCCTCACAGACCCGTCGCCGTCACCTGGCAGGGCACGGTAAAGGTCACGGTGCCGCCCGACGGCAGCGTCGGCACGGCCACGCCGCCGCTTACCAGCGTCGGCAACGCCGCTGCGCCGGGGCAGGCCGCGCCGCCGCTGGCGGTGCAGCTGATGGGGTTGCCGGACGCCGGGCATGCGAGTCCCGCGCCGGGCGTGTCGCTGACCACGGCGCCGTCGGCGGCCGAGGGACCGGCGTTGGAGACGGTCACGGTGAAGTTCCGCACCTGCCCGCTGACGGCAGGACCCGCGGCCGTCGACTTCACCACCGACACGTCCGCCACGCGAGCGCTGTTGGTGACGGTACAGACGATCGCCTGCCCCGCATGCGCCGCGGTCAGCGTCAGCGTGTTGCCGCTCAGGCTGCCACCGCTGCACGACCACGCACTCGCGGTGTAGGTCCGTGCATTGCCCGCACCGAGGGTCTCGGCCAGCGTGATCACGTTGCCCGGGACGACCTGCACGGCCGCGCCGGTATCGGTCTCGGAGGCACTGTTGGCGGTGGACGCCAGCGTGGCGGTGTTGGCACCGCCGGTCGCCGACAGCACCGCGGTGTCGTTGACGGCGGCGTTGACCCACGTCTTCGCCAGCGCCAGCGTCGCCGTCGCGCTGTTGGTGAAGGTGCAGGTGATGGTCTGGCTGGTGCCGTAGCTGGCGGCACCGATGGCGATCTGGCGCGTCGCTGTATTCACGGTCGCCGGCACCGCGGCGCCGGTCTGGTCGACGCAGCTGCCGGCGGTCATCACGTAGCCGGCGGGCGGCGTGGATTCGCTCAGCGTGATCGCGGCGGCGTGGTTGGTGATGGGATACGTCGTGGACGAGACGGGCGTGTTCTGTGCCGTGGTCGCCAGGGTGAACGAGGGCGTCAGCGCGCCGCTGGTGGTGAACGGGAACGTGCCGGTGCCGCCCACGGACTGCTTGCGCACGATCACGCTGGAACCCGGGAAGCTCCAGCGCATTTCCAGTTCGTCGCCGTCGCCGCGCGAGCCGATCATGTCCACCCGGAAGGTCAGGCTGGTGATGCCCGTGCCGTTGAACCGCACCGAGCCGCAGCCGGTGCCGTTGCTGTTGGTGCTGCACTCGGAACTGCCGGTGCCGCTGAAGCCGGTGCCGGTGGCGCGATAGAAGCGCGACTGCGCGGCATCGACGACGAACTGGTTGTTGCCGGCCAGCCGTTCCAGCGCCACCGCGTTGCCCTGCGCATTGAACGATGTCAGTTCCCAGCGCGTGCTGTTGGGCAGGTTGTTGTTGTAGAAGCCGCCGATGCGGTCGATGTGCAGCACCGGATTGTCGACCGGCTTGCTGAAGGTGACCACGTAGTTCCGCGCGCCGGCGCTGTCGAAGACCATGGTCAGCGATGCGCCGCCACTCACGGTGCCGCCGTACGGATCGCTCCACCGGTTGGTGGTGTTGAAGGTGCCGTTCGAATAGGCCTCGTCGGCAGTACCGGTGAAGGTCACCGTGATGCCGTTGACGGTGGTGTTGGCCGACGCGGCGCCGCTGGTCGTCCAGCTGCCGGTGATCAATGCCAGTGCCGACCCTGCGAGCAGCAGACCCATGGACAGCAGGGCCGCCTGGGAGAGGCGACGACGCCAGCCGCCGGGGGCGCCGGCGATGCGGGAGACGGGGGAAACGGACAGGCGTGCAGAACATGCGCCCTGCGGGTGCAAGGCATCAATAGCGCGGTACGACATCGACGAACGGATCCCCTGACGCTTCTGTGGAAGAGGCGCTCCGCAGGTCCATCCGACAACGGACCCTTACCGCTTGCCCCCTGTGGCAAGCCGACCCAAGACGCCTTCCAGGCGAGGAGGGGCCGGCCGAAATGTGACATGTATCCTAACTTACAGTCGTCACATTTGCGACATGGGTCACAGAGGCAGACACATCGGACGCGCCTGCCCAAGCCCACCAGCGACGGGACGCCCTACAGGGTGCCCCCAACGGGCGTCAGCCGGCTTCCTTCAGCTTGAAGGGCGAATCGAGCACGACAGGCTGCAGCGGCTCCTCGCCGTCTCCCGCTCCCATCGCCGCCGAGCACGCGGCAGCGTTCTCGGGAGCCGTCCGCTGGCGGGGAGCTCCATCACCGATCGTGAAGGCGACAGAGAGGGCGATACGGGTGGCGACGGGTCTGCCGTCGACTTCTTCCGGCACGTAGCGCAACGAATTTGCCCATTCCTTCAAGCGCTTCTGAAAAGGCCACGCCGTTCCCTTCAGCGTCTCGATGTCCTGGATCCTCGCGTGGCCGTCGACGCCAATCTCCATGGTCACGCGGAATGCACCTTGCTTACCGACCCTGACGGCATCGACCGGGTATCGCGGCGGCATGGGTGCGCTGCCCCCGCCTGTGTAACCAGGACCGTGCCCGTGGTACTCCATCGCCAGCCGCAAGGCGCCGTTCTCGGCAGGCATCGCACACGTGTTGAGGAACACTGTCGTGGCTCCACTCCGCGGCTCGCCATTGACGCGAGCGGGCTCAAAGCGCCACTGAAGAACCCGCTTCTCGATCGCGTCCCGGACGGGAGCGGGCAGCGCCTGATCGGCATGCACAAGGCGCGGTACGCCCTGCGCATCGAGTTCGACCCGTGCCTGCACGCGGAAGGCAACAGCGCCGTCCGTCGGCGCTGCCGCCGACAGCCCCATAGTCCCGAGTAACAGCGCAATCCCAAGCATCTTGTCCATGCTCCCCCTCTAGGCCAAGCGGAGCGTAGGTGCAATCGCCTCAGCGCGCGGGCAGCGGGTCTTCCTTGTAGATCGCCACATGCGGCACGCCGTCGGCGCCAATCCAGCCGCGGTACATGCCCTCGGTGTTGAACGGGAACGCCATGCTGCCGTCGGCGCCCAGCGCGATGGCACCGCCGTCGCCGCCGGCCTTGGGGATGTCGCGGTTGATCACGCCCTCGGATGCGCGCGCGATGCTGTGCCCGGCCAGGCGCACGCGCGCGCAGACCTCATGCGCAGCGGCGGCGCGAATGTAGTACTCGCCCCAGCCGGTGCCGGAGAACGCGCAGCGATCGTCGGCCCACGTGCCGGCGCCGATGATCGGCGAGTCGCCGACGCGGCCGTAGCGCTTGTTGGTCATGCCGCCGGTCGAGGTGCCCGCGGCCAGCTGGCCCTTCGCGTCCAGCGCCAGCGCGCCGACCGTGCCGAAATAGGCCTTGCCTGGCAGCGCCAGCGGCGTGTTGCTCGCCTGCGCCTGCTTTTCTTCCTTCAACGCGTTCTGCAGCTGCTGCCAGCGTTTCTCGGTGCGGAAGTACGACGGATCGACCAGCGTCACGCCCTGCTCCTTCGCGAACGCTTCCGCGCCAGCACCGACCATCATCACGTGGCGCGACTTGTCCATCACCGCGCGCGCGAGCGTGATCGGGTTCTTGACCCGGTGTACGCCGGCGACGGCGCCGGCCTTGCCGGTGGCGCCGTCCATGATCGAGGCATCGAGTTCGTTCTTGCCGTCGTGGGTGAACACCGCGCCGCGCGCGGCGTTGAACTGCGGCGCATCCTCCAGCACGGTGATCGCGGCGGCCACCGCCTCCAGCGCAGGCTTGCCGTCCTTCAGCTGTGCATGGCCCGCGCGCAACGCCGCCTCAAGCGCCTTGCGCGCCGCGTCCTCGTCGGCCGGCGTCATGCCGGCGCGTTCGACGCCGGCGCCGCCGTGGATCACCAGCAACGGCGAATCCAGCGCCACCAGCACGCCGTCGCGCACGGCGTAGTGGCGCTCGGCGGCCGGCTTGTCGACGCGACCGCTCGGCAGGTGCAGCACGGAATCGACGCCGGCGATGACGGTGTCGACGCGATCGAGGTTCATCGCTTCGTCTTCCACCTGCTTCTGCGCGAAGCCGCCCTTCACCACCGTGGCGCCGGCGCCCGGTGCGGTGGCGTAGACGCGCGCGCTGCCATCGCCTTCCACCGCGACCGCGGCATCCTCGTCCACGCCCAACCCCAGGATCGGGCGGCCGGCAAGCGATTCGGCCTTGGCCACGAACGCGATCAGCCGGCCCAGCCGGTTGCGCTCGCTGAAATGCGTATCGGTGATCACGCCCTTCAACAGCGCCAGTTGCAGGAAACCGGTCTCGATGGTGTTGTCCGCACCCAGCGGATCGGCCAGCGCGCGCGGACTGATGATGCTGCCGCCGTCCATCGCGCCGTACAGGTACTCGCCCTGCATGGCCAGGCCGGCGCTGGTACCACCCAGCGGCTTGCCGGCACGCACGTGCGCGTCCAGCGCGGCGCCCACCGGCGTGCCGCGCCAGAAGCGCACGTAGCGCGACTGGTCGCCACCGGCCAGGAAGATACCGTCGGCGCGCTTGAGGCTGCGCAGCACGTCCGGGTCGCTCGCGCCCTCGCGGTCGGTGAAGACATAGGTCTCCACCGAGGCGATGCCGCCGACCTCGTTGAAGAACTCTTCGCCGATCTCGCCGGCCTGTGACGCGCGCAGCACGACGATGTGGCCATTGCCGGCCTTCTTCATGAACCAGTGCATCGCGTCGAAGTTGCGGTCGCCGCCGCCCATCAGCAGCAGGCCGGGCTGCACCTGCCCCGGCGTCTTCGCGTTGGTGTCGCCAAGCACGTAGTGCGCCGGCTTGGCGGCCCACGCCGGCAGGGACAAGGCGAGCGCCACCACGCAGATCGCACCGCGCTGCAACATGCCGAAGACTGACACCATGCCGTCGTACTCCCAGGTCGAAGGTCGCGGCAGGATGCCACGCGCCAATGACGAAGGGAGACGAACCGGCGGCACGCTTCCCCCATGCGGAAGCGCGCGCGCTTGGGCTAGAGTGCGGCCATGGCCACCGAATTCGACGACTGGTTCGTCCGCGAAGTGCTTGTCCACGAGCGAGCGCTGTCGCTGTTCCTGCAGCGCAGCTGGCCGCACCGCGATGAATGGCACGACCTGCGCCAGGAGGTCTATGCGCGCGTGTACGAAGCGGCGGGACGGACGCGTCCGGATGCGCCCAAGGCCTTCCTGTTCGCCACCGCGCGCCACCTGATGACCGACCGCCTGCGCCGCAGCCGGGTGGTGTCGATCGAGCCAGTGGGTGATTTCGAGTCCTCGAACGTCTACCTGATCGACGAGGTGTCGCCCGAGCGGTGGACCGGGACCCGGCAGGCGCTCAAGCGCGTGGTCGAGGCCCTGGACCGGCTCCCCGACCGTTGCCGCGAAGTGGTGTGGCTGCGGCGCGTGGAGGAACTGCCGCAGAAGGACGTCGCCTCCCGACTGGGCATCAGCGAGAAGACCGTGGAAAAGCATTTGGCCAAAGGGATGCGCCTGATCGCCGACCACCTGTACGGCGGCGACGCCGTGCCTGCGCTGGACGGGCATCGTGCCCGGCCCATCATGGACGAGGACGATGCGCATGGCCGACAGCAGACAGATTGAGGCGCTCGCCGCCGACTGGCTGGCCCGCCGCGATGCGGACGACTGGACGGCGGACGAACAGCGCCGGCTGGACGCGTGGCTGGCCGCATCCGCGCGGCACAAGGTCGAGTTCCTCCGCCTGCAGTCCGCGTGGGCCGAAGCCGGCCGCCTGCAGGCGCTGGCCGCCGGCCTGCCCGCCGGCACGCTGCCGCCCCGCAGCAGCGCGATGGCCGATGGTGGCGAACCCAGGGCGGACGCGCGCCCGGATCTGCGCGGCCTGACCTTCGCTCCCCGCGACCGCGGCGGCCACCGTCGCCGTGGCTGGCAGCACGGCCTGGCCGCGGCGCTGGCCCTGCTCATGCTCGGCCCGGTCGCGTGGGGCAGCTGGCAGCTGAGCGGCCGCGAACAGGCGAGCTATGCCAGCACGGTCGGCCAGATCCAGACCATCACGCTGCCGGACGGCTCCACCGCCACGCTGAGCAGCGACAGCCGCCTGGACGTCACCCTCAGCCGCGGCGAGCGGCACGTGGCACTGGCGAAGGGCGAAGCGTTCTTCGACGTCGCCCACGACACGCGCCGCCCGTTCGTGGTCGAGACCGATGGTCGCCGCGTGGCCGCGGTGGGCACGCGCTTCTCCGTGCGACGCGATCCGGAGGAGATCCGCGTGGTGGTGACCGAAGGCAAGGTGCGACTGGAAAGCCGAGCCGGCCCCGACGGCACCGCGCAGCCGGTGTCGCTGTTGCCGGCGGGCAGCGTGGCCACCGCCGGCCGCAACGGCGTACTGGTGCGTTCGCTGCCGGTGGCGGAAGCGGAACGGTACCTGGAATGGCGCGACGGCTTCCTCACCTTCGACGATACCTCGCTGGCCGCGGCCGCCGCCGAGTTCAACCGCTTCAACACCCGCAAGCTGGAGCTGGGCGACGACGCCGTCGCCGACCTGCGGGTGGGCGGCAACTTCCGCTGGTCCAACGCCGAGGGCTTTGCCCACCTGCTGGAACAGGGATTCCCGGTGCGCGCCGAGCGGCATGCGGACCGCATCGTCCTGCATACACGCTAGGCCGCGCACGCCACGACGAAGGTCATGGGGGGATTTGCGCGGTTCGTTCGTCCTGATAGCCAACAGGCGCCATTCCGAGCGCCCCCGGGGAGAAGTCGATGCGGTATCCAGTGCGCATGCTGTTGTTGAGTGCGGCCTGCAGTGCGGCGCTTGCCGCGCAGGCCCAAGCGGCCCCCGGCCGCATCGATCTGCCTGCGGGCGAACTGACCACGGCGCTCAACACGCTCGCCAAGCAGTCCGGTACGCAGCTCGTCTACCGCGCCGACCAGTTGAAGGGCCGACGCACCAGCGGGGTGCAGGGCGCCGCCACCCCCGACCAGGCGCTGGATCGCCTGCTGCAGGGCAGCGGCTTCCAGGCCAAGCGCGATGCCTCCGGCGCCGTGCTGATCGTGCAGGCCGATGCCACCCCGCGCCGCGCGCCGGCACCCCGCCCCGCACCCCAGGAGGCGCCTCCCGGTGGCGGCGCCGCGCAAGCCGAAGAACCCGTGACCCAGCTGGAAACCCTGCAAGTGACCGGCTCGCGCATCCCGCGCGCGCAGATCGAAGGTCCCGCGCCGATCACGGTGGTGACGGCCGAACAGATCCAGGCCGCCGGCTTCACCTCCGTACCTGACGTGCTGCGCTCGCTCAGCCAGAACAGCGGCACGGTGCAGGGCCAGCAGAACACCACCAGCGCCCAGTCCACGCCGGGCGCGCAGGCGGTCGACCTGCGCGGCCTCGGCCCGAACCACACGCTGGTGCTGATCAACGGCCGCCGCATCGCCGACTTTCCGCTGCCGCTCAACGGCCGCAGCAACTTCACCGACATCGGCAACATCCCGCTCGGCATGATCGACCGCGTGGAAGTGCTGACCGGCAGCGCCTCCGCGGTCTACGGCTCAGACGCGATGGCCGGCGTCATCAACTTCATCCTCAAGAAGTCGGTCGACGGCACCATCTTCGACTATCGCTACGGCGACACCGAGCGAGGCGGCGGCGAGTCGCACCGGCTGACCGTGACCACCGGGTTCGAACGCGGCGACTTCAGCGGCATCGTCGGTGTGGAACTGCTCGACAAGCGACCGCTGTGGGGCTACGAGCGCCGCAACCAGGACTCCACGCTGGACTCCCCGCTGGCCCGCCGCCAGCTGCCACGCCTGACCGCGCAGATCCTCAACTGGGAAGACGACACCAACATCGCGCCCGCCGATGGATGCGCGGCCATGGCCGGCTTGAACGAAGGCACGACCGTACTGGCGGACGACCGTTTCGGCGAGCCCTACTGCGGCAGCGAGCGCGCCATCGCGTATCGCACGATCACCAACGAGCGCAAGGGCGGCAATGTGTTCGGCGCATTCGAATACCGCATTTCCGACACGCTCTCCTGGTTCGCCGACGCGCAGTTCGGCCACCAGACCGTGCGGCTGCTGACCGGCACCAACGGCAACGATGTGGCGAGCGACCACATGGGCTGGGAATTCCACGACCCGGCGTCGACCAACAACTACCGCGACAAGGTGTTCTACAACGCGCTCACCGACCAGCGCGAGATCTGGACGCGCCAGTTCACGCCCGAGGAAATCGGCGGCCTGCGCAACCGCATGAACACCACCGTGCAGAAGACGTTCGCGCTGACCACCGGCTTCAAGGGCCAGTTCGGCGAGGACTGGAACTGGGAAGGCGCCTACAACCACTCGCAGTACAAGGCCGACGTGGAGATGCCCCGCATCAAGGCGGATGCGGCCAATCGTCTGTTCCTGGGCGAGCGGCTCGGCTACACCAGCCGTGGCTATGCCATCTACGCACCGGATCCGAACCGCCTGTTCACGCCACTGACGCCGGCGGAATTCGCGTCCATCTCGACCATGTCCACGTTCCGCCCGGTGGCCAAGAACGACAACCTCAGCTTCACCGTCGACAACACCGCCCTGTTCACGCTGCCGGCCGGCGACGTGGGCTTCGCCGGCGCGGTGGAATACGGCAGCCAGTCCTATCGCATCAATCCCGATCCGTTGGCACTGACCGAAGACGCCTACTACGGCCCGCGCTACGGTGATGGCCGTGGCGACCGCGACCGGTGGAGCGTGGCAGGCGAGTTGCGCCTGCCGCTACTGTCCACGCTGGAAGCCAGCCTGGCCAGTCGTTACGACCGCTACGAGTACGGCAACAAGAATCCCGGCAAGTTCACCTACAGCGCCGGCCTGGAGTGGCGTCCGCTGGACACGCTGCTGGTCCGCGGTTCGTACGGCACCGGCTTCCGCGCGCCGGACATGCATTACCTCTTCGCCGGCAACGACTACTACCGCACGCGCTTCGCGACCGACTACTACGATTGCCGTACCGCCGAGCCGGACGCCACCAACGACTACTGCTACGACGACGGCAGCTACGATGTCAGCACGTTCGACGTCTACAGCGGCAACATGGACCTCAACGTGGAGACCAGCAAGTCGTTCTCCGCCGGCTTCGTGTGGTCGCCGTTCAGCGGCTTCGACCTGTCGATGGACTACTACAAGATCAAGGTGATGAACCAGGTGCAGACGCAGGATCGCGAGCGGATCCGTCGCGATGAAGCGAGCTGCCGCCTGGGCGTCACCGACAACGGCACGCCGGTCGACATCAACTCGGCCACTTGCCAGGACGCGATCGCCCGCGTCATCCGCGACAGCGATGGCGTGATCACCAGCGTGCGCTTCAGCCCGATCAACATCGCCAGCGAAGAGACCTCGGGCATCGACACCAGCGTCAGCTACCGCCTGCAGACCGAGCAGGCCGGCGACTTCCGCTTCACCGGCAGCTACACCTGGGTGCATCGCCACGAGAGCCAGCAGTACCCGGGCGATCCGACGCTCGACATGCTGAATTACGAGACCTACAGCCCTGCACTGCCTCGCCGCAAGGGCAATCTGGGCGTGAGCTGGGACAAGGGTGCGTTCGGCGCCAGCCTGTTCGGCAACTACCTGGGCCGCGTGCCGAACTACGCGGACGATGCCTGGATGCCCGATTCATGGCGCTTCAATGCCGGCGCGCGCTACGACATCAACGATCACCTGCGTATTTCGCTGACGGTCAACAACCTGCTCGACAAGATGCCGCCGAAGGATCCGACCTGGTCGAATTATCCGTACTACGACACGGCCTGGTTCGACAGCGTGGGGCGCGCCTACTTCCTGCAGGTCACCTGGAAGCTGGGCGGCAAAGCGCTCTGAGCCGTGGATCGTGGCGCATAGGAACAGAGCCCGCCGCAAGGCGGGCTTTTTCTTTCGGGTATGCGATGGGGCGCTAGCGCTGGCGCCCCCTTTTTCACCGTTCGGCGCATGCCGGGATCGAGCTTGTTTCGGCCTGGCGTCGCCAGAGCCTTCCATTCAGTGCACGCGTGCGCGCGAGGCAGGATCAAGATGGGTCCCAGCGTTCGCTGGGACGACGGCGTGTGCCATCGAGGTATAGGGCTATCTCCCGCATCACGCGTGAGCCAAGTACTACGCGTACCGCTCGCCGGATAACCCGACCCCGTCATCCCAGCGCATGCTGGGATTCACTGGCCCTTGCAGCATCGATCCGCGCCTCACACCGTCCCGCGGTTCTTCCCCTGCCACGGCCGGTACCACTCACGGATGGCCGCCATGTCGACCTCCATGTTGCCGGTCGGGTAATACACGTCGCCGATGCCGATGATCTTCTCGGGGTAGTGGAAGTACGCCATCAGGATCGGCACCTGCGCCTGCTGGGCGATCTTCAGGAAGCCGCCCTTCCACTTGTCCACGCGCTTGCGCGTGCCTTCCGGCGTCAGCGCGAACCACATCCTGTCGGACGTGCGGATCATCCGGACCGCCTGCTCCACCGTGCCCTGCGGCGAGCTGCGGTCCACCGGCACCACGCCCAGCTTGCGCAGCAGCGGCGACAGCGGCCACCAGAACAGTTGCGCCTTGCCCAGCACGCGCACCTGGAAGCCCATCGCGATCTTGGCTGCCATGCCCCAGATGCCGTCCCAGTTGGACGAATGCGGCGCGACGATCATCACCAGCTTGGGCAGATCCGGCAGCGTGCCCTCGATCCGCCAGCCGAACACTCGCAGGAACGTGCGCCCCATCCAGCGGGTGAAGCGGTTGGGCGGCACCTGCGGCATGTTGGGCGGGATGCGCGGAACGATGTCGTGGCTCAAACGGTTACTCCCATTGATTCTTCTGCGAGCGGCCGCGCTTGACCTGGCTGCGCTCGCGCTTGGCGTCCAGACGACGCGCCTTCGCCGCACGCGACGGCTTGGTGGCGACGCGCTTCTTCGGCACCACCAGCGCGGCGGCAATGATCGCGGCCAGCCGCTCGCGTGCGTCTTGGCGATTGCGGTCCTGCGTGCGGAAGCGCTGCGCGTCGATCACCAGCACGCCATCGTCGGTCAGGCGGCGATCGCGCCTGGTCAGCAGGCGCTCGCGCAGCGGCTCCGGCAACGATGGGGAACCGGCCACGTCGAAGCGCAGCTCCACCGCCGTCGCCACCTTGTTGACGTTCTGGCCGCCGGCGCCGCTCGCGCGCACGAAGCGCTCGACCAGTTCGTCGTCCGGAATCGCCAGCGTCGGCGTGATCGCGAGTGCGGTGCTCCCCATGCGGCGGATTGTAGTCAGGATAGGCGTCGGTTCGTAGCGTACTGGCGCAGGATCGGCGCCAGTTAACGCCAGATTTACTCCCCGGCAGGCACCCTGTGCCCCCGTTCCACGCCACCCGCACCGCATGATTCCTGCTTCGCTGACCGCGGCCCGCCGGCTCTGCCGCCTCCTCCTCGTCACCGTCGCGCTGGCCTGCGCCGGCACCGCCTTCGCGGCCGAGCCTACCGACGCCGACATCGACCGTCTGTTGAAGGCCTCGCGCGCCGAGAGCCTGCTGGCCGGCATGGTGCCGCAGATGGAAGCCGTGCAGCAGCAGGAGTTCGACAAGCATTTCGCCGGCCAGACGATGACCGAGGAGCAGAAGGCCGAAGTGGCGCGCATCGAGGCCAAGACGCAGGAAATCGTCCGCAAGGCGCTGTCGTGGGAACAGATGCGTCCGGTCTACCTGGACGTCTACAAGAAGACGTACACGCGCGAGGACGTGCGCGCGATCACCAAGTTCTACGAGAGCGCGGCCGGCCAGCGCATGCTCGACAAGAATCCTGCGCTGATGCAGAACATCTTCAGCGCCGTGCAGCTGAAGATGGTGCCGATGCTGGAAGAACTGCAGGGCGAGATCAGGAACATCCCGGTCACGCCACCGCCGCCGGTCTCGCCGCCGCAGAAGCGGCGCCGCACAAGGTAGCGTGCGCTGCGCGCACGATCTCGGAACGAGACGCGCCGCAGGCTCATGCGATTGTGGGAGCGACGTAAGTCGCGATGAAGCGTTACCGGTGGACTATCGCGACTTACCTCGCTCCCACACCCGGTATTGATGCATCAAGCGTCGTGCGCATGGCGCACGCTACGTTGCCAACTGCTCCCGCGGCGGCAACCGCCAGTCGATAGGCGCCTGACCCTTCTGCGCGAGGTACTGGTTGGTCGCGCTGAAATGCCCGCACCCCAGGAACCCGCGATGCGCCGACAGCGGCGACGGATGCGGTGCGCGCAGCACGCGGTGGCGGCGCGTGTCGATGACCTTGCCCTTGGCCTGCGCGTAGCTGCCCCACAGCAGGAACACCAGGCCTTCGCGCTCGCGCGCGAGCGTCTCGATGGCGTGGTCGGTGAAGCCTTCCCAGCCCTTGCCCTGGTGCGCGCCGGCTTTGCCCTCTTCCACCGTCAGCACCGCATTGAGCAGCAACACGCCCTGCCGTGCCCACGGCAGCAGGCAGCCATGGTCCGGCGGCGCGATACCGAGGTCGGCGTTGATTTCCTTGTAGATGTTCACCAGCGACGGCGGCACCGGCACGCCCGGCAGCACCGAGAAGCACAGGCCGTGCGCCTGCCCTGGCCCGTGATACGGATCCTGCCCCAGGATCACCACCTTCACCGCCTCGAACGGCGTGGCATCGAACGCGGCGAAGATCTGCGGCCCCGGCGGATAGATGCGCGCGCCGGCGACCTTGCGCTGGCGCAGGAACGCCGACAACTCGCGCATGTCCGGCCGCTGCAGCCAGTCGCCGATACGCGCCTTCCAGGAAGGCTCAAGCTTGACGCGGTCGTCGTCCGTCATGCGCTCAGACCAGGCTGCGCGTTTCGTCCATGCGCGCCAGGCGCAACTGGAACAGCACCTTGGTCACCAGCAGGCGTTCGGCGATCGGCTTGAGTACCAGGTCGTTGGCGCCGGCCTGCAGCAGCTCGGCCTGGTTGTCGCGGTTGCTGTCACCGGTCATCACCAGGATCGGCAGGCGCCGCTTGCCGTAGGCGAAATCCACGCGGATGCGCTGCACGATGTCGCGCCCGCTCAGCTCGCCCTTCAGGATCACGTCGGTCAGCACCAGGTCGAACTTGTGCGTGGACAGGCCCAGCGATTCGGCGGTGAGCAGCGCGAAGGCATCCTCGGCCTTCATCACGTGCACCACGTTGAGCGCCTGCCGCTCCAGCATGCGCTTGGTGGTCTCGGCGACGACGCGGCTGTCCTCGATGTAGAGGATGGTCGCGCCGACCACCGGCTCGGGCTGCACGTAGCCGCGGATGAAGGTCGCCAGTGCTTCGTGGCCGAGCGCCTTGTCGAAATAGTCGGTAACGAACTCGGTGAAGCGGCGCTCTTCCAGGTGCTGCTGCGCATCGCCGGACACGACGATCACCGGCACGTAGGCCTGCCCCGCCGCCTCGCGTACGCTGCGCGCGATCTCCATGCCGTCGCCATCCGGCAGCGCCAGCGCGGTGGTGACCAGGTGAACTTCGCCCGCCGCCAGCGCGTCGCGCGCCTCGGCGATGCTGGCGCAGCCGATCACCTGCACGCCAGGCAGTTCCCGCTGCAGCACATCGGCGATCAGCTTGCGGACCAGCTTCGACCCGTCCACCACCATCACGCGGGGCGCGTCGCTGATCAGATGCCGGAGCTCTTGGGCCATGAAGGTGCGGGAGGTGTCAGGTGGCAGTCGGGCGAGTCTGACGCAAGAAGTGGCCGGTCACCAGCCATGCCCCCAGCCAGCCGATCACCGTGGCCGCCGCGACGACGACCGTCGCACCGGCCGGGTCCAGCCCCACCAGCACGAACGGACTGCCGTAGCTGCGCGCCAATGCGGCGAGCGGCGCGCGCAACGCCAGCGCCGCCAGCGTCAGCAGGCCGAGCGCCAGCGCACCGGCCGCCAGCCCGTACCACGCACCGAGGTAGATGAAGGGCCGGCGGATGAAGCCATCGCTCGCGCCCAGCAACTGCAGCACGCCGATTTCCTCGCGCCGCGACTGGATGTCCAGGCGCACGGTGTTGCCGACCACCAGCAGCGCACCCAGGCCGAACAGCGCGGCAAGCACCCACACCAGCCGCTTGCCGAACCCCATCCAGCCGGCAAGGCGTTCGCGCCAGGCGGCGTCGTGCTGCAGCAGGTCGGTTTCCGGCAGCGCCTCGAGCGCGGCGACGAGACGTGCGTCGTCGCCTTCCGGCACCACCACCAGCAGGCTGGGCAGCGGATTGCCGTCCAGCAGGTCCAGCGAACCGGCGAGCCCGCTGCGCTTGCGGAAGTCCGCCAGCCCCTGCTCGGGCGTTCGCAGGTCCACGCGCGCGACATCGTCGCGACTGCGCAGCGATTCCGCCAGCGCCTGCGCCCGCGCGACCGGCGTCTCCGGCGTCAGGAACAGGTCGATCTCGCGCGACTGCTGTACATCGCCAGCGAAATGGCCGACGTTCTGCAGCGCCAGCCACAGGCCGAGCGGCAACACGAAGGCCACCGCCATCACGCCGATCGTCAGCAGCGTGGCCCACGGACGACGCACCGTGCGTCCCAGGCTGGAAACGAAACTGTAGAGATGCTGGTCCAGCCAGATGCCGAACCTGGAGCGCGCCTGCGCACGACTGTTCTTCGCGTCGCTCATTCGGCCAGGTCCGCAGGAGAGATGTCGTCGACCAGCTTGCCGTGGTCGAGGATCAGCACGCGCTTCTTCATGCGCTTCAGCAGCGACAGGTCATGGCTGACCACCAGCACGCTGGTGCCACGCTCGGGCATGGAGGCGAACAGCGACATGATCTCCGCCGCCAGGGTCGGATCGAGGTTGCCGGTCGGCTCGTCCGCCACCAGCAGGCGCGGCTCGGCAACGATGGCGCGCGCGATGCCGACACGCTGCTGCTCGCCGGCGGACAGCTGCGTGGGCAGCGCGTTCTCGCGATGGCCCAGACCCAGCCGCGCCAGCACTTCGCGCACGCGCTTGCCGATGTCGCCGCGGCGGTCGCCGCGCAGGATCAGCGGCAGCGAGACGTTCTCCATCACCGTGCGGTCGGTCAGCAGGCGATGGTCCTGGTAGACCGCACCGACCTCGCGGCGATGCAGCGGAATGCGCCCGCCGCGCACCTTCAGCAGGTTCCGGCCACCGAACACGACGGCGCCGCGACTGGGACGCTCGCTCAGGTGGATCAGCTTCAGCAGCGTACTCTTGCCGGCACCGGAGTGGCCGGTGACGAACAGCATCTCGCCCTCGGCCACTTCGAAGCTGACGTCCTCCAGCGCCGTGTGGCCGCCGGGATACTGCTTGCTGACGTTTTCGAATCGAAGGACGCTCATGTGCGTCGATTATGCCGGAGCGGTCGCGACGCTGGCGATGGCGCCGCGCAAAGAAAAAGCCGGGACATGCCCGGCTTCTCCTCGATACGCACGATGACCGGGCTCAGCCGCCGGACACCAGCGAGCGGATCTTGCGGCCCAGCTTGGTCAGGAAGCCCGCGTTGTCGTCGGCGGGCTTCGGCGCCGCCGCTGGCTTCGCGACGGCCGGCGTCGCATTCGCCACGGCGCCTTCCGCACCTTCCAGCGGCCGACCATGGCGACGACGACGGCGCTTGCGCGGCGTGCGCTCGCCTTCCGGCAACGCGACCGCGTCGGCACGGACTTCGTCGTTCGCCGGCCGCGGCGCCTGCGGCTTCGCCGCTTCGCCTTCCGGACGCGGCGCGCGCGGCGGACGCGGCTTGCCGTCGGCCGAACGCGGACCTTCGCGGCGACCGCCCTCGCGACGGCCGCCGTCGCGGCGACCGGCACCACCGGATCCACCCGGCTTGCGGCCACCACCACGACGCTCCTCGTCGGCGGCTTTCTGTTCGCGCGCCTCACGGAAGATCTGGCTGACGCTCTCTTCTTCGTCGTCGCCCTCGCCGGCAACCGGCTTCGGACGTTCCGGACGCGGCAGCGCGGTCAGCAGTTCGGCGGTGACCGGCTCGGACGGGATCTTCTGCTCGATGTAGGCCTCGATGTCGGGCAGCGACATCGCATAACGCTCGCAGGCGAAGCTGATCGCGTCGCCCTCGGCGCCGAGGCGCGCGGTGCGGCCGATGCGGTGCACGTAGTCCTCGGCATCGAACGGCAGGTCGTAGTTGAACACGTGCGACACGCCGTCGATGTGCAGGCCGCGCGCGGCCACGTCGGTGGCCACCAGCAGTTCCAGCTGGCCGGCCTGGAAACGCTTCAGCAACGACTCGCGCTTCTTCTGCGGCACGTCGCCGGACAGCACGCCGACGCGGTAACCGGCGCGTTCCAGCGCGCGCGCCACGCGCTCGACGAACGCCTTGGTGTTGACGAACACCATCGTGCGCGCGCCTTCGCTGCGCGACAGCAGGCCGATCAGCAGCGGGATCTTCTCTTCGTCGGCCGGGTAGTAGAGCTTCTGTCGCACCTTGGCCGCGGTGATGAACTCGGTCTCGACGACGAGCTTCTCCGGCTCGTTCATGTGCTCGTACGCCAGTTCCAGCACGCGGTGCGACAGCGTGGCCGAGAACAGCAGCGTCTGCCGCGTGGTGCGCTCGGGCATGCGGCGCAGCAGGAAGCGGATGTCCTTGATGAAGCCGAGGTCGAACATGCGGTCGGCTTCGTCCAGCACGCACATCTCGCAGGCGTGCAGGCTGACCACCTTGTGCTGCTTGACGTAGTCGATCAGGCGGCCCGGCGTGGCGATGATGACGTCGACGCCCTGCTGCAGCAGTTCACGCTGCTTGTCGTAGTCCACGCCGCCGTAGACCAGCGCGAAGCGCAGGCCGAGGTCGGCGCCGAACTTCACCGCATCCTTGTGGATCTGGATGGCCAGTTCGCGGGTCGGCGCCAGGATCAGCGCGCGCGGATCTTCCGGCTTGCGCTCGGCCAGCGCCGGGCGGGTCAACAGGCGGTTCATCACCGCGACCAGGAAAGCCAGCGTCTTGCCGGTACCGGTCTGCGCCTGGCCGGCGACATCGCCGCCCTTCAGGGCGACCGGCAGTGTCATCGCCTGGATCGGTGTGCAACGGGAGAAACCTGCGCCTTCCAACCCGGCGAGCAGCGCCGGATGCAGGTCGAACGAGGAGAACGTGATGTCGGTTAACGGTTTGTCGCTCATGCCTTCTTCTTTGCGTCGCTGTGTTCCGCGCGCGTCTCGTATGAATGCGGTGGGTGTGCTTGCAACGGCCTGACCGGCGTCGCACACTGCGCCCCCTGTGCCGGGTTGCGCGACCACCTGGGAACCCTTGATAAAGGTCGCGGAACGCCCCAGTTTACCCCAATCGTGGTGGCCGTCCCGGCCCGAACCCGTCCGCGCCCTTCCGCGGACCCCGCAGGAGATCCCCGTGAGCGACAAAGTGACCCACGTCGGCGATGCCGATTTCGATGCTGCCGTGCTGCAGTCCGGCGAGCCGGTGCTGGTGGACTTCTGGGCCGAATGGTGCGGCCCGTGCAAGATGATTTCGCCGGTCCTCGACGAACTGGCCGAGACCTACGGCGGCAAGCTGAAGGTCGCCAAGGTCAACGTGGACGAGAACCGCGCCACCGCCATCAAGTACCACGTCCGCTCCATCCCGATGCTGCTGCTGTTCAAGGACGGCCAGATCCAGGCCACCCAGATCGGCGCCGTGGGCAAGGGCCAGCTGACCCAGATGATCGACAAGGCCTTGGGCTCCCAGGCCGCCTGACGCCTTCGCCACGCCCCCGCCACCGCGGGGGCGCAGGCTGAATCCGCTTGAACCCGCCGCTCCCAGCGGCTTGCCGCTACCCCGGGCCCGGTGGTAGTGTCGGCCCCGAAATCCGGCGCAGGGGATGCGCCGCACCCATCTGAATACCCACTCTTCACTTCACCCCGCCGCCGCAACGCCGGCGCTCGCCACCTAGCGAGGATTCGCAACTTGTCCGACAGCAGCAACGAACCCGGCGCCCCCGCCGAGAAGCGCGTGCGCAAAGCCCGTGCTCCGAAAACCCCGTCCGCCGACACCGCCGCCGCGCCGACCGAGCGCGCGTCCGACCCGGCCCCCCAGCTTCCGCTTCCGCCGCCCGTTGCGGCCGAACGCGCACCCGCTCCCGCAGCACCCGCGCCATCCCATGACGGCGGTGGCGATGCGCCCGCTCCGCAGGCGCAGGCGGGCGGCGGCCAGCAACACGAAGGTAGCGGCCAGCAGGAAGGCGGCGACCAGCGCGACGGCAACCGCTTCAACAACAACAATCGCCGCGACCGCTTCCGCAACCGCCGCGAACGCAACCGCGAGCGCCATGGCAACGACGGCATGCCGCAGGACGGCGGCAACGGCGGCCAGCAGGACAACTACGTGCCGCGGCAGCCGCCGAGCGTGCCGGAAGGCTTCCCGCAGTACTCGCTGGGCGACCTCAAGCGCATGCCCGCGCCCAAGCTGCTGGACATCGCCGAGCAGCTGAACATCCAGGAAGGCGTCGCCCGAGCCCGCAAGCAGGACGTGATCTTCGCGCTGCTGAAGGTGCTGACCCGCCACGGCGAAGGCGTCGCCGCCGACGGCGTGCTGGAAATCCTGCCGGACGGCTTCGGCTTCCTGCGCGCCGCCGAGGCCAGCTACCTGGCCGGCCCGGACGACGTCTACATCAGCCCCAGCCAGATCCGCCGCTTCAACCTGCGCACCGGCGACCACCTGGCCGGCCGCATCCGCTGGCCGAAGGACGGCGAGCGCTACTTCGCCCTGTCGACCATCGACACGATCAATGGCGAGCCGCTGGAAGCGTCGAAGAACAAGGTGCTGTTCGAGAACCTGACGCCGCTGTTCCCGCGTCGCCGCTTCACCCTGGAGCGCGGCAACGGCTCGTCGGAAGACATCGCCGGCCGCATCCTCGACCTGATGGCGCCGCAGGGCAAGGGCCAGCGCGCACTGATCGTGTCGCCGCCCAAGGCCGGCAAGACGATCATGATGCAGCAGATCGCCACCGCCATCACGACCAACCACCCGGACGTGCACCTGATCGTGCTGCTGGTGGACGAGCGTCCGGAAGAAGTGACCGAAATGCAGCGCACCGTGCGCGGCGAAGTGGTCAGTTCCACGTTCGACGAGCCCGCCGCGCGCCACGTGCAGGTCGCCGAAATGGTGATCGAGCGCGCCAAGCGCCTGGTCGAGCACAAGAAGGACGTGGTGATCATGCTGGACTCGATCACCCGCCTGGCCCGTGCCTACAACAACGTCGTGCCCAGCTCCGGCAAGGTGCTGACCGGCGGCGTGGACGCCAACGCCCTGCACCGTCCGAAGCGTTTCTTCGGCGCCGCTCGTAATGTCGAGGAAGGCGGCTCGCTGACCATCATCGCCACCGCGCTGGTCGAGACCGGCAGCAAGATGGACGAGGTGATCTACGAAGAGTTCAAGGGCACCGGCAACAGTGAAGTGCACCTCAACCGTCGCATCACCGAGAAGCGCGTCTATCCGGCCATCGACATCAACCGCTCCGGCACCCGCCGCGAGGACCTGCTGATCGAACCGGAGCTGCTGCAGAAGATCTGGATCCTGCGCAAGCTGCTGCACCCGATGGACGAGATCGCGGCGATGGAGTTCCTGCTGGACAAGATGAAGAACACCAAGTCCAACGACGAGTTCTTCAGCTCGATGAAGCGCTGATCCGGCGACGGAGAGGCAAAGAAAACGCCCCGCATTGCGGGGCGTTTTTGTTCAGCGGCACTGGAAATCGTCCGCGCCAGCCGGTCCGCATCCGTCGCCCCATCGTCCTGTCTGCCGCCAGTAGTCGACCACGCCCGCCTTCACCAGCATCGCCTTGAACTGCGGATGCGAGCGGACGCCCGAGTACGGTGCATTCCAGAGCGCGACATAGGGCTGCTGCGCCATCGTGCCGCTGTCGAACCCCTCCGCTGCCTCGAGCTCCCTGCGCATGGCGGCGACGGCAAGATCGGCGTCTCCCAGCGCATCCGCCACACCTGTCGGCACGAATGCCGCGTTCGGCCCGCCACCGTATGCCGGCACTTCAACGGCGCGCCGGACGTGCGCAAGCATCGCGCCCCGATCGCCCAGCGCGGCGCCCAGATCACGGAAGAAGGGCGTGTCCATTTCCCGGTGCGCGAGCAGCTGTCCGTGCAAGGCGCGCAACCTTTCCAGCCCGCCCGCGCGCCTGCCCGCGAGCACGCCGCAGAATGCGAGGAAATCGGGACCCAGCTGGCTACCCGAGAGGTGTTGCCCGCGCTGGTATTCGGCCTCGGCCTGGGGAAAGCGCCGCGCGGCGGTGTAGTCGAACTGCAGGTCGCGCGACAGGTACAACGCCATCGGTTCGATCGCGCGCACGCCCTCGACCAGCGCAATGGTCTCGTCCAGGTGGCCCATGGCGTACAGCATGAAGGCGTAGTCCCAGACGCGTTCCTGCGTGGCCGGACCGGCCTCGGCGACCTGCCTGGCAAGGGCGATCGCATCGGTCCGCCGGCCTTGGCGCCACCATGCGTTGGCACGGTCGCGCCGGGCGATCCAGCTGTCGGGTGCGATGCGCGCGATCCGCGCGCGGACGTGGGCGGATTCGGCCTGCAGCGCGCCGCGGGCGTCCGGCTCCTCCAAAGCAAGCGCGTTCAACGAACGCGCCAAGGCGTCCCAACACAGGACGCATTGCGGATCCAGTGCGACCATTTCCTGCGCCAGCCGCACGCGTTCGCGATCGTGCGCCACATCGAGTCGGCCCTGCATCAGGATGTCGCGCCAGCGCAGATAGCGCTCGTAGGCGCCGATGTGGGTGGTGCCCCCCTGCTCCCGGTTGTACCTCGCCACGTCCAGCGCCACGCTCAGGGCCAGCGCAACATTGCGCGAGATATCTTCCTGCACGGCGAACACGTCGCGCAGTTCGCGCGCATAGGTCTCCGACCAGACTTGGCGACCGGTGTCCGCACGCACCAGACGCGCCGTCACCCGCAGGCGGTCGCGATCCCGGCGCAGGCTGCCCTCGAGCAGATACGCGACGTCGAGTGAACGGCCGACGGCGCGCGGATCCCCGTCCTTGCCCTTGAATGCACTGCTCGACGTGCGTCCGACCACCTGCAGCGCCGGCGCCTGCGCCAACTGGTTGCGGATTTCCTCGGCCAGACCGTCGGCGAGGTAGGCCTGGTCGCCCCTCGGCGACAGATCGGCGAACGGCAGTACCGCCAGCGACGGGCGTGGCGCGTCGTGCGTGGATGGACCGCCCCCCCGCTCCCTGTCGCCGTACAGCCAACCTCCGGCCGCCAGAAGCAGCAATATCGTGGCGGCCAGCGCCAGCGGGCGCCGTCGTCCTCCGGGTCGCGAGGAGGCGGCAGGCGCTTCGGGGACCGGGTGAATGGCAGATGCTTCTTCGGCCGGCGAGGGTGCCGCCGACGGCAGATCGAAGCGATAGCCGATGCCGTACACGGTATGCAGCAGGCGCGGCCGCTGGGCATCTTCGCCCAGCGCCTGTCGCAGCAGGCTCATGATGCGGTTGATCACGCTCTGGGTCACATGCCGGTGGCCCCAGACCGCGTCGAGGATCTCGTCGCGACCGAACACCCGACCCGGCGACGCCGCCAGCAACGCGAGCACGGCGAACGCCTTGGGTTCGAGCGCCTGTTCGGCCCCGCCACGCAGCAGGCGCCGGCCGGCGAAGTCGATGACCACGTCGTTGAAGGCAAGGCGGTCGGGATCCGGCTGCGGCATGCGCTTTCCCAGCGGACAGGGCCCTTGGTCTCCGAGTATAGGTGCGCGTGCGGGCATCCCGCGCGACCGTCCATGTGCGCGACCTCACGACTTCCTGCGACTGGCCTAACGATCCGGACGTCGTCGTCGGTGAGGCTGCGGATCGGTCGCGATCCGCCGACGGAACCGGAGAACCCCATGGACATGTCGCCCGCACGCCCCCGCACGCCCGGCACGGATGCGCCCGAACGACGCCTGCTGCGCGGGCTCGGCCGCACGTTCCAGCTTCTCGCCCTGCTCGGGTTGTTCGCCTTCGGCATTTACATCGTGCTGCGCGCCGCCGGCGCCAGCCACCGGAATTTCGATCAATGGCATGCGCTGGTGGACGGACTGGCGATGCCGACCGCGGCGGACTGGATTGCCAATCTCGGCATCGGCCTGCACTTCGCGATGGGCACCGTGCTGGTGCTGGCGTGGCCGATCCTGCTGTCGTCGCACATCCGCAGCCGCCACCGTGGCGTGCACCGCTGGACGGGCCGCGTCTACGTCACCGCCGGCGTCCTCGCAGGCGCGGGCGGCATGTCGTTCATCCTCACCCATGGCGCCTACACGCCCGCGGCGTCGATCGCCTTCGGCCTATGGGGCGCGGTGATGATGCTGAGCGCCGTCATGGCCTTCGTGCACGCCCGGGCGAAACGCTTCGACCGGCATCGCGCATGGGCGATCCGCCTGTTCGCGATGGTGCTGGGGTCCTGGGTGTTCGATCTGGAAATCCGCGCCTGGAAGGATCTCACCGGCGGTCTCGGCATGGGTGCGGGCGGCACCAGCGGGCCTTTCGACTACGCGATCCTCTATCTGTTCTTCGTGCCCAACCTGCTGGTCGCGGAGTGCTTCATCCGCAACCTGCACCGGCGCATCACGCTACCGCGCCGGGTGGCCTGGCCCGCCATCACGGGGTTCGCACTGGCGGGCGGCGTGTTCGCCTATGCGGTCGTGATGGTGACGGCCACATCGACGGGCAAGTACGGCAAGCACCTGTTGCAGGCGCTCGGCGGCGGATGACCATCGCCCTCCACCACGCCGACCGGCACGCAGGCTACGAGCCTTCGCCACCCAGTGGGGTGAGCAGCTTCGGCCCCCGGGTGCCGCCGGCCATGTGGACGCCGCCGTCTGCAAGCGTATCGAGCGAGAATCCGGGGCGATCCTCATCCTGCGACCAGGAGACGCGCTCGCGTGGGCCGGGCACGTAGGCTTCCCACTGGCCGTACCGGCGCGTGCCGCCGAAGTTGAAATCCACCGGCACGCGCACCACCCAGTACGGCTGACCGGCGGCGTCGCCCCGGCTGGGTGGCTTGAACGTCCATTTCTCCGCCGCACCGATGGCCGCACGCGCGAAGCGGTCGCGGAACTGGCGCATCTGCGCCTCGCTGGCGACCATGCGCAGGTTCACCTGCTCGGCGACCACGTCGCTGACGGAACCATCGGGATCGATCTTCAGCAGCAGGTACACCGTCCCCTGAGCGCCCCCCTGTGCGGCCGCCATCGGATAGCCGGGCGGCTTCATGCTCACGCTGCTGACGCGCGCCTCGGGCGGCGTCGCTTCGTCGTCGCCGAAGTCCGCGCCACGCACCGACACCAGCATCTTGCCGTCGCCGGTGGACTTGGCCACCAGACGCGCGCTCATCCGGGTGCGCACCTGCTTGGCGGCGCCGTCGATGACCACCGACTCGAAGCGCCACGATGTCGCAACCCCAGTGACGAAGGCGGGGATGCCCTCGGGCAACCGGTCCGGCGTGTCCAGCTCCACCGCCGCCACGCTGCCATCGGTGCGGATCGTGAGCATGCCGGTCACCCGCATGCTGGCCTCGACCTGCTTGCGCACGGCGCCCGGACCCTGCGCCCAAGCGCTCTGCACGAAAGCCAGCATGCCCAGGAGCATCCACGCCAACCCAACACTGCGCTGCCTCATACGCCCTCCTCTTTCCCTGGAAGCGGGCCGGTCCTGCCCTGTCCGCCGCATACTATCCCCACGAGGTGATGCATGCACGGTAGTGGTCTGGAGTTGGCGCTGGTGTTCCTGCTGGCCGCGGTGATCGCGGTGCCGGTGTTCAAGCGCTTCGGCCTGGGGGCGGTGCTGGCCTATCTGGTGGCCGGCGTGGTGCTGGGGCCGGACGGGCTGGCGCTGGTGCGGGATGCGGACCGCATCCTCAATGCGGCCGAGATCGGCGTGGTGATGATGCTGTTCGTCATCGGCCTGGAACTGTCGCCGTCGCGCCTGCGGGTGATGCGCAAGCCGGTGTTCGGCGCCGGCGGCCTGCAGGTGCTGCTGAGCGCGCTGCTCCTGGGCGGCATCGCGCTGGCGTTCGACCACCACTGGAAGACCGCGCTGGTGATCGGCCTGGGCCTGGCGCTGTCGTCCACCGCGGTCAGCCTGCAGTTGCTCTCCGAACACAAGGAACTCACCAGCGAACACGGCCGGCTCGGCTTCGCCATCCTGCTGTTCCAGGACCTGGTGGCGATCCCGCTGCTCGCCGCCATCCCGCTGCTCGGCGGCGCCAAGAACGAGACGCTGACCTGGACCATGGTGCTGCATGCGGTCGGCGCCATCGCGATCGTGATCCTGGGTGGCAGGCTGGTGCTGCGGCAGCTGTTCCGCATCGTCGCGCGCACGCGCATGCCCGAGGTGTTCACCGCCACCGCGCTGCTGGTCGTCCTGGGCATCGCCTGGTTCATGCAGCTGGCCGGCCTGAGCGCCGGCCTGGGCGCGTTCCTCGCCGGTGTGCTGCTGTCGGATTCGGAGTTCCGCCACGAACTGGAATCGCAGATCGATCCGTTCAAGGGCCTGCTGCTGGGCCTGTTCTTCATCGCGGTCGGCATGGACATCGACCTGGATGCGGTGGTCAAGGCGCCGGAACTGGTCGCGACGGGTGTCGCGGCCCTGCTGACGGTGAAGTTCGCGCTGCTGTTCGGCATCGGGCGCTGGCCGGGCCGCCTGCAGCCCCGCGGCGCACTGATGCTGGCCGGCACGCTGTGGCTGGGTGGCGAGTTCGCGTTCGTCGTCTTCAGCGAAGCGGCGCGCGTGAACCTGATGGACGCCGAACTGCGCAACCAGCTGACGGCGATCGTCGGCGTGTCGATGGCGCTGACACCGCTGCTGTTGCTGGGGCTGCATCGCGTGCTGGCGGAGGTGAAGCCGAAACCGTCCGCGGCGCCGCGCTCGTTCGACGAGATTCCGGACGAACAGCCGCAGGTGCTGATCGCCGGCATGGGCCGGTTCGGCCAGATCGTCGCGCGCCTGCTCACCGCGCAGCGCATTCCCTTCGTCGCGCTGGAGCACAGCCCGGATACCGTCGACACGTTGCGGCGCTTCGGCAACATCCGGCTGTACTACGGCGACCCGACGCGGCCCGACCTGCTGAGGTCCGCCGGCGCGCAGCACGTGAAGGTGTTCGTGATCGCGATGGACGATCCCGACACGAATATCAAGGCGACGCGCCTGATCCGCCGCATGTATCCGGAAGCGCGTGTCCTGGCACGCGCGCGCAACCGCCAGCATGCGTGGCGACTGATGGACCTGAGTGCCGAGGCGTATCGCGAGACGCTGGGTTCGAGCCTGGAGATGGCGCAGCAGGTGCTGGTGGAGCTCGGCCTGCCACCGGAAACCGCGGCGGAACACGCGCGCCGCTTCCGCCAGCACGACGAGAAGCTGCTGCGTGCGCAGTACCTGGTCTACGACGATGATGGCGCCGTGATACAGACCGCGCGCGATGCCGTCAGCGACCTGGAAAAACTGTTCGAAGCCGATGCCACCGGCGAGGACACGCCGCGAACGACGTGAGCCGTTGCGTCAGCCGCGGTCGCGCAGGAAGCGTGCCATCGAGGCGCCGGCGCCCGGCGTGGCGGGCACGAATTCCGCCGCCACGTCGATGAAGCCGCGCATCACCGCGATCTCGCGCGGCGTGCGGTTCAATGCATCACGCAGTTCCGGATCCGCGCCGGCCCGCAGCAGGCGGCTGACCACGCGCAGCAGGCCATGCAGCGCCGCCAGGTGCAGTGGACCGAATCCGCGCGGGTCCTGCACGTCCAGCGACACGCCTTCGTCGAGCAGGCGCTCCAGGCCGGCGAGCACCACCTCCTCGTCGCAGGCGGTCCCGGGCTCGGCGCGCGCACCGAGCAGCAACAGCAACGGCGTCACCGCGCCGGCCGCGGCCTGTTCGAACTCGGCGCCGGACAGCAGCAGCGTGTCCAGCAACGCCACCAGCCGTGGCTTCTCGCGAGCGGTGAAACCGTAGAGCGCCGCGCAATGCAGCGGCGTGAGACCCTGCGCATCGCCCGCATGCACGTTGGCGCCCGCGGTGATCAGGCGCGCGGCGATTTCCGGCAGCCCCAGTGCGGCCGCCAGCATCAGCACGGTGACGCCGCCGGGCAGGCGGTGTTCGATGTCGGTGCCGGCGGCGAGCAGGGCGCCCACGATCTCGACCTGGCGCATGCTGACCGCGGCCGACAATGGCGTGGCGCCGGTGTTGGCGGCGCGCTGCGGATCGGCCCCGCGCGCCAGCAGCAGTTCGACCGTGGACGCGAAGCCACCGCCCGCCGCACGCAGCAGCGCCGTGCAACCCTGGGCATCCGGCGAATCGACATCGAACCCCAGGTCCAGCAGGCGCCGCACGGCATCGCGGTCGCCGGCCATCGCGGCGGCCGGCAGGTCGGCCGGGCGCAGCGCACGGCGTGGCAACGACCAGATGCGCCAGTCGAGCCAGTCCGCCAGGTCGCGGCGTCCGCACGCCAGGGCAACACCCAGCGGCGTCTGCCCGTCGGCGGCACGCGCATCGGGCGAGGCGCCTTTCGCGACGAGCTGCTTCAGTGCGGTTTCGCGACCCAGCACCGCCGCCAGGTGAAGCGCCGTCATGCCGTGGCTGTCGCGCGCCTCGCGGTCCACGCCGATGTCGAGCAGGCGATCGAGCACGCGCTGCCATCCCAGGCGCACCGCCAGCGAGAGCGCGGGGTCACCCTGCGGCGACGGCGCGAACGGATCGGCGCCACGTTCCAGCAGGTCCAGCGCGCAGGATTCCAGCGCGCGCGCCGCCTGGTCGTCCGCTGCGCAGGCGGCCATGAAGCGCGCCAGTCCACCCGCGCCCGCCGGGGTGACGCCGCGCGCCAGCAGGGTTGCCAGCGCCGGCTGCACGGCCGGGCCCTGCGCGAGCAGCACGAACAGCAGGGTGTCGCCGGCCGCATTGCGGCTCTCCGCGTCCGCGCCGTGGCGCAGCAGCCAGGACAGCCGTGCCGGGCGTTGCATGTCGGTGTCGTGCAGCAGCGCGCCGAGCTCTTCGCGCGAGCTCAGGCGCGCGAGCGCATCGAGTCCGTCGAACTGCCCGCTGGCCAGGCCGTCGCGCAGCAGCGCCGCGGGTGCGCGGTCGGGCGGGGTTTCGTCGTCCGCCGCGGCCACGGCCGTCGGCAGCGCGTAGCCGGGGTCGAGTGCGGAGACCAGCGCCCAGCGCCCGGCTTCCGCGGCCACGTCGACCGCACGGCGGTCCTGCGCGTCGGCCAGGGCGGGATCCACGCCCCAGTCCAGCAAGCGGCGCACCAGCGCCGGCGAAGCGTGTTCGGCCGTGCAGGCCAGCATCAGCGCACTGCGGCGTTCGGCATCCAGCGCATGGCGGTCGGCGCCGGCATCGGCCAGCTTCTCCAGCACCTGCAGGTGCGCACCGCGCGCCGCATCCAGCCATGGCGTGCGCTGCTGCGCGTCGCGCGCGTGCACGTCGGCACCGGCCGCAAGCAGGGTGGTGGCGATCTCCGCGTGGCCGGCGAAGGCGGCTTCATGCAGTGCACTGCGACGCTGCGCATCGCGCGCATCCACCTTGGCCTTGTGCTTGAGCAGCAACTGCACGCCGGCGGGATCGTCCTCTTCCGTCGAGGCGGCGGCCAGCAGCACCGGCTGTCCACCCTGCGGATCCGGACGCGCGCCCCGCTCGAGCAGGAACTTCGCCAGCCGCCAGTTGCCGGCCACGCAGGCCACGCCCAGCGGGGTGAGGCCGTCATGGTTCAGCGCGTCCAGTTCCGCCGCGGCATCGCGCAGCAGCGCGACCACGCCGGGATCGGAACTGCGGGCGGCGTGGTGCAGCGGGGTGTTGCCATCGGCATCGGCGATGCGCGGATCGGCGCCATTGGCCAGCAGCGTGGTGACGGCATCGGGCCGGCCGTGCCAGCTGTCGCGCGTGGCGGCGAGCAGCGGGGTGACGCCGGCGTGCGCGTGGTTGAGGTCGACGCCGTGCGCGATCAGGGTGCGCAGCAGGCGCAGGTCGGGCAGCACCGCTGCCAGTGCGCCCAGGCTGCGCTGGTCGCGCGCGCCTTCGGTCGGCAGCGCATGCGGGTCCGCGCCGGCTTCGATGAACTCCAGTGCGCGGTCGACGCGGCCACTGCGTGCGGCTTCGAACAGGGCCTGGTCCAGATCCAGGACCTGGTCGGGACTGTGTTCGACATGCGTCAGCGGAACGGCATCGTCCTCGCTGTCCGGCATCTCGACCACCGGCAGCACACCTGCGCCGTCCAGTCGCTGGACGCCCCAGTGAAGGACCGGCAGCAGCAGCGCGTACGCCATCGCAGCACCGCCCCGGAGCGCGTCCGGCACCAGCCCGCTCCACGCCAGGCACAGGCCGCCACCGACGGCGAGCGCCAGCAGGGTCGCCACGGCCAGACCGCGCCAGGCATGGAAATCGCGCTCGGCGAGCCCACGCCAATGCGCTGCGAGCGACCCGCCATCGCGCTCCAGCCCGTGCCACAGCGGCCAGGTCCGCCACAGACCCACGATCACCGCGCCGACCACCGCACTGACGCCCAGCGCCGCCGTCAGGCTGCCGCTGTCGTGCAGCGAAGCCAACGGCCAGGCCAGCAGCGCAGCGCTGCCGGCGAAAGCGACCACCCAGGCCAGCACCAGCGCTGGCAGGTCCTCGCGCCAGGCGCGGGCCGGCGCCAGCACGCGGGTGCCGCGCAGCCAGGACACACCCAGCGCGACCGCCGGCTGCGCAAGGCAGGCGGCGACCGCTGCAGGCACGCCGCCGATCCATCCGCCGACGCCGGCCAGCAGCAGGCCCGCCAGCAGGGCAGCGAGGGCGATCGGGCGGATCTGCAGGCGCAACTCAGGCATCGGGACGGACACGCGGATCGGGCGGCGGCGGGAACTGGACATGGAAGCCGCGCGCCGACAGATTCCCGCGCACGACGGCCGCGTCTTCGCGCGCCAGTTTGCGCTCCGGGGTCAGGGCCACTTCCAGCACGAACGACAGGTCGCCCAATTGCGTGCGCAGCGGTTCCGGCAAGAGCGAGAAATCATCGCGCTTCGCCAGGTAGACGAAGGTGTCGGCCTTGCGCTGGCTCTTGTAGACGTAGGCTTGCATCCGCGCGTGTCGCGCCCCGCGTGTGGACAAGCGGGGATTGTGCGGGAAATGCCCTATACGCGAAACCCGTACGGCGTTCACGCCGCACATGACCATCGGCGGCCGGAACCACGCGGCGGGACTGGTACTCTTGGCCTCTTCACCTCGCACTAACGGATGCCCGATGCGCCCCGCCCTGCTCGCCTTGCTGCTGCCGCTCGCCCTCGTTTCCCCGGCGCATGCCCAGACGTCCGCGCCGTTGACGATCGAACAGGCGATGGCGGAACCGGACTGGATCGGCCCGCCGGTCGAGCGCGCGTGGTGGACGTGGGACGGCAGGCAGGTGCAATACGAACTCAAGCGCGACGCGAGCCTGGTGCGCGACACGTTCGAACAGGCCCTCGACGGCAGCGCCGCGCGACGTGTCGGCGACGACCAGCGCGCCGGCCTGGATGCGGCGGAACCGGTATACGACGCAAGCCGCCAGCGCATGCTGCTGTCGCGCAACGGCGACCTGTTCGTTCGCGACCTGCGCAACGGTGCGCTGACCCAGATCACCCGAACCAACGAAGCGGAACAGCAGGCCCGTTTCGCCCACGACGGCGCGGTCATCTGGCGCACCGGCACCACCTGGTACCGCTGGACGGCAGGCACCGGCACGTCGACCGTCGCCGAGCTCAAGGCCGAACGCGATCCACTCGCTCCCCCCAAGGCCGACGCGCTGCGCGAGCAGCAGCTGCGCACGATCCGCACGCTCGCCGACGACCGGGCCCAGCGCGAGGCCGCGCAGAAGCAGGCCGAGAGCTGGCGCAAGGCCGATCCCACGCGCGCGCCGGCGCCGATCTACCTGGGCACCGAGGTGGAGATCGAATCCAGTTCGCTGTCGCCGAACGGACGCTGGTTGCTGGTGGTGACGCGCAGGAAAGGCGCCGACGCCGGACAGGGCGGCAAGATGCCCAAGTACGTCACCGAATCCGGCTACGAGGAATTCCAGGACGTGCGCACGCGCGTGGGGCGCAACGCCCCGCCGCCGTACGCGCTGTGGCGCGTCGACTTGGCCGACGGCAGCGTGAAGCCGCTCGCCTTCGATCCGCTGCCCGGCATCGACAAGGATCCGCTGGCATCCCTGCGCAAGGCCGCCGGCAAGGAGCCGCTGAAAGGCAACCGCGACGTGCGCGTGGAAGGTGGTCGCGGCGGCGACGCCGTCGCCTGGACGAACGACGGCACGCAGGTCGCGGTGCAGCTCCATGCCGTCGACAACAAGGACCGCTGGATCGCCACGGTCGACCTGGCAGGCGCGCGGCTGGTGCCGCGCCATCGCCTGACCGATGCCGCGTGGATCAACTGGGGCTTCAACGAGTTCGGCTGGCTGCCGGACAACCGCACGCTGTGGCTGCTGTCGGAAGAGTCGGGCTATTCGCACCTATACACCGCGACCGGCGCGGAGAAGTTCCGTGCGCGCACCACCGGCAAGTGGGAAGTGTCCGAGCCGGAAATCGCGCCGGACGGCAACGGCTTCCTGTTCCTGTGCAACCGCGACTGGCCGGGCGACTACGAAGTCTGCAAGCTCGACCTGACCAGCAACACGCTGCGCGAAGTGACCTCGCTGGACGGCGTGGAGAGTTTCAGCACGTCGCCTGACGGACGCCAGCTGCTGGTGCGCCACTCGCGCAGCTATACGCCGGTGCAGTTGTCGGTGATGGGCCTCGAGGGCGGTGCCGCGAAGCAGCTGACGGATACCCGTACCGCCGCGTTCAAGGCGCGCGAGTGGGTCGAGCCGCAGTACGTGCAGGTACCGTCGAAGCACGGCGCCGGCGTGGTGTGGGGCAAGTACTACGGCCCGAAGACGATGGAACCGGGCAAGCGCTATCCCATCGTGATGTTCGTGCACGGCGCCGGCTACCTGCAGAACGTCACCGCACGCTATCCCAACTACTTCCGCGAACAGATGTTCCACCACCTGCTGGTGGAGCGCGGCTACATCGTGCTCGACCTGGACTACCGCGCCAGCGAAGGCTACGGCCGCGACTGGCGCACCGCGATCTACCGCAACATGGGCCATCCGGAACTGGAGGATTACCTGGACGGCCTGGACTGGCTGGTCGAGCAGAAGCAGGGCGACCGCGACCGCGCCGGCATCTACGGCGGCAGCTACGGCGGCTTCATGACGTTCATGGCGCTGTTCCGTGAGCCCGGCAAGTTCAAGGCCGGCGCCGCGTTGCGCCCGGTGGTGGACTGGACGCAGTACAACCACGAATACACCAGCAACATCCTCAACACGCCCGACCTGGACCCCGAGGCCTACCGCGCTTCGTCGCCCATCGAGTACGCCGACGGTCTGCAGGACCACCTGCTGATCGCGCACGGCATGATCGACGACAACGTGTTCTTCAAGGACTCGGTGGTGCTGACGCAGAAGCTGATCGAACTGCGCAAGGACAACTGGGAACTGGCGGCCTACCCGCTGGAGCGGCACGGCTTCACGCGGTCGGATTCGTGGCTCGACGAATACAAGCGCGTGCTCAAGCTGTTCGAGCAGAACCTGAAGTAAGGCGATGGCGTCCGCCGTGACCCGCGCGACCGGCTCGGCCTTCGTCACCGTCACGGCGAAGGTGTCGATCGTGCTCGGCATCGCCGCCGTGCTCTACGCCGGGGTGCAGGTCGTCGCGGCGACCGTCGTGCTGGGCCAGGTGGATACCGACGCGCTGCTGGGTTTCCTGGCAGCACACTCGGTTCCTGCGTCCGCGACATGGGTACTCACCCACCTGACCACCCTCGCCGTCGCGTTCCTGGCGGTCTGCACCGCGTTCCTGGCGGTGTCGTTCGGCCTGCTGCGCCGGCGCCTGTGGGGCTGGTGGGGCTTCGTGCTGTTCATGGTGGCGGGCGCGGCAGCCAACTTCGCCGGCATCGCCGCCATCGATGCCGCGTTCTCCTGGATCCAGACCTTGCCTCACCAGCCAGCACTGAAACCGATGCGGTCGGAGTTCGCCTCGCTGCGCCTGCTGACACTAGCGACGCTGTGGGTAAGCGCCTTGCTCTTCGCGGCGCTGCACGGACTGGTCGTCTGGCAGTTGTGCCGCCCGGCGGTACGGGCGGAGTTCGGGATGCGCAGCCCGCCCCGCTAGAATGCGCGGCATGAACGACATCACGCCCGTCCGCGATTATCTGACCGACCTGCAGGACCGCATCTGCGCCGCCATCGAAGCCGCCGATGGCAGTGCACGCTTCCGCGAAGATGCGTGGGCGCGCCCGCCGGGCGACGCATCGCCGATCCGCGGTGGCGGACGCACGCGCGTGCTGCGCGATGGCGCAGTGTTCGAGCAGGCGGGGATCGGATTTTCCGATGTGTCCGGCGACCGGCTGCCGCCCTCCGCCTCCGCGCATCGCCCGGAGCTGGCAGGCGCATCGTGGCGTGCCGTCGGCGTGTCGCTGGTCTTCCACCCGCGCAACCCCCACCTGCCCACCACGCATGCCAACGTCCGCCACTTCCGCGCCGAGTGCGACGGCGAAACCGTCGCGTGGTGGTTTGGCGGCGGCTTCGACCTGACGCCGTTCTATCCGGTCGACGAAGACGTCCGGCACTGGCACCGGACGGCACGCGACCTCTGCGAACCGTTCGGTGGACAGGCGCGCTACGACGCGCACAAGCGCTGGTGCGACGAATACTTCTTCCTCAAGCACCGCAACGAGACCCGCGGCGTGGGCGGGCTGTTCTTCGACGACCTGAGCGAGGATTTCGAGCGCGATTTCGGTTACCTGCGCGCGGTGGGCGACGGTTTCCTCGACGCCTACCTGCCGATCGTCGCATCGCGCAAGGACGTTCCCTACGGCGATCGCGAACGCGCCTTCCAGTTGTACCGACGCGGCCGCTACGTCGAGTTCAATCTGGTCTACGACCGCGGCACGCTGTTCGGCCTGCAGAGCGGCGGACGCGCCGAGTCCATCCTGATGAGTCTGCCCCCGCTGGTGCGCTGGGAATACGGCTACGCGCCGGAGGAAGGCAGCGACGAACAGCGGCTGCTCGACTATCTCAAGCCGCGCGACTGGCTGGCCGAATAGCTTCGCGCGCTTGTAGGAGCGCCCCCTGGGCGCGATGCCCTGACTGACGCGTATCAAACGCTCCTGCCGGAGCGTCAGGACTGCCGCGTCACCACCGTGATGTGTCCATTGTTCTCCAGCACGGCCAGCTGGATATCGGCCACGTCGAGGCATCCCGCCTCGCGCATGGCCTTCTCGAGATCCTCATGGCTGATCAGCTCGCGCCGCAGTACGTCGCGGTAGACCTGCCCCTCGCGCGCCAGCAGCACCGGCGAGCCTTCCACCCAGCGCTCCACCTTCGGCGAGCGTGCCGACGCCAGGCCCACGATCCAGTTCAACGCGATCAGCGTGGCCGCGAGCAGCAGACCGCCGCCCACCGAGGTGTCCTGGCCCAGCAACGCGTTCTGCACGGCGTTGCCGAGCAGCACGACCAGCAGCATGTCGAAGGGCGTGAACTGGCCCATCGTGCGCTTGCCCGTCATCCGGATCATCGCCAGCAGAAGGAAGTAGACCAGGCAGGCACGCAGCACGAAGGCCCACCAGGGCATGGCCAGATCGAACATCTCGGCGAACGTCGCGCTCATGCATCACCCGGCGGAAGAAAACAGCGCGCACGGTAGCGCATGCACCCGTCCGGACGACAGGCAATAAAAAGCCCCGCAGACCAGGGGGGGGTCGGCGGGGCTTTTTATTGCCTGTCGTCCGGACGGGTGCATGCGCTACCG
>NZ_PDWW01000025.1 GCF_010093445.1 Pseudoxanthomonas japonensis | reverse complement strand
ACCCCCGACAGCCCGCCCCGCTGGCCGCGCCCCGCTGGCAGCAGGCCTGGCGCGACGCCGTGCGCGATCCTCGCGAGTTGCTGGCGCTGCTGGGACTGGAGTCGATGGCCGACCGGGTGTCCGATGAGGCCGCGGCGCAGTTCCCGCTGCGGGTGCCGCGCGGATTCGTGGGCCGGATGCGATACGCGGACCCGCACGACCCGTTGCTGCGCCAGGTCCTGCCGCTGGACGACGAGATGCAGCCGGTTGCCGGCTACGGCCTCGACGCGGTCGGCGACGGCGCTGCCCGCACCGGTACCGGCGTGATCCAGAAATACCGGGGCCGCGCCCTGCTGGTGGCCACCGGCAGCTGCGCGATCAACTGCCGCTACTGTTTCCGCCGCCACTTCCCCTATTCCGACGAGACCGCCGCGCGCGATGGCTGGCAAGAGGCCGTGGACCTGATCCGCCACGACGACAGCGTCGAAGAGGTCCTGCTTTCCGGCGGCGATCCGCTGTCGCTGTCGAACAGCAAGCTCGCCGAACTGTCGGATGCCTTGGCAGGCATCCCGCACCTGCGCCGCCTGCGCATCCACAGCCGCCTGCCCGTGGTGCTGCCCGAGCGTATCGACGACGGCCTGGTCGCCTGGCTGGCCGGGCTGCGGTGGCCAGTGACGCTGGTGATCCACGCCAACCATGCCAACGAGTTCGATGGCACCGTCGACGCCGCCCTGCGCCGCCTGCGCGATGCGGGCGTGCACCTGCTCAACCAGGCGGTGCTGCTGCAGGGCGTGAACGACGACGTCGATGCCCTCGCCGCGCTCAGCGAGCGGGGCTTCGCCGCCGGCGTGCTGCCCTATTACCTGCACCAGCTCGACCGCGTCGCCGGCGCGGCCCATTTCGAGGTCGACGACGCCCGGGCGAAGGCGCTGCATGCGGCCCTCGCCGCCCGCCTCTCCGGCTACCTCGTGCCGCGGCTGGTGCGGGAAGTGGCGGGCGACACCGGCAAGCGCCCGCTCTGATACACCCGCGGCAGGCCGTGTCCGCATCTGCGACGCCTGCATTGGACTCATCTCACGCGTTCAGGTATTAAACGCGCACCCCTCGCGGACACGCTGCATGCAGATCGGCAAAGACACCACGCTACGACTGACCCTGGTGGACGACAGCGCGGAAGACGCGGAGGCCATCGTCTCCACGCTGCGCAACGGCGGCATAGCCGTGCGCCCCCTGCGACCGATCGACGCGGCCGAACTGGGCCAGATGGTCGCCGCGCAGCCGATGGACCTGCTGCTCGCCTCGCGCAGCGCCAAGGGCATTCCGCTGGCCAGCGTGTTGGCCCAGGTCGATGCCAGCGGCAAGGACATCCCGGTGATTGTGCTGGCCGATGCGATCAGCGAGGCCGACCTGCTCGCCGACCAGGCCGCCGGTGCCCGCGCGGTCGCGCTGCGGGGCCGATCGGAGCATGTGCTGACAGTGCTGCGGCGCGAGTGGGCCGACCTCGATGCGCGCCGTTCGCAGCGCCGGCTGGAAGGCCAGATGCGCGAGACCGAGCGCCGCTGCGACGCGTTGATCTCGTCCTCGCGCGACCCCATCGCCTACATCCACGAAGGCATGCATATCCGGGCCAACGATGCCTACCTGGAGATGTTCGGCTTCGAGTCGTTCGAGGATGTCGAAGGCCTGTCGCTGCTGGACCTGGTCGGTCCGCAGTACGTCACCGACTTCAAGGCCCTGCTGAAGAAACTCAGCAAGGGCGAGCCGCCCCCGCCCCGCTTCGAGCTGGAAGCGCGCAGCATCGATGGCGACAGCTTCCCGGCCACGCTGGAATTCGCCACCGCCACCTACGAAGGCGAGGCCTGCGTGCAGGTGGTCTTCCGGCGCCGCGAGGAGTTCGATCCCGAACTCGCCCGCGAGGTCGAGGACCTGCGCCAGCGCGACATGGTCACCGGCCTGCTCAACCGCCCCACCTTCCTGCGTGAACTCGAGAACGCGGTGGCCCAGGTCGCCCGCGGCGAGGACCAGTACGCACTGCTGCTGATCGAACCCGACCATTACCAGCGCCTGCTGTCCGAGATCGGCATCGACTCGGCCGACGCGCTCGCCGCCGCGCTGGCCGCACGCCTGTCGGAAAAGCTTGACGAAGGCAGCCTCGCCGCCCGCTTCGGCGAGCGCACCTTCGCCGTCCTGCTGCGCGGCAACCATGCGCAGACCGCGGCGCTGGCGGAGAAGCTGCGCGCGGCCTATGCCTCGCACGTGTTCAACGTGGGCGAACGCTCGGCCTCGGTCACGGCCAGCATCGGCGGCGTGCAGATCGGCGAGAAGATCGCCAACGTCGGCCCGGTGCTGACGCGCGCTACCGACGGCCTGCAGACCGCGACCAACCTGGGCGGCAACCGCATCGAGATCTTCGACCCCGGCGCGGTGGACCGCGCCGAGGAAGAGCGCGTGCAGAACTGGGTCAAGCGCGTGCAGGAAGCCCTGCAGGACGGCAGTTTCCGCCTGCACTACCAGCCGGTGGTCAACCTGCAGGGCGAGCCCGGCGAGATCTACGAGGCGCTGCTGCGACTGGAATCCAACGGCGAGGTGGTGTTGCCACAGTCGTTCATCGGCATCGCGGAAGAGAATGGACTGCTCGACGCCATCGACCGCTGGGTGGTGAACCACGCCATCGAGGTACTGGCCGAGCGCAAGCGCGCCGGACGCGATACCCGTCTGGCGGTGAAAGTCAGTCCGGCCTCGTTCGCCGACAACCGCCTGCTCGACCTGATCGCCCGGCAGCTCGCCGCGCTCGACGTTCCCGGCGACCGCCTCTGGCTACAGACGCCCGAAGCCAAGGTCTTCACGCACCTGCGCCAGGCGCAGGCGTTCCAGACCGCGGCCGCCAAGCTGGGCTGCCAAGTGGGGCTGGAGCATTTCGGTGCCGGCCTGGACTCGTTCCAGCTGCTGTCGCACTTCCAGCCGACCTTCCTCAAGATCGACCGCGTCTTCAGCGAGGACCTCGGCAAGAACACCGAGCACCAGCAGAAGATCCGTGAGATCGCCGAGCGTGCGCAGGCGCTGGGCATCCTGACGGTGGCCGAGCACGTGCAGGACGCGGCCACCATGGCGTTCCTGTTCACCGCCAGCCTGGACTATGTGGAAGGCAACTTCCTCGCCGCGCCGGGCCCGGCGATGAACTACGACTTCAGCTGACCTGGTTGCGCGCTCCCGCAATCGCGGACAGACACCATCGACGTGGCGGAGCGATGGTTGCATTCCCTCTCCCTGCGCAGCGGGGAGAGGGTGCAAGGCGGGTGAGGGGCGAACGGAGTGAGGACACGTCTGCGGCTGTGGACGCGCCGCGCGCTGCCCCTCATCCGCCCGTCAGGCACCTTCTCCCCGCTTGCGCAGGGAGAAGGAAAACAGCGATGCGCGGCGACTGGATTTCTGGCAAGTGAAACCCTCCTATCCCGCAGGTGCGGGCAAGCAGCTTCGATGCAGCAGCATGGCGCGTGTACTCAACTCTCGCCGCGCACTAAAAGAGAAGGCATGAAAAACCCGCCTTCCGGCGGGTTTTCGTTTGCCACGGACACCTTACGATCAGGCGAACGTGCCCTGCTGCGCGCGCAGCGCGGCGATGCGCTCTTCCAGCGGCGGATGGCTGAGGAACAGCTTCTTCATGCCCTGCCCGATGCCACCGGCGATGCCGAAGGCTTCCACCTGCGCCGGCAACGTGCTCGGACGCTGCTGCTGGCTCAGGCGCTCCAGCGCGGCGATCATCTTCTGGCGCCCCGCGTACGTGGCCCCGCCCTCGTCGGCGCGGAACTCGCGGCGACGCGAGAACCACATCGCGATCATCGTGGCGAACAGGCCGAACACCACCTCCAGCGCCATCACGATGAGGTAGTAGGCGAAGCCCCGGCCGCTGCCTTCGCGGTTGCCGGACAGGAAGCTGTCGACGATGCCGCCCACCACGCGGGCCAGCACGATCACGAAGGTGTTCAGCACGCCCTGCAGCAATGCCATGGTCACCATGTCGCCGTTGGCGACGTGGGCGACCTCGTGGCCGAGCACGGCTTCGGCCTCGTCCTGGTTCATCTGCCGCAGCAGGCCGGTGGACACCGCCACCAGCGCGTTGTTGCGGTTGGCACCGGTGGCGAAGGCGTTGATCTCCGGTGCGTCGTAGATGGCGACCTCCGGCATGCCGATGCCGGCGGCCTTGGCCTGGCGCTGCACGGTGGCGACCAGCCAGCGCTCGGCGTCGTTGCGCGGCTGCTCGATGACCATGGCACCGGTGGCGCGCTTGGCCATCCACTTGGAGGTCAGCAGCGAGATCAGCGAGCCGCCGAAGCCGAAGATCGCCGCGAAAACCAGCAGGCCACCCATCTGGCTGGAATTGACGCCCAGCAGGGACATGACCACGCTGGCCAGGGCCAGCACGGCCAGGTTGGTAGCGAGGAACAACGCGACGCGCGTGAACAAGACGGGGATCTCCGGAACAAGTGGTATGCAGACGGTTACGACCGCAGAATTGCGGTTGTGCCCGCCTGAATTCAAGCGACTTGCTGACTGCATGGTTCAGCTTTCCTCCACTATTGACGAATGAGCGACAACGTTCCCTCCCCGTACCGCGGCCGCTTCGCGCCATCGCCCACTGGCCGGCTGCATCTCGGCTCACTGGTCGCCGCGTTGGGGAGCTGGCTGCTGGCGCGCCACCACGACGGCACGTGGCTGGTGCGGATGGAGGATCTCGATCCGCCGCGCGAAGTCGCCGGCGCTGCCGAGATGCAACTGGCGACGCTGGCAGCGTTCGGGATGACCTCCGACGAGCCCGTCGTTCGGCAGAGCGCACGGCACGATCTTTACGGCGATGCGCTGGCGCGACTGCTGGCAAGCGGCAATGCCTTCGAATGCCGCTGCAGCCGCTCCGATCTGACCGCGGCCGGCGGCATCCATCGGCATTGCGTGGCGAGCGATCCCACCCGCGCGCCGGCCATCCGCCTGCGCGTACCCGACGACACGGTCGTGTCCTTCGAAGACGGCCTGCAGGGCGCCGTCGAACAGCGCGTCGACCGCGAGGTTGGCGACGTCGTGCTGCGCCGTGCCGATGGTTTCTGGGCCTACCAACTGGCCGTGGTCGTCGACGATGCGGACCAGGGCATCACCGACATCGTGCGCGGCGCCGACCTGCTCGACTCCACGCCCCGGCAGATCCTGCTGCAGCGCGCACTCGGCCTGCCCACCCCGCGCCATCTGCACCTGCCGCTGATTGTCGATGCGGACGGCCACAAGCTGTCGAAATCGATGGCGTCCCTGCCCATCGACGACGACGCGCCGCTACCGGCCCTGCGGATCGCCTGGCAGGCGTTGGGGCAACCGGTTGCCGTCCTCGACGGCGCGCCGACGGTCGCTGCCGCCCTGCGGATCGCAACACGCGAATTCCTGCCGGATCGCCTGCCAAAAGTGACATCACTGACGTTCGCTGCAGCGCACAACAATGCTGCCGCAGGCGCTGTCTAGAATCGGGTGGCCGTCGGCTTGCGGCGGTCCAAGGAGAGTCCCCACATGACATCGCGCGTCGCCCTGGTCACCGGCGGCACCGGAGGTATCGGTACCGCCATCTGCAAGAAGCTGGCCGACATGGGCCACAAGGTCGCCACCAACTACCGGAACGAAGAGAAGGCGCGTGCATGGCAGGCGCAGATGAAGGCGGACGGCTATGAGTTCGCGCTGGTCAAGGGCGACGTGACCTCGCCGGACGAGGCGCAGGCCATGGTGAAGGAGGTCGAACAGACCCTCGGCCCGGTCGAGGTGCTGGTCAACAACGCCGGCATCACCCGCGACGGCACCTTCCACAAGATGTCGGCCACCCAGTGGGGCGACGTGATCAACACCAACCTCAATTCGGTGTTCAACGTCACCCGCCCGGTGATCGACGGCATGCGCGAGCGCAAGTGGGGCCGCATCATCCAGATCAGCTCCATCAACGGCCTGAAAGGCCAGTACGGCCAGGCCAACTACGCCGCCGCGAAGGCCGGCATGCACGGCTTCACCATTTCGCTGGCGCGCGAGAACGCCAAGCTCGGCATTACCGTCAACACCGTGTCGCCGGGCTACGTGGCCACGGACATGGTGATGGCCGTGCCGGAAGAGGTACGCGCCAAGATCGCCGCCGACATCCCGACCGGTCGTCTCGGCAAGCCTGAGGAGATCGCCTACGCGGTCGCCTTCCTCGTCGATGAGCAGGCAGCCTGGATCACCGGCTCCAACCTCGACATCAACGGTGGCCACCACATGGGCTGGTAGGCCCGCGCCGCGCCACGTCCACCGTGTCACACGACGCCCCGCAAGGGGCGTCGTCCATTCCGATGCTGCGCAACATTTTTCGCTGCCTGAACAGGGCATCCCTGCCTTGTGGCCTGTTGCAAGGGCTGTTGCGCTGCGTCATGCTGCGGTCATACGCGTTTAGAGCGAAGACTCAATGGCTGCGATCCGCATCATCAAGAAGTACCCCAACCGTCGCCTGTACGACACCGAGATCTCCAGCTACATCACCATCGAGGACGTGCGCCAGCTGATCGTCGACGGCGAGGACTTCGAGGTCCGCGACGCCAAGACCGGCAACGACCTGACCCGCACCGTGCTGCTGCAGATCATCAGCGAGCAGGAACAGGACGGCGAACCGGTGCTGTCCACGCAGCTGCTCAGCCAGATCATCCGTTTCTACGGCGACTCGCTGCAGGGCTTCATGGGCAACTACCTGGAGCGCAGCATGCAGTTGTTCATGGAGCAGCAGCAGCAGTTCCGCAGCCAGATGGGCAACCTACTCGGCCAGACGCCGTGGACCATGATGAACCAGCTCACCGAGCGCAACATGGAGCTGTGGCAGGAATTCCAGCGCAACCTCACCGGCGGCATGGGCCGTCCGACGACGGTCAAGCCGAAGGAAACCCCGCGCGAGACGCCGAAAACGCGCGCGCGCTGATATCCCCTGTAGTGAAACCCGGCCCGCGCCCCGTTGCGCGGGCCTTTTTTTGAGCCGAGACCACAGGAACTCCGCATGACGCAACGTATCGCCGTGGTGACCGGCGGCATGGGTGGGCTGGGACTGGCTATCTGCCAGGCACTGGCTCGCGCCGGCCGCAAGGTGATCGCCGCCGACCTGCCCGCTTCACCAGAACGTCTGGACCACTTCCGCGCACAGACCGCATCGCTCGACATCGGGACCGCCACCGTCGACGTGGCCGACTTCGACGCGTGCGCTGCGTTCGTGCGCGACGTCGAAGCCCGCCACGGCGCGCTCGACATCCTGGTCAACAATGCCGGCATCACCCGCGACGCGACCCTGCGCAAGATGGACAAGGCGCAGTGGGACGCGGTGATCGGCGTGAACCTGGACAGCGCGTTCAACCTCTGCCGCCACGCCATCGACGGCATGCAGGCGCGCGGCTTCGGCCGCATCGTCAACATCAGCTCGGTCAGCGGGCAGACCGGCAACTTCGGCCAGGTGAACTACGCCGCGGCGAAGGCCGGCCTGCATGGCTTCACGATGTCGCTGGCACGGGAAGTCGCGCGCAAGGGCGTCACCGTCAACAGCGTCTCGCCCGGCTACGTGGAAACGCCGATGACGCGCGCGATGCCCGACGACGTGCGCGACCGCACCGTCGCGTCGGTACCGGTCGGCCGCATCGGCCAGCCGGACGACATCGCGCGCGCGGTGGCGTTCCTCACCGCCGACGACGCCGGCTACATCACCGGCGCCAACCTGCCGGTCAACGGCGGTCTGTTCATGAGCTTCTGACCGGCACGCCGCGTCCCCGTCTTTCCGCTCCCTGCGAATCAACACGCACCTTCGACAAGGACCCTCGATGAAACTCACTCCTCCCACCTTCGGCGTCTGGCTGATCGCGCTGCTGCTCGGCGGCGGCGGAATCGCCGCGAAGTTCGGCTACGTGCCGGTACTGGCCCCGCATGCGTTCTGGCTGGTGGTCGCCGGCTTCGGCCTGCTCGTGGCCGCGACGCTCTTCAGCAAGCTCTGAGCGACGGTGCCATGCTCCCGGTATCCGTCGCCGGGAGCACCTCATGGACCTGATCGGATCCTTGCTGTACGGCCTGTGGTCGCAGCCCCGTTTCGCCATCCCATTGCTGCTGGGCATCGGCGCTGGCACGGGCCTGTTCTTCCTGACCGGCAAGGAGCCAGCCTCGGCGGCGATGGCCGTCGGTTGTGTCCTGCTTGGCCTGGCGATCGGCTTCGTGCTGCACTACGTCCGCGATACGCCGCGCGATCCGCGGGACTGAGCCTTATTCCAGTTCGAAGCGGTCGAACGCGATCTCCAGCGTTTCGAACAGCGTGTTCGCCTCCACCGCGTCCAGCGGCGAGGTCAGGTAGCCCGCCGGTCGCGCGCGCAGGAAGCGCCAGCTCATCGCGGGATTGCCCTGCTCGTCCAGCAGCGTGACCGTGACGGTGCGCCGGGCATCGCCGCCATTGCGCGCCTCGTCCCACCATCGGTACCACGCCAGCGACCCGATCACGCCCCGCCGCAGCACCAGATTGTCGTAGTGCGTCAGCGTCGACAGTTTCCTCGTTTCCGGCGTCCTGTCGTTGCCGTTGCGGTACTCGTTGAGCTGCAGGCGGGCCGCGGGAAACAGCACCTCCGACACGCCGGCGTCGGGTCCGTCCCCCAGGCCGAGATCGACGTGGAAGTTCATTCCGGTATACGGGCGGTCGCGCGTGACAGGCATGGGCAGGTTCCATGTGAGGGAGGGAGAGGGGCCGCTTGGAGGCGACCGGTCGTTCTCTCCAACGCAGTCACATCACACCGGCGGTCAGCGGCGTCTCTTCCATACCCGCACGGGATGGGCTGTCGAGCCCCATCGATGGGGCCCGGAATCCCTCACGCGGAGCTCGGCGTGCCGCAGCTCGGGCTCGGAAAGCCATCGATGGCATTCCGGGAGCCACACTCTGGCATTCGGAAAGCGATCGATGGGACTTACTGTGAGACGGATGGCTTTCCGGGGGCCATCGATGGCACGTTGAGAGCCATCGATCGCTTCCGGAATACCATCGATGGCTTTCAGTGTGAGACGCATGGGACTCGTAAAGCCATCGATGGATCTCCGAGTGCCACCCCCTGGCTTTCCGGGCCCGATCGCTGGCATTCCGTGTGAGACGAGAGCCGCTCGGAGCCCCATCGATGGCGCTCCGAGGGCCATCGATGGCGCCCGGAATGCCATCCACGCCGACGGGTGTGAGAGCGAAGCGACCGTCGACAAATCCGCGCGACGCGCCGCCCTAGCCTGTCGCCTGCTGCCCGATCCACAGGCGGTTGCCATCCGGGTCGTCGATGCGGAATTCGCGCATGCCGTAGAAGGTGTCTTCCAGGTCGGGCACGTCGAGGCCGTTGTCGCGCGCCTGGCGGTGGAAAGCGACCAGATCGTCCGGATACAGGTACAGCACCGCACCGCGCGGCGCGTCCGGATTCACGTTGATCGACTGGTCCAGCATCACCCGGCACTCGCCCCAGCGCAGCTTCGCCCAGACCCAGTCGTCACGCCGGTCCTCGACGGTGAAGCCGAGTTTCTCGTAGAACAGGATCGCCCGCGGCAGATGGCGGACGGGTTGCATGGGGATGATGCGGGACATGGGTTTCCGTTCTGATGGCGCCTCAAAGGGTGGTTTTCTTGCCATGCAGTACGCAGCGCGTCAAACCATCCTGCTCGGTTGCCGGAGTCAGCGTTCCAGTGCCGCATCCACGGCGCGTTTCGGATGCAGCAGGGGTTGACCGGAGACATTGGGTGTCGCGGTGCGCTCCAACAGCTGCCTCACCTGCGCTCCGCTCATCCCCGGTCGCACGGTCCATATCTTGGCCGCCGCATTCGCAACCAGTGGAGCTGCCATGGAGGTGCCTGAGGGATAGGAGGTCATGCCGCCCGGCAGACGCGCCTCCACCCGGTCGCCGTTCGCGAACAGAGTGATTTCCGGGCCGGTGTTGGTCCACTCCGTCGTCACCCCATGACGGTCAACGGCCCCGACCAGGATGAAGTTGGGCAGCGTGAATCGTGTCGCCGGATTGGCCGCTTCCATGCTGCTCGACGCATTGCCCGCTGCACCGACAAACAACACGTCCGGCGCTGCCTGCATGCCCGTGCGCAACACCTCGCGAATCGCCTCCACCGTATAGCGGGCCAAAGCCTGCCGCTCGGAGGGCGCCATGGCCGGCGCGCATTTTTCCAGGTTGCGCACATAGGCCCGCTCGGCACGGCCCCACGACATGTTGACCACGCGCGCGCCGCTGGCCACGACGAAGGCAAGCAAATCGCCGATGGACGCGGCCTCACGATCCGCAAGTTCACGCGTCCAGCAGGGAACCGGAGGATCGCCATGCCACCATTCCATGCGCGCGATGACGATCTCTGCGTCGGGCAGCCCTCGCAGCGCGATGTCGGCAAGCGCGGTGCCATGCACGAATCCACCCCACCGTCCGATGTCATCATCGAAGGCCGCAGCCTCGGCGGGCGACTGCGCCTTCATGCGCACGGAAATCGCCCGGGCCTCGGCGGTATCCTCCCCGCTGTCGCGATCATCCAGCGCCCGCAGCATCGCGTTCAACTCGTCCGCTCGAGCAAGAAGACCTTCCGGCAGCACCGCCATCGCGGTGTCCTGGCGTTGCTTGAAGGCGTCATAACCACGCAGCAACAGCGCGCCGTCCTCATCTCGCGCGACTTGCCCGGGGAACAGGGTCGTATCCACGCCGCTGTCCCAGATCGCGATGCGAACCTTCGGACTGTCCGGCGCCGATGCCACGGATGCTTCGCGAGCTTCCCAGAAGCCCACGGCCGCAGGTTGAGCTGCCACCCCTCCTGACACCGTCGCCGTGGCGATGACGAGGGTCCGTGCAAGGCAAAGGCTTGTCGCGTTCATGCGCTCTCGCGGCGATGCAGGCGGAGTACCTGTCCAAGCTCCAACGCAGTAAGGTCGATCAACCGGCAGGCGCACCGTCGGCGCCATTGCGCAGGAAGGCGGCCAGCCCACCCAGCTGCACGCCCTGCACCTTGTCCACGACCGGCGCGAACTTGCCCAGGTCGTCGGGCGTATAGCCGCCGACGCGGTACCACAGCGTGATGCGGGTGCCACCCTTCTCGTCGACGAAGCGCCATTCCAGCGCGCCGTGCAGCCCCATGCCCTGCAGGGGGCCGAGGCCGCCGGTCATGCGCAGCAGCTTGCCGGGGTCGGTGAAGGTCACCGTCATGTGCCAGGCCTGCTGCGCACCGTTGAGCTCGCAGAAGCAGCCACCGGCCTTGTCGCTGATCGACAGCTTCGAGGCATCGCCCCACCACGTATGGTCGGCCGGCCACCAGCGGCCGACGTCGTTCACCAGTGCGGCGTAGGCGACCTGTGGCGTGGCCGGGACCCAGACCGAATTCTCGACCGTGAAGCCGTCCGGCTTCGCATCCCTGACCTCGGCATGGGCCGGCGCCGCAAGCGCCGTCACCGCAAGCAGCACGATGCCGAGCAGGCGCTTCACTGCACCGCGCCCTGCGGGCAGAACTTGGCGCGGTACTCCTTCGCCTTCGGCATCAGCGCGGTGAGGTTCTGGATGCGCGTGCCGGGATTGGGATGGGTGGAGGAGAACTCCGGCGGTGCCTGGCCGCCGCTGGCTTCGCTCATGCGCTGCCACAGCGGCACGGCTTCTTCCGGATTGAAGCAGGCCGCGGCGGCCAACATCAGGCCGACCTCGTCGGCCTGCGTCTCGTGCTCGCGCGCGTACGGCAGCAGGTAGCCGTAGCCCATCGCGGCCATCACCATCTGCTGCTGTTGCGGGTCCATGCCGCTCATCGCGCCGGCCATCTGGCCGATCTGCGTCAGCTTCTGCTGCGACATGCGCTGCGCGCCGTGGCGCAGGAGTGCGTGGGCGATCTCGTGGCCCATCACCACCGCCACCGCGTCGGCGTTCTGCGCGACCGGGATCAGGCCCGTGTACACCGCCATCTTGCCGCCGGGCAGGCAGAACGCGTTGGCCTGGTCGGACTGGATGACATTGACGTCCCAGTCGAAGGACTTCCAGTTGCCGCTGGGCTGGGTGCCCTTTTCGGCCGCGATGGCCGCCTCGACCTCGGGCACCTTGGCGATCAGGTGCTGCGCGATGGTGCGCACCTGCTGGGCGATCTGCGAATTCGGATCGACCGGGCGCTCCTGCTGCAGGATCTCCTCGTAGGCCTGAAGGCCAAGGGCTTTCTCTTCTTCCACGCCGATGGAGTTGTCGATCAGCACCTTCTCGCCGGTGTAGGGATCGACCACGCGGTTACTGAAGTAGTAGCAGCCGCCGTAGACCAGGAAGCCCAGCAGGATCAGCCAGCGCAGGTTGCCCAGCCCGCCACCGCGGCGCCCGCCGCCCTGCCCGTATTGCTGGCGACCGTAAGGATCTTGCCTCATCACCCTCTCCCTGGCGGCTAGATGCCGCGAACGACGCGGAAGCCCACCCGCGCATTAGTCATATCCGAATCCGAGGACGAACGCCATGCGGACCGTGCCTGTGCCGGCGAGCTGGCCCAGGAGCCGCCGCGCACCACCCGCGAGCGGCAGCCGGGATTGAACCACGTCGCCCCGTCGGCGGGCGCGCGCCGGTAGCTGGCGTGCCAGCAGTCGCCGACCCATTCGCTGGTGTTGCCGTCCAGGTCCTTCAGGCCGAAGGCGTTGGCGCGGAACTTGCCCACCGGTGCCGGCCCCCAGTAGCCGTCGCCGTAGCCGACGAAGGCGTTGTTCCAGGTGCGCCCGCTGGGCGAGCGGTCGTTGCCGCCGGTCAGGTTGGCCACGCCGCGCGGGGGTTGCCCGTTGCCCCAGGGATAGCGTCCCTGCTGGCCCGCGCGCAGGGCGTATTCGTACTCGGCCTCGCTGGGCAGGCGGTAGCCGTGACCGGTCTGCCCGGCCAGCCACTCGGCGTAGGCTTCGGCGTCGTACACGCTGACGTGCAGCACCGGCATGTCGTCGCTGGCCGGCTGGCCTGCGTAATCCGACTGCCAGTCCACGCCGCTGCGGCGCACGAAGTTGCCGCTTCGCTCGTCGTAAACCACCGAATGACCGCGGCGCGTCGCGCGCGGGCGGTACTGCGTGGCATCGACGAAGCGGCGGAACTCGCCCACCGTCACCGGATGCCGCGCCATGGCGAAGCCTCGGTCGAAGCGTACGTAGTGCGCGGGCTTCTCGGCATCGGCCGCGCCAGTCTCGTCATCCGCGGCGCCCATCAGGAAACCGCCATGCGGCACCACGACCATCTCCGGGCCGCGACCGCCATGATGCAGGCCATCGGTGAAGGCCTGGCCCGGGCGGAACTGGCCGTAGTGCGTGGCCAGGTCGATGCGCTGGCGGAAATCGGCCGCCACGCGATTGCCGGGCTCGGCGATGCGCAGCACCTCGGCCAGCTTGATGCGGGCATCCTTCAGGCCCAACGGCGTGGCCATGTCGCGCACGCCGGCGTCGCGCAGTTCGACGATCCGCGCCAGACGGATGGCTTCCACGCGCACCCGCGCATCGGCGACGGTCTGCGCGTCCTCGCGGACCTTGGCCGCATGCGCCAGCCAGATGCGCGCCGTCCCGAAATCGCTGGCGAGTGCGGCCTCTTCCGCACGCCGGATCATCGCGCTCTCCACCGCCGCGATGCCCTGCAGGGCGCGCGGTTGGCCGGGCTTCCACTTGAGGACTGCGCGGAAGCCGGCCAAGGCGCCGCCACCCGCCTCGCCCAGCCGCCCTTCGCGCAGGGCGCGTTCGCTGGCCAGGTTCAGCCGCGTGAGCTGGTCGGCCTCGTCCACCTTCGCCAGATAGGCACTGACCGCGGCATCGCCCGGCGCCACCGTCCGCGCCACCGCGGCGATCTGGCGCGCGCGGCGCAACGACTCGGTCCGGTCCTCGGCATGCCGGAGTGCCTGCGCGCCCTGCTCCAGCAGGCGGTCGAGACTGCGGTCCAGGCCCGTCTTCGCGCGCGTGTCGTCGGCATCGAGCCGCAGCAGCGCCAGGTACAGCGGAATCGCATCGTCGGGGCCATCGAACAGGCGCCCGCCGGACAAGGCGTCCGCGGCGCGCCGGTGCGCATCGGCGACATCGTCCGCTGCCAGCGCCACCTGCGGCGGACGCCAGTTCAGTTCTTCCACGCCGCTGTCGTCGCCGGTGACGGTGACGCTGGGCATGCGGATCGCATCGGCGCCGGCGTCGGCACCGCCGGGATCCGCTGCATCGCGCGAACAGCCCGCGAGCCACGGCAGCGACAGCAACAAGGCGGCGAGGATCGTGCGCAAACACCCTCCGTGATGGGAGCCGACGGCCCCGTGAGACAATGCCGGACGACGATACCGGCCGAGCCCGGACCTTAGGTTATTGTCGCCCGACTGAGCAAACGACGCATTACCGCGGAGACGACGTGCCCCACTGGATCAACACCCCCGCCGCGCTGGATGCGCAGCTACAGCGCCGACCGACGCGGATCGGCCTGGACACCGAGTTCGTCCGCGAACGCACCTTCTGGCCGCAGCTCGCGCTGGTGCAGATCGCACTGGAGGACGATGTGCTGCTGGTCGATCCGCTGGCGCCGGGCATGACCGACGCGCTGCGGCCGTGGCTGCTCGACACCTCGATCACCAAGGTGATGCACAGCGCGAGCGAGGACCTGGTGGCGTTCAAGGTGGCCTGCGACGCGCTGCCTTCGCCGCTGTTCGATACGCAGATCGCCGCCGCCATCGCGGGCGTCGCCGCCGGCATCGGCTACCAGAAGCTGGTGGAGCGCGTCACCGGCATCGTACTGCCCAAGGGAGAGACGCGTTCGGACTGGTTGCGCCGCCCGTTGAGCGAGTCGCAGCTGCACTATGCGGCCGACGACGTGCGCTACCTGTTCGCCGTGCACGACATGCTGCAGGCCGAACTGGCCGCGACGGGCCGCCAGGGCTGGGTGGAAGAGGACTGCGCGCGCTTCGTCGAGAACGCGGCGCACGATGAAGGCGAGCGCTGGCCGCACCTGTCGATGCGCAGCGCGCAGTTCCTCGACGTGGACGCGCAGCGTCGGCTGGTCCGCCTGCTGCGCTGGCGCGAGGTGCAGGCCCGCGCCAGCGACAAGCCACGCAGCTGGATCCTGGACAATGAACTGTCGGTCGCCCTTGCGCGCACCCCGCCCAGCGACAAGGCCGCGTTGCTGCGCCTGTTCGACACCCAGCCCAAGGCCCCGCGCAAGCTGGCCGACGCGGTCTGGCAGGCGCTCACCACGCCGCTGGACGACGAGGCGTCGATGCCGGTCGCTCGCAATGCCAGCGACGGCGACAAGGCCCAGCTCAAGCGACTGCAGGACGCCGTCTCCGCACGCAGCACGGAACTCGGCCTGCCTGATGGCGTGCTCGCATCGCGCCGCTACCTGGAAGCCCTGCAGGAATCCGGCCAATGGCCCGCCGCACTGTCCGGCTGGCGACGGCAGCAACTGGCCCCGGCGCTTGACCCCATCCTCACCGGTTCAGGCTTGGCACCAGCGCCTGCCGCGGGCTAGAATGGCGCCGCTCTTGTGGGGCCATAGCTCAGCTGGGAGAGCGCGTCGTTCGCAATGACGAGGTCGGGAGTTCGATCCTCCCTGGCTCCACCACTTACACGAAGCCCCGCTCGCGCGGGGCTTTTTGTTTTAGGGATCTGGTCGATCCGATGGTGGAGGCGAATGGTCGCCCTGCGAGGTCCCACCCGCTCGTGCCGTTCTCACTGACGTCCTCGGGATTCGAGGTATCTGAAGTCATACTCCGCGTCGGACGCGATTGTCGAACTGAACGTGCTGTAGGGCTCGCGGCCTTGCAGATAGAGAATCCGTACCTCGCGGAAGCGGATGGGGGAAGCTGATCCGCACCGGTAGTCGCCACCGAACGATCGATTCGTCGTGAACGTTCCTCCCCGCTTGTAGGCTCCCTTCCAGCTGATCAGGACTTCCCAAAGAATGGTTTGCCTGAATGGGCCAGAGTAATTTCGCTCTGACGCTTCCTCGGGGTGAAACGAAATGGTCTTCGGGACAGCCAGCACGACGGCTTGGCTTTGTTCCAGCCTTTGCCCGGGCGGCGGGATCCACATCGAACACGCCAGGGCATTACCGCCGAACAACGACGCTGCAAGTGCCAGGAGCGGTGGAACAAGCACCAAGGCACCGGGCGCCCGGGTCGGTCGGCTATGCGAAACGACGGCGGCGTGCGCGAGGTGACCCGGTGCCATGATCGAACACCTCAGCGCGTGCTCTTCTTTTCCTGCTTGTCCGCCCGCTTTTCCTTCAGCGTCTTGGCAGGTTTCTTCTTCTGCTCTTTCTTCTTGTCCAGGCCCTTGGCCATGTCCGCATCCTCTGGTCGGTATCGACGGCGGGATGATGGCACCTTGGCCGCCCTCACGCGAGCGCCGCATGCAATGGGACTGGCCGCCCGACATCCCGGTACCAGCGCCCTCTCCCATCCCTCGTCCCCACAAAGAAAAAGCCCGCCGGCATGACGCCGACGGGCCGGGAGAGCACGGTTTACATGATCAGAACTTGTAGCTGACGCCCAGCAGGTAGCTGCGACCCCATTCGACGTACTCCAGCGGGCGATCCTTCGTGCCGGCGTAGGTCTGGTAGGCCTCGTCGGTCAGATTGCTGGCCTGGAGCAGCACGCTCAAGCCGCTGAGCGCGTGTCCTTCCGGGAACGAGTAGCTGACCTGCGCGTCGGTGATGTTCTCGCCCACCACGTAGCGCAAGGTGCGGTTGCCGTTGAAGTTGCCGATCTCGCCGATGAAGTCCGAGCGGCGACGCTGGTTGACGCGCGCCTCGAAGCCGTTCTTCTCGAAGTACACCGTCAGGTTGTAGACGCGCTTGGACAGGCCCGGCAGGTCGATGTCGCCGGCGCCGACGCTGGATGCGCTTTCCGGATCGCGGATCTGGATGTTGCTGTCGTTGAAGGTGGCGCTGGCGATCACACCGAAGCCCTGCAGGGCTTCGCTGAACATGTCGAACGGCAGCGAAGCGGTCAACTCCAGGCCCTGCAGCGTGCCGCCCTCGCCGTTCACCGGCCGCGTGTAGCTGCCGATCGGATCAACGCCGATGCCCGGGTTGTTCGTGCTGGGCGGGATGTCCGGCGTGTAGGCGGAGAGATCGTAGAACGGATCGGTCTGGGTGTAGATGTAGTTGCGCAGGTCCTTGTAGAAGTAGGCCGCGGCGACATAGGCCTTGGTGCCGAAGTACTTCTCGTAGGACACGTCGAACGCGTAGGCACGCCACGGATCCAGCAGCGGGTTGCCGCCGCTGGCGAAGCTGTTGCGTAAGCCGTTGTCCTGGTCGGGACCGTCGGACGCCGACACTTCCAGCGACGCGCGCAGCTGGTCGACGCGGGGACGCGCCACCTGCTTGGCCAGCGCGACGCGCAGGGTCTGGTCGTTATCGAAGCCGAACGCCAGGTTCATGCTCGGCAGCACGTCGGTGAAGGTCTTGCCCATGTGGATGGGCTGCGGATCGCCACCGCCGCTGAGCCGGATCGCATCGGAGGACTGGTCGACGCGCTGGACCTGCACGCCGGCGTTACCACGCACGCTGACATTGCCCCAATCGGTATTGATATTGCCGCGCAGGTAAGCGGTTGTGGTCTTTTCCCTGACATCCCACGACTTGGCGACCAGATAGTCCGCGTCGGCGTTCGGCTGGAAGATCATGTATCGCGCGACAGCGGCCGGAACGTTCCAGGACGGGATGTAGCCGACGCCGGCAAAGCTCAGGTCGACCGGGCGGTACTGCAGGTCCGACGCGATCGCGGTGACGCCCTGCGCACCGAGATTGATGTTGCCCTCGGGCTGGCGCTTGTTCTTCTCGCGATCGGCGTAGTTCAGGCCAACATCGATATCCGACATCCAGGACAGGAACGCCGGTGCCGGGAACGAGGCCGCCAGCTTGCCGGTGCGGAGTTCATCGACGACGTTCGGCACCTTGCCGTAACCCGAGCCATAGATCGTGTTAGACAGGTACAGCGAACTCGGATCCGAGTAGTCGCGGCCGGGATTGATCTGCGAGAAGCCGCTGTTGCGGAGCTGCAGCTGCAGCGTATCGAACTGCTGCGGCGACGGCAGCAGCTGCGTATTGTTCTCGAGGTTGAGCTCGTCACGCTTGGCACGCGACCAGCCGATGTCGGCGATGATGCGCGCCTGGCCAGCGGTGAATTCGTTGTTCCAGCCGAACGCGTTGATCTCATCCTCGCGCTTGTTGTACATGCCGCGGACCAGCGGATACACGTTGCCGACCGTGCCACCAGTGAAGGTGTTGTTGCCGTTGATGCTCGGATTGGTGACGGTCAAGCGGATCTTGTCCGGATCGTTCGTTCCGTTGTAGTCGCCGATGTGCACTTCGAACTGGTTGGCCGTGTCGACCTGTTCGGCTTCCGAGTGGAACAGGTCCAGCGTGCTGGTCCAGGCATTCGACGGACGGAACTGCAGGGTGGCCATCACGCCATCGCGTTTGGTCTCACCGGTGCGGCGCAGCGCCTTGATGCCGTCGGAGTAGAACGTGCCCGACGGCACGCCCGGACGCCAGTTGTCGCCGATCGCCTGCCACGGCTCGTACAGACCGACCTGGTTTTCCTGGATGGGGGTAGTGGTGTGCGAATAGCCGATCGAGAAGCCGAACGTGCGCGCCGCGTTCTGGGTGATGTAGCTGGCATTGATGCGCTCGCCGTAGGCGGACGAATCGGCCGCCGCACCCAGCGAGTTGCGCTGTCCGCGCACGCCGACGGTACCGACCGGCGCATCGAAGCTCAGCGGACGCACGGTCTGCATGTCGATCGTGCCCGACAGGCCCTGGCCGATGAGGCCGGCGTCGGGCGTCTTGTAGACGGTGACGCCCGCGACCAGCTCGGACGGATACTGGTCGAACTCGACGCTGCGGTTGTCGCCGGTACTGACCATCTCGCGACCATTGAGCGTCGTGGTGGAGAAGTCCGGCGACAGGCCGCGCACGCTGATCACCTGCGCACGACCGGCCACGCGCTGCGCAGCGAGGCCGGGCAGACGGCCGATGGATTCACCGATGCTGACGTCGGGCAGTTTGCCGATGTCTTCGGCGGACACCGCCTCGACGATGGAGGTCGATTCGCGCTTGACCGAGATCGCGCTCTCGATACCGCGACGGATGCCGGTGACGACGACCGTGTCGAGTTCGGTCGCGTCGTTCGCGGGCGCCGTGTCGGTGGCGGTAGTAGCGGTCTGGGCCTGTACGCCGGTTGCGGTCAGCGCGATGGCAGACGCCAACGCCGCGCTCAGCAGGTTGCGCTTGAAATGCATGTTCCCCTCTCCAAGGACGTTGTATGCGATGAACCGGGTGCGTCGCACGACGCGATCGCCCGGGTCTTCCATGCCGGGCAAGGTGCCCCCGGAATGTGCGGCCATGGTAGTGGCGCGCGCAGTCGCACAAATCGGCCTGCATACGTATTCATGCATATTTCCGCGAACCGCCGTAACACGCATTCCGTACGGAAAAACACGCACGGGAACGGTGTGCTCCGCGTGTTCGCGCACAGCTCATGAACGCCGCATCGTGGCGGCGGAATATGGCGCCCTCGAACGGGACGCAGTGCCTCCGACACGCGGTCGGAGGTGCAACGTGTCAGGCGATGCTGGCGAAATACACGCCGCGCGCCGGCATCGACAGCGTCCCGCCATCGCACGTCGCCTGCTGCAGGCCGTGTCCTTCCAGCGTCTCGGCGACGATGCCGCCCGGCAGCGGCCACTGCACCGCGCTGGCGGACAGGTTGAACACCACCAGGAGGCGTTGCCCGTCGGCTTCACGTACGAAGGCGAGCACCGGCTCCGGCGCATCGAGGAAGCGGATGCTGCCGCTGCGCAACGCCGGTTGCGTGCGCCGCCACGCAAGGAAGCCGCGCACGCGATTGAGGACGGACGCAGGATCGGCCTCCTGCCTGGCCACGTTGATGGTGCGATGCTCGGCAGGAATCGGCAGCCAGGGCTGTCCGTCGCTGAAGCCCGCCTGGCCTTCGTCGTTCCATGGCATCGGCGTGCGGCAGCCATCGCGACCCTTGAAGTTCGGCCAGAACGTCTTGCCGTAGGGGTCCTGCAACGCTTCGTACGGCACGTCGGCCTCGGGCAGGCCCAGTTCCTCGCCCTGGTACAGGCAGACCGAACCGCGCAGCGAACACACCAGCGCGACCAGCTGCGCCGCAAGCGCAGGCGACGGGTCGCCGTTGCCCCAGCGCGTCACCGCGCGCTGCACGTCGTGGTTGGACACCGCCCAGCAGGGCCAGCCTCCGGCCATCGCCGCTTCCAGCCGCTCGACCGTGCCGCGGATGTACGCCGCGCTGCCGTCTTCGGTCAGCAGCTCGAAGCTGTAGCCCATGTGCAGGCGCTGGTCGGTGACGTACTCGGCGGTGGTCGCCAGCGAATCCTCCGACGAGATCTCGCCGAGCGCGGCGGCATCCGGATAACGGTCCAGCAGTCCGCGAAGGCGCTCGAGGAAGGCAACGTTCTCCGGCTGCGTGTTGTTGTAGTAGTGGTACTGGTACGCGTAGGGATTATCGGGACTGAAGCCGCGGCCCACGCGCTGTTCCTTCGGCTTCGGCGGGTTGTCGCGCAGCTGCGCATCGTGGAAGCAGAAGTTGATCGCGTCCAGGCGCAGGCCGTCGACGCCGCGGTCCAGCCAGAACTGCACATTGTCCAGCGTGGCCTGCTGCACCGCCGGGTTATGAAAATTCAGGTCGGGCTGACTGGCGAGGAAGTTGTGCAGGTAGTACTGCTCGCGGCGCGGCTCCCAGCGCCACGCGACGCCGCCGAACAGCGACATCCAGTTGTTGGGCGGCGTGCCGTCTTCCTTCGGATCGGCCCACACGTACCAGTCGGCCTTGGGATTTTCGCGGCTCTCGCGGCTTTCCTTGAACCAGGCGTGCTCGACCGAGCAGTGGCTGAGCACCTGGTCGATCATCACCTTGACGCCCAGCGTGTGCGCCTTGGCGAGCAGGCGATCGAAGTCGGCCAGCGTGCCGAACAACGGGTCGACATCGCGGTAGTCGGCGATGTCGTAGCCGAAGTCCGCCATCGGCGACTTGAAGAACGGCGAGATCCAGATGGCGTCCACGCCCAGGCCGGCGATGTAGTCGAGCTTCTCGACGATGCCCGGCAGGTCCCCTACCCCGTCCCCGTTGGTGTCCAGGAAGCTGCGGGGGTAGATCTGGTAGATCACCGCGCCACGCCACCAGTTGTTCTTCGTCATCGATGCACCCGTCGCAATGCGTAACGCACCCCTCCGGTGCGCTCGGCGGGCGCCACTATTCCACGCGGCACGGACATGCGTGCAGGCAGGCCGTCGTCGTTGGGCATGAATACGTATGCAGATGACGGCATGCGGAGATCGCGCGCCGGTCGCCACACGACGCACCGACGACGCGCTCGTCCGCCTGAAACGCAGACACGCCAATGCTTTGCGGCGATCCGACACGCCGTGGGCGCAAGCGGACGGCGTCGGGCGCGCTCGCCGTCGTTGTTTGCGCTGCAGCATGGAATCGGCCGCGCGTGCCGGCAAGATGCCGCGACGCTCGCCACCGCATGCGCGCACTTCGTCCGCACCGCACGACCAGGGAATCCGAATGACCGCCAAGCCCCGCCTGTCCTTCTGGCAGATATGGAACATGTGCTTCGGCTTCCTGGGCATCCAGTTCGGCTTCGCGCTGCAGAACGCAAACGTCAGCCGCATCTTCCAGACGCTGGGTGCGGACATGGACGATGTGCCCGGCTTGTGGATCGCCGCGCCGCTGACGGGCCTGATCGTGCAACCGATCATCGGGCACCTGTCCGACAGCACCTGGACCAGGATGGGCAGGCGTCGCCCCTACTTTCTCTGGGGAGCGATCTTCTCGACGTTGGCGCTGTTCGTCATGCCCAACTCGCCCCAGTTGTGGATCGCGGCAGGCACGCTCTGGATTCTCGATGCTTCGCTGAATGTATCGATGGAGCCTTTCCGGGCGTTCGTCGGAGATCAGTTGCCGCCCAAGCAACGGCCCACCGGCTACGCCATGCAAAGCTTCTTCATCGGCGTGGGCTCGGTGGTGGCCAGCATGCTGCCATGGCTGTTGGCGAAAGCGGGCGTCTCCAACACGGCCGCGCCCGGACACGTCCCCGATACGGTGACCTACGCATTCTATTTCGGCGGCGCCGTGCTCCTGCTTGCGGTCCTTTGGACCGTTGTCAGGACACGGGAATACCCGCCGGAGCAGTTGGCGTCGTTCGACGATGCCTCGCCTTCCGGTGCGGCGATCGAAACCGAGTTCGACCGCGATCGTTCCCGCAAAGCATCCGTGGGCTGGTTGATCACCGGCGTGGCCGCGATCGCGGCCGTGACGTGGTGGCAACTGGATCGTCTGCTCTATGTACTGGCGGGCGGCATGGCGGCCTATGGGCTGGCGTTACTTCTGGCAAGCATGTGGCGTGCGCGCAACATGTTCACCTCGATCATGACCGACCTTCAGACCATGCCCGACACCATGCGACAGCTCGCGGTGGTCCAGTTCTTCTCCTGGTTCGCGCTGTTTGCCATGTGGATCTACACCACCGCAGCGGTGACCGGCGTGCACTACGGCACCACCGACACCTCGTCGGCCGCCTACAACGAGGGTGCCAACTGGGTCGGTGTGCTTTTCGCGGCCTATAACGGCTTCGCCGCGCTCGCCGCGATCCTTATTCCGTGGATGGTGCGCGCAGTCGGCCTGCGCATGAGCCATCTCATCAATGTCTCGCTGGGTGGACTCGGCCTGCTTTCGCTCATTCTGATCCGCGACCCCCAGTGGCTGCTGCTGTCTATGGTCGGCGTTGGCTTCGCCTGGGCCTCCATTCTCTCGCTCCCTTACGCCCTGCTCTCCGACAGCCTGCCGGCGCACAAGATGGGCGTCTACATGGGCATCTTCAACTTCTTCATCGTCATTCCGCAGCTGGTGGCGGCCAGCGTTCTCGGCTTCCTGCTGAAGACGTTCGCTGGTGGTCAACCGATCTATGCACTTGCCATCGGTGGCGCCAGCCTGCTGCTGGCCGGTGTATTGGTCCTGCGCGTGAAAGAATCACGATCTGGCCCGGAGGCCGTCTGATGCGAAAGCTCCCCCTCGCCACCGCCGTCGCGGCCCTGCTCTTCCTGCCGGCCAGTGCAGTCGCAGCGGAAGATTTCTACGGCACCACCGAGCCCTTCGCGAAGGAAGCGGTCTACTTCGTGCTGACCGACCGGTTCGTCAACGGCGATTCGTCGAACGACCATCGCGACCAGGGCGGCAAGCACCCGACCTTCGACCGTCCGACGCCGGGTGCGCCGGCAGGCCGGACGGACAACATCGGTTACCTCGGCGGCGACTTCAAGGGCGTGCTGGACAACGCCGGCTACATCCGCGACCTGGGCTTCACCTCGGTGTGGGTCACGCCGATCGTCGACAACCCCGACGAAGCCTTCACCGGCGGCGAAGAGGTGAAATGGGAAGGCATGTTCACCGACCGCGGCAAGACCGGCTACCACGGCTACTGGGGCATCAACTTCTACAAACTGGACGAGCACCTGCCCAGCGAAGGCCTGGATTTCGCCGGCTTCACCCGCGGCATGAAGGAGCAGCAGCTCGACGTGGTGCTCGACATCGTCGGCAACCATGGCTCGCCCGCCTACTCGATGCAGACGATGCAGCCGCAGTACGGCAAGGTCTGGGACAAGGACGGCAAGCTGATCGCCGATCACCAGAACCTCGACCCCGACAAGCTCGACCCGCGCCGCAAGCCGATGCATGCGTTCTACAACACCGGCGGCGGGCTGGCGCAACTGTCCGACTTCAACGAGAACAATCCGGCGGTGATGGAGTACCTGGTCGGTGCCTACGAACAGTGGATCGACCAGGGTGCCGCCGCGTTCCGCGTGGATACCATCGCCTGGATGCCGCATGCGTTCTGGAAGGAATTCGCCGACCGCATCCGCGCGAAGAAGCCGGGCTTCTTCATGTTCGGCGAGAACTTCAACTACGACGCGGCCAGCATCGCCGGCCACACCTGGACGCGCAACGGCAGCTACAGCGTGCTGGACTTTCCGCTGAAGGCGAAGCTGACGGAGGTGTTCGAGAAGCCCGGAATCAGCTACGAGGAACTCGGCAAGGCGCTGTACCTGGAGGATGGCCCCTACGCCAACCCGTACGACCTGATGACGTTCTACGACAACCACGACATGGCGCGCATGAACGCGCCCGACACCGGCTTCATCGATGCGCACCACTGGCTGTTCACCGCGCGCGGCATCCCGGTGATCTATTACGGGTCGGAGACGGGCTTCGAACGTGGCCATGCCGAGCATGCGGGCAACCGCAACTACTTCGGCCAGGCGCGCATCGACGCCGCGCCGCAGAGCCCGATCTTCGGACCGCTGAAGCGCATCGCCACCCTGCGCCGCGAGACGCCGGCCCTGCAGCGTGGCCTGCAACTCAACGTCCGTTTGAAGGGCGACCAGGCGATCTTCTATCGCGTACTGCAGCACGAGGGCGTCACCCAGACCGCGCTGGTGCTGCTGAACAAGGCCGATGTCCCGGCGAAGCTGTCGGTTTCCGAGTATCTGGAAGCCGGCACCTGGCGCGACGCGTTCAACGGCAAGACCGAGCGCGTGCGCAATCGCCTGCAGGTGGAGGTGCCGGCCCACGGCGTGCGTGTGTTCCTGCTCGACAAGCCGCTCACGCGTGCCGACACCCGCACGCGCCTGGCGGATCTGATGGCCCGCAAACGCACCGATCCGCAGTAAGACTCAAGCGCGGGCGGGCAGCGCCCACACGCTGTTCGGTTCACCGATGCGGGCACGCAGGCGCGTCACGCGTGCCAGCCAGGCGAACCCGGCCGCCATCGCCAGCGCGCCGGCATCGATGGCGAACAACGCGGTATGCCCGGCCGCGGCGCTCTGCCACAGCCAAGCCCCGGTCAGCGCGCCATGCGCGACCGGCACCAGCGCGGTGACGACGGCCGCTGCGCTCAGCAACTCGATGGCGGCGCGGACCGGCGGTCGCAGGGCCGCCCAGGCCAGGCACGCCGCCCAGACCGCGAAGCACGCGACGTTGATGCCGGTCGACACGCCGATGCCCCATGCCGCGGCCTTCGCCTCGAAAACCTGCGACGCAACGAATGCCGCCGAGATCGCGACGCAGACGCCGAGGCAGAACCCCACGGTCGCCTTCGCCATCCATACCTGCGCGGCGCCCTGCTCCGCCTGCCGGCGCTTGCGGCGCGATTCGATCCACAGCAGGTTGCCGGAATAGAAGAGAAACGCACCGCCGATACCGAGCAGGAAGTAGAGCCACTGCACCCACGCGTTGCCGTACTCGCCGAAATGCAGCAGGTAGGCGATCGACAGGGTGGCATGATTGGCATCGCGGTTGCCTGGCAACTGGCTGGCCACCAGTTCACCCGTGTTGGCATTCAGCGCGACAGCACCCAACGCACCCAGGGTGCGTGGCGCTTCGCCGGTGATCTCGACCAGCGCGTTCGCATCGCCGGCATGCGTGAGCTTCAGATAGACCGGTTCGAAGGCGTCGAGTCCCTGCCTGCGGGCTTCTTCCTGCGCACGCGCATGCCACATCGCCAGGCGTCCCGTTGCCTGCGGCGTGCCGGCTGCGGCGACCTGCGGCGCGGTGTCCAGCGCGGCCGGCATCGCCTCCATCAGCTTGCCGCCGTAGATCAGTGGATTGAGCGCCGCGGCCACCACCATGGACAGGCACAGCAGCGCGCCGGTGACAGCGAACATCACGTGCATCGGCAGGCCAAGCACGCCGATGATGTTGTGGGCGTCCTGCCAGAACCGCTTGAGGTTGCGACCGGGTCGCAGCGCGAACAGGTCTTCCACCAGTCTGGGCAGGTGGATCACGATGCCGGACACCAGCGCCACGCCGTACAGCAGGCTGACGATGCCCATCAGGTAGATGCCGGCGACGGGGATGCCCAGCGAGTAGTGCAAGGCGTTGACGAGTTCGGCGAGTGCCGCGGCAGGCGGTTCGGTACTGCCGGCCAGATCATCGGGCGTGGCGTAGTACCAGGTGCCTTTGGCATCCGGCCAGTAGACCAGCGGCTGCGCCGATTCTTCGCCCGGAAACATCATGCCGACCCACGTGCGGGCATCCGGATGACGCTTGAGCGTTTCATCGAGCAGGTGCTGGGCATCGTCCAGCGTGCCGACGGGCTGTTGGGCGCCATGCGGCGATTGCCAGACCATCAGGTCGTGGTGGAACACCGTGATCGCGCCAGCGTAGAACGCGACGAACAGCGCGAAGCCGGCGACCAGGCCGACCCAGGTATGCAGCGTGGTGAACGTGCGCAACGTGGAAGACTTCAGTTTCAACGGACGGCTCCTACTGCACCCACTGCAGGTGACGCAGCAGCGCCAGTCCCACCAGCCCGGCCGCAGCGGCCAGGCTGTAGAAAGCCCATGCCCGTGCGCCGCTGCGGAACTGGAAGCCGGCGCAGAACACGCCCACCCAGACCGGGAAGAACACCAGCCCGCCAGCCACCAGCGTCGACTGCCACGGCCCCGGCAACAGCCAGCTGACCAGACCGACGATGGCGGCGGAGAGAAAGAAGCCCGGCACGATACCGGCGGTTGCACGCCCCCACATCAGCCGTCACTCCGCGCGTCGGCGGCGCGCATGCCGGCGACGTAGGGCAGCGCCATCATCGCGAACATCCAGGTGCCGAGCATCGCGCAGGCACCGGCACCGGCGCCCAGCGCGCGTATCCAGAGTACCAGCGACGCGATGGCGAGCAGCGCACCGATCAAGGTGCCCGCACGTCCGAGGCGACGCCAGCTGGGCCAGCGACAGTGCCGGGAACCCGCGTACAGCGCCGCCGCCGACAGGAACGCCGCGACCGTGGCCAGCAAGCTTGTCCACCCTTCGGTCATGGCGTTATCCGGGACACGATTGTCTTCATCGACCGCTGCATCCAGCAGAGCACTCGGAAAAGGCTACAACGTCCGCCAGGTGGCGATTAGCCGGGCGACGCATCACGCTTACCACGCATAGCGAACCGTGGCCGTCACCGTGCGCGGATAGCCGTAGTAGCACCAGTCGGCGGAGTTGCAGGTGCTGATGTATTCCTTGTCGGACAGGTTCTGCACGTTCACCTGGAAGCGCCAGTCGCTGATGTCGTAGTGGACCGAAGCATCAAACAGCGTGTGCGAAGGCGCCTGCCAGGCATTGGCGGCATCGCCGTAGTGATCGCCGACATAGCGTACGCCGGCGCCGAAGCCCAGCCCCGACAGTGCACCGGTGGTGAGGGTGAAGTCGCCGCCCAGCGATGCCGAATGTTCCGGCTGCAGCGGGATCTGCTTGCCCAGCATCGTTGGATCGGTCGTCCTGGTCACTTCCGAATCGATGTAGGCATAGGCGCCGTACAGGCTGAGGTTGCGGGCGATATTCCAGCGCCCTTCCAGCTCGACGCCACGCGACCGGTATTGCCCCTGCTGGATGGTGTACGACAGATAGTCCGGGTCGATCACCGCCACGTTGTTCTGCCTGATCTCGTACGCGGCCGCCGTGAACAGCACGTTGCCGCTGGCCGGCTGGTATTTCACGCCGACTTCGACCTGCTCGCCGGTGGTGGGGTCGAAGGCCTTGCCGCCGCGCTGCGGGGCCTCGGTGCCACCGACCACTTCGAACGACTGGCCCCAGCTGGCATAGGGAGCGATGCCGTTATCGAACAGATAAGTGACGCCCACGCGACCCGAGAACTTGTCGTCGCTCTGGTGCGACCCGTTGGTATCGGTGCCGACCCAGTCCTGGCGACCGCCGATGGTCAGCAGCCAGTTATCGATCTTGATCTGGTCCTGCAGGTATACGCCAAGCTGTCCCGTGGTTTGCGCCGTGCTGCCGGTGAAGGTCGGCACCAGACCCGGCATGGTGCCGTAGACCGGGTTGAATGCGTCCAGACCGGTCGCATTGAAACCGAAGCCGTAGTGGTAGTCGGTCTCGAGACGGCGGTAGTCCACGCCCGCCAGCACCGTGTGCTCGGCTGCGCCGGTCTTGAAACGCCACTGCATGTTGTTGTCGATGCCGAAGGTCTTGGCGTCTTCCTTGATCGACCACGTGTAGCGGTACAGCGTTCGGTTGTCGCCCAGGTAGCCGAACGGCAGCACCATCACGGTCGGGTCGACCTTCGAGTCCTCGAAGCGCACGTTCTGCTTGAACACCGTGTCGCCACCGAAATCATGGCGGAAGTCGTAACCGATCGCGGCGATCGTCTTGACGTAATCGTTGCTGTCCGGCTCGCCGGTGTACAAGCTGGGCTTGATCTGGCCGTTCGGATTGGGCAGCAACGTGCCGACCGCCGGCAGGAAGCCGGCGCCGTTCTTGGTATCGGCCTTCTGCCAGCGCGCCAGCACGGTCAGCTCGTTGGCTTCGTCCGGCTTCCAGGTCAGCGCCGGCGCGAAGTAGTAACGGTCATCGTGGATGTAGTCGACGACGTTGTCGCTGTTGCGCGCCAGGCCGGTCAGGCGATACAGCAGCGTGCCGCTGTCGTTGAGCGCCCCGCCGATGTCGAATGCGACCTGCTTCATGTCGTCGCTGCCGACCTGAACTTCCACTTCCTTCGCCATGTCGGCATCCGGGCGCTTGGTGACGTAGTTGACCAGGCCACCCGGCGGCATCGCGCCGTAATTGACCGATGACGGCCCCTTCAACACTTCGATGCGCTCCATGCCGTACGGTTCGATGCGCGTCTGGCCGCTCCAGGTACCGGTCGGCAGCGCCAGGCCATCGAGATAGCGCGCGGGCTGGAAACCACGGACCAGCAACCACTCGCTCCTCGTGTCCAACCCGTACACGCCACCCGACGCACCCGCGACGTACCACATGGCCTCGTCGACGGCGTGGAGACCGCGGTCCTGCAGGTCGCGGGACGTCACCACGGAGATGGACTGCGGGATCTCCTTCAGCGATGTGGCGGTCTTGGTCGCCGTGCCGGTGTCTTTCGGAATCGGCGCCTGCACCTGGACGGCGTCCAGCGTGGTAGCGTCATCGGCGGTGGACTGGGCCAGGGCAAGGCCGGGTGTCGCCAGCACGGCCGCGATGGCGAGGCTGAGGGAACGGAGCGCGGTGCAGGTCATCGTGGGGGCTCGGACGCGGCCGGTACCCGTGCCACCGCCTACCGGTCGCCTCGGGCCACGGGCAATGCCCGCCATCAGCCAAAATAAGAATGATTCTTATTTTATGGCCGGCCGCCCTGTTCAGGCAATCACTTTGAGCCCGTCGATCCCCGCAAGGCCAGCCTGACCGGAATGGTCTGGCTCTCGACGGGCTCCCCGTTGACGAGCGCCAGCAGCGTTTCCACCAGCAAGGTGCCGGCGAGCTTGGTGTCCTGCTGCACGGTGGACAGGCCCGGATTCATGGAACTCGCCAGCGGGATGTCGTCGAAGCCGGCGACCGCCACATCCTCGGGCACGTGCCGGCCGTGTTCCCGCAACGCCTTCATCGCCCCGACGGCGATCAGGTCGCTGGCGGCGAATACCGCATCGAACGCCGCGCCGTGTTCCAGCAATGCACTGGCGGCCTCGTAACCCGACTGTTCTGTGGTGATGGCGTCGATCTGGAGCGCATCGTCGGTGGCAATCCCTGCCGCTTCGAGCGCCTGCCGGTGGCCCAGGTACCGCTCGAAGAACTCGGGGTAATGGTTCGACGCATGCCCCAGAAACGCGATGCGGCGTCGCCCCTGCGCCAGCAGGTGAGCGGTGATGTCATGGCCGCCCTGGGTGTTGTCGCAGCCGATCGACACGCCCGGCGTATCCGGCTGCACGGCACCCCAGCGGACGAAGTGCGTGCCCTGCTCGACCAGCCGCTCCAGCCGGCTGCGCGATTCCAGATAGTCGCCGTAGCCCAGCAGGATGATGCCGTCGGCCTTCTTGCTGTCTTCGTAGTCGGCCTGCCAGTCGTTGGACAACTGCTGGAACGAAATCAGCAGGTCGTAGCCGCGCAGCGCACAGGCCCGGGTGATGCTGCCCAGCATCGACAGGAAGAACGGATTGATCGCCGACTCGTCCGGCGTCGGGTCTTCGAAGAACAGCAGTGCCAGCGTGCCGGAATGCTGGCGGCGCAGGTTGGAGGCGTTCTTGTCGACCTTGTAGTTGAGCTGCTCGGCGATGGCGAGGATGCGCTTGCGCGTTTCCTCGTTGACCATCGGGCTGCCGCGCAGCGCACGCGACACGGTGGGCTGCGACACGCCCGCCAGGTGGGCGATGTCCAGCGAAGTGGCCTTTCCCTTGATGGGCGCGATCACGGACGGCGTCGGCTACGGACTGCGGAGGGAGGGATCATGCCACGGCCGACTGCCAGCGGCGATCCGGGGGGCGCGGGCTTGACCAGCCATTCCTCGCCCTTGTGGGAGCGACGCAAGTCGCGAAAGGCCACCGGTAAAGCTTCATCGCGACTTGCGTCGCTCCCACAAGAGCAGCCCCAGCCAGCCTCCAACCGCCGATCAGGAATCGCCCTGCTCCGCCCGCGCGGTGCCATGCAACTGCACGCCGTCGGCGTCGGTGATGCTGACGGACACGTCGACGCCGTGGCGCACACTCTCGGTCACCACGCAGAAGTTCTCGAACTGGGCCAGGATCCGCTCCAGCGACGCATGCGCCGTGCCCGCCTCGGCGAGCCGGATGTCGGCATGGATGTGCTCCACCCGCAGCCGGCCCTGCTCGTTGCGGGCCAGTTCCGCGGTGGCATGCGTCACCAGCTTGCCGGGCGTGTTCTTGAACTTGCGCAATGCGAACAGCAGGCTGGCCGACAGGCAGTTGGCGACGGCGGCCGCCAGCAACCGCGTCGGATTGGGCCCCTCGCCCTTGCCCAGCGGCGCCGGCTCGTCGGTCATCAGGTCGGCGATGGTGGTCTCGTCGAAGCGGATGCGGAACGCATAGTCGTCCTCCTGTTCCAGGGTGAGGCGGATGCGCTGGGGATCACTCATGGTCGGCTCACGCAGGGGGCTGGCGGGTCGGAACAGCATACGTCACGCGACGCCTGCCCCCGGTCGGCGACGCACTCACCGGCCCTTCCCCACGGGCGCCTGCTTGCCATGCATCAGCCCGTAGTACAGCAGGGGGATCACCACCAGCGTCAGCACCGTGGAGACCAGGATCCCGAAGATCAGCGAGATCGCCAGGCCATTGAAGATGGGATCGTCGAGGATGAAGAACGCACCCGCCATCGCCGCCAGCGCGGTCAGCGCGATCGGCTGCGCGCGCACCGCGCAGGCATCGACGACCGCCGACGCCAGCGTCTGTCCGCGCTCGACCAGGTGGTTGATGAAGTCCACCAGCAGGATCGAGTTGCGCACGATGATGCCGGCCAGCGCGATCATGCCGATCATGCTGGTGGCGGTGAACTGCGCCCCCAGCAGCGCGTGGCCCGGCATCACGCCGATCACCGTCAACGGAATGGGTGCCATGATCACCAGCGGCACCACGTAATTGCGGAAATAGGCCACCACCAGCAGGTAGATCAGCACCATGCCGGCCGCATAGGCGATGCCCATGTCGCGGAACGTCTCGTAGGTGATCTGCCACTCGCCATCCCACTTGATGCCGAAGCTGCTGGTATCGGGCGGCTGGCGGATGTAGGACTGCCCCACCTGCTGCCCGTCGATGGCGTTGTCCGACACCTGCCCGACCAGGTCGAACATGCCGTACAGCGGGCTGTCGACCGCGCCGCTCTCGTCGCCCATCACGTACACCACCGGCAGCAGGTCCTTGTGGTGGATGGCGCCATCCCACCAGGTGGAGCGCACCTGCACCAGTTCGGACAACGGCACCAACTGGTCATCGCCGCCGCGCACGCGCAGCGAGAGCAGGCCGTCGAGCGAGGCCTGGTCGGCCACCGGCAGGCGCAGGCGGATCGGGCGTGGATACTTCGAGCCGCCATCGATCACGTGGGTGGCGTCCAGCCCCGACAGGCCCGCGGCGATCGTGTCGGTGATCGCAGACTGCGGCACGCCCAGGCGCGCCGCGCGCACGCGGTCGATCACCAGGAGGTCGCGCCGCGCATCGGCTTCCACGCTCGTATCCACATCGACGATACCGCCGGTGGCCAGGAAGCGTTGCTCGAGCGCCCGCGCGACCTCGCGCTGGCGGGCGTAGTCCGGGCCGTACACTTCGGCCACGATCGGCGACAGCACGGGCGGCCCGGGCGGCACTTCGACCACTTTCACCGACGCGCCATGGCGACGACCGATCGCATCCACCTGCGGGCGCAGGGCGACGGCGATCTCGTGGCTCTTGCGCCTGCGGTCATGGCGATCCACCAGGTTCACCTGCAGGTCGCCGACGTTTGCCCCTTCGCGCAGGTAGTACTGCCGCACCAGGCCGTTGAAGTTGATCGGCGCCGCCGTTCCCGCATAGCCCTGGTAATGCAGGACCTCCGGTGTACGGTCCAGCACGCCGGCCAGCTCCACCAGCAGCGCGCTGGTGTCCTCCAGCGTGCGGCCTTCGGGCAGGTCGACCACGATCTGCAGTTCGGACTTGTTGTCGAACGGCAGCATCTTCAGCACCACCAGCTTGAACATCGCCAGGCTGGCCGCCAGCGCTACCAGTGCCGCCATGGCGACAAACAACAGGCGCCGCCGCCGCGCTCCCTTGCCGGCGTCCAGGAACGGCGACATCACGCGTTCGAACAGGCGATGCAGGCGCGCGGCCATGGTGCCTTCCGCATGTCCGTGGGCGGCGCCCTCGCCCGCATGCGCGATCGCATGGCGCCCGAGCAGCTTCAGCGACAGCCACGGCGTCACCACCAGCGCGATCATCAGCGACAACAGCATGCCGACCGAGGCATTGATCGGGATGGGGCGCATGTACGGCCCCATCAGGCCGGTGACGAAGGCCATGGGCATCAGCGCCGCGATCACCGTAAAGGTGGCCAGGATGGTGGGACCGCCCACTTCGTCCACCGCCGGCGGGATGGCCTCGGCCAGGGACTTCCCGCCCTGCGCCATGTGCCGGTGGATGTTCTCGACCACCACGATGGCATCGTCCACCAGGATGCCGATGGAGAAGATCAGCGCGAACAACGAGACGCGGTTGAGGGTGAATCCCATGGCCGACGAGGCGAACAGCGTGACGGCCAGCGTCAGCACCACCGCGCTGCCGATGACGACGGCCTCGCGACGGCCCAGCGCGAACAGCACCAGCAGCACCACCGAGCCCGTGGCGAAGACCAGCTTCTTGATCAGCGTCTGCGCCTTGTCGCTGGCGGTCAGGCCGTAGTCGCGCGTGGTCTCCGCCTGGATGCCGTCGGGAATCACGGTGCCGCGCAACGCCTTCACCCGCGCCAGCACGGCGGACGTGATGTCGGCGGCATTGCTGCCCGGCTTCTTGGCGATGGCCAGCGTCACCGCCGGTGCGACGCCACTGGCGGGTCCCGCACGCGTGGCGGGCGCACCGTGCCATACATAACTCGACGGCGTATCGGCCGCGTCGCTGACCGTCGCCACGTCCTCCAGGCGCACCGGTTGGCCACCGGCCACGCCCAGCACCAGGCCGGCCACGTCCGCGCGGTCGGCCAGGAACTGTCCCGACGTCACCTGCACCACCCCGTCCATGCCGACGCGCTCACCCGCCTGCCGCGCCAGGTTGGCGGACTGCAACGCCGAGGACAGATCGTTCACCGCCAGGCCATGGCTGGCCAGTCGGGCCGCATCGAGCTGCACCATCACCGCACGCTGCGGCGCGCCGATGGTGAAGACGTCGCGCGTACCGGGAATGCGCTTGAGTTCGGTTTCCAGCGTATGGGCCACCTCGGCCAGGTCGCGTGCGCCGCGCTGCGGATCGTCCGTCCACAGGGTCAGCGCCATCACCGGCACGTCATTGATGCCCTTGGGCTTGACGATCGGCTGGCCCACGCCGAGGTTCGCCGGCATCCAGTCCCGGTTCGAGAACACCTTGTCGTACAGGCGCACCAGCGCAGGCTGGCGCTTCACGCCCACGTCGAACTCCACCGTCAGCACCGCCATGCCGGGCCGGCTGATCGAATAGGTGTGCTTGATCTCCTCGATCTCGGACAGCTTCTGCTCGAGCGGATACGTCACCATCTGTTCGACCTGGCGCGCATCCGCGCCGGGGAACGGCACGATGACGTTGGCCATCGTCACGTCGATCTGCGGCTCTTCCTCGCGTGGCGTGATCATCACCGCCACCAGTCCCAGCAGCAGGCCGAGCAGCGCGAGGATCGGCGTCAGCGGATTGGCCTGGAAGATGCGCGCAAGGCGACCGGACAGGCCCAGCCGCGGAGGGGTCGGGAGCAATGCCATGTCAGTCGTCCTTGCGCGCCGCCACGAGCGCCTGCTGCGCGGCGACCGGATCGGCGGCGACCCGGTCGCCGGGCTTCAGCCCCGAGATCACATCCACCTGGTCGCCCGCTGCATCTCCCAGCCTGACCTGGCGCAACGACAGCCGCCCGTCGCCGAGCACGTACACCGCCGTCACTTCGCCACGGCGCACCAGCGCGCTGACGGGAACGCGCGGAAACGCCGCGCCCTTCACGGCCGGGAACGCCACTTTCGCGGTCAGACCCGGTTGCGGCGGCGCATCGAGTGCCGGCAACTGCAGGCGGATGCGCATGGCGTGCGTGGACGCATCGGCGGCTGGAAAGACGGTGACGGCGGCGGCGTCGATCCGGCGCCCGTCGTCGAGGACGACCACGGCCACGGGGTGGGCCCGGATCGCCTCCGCTTCCGATTGCGGCACCGCCACGTCGATGCGCAGGGCGCCCGGTGCGAACACGGTCATCAGCGTCTGCCCGAGGCCGACACTCTCCCCCGGCTCGACATCACGGGTGGCGACGATGCCCGCGTACGGCGCGCGCACCGTGGTGTAGCCGGTCTGCTGGCCGGCATTCGCCAGTTGGGCGCGGGCGGCGTCGCGCGCGGCGGTTGCCGAATCGCGCGCCATCCGGGCCTGGTCGAGCTGGGCCTTGGACACGAACTGGTCCTTCGCCAGGTTGGCGAAGCGCCGGTAGTTGGCGTCCGCTTCGGTCGCGGAGGCTTCGGCCGCGCGCAGCTGGGCGCGCGCGGCGTCCATACCGGCTTGCTGTTCCACCGCACTGAGCCGCACCAGCACATCGCCTGCCGCCACGCGGTCGTTGACATCGCGCTCCACCGCGGCCACGCGTCCGTTCGTCTGCGCCGACAGCGTGGCCTGTTGCACCGCTTCCACCACGCCCTCCCAGGCACGGCCGCCCGCCGCTTCGGCGGCCGGCACCTGGAAGGTCTGCAGCCCTTCGACGCGCGCGGCCGGCGCAACGGGCGCTTCGCGCCCGCATGCGGCCAGGCCGGCCACCAGCAACAGCGGCAACAGCAGGCGCGACGACATCGCGGTGCAACTCATGGCAAACCCCTTGCTCACTTGAACGCGCAGCCGGCGCGCACGCCCAGCCTGCGGAAAACGATGGCGGCGGGACAGAAGCCGGTCACGCTGGCCTGCAGCAGATTCACGCCGATGAAGACCGTGAACCACAGCCACAGCGGCGAAACGAAGTGGGCCAGCGCCACGCTGGCGAGGATCATCACGCCGGCGAAGGCGAGGACGGCACGATCGAGGTTCATGAGGTGTTCTCCGGATAGTGGATGGCGACATCAGCGGGTGCGCATGATGCCGAGCAGCTTGAGCACGTATTTCTCGTAGACCGGCTCGGTGTTGCCGGACTTCATCTTCATCAGGAAGTACTTTTCGAATGCGATCTTGGCCACGTGCACCCATTTGCCGACCTTGGCCCAGGTGACGTTGCGCGGCGGGATCTGCGGCAGCGCCACGAAGGCCGCGCCGGTGTCGCCCATGTCCGCCAGGCAGATCGCGTTCCACGTCGCTTCGGCGGTGACCGGTCTGCCGGCCAGATCGGCCTGGATGTTGTGCGCCACGGCGGTCACCATCGACTCGATCATGAAACCGGTCTTCGGCGCGCCGGTCGGCACCGGCGTGGCCTCCACCGGCGGGATGGCCACGCACACGCCGAGCGAGAAGATGGCGGGATAGGCCGGGTTGCGCTGGTGCCTGTCGATCAGGATGAAGCCGCGCGGATTGCACAGCCCTTCTCCCTGGCGTACGGCCGGCACGCCGGTGAAGGCCGGCAGCACCATCGAGTACTTGAACGGCAGCACGTGCGCCTTCCTGGGCTGGCCGGCGTCGTCCATTTCGGACACGTCCATCTCGCCGTCGCGCACCGCGGTGATCTTCGCGTTGGTGATCCACTGGATATGGCGCTGACGGAACTCCGACTCCATCATCCCTCTGGAGTCGCCCACGCCGCCCAGGCCCATGTGGCCAATGTAAGGCTCCGGACTGACGTAGGTGATCGGCACCTTGTCGCGCAGCTTTCGCTTGCGCAGGTCGCTGTCCAGGATCATCGCGAATTCGTACGCCGGGCCGAAGCAACTGGCCATCGGCGCGGCACCCACGACGACCGGCCCCGGATTCTCGAGAAACGCCTGGTACGCCTGCCACGCCGTGGCCGCATGCGACGTGGTGCAGACGGACTGGGTGAATCCGCCTTCTGGCCCCAGGCCCGGCACTTCGTCGAAGGCCAGTCGCGGCCCCGTCGCGATTACCAGGTAGTCGTAGTCGAGGGTGCGTCCGTCGCGCAGCCGCACGCGGTGGTGGTCGGGCTCGATGCGCTCGGCGCCGGCACCCTCGAAGGCGATCCTCTTCTTCGCCAGATAGCGGGCGACCGGCATTTCGACATCGGAAGGCTTGCGCCAGCCCACGGCGACCCAGGGATTGGAGGGCGTGAACGAGAAGCGGTCGCCCTCCCCGACCACGGTGATGTCCACCCCTTGGCCGAGCGTGCCGCGCAATTCGTACGCCGCGCTCATGCCACCGATGCCTGCTCCCAGTACGACGATACGCGCCATGTCTTCCCCTCCAGGTTCGATGGCTGCCACCGGCAGGAGTGCCGGTCGGCTTGCAATTAAAATTAGCATCTACTAATATTAGCGTCAACTAATGTTTTGGAGTCATCCATGGCACGCACCGTCCAGGAACTGGTGGCCGAGGCTCGGGGCCGCATCGAGGAAATCGCGCCCGACCGACTCGTCGCGCAGCGGAGCGGCATCGTGATCGACGTGCGCGAACCGGCCGAGTACGCGCAGGGCCACCTGCCCGGCGCCATCAACCTGCCGCGCGGGGTGCTGGAGTTCCAGATCCATGCGCACCCGGCGATGGCCTGCACCACCAGCGAGGCGCTGGCCGCCCCCGACCGCGATGTGGTGCTGTACTGCCTGACCGGCGGACGCTCGGCGCTGGCGGCCGAGAGCCTGCAGTCGCTCGGCTTCACCCGCGTGCGCTCGCTTGCGGGCGGGCTCACCGCATGGCGCAATGCCGGCCATCCCCTGACCACGGAACCCGCATGACCCGCAACTCCTCCACGCCCGGCTTCGACATCGCCGCCATGCAGGCGCATGCCGGCGACGCGGCGCAACTGCTGAAGGCCCTGGCCAACGAAAAGCGTCTTCAGATCCTGTGCCTGCTGACGTCGGGCGAGCGCTCGGTCGGCGACCTCAATGCCTTGCTCGACCTCAGCCAGTCCGCACTGTCGCAACATCTGGCCGTGCTGCGCGAGGAGGGCCTCGTGCAGACGCGCCGCGAGGCCCAGAACGTGTTCTATGCGCTGATGCCGGGACCGGCGGCGCAGGTGATGCACACGCTTCACGGCATCTATTGCGCACCCGCAGCGGCGCCAGCGCCCCGCAAACGCGCAGGAAGATCGTGATGCTCGGCGTGCTGAAGAAGATTCTGTCCGGCGTCCGAGGCGCACGGGTTTCCCCGCAGGAAGCGGTCGGGTACGTCAACGGGGGAGCCGTGCTGGTCGACGTGCGGGAGAAGGACGAGTTCGCGCGCGGTCATGCGCACGGCGCCTACAACATCCCGCTGCGCGAACTGCGCGCCGGCGGAACTGCCTTGCTCGACGCCCGCCTTCCGGCCGGTACGCGGGAGGTCGTGCTGGTATGCCAGAGCGGCATGCGCTCGCGCGTGGCGCAGTCGATCCTCTCCGGACAGGACGCGCGCACCTATCTCGATCTGGCCGGTGGAATGGGAGCCTGGCGCGGCCACGGCCTCCCCATCGCGCGACACGACTGATCCCGTCCACCCCACAAGGTATTCCCATGTCCAGCGCAGACCGCTATCAGGAACTGACCACCCGCATCAACCGGCACCTCGCTCCCTTCCGCACGGCAGCGCCCGAGGTGATGCAGGGATTCGGCGCCATGGCACGTGGAGCGATGGCCGCCGGTGCGCTGGACGAGAAGACCAAGGAACTGATCGCCATGGCGATCGGCGTCGCCTCGCGCTGCGATGGTTGCCTCGGCTTCCATGCCAAGGCGCTTGTCAGGCTGGGCGCGACGCCGGAGGAGTTCCACGACATGCTGGGTGTCGCCGTCTACATGGGCGGCGGTCCTTCGCTGATGTACGCCGCGCACGCGCTTGAGGCTTTCGAGGAGTTTTCCGCAAGGACCGCCTGATCGCGCTTGGCCGCATACCCTGCGGCTGCGATCATGCGTGCTGCCGACCGGCGACGCATATCCAGGAGCGATGCGATGACGACACCCCGTGTGCATGCGCAGTTCGACGATGCGACCAACACGGTCAGCTATGTCGTCTGGGACCCTTCCACGTGCCGCGCAGCCATCATCGACCCGGTGCTGGACTACGACCACCGTTCCGGCCGTGCCTCGCACCGCGGCGCCGACACGCTGCTGGGCGTCGTCGACGACCACGGCCTGACCGTGGACTGGATCCTCGAAACCCATGCGCATGCCGACCACCTCAGCGCCGCTCCGTACCTGAAGGAAAAGACCGGCGCGCCGATCGGCATCGGCGAGCGCATCACCGAGGTGCAGCGCACGTTCGCACCGGTGTTCGGGCTGGAGGACGTGAGCGGCGATGGCCGCGAATTCGACCGCCTGTTCCGCGAAGGCGACCTGTTCCCGCTGGGTGCATTGCAGGTGGAAGTGCTGCATACGCCCGGCCACACGCCCGCGTGCGTGTCCTACCGCATCGGGGACGCGGTGTTCGTCGGGGACACGCTGTTCATGCCCGACTACGGCACCGCGCGCGCGGATTTCCCCGGCGGCGACGCGCGCACGCTGTACCGCTCGATCCAGAAGCTGCTGGCCCTGCCCCCGCAGACCACGCTGTACCTGTGCCACGACTACAAGGCGCCGGGACGCGATCACTACGCGTGGGAAACCACGGTCGCCGACGAGCGGGCCCGCAACGTGCACATCGGAGGCGGCGTGGACGAAGACAGCTTCGTCGCGATGCGCGAAGCGCGCGATGCGACGCTGTCGGCACCGGCGCTGCTGCTGCCGTCGCTGCAGGTCAACATCCGCGCCGGCCGCCTGCCGGCGCCGGACGCCGATGGGCGGCGCTACCTGAAGATCCCGGTCAAACTCTGATCAACCGCCTGTGCTGGCCGCGGCGGGATGGGCCGCCACGCCTGCGCCGCACTCCGCGCCGAGCAGGCGCGACTGCTTCAGCCAGGCGGGGTCCGGGTAGTACGCGAACAGGAATGACCCGCCCCGGATGCTGTCGATCAACGGCTGCGCCACGGTCGTGCGCACCGCCGGACAGCCCAGGCTACGGCCGAGGCGCCCCTGCGCGCGCACCAGCGCATCACTGACATACGGCGCGCCATGGATGACGATGGCGCGTTCCCGCGCCTTGTCGTTGAAGCCGGGTTCCAGCCCTTGCAGGCGCAGCGAGTAGCCGTTCGCGCCGCGATAGGACTCCTGGGTGACGAACGCGCCAAGGCTGGACATGTAGCTGCCGGTGGCATTGGAGAAGCGCGTCGCCAGGTTCTCGCCGGTATTGCGCCCATGCGCGACCCGCTCCTCGAACAGCAGGCGCGCGCCCTCCAGATCGAACACCCAGAGCCGCGGCTGCGTGGAAGGCCGCGAGTAGTCGATCACGCTGAGTCGCTGCATCGGCACCGACTCGCCGCGCCGGATCGAACAGGTCATGGCATGCGTCGCCAGGGACAGCACATTGCGATCGAGCGATGGCGCGGCGCGATGCAGGCGCTCGACCAGGCGGTCGGCAGGAAGCGACTCGGCAGGCCCTGCCAGGGCGGCGTCCGCCCACGGAATGGCCGCGAGGGTGAGGCACAGCAGCAGCGGACGGGAGGGCTTGTTCATCACAACGCTCGGGTATCGGTCCAGACGCGCCGGCATCCCGATTCCGTCCGCAAGGCTCAGCGCAAGGAGGGTGTGGGGCCGGCCTCGTCCGATTCCAAGACCGGCACGGACGGCTGCTCACCCGGCGTTGCGCGCACGCCCGGCAGGTCGGACAGCAGCACCGTGGTGCCGGGTTTCAGCACACCGTACAGGCGACGCGCGAAATCCTGCGGAATCCAGAACGAATCCCCCAGCGCACGCAGCGGCGGCATCGGCGCGCCGGCCTCGCCCAGCACGCGGTGTGCGACCCACCGGTGTTCCTTCTGCTGCGGATCGAGCAGGCTCGGGATGTCCTCCATCTCGGTGGTCATCACCAGCAGCACGGTACCGTTGAGCGCGAAGTCGCGGACCATCTGCAAGGGTGCCGCACCGATCAGCACGCCGTTGCGCAGCACCGACACGCGCTGGTCGTACAGGCTGACCAGGATGCTGACCGGGCCTTCGGGCGACGCGGCCTCGTTCCAGTACACCTCGTAGGACGACAGGTCCGGATGGGCCGCCTGCCCGCCCGCGGTGACCGGCGCCAGCACGGCGGGATGCACCAGGCTGGCCGGCGAGGCCTTCGCGTTCGCGACCACCACCGAATCGCCGAAGCGGGTGATGCCGAACAGCTTCTCGGCGAAGGCCTGCGGCAGCCGGACGCAGCCATGCGAGGCCGGATAGCCCGGCAGGTGGCCACCGTGCAGTGCGATGCCGTCCCAGGTCAGCCGCTGCATGTAAGGCATCGGCGCATTGTTGTAGAGGTTGGAACGGTGGTCCTTGTTCTTCTGCAGGATGGTGAACACGCCCGTCGGCGTGTCCTTGCCGGCCTTGCCCGAACTGATCGTCGACACCCCGATGGCGATGCCGTTGCGGTACACGTAGGCGCGCTGCTCGTCGAGGCTGACCACCAGCACCACCGGACCCTCGGGGGCGATCTGCGGATACCACAGGAACTCGCCCGGCTTCAGCGCGCGCACATCGGCCTGCGGCACGGCCGACTGCGCGTGCGTGACGGACGGGGCGGCAGCGGCGAGCAGCGCGGCCAGCAGGAAGGCGGACAGTAGGATGCGTTTCATGGGCGCGAGCTTATCGTAGGTCGCTCATGCATCGAATATGGCGACGCCCCTTTGTAGGAGCGACGTCAGTCGCGACCGCAGACTCGTGACCGCTCGGAAATCCTGTCCACCATGTTCCCGTCCCGCACGAAAAATCTCTCCATCAGGCCGGGCGGTCGCGACTGACGTCGCTCCTACAGGCGTATCCGCGCCCGACTACGCCAGCAGCCGCTCGCGCAAGGCGTCGTAGTCGGCGGGAACCGGATCGGCGTGCGCGGGACGCGCCAGCAGGCCGGCCAATGCCGGCGGCACGTCGACGGCGCGACCGACCAGCGGCTCCACCACGCTCTCGAACTTGGCCGGATGCGCGGTGGCGGCCACTGCCCAGCCCCCGCCCTCGCCCTGTGCGCGAAGCTCCTCCAGCACCTTCACCGCCGTGGCGGTGTGCGGGCAATGGACTTCGCCGTGGTCACGGTAGCGTCGCGCGATCACCTCGCGGATGGTGGCGTCATCGACACTGGACGCGCGGAACGCCGCGCGCAAGCCGGCATCGTCGTTCGCGTAGAGCCAACGCAGGCGTTCGAAGTTGCTGGGCGCGCCCACGTCCATCGCGTTGGCCAGCGTTGCGACGCTGGCGGTCGGCGCGTACGCGTTGCCCGCGAAGAAATCCGGCAACACGCGGTTGGCATTGGTCGCCAGCACGATCCTGCCCAGCGGCACGCCCAGCGCGCGCGCCAGGATCGCCGCCATCGCATTGCCCAGGTTGCCGGTGGGAATGACGAAGTTCAGCACCTGTCCTGTCGCCGCGCGATGCGTCAACGCGGCATGCGCGTAGTAGCTCATCTGCGGCAGCAGCCGTCCCAGGCTGATGCTGTTCGCGGAACTGAGCGGCGCCCGCACCTGCAGGTCCGCGTCGTTGAGCGCGCGCTTCACCAGCGCCTGGCAGTCGTCGAACGAACCATCCACGCGCAGCGCGGCGATGTTGTCGCCGAAGCAGCCCAGCTGATGCGCCTGCCGCGGCGAGACGCGCCCGTCCGGATACAGCACCACCACGCGCAGGCCCGGCTGGCGATGGAATGCCGCGGCCACCGCGGCGCCCGTGTCGCCCGAGGTGGCGACCAGGATCGTCAGCGGCTTCGCTTCGTCGCGACGCAGGCGCGCCATGCAGGCCGCCAGGAACCGCGCGCCGAAATCCTTGAACGCGGCGGTCGGACCGTGGAAGAGTTCCAGCACATGATCGCCCGGCGTACCGAGCGTCTCGAGCGGTGCGGGGAAATCGAACGCTTCGCGACAGATCGACGCGAGTTCGCCCTCCAACCCGTCACCGGCGAAGAATGGCGCCAGCAGCGTCGTCGCGGTCTCGGCGATATCAGGCCCGGGAGCCAGCTCGCGTGACACCGGCAGGGCTTCGGGAACGTACAGCCCGCCGTCGGGCGCGAGTCCGGCCGCGATGGCCTGGCTGAGCGAGGCGGCGGGGGCGGCGTTGCGGGTCGAGATGAAATTCATGGTCTGCCGTAGGAATAGCGCCACGCGCGGAGCATGGCGATCGAAGTAAGGAAAGGATCAGTTGGCGGACAGCAGTTCGGCGCCGACCGCGTTAATCGGCGACACCCAGGCCTGGCTGTCGAAGCCGGCCGCGGCGAACGCGGCCTGCACGGCGGGCGCCGCACGCTCGGCCTCGCTGCGCGATTCGAACCACGCGAACACGCTGGGACCGGCACCCGAGATGCTGGCGCCCATCGCACCGGCGTCGAGCGCCGCCTGCTTGGCCGCATCGAAGCCGACGATCAACGGTGCACGGCGCGGTTCTACCAGCACGTCGCGCAGGCCATCGCGCACCAGCGAGGCGTCGCCTGCATGGCAGCCGGCGAGCACCAGCGCCAGGTTGGCGCTCTGCGCGACGAATTCCTTCAGCTCGTACGTGCCCTGAAGCGCAGCACGTGCACGGCGCGTCTCCAGGATCGCCTCCGGGTGCACCAGCACACTGTGCCAGTGCTCTGGCACCGGCACGCGCACCAACCGGTCCGCCGTGGACAGCACCAGGCCACCCAGCAGCATCGGCCCGAGGTTGTCGCCGTGCTTGCCGCCACTGGCGACCGCCTCGCCGACCAGCGCATGTGGATAGAGCGCCTCATGCGACAGCGGCGCGTCGAGCAGCGCATTGGCCGCGACCAGTGCGGCCACGCACGAGGCGGCGGAACCGCCCATGCCGGAGCCGAGCGGAATGCCCTTCTCGATCTCCACCTCGAATCCGAACGGCAGTGCCAGCGCTTCGCGCAGGGAAATCAGCGCCGCGCCGGCGGTATTGCCGGGCGCATCCAGCGGCAGGTCGACGGTGGCCCCACGGATCGCGGCGATGCGCACCTCGTCCGCCTCGATGCGACGCACGGTGACGGTGTCGCCGACGCCTTCGATCACATGGCCCAGGATGTCGAACCCCACGCCCACGTTGCCCACCGATGCCGGCGAAAACGCACTTGCCTGCTGCCTCATGCCCACTCCAGATCCTTCGTCATCGGATGCCTCACAGCTTCGCGCCCTGCCCGGCCGCCACCCGCAGCACGTCGGCGAACACGCCCGCCGCGGTGACGTCCGGACCTGCGCCGGGGCCCTGCACGATCAGCGGATTGTCGCAGTAACGGCGGGTGGTGAACTGCACGATGTTGTCGGTCAGGCGCAGATTGCCGAATGCGTGCGTCGCCGGCAGTTCGACCAAGCCGACGCTCGCGCGGCCGTCGGCATCCAGCCTGGCCACGTAACGGAGCACGTTGCCGGCGGCACGCGCCTTCGCGAGCCGCTCACCGAACGTGGCATCCACCTCACCCAGTCGCGCCATGAAGTCCTCGACGCTCGCCTGCCGCAGCGCCTCCGGCACCAGGCTCTCGACCCGCACATCCTCCAGCGCCAGCTCACGGCCGGCCTCGCGCGCCAGGATCACCAGCTTGCGCGCCACGTCGGTGCCCGACAGGTCGTCGCGCGGATCCGGTTCGGTATAGCCCAGCCCGCGCGCCTCGGTGACCAGCTGCGAGAACGGCACGCTGCCGTCGAACTTGTTGAACAGCCAGGCCAGCGTGCCGGAGAAGATGCCTTCCACGGACACGACCGTATCGCCGGTATCCAGCAGGTCGCGCAGCGTGGAGATGACCGGCAGGCCCGCGCCGACCGTCGCTTCGTAGCGGAAGCGGGCGCCGCTGACGGCCGCCGCCTCGCGGATCGCCTGGTAGCGCGGCAGCGGGCCGGCGCCAGCCTGCTTGTTCGGCGTGATCACGTGGATGCCGGCCGCCAGCCACTCGGCGTAGCGGTCCGCGACCTCCGGACTGGCGCTGCAGTCCACGATCACCGCATGCGGCATGTGCGCCGACAGCAGGTGCTGGGTGAAGCGGTCCAGGTCGGCCGCCTGCGGACTGCCATCGAAGCGTGCGCGCCAGTCGGCACCGATGCTGCGTTCGTCCAGCAGCATGCGCTTGCTGGAGGCGATCGCACGCAGGCGCAGGTCCAGGTTGGCCTTGCCCAGCAGCTGCGGCTGCGCGGCGCGCAACTGTTCGATCAGCGTGGCGCCGACATTGCCCGGCCCGATCACGCCGACGGCGAAGGTCTGCGGCGACAACCAGAAACCGGCATGCGCCGCACGCAACGCCTTGGTGGCGTCGGCACTGTCGATGGCGACGGAGATGTTGCGTTCGGACGAGCCCTGCGCGATCGCCAGGATGTTGACCTGCGCGCGCGCCAGCGCACCGAACAGGCGCGCGGACACGCCGGGCGTGCCGGCCATGCCGTCGCCGACCGCGGCCAGCACGCTGACGCCGTCGCGACGCTGCACGCGCTGGATCTGCCCGGTGCCCAGCTCGTGTGCGAACGCATCGAGCAGCGCGGTCTGGCCCTTGCCCGCCTCGCTGGCCCTCACCACGCAGCAGATCGAGTGCTCGGAGGAACCCTGCGAAATCATCACCACCGACACGTGCGCATTGCGCAGGGCGGCGAACACGCGCTCCGCCGTGCCGGGCACGCCGATCAGGCCGGTGCCCTCCAGGTTCAGCACGGACAGGTCCGGACTCAGTGTCAGTCCTTTCACCGGACCCACCGCATCGCGCTCGGCGGTGATGCGCGTTCCCGGATGCTCGGGATGGAAGGTGTTGCGGATGATGATGGGCAGGCCGCGCTCCATCGCCGGCGACATGGTCTGCGGGTGCACGACCTTGGCGCCGAAGTACGCCAGCTCGCAGGCCTCGTCGTAGCTCAACGCCTCCAGTTGCACCGCCTCGGGCACCACCCGGGGATCCGCCGACAGCACGCCGTCGACATCCGTCCAGATGTGCAGTTCGGCGGCGTCGTACAGGGCCGCGAAGATGGCCCCGGAGTAATCGCTGCCGTTGCGCCCCAGCGTCGTGAAGCGGCCCTCGCGGTCGCGCGCCACGAAGCCCGTTGCCACCACCCGGCGTTGCGGATGCGTGGCCTGCCATGCGGCCAGTCGCTGCGCGCTGGTTTCCCAGTCGACCACCACGCCGAGCTCGCCGTGGTCGACGCGCAGCACCTCACGCGCATCCAGCACGGCGCAGTCCTCGCCCTGCAGCGTCAGGTACTCGCCCAGCAGGCGCGCCGAACACACCTCGCCCAGGCCCTGCACGCGCTGCAGCACCAGCTCCGGCAGGCCGCCGATGACGATCAGCGCATTGAGGATCTCGTGCAGTCGCTGGAAGCGTTCGTCCACCCATTCGATCACCGGCCCCGCCGCCTCGCCCAGCAGCGCCACCGCCGCGCCGCGGTGCCGGGCGCGCAGCGCATGCCAGCTGTCCTGCCATTCGGGACGGTTGGCTGCCGCGAGTTCGCACAGCTCGATCAGGGCATCGGTGACGCCCTTCATCGCGGATACCACCGTGACCTGCACGTCCTCGTCGCGCGCGAGCAGCAGCTGCGCGACATGGCGGTAGCGGTCGGCATCGGCGACGGAGGTGCCGCCGAACTTGTGGACGACGGTGCGGGGTTTGGATTGTTCGACTTCGGCGTTGCGGGACGACATGGGTCAGGAACCTCGGTAAGGAGGCCCGGCACGCATCAGGAAGTCGGGTGGCCCTGCATCCTGATCCGGGTGCGGGGCCGTGGTCTGCGGATTACGCGAACACAACCAACCGCACCCGACGAGTCAGGGTGGTAATGGTGGTGGTAATGAGCGTGCGCCCGATCTCCGCACGCGCCATCGCCGGCGACGGGGCCGGTGCGGGAAGCGTTGCGTGCGAGGGATGGAAGTGCATGGCGGAAGAAAAGCACGCCACCCCGGGGGGCTGTCAAGCGTTGCGTCGCAACAAAGCCAATGATTTCAGATGGATGCAACTGAAACCAATGATCTGCGCTACAGCGTGCGCGTCATGAAGACGCTGTTCGGGTCTTCGATGTAATCACCGAACGGAGCGCAAGGAACGAAGCCGGCCCGCGCATAGAGGGCACGGGCGGGCGCGAAGTAGGCCATCGATCCTGTCTCCAGGCTCAGGCGCTGGTATCCGCGTCGACGGGCTTCGTCGACGACATGGTCGAGCATGCGCTGTGCGACGCCGCGGCGCAGATGGGTCTGCGCGGTGCGCATCGACTTCACTTCGCCATGAGCCGCATCCAACTGGCGCAATGCACCGCAACCGGCCAGCGCCTCGCCATCCCATGCCGCCCAGAAGGTGATGTCGTTGCCACGGAGCGCATCGAGATCCAGCGCATGCACGCTTTCAGGAGGCGAGGTGCGATGCATCCAGTCCAGGTGCTCCTGCAACAGCGCGATGACCGCGGGATGACGGAGGTCGTCGAGGAGGATGTCCATGCGGGCCGGCAGAGGGGAACCGACGCCACAGTGCCACGCCAACCGGTCGACGGGATACGGCCAACCGGTCGACGCGTCGTGCAACGCGGCGCTTCGTGCGAGAATCGGCGCCGATGGCCCCGTAGCTCAGCTGGATAGAGCGGTCCCCTCCTAAGGGACAGGTCGTGCGTTCGAATCGCGCCGGGGTCACCATCTTTCCCATCGCCCGCGCCGCTGCGCGCCTCGGCGAATCGACGATCGATCCGTTCCCGGATCGGCAAACCGAACAAAGCCCGGCACGTATTCCTCGTCGTTCCGCGCAACCGGCAACAGCCCGGAATCGCTGGAAAAACACGGACTTACGCGCGGCCTGGCCGACCCGTTCTGGTAGAATCCCGCACCTCTTCCGGTGCCACGCCGTCCGGTGGCATCCCGTGCAATGACCCTGGAGCTTCCATGCCTGCTGACCTCCTCAAGGCCCTCGGCCTCGCCACCACCAACTCCGGTACCTACCTCGGCAGCGGTGAGTGGTCCACGACCACCGACGCCGGCCTGCTGCAGTCGATCAACCCCACCACCAACGAGGTGATCGCCGAGGTCCACGCCAGCAGCCAGGCCGACTACGAGAAGGTCGTCGCCCGCGCGCAGGCCGCGTTCAAGATCTGGCGCACCACCCCGGCGCCGCGCCGTGGCGAAGCGATCCGCCTGTGCGGCGAAGCGCTGCGCAAGCACAAGGACGCGCTGGGCTCGCTGGTCGCGCTGGAAATGGGCAAGAGCAAGCCCGAGGGTGATGGTGAAGTGCAGGAGATGATCGACATCGCCGACTTCGCCGTGGGCCAGAGCCGCATGCTGTACGGCTACACCATGCACTCCGAGCGTCCCGGCCACCGCATGTACGAGCAGTACCAGCCGCTGGGCCTGGTCGGCATCATCAGCGCGTTCAACTTCCCGGTCGCGGTGTGGGCGTGGAACTCGTTCCTGGCCGGCATCTGCGGCGACATCTGCATCTGGAAGCCGTCCAACAAGACCCCGCTCACCGCCATCGCCAGCATGAAGATCTGCAACGACGCGCTGAAGGCCGGCGGCTTCCCGGACATCTTCTTCCTGATCAACGACGCCGGCGTCGAACTGGCGCAGCAGTTCGTCGACGACAAGCGCGTCCCGCTGATCAGCTTCACCGGTTCCACCCAGGTCGGCCGCACCGTCGGCGAGCGCGTCGCGCGCCGCATGGGTCGCAGCCTGCTGGAGCTGGGCGGCAACAACGCGATCATCCTGGACGAGACCGCCGACCTGAAGCTGGCGATCCCGGGCATCGTGTTCGGCGCCGTCGGCACCGCCGGCCAGCGCTGCACCACCACGCGCCGCCTGATCGTGCACGAATCCATCTACGACACCGTGCTCGCCACGCTGATCAAGGCGTACAGGCAGGTGGAAGGCAAGATCGGCGACCCGACCGACCCGGCCAACCTGATGGGCCCGCTCAACAGCCAGGGTGCCGTGCAGCAGTTCCTGGATTCCATCGCCAAGGCCAAGGCCAGCGGCGGCACCGTCGAAACCGGCGGCACCGCGATCGACCGCCCGGGCAACTTCGTGCTGCCGGCGATCGTCACCGGCCTGAAGAATTCCGATGAGGTCGTCCAGCACGAGACCTTCGCACCGATCCTGTACGTGATGAAGTACAAGACGCTGGACGAGGCCATCGACATGCAGAACGCCGTGCCGCAGGGCCTGTCGTCGTCGATCTTCACCCAGAACCTCAAGGCGGCCGAGCAGTTCCTGTCGGCGGCCGGCAGCGACTGCGGCATCGCCAACGTCAACATCGGCACCAGCGGCGCCGAGATCGGCGGCGCGTTCGGTGGCGAGAAGGAAACCGGCGGTGGACGCGAGTCTGGCTCCGACGCGTGGAAGGTCTACATGCGTCGGCAGACCAACACCATCAACTATTCCGACTCGCTGCCGCTGGCCCAGGGCATCAAGTTCGACCTCTGACCTCGGCGGCGCCGGCACGCCTGCGTGCCGGCCGCCCTGAAGGCGCCCGCATCTGGGATAATCGCGCCACCTTCACGGGTGACGCGATTTTTTGCCTGTCCGATCCTGCGCCATCCCGCCTCCCTGACCCCTGCACGGAGCCCTCAGATGACCCCAGTCCGCACCACCAGCAGTCTCGCCATCGCGAGCCTCGTATCCGGCATCCTCGGCTGGACCCTGCTGCCCTTCATCGGCACGATCGTGGCCATCATCACCGGCCACATGGCGCGCGCCGAGATCCGCCGCAGCGCGGGCACGCTGGACGGCGACGGCATGGCCATCGGCGGGCTGATCCTGGGCTGGGTATCGGCGCTGCTGTGGGTCGTCGGTATCGCGGTGATCTTCCTGTTCCTGGGCGGCATGGCCTGGCTGGCGACGTTGAACTGAGCACGCGCGCGACCATGTATTCGTTCGCACGCCCCTTCCTGTTCGGCCTGGATGCCGAAACCGCCCACGGCATGGGCCTGAAGGCGCTCGACCTGGCCTACCGCACCGGCACCACGCCGCTGGTGGCGCGGCCGATCACGCCGATGCCCACCAAGGTCATGGGCCTGACCTTCCCCAACCCCGTCGGCCTGGCCGCCGGCATGGACAAGAACGGCGCCCACATCGACGCGCTGTTCGCGCTGGGGTTCGGCTTCGTCGAGATCGGTACGGTCACGCCCAAGCCGCAGCCGGGCAATCCGAAGCCGCGCATGTTCCGCCTGCCGCAGCACCAGGCCGTCATCAACCGCCTCGGCTTCAACAACGAGGGCGTGGATGCACTGGTCCGCAACGTCGGTGCTGCGCGCCGCGACCGCGGCCTGCTCGGCATCAACATCGGCAAGAACAAGGACACCTCCAACGAACGCGCCGCCGCGGACTACCTGTACTGCCTGGAGCGCGTCTACCCGCTGGCGGACTACATCACCGTCAACATCTCCTCGCCCAACACCGCCGGCCTGCGCGAACTGCAGGAAGAGCAGGCACTGCGCCAGCTGATCGGCACGCTGCGCGAATCGCAGGAAGACCTCGCTGCGCAGCACGGCAAGCGCGTGCCCATGCTGGTGAAGATCGCGCCCGACCTGTCCGACAGCGACATCGACGCGGTGGCGCGCGTGCTGGGCGACATGCAGGTGGACGGCGTCATCGCCACCAACACCACGGTCTCGCGCATCAGCGTGCAGGACCATGCGCTGGCGCGCGAGACCGGCGGCCTGTCCGGCGCGCCGCTGATGGGCCAGGCCACGCTGGTGCTGCGCCGCCTGCGCACGCGGCTGCCGCACAGCATCCCGCTGATCGGCGTGGGCGGCATCCTGTCCGGCGCCGACGCGGTCGCGAAGATGTCCGCCGGCGCCTCGCTGGTGCAGTGCTACACCGGGCTGGTCTACCGCGGCCCCGAACTGATCCGCGAATGCGTGGAAGCCATCCGCCGCCGCCGCGAAGCGCCCAGCGGCGGCCCGGTGGCGCCGGAATGACCCCAGGCTATCGCGTCACTGCGAACGCCTCGCTGCGCGAACGCACGACCTTCGGCGTCCCTGCCCGGGCGCCGTGGCTGATCGAGGTCGACGATGCCGCCGCGCTGGACGAGGTCCTTGCGCTGCCGCAGGTGCTCGAAGGCGACACCCTGGTGATCGGCGGCGGCAGCAACCTGCTGTTCGCCGGTGACGCGCCCGGCGCCGTCATCGCCATGGCGACGCACGACCTACGCATCCTGTCCGACGACGGCGGGCATGCCCTCGTGCGTGCCGATGCCGGCGTCGCCTGGCATCCGCTGGTGATGTGGACGCTGGAGCAGGGCCTGTGCGGCCTGGAGAACCTGGCACTGATCCCGGGCACCGCGGGTGCGTCGCCGATCCAGAACATCGGCGCCTACGGCACGGAAGTGGGCGAATTCATCCAGGTCGTCGAAGCGCTGGACCGCCAGCACGGCACGCGCGTGCGGCTGGACCGCGGGGCCTGTGCCTTCGCGTATCGCGACAGCGTGTTCAAGCACGATCCCGACCGCTACCTGGTGACCGCGATCGAGTTCCGGCTGCCGCGCACGCCCGCGCTGCGCCTGGACTACGCCGGCATCCGCGACGAACTGGCGGCGATGGGCATCGCCACGCCCACTGCGCGCGACGTCGGCGCTGCCGTCATCCGCATCCGCCAGCGCAAGCTGCCCGATCCCGCCGTGGTCGGCAACGCCGGCAGCTTCTTCAAGAATCCAATCGTCTCGCAGGCGCAGGCCGACGCACTGCTGGTCGACTACCCCACCCTGCCCGTGTTCCGCGGCGACGCCGCGCACAACCGCAAGCTGTCGGCGGCCTGGATGATCGAGGCCTGCGGCTGGAAAGGCCATCGCGATGGCGATGCGGGCGTATCCGACGCGCACGCGCTGGTGCTGGTCAACCACGGCGAAGCGACCGGCGCGCAGTTGCTGGCGCTGGCGCGGAAGATCGCGGATTCGGTCCGCGCCCGCTTCGGCGTCGCGATCGAACCGGAACCGAAAATCATCGGGGCGAGCTGGTAGCCCTGGATGATCCGCATCGGCGCCCCTGAAACCGCTCCCTCCCCCGTTTACGGGGGAGGGCTGGGGTGGGGGAAGACCGAAGCCGACACCCCTCGGCAGCCGCGAAGTCAGCGAGCGCGGCAACGTCCGAGGCGGCGAGCCATGGAATGCATACCGATGCGCAGCGGCTCCGTTCGCCCCCATCCCAGCCTTCCCCCGCACGCGGGGGAAGGGGCGGATCCGGAACACTGATGCCGGCCCTTCCCACCCACTATCGCGCCGCCGCGCTGATGCTCGGCAGCACGGTGTTCTTCGCGCTGATGGTGGTGGCGATCCGGCTGGCGTCGGCCACGCTGCACACGTTCGAGATCGCGTTCTTCCGCAACTTCTTCGGCCTGCTGGCCGCGGCACCGCTGATCCTGCGGCACGGCCCCGGCTTCCTGAAGACCACGCAGTTCCCGCGCTACCTGTTCCGCTGCGTCATCGGTATCTGCTCGATGCTGGCCGGCTTCTGGGCCATCGGGCACCTGCCGCTGGCACAGGCGGTCTCGCTGTCGTACTCCACGCCGCTGTTCGTGACCCTGGCCGCCGCGGCGATGCTCAACGAACAAGTCCGCGCGCGCCGCTGGACCGCGGTCGTGCTGGGCTTCGTTGGCGTGCTGATCATCGTGCGGCCCGGCACGTCGCAGTTCACCGTGGACGCGATGATCGCCGTGCTGGCCGCGGTGATGAGCGCGCTGGTGGCAATCCAGATCAAGCAGCTGTCGAACACCGAGCCCGCGGACCGCATCGTCATCTACACCACGCTGCTGTGGGTGCCGATGTCGCTGTTGCCGGCGCTGGCAGTGTGGGAATGGCCGCAGGGCATCACCTGGGTGTGGGTGATCGCGGCCGGCGTGCTCGGCACCAGTGGCCACATGCTGTGGACGCGCGCGTTGAAGCTGGGCGAAGTCTCTGCGCTCACGCCGATCAGCTTCATGCAGCTGCCGGTCGTGGCGCTGTTCGGCTGGCTGCTGTTCGACGAGACCCTGGACCGGTGGACGCTGCTCGGCGCCGGCATCATCTTCGGCGCGAATGCCTACATCGCGCACCGCGAGGCCGTGTTGTCGCGGCGCTCCGCCTCCGAGGCGCCGAGCGCGGGCGCCAAACCCGGCGAATGATCGCCGCGCCTGGTCAGCCGCGCTTGATCGTCTGCTTGCCCGGTCGCTTGCCCGAACGGTAGCGCTCGACGAACTCGGCGTCGGCGTCGGCCAGCGTCTCCGGGTCTGCCGCCAGCAACGGCGCGATGTACTGGCGGTACAGCGGCTCCGCCTCCGCCGGGCGACCGAGCTCGCGGTAGGTGTCGATCAGGTTCCAGGCCGCCGTGCGCGTCTCCACGTGGGTTTCGCCCAGCGCGCGCCTGCGCAGTTCGAACAGGCGCTGGAACTCGGCCAGCGCGTCCGGCACGCGGCCGAGCACGCGCAGCGCTTCGGCGCGGATGACCATCGTGGCCTGCGCCTGCGGGTGTTTCTCGCCCAGGGTCTTCAACGCCAGCGGCTGCACATCGCCCAGCAGGCGCAGCGACGCTTCCGCCTGGCCCGCGTTGAGCAGCGTCCCGGCGTGGTTGACGAGGATCGACAGCGTATCGGGATGGCCGGGCCCGAGCGTGCGGCTGCGCGCGGTGATGACCTGCTCTTCCAGCGGCAACGCGGCGGCGAAGTCCTTGAGCCTTGCATGGGCCGTCGCGAGATTGAGACGGGTGCGGACCGTCTGCGGATGATCGCGACCCAGCACCCGCTCGCGCGCGGCCAGCACGTCCCGCAAGAGCGGTAGTGCGGCTTCCACCGAGGCCACGCTGCCGCCGTCGGTCATCATCGTGGCCAGCGTGCTGCGCGCCTGCAACGTGACCGGGTGCTCGCTGCCCAGCTTGCGCACGTAGCGGTCGGTCAGGTCGCGCTGCAGGGAGATCGCAGCGTCCTTCTCGCGATTCATGATGCGCAGCACCGCCAGGTTGCCCATCGCCGACAGCGTGTCTTCGTGGTCGGCGCCGAGCGTGGCGGTGCGCCGGGCGACGACGGTTTCCATGTTGGCGCGTGCCTCGGGCAGCTCGCCGAGGTTGCGCTGCACGGCGGCAAGGTCGTTGGTGGCTTCCAGCGTGGCCGGATCGTCCTGACCGGCAGTGGCAAGGAGCCGTGCCTGCACCGCTTCGACCACGGCTTTCGCCCGCGGGCGGTCGCCGCGTGCCGAGATCACCTGCGCCTGCGCCAGTTCCAGCTTGACCCGCACGCGGTCGTTGTCCGCCAGCGCGAACGCGCGCGGCAGCGCCTTCTGCAAGGCGGCCTCGGCCTGGTCGATGTGGGCGCCCTCGAGCAGCGCCTTCACCTGGTCGTTGCGCGCGCGCAAGGTGTCCTGAGCGCCTTCGCCGAGCACGCGGCTGCGGTAGTCGGCGACCTGCGCGAAATGCGCCGCCGCCTTGTCGTACAGGCCGATGGCGGCGTACACGTGGCCGACCGATTCGCGCAGCCTGGCCGCGACGTCCGGCTGGTCGGCGAAGTCGCGCGTGATCGCCTCCTCGGCATTCGCCAGCAGCTGCCGGTCGACCAGATCGCGCGCCAGGTCGTTCGTGCTGGTCTTCGCCAGCGTGGCGCCGAAGGCGTCGGCAGCCGAGGGATCGAGGCTGTCGACCTGGCGCACCAGGCCCTCGGACAAGCCCACGCCCATGGTTTCGATGTCGATGCCTTCAAGCATCGACTGCTGGAAGTCGGCGACCTTCTCGAGTTCGGCGCTGCGCGCCTCGGCCACGCTGCGCTGCATGCGTGCCTGCTGCAGCCCGTACAGCGATACGCCCAGTCCGCCCAGCAACGCGAGCAACGCGAAACCGCCAGCAACGGCCGCGGTGCGATGGCGACTCAGGAACTTGCGCCACACGTAGCTGCGACTCGTTGGCACCGCCGTCACCACACGGCCATCGAGGTAGCGCTGCAGGTCGTCGGCCAGCGCGGCGACCGAGTCGTAGCGCGCGTCGCGGTCGTGCTGCATGGCCTTCAGCACGATCCAGTCGAGATCCTTCCGCAGCCGGCCGCGCATCCGCGCCAGTGACAGGCCGCGCTCCTGCGCCATCTGCCGGGCCTGTTCGAGCGGCAGCGCCGCCAGCCGCGACGACGGCGCGACCGCGGTCGATGTTTCCGCCGCCCAGGTTTCACCCGCCGCGTCCGGACGCACGCCGGTCACCAGTTCGCACAGCACCACGCCCAGCGAATAGACGTCGCTGCGCGTGTCGACCTGGCCCGCATCGCCCTGCGCCTGCTCCGGGCTCATGTACTCGGGCGTGCCGGCACGCTCCAGTGCGGCGTCGCCGGCCAGCGACGCGGCCATGGCGATGCCGAAATCGATGATCTTCGGCGCCGGACGACCGTCGAGCGTATCCACCAGCAGGTTGCCGGGCTTCAGGTCGCGGTGCACGACGCCCTTGTGGTGCGCGTGCTGCACGCCTTCGCACACGCGGATGAACAAGGCCACGCGCGCATCCATCGACAGGCGCTGGTCGCGGCAGTAGCGCGTGATCGGGCTGCCGTCGGTCAGCTCCATCGCGAAGAACGGATAGCCCTCCCCGGTGGTGCCGGCATCGTAGATCTGGGCGATCGCCGGGTGGCGCATCTGCGCCAGCACCTGCCGCTCCACTTCGAACCAGGCAAGATGGCGTGCCTGCAGCCGCTGCACGCGCATCAGCTTCAGCGCCACCTCGCGGCGGACCGGCTCCAGCTGCGCGGCACGGTAGACCTCGCCCATGCCGCCGCGGCCCAGCAGGGCTTCGATGCGGTAATGGCCCAGCCGCGCGCCGGGCGCGAGCGTGCCGTCGGCCGCCGTCGGCGCGTCCTGCAGGCGCGTGGCCAGGCTCTCGGTCGGTGCGAGGTCGTCGTAAGGTTGCGATGTCATGCCACTGTCCCCGGTGCGCCCGGGCATGGTAGCGGAAGCGTGAGTTGACCGACCGATCCGTTACACTCGGTCCCGCACCAGCCTGTCGCGCACGCATGTCCCGGGACTTCCTGAATCCACCGACCACGCAACGGACCATCCTGAGCGACGGCCCGCGGCCGGCCTCGCACCGGTCCGCGTGCGTGGTGGTGATCCACGGCGAGGGATTGGGCCGGCGCGCCGACATCGACACCGCGCGCGTGCGCGTCGGCCGCTCGCAGGAAGCCGACCTGCACATCCCGCACAACAGCGTCTCGCGCCTGCACTGCGAGCTCTGGCGCGAGGGCGACAGCTACCGCGTGCGCGACCTCGGCGCCACCAACACCACCCGCGTCAACGACGCGCCGGTGTCCGAAACGGTGCTGGCCGACGGCGACCACATCACGCTGGGCGAGAGCATCCTCAAGTTCATCAGCCACAGCAGCGTGGAGGCGCGCTACCACGAGGAGATCTACCAGCTCGCCACCCACGATGCGCTGACGGAGATGTACAACCGCCGGCACTTCATCGAGACGGTGGAGAAGGAGATCGCCCGCGCGATGCGGCATCAGCGCGAACTGACCATGTGCATCATCGACGTGGACCTGTTCAAGCCGATCAACGACCGCTACGGCCACATCTCCGGCGACCACGTGCTGAAGCAGATCGCCGCGCTGGTGCGCCGGCACGTGCGCAACGACGATGCCGCCGCCCGCATCGGCGGCGAGGAATTCGCGGTACTGCTGCCCGAATGCGGACCGGAGGCGGCCTACGGCTTCGCCGAGCGCCTGCGCGAAGCGGTGGAGGCCGTGGTGTTCAGGCCCGGCGGCGAAGCGCAGACGATCACGGTCAGCATCGGCATCGCCGCGCTGACGCCCGAGCGCGACACGGTGAGCCGCATGATGGCCGCCGCCGACGCCGCGCTGTACCGCGCCAAGAGCGAAGGCCGCAACCGGGTCTGCATCGAGCACTGACCCGCACGCACGGCCTCAGCCGCCGATGCGCTCCACCCCGTAGCCGGCGCCGCGCCAGGCATCGATCCCGCCCCGCAGCGGCAACACGTCGCGGAAGCCCGCCTTGCGCAGCTTCGCCGCCATCCAGGCGGCCGACACTTCATCGGGACAGGCGCAGTAGATGACGACCTTGCCGTCGCGCGGGTACGTCGCCAGGATGCCGCCGAGCTCGCGTTCGTCGGCGAACACGGCGCCCGGGATCACGTACGGGTCGACATCGCGGAAGCCGGGCGCACGGATGTCGAACAGCACCGGGGGTTGTCCGGCCAGACGCAACGCTTCCAGCTCCGACGGCTCGATCCGCGCCGCCTCCAGCGCCGCCAGCAGCGTGCGGCGGCGCCACCAGCGCCAACCCACATAGGCCGCCAGCGCGACGCCGACCAGCACACCGGCACCGGTGCCCAGTTGCGACAGCGTGTCGATGACCGTTTCGACCTGGCGCGAGAACGCCACGCCCAGCCCCAGCCCCAGCGCGGCCCACAACGCCGCACCCAGCGCGTCATAGCGCAGGAACGACGGCAGGCGCGCCTGCATGGCGCCGGCCATCGGCACCGACACCATCGACAGGCCGGGAATGAACTTCGCCACCGACAGCACGCGGATGCCGAACCGTCCATAGAAGCGCTCGGTGTGCTTCATGCAGGTGTCGCGCGACAGCGACAGCCGGCACAGCGACTGCAGCGTGCGGTTGCCGTAGCGGCGTCCGGCGTAGAACCACACGCTGTCGCCGATCAGGCTGGCCGCCACCGATACCGCCAGCACGCCCAGCAACGGCAGCCATGTCGCCTCCGGCTGCAGCGCCAGCCCCGCACCGACCAGCACCAGCGTGGGCATGGCCGGCACCGGCAGGCCCAGCGACAGCGCCAGCACGTTGGCGAAGACCAGCAGCACGCCGTACTTGTCCACCACGTCCTGCATCGCGATCCCCGTCGCTGCTGCCGCGCGTCGCGGCGAGCCGGCATGTTCGACCCATGTCCCCGCGACGGCAAGGCGCCGGCCCGCAACGATCCGTTGCCGTCCGCGATCACGCACGCAGGTACCAGACGCCGCCGCGTGCTGCGACGCGGGATCGCTGTGTTTACTTGGCGGCCCGCGACGCAGATGAAGGGGGGCATCGCGGCCAATGTCGGGGGCATGCGCAGCCAAAGCCGGTGCCATCACGCGCGCTTAATCTCCGTGCCGCATCAACGCACCACCATCCGCCTTCGTACGGTGGCCGCCCCCACAGGCGCCGCACGCCAAGGCAGTCCATCCCGTTGAACGTCCGCTCTGACTCTCGCCGGAGGATCCGATCATGGTTGCACCCGTACGACCCGCCCGCCTGCCCCTCGCCCTCGCCGCGGCCACGCTGACCCTCGCCATCGCGGCGCCGCTCAAGGCCGAGGAAGGCGACTACAGTTTCTGGCAGACCCTGGTGAACCTGGTCTCGCCGCCGAAGGCCGACAACAAGGTCACCGCAGCGCAGCGCACCGGCAACTACCCCCTGCTGTCCAACCCGTCCGGTTTCAACGACGGCTTCCAGCCCGGCCGCTACGAGGCCTGGCAGACCATCCAGCTGGCGCCGTCGACCGGCGCGGTCTGCGGCGACGGCTCGCCGTTCAAGTTCTTCGTCAACCGCGTGGCCGACACCCGCAACACCATCATCTACATGGAAGGCGGTGGCGCGTGCTGGGATTACGCCAGTTGCAGCGGCCAAGGCGGCATCCGCGGTGCCCGCAATCCGAACGGCATACCCGACGACTACATGAGCCTGCTGAATCCGGGCGCCAGCCTGGTCAGTCCGTTCGTGACCCGCGTCAGCCCGTTCGAGTCGGTGAAGACGCAGGGCTGGAACATGGTCTACGTGCCCTACTGCACCGGCGACATCTACAGCGGCGACAAAGTGGCCGTGTACAACGACCCGAGCGGGCAGAACGCGCCGCTGGTCTGGCACCACAACGGCGCGCGCAACGTGCGCGCCGTTGTGAGCTGGCTGAAGGACAACCTGCCGCGCCCCACCCAGATGCTGTCCACCGGCTGCAGCGCCGGCGGCGCCGGCAGCCTGACCAGCTACCACCCGCTGCGGCGCGACCTGGCGCCGACGCGCAGCTTCCTGATCGATGATTCCGGCCCGATCTTCCCCACCCCGAAGAACGGCAATCCGGTCGACTACCCCTCGCAGCCGCTGATGGCGCTGATCCGCAGCGCCTGGGGCCTGGACCAGCCGAACGGGCCGCTGCCCTACCTCGCCAGCGGGCTGCCGCAGTTCGATCTCAACGAACTCGGCACCCTGTATCCGGCGCTGTCCAGCAAGTACGCGAACGACCGCCTCGGCCACACGCACTTCTGGAAGGACCTCAACTATTCCTCGTATTCGTACGAGCGCTTCTATCCCGACATCGCCAACGCGCCGGATCAGGCGACCAAGGAAGCGCGTATCCACGCCCGCTGGAACACCGACACCGCACGGCTGCGTGATCGCCTGAACGGTCTGAACAACGTCGGCGGTTATTTCCCGCAGTACCGTGCGCTCAACGAAAGCCACTGCACCACCATCGTCGACTTCAAGAACGCCGACGTGCAGGCGCAGAACCTTGAACTGAAGCACTTCATCGACAGCGTGCTCGACGGCCAGGGCAAGGTGCTCGATGCCAGCGAGCAGGACGACAAGGCCGACAAGGCCAAGCCGTTCAACCTGCTGTATTGGCTGGTCGACCAGCTGATGGGTTGAGGTCCACGCCCGGGACCGTCGTGCTTCGACGGTCCCGGCGCAACAGGGTTCCGCATGAAGAAACTGCTGACGCTGCTGGTGCCGTTGTTGGTCTTCGTGGCCGCCGTGCTGTGGTGGAAGCGCGACGATGCGGGCATGCCGGCGGACGCGATGCGTACGCCGTCCGACACGGTCGACACATCCCCCCCTGCGCTGGCGTCACTGCAGACCACACCGCAGGCGCAGGCGCATCGCGAGCGCCAGCGTTTCGAGACCGACGCGAAGGATTTCTTCGCTCGTGCACCGTCGCTGCGCGCCGTCGAGCGCAGCGAACGTGCCGATGCGTTGACGCGGCAGATCGACCGCTACGAAGCCGCCGGCGGCCTGTCCGCCGGCGAAGCCGTGCTGCTGCGCACCGCGCTGATCAAGGCCACCGTGGACGATCCCGCCGAACAAGCGGCGGCGGTCGCCGAGATGGCCGACCGCTACCGCGCGCATGCCGACCAGCGCATGGCCGCCTTCGCCGCACAGCAGGCCAACGATCCCCGCTTCCAGTCGTACAAGACACGCGAAGCGCAGGTCGTCAGCGAGGTGATGGCGATGACCTCGATTCCCGCCGGCCTGACCCGCGACCAGTACCTGCGCCAGCGGTTGCAGGAAGAGCGCGAGCGGGCGTATGCACCGTAGAACGGCTCCTCTGTAGGAGCGACGTAAGTCGCGACCGCACGCCATCGACGGCGACATACCTGCCGGCCGATCTGGCCGCATGCCAGCGCTGACAGATAGCTGCCGCGCACGCTTTCAAACCGGTTCGTTCTCGCGGTCGCGACTTACGTCGCTCCTACAACCGCCGATCAGCGCCTCTCACCGGGCCAACCACGGCCGTCCGCGCACGCGATACAGCAGCAGATAAACCCCCGACACCCACGCGATGCCGGCCGCGAAGCCGCCCAGGATGTCCGATGGGTAATGCACGCCCAGGTAGATGCGCGAGATGCCGACCAGCAGCGCGAAGCTGCCCGCCAGGGCGACCGCCAGCCAGCGCCAGCGCGTATGCCAGCACAGCAGCACGACCACCATCGCCAGCGTCGCCGATCCCATCGCATGACCGCTGGGGAAGCTGAAGGTGTGCTCGGGCGCGATGGATTCCCACAGCGTCGGCCGGTCGCGCTGGAAGAACTGCTTGGTCGCCATGTTCAGCAGCGCCGAGCCGGCGAACGACACGCCGGCGAACGTCGCTTCCCGCCAGCGTTTCGCGATCAGCAGGCCGACCGTCAGTGCGATGTCGACCGGCACCACACCCCACTGGTAGCCGATCGCCGAGATAAAGACGAAGAAGCGGTCCAGCGCCGGACCCGCCATGGCATGCGCCTGCCACAGCAACGCATCATCGAAATAGAAATCTTCCAGCTCATGCACTTCGTCGGCCAGCGCGACGAAGACCCACAAGGGCACCAGCAGGCAGAGGAACAGCAGGACCAGGCGCCCGCTGTGCTCGCGCAGCAGGCCGGCGATGAAGCGCCGGCCCTGGGCCAGCCTCTCAGCCTTCGACACGCGCGTACTTGCTCTCGACGTAGTCGTCGATCAGCGCGACGAACTCATGCGCGATGTTCTCGCCGCGCAGCGTGATCTTCTTCTCCCCATCAACGAACACCGGTGCCGCCGGCGCCTCGCCGGTACCCGGCAGCGAGATGCCGATGTTGGCGTGGCGCGACTCGCCCGGCCCGTTCACCACGCAGCCCATCACCGCCAGCGTCATGGTCTCCGCACCGGGATGGGTGACCTTCCATTCCGGCATCTTGCCGCGCACGTGCTCCTGCACGACCTTGGCCAGTTCCTGGAAGAACTCGGACGTGGTGCGCCCGCAACCGGGACACGCGGTGACCATCGGCGTGAACGCGCGCAGGCCGGTGGTCTGCAGCAGTTCCTGCGCGACGATGACTTCCTGCGTGCGCGACTGGCCGGGTTCCGGCGTCAGCGAGATGCGGATGGTGTCGCCGATGCCTTCCTGCAGCAGCACCGCCAGCGCGGCACTCGAGGCGACGATGCCCTTGCTGCCGATGCCGGCCTCGGTCAGGCCCAGGTGCAATGCGAAATCGGTGCGCGACGCCATGTCGCGGTAGACCGCGATCAGCTCCTGCACACCGCTGACCTTGGCCGACAGCACGATGCGGTCGCGCGGCAGGCCCAGTTCGACGGCGCGCTCGCCGGAATCCACTGCCGAGCGGATCAGCGCCTCGCGCAGCACGCGACCGGCGTCCCACGGCACCTCGCGGGCATGGTTCTCGTCCATCAGCTGCGCGGCCAGCGCCTGGTCCAGCGAGCCCCAGTTGGCGCCGATGCGGACCGGCTTGCCGTAGCGGATCGCGAACTCGATCAGCTGGGCGAACTGGGTGTCCTTCTTCTTGCCGAAGCCGACATTGCCGGGATTGATGCGGTACTTGGCCAGCGCCTCGGCGCAGGCCGGCTCGCCCGCCAGCAACTGGTGGCCGTTGTAGTGGAAGTCGCCGATCAGCGGCACCGAGATGCCCATCATCTCCAGCTTCTCGCGGATGCGCGGGATGGCGGCGGCGGATTCGGGATTGTTGACGGTCAGGCGGACCATTTCCGAACCGGCGCGCCACAGTTCGGCGACCTGCTTCACGCTGCCGGCGATGTCGGCGGTGTCGGTATTGGTCATCGACTGCACCACCACCGGACGGCCGCCGCCGACGACGGCGTTGCCGATCTGGACGGCCTGGGTGATGCGGCGCGGCCAGGGCGCGGCGTCGGTGGGGGGCGTGGGGCGGGTGACGGCGTCGTGCATGCCGGCATTGTAGCGTGGGCCACCGGCCGGTCTCGTCCACGCCCCTGCGACGCCATGCCACAGGCCCGCCGCGCGCGCTTGCACTAGCATGGGAGCATGCCGAATACCCTGCTGACCCTGTCGCCGTCGTTCCTGCGCACGCTGTGCAACCTGCGCTGGGTCGCCATTGTGGGCCAGGCGGTGACGGTGCTGGTGGCGCTGGGGCCCCTTGGCATCGACCTGCCGCGCTGGCCGCTGTGGGGCGGGATCGGCGCGCTGGCGCTGTTCAATCTCTATGCGACGTGGCGCAGCCGGCGGCCGGGTGAAGAGACGGCGGCCGAAGCCTTCGCCCACATGCTGGTCGACGTGGCGGTGTTGTCCTGGCTGGTCGCCTGGAGTGGCGGCATCGCCAATCCGTTCAGCTCGATGTTCCTGCTGCTGATCGCGGTGTCGGCACTGGCACTGCCGCTGCGCTGGGTGATCGCCACCGGCGTGGCCTGCCTGCTCGGCTACATCCTGACGGCGGTGTTCGGTCGCCCGCTGCCCCATCTGCACGGCAGCGGCTTCAACGTCCATCTCTGGGGCATGGCGGTGAACTTCGTGCTGTCGGCGGCCGTGGTGCTGTACTTCTCCACCCGCCTGGTCGCCGCCCTGCGCCTGCGCGAACAGGAACTGGCCCGCCTGCGCGAGCGCTTCGCGCGCAACGAGGGCATCGTCGCGCTGGCCACGCACGCCGCCGCGGTGGCGCACGAACTGAACACCCCGCTGGCGACCATGACGCTGCTGACCGAGGACATCCGCGAGCACGCTGCGGAATCCGAGATACGGGAAGACGCCGGCACCCTGCGCCAGCTGATCGACGTCTGCCGCGACCGCGTGCGCGCGCTCGCCGCCTCGGCCGACATGGGCGTGCACCTGCGCGTGGACCTGGACGACGTGGTGCAGCGCTGGCAGCTGATCCGGCCGACGGTGGAACTGCAGCGCACCGGCGCGCTGCCACCGTGGCTGGCGACCGATGCCTCCACCGGCCACCTGCTGCAGGCGCTGCTGAACAACGCCGCCGACGCCAGCCGCCAGGCCGGCTCGCAACGCGTGGACCTGGACCTGCGCTGCGAAGGCGACGAACTGGTCGGCACCGTGCGCGACTACGGCAACGGTTTCCACGAAGCCCTGCCATTCCAGTCCGAACAACTCTTCCGCACCAGCAAGCCCGAGGGCATGGGCGTGGGCCTGGCCCTGTCGCACGCCACCATCGAGCGGCTGGGCGGACGCATGACCATGCGCGCCGTGCCGCCGAAGGGCGTGCAGGTGCAGTTCCGCCTGCCGGTGGCAGGCCCCGACGAAACCCCCTGATGAGAGGCATCCCATGAAAGGCCTGCTGGTCGACGACGACGAACTCTACGCGCGCACGCTGCAGCGCAGCCTGGCGCGCAAGGGCATCGAGACCGAGATCGCGCTGGACGCCGCCAGCGCCCTGGCGCGGGCGCGCGAGTACCAGCCCGACTTCGCGCTGGTGGACCTGAAACTGGGCGCCGACTCCGGCCTGAGCCTGATCGAGCCGCTGCGCGCACTGCGCGCCGACATGCAGATCCTGCTGGTCACCGGCTACGCGAGCGTGGCCACCGCGGTGGAATCGATCAAGCGCGGCGCCGACGACTACCTGCCCAAGCCGGCGACGGTGCCGACGATCCTGCGCGCGCTCGGACTGGACGTGCCGGGCGCAGCGGACGACGCCAGCGCCACCGACGACACCATGACGCCGCTCAGCCGGCTGGAGTGGGAACACATCCAGCAGGCACTGGCCGAGACCGAAGGCAACATCTCGGCCGCCGCGCGCCTGCTCGGCATGCACCGGCGGTCGCTGCAACGCAAGCTGGCGAAGCGTCCGGGACCGGAGCGTCGCTGGATCGACGAATAGCGGTCAGCGCGAGGGATCGCGGTCGGGATCCATCGTCATCCCGGCGCCCATGCCGAGACCTGCGCCCGCCCCCATGCCGG
>NZ_PDWW01000024.1 GCF_010093445.1 Pseudoxanthomonas japonensis | reverse complement strand
GGTGTTTTCCGGGGCGGGGTGGCGAGGGGGGCGGCGTCCGCTTGCAGTGCGGCATCGAGGGCATCTAGGCGGGCGTTCCAGAACTGTTCGTACTGCCGCAGCCAGGCTTCGCCTTCGGCCAGCGCCTGCGGCTGCAGGTGGCACAGGTGCGTGCGGCCCTGGATCTGCCGCATCACCAGGCCGGCCCGTTCCAGCACCTTGATGTGCTTGGAGGCGGCGGCCAGCGAGATCTGGAACGGCGCCGCCAACTCGCCGACGCTGCGCGGCTGCCCGCCGAGACTGCAGAGCATGCGGCGGCGGGTGCCGTCGGCGAGGGCGTGGAAGACGGCATCGAGCCGCGGAGAGTCATGTTCAACCATGTGGTTGAGTATTCCGGCGATACTCGGGACTGTCAACCATCTGGTTGAATAAAGGGCCGAAGGCCGACGGACGGTAAAATCGCGCCATGGTCACCAATATCGCCGCCTACCACTTTGCCCCGATCGCCGCGCCCGACGAATTCGCGGCCACGCTGCATGCCCGCGCCGAGGCGCTTGCGTTACGCGGTTCGGTGCTGGTGGCGGGCGAGGGGCTGAACCTGTTCCTGGCCGGCAAGGCCGATGCGATCGAAGCCTTCCTCGCGCCGTTGCGCGCCGATGAACGTTTCGCCGGACTGCGGGTGAAGTACAGCCACAGCGCACAGATCCCGTTCGCACGGCTCAAGGTCAAGGTGAAGCCGGAGATCATCAGCTTCCGTCGCCCCGGCACCACACCCGAAGACGCGCGCGCGCCCGTGGTCGAACCCCGCACGCTGGCGCGCTGGCTGGAGCAGGGTCACGACGATGCAGGCCGCCGCGTGGTGATGCTGGATACCCGCAATGCGCAGGAAGTCGAGTACGGCACCTTCGCCGGCGCGCTGACCCTGCCGATCGACAAGTTCACCGACCTGCCCGCCGCACTGGCACCGCACCGCGATGCGTTGAAGGACGCCACGGTGGTCAGCTTCTGCACCGGCGGCATCCGCTGCGAGAAGGCCGCGCTGTGGATGCAGGCCGACGGCATGGACAACGTGCTGCAGCTGGACGACGGCATTCTGGGCTACTTCGAGCAGGTCGGCGGGTTCGGCTACGACGGCGCCTGCTTTGTGTTCGACGAACGCGTGGCGCTGAACCCGGACCTGAGTCCGCTGGTGGATGAAGCCGCGGACGCTGCATGAGCGGCCTGGACACCCTGCGCTTCGACAACCGCTTCGTCCGCGAACTGCCAGGCGATCCGGAGCAGGGGTTCCGTCGTCGCGAAGTGCGAGGGGCGCTGTGGTCGGCGGTCGAACCCACGCCGGTCGCTGCGCCGACGTTGCTTGCCCACTCGCATGAAGTCGCGGCACTGCTCGGGCTGGACGACGCCGATGTCGCGTCGCCTGCCTTCGCGCAGGTCTTCGGCGGCAATGCGCTGCTGCCGGGCATGCAGCCGTATGCCGGCAACTACGGTGGCCACCAGTTCGGCAACTGGGCAGGGCAGCTGGGCGACGGCCGTGCGATTACGCTGGGGGAAGCGATCAACGCGAACGGTGAACGCTGGGAGCTGCAGCTGAAGGGCGCCGGACCTACGCCGTACTCGCGCACCGCCGATGGGCGTGCGGTGCTGCGCTCTTCCATCCGCGAATTCCTGTGCAGCGAGGCCATGCACCATCTCGGCGTGCCGACGACGCGGGCGTTGAGCCTGGTCGGCACTGGCGAGCAGGTGGTGCGCGACATGTTCTACGACGGCCATCCAGCGCCCGAGCCGGGCGCGGTCGTCTGCCGTGTGGCGCCGTCGTTCCTGCGCTTCGGCCACTACCAGTTGCCGGCGTCGCGTGGCGAGACGGACCTGCTGCGTACGCTGGTCGACTTCACGATCCGCCGCGATTTCCCGCATCTTTCCGGCGAGGGCGAGGCGCTGTATGCCGCATGGTTCGCCGAGGTCTGCGAGCGCACCGCGGTGATGGTGGCGCACTGGATGCGCGTGGGCTTCGTCCACGGCGTGATGAACACCGACAACATGTCGGTGCTGGGCCTGACCATCGATTACGGTCCCTACGGCTGGATCGACAACTACGATCCGGACTGGACGCCGAACACCACCGACGCGCAGGGCCGGCGCTACCGCTTCGGCTGGCAGCCGCGCGTGGCGGGCTGGAACCTGAGCCGCTTCGCGCAGGCGCTGTCGCCGCTGTTCGATGGTGTGGAGGCGTTGCAGGAAGGACTGCAGCGCTTTGCCGATGCGTATACGCAAGCCGACCGCGACACTATCGCCCGCAAGCTGGGATTGGCCGCGTGCCGCGATGACGATGTCGAACGCATGGAGGCCCTGCAGGGCCTGTTGCAGGAAGGCGAGGTCGACATGACGCTGTTCTTCCGCGTGCTGATGGATGCGGACCCGGCGGATGCATCGCTGTCGGCGTTCGACGAGGCGTTCTACGACGCTGCCAGGCGTGAGGCGGTCGCCCCCGCGTTGCGCGACTGGATGGCGGCCTATGGGCGTCGCCTCGAAGACGACGCGCTCGACGCCGCTTCGCGGCGCGAACGCATGCGCCTGGCCAATCCGCGTTTCGTGCTGCGCAACTACCTGGCGCAGCAGGCTATCGATGCAGCCGAGGTGGGCGACCTGTCCGGTGTACACGACCTGCTCGACGTGATGCGCCACCCGTACGACGACCAGCCCGGTCGCGAGCGCTTCGCAGCACGGCGTCCGGACTGGGCACGGCAGCGTGCCGGCTGCTCGATGCTGTCCTGCAGTTCCTGACGGTACTGGGACTGATGTGGGAGCGACGTAAGTCGCGAGCTTTTGTGCAGGTGTAACCCACATGGATGCAATTCGCTTTGCGCCCGTTCGCGACTGACGTCGCTCCCACAACCACAAGACGGGAGCGGTAGGATGTCCCATCCTTTGCGGAGTGCCGGCCCATGATCACCGTCCACCACCTCAACAATTCCCGCTCCCAGCGCGTGCTGTGGCTGCTGGAGGAGCTGGGCCTGGACTACACGGTGGTCCGCTACCAGCGCGACCCGAAGACCATGCTGGCACCGCCGGAACTGAAGAAGGTGCATCCACTCGGCAAGTCGCCGGTCGTGGTCGACGGCGAACACGTGCTGGCCGAATCCGGTGCCGTGCTCGAATACCTGGTGGAGCGCTACGACGCCGCGCGCCGGTTCGCGCCGTCACCGGGCACCGCGGAGCACCTGCGTTACCGCTACTGGCTGCATTACGCCGAAGGCTCGGCGATGCCGCCGATGCTGCTGAGCCTGGTGTTCTCGCGTTTGAAGAAGGCGCCCATGCCGTTCTTCGCCCGCCCGGTCGCGCGCGGCATTGCCGACAAGGCGCTGACGACCTTCGTTGGCCCGCAGGTGAAACTGCACCTGGACTACATGGAACGCGAGCTCGGCAAGACACCGTGGTTCGCCGGCGACCAGTTCAGCGCGGCCGATATCCAGATGAGCTTCCCGGTGGAAGCGGCGGCGGTACGCGCAGGGCTGGACGCCTATCCGAACCTGGCCGGCTTCCTGGCCCGCATACATGGGCGTCCGGCTTACCAACGGGCGCTGGAACAGGGCGGTCCGTTCGACCTGCTGGGCTGAGCGGGATACAGCGTCCCGTGGTGCGCCGTGGAATCCCTTGCGCCGTGTCCCCATGACGATGTCATCGTCATTGCCGGTACTCCCATGATTCCCTATTCGCTCCTCGATCTGGCCCCCGTCTGCGAAGGCAGCGACACCACCCGGGCCTTCGTCCACATGCGCGACCTCGCGCAGCACGCCGAGCGTTGGGGCTATACGCGCTACTGGCTGGCCGAGCACCACAACATGCCAGGCATCGCCAGCGCCGCGACGGCCGTGCTGATCGGACACGTCGCGGGCGCGACCTCGACGATCAGAGTCGGCTCGGGCGGCATCATGCTGCCCAACCATTCGCCGCTGCAGGTGGCCGAACAGTTCGGCACGCTGGTGTCGCTGTATCCCGGCCGCATCGACCTGGGCCTGGGCCGCGCCCCCGGCACCGACCAGCCGACGGCGCGCGCACTTCGTCGCTATTTCGACAGTGCGGAACAGTTCCCGCAGGACGTGCAGGAATTGTTGCGCTACTTCGAACCGGTGCAGGAAGGGCAGGCCGTGCGCGCCGTACCGGGCGCGGGCCTGGACGTGCCGGTGTGGTTGCTGGGCTCCAGCCTGTTCGGCGCCCAGCTGTCCGCCGCGCTCGGCCTGCCTTATGCGTTCGCGTCGCACTTCGCGCCAGATGCGATGGACCAGGCGTTGCTGGTGTACCACCGCGATTTCCGACCGTCCAAGCGGTTGGCGAAGCCGCATGCGATGCTGGCGTTGAACGTGGTGGCGGCCGAGACCGACGAGGAGGCCCGCTATCTGTTCACCACGCAGCAGCAGGCGTTCGTCAACCTGCGGCGTGGTCGCGCCGGCCTGGTGCCGCCACCGATCGACGATATCGAAGCATTCTGGCAGCCGCACGAGAAGGCCGGCGTGGAGCAGGCGCTGGCCTGCGCGGTCGTCGGCAGTCGGGATACGGTGCGCAAGGGCATCGCGGCGTTCATCGAACGGCACCGCCCCGACGAGCTGATGCTGACCGCCAACGTCTTCGACCACGCCAAGCGCCTGCGTTCGTTCGAGATCGCTGCCGACGTCATGCGGTCGTAGGGTGGGCCCTGGTCCGCCGCCGCGCCTTGTGGGGTTTCATTGCGTGCGTTGGTGGTTTCGATCATCGCCATCGCGAGCGTAGGGATGGCAATGGCGGGCCTGGGCCCGCCCTACATGGTGCCGCGTTGAACGAACGGCACGCGCTCGTACAGGCTTCGCTCGCCGCCGCGCGGATTGTCCTGCATGCTGGATGCGTCGTCGAACACCATCGTCTGCCGCTGCGGCAGGGTGTAGGGCGACCATGACGGGATGTCCGAGTGGTTCGGGTCGCCATGGCGGGCGAGGGCGATCAGCGCGCCGCTCATGCGCGAGGCCATCGCCCGTGCGCGGGTATCGTCGCCCGTCTTCGACCCTTCGGCGGCCACGTTGTCGAGCACCAGCGGGATATCGAGTGTGTGGAAGGCGCGCAGCCGACCGCCGTCCGCCGGTGAGCGCCAGTCGAGCTGGTAGACCCACGCGGGCGATCCCTGCCGTGCACGTTCCTCGGCTTCGATGATGGCGCCGCGCCATGAACGTCCAGCCGTGGTGGCCGCGAAGAAGACCTCCGACGGTGAGTAATCCGGATACAGCCGCCGGTACTCGGCGATCACGATCTCTGGCGACAGATCCACGTACTGCTGCTCGCGCAGTTTCTGCGGCAGCTGGTCCCAGGTCAGGGTGAAGTTCGCCTCGTCGTTGCCGAGAAAAGCGCGGGTCTCGTCGCGCGTGTTGCCGATGACCATCGGGATGCGTGAGGACTGCGCAGGCGCATCCGGGTAGAAGGGATGGCGGGGCAGGCTGCGCGCATCCAACACCGGTCCGAAGTAGAGCGACGTGTTCTCCGCGCGCGACGGATCGCGGAGCCGCGTGGCGTCCAGCAGACGCGCCATCGGCATCGCCAGCAACGCGTCGATGTCGCCGGGGCGCAGGCCGAGGTCGGCCACGAACAGCGCGCTGCGCTGGGCGGCGGCGCGCGGCCCGGCGGCGGTGACCTGCTGGCCGCTCATCGTCATCGCCTTGTGGAACAGGCCGTCGGCCTCCGGCATCGCCATCAGCGTGGCGATCTTGGCGCCGCCCCCGGACTGGCCGAACACGGTGACGTTGCCGGCATCGCCACCGAATTCGTGCGCGTGCTCGCGCACCCAGTGCAGCGCGTCGATCAGGTCGAGCTGGCCGACGTTGCCTGCATCCATGACGCGTTCGTCACCGCTTTCGCCCAGGTAGAGATAGCCGAACGCATTGAGCCGGTGGTTGACGGTGACCACGACGACGTCGCCGCGGCGGCACAGGTTCACGCCGTCGTAGAGCGGGTGCGATCCCGAGCCGTTGTTGTAGCCGCCGCCGTGGATGTAGACCAGGACCGGTCGCCTGCCACCATCGCGCAGGGCAGGGGTGTGGACATTGAGGAACAGGCAGTCCTCGCTGACGGCCTGGCCATCGGCATCGCCGCGCTGTGGGGCGGAGGCGCCGAAGCGGACCGCGTCGCGCACGCCGGTCCAGGCGGTTTCGCGCAGCGCACGCTGGAAGCGCCGCGTGCGGGTGTCGGCACCGTAGGGCACGCCGCGGAAGACGTGCACGCCACGGTCGACGAGGCCGGCAATGCGGCCGCTCCGGGTCGTCGCGGTCACGGTCCTCCGGGGAGCCCCGGCGGCGGGCAGGGTCGTCGCCAACGTGGCGAACGCCGACGTGCCCGCCAGGTGCTGCAGGAAGCGGCGACGCGATTCTTCGAAGGGCGCGGTCATGGAAACCTTCAAATGACACCGGTTCCCAAGAGGTTAGCAAAGGCCGTCCCGGCAGGAACGCCGCAATGCGTCAGGCCACCATGCCCGCCGCGTGGCCCGAGGCCCAGGCCCACTGGAAGTTGTAGCCACCCAGCCAGCCGGTGACGTCGAGGACCTCGCCGACAAAGAACAGGCCCGGCACATGCTTCGACATCATCGTGCTGCTGGACACGCCGTCGGTGTCCACGCCGCCCAGGGTGACCTCGGCGGTGCGATAGCCCTCGGTGCCGCTGGCGACCAGCGGCCAGTCGGCCAGCAGCGCGGCGGCTTCCTTGAGTTGCGGGGCGTTGAACTGCTTCATGGGCCGGTTCGGCAGCCAGACCTCGCACAGGCGCTGTGCGAAACGGCGCGGCAGCGCGTCGGAGAGGACGGTCTTCAGTTCGGCCTCGGGGCGCTGCTTCTGCTGCGACTGCAGCCAGTCCAGCGCATCGCGGTCGGGCAGCAGGTCCAGGCGCAGGTCGTCGCCCGGTTGCCAGTACGAGGATATCTGCAGGATCGACGGCCCGCTGACGCCGCGATGGGTCAGCAGCATGAAATTGCGGAAGCGCGCCTTGCCGCAGCGCGCTTCCACGGGCAGGGCGACGCCACTGAGGTCCGCCAGTCGCTCCTGGTGCTTGCCACTCAACGTCAGCGGCACCAGCCCGGCGCGCGTCGGCAGCACCTCATGGCCGAACTGGCGCGCGAGCTCGTAGCCGAAGCCGGTGGCGCCCATGCTCGGGATCGACAGGCCGCCGGTGGCGACGACAAGCGACGACGCGGCGAAGCGTCCCAGCGCCGTCTCCAGCCGGAATACGCCGTCGCCGTGCTCGACCTTGTGCACGATGCAGCCGGTCTCGATGCGCACGCCGGCGGCCAGGCATTCGTCCACCAGCAGCTTCACGATGAGCTTGGACGAGACATCGCAAAACAGCTGGCCGAGTTCCTTCTCGTGGTAGGCGACGCGGTGGCGCTCGACCAGTTCGATGAAATCCGCCGGCGTGTAGCGCGCCAGCGCCGATTTGCAGAAATGAGGATTTGCCGACAGGAAGTTGGCGGGCGTGGTGCCGGTGTTGGTGAAGTTGCAGCGTCCGCCGCCCGACATCAGGATCTTCTTGCCCACCTTGTTGGCGTGCTCGACGACCAGCACGCGCAGGCCACGCTGGCCGGCGGTGAGCGCGGTCATCAGGCCGGCGGCGCCGCCGCCGATGACCAGTACGTCGTGCGTGGGCAGCATGTGGTCAGGCAGCGCGGGCGAGACCCGCCTGGCGGATGGCCGGCGTGATGGCGACCAGCTGGTCGTCGGTCATCCACTGCATCTCGCCGTCCTGGATCATCACGCTGAAGCGCATGCTGCGGACCATCAGGGCGGTCAACGCGTCCACGGATTCGGTGGCGATGTCGAGCACGGTCAGGTTGCGATGGCGTGCGAGCAGTGCCGCATTCCTGTCCCACCAGAGGTCGGCAGCGCGGCCGCCGTAGTTGACGACCACGACCTCGTTGGCACGGCCGCAAGCCTTGCGGATGCGCGATTCGTCCGGCTGGCCCAGGTCGATCCACTGTTCGATCAGCCCCGTGTAGTCCTTGCGCCACAGGTCGGGTTCTTCCTCGTTGCTCAGTCCCTTGCCGAACTCGAGGCGGTCGGCGGCGAACAGGGCGAATGCCAGCAGCCGGACCATCAGCCGCTCGTCCGTCTCGGACGGGTGCTGGGCCAGGGTCAGCGCGTGGGTACCGTAGTAATGCCGGTCCATGTCGCTGATCTGCAGTTCGGCTTTGACGACGGTGGACTTGAGCGCCATGGCGGGGGTTCGGCAAAAGGGGCGCCATCATACGCTGGCCGCCACGGAGCGCCGGGCGGCGCCAGCCGCAACCGGTTACCGGGGAACGCGCAGGACCCCTGTTCAGGTTCTGCAGGGCAGGGATTCGCTTTTACGTGAAAACCCCGGTAGAGTGCGCGGCACTGTGCTTGCCAGGGTCACCGTGAATCGTGAGCCTGATGCGGTAGATACATCTGCTACATCTTCCCGCTTTACCAACGCCTGCAAACCCAGTCCCGTCCCGGTCACATGCCGGGGTTGTGGTCCTTTCATCCATGTTTCAGGAGTTAGTAAAGATGTCTGATCGTCAGACCGGTACCGTCAAGTGGTTCAACGACGCCAAGGGCTTCGGCTTCATCACCCCGCAGAGCGGCCCCGACCTGTTCGTGCACTTCCGCTCGATCCAGGGCAATGGCTTCAAGTCGCTGAAGGAAGGCCAGGCGGTCTCCTTCGTCGCCGTGCAGGGCCAGAAGGGCATGCAGGCCGACCAGGTGCAGGCGCTGTAATCCAGCCCTGAACCCTTCGGTTCAAGAAAACGCCGGTGCGCAAGCGCCGGCGTTTTTGTTTGTGCGGTCACCACGATGACGGGTGCGGGATCCGGTGTCGTCATTCCAGCGCAAGCTGGAATCCATTGTCTTTCAGCAAGGCAAGAGCAAATGGGTCCCAGCGTACGCTGGGACGACGGGTGTTCAGAGCTTCCGCACGCGGAAGCTGCGGCCCTTGATCTTGCCGGCGTTGAGGCGGGCCAGGGCGGCACCGGCCTTGTCGCGTGCCACCGCCACGTAGGTGCGGGTGGGGAAGACGTTGATCTTCCCGATCGCCGACGCGGACAGGCCCGCATCGCCGGTCAGCGCACCGAGCACGTCGCCCGGGCGCAGCTTGTCGGTCTTGCCGGCATCGATACGCAGCGTTGTCATCGCGGCAGGCGGTGCGGTATTGGCCTTGGGTGCTGACGGGACGTGGCGATCCCACAGCAGCGGTGCACCCAGGCGCTCCTGGATGGCATCGGCGCGCGGCAGTTCGCGCGGCGTGCACAGGCTGATCGCCAGGCCATCTCGACCGGCCCGGCCGGTGCGGCCGATGCGGTGCACGTAGGTGTCGGCATCGCTGGGCATGTCGTAGTTGACCACCAGCGCCAGGTCCTCGATGTCCAGCCCGCGCGCGGCGACGTCGCTAGCGACCAGCACGTTGCAGCTGCGGTTGGCAAAGCGCACCAGCACTTCGTCGCGATCGCGCTGTTCCATGTCGCCGTGCAGGGCGAGGGCGGAGAAGCCGAAGTGCTGCAGCGAACCGGCGACTTCGTCGACGTCCTTGCGCATGTTGCAGAAGACCACGCCGGAGTCCACGCGGTACTGGGCGAGCAGGCCGGCCAGCGCCGTCTGCTTGCGGGCGGGATCGACCTGCAGGAAGCGTTGTTCGATCACCGCCTGTTCCTGCGGCGCATCGACGGTCACTTCCAGCGGATCGCGCAGCGTGGTGCGCGCGATCCCGCGGATGGCGTCGGTGAAGGTGGCCGAGAAGAGCAGGCTCTGGCGGTCCTTCGGTGTCTTGCCGGTGATCTCGCGGATCGGCTCCTCGAAGCCCATGTCGAGCATGCGGTCGGCTTCATCCAGCACCAGCGTGCGCACGCCGCCCAGGTGCAGGGCCTTCTTGCGCAGCAGTTCCTGGATGCGACCGGGCGTGCCGACCACGACGTGCGGATCATGCGCTTCCAGCGAACGCAGCTGCGGCTCCAGCGGCATGCCGCCGCACAGCGTCAACACCTTCAGGTTCGGCAGGCCGATCGCCAGCTTGCGCAACTGCTGCGCCACCTGGTCGGCCAGTTCGCGTGTCGGGCACAGCACCAGCGCCTGCGTGCGCACCGTGGCGATATCGAGCTTGTGCAGCAGTCCCAGGCCGAATGCGGCGGTCTTGCCGCTGCCGGTGGGCGCCTGCGCGATGACGTCGCGCCCATCGAGGATGGCGGGCAGGCTGCGGGCCTGGATGGGAGTGGGCTGGGTGTAGCCGAGCGCCTGGACGCCCTGCTGCAGGCCGGGCGCCAGCGGAAGAGAGGTGAAATCGAGCATGCGGCATTTTCGCAGATCGGCGCGGCCACTGCCGGGACGGTCACTGCAGGTCGGGGAAGTCCTCGTCCGGCAGCGCGATGAAGGCCCAGAACGGCACGTCATCCGAGGCCCACGACTGCGACGCTTCATCGAGGATGTCGAGCAGGGTGTCGAAGTCGGCCTCGGCACGGTCGCGCAGTTCGTGGGCCTGTTCGAACAGCAGCACGTAGCCCGGCGCTTCCAGCCAGGACAGGTCGCGCAGGCTGTCGGACAGCGCGTCCCAGTTGCGGCCGGACGTCTGCGGGAAGTCCAGCACGGTGGCGATACGCAGCAGCAGGGCGGACTTGGTGTCGCAGCCGGACAGGTCGATGCGGCGCGCGAGCAGGCCGGCATCCCGACCGACGGCGGACAACGGCCCCAGATCGTCCTCGGTGACGAAAAACACGCCTGCGCGTGCGGGATCGGCGAGGCCGGGGTCGAAGCCGGATTCGCTCATGGCGCGTCCCCGCGGCCGATCTCGAACCGGCGGAAGCTCTCGTAGTGGTCGTCGGTGTAGTAGTACTCGCGGGGCGGCTTGCCACCGGTGACGATGCGACGTGCGCCGCGATGGTCCAACCCGGGCGTGTCGACGGTGTACTCGTGGTAGTAGCCGCGCGTCTGGCGCGGCAGCCGTCCCTCGCGGTTCTGGAAGACGCTGCCATCCTGGCGATGCGGGAACGGTCCGCCGCGCTGGATCAGGTCCAGGGTTGCACGGGCTTCCGCCGGCAGGAAGGCGGGCAGCGCATCCGTGCTGCGCTGCGCTGCGGGTGCCGCGGTGGGCGCCACGTCGGGGACCTCGCCGGCAAGCACGCCCGGGCGCGTCTGCTCCACCGGAGGCAGTGCCAGCACGGCGCTGGTGTGCTTCGGGTCGGGTGCCCGCTCGCTGGCGGCGACCGGTGCAGCGGGCGCCTCGTCGCGCTGCGACCACCACCAGGCGCCCGCACCCAGGACCAGCAGTGCGAAAAAGGCGAACAGGGGGAGGCGTTGGCGGCTCTGGCGGCGTGCGCGGGAACGTCGACTCATGCGGGCATCATTCCGTCAGGAAGCGGCCACAGCCGCGGTAGGTCTTGCCGGCGATGGTCAGGATCGCCGAGGCCGGATACTCGATATCGCTCATGCCGTCGCTGCAGGATTCCTTCTTCATCGTCAGCGACACGGCCAGCCCATCGCCGGTGCTGCCGACGTAGCCATCGGAGGTCTTGTTCGCACGGGCGACCTCGATCCTGCGTTCGCCGTAGTCCAGGTCGGCGGACACGCGGGGCGTCGCACCGTCGCCGACCTCCACCGACCAGCCGGGTTCGGTGCCGATGCCGCGGAAAACACTGCCACGCGCCCTGGCCAGCTCCCACGGCGTGCCGGCCACCGGCGCCACCGGATCGCCGCCGGCTCGCACCATGCGGAACTCCACCGGCGCGGAGGAACCCGGCGTCACCGGTACGCGCGTGTCGGTCACGAACCACAGCGTGCCCTGCGCATCGCGCAAGCCGGCGTGCAGGCCGTAAAGGCCGTTCGGCCGCAGCTTGGCGGGATCGTAGGGCAGGGAGAAGGCGAACGGAGGACCTTTGACATCGGTGAAGTCGGCGCTGGCGATGACGGCGGCAGGCGTGTCGGCCAACTGGTTGTCGATCAACTGCACGCTGAGGATCGCGCCGGGCGGTGGCGCAATGCGTTCGAGATAGACAGCGCGCCCCTCTATCGTGGCCGCGGATTGCGGCGCGGCAGGCGTATCGCCGGATGTGGGCGCAGAGGCCGGCGACTGGCAGGCCGCGAGCGCGAGCAGGCAGGCGGTGGTCAACAGGGGACGGAACATCGCACGCGCTCCTTCTGGTCCGGTGGCGGGCCGCCAGCTTAGCGATGGCGGACGTAATGGTTCGTCAACGCGGGAAACGGCATTACGCGGACGGCGGCACGGTGACGCGCTACCGTGGCGCGACTCCTGAAAGTGCCGTCCCGTCACCTCACGATCCGCGAGTGGATGCCTGCATCGCGAAGGCCGCACCGCTCGCCGGTTCAATGCTCGAGCACTGCGTTCCCTCGTGCATGTGGCCTGCCGGCCGGTGTTGGGGACATGAAGGGGAACCCATCGTCGTCCGATGCGAACTGGCAGTACGCCCCGGCGAAACAAGCGATCAGGAGCGGCGGTCACGGCGATTCAGTTTTGCGACGAGCGTCGGCCCCTGCGCGGAACTAGTATCGGCATCGAGGCCTCACCGGAGCATGGAGCAAGCGCATGAATCGCGTCCTGCAGCCGTTCGCTTATATCCGTGCACCGACAGCGTGGCCATTCGTGGTCGCCGTGCTGTCGATCGTGGTGGTCTCGTCGTGGCTGGTCGCGACGATTCCCGTGGACGATGCCGATGGCATGCGCCGCGCGCTGCGCGGTGGTGCGCTGTGCGCGCTGGCCACGGCAGTGGGTGCGATGCCGGTCTGGGCGGTGAAGCGGCTGCCGCAGCAACTGGCGGACGGCCTGCTCGGGTTCGGCGCGGGCGTGATGCTGGCGGCGACTGCATTTTCGCTGGTGTTGCCGGGACTCGATGCGGCGACGCGCGCGGGCTATTCGGCCTGGGGCGCGGCCGGCCTGATCAGCGCCGGCGTGATGACGGGCGCACTCGCGCTGCTGGCGCTGGACCGGAGTAGCGTGGAGGATCCACGCGACGCGAACCGGCATCTGGTGCCGTCGCGGGTCATGCTGTTCGTGCTGGCCATCGTGCTGCACAACGTGCCGGAGGGCATGGCGGTCGGCGTCGCGGCCGGCGGTGGCTTGAGCGGGGCGGAAGGCCTGGCGATGGGCATCTCGCTGCAGGACGTGCCGGAAGGGCTGGTGGTCGCGCTGATCCTCGCCGGTGCCGGCATGGCGCGCAGCAAGGCGGTCTTCATCGGTGCTCTGTCGGGCGTGGCGGAACCGGTCGCGGCGGTCCTGAGCGCATGGGCGGTAGCGTTCTCCGCGATGTTGCTGCCGTGGGGTCTGGCGTTTGCGGCGGGGGCCATGCTCATCGCGGTCGGGCACAGCGTGATTCCGGAGTCGAACCGCCATGGCCACGGCACGACGGCGTCACTGGGCCTGGCGATCGGCTTCTGCCTGATGATGGCGCTGGATACCGCGCTGGGTTGACCGCGACTCGCCGCATGCGCACGCTGCCTCCGTCCACGGAGGAGCAGACACATGAGTGAGCCCCTGACCATCATCGGCAGCCCCCTGTCGCCTTACGTGCGCAAGGTGCTGGTCTGCCTGGAGCTGAAGGGCATCCCGTACCGCATCGATCCGATCGCGCCTTTCGTCGGCAACGAGGAGTTCAGCCGCCTCAGCCCACTTCGACGCATCCCGGTGCTGCTCGATGGCGACTTGGTGCTCAATGATTCCACCGTCATCTGCGAGTACCTGCAGGACCGCTTCCCGGAGGTCCCGCTGTATCCCGCCGATGCAGTGCGGCGGGCGAAGGCGCGCTGGCTGGAGGAGTACGCCGATTCCCAACTCGGCGACGTCATCGTGTGGCGCATGTTCTTCCAGAAGGGCGTGCGCCGCTTCCTGTTCAACGAAGGTACCGACGAGGACGTCGTGCGCAAGGCGCGCGAAGAGGAACTCCCGGTCGCGCTGGATTATCTGGAGGCGCAGCTGCCGGAACAGGGATGGGTCTTCGGCGAGCTGTCCATTGCCGACATCAGTCTCGCGGCGTTCTTCCGCAATGCCGTGTTCGTGCGCTACCAGGTGGACGCGGGGCGCTGGCCGCGGGTCGCCGCGCTTCTCGAGCGCGCATGGGCGCTGCCCGCGTTCCGCACGCTGGCGACGTACGAGGACGCGATGCTGCGGACACCGCTGCCGGAGCAGCGCGCGGTGCTGGCGGCGATGGGGGCGCCGCTTACCGACACCACCTATGGCAATGCGTCGCCGCGGTATGGGCTGCGGCGGCTTGCTTGAGCGGGATTTCTGCTCTTCTGTAGGAGCGACGTGAGTCGCGACCGCACGCCTGACGCGTCGGCGAAATTTGCCAACGCTGGTGGTTCGCGGTCGCGACTGACGTCGCTCCTACGACAGCCGTACGGCCTTAAGGCACCGTATCGACGCGCAGGACCGGATACAGCTGATAGCGCTCATCCCACGAAGGATGGCGGCGGTAGAAGAACTCCAGCCGCGCAGTGGGATCGCCCGCGAACGCCTTGTCCTCGCGCAGCTTCTTCTCGAATTCGGCCTTCAACGCCGGGTCGCGCAGCATCTCGCGCGCCACGCTTTCGGCGACATAGTCTTCCATGTACTCCTTGCGCTCGAAGGCGTTGTTGAACCGCCCCCACGCAAGCAGCGAGTCGGGCGCCAGCGGTTCCAGCAGTGCCATGACCAGGCGCGACTTCGCCTGTGCGATAGGCACGAACAGCGAGCCGGTGGGCACGCCGCGCATCTCGTGCTGCCAGTTGCCTTCCACTGTCAGCCGCTGGTGGGTTTCCACCGAGCCGGCGCCGAAGCTGCTCTTGCTAGCGCGGAACGCCTCCGCATCGCCGTTCCACGCTTTGCCTAGCAGGCGGTAGTCGACACCATGCGTTTTCAGCACGGCCGCCACCCACGCCGCATCGGCGGCGGGTACCAGATAACCGGCCTTCGGCGCGTCGACAACGACACCCGGTCGGATGTCGTCCTTCAGCGGCACCTTCCAGATCTGCGGCGTGGTCTCGTCATACCGCGTCATCAACGCGCCCGAAACGTCGGACGTCGTACGCGTGTAGGCGTAGCCACGGAAATCCACGGTGCGCGCGGTCGGCGCCGCGACATAGGTCAGCGGTTCCTGCTGGCCGCCCAGCGCCGCTGCGGCGACATCGGCCTGCTTTGCCGCGGCCAGCCAGGCGGCGCCATCACGGGCGACATGGTCCAGCACCGACACCACGGTGTTGCGGGTGATGCGCACGCGGACCGGGTATTCCTTCCACGAATGCGTTTCGACCAGCATGGCGATGCGGTTGCGCAGCAGGTAATAGCCATGCGAGAAGCGCGGCGGCGGCACGCTGTCCTCGAAGCCGGATGTCGGATCATCCTGCACCACGAACGAGGGGTAGTAGGGCAGGGGCAGCGAGCCCTGCTTCGACAGGTCGTCGATGACGCCCGTGCGCAGCGCCAGTCCCGCCTTGCGCAGGCCCGCGTCGCCGGCGTGCACGGGCTCGACCTGGATCGAGATGTCGTGTTCGAACTGCGCGCCGTTGGTCGCGTGCAGGTCGACGGTCACCAGCGGATCCCAGCGCTGCACCAGGTGCAGCATCGCCTGCATCTCGGGCGTGTCGGCCTTTAGGTAGTCGCGGTTGAGGTTGTAGTTCTGCGCCGTGGTGCGCCAGCCCATTTCCTTCGGGCCGCGCTGGTTGGGTCGGTTCCAGGCGCCGAAGCGTTCGTGGCCGTCGACGTTGAAGACCGGCACGAACACCCACACCAGGTTGTCGAGCGTGCCGGGCGCAGCCTTGCCTTCCAGTACCTCGCGCAGCGCGAGGAAGCCCGCGTCCTTGCCGTCGATCTCGCCGGCATGGATGCCGCCCTGGATCAGCACGACCGGCAGTCCTCGCCGCTGCGCCTGCTCCGGCGTCAACGCACCACTGGTGGAGGCCACCAGCGCCTTCATCGGACGTCCTTCGGGCGTGGTGCCGAACGTGGTGCAGCGCACCGCCTTCGGATACTGGCGCGCGAACGCATCGCACAGCGCGGTGACTTCGTCATAGCGACCCGTCTCGAGGAAGCCGGAGCGCTCGGACACCGTGGTCAACGCAGGTTGGGCGTTCGCCAGCGGCATCAGGGCCAGCAGCAGGGAGGCGCAGAGCGGTCGCAGCATAGGAAATTCCTGAACAGGGCAGGGGCGCATGATGCCGCGCAATCGCGGACAGTCCCAGTCCCCATCGGGCACCCGCGCGGTTCGACCCTCCGAGGGCGGATACGGTACCCTTCCGGGACTTTTTCACCGGAAGATCGGATGAGCACGACCGCAGAAGCCAACCCGGGCCGCATGCCCCGCCAGATTCCCTACATCATCGGCAACGAGGCGTGCGAGCGGTTCAGCTTCTACGGGATGCGCAACATCCTGGTGCCGTTCCTGATCAGCTCGGTGCTGCTGGCCTACCTGCCGGACCAGGCCGCGCGCGAAGGCGCCGCCAAGGATCTGTTCCACAGCTTCGTCATCGGCGTGTACTTCTTCCCGCTGCTGGGCGGCTGGCTGTCGGACCGCTATTTCGGCAAGTACAACACCGTTCTCTGGTTCTCGCTGATCTACTGCGCGGGCCATGCGTGCCTGGCGTTGTTCGAAAGCAACGCGACCGGGTTCTATACGGGCCTGTTCCTGATCGCGTTGGGCTCCGGCGGCATCAAACCGCTGGTGGTGACGTTCTGTGGCGACCAGTTCGACCAGACGAACAAGAGCAAGGCGAAGGTGGTCTTCGACACGTTCTACTGGATCATCAACTTCGGTTCGTTCTTCGCCTCGCTGCTGATGCCGCTGGTGCTGCGCAGCTGGGGCCCGGCCTGGGCGTTCGGCATCCCGGGCATCCTGATGTTCATCGCGACCTTCATCTTCTGGCTGGGGCGCCACAAGTACGTCAACGTGCCGCCGTCGCGCGGCAACGATCCGGACTCGTTCCTCACCATCGTGCGCAGCGCGTTGCTGGGCAAAGGCTTCGGTTTCGGCACGCTGGTCGCTGCCACGGGCATGATCGGCGCCGTGGTGATGCTGGCGCTGTGGGCGCTGAAGTTTGCAGGCGTCGGCATCTGGCCCGATGCGTGGGGCTTCGTCATCACCGCCTGTCTTGCCTTGGGCGCGATCATCGCCGGTGTCGGCTTCGGCGCGTCGCTGCAGTTGGAAAACGCGCGCGGCTCGCACCCCGATGCTGCCATCGAGGGCGTGCGTTCGGTGCTGCGCATCCTGATCGTGTTTGCGCTGGTCACGCCTTTCTGGTCGCTGTTCGACCAGAAGGCGTCGACGTGGGTCATCCAGGGCAAGGCGATGGTGATCCCGCACGACCTGTGGTGGTGGCCGAGCTGGCTTGTGAAGGATGCCACCCAGATGCAGGCGCTGAACCCGCTGATGGTCATGCTGCTGATTCCGTTCAACAACCTGGTCCTGTACCCGGCGCTGCGGAAGATGGGCTTCAACGTCACCGCGCTGCGCCGTATGGGCTGGGGCATCGCGATCTCCGCGCTGTCGTGGATCGTCGCCGGCATGCTGCAGCTGCAGATGGACAATGGCGAGCAGGTCTCGCTGGCGTGGCAGACGCTGCCGTACCTGCTGCTGACCTTCGGCGAAGTGCTGGTATCGGCGACCGCGCTGGAGTTCGCCTACAGCCAGGCGCCGATGGCGATGAAGGGCGTGATCATGGCGTTCTGGTACCTGACCAGCACGTTCGGTGGCCTGTGGGTACTGCTCACCAACGCCAGTGTCCGCGATCCGGCCGTGATCGGCTGGATCCAGTCGCAGGGCTGGACGGAGAACGCCTTCCTGATGTTCTTCTTCGCCGGCTTTGCGTTCGTGGCAGCCCTGGCGTTCGCCCTGTATGCGCGGACCTATCCGATGCAGGACAACTACCGTACCGCGGCCTGAGGAGGATCGATGGACGCTCCCGTCACCCTGCTGCTCATCGGCGTGACCTGTGCCGTCAGCCTGATCGCCTTCCGCACGCCGTCGCTGCTCATGCGGCTGATCCTGTGGCCACCGGCGATCGACCGTCACCGCCAGTACGATCGGCTGGTGACCTACGGGTTCATCCATGCCGACTTCTGGCACCTCCTGTTCAACATGGTCACGCTGTTCTTCTTCGGGCGCGTGATGGAGCAGGTGATGACCCAGCTCAGCGGAAGCCGGTTGACGTTCGTGGCGTTCTACTTCTCGGCGCTGGTGGTGTCGATCCTGCCGACCTACCTGAAGCACCAGAAGGATCCGAACTATCGCAGCCTGGGCGCGTCCGGCGCCGTGTCGGCGGTGCTGTTCGCCTACATCCTGATCGATCCGTGGGCCCGCATCGGCGTGTTCTTCATTCCGATGCCGGCGATCGTGTTCGCCGTGTTGTACATCGCCTACAGCATCTGGATGGATCGGCGCGGCGGCGACAACATCAACCACGGCGCGCACCTCGCGGGGGCGGCGTACGGCATCCTGTTCCTGGCGGCGATGGAGCCACGCGTACTGGGCCACTTCCTGGAGTCGCTGTCGAACCCCAGCTTCGGTTAAGCCGCCATTGCGCCTTTGCTCACCTGCATTGAAGGTGGGCCGTGCTATCCCGGTGGCGTGTCCCACCCGTGGAGGAGCGCATGGCGACCCGCAAGGCAGCAGCCAAGAAGGCAGTCAAGAAGGCAGTCAAGAAGGCGGCAAAGAAGGCGGCAAAGAAGGCTACAAAGAAGGTGGTCAAGAAAGCCTTAAAGAAGACGGCGGCCGGAAAGAGCACGGCCCGCAAAGCGGTGAAGAAACCCGCGAAGAAGGCGGCGGCCAGCAAGCGCGTGGCGAAGAAGGCAGTCAAGAAGGCCGCATCAGGCAAGACCGTCAAGAAGACCGCGAAGAAGACGACGGCCCACAAGGTCGCCAGGAAAACGACGCGCAAGGCGGTTGTGAAGAAAGCCACTGCCAAGACGGCGACCAAGAAGGTGGCAAAGAAGGCAGCCACCAAGCGACCGGTGGCGAAGAAGGCCGTCTCAAAGCGCACGACGGCGCGCAAGGCGCCAGCGAAGAAGGCCGCACCGCGCAAACGCGCTCCGCGAAAAATCACACCGGCGCAGGCATTGGCGAACGCGCGCACGTTGCTGGAACAGAAGCACGAACACGATCGCCAGCCGGCACCCTGGCAGCAGCTTGATCATGAAGGTCACGGCGTCGCCCCCGGCACCGGCTTCGTGTCGTCGGAAGCGGCGGCCAAGGCGAATGAATTGCATGCGGCCGAAACCCGCATGAAGGCGATCCAGGGCAGTTCTGGCACGCAGGACCGGCGCAACCAGGGCAAGCGCGATCATCGCGGCGAGTGAAGCGCGCCGTTCGTGTCGATGAAGCGAGGGGTTTCGTTCTGCCTGCACCGTGCGTGCAGGTGGGACGGGACTCCGGCGCGGCAGTCGCACCCGAAGGCGGACCCCTGCGCCGCGCCGGAGCGCCCGGTAGGCGTCTTGCGGGTGGATCAGTCCATCAACGAGTGCACGGCGTGCACGCCGGCGGTCTCGCTGCCGGAATAGGTCGACATCAGGCGCTCGTACACCGCGTTGTTGAGCTTCTCGAATTCCCACGCGTCGGTGTGGCCGGTGACGGTGAGCTGGTACAGGCCTTCCAACAGGGTGAAGTCGCTGGCGCTGGAGACATCGGGCAGTGCGTCGATCAGGCTCATGGCGGAACTCCGGTATGCAGGTCTATGGCCCGTATCACGCAGCAATCGTGCCAACTTTCGATTTGCGATCCCGGTCACGCTCTGTCGTGCTCAGTCTCCCTTTCACAAGCGTGAATGTGACGCGCTGCGTCCAGTTCTGCCACGTCGCCAGCCGGGCATTGCGTCACACTGTCGGGGTGTCCCCTACCACGGTGCCGCCATGACGGACGACCTCGCTTCCTTCGACCTCCATCACGATGCGGCGGCCCGCCGCTTTTCCACCCGTCTCGACGGGCATGACGCCGAGCTCCTGTATTCGCTGCGGGACGGCCGCATGGTCATCGACCACACCGGCGTGCCGGAGGCGATCGGCGGGCGGGGCGTTGCCGCCGCGCTGGTGAGGGCCGCGCTGGATCACGCGCGCGCGCAGGGCTGGCGGGTGGTACCGGCCTGTTCCTATTCCGCGGCCTACGTCCAGCGGCATCCCGAGTACGCCGATCTGATCGTTGCGTGATCGTGATGGAGGACCGCGGTGACGCGGCCTAGAATGACGGCCATCACACGCGGAAGGAGCCCGAACGTGTCATCCCCCCACATACGCCGCCATTCCACCCGCCAGGCTGGCCTCGTCCTCATGACGGTGCTCGCGCTCGGCGCCTGCAAACGCGAATCCACCAGCCCACCCACGGCCGCGGGCGAGCCGCAGCCCCCCGTGACCGCACCTGCGGGGACGGTCGATGCCCCGGTCGAGCTGAAGGACATCATCGAGACCAACGACCGCTACGTCGTGGGCATCAGCTATCCGGCGACGATCAACCGGTACCCCGGCCTGGCCAAGGCGCTGTCCGCGTACACCGAAGCCCAGCGGGCCGAACTGATGGAGGCGGTCGAGGCGTTCGGCAACGACAAGCCGACCGCCCCCTATGAACTGTCGCTGGCGTTCGAGCAGGTGGTGGACACGCCGAAGATCGTGGCGGTCGCCGCCGATGGCAGCCGCTACACGGGCGGCGCGCACGGCCAGCCGCTGATCGCACGCTTCGTCTGGTTGCCGCACCAGGACGCACGCCTGACCGCCGACGCGCTGATCCCCGACCCGAAGGGATGGCAGGCCATCAGCGACTACGTACGCGAGCAGCTGCACACCGCCGTGGTGAACCGGGCCGACGAGGACGAACTGGAACCGACCGATCGCGCCGCGCTGATCAAGAGCACGTTCCGCATGATCGACGAAGGCACCGAGCCGGAGGCCGGCAACTTCAGCGAGTTCGTGCCGGTGCTGGATGCGTCAGGCCACGTCACCGCATTGCGTTTCGTGTTCCCGCCGTACCAGGTGGGCCCGTATGCCGACGGCACGCAGACGGTCGACGTGCCCGCGGCCCTGCTGCTGCCGCACGTCGCCCCGGCGTACGCGGAGCTGTTCGCCCGCTGACCGCCATGCCGCACGCCCGCTTCGAGCGCAGGATCGCAGACCTGTTGGCCGAAGCGGATGTGCGGATCGGCGGAAACCGTCCCTGGGACATCCAGGTCCACGATCCGCGCTTCCATGCCCGCGTGCTGGGGCAGGGCTCGCTGGGCCTGGGCGAGAGCTACATGGACGGCTGGTGGGATGCGGCCTCGCTCGACGGCCTGCTGTTCCACCTGCTCGCGGCGCGCGTGGACGAGCGCGTGCATGGCGCTGGCGAGATCTTCGATGCGTTGCGTGCCCGGCTGACCAACCTGCAGTCGCCACGGCGCAGCGGCGACGTCGGGCGACGCCACTACGACCTTGGCAACGACCTCTACGCCGCCATGCTCGGCCGCCGGCTGGTCTACAGCTGTGGCTACTGGCGCGGCGCCGCCGACCTCGACACGGCACAGGAAGCCAAGCTCGACCTGGTCTGCCGCAAGCTCCAGCTGCGGCCTGGAATGCGGGTGCTCGACATCGGCTGTGGCTGGGGTGAAGCGCTGAAGTTCGCTGCCGAGCGCTATGGCGTCAGCGGTGTCGGCATCACCATTTCCCGCGAACAGGCCGACTACGCGCGCCAACTGTGTGCTGGCCTGCCGGTCGAGATCCGCCTGCAGGACTATCGCGCACTGGCCGAACCGTTCGACGCGGTGTTCTCGCTGGGCATGTTCGAGCACGTGGGCGTCAAGAACTACGTCGGCTACTTCGACGTCGTACGCCGTTGCCTGCCCGCGGACGGCCTCTTCCTGCTGCATACCATCGGCAGCAGTCGTTCGGTGCAGCGGACCGGTCCCTGGATCGCGCGCTACATCTTTCCCAACTCGATGTTGCCCTCGGCGGCGCAGATCGCGCAGGCGATCGAGGGGCGGTTCGTGCTGGAGGACTGGCACAACTTCGGCGCCGACTACGACCGTACGCTGCAGGCCTGGCGCGGCAACGTCGAGTCGGCATGGGGTGCGTTGGGGTCGCGCTACGACGAGCGCTTCCGGCGGATGTGGCGGTTCTACCTGGCGGCCTCGATGGCCACGTTCCGCAGTCGCCGGTCGCAGCTGTGGCAGCTGGTACTGTCGCCGAACGGCGTGCCGGGTGGCTACGTGGTGCCGCGCTGAGCGGACCCACAAACGAAAAGAGCAGGCCGGAGCCTGCTCTTCATCGACACGAGTTGGCCGATGTCAGGCCGACGGCGCGGAGGGCAGTTCGCGCGCGTTGAAGATGCGCTCGATGACCTCGGCCAGTTCGTCTTCGGAGAACGGCTTGGTCAGGTAGGCCTTGGCGCCCTGGCGCAGGCCCCACATGCGGTCCGTGTCCTGGTCCTTGGTGGTCACCAGGATCACCGGGATGTGCTTGGTGGTGGCCTCGCGGCTCAGCGTGCGGGTAGCCTGGAACCCGTTGAGGTTCGGCATCACCACGTCCATCAGCACCATGTCCGGCAGCTCGCGCTTGGCGACTTCCACGCCCGCGGCGCCGTCCTCGGCAGTGATGGATTCGTGCCCCAGTTTCTCGACGATGCGCTGGATGCCCAGCAGTTGCGACGGCGAATCGTCGACGATCAGAATCTTTGCCATGGATATCCCCAGTGTTCCCCGGCATCGATTTTAGACGTTGTCGGTGACAACACAATGGGCTGGGCGGCCAACGGACGACGTCCGTCGTACCGCCGCCGCCGTTCATCCCATTCGCACCAGCGTGCGGCCGAACGAGCGTCCGTCCAGCATGGTGCGGAACACCTCGGGAAGCCCGTCCAGCGTGGTTTCGCGCGTGCAGATCGAGTCCAGGTGCCGCGGCTTCCAGTCGCTGGACAGATGCTGCCAGACCTGTTCGCGGATATCGCGTGCGGTACCTGCGGAAGCGACGCCGAGCAGGGACACGCCCCGAATTATGAAGGGCATCACAGTTATGGGCAGGTCGGCCGTGGCGGCGAGCCCGGCGCTGGCCACATTGCCGTAGGGCGTGGTCTGCGCCAGCAGGCTGGCCAGCATCGGACCGCCGACGTTGTCGAGACCGCCGCCGAAGCGGGAGGACTCCATCGCCCGCGTGGTGGCCAGTGCATCGCGGCCGAGCACGTCGCTTGCACCGATGGATTTCAGGTAGTCCGTGTTCCCTGGCTTGCCGCTGATCGCATGCACCTCGAAACCCGCCTTGCTGAAGATGTCGACCGCCAGCGAACCAACGCCACCGGTGGCGCCGGTGACGGCGAGCGGGCCGAGGTCCGGCGTCTGCCGGTTGTCGCGCATGCGGTACAGCGCGAGCGCGGCGGTGAAGCCGGCCGTGCCGATGATCATGCTTTCGCGCAGGCTCAGCCCGGCGGGCAGGGGAATGACCCACTTCGCATCGAGCCGCGCGTACTCGGCATAACCACCATCGCGCGTTTCGCTCAGGCCGGAGCCGGTGACCAGCACCGCATCGCCTTCCTTGAAAGCAGCGTCGGTGGAAGCCACCACATGGCCCGCCACGTCGATGCCGCCGACCAGCGGGAAGCGACGCAGGATCTTGCCTTCGCCGGTGCCGGCGAGCGCGTCCTTGTAGTTGACGGAGGAATAGGCCGTCTTGATGATGACTTCGCCGGGATTCAGCGCGTCGAGCGCGATGGTTTCGATGCCGCTGCGGTAACCGGCGTCGTCGTTGTGGATGCGGAAGGCGTTGAACGTGGTGGGGAGGGTCATGGTCGGCGTACCTCTTTCATTCAAGTAATGTCGGGATACAGGTCCCGCCAGGCTGGGTTCGCATCTTCGACGAGTTGGATCTTCCAGAGCCGCTTCCATGCCTTGAGCGTCTTTTCGCGCAGGATCGCAGATTCCATCTGCTCATGGACTTCATACCAGACCAAAGTATGGACACCGTATCGGCGCGTGAATCCGTCGGCCTGGTCGTTCCGATGCTGCCAGATACGCGCCGGCAGGTTGGAGGTCACGCCGATGTAAAGCGTGCCTCTGGGTTGACTTGCCAGGATGTAGACACAGGGAATCCGTTCCCGCGGCATGAAGATGTCCTTGGACTATCTCGTGCGCATGGCACGACTATAAACCGATCCCCGTCGTTCCAGCGAAAGCAGGAATCCATTGTCTGTACGTGCCGAAACGTTTGGAGCAAGTGCAGATGGGTCCCAGCGTTCGCTGGGACGACGGGCGGAGGCGGCAAGGACTGAACCATGTGGTCTTTGATTCCCGTCATTCCAGCGCAAGCTGGAATCCATTGTCTGTGCGCGCCGAAACGTTTGGAGCAAGTGCGGATGGGTCCCAGCGTTCGCTGGGACGACGGGTGGAGGTGGCATCGACCAGAGTGCGCGGTCGCCAATCGCCGTCATTCCAGCGCAAGCTGGAATCCATTGTCTGTGCGTGCCGAAACGTTTGGAGCAGTGCAGATGGGTCCCAGCGTTCGCTGGGACGACGGGTGGAGGTGGCAAGGGCTGAACTGTGCGGCCGCTGACCCCCGTCATTCCAGCGTAAGCGGGAATCCATTGTCTGTACGTGCCGAAACGTTTGGAGCAGCGCAGATGGGTCCCAGCGTTCGCTGGGACGACGGGCGGGGGCGGTGTCGACTGGATTACGCAGTCGCCAATCGCCGTCATTCCAGCGCAAGCTGGAATCCATTGTCTGTGCGTGCCGAAACGTTGAAGAAAATGCAGATGGGTCCGCCCCAGCGTTCGCCGGGACACGGCGCTCACCGCAACGACTTCCGCCGCTTCTCGTCCATCCACTTGTCCGCCTGCGCCGGACTGTAGGCGCGCATCCACGCAAACATCGCGTCGATATCGTCGCCGTGCCACAAGTCATCGCGCTGTTCCGGATGCAGGAAGCGTTCCTCCACCATGCGGTCGATCATGCCCATCAGCGGCGTGTAGAACCCTTCCACGTCGAGAAACGCGCAGGGCTTGTCGCCGATGCCGAGCTGGCGCCAGGTCAGCATCTCGAACATCTCGTCCAGCGTGCCGAAGCCGCCGGGCAGGGCGACGAAGCCATCGGACAGGTCGAACATGCGCTTCTTGCGCTCGTGCATGTTGGCGACGACTTCGAGTTTGGTCACGCCCTTGTGCGCGACTTCCCAGTTGACCAGTTGCTCGGGAATCACGCCGACCACTTCACCGCCGGCGGAGAGCACCGCGTCGGCGACGACGCCCATCAGGCCGACGTTACCGCCGCCATACACCAGCTGCATGCCTTCCTTCGCGATGCGGTCGCCCAGCGCGATGGCGCGCTCGGTGTAGGCGGGTTTGTTGCCTGCGTTGGAGCCGCAGTAGACGCAGATGCTCTTCATGCTTGATGTCCTGTCGTGCGTGTTGTCTGAAACGCAAAACGCCAGGCATCGCCTGGCGCATGCGGATCACGACGGCGACATCGCCGCCGTGCGGGCCTCAGTTGGGCTTGTGGATCGCGCGCTTGTGCACGGCCATCGCCGCATCGTGCACCGCTTCGGACAGCGACGGGTGCGCGTGGCAGATGCGGGCCAAATCGTCCGCGGAGCCCTTGAACTCCATGGTGAGCACGCCTTCGTGCACCAGCTCGGACACGTTGGCGCCGACCAGATGCATGCCCAGCACGCGGTCGGTTTCGGCATCGGCGATGACCTTCACGAAGCCGGTCGGCTCCGCCATGGCCACGGCGCGGCCCACCGCGGCGAACGGGAAGGAGCCGGCCTTGTAGGCCACGCCTTCGGCCTTGAGCTGCTGCTCGGTCTTGCCGACCCAGGCGATCTCGGGCGAGGTGTAGATGACCCACGGAATGGTGTCGAAGTTGACATGTCCCGGCAGACCGGCAATCAGCTCCGCGACCGCGATGCCTTCCTCGAAGCCCTTGTGCGCCAGCATCGGCCCGCGCACGCAATCGCCGATCGCCCAGACGCCATCGACGCCGGTGTGGCAGTGCGCGTCCACTTCCACCTGGCCGCGTTCGTTGAGCTTCACCCCGGTGCCGTCGGCCAGCAGGCCCTTGCTCGCGGCGCGGCGGCCCACGGCGACCAGCAGCTTGTCCACGGTCAGCGTCTTCTCGCCGTCGGCGTCGCTGTAGGTGACCACGACTTCCTTCTTCTTGCCCTTGCCGGTGACCTCGGTCTTCGACACCTTGGCGCCCAGGCGGATGTCGAGGCCCTGCTTCTTGAACTCGCGCGCGGCGACCTTCGACACTTCGCTGTCGGCGACGGTGAGGAAATCGGGCAGGGCTTCGAGGATGGTGACCTCGGCGCCGAGGCGGTTCCACACGCTGCCCAGCTCAAGACCGATCACGCCCGCACCGATCACCGCCAGGCGCTTGGGAACTTCGGTGAAGTCCAGCGCGCCGACGTTGTCGACGATGGTGTCGCCATCGAACTTCGCGAACGGCAGTTCGATGGAATCCGAACCGGCGGCGATGATGATGTTGGTGCCCTTCAGTTCGATGTCGCTGCCGTCGTGCTGCTTCACCTTGACGACGTTGCCCGGCTGCAACTGGCCGAAGCCGTAGTAGGCGGTCACCTTGTTGGCCTTGAACAGCTGCGCGATGCCGCCGGTGAACTGCTTCACGATGGCGTCCTTGCGGCCGACCATGGTGCCGACGTCGATCTTCGCGTCCTTGACGCTGATGCCGTGCTGTTCGAACTGGTGGGTCAGGTTGTGGTACTGGTGCGAGGAATCCAGCAGCGCCTTGGAGGGGATGCAGCCGACGCGCAGGCAGGTGCCGCCGAGCGCGGGCTTGCCGTCCTTGCCCAGCGCGGCGTCGATGCAGGCGACCTTCATGCCCAGCTGCGCGGCGCGGATGGCGGCGTGGTAGCCGGCCGGGCCGGCACCGATGACGACGACGTCGAATTGTTCAGCCATTTGGAAGTCCTTTGCTTTTTCCTTCTCCCGCCGGGAGAAGGTGGCGCGAAGCGCCGGATGAGGGTGTGCCGCAGTCGCTTATCCGTAAGCCGCAGTGATGAACGAGCCACAGCGAGTGGAGGAAATGAACAGCCGCTAGTTCGTCTCTACAACTCGCTGCGGCTCGTTCATCTTCACGGGCGCCAAGCTGCTGATGGGGCGCCCCCAACCCCTCTCCCGCAGGGAGAGGGGCTCAAGCGCATCACATGCCCAGCAGCATGCGGTGCGGGTTTTCCAGCTGGTTCTTGATGTCGACCAGGAACAGCACCGCGTCCTTGCCGTCGATGATGCGGTGGTCGTAGGACAGCGCGATGTACATCATCGGCGCGGCGACGACCTGGCCGTTCTCGACGATGGCGCGGTCCTTGATGGCGTGCATGCCCAGGATGGCGCTCTGCGGCGGGTTGACGATCGGGGTGGACATCAGCGAGCCGAAGGTGCCGCCGTTGGTGATGGTGAAGGTGCCGCCCTGCAGGTCTTCCAGGCCCAGCTTGCCGTCGCGCGCCTTCTTGGCGTAGTCGGCGATGCCCTTCTCGATGTCGCCGAAGCCCATGCGCTCGACATTGCGCAGCACCGGCGTGACCAGGCCCTTCTCGGTGGAGACGGCGATCGAGATGTCGGAATAGCCGTGGTAGATGATGTCGTTGCCGTCGACCGAGGCGTTGACGATCGGGTGGCGCTGCAGCGCGTTGGCGGCGGCCTTGGCGAAGAAGCTCATGAAGCCGAGCTTGATGCCGTTGGCCTTCACGAAGTCGTCCTGCAGCTCCTTGCGCATCTCCATGACCTTGGCCAGGTTGACTTCGTTGAACGAGGTCAGCATGGCGATGGAGTTCTTGGACTGCATCAGGCGCTCGGCGATGCGCGTGCGGATGCGGGTCATCGGCACGCGCTCTTCCGGACGGGCGCCGCCGGACACGCCGGCGGTCTTGCCGCTGGCGTAGTTGACCAGGTCTTCCTTGGTCACCGCACCGCGACGGCCGGTGCCTTCCACGTTCGCCGGGTCGATGCCTTGGGTGACGGCGGTGAAGCGGGCACCCGGCGGCAGCGCGTCGGCGCCGCCCGGAGCGGGCTTGGTGCTGGACGGTGCCGCGGCGTCGGCCTTGGCGGCCTCGGCCTTCGGCTGCACTTCCTGCGCACCGGCGGCGGGCTTCTTCTCTTCGGCGGCGGGCGCCGGCGCAGCGGCTGCGGCGCCTTCCTCGATGATCGCCAGCAACTGCTGGCTGGTTACCGTGTCGCCTTCCTTGAACTTGATTTCCTTCAGCACACCGTCGACGGGCGAGGGCACTTCCAGCACGACCTTGTCGGTTTCCAGGTCCATCAGGTTCTCGTCGCGCTTGACCGCGTCGCCCACCTTCTTGTGCCAGGCGGCGATGGTGGCGTCGGAAACGGACTCGGGAAGAACCGGAACTTTGACTTCAGTGGCCATGGGATGGGACGTCCTGGTGGTGTTGTGCGATGAAATGGGAGGGGCTTATTCGGCGACGTTGCCGCTGCCGAGCTTGTTGACCAGTGCGTCGGCGACCAGCTTCAGCTGTTCCTCGACGTGCTCGGCGAAATGGCCGGCGGCGGGCGAGGGCGAACGCGGGCGGCCCGCATAGTCGAGTGTCTGCTTGTCGGACAGGCAGGCCTGCAGGTGGTGCTTGATCTGGTACCACGCGCCCTGGTTCTGCGGCTCTTCCTGGCACCAGACCACCTCGGTGGCCTTGTTGTAGCGCTTGAGCTCGGCGGCCAGCTGTTCGCGCGGGAACGGGTACAGCTGCTCCACGCGCAGGATGGCGACGTCGTCCTGGGCGCGCTTCTGCGCGTCTTCCAGCAGGTCGTAGTAGACCTTGCCGGAGCAGACAACGACGCGCTTGACCTTCTTGGCGTCGGCGGTGGCGTCGGGAATCAGGTGCTGGAACTCGCCGTTGGCCAGCTCGTCCAGCGTGGACACCGCCAGCTTGTGGCGCAGCAGCGACTTCGGCGTCATCACCACCAGCGGCTTGCGGGTGGTCATGCGCATCTGCCGGCGCAGCATGTGGTAGGCCTGCGCGGGGGTGGTCGGCACGCAGACCAGCATGTTCTCCAGCGCGCACAGCTGCAGGAAGCGTTCCAGGCGCGCGGAGCTGTGCTCCGGACCCTGGCCTTCGTAGCCGTGCGGCAGCAGCAGCGTCAGCCCACTGATGCGGCCCCACTTGGCTTCGCCGGCGGCGATGAACTGGTCGATCACCACCTGCGCGCCGTTGGCGAAGTCGCCGAACTGCGCTTCCCAGATGCACAGCGTGTTGGGATCGGTGGTCGAGAAGCCGTATTCGAACGCCATCACCGCTTCCTCGCTGAGCAGCGAGTCGATGATGGTCGCCTGCTCCGGCTGTTCGACCAGCTGGCGCAGCGGCAGGTAATAGCTGTCGGTCTTCTGGTCGTGCAGGATCGCGTGGCGGTGGAAGAACGTGCCGCGACCGGCGTCCTGGCCGACCAGGCGCAGGCCGTTTCCTTCCGACAGCAGCGTCGCGTAGGCGAGGTTCTCGGCGAAGCCCCAGTCGGCCGGCTGTTCGCCCGCCGCCATCTTCACACGGTCCTCGTAGATCTTCGCCACGCGCGGATGCAGCACGACGCCGGCCGGGATGGTGGTGATGATCTTGGCCAGCGCGTCCAGCGCCTTGCGCTTGACCCGGGTGTCGACCGGGTCGCTGAGCTTGCCGGACAGGTATTTGGACCAGTCGATGGCCAGCTCGTCGCCCTTCTGCTTGGCGAGTTCGGTGGTGTATTCGCCCGAATCCAGCTTGTTGCGGTATGCATCGGCCAGCGCCTTGCCGCCTTCGGCCGGGATGACGCCGGCGCCTTCCAGCTTGGTGGCGTACATCTCGCGCGTGGTCGCGTGCTTGCGGATGGTCTGGTACATCACCGGCTGCGTGGCCGCGGGCTCGTCGGCCTCGTTGTGGCCGTGGCGGCGGTAGCAGACCAGGTCGATCACCACGTCCTTCTTGAACTGCTGTCGGAAGTCGTACGCCAGCTTCGCCACGAACACCACCGCTTCCGGATCGTCGCCGTTCACATGGAACACCGGGGCGCCGACCATCTTGGCGACGTCAGTGCAGTACAGCGTGGAGCGCGCGTCTTCCTTGTTGCTGGTGGTGAAGCCGATCTGGTTGTTGATGACGACATGCAGCGTACCGCCGACGGCGAACCCGCGCGCCTGCGACATCTGGAACAGCTCCATCACCACGCCCTGGCCGGCGAACGCGGCGTCGCCATGCATGATGATCGGCAGCACGTTCTGGCGGGCGGCGTCGTTGCGGCGCTCCTGGCGCGAGCGCACGCTGCCGGCCACGACCGGGTCGACGATCTCCAGGTGCGACGGGTTGAAGGCCAGCGCCAGGTGCACCGGGCCGCCCGGCGTCGCGATGTCGGCGGAGAAGCCCATGTGGTACTTCACGTCGCCGGCGTGCGCCAGGTCGTTGTCGTGCTCGAACTTGCCCTCGAACTCGTCGAACAGCTTGCGCGGGCTCTTGCCCAGCGTGTTGACCAGCACGTTCAGTCGGCCGCGGTGGGCCATGCCGATCACGATGTCCTTGACCCCGCCTTCGCCGGCGCTGCGGATCATGGTGTCCATCAGCGGGATCAGCGCATCGCCGCCTTCCAGCGAGAAGCGCTTCTGGCCGACGTACTTGGTGTGCAGGTAGCGCTCCAGGCCTTCGGCGGCGGTGAGGCGCTCGAGCGTGCGGCGCTTGGCGTCGTCGGACAGGCCGAACTGGCCGCCGGCGGTCTCCAGGCGCTGGTAGAGCCACTGGCGCTGCTCGACCTCGGAGATGTGCATGAATTCGACGCCGATGGGACCGGTATAGGTCGCCTTCAGGCGGGCCAGCAGGTCGCGCAGCTTCATGCGCGAGTTGCCGCCGACGTTGCCGGTGCTGAACTCGCTGTCGAGGTCGCGATCGGACAGGTCGTGGAAGGACAGGTCCAGGTCCGGCGGATTGACCGGCGGGGTCAGGCCCAGCGGGTCGATCTGCGCACCGAGGTGGCCCCGCGAACGGTAGGCGGTGATGAGCCGGCCCACATTGCGCTCGCGTTCGTCGCCGCCACCGGTCGCGACCACGCCCTTGCCGGCCTGGCGGGCGGCATCGGCGACCTGCTGGATGACCACCGAGTGCGGGACATCACCGGCCTCGCGGCCCTTGAATCCGTCGAAGTAGGCCTTCCACTTGGGGCCCACGCTGTCCGGGGCGACGAGGTACTGCTCGTACAGGTCTTCGACGTAGGAGGCGTTGCCTCCGTTGAGCTGCGAGGATTGCGCGAACTGCTTCAGGAGATTGTCCACGATGGGATTCGGTGGGGTAGTCGAGGGGCGCTTGCGGTCCATGTCGTGCGATGTCCCACGGACATGGACGAAAACCCGGAAATTATACCCCCATGCCGGGAAGCGGGCGTAACCGGATTGGACTAAAGACGCAGGATGCCGGCCCGCGGGGGCGATGCGCCACGCGAGGAGGCAGGGGTGTTCAGATACCGAGTGCGCGGTACTCGCTGACCGGCCGCGCACGTTCCCACATCTGCGAGAACTCCTCGCGCAGCTGGCGCGCGCGGCCCGCGTGCGACAGTCCCGCTTCGCCGTCGAAGCGGTGGCCAAGCGGCCGGAAGTAGTAGCCGTGGTCGTCGTTGGCGACGAAGGCGGCGGTGTAGGGCAGGTCCACGGGGTCCTGCACTTCGCGGAAGGCGAACACGCTGGGCAAGCGCTGGCCCAGACCGATCAGGGGTGCCAGCGCCCGCTGCGGGGTGGCGGCGTCCTGCAGCAACAGCTGGACCTGCGCGCCCGTCTGACGCGTGGCGAAGCGGCGCAGGGCGTCGACGACGGCGGGCGCGTCCCACAGGCCGGGGTCGAGCGCCCGGCTGTAGACCACCAATGCACGACGGGCCTGCGCGATGATGGCCGTGGTGATGGCCACGGCCTCGGCGCGGTGGGCGATGCTGCCCGGTCCGGCCAGCACGCGCCGCATGGTCTGGTGTTCGATACCGGCCTCGAAGAAGCGCTCGCCCTCCGGCAGAAAGCCGTGCCGCGCATAGAACGCCTCGGCGGCGACCTGGGCATGCAACGATACGTCGGGCCACTGGCGCCGGCGCGCTTCATCCAGCAGGGCGGCCAGCAGCGCGTCGCCGACGCCGCGACCGCGCCACGCCGACAGCACCGCCATGCGGCCGATCCGGTGTTCGGGGGTCAGCCGCGCCGTCCCAATCGAGGTACCCGAGGCATCGCGGGCCACCACGTGGTGGCTGAGCGGGTCCAGCGCGTCGCGCTCCAGCTCGCGCGGCACCTGCTGTTCCTGCACGAACACCACGTCGCGTACCTGGTGGACCGCGCCCGCATCGGTGGCGTAGTCGATGGCATCGACGTGGTAGTCGCGCGTGGCGCTCATGCGTCCTCGTCCTCGCCTTCCTGGTCGTCGCCGGGCAGGGCCAGCTGGTAGTGGCCCTGCGCCGCCAGTGCCATCACCGCATCGCGGCCGGCCTCGCTGAGCGCGGCGTAGGTGGCGCCGTCCAGCCCTTCCAGGGCGGCGAGCTGCTGGGCTTCCTTGACCGGCAAGGCGTAGTCCACGCCATTGCAGAACAGGGTTGCGCCCTTGCGCCGCCGACGCCAGGCGACGCGCGAGAACGGATGGCGCAGCAGATGCGCGCCTCGCTGCAGGTCCCATTCCATCTCGATGCGCGACGGCGCATCCGGTGCCGGCATGACATCGCCGGAGGCACGGTAGGTGGTGATGAAGCGGCCGAACCAGTCGCCGACCAGGTCCGGATCGTTCATGCGCAGCGCGTTCAAGGCTTCGACCACGCGCTCCATCGCGCGGGCGTCGATCTCGTTGGGGTCCTGCGGCGCGGTGAGGTCTTCGTCGTGGTAACGGATCGCGTCGTCCGCATCGGCGATCAGCGTATCCAGGTAGTCGCCGATCAGTTCGGCCGACGACGGCGCACGCATGCCGACCGAGAACGTCAGGCACGGATTCTCGGCGACACCGTGGTGCGGGACCAGCGGCGGCAGGTACAGCATGTCGCCCGGCGACAGCACCCATTCGTGGGTCGGGTCGAAGCGGCGCAGCAGCTTGATCGCCACGTCGTCCTGGAAGGCCAGGTCAGGTGCCGGCTTCCCCATCGCGACGCTGGCATCGATCATCCAGCGCCGCTCGCCCTGCGCCTGCAACAGGAACACGTCGTAGTGGTCGACGTGCGCACCCACCGAACCGCCCGTGGCGGCGAAGCTGATCATGATGTCATCGACGCGCCAGCGCGGCAGGAAGCGGAACTGTTCGAGCAACTGGCGGACATCGGCATCCCACTTGTCCACGTCCTGCACCAGCAGGGTCCAGTCGTGGTCGGGCAGGCCGGGGAAGTCCTCCTCCTGGAACGGACCCGTGCGCACGTCCCAGACGCCGCTCGCCTTGTCCAGGCTGATCATGCGCGCCAGCACGCCCTCTTCGCAGGCCAGGCCGGCGAGGTCTTCCGGTTGCACCGGCGTCTCGAAGTCCGGGAACGCGTTGCGGATCAGCAACGGGCGCTTGTGCCAGTAATCGCGCAGGAACCGGTCGGCCGGCATGCCGAGTGGCTGTTGCTGCGTGGCGTCCACCTCGAAGGGCAGGTGCTTGGGGCGACGGGAGGATGTGGTGTTCATCGGGGGAGGCTTTCAGCAGAAAGGAAGGGCGGCAGCATTCACCGCAGGGCGACGGTCGTCATTGCGTCCGATCAAGGCGCAGGCACGGGGGGCTTCGACGCTTCGTCCGCGAGCCGCTTGTCCAGCCGCTGCGTCGCGGTCCGTGCATAGGTGCGGCAGGCGCTGGTGTCGACCAGCGGGCGGTCGGCGCGGGGACCGATGCGGGACCAGAGTTGGCTGGCCGACGGATGTGGCGTCACCAGGATGTCGCACTCGAGTGCCGCGACCCGGGCCAGCGTCTCGCGGAATGCCGCCACGTAACCGGGATGCGCCGCATCGTCACTGTAGCGGTACACATCGTCGGAGATCGCGGTCAGGCTGTCGGCATAGACCATCTGCCGGCAGTCGTCGCCCTCGCACGAGCGCCAAGTCCAGCTGGTGCCGCCGGGCGTGTGTCCCGGCGTGGGAACGACCTGCAGGGCGAGCGGACCGACACGCACCACGCCGTCGTCGTCGAGTACGACCACCTGCTGGACCGGCGCGAACGGATCGAGTACCTCATGCTGCGGATCGCTGCGATCGCTGGCGCCGCGCTTGAGCGTGGCAACGGCAGGGGAACGCGCATACACCGGCGCGCCCGTGGCCTGCTGCAACTCGGCCAGGCTGCCGGCATGGTCGAAGTGCTCGTGCGAGAACACGATGGCACGCACGTCCTCCGGCTTGAAGCCGAGGGCGCGGATATTGGCGAGGATCTGCGGGCCGGCCTGCGGCGTGGCGGCGTCGACCAGGATGTGGCCTTCATCGGAGGTCACCAGCAAGGCGCTGATGCCGCACGTGCCGACGTACCAGGTGTTGCCGTAGACCTTCAGCGGCATGGCGGGATCGTTCCAGCCGGCATCGTCGGCGCAGGCTTTGGCCGTGGTCGCGTCGGAAGCGAGCGCGGCGGAGGGAAGCACGAGCGCGACCAGAGCGGAAAGCAGGGTGGAGCGGAGCGTCATGTGGCGATCTCGTCGTAGCCGCGATTGACGAACTGCAGCAGGCACCAGCCGTGGCCCCAGGGATCGGCCAGCCGCACGATGCGGCCCCAGTTCGCGTCGCGGATGTCGGTTTCCTGCATCAGCCCGGCCCGCAGGGCGCGGTCGAGGGCAGGCTCAAGGGAATCCACCACCACGTCCAGGTGCACGGGCGTCCAGTGGCGGGTGTAGTCGCGGGGCATATCGGCGGCTGCGATGGAGCCGGCGGCGTTCTGCAGGAGGTAGATCGGCGCCTGCGCACCGAGCAATTCCACACCACCGTCGCCGAAGCGACGCCCGGCACTCAGCCCGAAGGCCTGCGTATACAGCGCTTCCGCGGCGGGCAGGTCGGGAACGTCGATGTTGATCAGCAGGTGCATCGCCGTTCCTTTGTATCCCGCGCGTCAGATGGTGCGTGCGAGCCGCTCAGCGAGACCCGTGTAGCGGCCCGGCGTCATGTCGCGCAGACGCTGCTTGTCGTCGGCCGGCAGGTCGAGCGATTCGATGAAGGCGCGCATCGAGTCGGCCGTGATGCCCTGGCCGCGCGTCAACGCTTTCAGTTGCTCGTACGGGTTCGGCAAGCCGTGGCGGCGCATCACGGTCTGCACGGCTTCGGCCAGCACTTCCCAGGCGGCGTCGAGATCGGCGTCGAGGCGCTGCGGGTTCACTTCCAGCTTGCCCAGGCCCTTGGCCAGCGAGTCCAGCGCAACCTGGGTGTGGCCGAACGCCGTGCCGAGCGCGCGCAGCACCGTAGAGTCGGTGAGGTCGCGCTGCCAGCGGCTGATCGGCAGCTTGGCGCTGAAATGCTCGAACAGCGCGTTGGCGATGCCGAAGTTGCCTTCCGCATTCTCGAAATCGATCGGATTGACCTTGTGCGGCATCGTCGAAGAGCCGACTTCGCCCTCCTTGAGGCGCTGCTTGAAGTAGCCCAGCGAGATGTAGCCCCAGATGTCGCGGGCCAGGTCGATCAGGATCGTGTTGGCGCGGCGCGCGGCGTCGCCGATCTCGGCGACGTTGTCGTGCGGTTCGATCTGCGTGGTGTACGGGTTGAAGACCAGGCCAAGGCCTTCGACGAAGCGTTGCGCGAACGCCGGCCAGTCGACGTCCGGATAGCTGGCCACGTGCGCGTTGTAGTTGCCGACCGCGCCGTTGATCTTGCCGGTCAGTTCCACCGCGGCGATCTGGGCGCGCTGGCGCTCGAGACGGGCGACGACGTTCGCGATCTCCTTGCCCAGCGTGGTCGGCGAGGCCGTCTGGCCATGCGTGCGCGACAGCATCGGCTGCGCGGCCTGCGCGTGTGCCAGGGTGCGCAGCGTGGCGGTGATGCCGTCGAGCGTGGGCAGCAGCACTTCGCGGCGTGCCTGTTCCAGCATCAGGCCGTAGGACAGGTTGTTGATGTCCTCGCTGGTGCAGGCGAAGTGGACGAACTCCAGCGCGGGCGCGAGCTCGGCGTCGTCCTTCAGCTGCTCCTTGATGAAGTACTCCACCGCCTTGACGTCATGGTTGGTGGTGCGTTCGATCTCCTTGACGCGGGCCGCATTGGCCACGCTGAAGCCGTCGGACAGGGTGCGCAGCTTCGCCTGCTGGGCCGCGGAGAACGCCGGCAGCTCCGTGATGCCCGGCTCGGCGGCCAGCGCCAGCAGCCACTCCACCTCGACCTTCACGCGGGCGCGGATCAGGCCGTACTCGGAGAAGATCGGGCGCAGCGCGTCGACCTTGCCGGCGTAGCGGCCATCGAGCGGGGACAGGGCGAGCAGGGACGAATCCGACATGGGGGACGAGGGCGGCTGAAAGGGAGCGTTCCATTTTACCCCGGGAAGGCCTGCTTACGGCCTGGCGTATCCTGTGGCCCCGCCAGCCACCGGCCCCGTGCCGGCGCGCAAGCCGTGAATCCCTCCAGGAGACGGTTGATGACCAGCAAGAAGACCGCGGGCAAGGCCCGTGTTGCACGAACCCGCATCGAACACGACAGCATGGGCGAGTTGCAGGTGCCCGCCGAGGCGCTGTGGGGCGCTCAGACCCAGCGCGCGGTGCAGAACTTCCCCATTTCTGGTCGGCCGATGCCGCGCGGCTTCATCCGGGCACTGGGCGTGGTGAAGGGGGCCGCTGCCGAGGTCAACGCCGGCCTGGGTCTGCTGCCGAAGGGCATCGCCAACGCCGTGCAGGGCGCGGCGGAGGCGGTGGCCGCAGGCGAATACGACGCGCATTTCCCCATCGACGTGTACCAGACCGGCTCCGGCACCTCGTCCAACATGAATGCCAACGAGGTGATCGCCACGCTGGCATCGCGCGCCGGCAAGGCGGCCGTGCATCCGAACGACCACGTCAATCTCGGCCAGAGCTCGAATGACGTGATCCCCACGGCCCTGCGCGTGGCGGCGCAGCTGGCGGTGGTGGAAGACCTGCTGCCGGCCATCGCGCACCTGCGCAAGACCATCGATGTGCGCGGCAAGGCGCTGGGCAAGGTGGTCAAGACCGGTCGCACGCACCTGATGGACGCCATGCCGCTGACGTTCGGGCAGGAGTTTTCGGCCTGGTCGGCACAGCTGTCTTCCGCGCAGGCCCGCATCGAGGACACGCTGAAGCGCGTGCGCCGCCTGCCGTTGGGCGGCACCGCCATCGGCACCGGCATCAACGCCGATCCGCGCTTCGGCGCGCGCGTTGCGAAGGTGCTGTCGACGATGACGAAGACGCGCTTCGAAAGCTCCGCCAACAAGTTCGAAGGCCTCGCCGCGCAGGATGACGCGGTCGAGCTCTCCGGCCAGCTCAGTGCACTTGCTGTCGCGCTGACCAAGATCGCCAACGACCTGCGCTGGATGAACTCGGGTCCGCTTGCCGGCCTGGGCGAAGTGGAACTGCCGGCGCTGCAGCCCGGCAGTTCGATCATGCCGGGCAAGGTCAATCCGGTGATCCCGGAAGCCACGGTGATGGTCTGCGCGCAGGTGATGGGCTACCACACGGCCGTGACCGTCGCCGGGCAGACCGGCAACTTCCAGCTCAACGTCACACTGCCGCTGATCGCGAACAACCTGCTGGACGGCATCCAGTTGCTGTCGAACGTGTCGCGCCTGCTGGCCGACGACTGCATTGCCGGGCTGAAGGTGCGCAACGACCGTGTGCAGGAAGCGCTGGACCGCAATCCGATCCTGGTGACCGCGCTCAACCCGGTGATCGGTTACGAGAAGGGTGCTGCGATCGCCAAGCAGGCGTACCAACAGAACCGGCCGGTGCTCGACGTCGCGCGCGAGGTCACCGGACTCCCCGAGAAGACGCTCAAGCCGCTGCTGGACCCCGCCGTGCTGGCGAAGGGCGGCATCCACGGCAAGCCGGGCGGTGGCGGTGGCTGAAGAAGACGCCGGCAGGGCGCTGGTGGCCGGAGGCGATCAGGGCGTGGGAGCAGGCGTCGGTTCCGCTGCCGCGGCATCGGCTTCCTGGGCCGCGTCGCCCTGTGTCGCCTTGACGGCCTGACCAATGGCGCGGCCGATCTCCTGGCCCGCCTCGCGGTGTTCGTCCTGCGAGGCGCGGCATTCGGCGATGTCGTCCAGTTCCATCCCGGCATAGGGCTGGAAGGCGGGCAATGCCGCGGCCAGGTCCTGCTGCGCCTTGTACAGGCCGGGCAGGTGGTCGCAGATCTTCATGGCGTGCGCTTCGATCTTTTTCCCTTCCGCTTCCATCTCGCGGTCGATCTGGTCGGGATTGCCGCTGAAGATGCCCCTCACGACGGCGCCGACGGCCTTGCCCGCGAGCTTGGCGCCTTCCTTGCCGGTCGCTATGCCGGCATCGGCGATGCCGCCGAGTTCCTGGTGGTAGGCGACCAGCAATGCGCGTTGCTGGTCGGTGACCGGCACCTGCTTGCCGTCGACGATGAAATCGCCCTTGGCCGATATCTCGGCACGCGGATGGCCGCTGGCGCTGAGCTTCAGGTTCTGGCCCCACAGCGCGTTGGACCGGGCGGCGTCGCTGTCGTCATCGCTGCCCTTCGAACAGGCGGCGAGCAGCAGGACAGCGGACAGGGCGAGTGCGAGCGTACGGATAATCATGGTCGTTCCTCCGGGATCAACGGCGCTTGGGGATATCGATCCGGCCCTTCACGCCCTCGTGGTCGACATCGCCGCTGCCGACCGAGCGCACGGTCAGCGCGCCACCGACGTTGCGCACGTCCACGCCGCCGGAGCCCACCGAACCGACGACCACATCGCCGGCGATGTCGCGCAGTTCGGCGCCACCCGAACCGATCGAACCGATGTCGACGCTGCCACTGCGCGACAGGCGGAAACCACCCGAGCCGATGCTGCCGACATGGGTGGCGCCCTGCACGTTGTCGGCGTCCACGTCGCCCGAACCGATCGAGACGACCTTCAGGCTGCCGGCACCGTGGATGTCGATGTCGCCCGAGCCGACCGACGCGGCGGCCAGTCCGCGGATGCTGCGGCCCACGGCGTGTCCGGAGCCGACATCGGCACTGAATACCGGCGCGCCGGTGACCTCGGCTTCACCCGAGCCGACCTTCACCTGCACGGGCAGGTGGTCTGGCAGGGTGGCCGTCAGGTTCATGTAGGCGTAGTGGCTGCCGAAGAACACGCCGCTGGACTTGCCGTCGAAGTACATCCGCACGATCAGCTTGTCGCCGGCACGCCGCTGTTCGATCTTCAGGTTGTCCAGGCGATCCGCATGGCTGCTGCAGGCCCGGCCCTTCATCGTCGCCGGCGCACCGTCGCGCGACGCCACCGTCAGGTCGTGCGGGCCGACGTCGAACACCACGGTCTTCGCGTCGCCGATGTCGAGCGTGAGCTGGCGCGGCGCTTCGTGCTTGCAGTAGCGGTCTGCCGCCAGGACGGGGCTCGACACGGTCAGCAGTGCGAGCAGCGGGGTGGCGAACAGGGCGGTACGCATCGTCGGGTCTCCGGGAGCGGGGCAGGGCGGGGAACGGCGATGGCGGATCTATCGCATCGCGAATTCGCGGCGCAGGTCCTTCTCGCAATTCTCGGCATCGTCCGCGTCCAGCGTGGCATAGGGGCGGAATTGCGGCAGGCTCGCCGACAGGCGCTGCTGGGTCGCGTGCAGGTCGGGCAGGGTGCGGCAGATCTGGCGCACGCCCGGTTCGACGGTTTCCTTGACGGTCTTCTCGATGCGCCGCTCCAGGTTGCCGGTCATGGCACTGACCATCAGGCTGAACAAGCCGCGGTCGACCGCCTCCAGCGCCACCTGCGCGCTGCGTTCGCCGATGTCGATGCCGGCCTTGGCGATGTCGATCACCTGGTGGCGATAGCGCAACAGGTCCTGCCGCTGGCGGCCGTCGATGGCGACTGGCTTGCCCTCGATCAGGAAGTCGCCCTGTGGCGTGATTTCCGCCTTCGGCAGCACCTTGTCGTCATCGGCGCGGCGCTTGCCGGACTTGCTGAAGTGCAGGTTGTCGCCCAGTTCCAGGTTGTCGGTTTCCAGCTTGCGGCGGGCGTCGGCCAGTTCCGCGCGCACTTCATTGCGCGCATCGGCCAGGTCCCTGCTGATCTCGCTTCGGATATCCGTGTCCTTGGCATTGGCGACAGGCGCGGCGAGCGGCAACAGGCCGACGAACAGCAACGGCATCAGGACACGATGGATGGACAGGGTACGCATATCCGGTTTCTCCCCAGAATGGAATTCGATGGATGTCGAGGTCGTGGAAGCCTGGCCACGCGTGCGCGGCTGCGCGTTCAGAAGGTCCAGTTGCCGTCGCCGTTCGCATCCCCGCAGTCGTCCACGTCGGACTGGTCCATCGTGGCGTAGGGTGCGAATTCGGGCAGGGCGGCCGACAGTGCCTGCTGCGCCGTCAGCAGGCCGGGCAGGCGCGTGCACAGTTGCGCGACCATCGGCTTGAGCTTGGCCTTGGCCTGTTCGCCTGCCTGCTTGCCGATATCGTCGCCGCTCTGGCCGGACAGCATGCCTTTCAGCGCGGTGGCGGCGGCATCGATGCCGACGCGCGCGCCCTCCAGGCCGATCGCCATGCCGTCGCCCACCACGCCCAGCAACTCGTGCCGGTACGCCAGCACCAGCGCCTTCTGTTCCGGCGTGGTGGCGATGCGCTTGCCTTCGATCAGCAGATCGCCAGCGGGTGTGATCTCCGCCTTCGCCAGATGCTGCGTCGTGTCGCGATTCAGCGACAGGTTGGCGAGGGCCAGCTTGTCGCGCGCGGTGGCGATCTCCTGGCGTGCCTTTTCCATCTCCTGGCTGGCGTCGCCCAGGCTGTTGGCGGCTTCGTCCATCGCCTTGGCGGCGACACCCGCGGGTGTCTTGCTGCTGTCTGCCGGCTGGCAAGCGGCGAGGGCAAGCATGCCGACGACGAGGAGAGGGCGCATGAGGGAAAGAGAGGTGTGCATATCCATGTCCTTGTCAGCGGCGGGCCGGTCGTGGCCCGCCTGAGGGGGCGTGCTTATTCGCTCTCGCGCCAGCGGCGCAGGTAGATCGCACCGGCGATCAGGGCAACACCGATGACGGCGCCGATCCACAGGTCGGCCGTCGCGAACGCCTCCCAGCTGCGGGTCAGGTCGATGGCGTTGGCCAGGTCGTCCGGCGTATTGAAGTCGGCGTGCGGGTTGGTCGCGCCGCCCGGCAGGGTGGGGAACCAGGCGCCGGGCAGGATGCTCAACAGGCCGCGGTAGACCACCGTGTACCAGATCAGGTCGTGGCGGACCGCCAGGCTCGGCAGGATATCGGTCATGCTGATGATCACGCAGGCCAGCACCGGCACCAGCACCGCCCACAGGAACGGCTTGCTGCGTGCCCAGGCCGAGCAGAACATCAGCCAGCCGATCGTCGGCAGCGCCCACAGCATGTACACGGGCAGCGAGGCGATGACGCCGCCGATGATGCGCAGCGGATGCGAGTGGGTGAAGACCGCGCTGCCCACGGGCAGTCCATTGACCGAGACGGTCAGGGCGAAGATCAGCCACATCGCCACGCCGATCACGATACCGACGCCTACCGCCAGCAGCGGTGCCAGCACCAGCGCCCAAGCCAGCTTGGACAGCACCATGTGGGTATCGGACACCGGCAGGGACTTCCAGAACAGCACGCTGCGGTCGCGGCGGTCGTCGTACAGGGTGCCCAGCGCATAGAAGAAGACCACGAAGGCCAGCACCACGCAGGCCAGGATCACGCCGCCCAGCAGCATGCCGTCGCCGATGCCGCCGACGATCTGGTGGGCCTTTTCCGGCGCCTCTTCGATGCTGAAACCGTCGCCGTTCAACTGGCCGCGTGCGGAAATGCTGCCGATGACGGCGAGGATCAGGTTCAGCACCAGGAAGATGCCGCCGGTGATGACCGGTGCCCAGAAGAAGCCGCCGCGGTTCTCCCAGAACTCGCGCTTCAGCAGCCACGTGAACGCGCCCGGCTTGGAGGATTTGCCCAACGTCGAAGTCACGGCGTTCATGCGTAGGTTCCTTTCATGATGGCGACGAACAGGTCGGCCAGGCCTGGGGTGCGGGTTTCGCCGAGGGCGGCGAGATGCCCCTTCGGTACGCCGTCGAACAGCAGCACGGTCTTGCCGAAGGGCAGGGCGCGCTCGTCGATGGGCTTGAGGGCGCGGGCCTGGTCGACGGCGTCGCCGCTGACCAGCACTTCGGTGTAGCGTTCGGCGACTTCTTCCATCTGCGAGGTCAGCACGATCCTGCCGTCGCGGATGAACATCACGTCGGTGAGGATGTGCTCGATCTCCTCCACCTGGTGCGTGGTGACGATGATGGTCTTCTGCTCGTCGAAGTAGTCCTCCAGCAGGCGCTGGTAGAACTGCTTGCGGTACAGGATGTCCAGGCCGAGCGTGGGCTCGTCGAGTACCAGCAGCTTGGCGTCGATGGCCATCACCAGCGCCAGGTGCAGCTGCACGATCATACCCTTGGACATCTCCCGCACGCGCAGGTTGGGCTTGAGCTGGGTATTGGCGATGAAGCGCTCGCACTTGGCGCGGTCGAAGCGCGGGTGCACGCCGGCGACGAAGTCGATGGCTTCCTTGACCTTCATCCAGCGCGGCAGCACGGCGACGTCGGCGATGAAGCAGACATCCTTCATCAGCTCGTCGCGGTCCTTGCGCGGATCCAGGCCCAGCACCTTCAACTGGCCTTCGAACGGCGTCAGGCCCAGGATGGCCTTCAACGCGGTCGTCTTGCCGGCTCCGTTCGGGCCGATCAGGCCGATGATCTTGCCGGCTTCGATCTCGAAACTGGTGTTGTCCAGCGCAAGTTTGTTCTTGTAGGCCTTGCGCAGGCCGTGGGCCGACACCACGGTATTGGCGATTGCAGCATTCATCACTTGATCCCCTTGGATTGCAGCAACTCTTCGATGGACAGACCCAGGCGCTCGATACGCTCGGCGACGGCCGGCCACTCCTCGGTCAGGAACCGCTCGCGCTCGCTGCCGCGCAGCTTCCGGGCGGCTTCGTCGGTGACGAACATGCCCAGGCCGCGGCGCTTCTCGACCAGGGCTTCATCCGCCAGTTCCTGGTAAGCGCGCGAAACGGTAATCGGATTGAGCTGGTACTCGGCCGCCACCTGGCGGACGGAGGGCAGCGCGTCGCCCGGCTTCAGGATGCCGTCCAGCATCATGGCGATCACGCGGTCCTTCAGCTGACGGTAGATGGGAGCACCGTCGCTCCATTGGATGGGCGCCATGGGTCAGCTCCTCGGACGCAGGGATTGGCCGAAGGAGAAGTACGGCATGGCCAGCGAGGCCCGCGCACGACGCTTGTGCTGGGCCGGGTCCGCCGCGGTGCCTTCGCCGGTGATCTCGCCGACGTCCGTTTCCAGCGCGCCCACCAGCGTCGCGGGATCCACCTCGGACGTGCGGCCGCCGGACATGGCCGCCAATGCGCCCGCCGCCAGCAGCAGGCCGCCGACGGCCAGGCTGGGCAGCGTGTGGGTCAGTTTCTGGTTCATGGCATCTCCCCGTGAGTTGGGTGAGTGGTGTTGTATTTAACTATAACACCAAAACACGGGTCGTCAACTGTCCGGGAACGTTTTGTCACCCAACTGAAGGCATACTTGTGATGTTCGCACTAGCGGGGTAGTGAAATGAAGCTCAAGTCGTTGAAAATACTGATGTTGATGGTCCTGGCGGGCGTGTCCGCAGCGGCCCTGGCAGCGGGTTTGCTGGACGTCAGCTACCGTCCGCTGGCGGGCAAGGCGCCGGTGAACCTGAAGAAGGCGTACGCGGGGCAGGTGCTGCTGATCGTGAACACGGCAAGTAAATGCGGGTACACGCCGCAGTACGAAGGACTGGAGTCCCTGCACCAGCGATACGCCGGCCAGGGCTTCTCGGTGCTCGGGTTCCCGTCCAACGACTTCAAGGGCCAGGAGCCGGGCAGCGAGAAGGAGATCCAGGAGTTCTGCACGCTGACCTATGGCGTCAAGTTCCCCATGTTCGAAAAGGTCGTCGTGACCGACGACAACGCCACGCCCCTGTACAAGTCGCTCGCGCAGGCGACGGGCACGGCGCCCGCGTGGAACTTCCACAAGTATCTGATCGGCAGGGATGGCCGCGTGGTCGCGAATTTCCCCAGCAAGACGGCGCCGGACGATCCTGCGCTGGTCGCTGCCATCGAGCGCGAACTGAAGGCACCGCGCGCTGCGCGTTGACGCGGTGCCTCGGCAGGTGGCCGGCGTGCCACAATATCGGTTTGGCGCCGCCATCGTGGCGCAGGTTCCAGGAGCAGGAAGGATGAAGCGGTCGGTTCGCGGCGCAGCCGTGTTGTTGGCAATCTCGTTTTCGATGTTGGGAGGCAGCGTGTCTGCACAGGAAAAAACCGCGCTGACCACCGAGCGCGACAAGGTCAGCTACGCCATCGGCGTGGACGTGGGCAACTCGCTGCAGCCGGTCGGGCCGTTCCTCGATACGGCCGCGTTCCAGCGTGCGCTCGTCAACACCTTCGAAGGCAAGCCGAACCTCATCTCCGAGCAGGAAGCGCAGGCGACCGACCAGTTGCTGCGCGTCAACCTGGCCGTCGCCGATGGCCAGCCCATCCCGGGCATGCCGCCGGGCAGCGCGCCGCCGCCGGTCGACAAGGCCAAGGTGGGTCTGTTCCTGGGCACGTACGTGGTGGGCCCGTCGCTGCTGCCGTTCAAGGACGAGATCGACCCCGCGACGCTGGTGCAGGCCGTGCGCACGATCACCGGCAAGACCGGCACGCCGCTGCTGTCGGTGGAGCAGGCGCAGGCCGAGATGCAGGCCTATCTCGCCAAGCGCCAGGCCACCGCCGGCCAGCGCAACCGCGATGAAGGCGCGAAGTTCCTCGCCGAGAACAAGGTCAAGCCGGGCGTGGTCACCACGCCGTCCGGCCTGCAGTACATGGTGCTGCGCCAGGGCAACGGCCAGCGCCCGATGTCCAGCAGCCGCGTGCGCGTCAATTACGAAGGCAAGCTGCTCAACGGGGACGTGTTCGACAGCTCCTACGCGCGCGGCGAGCCCGCCGAGTTCGGCCTGAACCAGGTCATCGCCGGCTGGACCGAAGGCGTGGCCTTGATGCCGGTGGGCGCGAAGTACCGCTTCTGGATCCCGTCCAACCTCGCCTACGGCCCGAACGGTGCTCCGGGCGGCAAGATCGGTCCGGACGCGACGCTGACGTTCGACGTCGAACTGATGGGTGTCCTGCAGTAAGCCGAATCACCGTATTCGGCACTGGAACTCACTGACAGGATGGGCTGATGCGTGTAGCGATCTTCGGTACGGGTTACGTCGGGCTGGTGACAGGCACCTGCCTGGCGGAAGTCGGCCACGACGTGGTCTGCGTGGACATCGATCCGGCCAAGGTCGACGGCTTGAACAACGGCATCGTGCCGATCTACGAGCCCGGCCTGTCGCCGATGGTGAAGGCGAACCACGAAGCCGGCCGGCTGCGCTTCACCACGGATGCCGCCGACGCCATTTCGCATGGCGAAGTGGTCTTCATCGCCGTCGGTACGCCGCCGGACGAGGACGGCAGCGCCGCCCTGCAGTACGTGCTGGCGGTGGCCCGCACGATCGGCCGCAATCTCCAGCGCCCCTGCACGGTGGTCAACAAGTCCACCGTGCCGGTCGGCACCGCCGACAAGGTGCGCGCTGCCATCGAAGCGGAACTGACGGCGCGCGGCGTCGACGTTGCGTTCGACGTGGTCTCGAATCCGGAATTCCTCAAGGAAGGCGATGCGGTCAAGGACTGCATGCGGCCGGACCGCATCGTCGTCGGCGCATCGAGCCCGCAGGCGGTGGAGAAGCTGCGCCGCCTCTACGCGCCGTTCAACCGCAACCATGAGCGCATCGTGGTGATGGACGTGCGCTCGGCCGAGCTGACCAAGTACGCGGCCAACGCGATGCTGGCCGCCAAGATAAGTTTCATGAACGAGATCGCGAACATCGCCGAGCGCGTCGGCGCGGACGTGGAGCAGGTGCGCCAGGGGATCGGCTCCGATCCGCGCATCGGCTGGCACTTCATCTATCCGGGCGCCGGCTATGGCGGTTCCTGCTTCCCGAAGGACGTGCAGGCGCTGGCGCGCACCGCTCAGCAGCATGGCTACGTGCCGGAGTTGCTGCAGGCGGTCGAGTCGGTCAACGAGCGGCAGAAGGGACATCTGTTCGAGCTGATCCAGCGCCACTACGACCGTGGCGAGGACGAAGGCGTGCGCGGCAAGACGTTCGCGGTGTGGGGCCTGTCCTTCAAGCCCAACACCGACGACATGCGCGCGGCGAGCAGTCGGCGCCTGCTGGCGGAACTGTGGGAAGCGGGCGCCCGCGTACAGGCCTACGATCCCGAGGCGCGCGAGGAAGCGGCTCGCATCTTCGGTGAACGCGATGACCTGGTGCTGTGCGAAGACGCGCGCGCCGCGGTCGACGGCGCGGACGCACTGGTGGTCGTGACCGAGTGGAAGCAGTTCCGCAGCCCGGATTTCGCGCGACTCCAGGAGACGCTCGGCGATGCCGTGATCTTCGACGGCCGCAACCTGTACGAGCCGGCCGAAGTGGAAGCGGCCGGCCTGGCGTATTACGGCATCGGACGCGGGAGGTCCGTGCGTGCAGGCTGATCTGCCCCTGTCGGGCGACATGCTGGAACGCCGGCTGGTCGAACTGGAAACCCGGCTCGCATTCCAGGAGCACTCGCTCAACGAAATGAGCGAGGCGCTCGCCGATGCGCGTGCCGAGAACCAGCGCACGGCGTTGCTGCTGCGGACCATGGTGGAAGAACTGGGCAAGGTGCGGACCTCCCTGTTCGAGGACCCTGCCAGCGAACCGCCGCCGCCGCATTATTGATACGCTTGCGGCACAGCAGTCCCCACGAACGACCGATGACCGATTCACTCCGTGACCAGTTGCTGGGCCTGGGCTTCAAGCCCGCGCCCAAGCCCGAGCGCAAACCCGAACGCCGCCCCGATCCGCGCCGCGAGGCCCACAAGCCGGCGGGCAAGGGCGGCGCGCATCCGAAACCGGGGCAGGACGGCAAGCCGCGTCCGTCGCAGGGTGCCGGCAAACCCAGGCGCAGCCAGGAAGACATCGACCTCGCCAAGGCCTACGCCATCCGCGCGCAGCGCGAGAAAGACGAGCGCATCGAGGCCGAGCGGGTGAAGCAGGAAGAAGCGCGCGTTCGCCGCGAGGCGAAGGCGAAGCTCGAGGCCTTCCTCAAGGACAAGGCACTGAACGACGCCGAGGCGGACATCGCGCGCCATTTTCCCTATGGCGGCAAGATCAAGCGCATCTACGTCAATGCGGAACAGCTCAAGGCATTGAATGGCGGCGAACTGGGCGTGGTGCAGCAGAACGGGCGCTACCTGCTGGTCACCGCCGCCGTACTCGCCGAGGCGGAAGCCCTGTTCGCCCCCGCGATCGCGTTGAAGGTCGATCCCGACGCGCCGGCAGGAAACGATCCCTACGCCGATCCGCAGTACCAGGTGCCCGACGACCTGGTGTGGTGAAGAGGCGGGGCCGGCATCGGCTCTGCCTCCTGCCGGGCCTCGACGGCACCGGGCGTCTCTACGCTCCTTTGGTCGCCGCGTTGGCCGATGTCGGCGATGTCGACGTGCTGGCGTACGACAGCACGCATTTCGAAAGCTATGCCGCCTTGGCCGATACGCTGCGGCCCGTGATCGAGCGCCACGAAGATGTCGTGCTGGTGGCGGAGTCCTTTGCCGGTCCGCTCGGAGTGCTGCTGGCGCACCGGCATCCACGGCGCGTCCGTGGCCTGGTGATGGCGGCGAGCTTCGTGCGGGCCCCGCTGCCGTTCAGCCGGATCGGCGCGACGCTTTTGCAAGGGATGCCTGCCGTCGCGCCGCCGCTGTTCGCGTTGGAGCGCCTGCTCGCGGGCAGCGGTTTGCCGGCGCCATTGCGCGCGGAGTTCGAGGCGATCATCGCCACCCTGCCGCTCGCCATCCTGCGCCAGCGCGCCCTGGCGGCGTTGCGTGTGGACGTGACGACGGAACTGGCGGCCCTGGATATCCCCGTGCTGTACCTTCAGGCCAGGCACGACCGGCTCATCTGGCCAAAGGCGGGGCGCGACGTCATCCGCCTGTCCCGCAACGCTCGTCACGCGGTGATCGATGCGCCCCACTTTCTTTTCCAGATGGCACCGTTGCGGGCGGCGGCCGAAATCGGCCGGTGGCTGGACGGATTGAGTGGAGACACGCACGGCTAGGCGCGCGCCGGCATCCTCACCAGCCACCGCCACACGATGAAGGCCGCCATCAGCGCGATGGCCGATGAGCAGAGGAAGGCGGCTTCGCCGCCGATGCGCCACAGCTGGCCCGCGAGCAGGGCGCCGCACACACCGCCCACGCCCGACGACAGACCATAGAAGACACCCTGTCCGTGGCCATTCATGCGGCCGGGGAAAAAACGCACGAGCAGCTGCATCGCGGCGGCGAAGAAGGCCCCGAAGTTCAGCGCATGCGTCAGCTGCGCGACCACCATCACCGGCGTGTTGTCGGGGAAGAGCGCGGTGACCAGCCAGCGTAGCGAGGCACTGAGCAGCGCGATCATCAGCACGCGGCTGGCATCCCAGCGCCGGAAGATGCGGCTGGACAGGAAGAACACGCCGATCTCGGCCAGCACGCCCACCGTCCAGAGCATGCCCTGCGTCGCGGTCGGATAGCCGTGCTCGGACAGGTAGATCGAGAAGAACGTGTAGAACGGGCCGAACGATATCTGCGCCAGGAAAGCCGCGACGAAGAAGGCGATCACCTGCGGTTGCCGCAGCCGCACACGGAAACCGCCGTCGGCATCCTGTGCCGGCAGGCTCGGATCGTGCGCGTACCGGTTCACCAGGGCGGACCCGAGCACGCCTGCGAGGACGGGCAGCATGAGCCAGGGCAGCGCACCCACGCCGAGCCGCCGCTCATCGATCAGCCAGCCGAACGAGGCCACCACGACGATGAAGCCGATCGATCCCCACACGCGGATCAGGCCGTAGCGGTCGCTGCGCGCACCGAGGTGCGACATCGTGATCGATTCGAACTGCGGCATCACGGCGTTGTAGGCGAAGCAGAAGCCCAGCATCACCGCGAACAGGCCGGCGTGTTCAAGCGGCAGCAGGAACAGCGCGAAGCAACCTGTGGCCAGCGCGCAGCCCACATGCAGCCACCGGATCGGGTGGGTGGAACGTGCCGCGAGCGTGGTCCACAGGCTGGGCGAGACGATGCGGGTGGCGTACCACAGGCTCATCAGCACGCTGATCGCGGCGACGCCCAGGCCGCGGGATTCGAGATACAGGCTCCAGTACGGCGTGAAAGCGCCCAGCGCGGCGTAGTAGAAGAAGTAGAAGCTGGACAGGCGTGCGGCGGGATAGGGATGCGGGTGAGCGGCGCCGGACGATGTCATGGCGCATTGTAGCGGGGCGGGATGTGGCTGAACGGCCGTCGCGTCCGTTGGTTCTGCAGCTTGCGTGAGCCGGTCGCGACCTGTAGTCGGTTCTGGGATGACCACCAGATAGCGCTCGTCGTGCGCAAGGCGCACGCTGCGGTCCCGTCATTCCAGTGGAAGCGGTAATCCATTGCCCGTCGGGGCCGCAGCATCTCGCAAGAGCAACATGGGTGGGACGACGGCGGGGATGGTCTGTTCGCAGTTTCGTCATTCCAGCGAAAGCTGGAATCCATGGCCCGTGGGCGCCGCAGCCTCTCGCAAGAGCAACGTGGGTCCCAGCCTGCGCTGGGACGACGGCGGGGATGGTCTGTTCGCAGTTTCGTCATTCCAGCGAAAGCTGGAATCCATGGCCCATGGGGAGTCGCAGCCTCTCGCAAGAGCAAGATGGGTCCCAGCCTGCGCTGGGACGACGGTGTGGATGGTTTGGTCGCAGTTTCGTCATTCCAGCGAAAGCTGGAATCCATGGCCCATGCGAGCCACCGTATCCCTCGTAAGAGCAAGATGGGTCCCAGCCTGCGCTGGGACGACGGTGGGGATGGTCTGGTCGCAGTTTCGTCGTTCCAGCGAAAGCTGGAATCCATTGTCCATGGGGAGTCGCAGCCTCTCGCAAGAGCAAGATGGGTCCCAGCCTGCGCTGGGACGACGGTGTGGATGGTCCGGTCGTAGTTTCGTCATTCCAGCGAAAGCTGGAATCCATGGCCCATGCAGGCCACGGTATCCGTCGCAGGAGCAAGAGGGATCCCGGCCTGTGCGGGGACGACGGCGAGGGCGGTTGGTGCGCGTTGGTGCCGGCGCGATTCTCCGGGCGGTGCTTACTCGGGATCGTAGTCGAGATTGGATGCCAGCCAGCGCTCCACCTGGGCCAGTTCCACGCCTTTGCGTTTGGCGTAGTCCGCGGCCTGTTCCTTCGACACGCGGCCGACCACGAAGTACTGGCTCTGCGGATGGCTGAAGTAGTAGCCGGAGACCGCCGCGGTCGGCAGCATCGCGAAGCTTTCCGTCAGCGACATGCCGGCGTGGGATCCCGCGTCGAGCAGCCGGAACAGCGTGTCCTTCTCGCTGTGCTCCGGACAGGCCGGATAGCCAGGGGCAGGGCGGATGCCGACGTACTTCTCGGCGATCAACGCTTCGTTGTCCAGCGCTTCGTCGGCTGCGTAGCCCCAGAACTCTCTTCGCACACGCTGGTGGAGGCGTTCGGCCAGCGCTTCGGCCAGGCGGTCGGCCAGTGCCTTCAGCAGGATGGCGTTGTAGTCGTCGTGGTCGGCCTCGAAACGCGCCACATGCGCGTCGATGCCGATGCCGGCGGTGACGGCGAACATGCCCATCCAGTCCTGCCGGCCGGAATCTTTCGGCGCGATGAAGTCTGCCAGGCAGAAGTCCGGGCGCTCGACCGGCTTGTCGACCTGCTGGCGAAGGAAATGCAGACGCTCGCTGCGGCCATCGACCTGCAGTTCCACGTCGTCGCCCACGCTGTTCGCCGGCCACAGGCCGAACACCGCCTTCGCGGTCAGCCACTTCTCCTCGACGATCTTCACCAGCATCGCGCGCGCGTCGCGATACAACTCGCTGGCCTGCGTGCCGACCACGGCATCGGTCAGGATCGCCGGGTACTTGCCGAACAATTCCCAGGCGTTGAAGAACGGCGTCCAGTCGATGCACTCCACCAGTTCGCCCAGCGGGTAGTCGTCGAACACGTGGATGCCGGGCTGCTTCGGGGCCGGTGGCGTGTAGGTGTCCCAGCCGCCATCGAATTTCTGGCCGCGCGCCTTCTCCAGCGAGACCAGCCGCTTGGCGTCGCCGCGGTTCCTGTGGCGTTCGCGGACCTCGGCGTAGTCGGCATCGTTGGCCGCGACGAAGGCTGCGCGCATGTCGCGCGAAATCAGCGACTGGGCGACGCCTACGGCACGCGAAGCATCCTTCACCCACACGGTCGGGGCGGTGTAGTGGGGATCGATCTTCAGCGCGGTATGCGCGCGCGAGGTGGTGGCGCCGCCGATCAGCAGCGGCATCTCGAAACCCTGGCGCTGCATCTCGCGGGCGACGTGCGTCATCTCTTCCAGTGACGGCGTGATCAGCCCCGACAGGCCGATCAGGTCGGCATTCTCGGCGCGCGCCGTGTCCAGGATCTTCTGCGTGGGCACCATCACGCCCAGGTCGACGACGTCGAAGTTGTTGCAGGCCAGTACCACACCGACGATGTTCTTGCCGATGTCGTGCACGTCGCCCTTGACCGTGGCCATGACGATCTTGCCGTTGGACTTGCCGACGTCGCCGGTGCGCAGCTTCTCGGCTTCGATGAAGGGCAGCAGGTAGGCGACCGCCTTCTTCATCACGCGGGCCGACTTCACCACCTGCGGCAGGAACATCTTGCCGGCGCCGAACAGGTCGCCGACCACGTTCATGCCGTCCATCAGCGGGCCTTCGATCACGTCGAGCGGACGCGTCGCCTGCTGGCGTGCCTCTTCGGTGTCCTGGTCAACGAAGGCGTCGATGCCGTGCACCAGCGCGTGCGCCAGGCGCTCGCGTACCGGCTTCTCGCGCCACGCCAGGTTCTCGACCGGTGCTTCGCCCTTCTTGCCCTTGTAGCGGTCGGCGATCTCCAGCAGCCGTTCGGTGGAGTCCTTGCGACGGTTGAGGATGACGTCCTCCACGCGTTCGCGCAGGTCGGCGTCGAGGTCGTCGTAGACCGGCAGGCCGCCCGCATTGACGATGCCCATGTCCATGCCGGCCTGGATGGCGTGGTACAGGAACACGGAATGGATCGCGGCGCGCACGGGCTCGTTGCCGCGGAAAGAGAACGAGACGTTCGAGACGCCGCCGGAGACATGGCAGTGCGGCAGGGTCTGCTTGATGATCCGCGTCGCCTCGATGAAGTCGACCGCGTAGTTGTCGTGCTCCTCGATGCCGGTGGCGACGGCGAAGATGTTGGGGTCGAAGATGATGTCTTCGGGCGGGAAGCCGACCTCTTCCGTCAGGATGCGGTAGGCGCGCGTGCAGATCTCGACCTTGCGTGCGCAGGTGTCGGCCTGGCCGGTCTCGTCGAACGCCATGACCACCGCGGCCGCGCCATAGCGCAGCACCTTGCGGGCATGGTCGACGAACGCTTCTTCGCCCTCCTTCAGGGAGATCGAATTGACCACGCCCTTGCCCTGCAGGCATTTCAGGCCGGCCTCGATCACGCTCCACTTCGACGAGTCGACCATCACCGGGATGCGGGCGATGTCGGGCTCCGACGCGATCAGGTTGAGGAAGCGGTCCATCGCCTTCTCGGAATCGATCAGCCCCTCGTCCATGTTGACGTCGAGGATCTGCGCGCCGTTGGCGACCTGCTGGCGAGCCACCTCGACCGCTTCCTCGTAGCGCTCTTCCTTGATCAGCTTGCGGAACTGCGCACTGCCGGTGACGTTGGTGCGCTCGCCGACATTGACGAACAGCAGGTCCGGCGTGATGACCAGCGGTTCCAGTCCGGACAGGCGGGTGTGGCGCACGGTCGTCGCGCTCATGCGGCCTGCTCCAGACGTGCATTCAGCCTGCGCGGCGGGATGCCCGCGACGGCCTCGGCGATCGCCCTGATGTGCGGGGGCGTGGTGCCGCAGCAGCCGCCGACCAGGTTCAACAGGCCGGACTGCGCGAATTCCTTCAGCGTGGTCGCCATTTCTTCCGGCGTTTCGTCGTACTCGCCGAAGGCGTTGGGCAGGCCCGCGTTGGGATGCGCACTGACGTACGCGTCGGCGACCGTCGCCAGCGTCTCGACGTGCTCGCGCAGGTCCTTCGCACCCAGTGCGCAGTTCAGGCCGATCGACAGTGGACGGCTGTGCGCCACCGAGGTGTAGAACGCTTCGGCCGTCTGGCCGGACAGCGTGCGCCCGGAGGCATCGGTGATGGTGCCGGAGATCATCACGGGCAGGCGCCCGCCACGCGCGTCGAACACTTCCTCGATCGCGTACAGCGCGGCCTTGGCGTTGAGCGTGTCGAAGATGGTCTCCACCATCAGGGTGTCGGCGCCTCCGTCGATCAGACCCTCGATGGCCTCGCGGTAGGTGGAACGCAGTTCGTCGAAATTCGTGTTGCGGAAGCCCGGATCGTTGACGTCGGGACTGATCGAGGCGGTGCGGCTGGTGGGCCCGAGCACGCCGATGACGAAGCGCGGTTTGTCGGGCGTGATCGCCTCGATGGCGTCGCAGCACTGCCGTGCCACCTGCGCACCGGCCTTGTTCAACTCGTAGACCAGGTGTTCGAGGTGATAGTCGGCCTGGCTGATCGAGGTGGCGTTGAACGTGTTCGTCTCGATCAGGTCCGCACCTGCTTCCAGATAGGCCGTGTGCACGCCGGCGATCACCTCCGGCCTGGTCAGCAGCAACAGGTCGTTGTTGCCCTTCAGGTCGTGGTCGCAACCGGGCCCGTGCGCGTGTGCGTGCTCGGCATCGCAGCCGTCGGCGAAACGCTGCCCGCGGTAGTCCGACTCCTGCAGCCCGTGCTTCTGGATCATCGTGCCCATGGCACCGTCGATGATCAGGATGCGCTGGGCCAGCGCGTCTTCCAGCCGCCTGGCGCGCGCGGGGTTGAGCCAGGGCAGCGTCTTCATGGCTTCACCGCGGTCAGCGAAATGACCTCGAAGTGGGGAGGGCGACGTTCACGGGTGACCGTCTCGGCGTTGGCGATATCGAGGCCCGCCTTCTCGGCGAACTTGCGCAGTTCCTTCTCCGAGAAGCCGAGGTTCACGTGGCCATAGGCCTCCACGACCGACTTGTGCTCGTGCTTGCCCAGGCTGCTGAGCAGCAGGCGACCGCCCCGGCGCAGCACGCGTGCCGCTTCCGCGACGGCCTGGGCAGGCTTGGCGGAATACGTGAGGGCATGCATCAGCACGACCAGGTCGAAGCTGCCGTCCTTGAACGGCAACGCGTGCATGTCGCCCTCGCGGACTTCCACGTTCGGAAAGCGGCGCAGGCGCTCGCCCGCGGCGGCGACCACGCGCGTGCTGGTATCGATGCAGACGTAGCGCCTGGCATGCGGCGAAAGCAGTTCGGCGAGCACGCCGTCGCCGGACGCGATGTCGAGGACGTCGCCGGTTTCCAGCAGCGGCAGGGCGGTGCGGGCCAGTGCTTCCCAGGTGCGCCCGGGCGAGTAGTGGCGCTCCATGTCGCCGGCGACGCTGTCGGCCCAGTTCTGGTCCGCGGCGCGGTTGGCCAGTACGTTGGCGACGCGTTCGGCGTCCTGACGCAGCAGCGGATCGTCGCTGCCGTCGCGCAGGCTGCGCCACAATTCGCGCTGCACGCTGTCGAGGTTGTCCTCGTCGAAACGGTAATACGCGGACACGCCGGCGCGGCGATCGCGTGCCAGGCCGGCCTCCTTGAGCTTGGCCAGGTGCGTGGATACCCGCGGTTGCGCCAGCTGGGTGATGGCCGACAGTTCGGCGACGGTCAGTTCCTCGCGCGCCAGCAGCGCCAGCAGGCGCACACGGGTGGCGTCGGCGAACACTTTCAGCCGGGTCGACCAGGCTTCCAGATCCATAAATATCTTCCTATCGCGATATAGAGATATTTTGAAGACTGGACCCGGCCGCGGTCAACCCATGGCATACGCCCGCGGATGGTCGCGGGTTACAATTGGTATCTAACCGTTGTCGAGGGGTACCCGTGGATTTCGCATTCACCGAAGAGCAGTTGATGATCCAGGACGTGGCGCGTCGGATCGCCCAGGAGAAGATCGGGCCCAGCGCCGAGCACCATGACCGGACCGGCGAGTTCCCGCTGGACAACATCCGCCTGTTGGGCGAGAACGGCCTGATGGGCATCGAGGTACCGGCCGAATACGGCGGGGCGGGAATGGATCCGATCGCCTACGTACTGGCGATGATCGAGATCGCCGCCGCGGATGCCGCGCACTCCACCATCGTGTCGGTGAACAACTCGCTGTTCTGCAACGGCATCCTGAAGTTCGGCACCGAAGCGCAGAAGCAGACCTACGTGCGCGCCATCGCCGAGGGTCGCGAGATCGGTGCGTTCGCGCTGACCGAGCCGCAGTCCGGCTCCGACGCCACCGCGATGCGCTGCCGCGCCGTGAAGCAGGCCGACGGCAGCTTCGTCATCAACGGCAAGAAGAGCTGGATCACCTCCGGCCCGGTCGCCAGGTACATCGTGCTGTTTGCGATGAGCGAGCCGGACAAGGGCGCGCGCGGCATCACCGCCTTCATGATCGACACGGAGAAGGCCGGTTTCCATCGCGGCAAGACCGAACCCAAGCTGGGCATCCGTGCCTCGGCGACGTGCGAGATCGAGTTCACCGACTACGTGGCGCCCGCCGACGACGTGCTGGGCAGCGAGGGCGAGGGCTTCAAGATCGCCATGAGCGTGCTGGACGCCGGCCGCATCGGCATCGCCTCGCAGGCCATCGGCATCGCCCGTGCCGCCTATGAAGCGACCATCGCCTACGTGAAGGAGCGCAAGGCCTTCGGCGCGCCGATCGGCACGTTCCAGATGACCCAGGCCAAGATCGCCGACATGAAGTGCAAGCTGGATGCGGCCACGCTGCTGACCCTGCGCGCGGCGTGGGTGAAGGGCCAGGACCAGCGCTTCAGCAACGAGGCGGCCATCGCCAAGCTCACGGCCTCGGAGGCCGCCATGTGGATCACCCACCAGGCGCTGCAGATCCACGGCGGCATGGGTTACTCGAAGGAAATGCCGATCGAGCGTTACTTCCGCGACGCCAAGATCACCGAGATCTACGAGGGCACCAGCGAGATCCAGCGCCTGGTCATCGCCCGCAACGAGACCGGCCTGCGCTGAGTCTGCCGCCGTCCTGTCGACGAAGGACGCCGCCGCAAGGCGGCGTTCTCCGTTTCGGGACCTGGATGGCGCCACCCCCGTCTTTGGTCATGGGACCGCAGGGGCGATGGTCCGCTAGAGTGGCCTGATGCGGGGGTCCGTCCCCCGTTTTCCTCCTGGAGATCCCGATGCGCAAAACCCTGATCGTCTGTGCCCTCACGCTGGCCCTGGCCGCCTGCGACAAGGGCAATGCTCCTGCCGGTGCCGCCGCCGATGCCGCGGCGCCGGTGGCGTCCGCCGCCGATGTCGCCGCCGAGAGCAAGCGGTTGAACGAGTGGTTCGAGAAGAAGTACGAGGAGCAGCTGAAGTTCAGTCCCATCCAGTTGACCTTCCAGGGCAGCAAGGAGCTGTACGACCAGGTCGACGACATGTCCGAGCAGGCCACACGCGACCAGGTCGCGTGGCAGAAGGCGAGCGTCGAGGAGATGGAGAAGTCCTTCGACTACGCCAAGCTCGACGACGAGACCAAGTTCTCCTATGACCTGTGGAAGCTGCAGTACGAGAATGCGCGCGACGGCCTGCCGTTCATGCAGGACGGCTACGCCTTCGACCAGATGAACGGTGCCCAGGGCTTCTGGCCGACCTTCCTGATCAGCTTCCACAAGGTCGATGACGAAGCCGACTACACCGCCTACATCGCCCGCCTCAAGGCGACGCAGCGCGCGTTCGGCCAGTTGCTGGAGCGCGCGCGCGCCTCGGCGGCGCAGAACATCCGTCCGCCGAAGTTCGCCTACGAGGGCGTGATCGACCAGGCGAAGAAGGTCGTCACCGGCGCGCCGTTCACCGCCGGCAAGGATTCGGCCATCTGGGCCGATGCGCAGGCCAAGGCCGATGCGCTGGTGAAGGCCGGCAAGATCGACGCCGCCCGCGGCACCGCATTGAAGGATGAAGCGCGCAAGGCGCTGCTGGAACAGTTCAAGCCGGCCTACGATGGCGTGATCGCGTGGAGCGAGGAGGAACTGCCCAAGGCGGCCGTCAACGCCACCGGCGTGGGCTCCACGCACCCGAACGGCAAGGCGTACTACGAGTACCAGCTTAAGCAGATGACGACCACCGGCATGACCGCCGAGGAGATCCACGCGCTGGGCCTGAAGGAAGTCGAGCGCATCAGGGGCGAAATGACCGCGCTGAAGGACAAGGTCGGCTTCAAGGGCGACCTGGATGCCTTCTTCACCTTCATCGACACCGACAAGCAGTTCAAGTATCCGAACACCGACGCCGGCCGGCAGGCCTATATCGACGACGCCACCGCCGCCATCGACAACATCAAGAAGGTGCTGCCGGACTACTTCGGCCTGTTGCCCAAGGCGGATCTGGTGGTGAAGCGCGTGGAGCCGTTCCGCGAGCAGGACGGCGCGGCCCAGCACTACTTCCCGGGTACGCCGGACGGTTCGCGTCCGGGCGTGTACTACGCGCATCTGTCCGACATGAATGCCATGCCGAGGACCGAGCTCGAAGTGATCGCGTATCACGAGGGCCTGCCGGGCCACCACATGCAGATCTCCATCGCGCAGGAACTGACGGGCGTGCCGAAGTTCCGCACGCAGTACGGCGTCACCGCCTATGCGGAAGGCTGGGGCCTGTATTCGGAATGGCTGGCGAAGGAAATGCCGGGCACCTACAAGGACCCGTACTCGGAGTACGGCCGCCTGAGTTCGGAGATGTGGCGTGCGATCCGCCTGGTGGTCGACACCGGCCTGCATGCCAAGGGCTGGACCGAGCAGCAGGCGGTCGAGTACTTCGACGCCAACAGCGCGGTGCCGCGTGCGGCGATCGAATCCGAGATCAAGCGCTACCTGATCATGCCGGGCCAGGCCACGGCCTACAAGATCGGCATGATCAAGATCCAGGACCTGCGCAGGAAGGCCGAAACCGAACTGGGCGACAAGTTCGACATCAAGGGCTTCCACGACACCGTGCTGGGCGGCGGCGCGTTGCCGCTGAACCTGCTGGAGCGTCGCGTGGACCAGTGGATCGCGAAGGAAAAGGCCAAGCAGGCCTGACCCTCGACGAGGTGATACCGAGAACCCCGGCCTTGCGCCGGGGTTCTTGTTTCCGGCCTCAGTGCGGCTGGGTCAGCAGCGCGATGTTCGCCGGCAGCCAGGTGTCCAGTGTGGTCGGCGACTGGCCGGTGAGGCGCGCGTAGTCGTCGGTGATCGCGCCGAGATCGCCTGCCGCGGTCGCGGCATCGAACGAGGCGAACACGTCGGCCAGCACCGGCGGGAAGCCGTGCGCCTTCAGCCCCTCGACCAGTTGCGCGGAGGTGATGTCGACCACCGCGAGTGGCTTGCCGGTCAGGGCGGATACGCGGATGGCGACATCGCGTGCGGACCATGCCTGTTCGCCCGTCAGCGTGAGGACCTGGTCCTCGGTGCTGACAGAGGCCAGTGCCGCCGCCGCGGCGCGCGCCAGATCGTCACGCGCGATGTAGGCGATGCGGCCGTCTCCGGCAGCCGAAGCCCATTCGCCGGAGCCCAGTGCGCCAGGCAGGGAGTAGGCGAGGTTTTCGAAGTACCAGGCATTGCGCAGGATCGTCCAGCCCAGCGGAGAGGCCGAAAGCGCCTGCTCCGTTCCCCAGTGATCCGGTGCGAAGGACACATGCGACGTGTCGGCGGACGGCAGCGAGGTGTAGACGACGTGCTTCACGCCGGCATCGGCCGCGGCCTGGACGGCGGCACGATGCTGGGTCAGGCGCTTGCCGGGTTCCATCAGTGCATCGGTGCTGACCAGCAGCAGTCGATCGGCGCCGGTGAAGGCGGCCGCCAGCGTGTCGGGCTGATCGAAGTCCGCGCTGCGGACTGTCACGCCGCGGGCGGCGAAATCCGCCAGCGAGTCCGGGTTGCGCGTGGTGACGATGAGGCGCTCGGCCGGAACCTGCAGCGTGTCCAACAGGTGGCGGACGACGGCGCCCCCCAGTTTTCCGGACGCGCCGGTGACCAGCAGGGTGGGGGTGGGGGACTTCATGGTGACTCCTGTATCCGGTAACGGAAAGGTCATTGGTTACGCTATGGTAGTAATGGCTTCCGCGCCCACAAGCAGGGAGCGCGAAGTAACCCGGTTACCGCGCGGTAACCATGCACCGGACATCGGCCATGACGCTGCACCGCCAATCCCTGATCCTCACCGAGAACTGCCCGATCCGCGACGTGCTGGACCGCTTGGGCGACCGCTGGACCGTGCTGGTCCTGCATGAACTGGCCGGCGGCACGCTGCGCTTCACCGAAGTGCGCAAGCGCATCGCGGATATCTCGCCACGCATGCTGGCGCAGACGCTGCGCCGTCTGGAACAGGATGGGCTGGTGCGGCGCGAAGTGTTCCCGACGGTGCCGCCCCGTGTGGACTACGCGTTGACGGCCTTGGGCTCATCGTTCTTCGAGCGCATCGAGATGCTCGCGCAGTGGGCATCCGACCACCACGACGAAGTACGGGCGGCGCGCCAGGCCTACGTCGCGCCGGCAGCCAACGCACCACTCTGATCCACCGCGTGGTCACGCTTGCATCAGGGCGACCGTTCTGCAGGACACGCCATGTCGCAGACAGGCAGCAACGGTGGGCACGAACCGTCGGTCGCCGCGCATACCTCGAATGGCGTGCCACGTGCGCCGGAGCGTGAGACCGGCGTGACTTCCAGCCGCCATCGAACATGGCCGTCGGCGTCGGGCACGACGTCGCCCTCTGTCCACGTAACATGCACGACCCCATTCTCGAACTGTAGTGGCGCCAGTGCACGCGACCCGGGCACCATTCCGCCTTCGTTGAATCCGGAAACGGGTCTGATGAAGTAACCGAAGTGCTTGTAGTTCCTGCGGGACAGGCCGGAGATTTCCAGGGCGACGAACTCGACCCCTTCGCAACTACCGCCATGGAACTGAATCAACTGCAGGCGCGCCGATATGCCGGGAGGTGGCAACCGGTTCGCCGCCGCGGCGCGAAGTGAAGTCGGGAATTCATCCGACAGCGGGGGCAGGCATGCTGACGCCGTGCCGGGTACGGCGACGGCCAGTCCAAGCATCACTGTCGACAATCTCTTCATGGCAATCCTTCGCCGATCAAGGATAGGTGAAGCGTATACGCGCGGAAGGTCCGCCTGTAAACGCCAACGCGCGCCAAAAAAGAAAACCCCGGCGATGCCGGGGTTTTCAGTCTTGTGGGTCTCGTACGGGTCAGTGACCGGTCGCCGGCTCCGGGGGCAGTCCATCGCCGTCATTCTGCGGCGCATGCTCGCGGTCGCGATCATGCGCATGATCGCGGGCCAGGTACAGGTAGAACGCCGGCAGCACGAACAGCGTGAACAGCGTACCGATGGTCATGCCCGAGGCGATCACCACGCCCATCGAGAAGCGCGAGGCCGCACCCGGGCCGCTGGCGATCAACAGCGGGATCATCGCGAACACCAGCGCGGCGGTCGTCATCAGCACCGGGCGCAGGCGGATCGCGGCGGCCTGTTCGATCGCCTCACGCTTGGACAAGCCCTGTTCCGACTGCAGCTTGTTGGCGAACTCCACGATCAGGATGCCGTGCTTGGAGATCACGCCGACCAGCGTCACCAGGCCGACCTGCGTGTAGATGTTGATGCTCATGCCGGGGAAGGCTTCGATCTGCATCATGCCGAGGATGCCGCTGAGGATCGCCAGCACGTTGACCGTCAGCAGCGCCCCGCAGATCGCCATCGGGACGGTCAGCAGCATGATCAGCGCATCGCGGAAGCTCTCGAACTGCGCCGACAGCACCAGGAAGATCACGATCAGCGCCAGCGCCAGCGTCACCAGCATGGCGGCGCCTTCCTGCTTGAACTGGCGCGACTCGCCCGCGTAGTCCACCGAATAGCCCTGCGGCAGGACCTCCTTGGCGGCCTGGTCGAGGATCGCGAGCGCTTCGCCCTTGCTCACGCCGGGGCGCGGCGCAAACATGATCGAAACCGCATTGAGCTGCTGGAACCGTTTCAGCGACTGCGGCTGCGCGGTTTCCTTCAGCGTCACCAGCGTCGACAGCGGGATCAGCTCGCCGTCGCGGGTACGGGTGTAGTAGTTCTCCAGGTCGCTGGCGTTGAGGCGGTCGCTGCGCTGCACCTGCGGAATCACTAGGTACGAGCGGTTCTGCATCGCGAAGCGGTTGGTGTAGCCGCCCGACAGCATCGCGGCCATGTCGGCCGCCAGCGTGCGCATGTCGATGCCCAGCGTGGCCGCCTTCTCGCGGTCGATGTTGACCTCGATGCGCGGCTTGTCGATCTTCAGGTCCTTGTCGAGGAAGATGAAGCGCTTGCTCTCCATGGCCTTCATGACGATCTGTTCGGCCAGTTCGTTCAACTGGCTCAGTTCGCCCACGCCGCCGATGATGAACTCGCCGCCGCCGCCATCGCCACCCGCGCTGGGCAGCGAGGGCGGGACCAGCGCGAAGATGTTCAGGCCGCTGACCTGGCTCATCTTCGGCTGCAGTTCCTGCTGCAGTACCGCGTTGGTCGAACGATCGCGCTCGCTCCACGGCTTCAGCACGAAACCGGCCATCGCGCTTGGGCTGGCGCCACCGCCGCTGCCGCCGAAACCGCCGTTGAACAGGAAGTAATCCTGCACTTCCGGCACGCCCTTGGCGATCGACGTGACTTCCTCGGTGTAGCGCTCCACATAGTCCAGCGTGGAGTAGGGGTCGGCGCTGGCGACCGAGAAGATGAAGCCCTCGTCCTCCAGCGGCGCCGGCTCCTTGGGCGCCGTCATGTACAGGAAGGCGCAGGCGACCAGCACCAGGATGCCGAACACGCCGACGACCGCTTTGGTTTCCATCGTGCCGTGCAGGCGCCGCTGGTAACCGGCATTGAGCTTGTCGAAGCGCTGGTCCAGCCACTTCTCCAGCTTGCCCTTGCCGCCGTCACCGTGCGGCTTGAGGATCTTGGCGCACATCATCGGCGTCAGCGTCAGCGCGATGACGCCCGACAGCAGCACCGAGCCGGCCAGGGTGAAGGCGAACTCGGTGAACAGCACGCCGGTCATGCCGCCCTGGAAACCGATGGGCAGGTACACCGCCACCAGCGTGGTGGTCATCGCGACGACCGGCCAGGCCAGTTCGCGTGCGCCCTTGATCGCCGCTTCGTAGGGCGACATGCCTTCTTCGATGTGCCGGTGGATGTTCTCCAGCACGATGATCGCGTCATCGACCACGATGCCGATCGCCAGCACCATCGCCAGCAGCGTCAACAGGTTGATGGTGAAGCCCATCAGCAGCATCAGGAACAGCGCACCCACCAGCGACAGCGGCACCGTCACCGCCGGGATCAGCACGCTGCGCAGCGACCCGAGGAACAGGAAGATCACCACGATCACGATGATCACGGCCTCGACGATGGTGCTGACCACTTCGTCGATGGCGTCCTGGATCTGCTCGGTGCTGTCGTAGGGGATGGTCGCCTTGATGCCTTCCGGCAGCTGCGGCACGATCTCGCCGTCCCACAGCGCCCGCACGTTCTTGATGACGTCCAGCGAGTTCGCGTCCGGGGACACGAAGATGCCCATGAACGTGGCGGCCTCGCCGTTGATGCGCACCGAGGTGCCGTAACTCTCCGACCCCAGTTGAACGTCCGCCACGTCGCCGAGCCGCACGATGGCGCCGTTCTGCTCGCGGATGATCAGCTGGCGGAACTCGTCGGCGCTGCGCAGGTCGGTGCGCGCCGTCATGTCGATCGCGACCATCTGGCCCTTGGTGGAGCCCACCGCGGCCAGCACGTTGTTGGACGACAGCGCCGTCGACACGTCGCTGGCCGTGACCTGCAGGGCGGTCATGCGGTCCGGCTTCAGCCACACGCGCATCGCGAACGTACCGGCGCCGAGGATGTCGGCGCGCTGGACGCCGGCGACGGTGACCAGCTTGGGCTGGACCACGCGGGTCAGGTAGTCGGTGATCTGGTTGTTGTCGAGCGTCTCGCTTGCGAACGACACGTACATCGCCGCGATCTGCTGGCCCTGCTGCAGGTCGATCACCGGGTCTTCCGACTCCGGCGGCAGCTGGCCGCGCATCTTGTTGACCTTGGCGGCGATCTGGGTGAGCGCCTCGTTCGGGTCCTGGTCCAGCTTGATGTAGGCCTGGATGATGCTGACGCCGGCCGAGCTGGTCGAACTGAGGTACTCGATGCCCTCGGCGCTGGCGACTTCACGTTCCAGCGGCGTGGTGATGAAGCCCTGGATCAGGTCGGCGTCGGCGCCGTAGTACGTGGTGCTGATGTTGACCACGGCGTTGCGCAGTTCGGGGTACTGGCGCACGTTCAATTCGGTGAACGAGCGCAAGCCGAACAGCAGGATGAAGAGGCTGACGACGATCGCCAGCACCGGTTTGTTGACGAAGATATCGGTGAATTTCATGCCGGCACTCCGTCAACGGTTTTCGGGCTTGGGCTGGGCCTCGGTCACTGGCTGCACCTTGTTGTTCACCACCACCTCGGCGTCGTTGCGCAGCTTCAGCAGGCCGGTGGTCGCCACGCGCTCGCCGGGCTTCAGTCCCTCGGTCACCGCGATCAGGTCGCCGCGGGTGGCGCCGGTCTTCACGAAGCGCTGGCGCACGACCAGCTTCTTGCCTGTCAGATCGTTGCCCTGCATGTCCTTCTCGCCCGCGGCGCGTTGCACTTCCTGGATCACGTAGACCGCGTTGCCGTACGGGTTGAAGCTGATCGCGGTCTGCGGCACCACCACGACCTTGCGCGCGTCGCCGGTATCGAAGCCGACGTGGGCGAACGCACCGGGTCGCAGGTTGTACTCGCCATTGGCCAGCGTCGCCTGCACCTTGAAGTTGCGCGTGGCGGGGTCGACCTGCGGTTCCACCGCAGTGACTTCACCTTCGAACACCTGGCCGGGCAGGGCATCGACGGTCGCGCGGATCTTCGCGCCCGGCAGCACCTGGCCCACGCGCTGCTCGGGCAGTGTGAAGTCGAGGTAGATCGGGTCCAGCGCCTGCAGGCTGACGATGGCGTCGCCGGGGTTGAGGTACTGGCCCAAGTTGACTTTGCGGATGCCCAGCACGCCGTCGAACGGCGCGCGGATCGTCTTCTGCGCGATCAGGGCGCGCTGCGCCTCGACCTGCGCCAGCGAGGTCGCCGCCACGGTGGCGCGTTCCTCGGCCTCGGCCTGCGACACCAGCTTGTCGCGCGCCAGCGCCTGCCAGCGGTCGCGCTGCACGGCCGCCAGCTTCGCCGAGGCTTCCAGCGACTTCAGTACCGCCAGTTCATTGGCGCTGTTGAGCTGGGCCAGTACGGTGCCGGCCTTCACCGGCTTGCCGACATCGATGGAGAGGCTGCGCACCACGCCGCCTGCCTCGGTGGTGACATCGGTGCCGTTGATGGCCACGAATGTACCGACGGCCTGCTGCGCGTCGATCCATTCCTCCTGCTTGGCCGTCCAGTCGGTCACGGCGGCGGCGGGCTGCGGCATGGTGTCGAAGAAGTCGTTCATGCCCTTGCTCATGATCGCCTTGACGGCGAACACACCGCCGAAGATCACGACGACCGCAATCAGCATGAGGATCATGCGCTTGGTGGTGGAGGGCGTTTTCCGTGCGAGGGGATCTTTCCGTGTCATGGTCGGTAGGTCTTCAATGCGGGGGAGTCGGGAGAGCGACGAGCGGGCAGGGGCTGGCTCGACAGCATGTCGCGCGTGATTATCACGGTTTGAGACGCGGGCCAGTAGTGCGATCAGGCCCTTGCGCGGCGACGGAATCGGTGAGCAAACATGATGTCCGGCCGCGCCCGGGGCGCGCTACAGCGAAACGCTCATTACGCCGGAATGGCCGCGATGGCGCGTGCAGCCCGAAACAAAACAGCCCCGACACGGGTCGGGGCTGTTGACGATGCGGAAACGCGGACCGGCTCAGCGCGACGCCGGGTTCTCCTGTTCCAGCAGGTACTCCTTCGATGGCTCGTCCATCCGGTCGCCCAGCACGCGGCGCACGGCCACGAAGAACACCGGGATCAGCAGCAGGCCGAGGAAGGTGGCGAAGAACATGCCGCCGATGACGCCGGTGCCGATCGCGTGGCGGGCGTTGGCGCCCGCGCCGGTCGAGATGGCCATCGGCAGCACGCCCATGATGAAGGCGAACGAGGTCATCAGGATCGGGCGGAAGCGCAGGTGCGAGGCCGTGATGACCGCATCGCGCAGGGTCTTGCCCTGCTTGCGCTCCATCACGGCGAACTCGACGATCAGGATGGCGTTCTTCGCCGCCAGGCCGATGATGGTGATCAGGCCGATCTTGAAGAACAGGTCGTTCGACAGTCCCGGACGCAGCATGGTGAACAGCACCGCGCCCAGCGCACCCAGCGGCACCACCAGCAGCACCGCGACCGGGATCGACCAGCTCTCGTACAGCGCGGCCAGGCAGAGGAACACCACCACGATCGACAGCACCATCAGCAGCGTGGCGCTGTTGCCGGCCAGGATCTCCTGGTAGGACATGCCGCTCCAGTCGTAGCCGAAGCCCTGCGGCAACTGCCCGGTGACGATGTTCTCCATCGTCGTCATCGCCTGGCCGGACGAACTGCCGGGCGCGGCGGAGCCGTTGATGTTCACCGCGGAGTAGCCGTTGTAGCGCGACAGCGACGGCGGGACCGACGCCCACGACGATTGCACCACGTTGGACAGCGGGATCATCGCGCGGCCGCCGTTGGCGTCGGTCTGCCGGCTGCTGGGCGAGTAGATGTTCGCCAGCGACTCGGCGCCCGTGCGGTACGGCGCGTCGGCACGCATGTTCACGCGCTTGATGCGGCCCTCGTAGAAAAAGTCGTTGACGTACACCGGCGCCAGCATCAGCTGGATGCCGTTGTAGATGTCGCTCAACGACATGCCCATCGACTGCGCCTGCACGCGGTCCACGTGAAGCTGCAGCTGCGGGGCGTTCTCCAGCGTGTTGGGACGCACCGCCATCAGGCTCTTGTCCTGCGCGGCGGCGCCCAGTAACTGGTTGCGTGCCGCCATCAGGGCTTCCTCACCCAGGCCGGCGCGGTCCTGCAGCCACATGTCGAAGCCGCCGAACTGGCCCAGGCCCTGGATGGTCGGCAGGTTCACCACGAAGATCTGCGCGCCCTTGATGCCGTAGAAGCGCTGGTTGGCCTGCTGGATGAACTCCGGCACGGTGATGTCGCGCTCGTCCCACGGCTTGAGCCGGATGAAGGCCATGCCGACGTTCTCGCCGCGGCCCAGGAAGCTGAAGCCCGCCACTTCCATCACGCCGTCGAAGCCGTCCATCTGCTGCAGCGTGCCACGCACCTGGTTGAACACCTGCTTGGTCTTCTGCAGCGAGTTGCCCGGCGGCAGCTGCACGATGGCCAGCGCGTAGCCCTGGTCTTCCTCCGGCACGAAGCTGCTGGGCAGGCGGGTGAACAGGAAGCCCGCCAGCACGGTGAGCAGGGCGAACACGATCATCCAGCGCGGCGCATGCTTGATGGCCGAGCCGATGTGGCCCACGTAGGTTTTCTCGATCCTGCCGTAGTACTTCTCGAAGGTACGGAAGACGATGTTCTTCTTCTCGTGGCTGTCGTGCTCGTGCTGCTTGAGGAACGTCGCGCACAACGCCGGCGTGAAGCCCAGCGCCAGGAACGCCGAGAAGGCCATCGAGATGGCGATGGTCAGCGCGAACTGCTTGTAGATCTCGCCCGAGGCACCACCCTGCAACGCCGACGGGATGAACACCGCCGCCAGCACCACGGTGATCGCGATGACGGCGCCGGTGATCTGGCCCATCGCCTTGATCGTCGCTTCGCGCGGCGGCAGTTTCTCTTCCGCCATGATGCGCTCGACGTTCTCGATCACCACGATGGCGTCGTCGACCACGATGCCGATAGCCAGCACCAGCGCGAACATCGTCAACTGGTTGATGGTGAAGCCGATTACGCTCAGGCCCCAGAACGTGCCCAGCAGCGCGACCGGGATGACCAGCGTGGGGATGATGGTGGCGCGGAAGTTCTGCAGGAACACCAGCATCACCAGGAACACCAGGATCACCGCCTCGATCAGGGTCTTGACCACTTCCTCGATCGAGATCTTCACGAAGGTGGTGGTGTCGTACGGCGAGAACCAGCTGACGCCAGGCGGGAAGCTGGGGGCCAGTTCGTCCATCTTCGCGCGCACGGCCTCCGCCACGTTCAACGCGTTCGCACCCGGCAGCAGCTGGATGGCGAAGGCGCCGACCGGCTTGCCGTTGAACTGCGTATCGAAGCCGAAGTTCTGCGCGCCGAATTCGACGCGTGCCACGTCCTTCAGGCGCACCGTGGAGCCGTCGTTGTTGGCGCGCAGGATGATCTGCTCGAACTGCTCGGGTGACGTGAAGCGGCCTTCCGCGGACACGGTGGCGGTGAATGCCTGGCCTTCAGGCGCAGGATCGGAGCCGACCGAGCCGGCGGCGAACTGCACGTTCTGCGCGCGCACGGCCGTCAGCACGTCGGTGGCGGACAGGTTGAACCCCTGCAGCTTGCCCGGGTCCAGCCACAGGTTCATGGCGTACTCGGAGCCGAAGTGCTGGGTGCTGCCCACGCCGGGCACGCGCGCGATCTGGTCCAGCACACGCGAGGCGACGATGTCGTTCAGGCGGTTGCGGTCGATGCTCGCGTTGTCGGACTGCAGGCCCACCACCATCAGGAAGCCCGCGTTGGCCTTGGCCACCACCACGCCCTGCGCGGTGACTTCGCTGGGCAGGCGCGGCGTCGCCAGCGACACCTTGTTCTGCACCTGCACCTGGGCGATGTCGGCGTCGGTGCCGGTCTGGAAGGTCAGGGTGATGGATGCCTGGCCGGCCGAACTGGAGCTGGAACTGAAGTACAGCAGGTTGTCGATGCCGGTGAGTTGCTGCTCGATGACCTGGGTGACCGATCGCTCGGTGGTCTCCGCGCTGGCACCGGGATAGGTGGCGCTGACGGTGACCTGCGGCGGCGCGATGGAAGGATAGGATTCGACGCCGAGGTTGAGGATCGAGATCACGCCCGCCAGCGAGATCAGGATCGACACGACCCAGGCGAAGATCGGGTGGTTGATGAAGAACTTGGGCATGGGGGAGGGTCCTTCTTACTCGGCCTTGCCTGCGGCCTGCGCGGGCTTGGCCTGCGCCGCCTTCGCGGCGGCCGCCTGCTCGGCGGTCACGCCCTTGGCCGGCGCGCCTTCCTTCACCTTCTGCAGGCCTTCGACGATCACCTGGTCGCCGGCGGCCAGGCCGTCGGTGACCAGCCAGTTGGGGCCGACGGCCTGTTGGGTGGTGACGTTCTTGCGCATGACGTTGCCGTCCTTGCCGATCACCATGGCGTAGGCGCTGACCGTGTCGCGCTGGATGGCGCCCTGCGGGATCAGGAACGCGCCCTTCTGCTCGCCCAGCGTGGCGCGCAGGGTGACGAAGGTGCCCGGCAGCAGCGTGCGGTCGGCGTTCGGCACGGTGGCGCGCAGCGAGACGCTGCCGGTCGCCGGATCGACGACGGTGTCGGAGAAGTCCAGCGTGCCTGTCTGGTCGATGGTCTGGCCGTTGGGCAGTATCACCTGCACCGTGCGCTGGCCCTCACCAGCGAGTTGCACCTTGCCGTCGCCCTGGGCTTGGCGCAGGGTCTGCAGCTCGCTCGAGCTCATCGAGAAGTTCGCGTAGAGCGAATCGATCTGGTCGATGGTGGTGAGCAGCGTCGCATCGCCCTGGCCGACCAGCGCGCCTTCGGTGACCTGCTGCTTGCCGGCCCGGCCGGAAATCGGCGCGGTGACTGAGGCATAGCCCAGGTTGATGCGGGCGCTCTCGACATTCGCGCGGGCCTGCTGCACGGCGGCGGCGGCGCTGCGTTCGGCGGCTTCGGCGTTGTCCAGGTCGGACCGGGAGACGAACTTCTGCGGCGCCAGCTGGCGCGCGCGATCCGCCGCAACCTTCGCGTTCGCGTAGGTGGCCTGCGCCGAGGCCAGCGTGGCCTGCGCCGCGCTCAGCGAGGCCTGCAGCGGGGCGGGATCGATCAGGAACAACACCTGTCCCTCCCTGACGTCGCTGCCTTCCTGGTACACCCGCTTCTGCACCACGCCCGGCACGCGGGCGCGGACGTCGGAACTGCGGATGGGCGACAGGCGCCCCACCAGGTCGCGCTGCAGCGGCACATCCTGCGGCGAGGCGGCCATCACCACCACTTCGGGGGGCGGCATCTGCTGCTGCTCGGGCTTGCTGCAGGCCGCGAGGACCGCCAGCAGGGCGCTGGCCAGGGCGAGGGAACGGATGGGGGACGTCATGGGGAAGCTCCGTTTCTTTTTCTTGGAGACGTGGGAGAGGAAAGCGGTGAGCGGATACGGCGGCCGGCAGACGCGGAAGGCGGCGCGCCGTCGTCGGTCGGGGGCGCGAAGGCCCGCAGGAAGGTATCGATCGAGAATTCGGCCCAGCGGTGGCGCGCACGGTCGCCTGCGCGGTGGACCACGCCGAAACGCTGCCGTTCGAAGTCCATTCCCACGATCATGCTGAGCAGCAGCTCCGCGGCGTAGTGCGGATCGTCATGCCTCAGCCGGCCCTGGTCCATCGCGTGCTGCAGCCAGGTGGCGAGGCGCTGGACGAGAGTATCGCAGGCCTGCTGGTAGAGGTCGCGCGCTTCGTCGGGAAATTGGTGCGCTTCTGCGGCCAGCAGGCGACTGGTCGAGACGATGGTGGGATCGTTGAGGTGCCGGAGGTGCTCCAGCGCAAAGGCCAGCAACGCTTCGCGGGGGTCCTCCACGACGGGGGACAACGGCACCGTGGCAAGGTCCTGGTGTTCGGCGATCACGCTGCGCAACAGCTCCTGCTTGCTGCCGAAATGCGCATAGAGCGTCTGCTTGGAGCAACCGGCGCGCGCGGCGACCGTGTCCATGCTCATGCGGAACCCCTGCTCGGACATGAGCTCGCGCACGGCCTGGTGGACGCGGGCGCGACGCTGATC
>NZ_PDWW01000023.1 GCF_010093445.1 Pseudoxanthomonas japonensis | reverse complement strand
CTCCTCCGCCGGTGCGGCATGCTCCTCCGCGGTATCGGCAGGCGCGGAGAGAGCGGGTACTTCCGATGGTGAGGCGTGCGATGCATCGACCTGCCCGTCGATGGCCAGCGTTGCGGCAGGGACCGAAGCCGCCGGGGGGGGGGCGGGGGGGAGGAGGGGGGCCAGGCCGGGCGCCGGCGCCGGGGCGGCGGGCGACGGCGGAAGGGTGGCGGGTGATGTAACCGCCACGGAAGCGCCCGTTGACGACGAAGCTGAAGTCCGACTGCGCCGCCAGTTCGGCTTCCAGCACCTGCTGCAAGGCGGGCGAGCAGCTCGTGCCGCCGGCCGTGCCGAGATTGAAATCCGGCAGGCGGCCATCGAACAGGAACGGCACCACGCTGCGGATCGAGTGGCCCTCCCACAGCACCGCGCGGCCATGCGCATCGTGGATGCGCGCGAGTTCTTCCCGCAGCGCACCGTGGTAAAGCCTCCAGTAGGCGTCGACACGGGAGCAGATGTCGTCCGGCGTCGGTTCCTGGCCTGGCAGATAGACCGGATCGCCGCTGAAACGCACGATCGGGCACAGGCCGGTGGTGTTCTGGCCCGGATAGAGCGAGACGTCGTCTTCGGGACGGTTCAGGTCGACCACGTAGCGCGAATACGCCGGCACGATGATGGACGCACCGAGCTCGCGCGCGAACGCGTAGAGCTCGGCCACATGCCAGTCGGTGTCCGGCACACGGCGCGCCTCCGGCGTCAGGCGCGCCGCGATGTCGTCAGGAAGCGCCGTGCCGTTGTGCGGCAGGCTGATGAACAGCGGCGCGGTGCCGCGATGCAGGGTGAAGGTGTCCATGCCACCATTGTATCGCCGCGCCTGGAGAGCCCGGGTCACCGCATCAGCACCACTTCCTCGGCGCTGGTCGGATGAATCGCCATGGTGTCGTGCAGGTCGGCCAGGGTGATGCCCTTCTTCAGCGCCACGGCAAAGCCCTGCAGCATCTCGTCCGCGCCTTCGCCCAGCAGGTGCAGGCCGACGACGCGCTTGTCCGCGCCGACCAGCACCAGCTTGAACAGGCTGCGCTGCGGCGAATCGGCCAGCGCATGCAGCATCGGACGGAAGCGCGTGGTCAGCACCGTGACGTCGTCGCCATGCTGCGAGCGCGCGGCAGCTTCGGTCAGGCCCACTTGCCCCACCGGCGGATGCGAGAACACCACGGTGGGAATCCGCGTGTAATCCAGCCGCGCATCGGACTGTCCGCCGAAGAGGCGATCCATCAGCCTGCGCGCCGCCGCGATCGCGACGGGCGTCAGCGCCGCCTGCCCGGTGACGTCGCCGACCGCGTGGATGCCGGCGACGTTCGTGTTCTGGCGCTCGTCCACCTGCACGAACGCCTTGCCATCGACTGCCACGCCGGCCGCCTCCAGCCCCATGCCTTGCGTGGTCGCGCGCCGACCCGTGGCGAAGATCACCTCGTCGAACCGCTCCGTGCGCGTGCCATCCTCGGCCAGCAACACGACGCCATCCTCCGGCGCACGCTCCAACGCCGCGACGGAATAGCCGAAATGCAGGCGCACGCCATGCTGGCGCATGTCGGCGGCCAGCTCGTCGGTGATCTGCGTATCGAAACCGTCCAGCAGGCGAGGCCCGCGCACGAACACTTCCACCTGGCTGCCCAGCGCCTGCAGCACGCCGGCCAGTTCGACCGCCACGTAACCCCCGCCGATGATCGCCACGCGCGGCGGCGCGGCGCACAGGCTGAAGAAGTCGTCGGATACCTTGCCCAGGTCGGCGCCCGGGATGGCCGGCCGCACGGGATGGCCACCGGTCGCGATCAACAGGTGCTTCGCGCTGAGCGGCACGCCGTCGGCGTTGACCACGGTGTTCGCGTCCAGCAGACGTCCACGGCACGGCATCACCACCACGCCGCTCTCGTCCAGCCGCTTCATGTAGCTGGCGTGGATGCCGGCGATGTAGCGCTGGCGATGGACGATGAATTCCTTCCAGTCCAGCGTGGGCGTCGAGGTGTCGAAACCGAGCGACGACGCCATCGCGATCTTCTGCGACAGCTCGGCGGCCAGCCACATCGCCTTCTTCGGCACGCAGCCCACGTTGACGCAGGTGCCGCCAAGTTCCTTCGGCTCCAGCAGCGCGACCTTCGCGCCGTAGGACGCCGCGCGGAATGCACCGGCCAGCCCGCCCGAGCCACCACCGATCACGATCAGGTCGAACGCCTGGGGTTTCATGCGAATCGCTCCGGTCGGTAAGGCGAAGGGTCGAAGGCCGGTGTGCGGCCGGTCATCAGATCGGCCATGAACTGGCCAGTCGCCGCGCTCATGCTGATGCCCAGCATGCCGTGGCCGGCGGCCATCCAGACATGGTCGTACCGCGGCGCGCGACCCAGCAGCGGCAGGTCGTCCCAGGTCATCGGCCGCCAGCCGCACCAGCGCTCTTGCACGTCTGGGCCGACCGGTTCGCGCAGGAACTCGCTTGCACCGCGCTCCAGCGCCGCCAGCCGGGTTTCGTTGAGCGTATCGTCGTGGCCGGAAAACTCCATCGTGCTGCCCAGCCGGAACCCGCTGTCCCAGACCGTCACGCATACCGAACGGTCCTTCAGCACCATGGGATGGCGCGGCACGAGCGACGGACGCGAGTAGGTGATCGAGTAGCCCTTGCCCGGCTGGATGGGCGCCTTCAGTCCCAGTGAGCGCGTGAACGCGGGCGTCCAGGCGCCGAGCGCGATGACCGCGTCGCGCCCCTTGCGCTCGCCCTGCGATGTCGCCAGGCGCACGCCCGATGCCGTCGTTTCCAGCCGTTCGACGCGGCAGTGCTCCTCGATGAGCCCGCCACGCTCGCGCACCACACGCACCAGTTCTGTCACATAGCGGTCAGGCCGCAAGCGTCCATCGCCGGGAAAGCGGATCGCGCCCCGGACGCCGGGCAGCATGGCAGGTTCCTCGCGTTCGTAAGCGGCGCCGTCGAACACCTCGGTCGCGATGCCGAACTCCGCCAGCACCGCCGCCTCGTCCACGTACTGCTGGAACTTGCGCGGATCGCGGAAGACGTAGTCGAGGCCTTCCTCTTCAAACTCGCAGTCAAGGCGATAACGCTCCGCCCAGTCGGCAAGCCGTGTCCGCGAGTCGTTGAGCAAGGCCGCACGCGCCTGCGTGCTCTGCCGCCAGTCGCGTACGTTGCAACGCGCGGCGAACCGCAGCAGCCAGTGCCACAGCGCGGGATCAATGCGGGGCTTGAGATAGAGCGGCGCATCCGGCGTGAACATCCAGCGCAGCGCCTGCGCCACCACGCCCGGCGCCGCCAGCGGCGGGGCATGGCTGGGCGTGATGGTGCCGCAGTTGCCGTGCGAGGCACCGCCGCCGATCGTGGCGGCGTCGAGAATGCGCACGCTGCGGCCGGCCTCCAGCAGCGCCACCGCGGTCGCCAGGCCGATGGCGCCGCCGCCGATGATGAGGACGTCGTCGTGGGGGGAATTCACCCCCACAGTCTAGTCGCAATCAGCCGGCTCGAAGCTTCAGTGGCTGCGGTTTCAGGTAGGTCGCGGACCGCCACAGCCACTCCATCGGACCGAACCGGAACCGCGACAGCCACAGGTGGCTCACCAGCACCTGCAGGCCGAACAGCGCCAGGCCGAACACCGGCTGCCAGGCGCGCGGCAGTTGCTCGAAGTACCCCAGGCCATAGCCGTAGAAAATGCAGGTGCACACCAGCGACTGCATCAGGTAATTGGTCAACGCCATGCGGCCCGCCGGTGCCAGCCAGCCCAGCGGACGGCGCCACGCCGGCGTGTCCAGCGCCCGCACCATCCACGCCACATAGCCCAGGCACATGAGCAGGTTGGCGAGCATCTGCAGTGCGAAGGCGGTGGAGGTACGGAGATCGAACGTCACGCCGTCCATGGTCGGCGCCAGCGCCACCGAGCCCAGCATCGCGACCAGGCCCACCGGCAGGGCAACCCAGCGCAGGCCGGCATAAAGACGGGGGAAGTCGCGTGGCCGCACGATGGCGCCGCTGCGCACGAACCATGCCCCCAGCAGGAACATGCAGATCACGACGAAGCCGAACATGGTGATGTTGCTGAGCGCCATGACGGTGCTCTTCAGGCGCTGCCACGTGGCCTCGGCGTAGGTACCGCTGCCGTAGGCCACGCGCTCGCTCTCGATGAGCGCCTGCATTTTCGCGCCCGCCTCGGCAACGAATTTGTCCCAGCCTTCGGTGCCGCCGAGCAGCGACCCCATCGCGCCCATCAGGTACATGAGGCCGATCGGTACGGTGTACGCGGCCAGTCCCAGCCAGACGCACCAGCGGGGAGGCAGCGGCCGCAGCGCCAGCAACAGGAAGGAGCACAGCGCGTACATCACCAGGATGTCGCCGGCCCAGATGAAGACCCCGTGGAACACGCCGAAGGTCAGCAGCACCAGCCCGCGCCGCCAGTACACGCCGGCGAACGGCCTGCCTGCCTGCTCGGCGCGCTGCGACATCACCGCGAAGCCCATGCCGAACAGCAGCGAGAACAACGTGTAGAACTTGCCCTGCACCAGCACGTAGACCAGCAGGTCGACGGTGCGGTCCATGCCGGTGAGCGCGGGATCCAGTCCCGTGCCGGACGCCATCACCGGTCCCACGAAGCCTTCCAGGTTCATCAGCAGGATGCCCAGCAGCGCGAAGCCGCGCAGCACGTCCATCGCCTCGATGCGTTCGGTCACCGCGATCGGTGCCAGGTTCTCCGTGATCGCCGCCGTCATTCCCTTCCCCTTGTTGGTCGCACCGATTAGACCATGCGTCCCGCTGCATCCGGCGCGCAAAAAGAAACGGCCCGCATGCGCGGGCCGTCGATCACGCGATGTCGCGCCACTCAGTGGTGGTGGCCGCCGTCGCCGTGCACGTGGCCGTGCTCGATCTCTTCCGCGCTGGCTTCGCGGACTTCCACGATCTCCACATCGAAGTGCAGGTCCTTGCCGGCCATCGGGTGGTTGAGGTCCACGTCCACCACGCTCATGCCTACCTTCTGGATGGTCACGGCGCGCGGACCGAAGTTGGTCTGCAGCACGACCTGCTGACCCGGCACCAGGCGCTGGTTGCCGAAGTGCTTCTTGGGCACGCGCTGGCTGAGGCCATCGCGGCGCTCGCCGTAGGCATCGGCCGCCGCCACGTCCACGCCGAAGCTCTCGCCGGCTTCGCGGTCCTGCATGGCATTTTCCAGGCCCGGGATGATGTTGCCGTGACCGATCAGGATCGCCAGCGGCTCACGGTCCTTGGAGCTTTCGATCGGCTCCTGGCCGGCTTCGGACACGGTGTAATGGAAACGGACGACGCTGTCTTTTGCGATTTTCATGCGGGACTCTGGACGGGGCCTGCCGACGGGCAGGACGGGAGCGGCTTGTCGGCCGCAAGGGAATGCGGCGAAGATGCGCCGCGATGAAGGCCCGACATTATCCCGGCTTGCCCACGCCCGCGCCACTTCGGCCGTGGCCCACCGCTCTGCTCTGCGCGGTACTGCTGGCCCTCGCCGGCTGCGGGGGCTCGAAACCCCAGGCCCACAAGCCCGCCCCGCCTCCGGCCCAGCGCGCGTGGCCCGCGGTGGAGGCCGACGACCCGGCGGCCGCGACGTCGGTGCTGATGCGTGCTATCGGTCTGGTCGGCACCCCTTACCGGTATGGCGGAAACACCCCGGAGTCAGGCTTCGACTGCAGTGGCCTGGTGACCTATGTGTACCGGGACATGCTGGACCTGCGCCTGCCGCGCACCTCGCGTGAGCTGGCGCAGGTACAGGGCCCGAAGATCGAGCCGCGCCGTCTCGCCCCGGCCGACCTCGTCTTCTTCGGCAGCAAGGGCAACGTGACGCATGTGGGCATCTACGTGGGGGAAGGCCGGTTCGTCCACGCCCCCAGCACGGGCGGCACCGTCCGGCTCGATCACCTGGATGGGCCCTACTGGCGGGACCACTACAGCGGCGCGAAACGCGTGCTTCGTTAGGATTCGGTCAACTCTGTGACGCGCAGCGTTCACGCTTAACGAATAAATAACGATTTATGAACCAAATCGGGCCGATCAGCCGGCATTATCGCCCCTGACTTGTTAAACCCGACCCGCGCGTGACGACCGACGACCTGCCGACAGGCCAGCCAGCCGCCACCCACCGCAAGCCGCGGCGGGCTTCCCGACTCCTCATCAGCCTTGGCCTGTGCGCCATGGCGTCCGTTGCACAGGCACAGACTGCGCCTGCCGACGTCGACGCCGCGTCAATCCAGGCTTCTCCCGACGTCGTGGCGGCCACCCCGGCACCGTCCAGCAAACCCGTCATCACCAGCGTCAAGGAAAAAGCGGCCGAAGCCGCCACCGCCACGCTCTCCGCCCTGCTCCCGCGCCTGGCCGCCAGCGACACGCTGCCGCTGGTCGATCGTTCCGCCATGGTGGCAGGCGACATCAGCAAGCTGCTGGCCGCGTACGACCTGAGCAAGGAAGGCGTGGTTTCTCAGGAACAGCAGGGTGGCAAGGTCCAGGCCGTCCTGCAGCGCGCGCTCGCGCTGATGGGTACGCCGTACCGCTGGGGCGGCACCTCGCCCGACAGCGGCTTCGACTGCAGCGGGCTGGTCGGCTACGTCTTCCGCACCGCGCTGGGCATCGAACTGCCGCGCGTGTCGCGCGACATGGCCTCCAAGGCCGATGCGGAACTGGTCGCCGCACGCGACGAACTGCGCCAGGGCGACCTGGTGTTCTTCGGTCTGAAGGGCCGCATCAACCATGTCGGCATCTATGTCGGTGAAGGCCGTTTCCTGCATTCGCCGAGCAGCGGCAAGGATGTGCGCGTGGACAGCCTGATCACCGGCTACTGGGCGAATCGCTACCTGAGCGGCCGTCGCGTCGCCATGTAACGCGCCACCGCCGATCAGCGTCGACAGAAGGCCGCCCCGTGCGGCCTTCATGCTGTTCGACGATCGCGGTGCGCCGCAGCTTGCGCCCGATCACACGTTGCCGCCATCCTCCGGGGGCGCGTCGATCGTCGCGCACCACCTGTCCGTTGCGCCGAAGGGGAGTCGTACGCGATGCAGGCTTCACTGTTGACCAATGTTCTGCTGCCGCTGGCCCTGGGCATCATCATGCTCGGGCTCGGCCTTGGCCTGACGCTCGAGGACTTCCGCCGCGTCGCGCGCTATCCGCGTGCCGTCCTGATCGGTCTCGCGCTGCAGACGCTGGTGTTGCCGTGGGTCGCGTTCGGCCTGGCGCTCGGCTTCGGCCTGCCTGCCGAACTCGCCGTCGGCCTGATGCTGCTGGCGGCCTCGCCAGGCGGCGCCACCGCCAACATCTACAGCCACCTCGCCCGCGGCGACGTGGCCCTGAACATCACGCTCACCGCGATCAACAGCCTGCTGTGCCTGCTGACGCTGCCGGTGATCCTCAACCTGTCGCTGGAGTATTTCCTCGGTGCCGGCCAGTACGTGCCGCCGCCCACGAAGAAAGTGGTCGAGGTCGCCGCGATCATCCTGCTGCCGGTGGCCATCGGCATGCTGCTGCGCGCGAAGGCGCCCGGCTTTGCGGCGAAGGCCGAGAAGCCGATCCGCCTGCTCTCCGTGCTGGTGCTCGCGCTGCTGGTGGTGGCCGCGGTCGCGCAGGAATGGAAGACGCTGACCAGCTACTTCGCCATCGTCGGCCTGGCCTGCCTGCTGTTCAACCTCGCCAGCATGGGCTTCGGTTACGCCGCACCGCTGGCGTTGCGGCTGCCGAAAAAGCAGGCCATCGCCATCGCGATGGAGATCGGCATCCACAACGGCACGCTGGCGATCTTCATCGCCCTCAACGTGCTGCAGAACCCCACCGTCTCGGTACCGGCGGCGGTCTACAGCCTGTTGATGTTCATCACGGCGGCGATGTTCGCCTGGTGGGTGTCGCGCGGCACGCGTGAGTCCAACGCCTAACTGTCAGCGACGGGTCCGCGCGCCACGTAGGCCATGCTGATGGACGCCGGCGCGGTGTCGGCGAAGCCGAACTGCGCGTACAGATGTTTGGCTTCTCCATCCGCGATCAGCATGACGTAGGCAGACGCGGGCGCGTTGGCACGAAGCCAGGCATCGAGCGCCGCCATGATCCGCTTGCCCAGCCCCTGCCCCTGGTGGTCGCGACGCACCGCGATGTCGACGATGGCGAACACCGTGCCGTTGTCGCCGACCACGCGCCCCATGCCGATCACCTCGTCCGCCTTCACCAGGCTGACGCCGTACAGCGTGTTCGCCAGGCCACGCTCGGCAGCCTCGTGCGACTTGGGCGACAGGCCGGTCTCGACGCGGAGACTGCGATACGTCGCCGCGTCGGGGAAGGACTCGACCAGCGTGATCGTCCCGGCGTCACTCATGGCGCCGGGGCGGTTTCATCCGCGAGCCCCACGTTGCTGGACGCACGCTCGTAGACTTCGCGATCCAGCAGGCCGGTCTCCTTCGCCACCAGCACGGGTACCAGCATCTGGCCGGTGACGTTGGTCATCGTGCGCATCATGTCGAGGATGCGGTCGATCGCCACCAGCAGGCCGATGCCTTCCAGCGGCAGATTGGCCGCGCTCAGCACCACGGTGACCATCACCGTTGCGGTACCGGGCACGCCGGCGGTGCCGAAGCTGCCCAGCACCGAGGCCAGCAGGATCAGGAAGTACTGGTTGACCGACAGATCCAGGCCGAAGTACTGCGCCACAAAGACCGACGTCAGCGCCGGATAGATCGCGCCGCAGCCGTCCATCTTGATGCTCGCGCCCAGCGGCACGGCGAACGCAGCGTAGTCCTTGTCCACCCCGAGGTTGTGGGTGACGCTGCGCAGCGCCACGGGCATCGACGCGAAGCTTGACGAACTGGCGAACGCCACCTGCATGCCGGGCGCGGCGCCGCGGAAGAACTTCCACGGGTTCAGCCCATGCGCCAGCAACAGGCTGCCGTACACCACGACGATGTGCAGCGCGCACGCGACGTACAGCGCGCCGATATAGCTGCCCAGCGGCAGCAGCTTCTCGAAACCGTAGGTTCCGACCAGGCTGCCGATCAGGCCGAACGTGCCGATCGGGGTCATTTCCAGCACGAAGCGCGTGACCTGCACCATGGTGTCGCTGGCCTCGCCGGCCAGCTTGCGCAGTCCGGCACTGCGCTCGCCCAGCTTGACCAGCGCAAAGCCCAGCAGGCCGGCGAAGAAGATGACCTGCAGGATCTTGCCGTCGGTCAGCGCCTTGAACGGATTGGCCGGCACGATGTCCAGCAGCACCTGCACCGGCGTGGGGACTTCGCGCACCTGGTAGTCGGGTGCCGTCATCAGACCCGTGAGCCCCTTGCCCGGCTGCACGATCCAACCCACGGCCAGGCCCACGCATACGGCCAGCGCGGCGGTGATCGCGAACCACAGGAAAGTGCGCCCGCCGAGCGCCGCGACGGACTTCTGTCCATGCAGGCTGGAGACCGCATTGATCACGGCGAAGAACACCAGCGGCACCGCGATCATCTTGATCAGCGTGACGTAGAGGTCGCCCAGCGGCTTGAGCCAGGTTTCCGCGTCGGCCCCCATCAGCCAGCCCACCAGCGCGCCCAGCACGAAGCCGGCGACGACGCGCTGCCAGAACGGGATCTTCAACCAGGCCGAGACAAGCTTCATCCTCTGGACTCACACGGGTGGACGCGCCACCTTAGCCCAAGGCCCTGCGGCCGGCGACCCTGCGCGCGGAATGGCGGGTGTCATGAACAGGACACTGCCTGGACGGCATAATTGCGCACCTTGTCCTGCGGTGGCGCCTGAAGAGCCGCACCACCCGCCGTGGGTGACCCATGGCGTCCGTGATCGGACAACTGAGGACGCCACCCGCTCCAGCGTCATGAAGATAAGCACCACCCTGTCCCACAAGGAAACTCGATGCACCGGCTTCCCCCGTTCCTGACTGCGCTCCTGGCCGTATCGCTGGCTGGCTGCGCCAGCACGTCGTCCTCCCCGGCTTCCCGCACCAACGCGCCACACGTCGATGTCCCCGCCGTCGCGCACCCGCAGGGCGAGACACCGCAGTGGTGGTATCGGAATGGTGCGGCGAAGGCCGCGTCGAACGGCGCGATGCAGGGTCGCGCGAAGAACGTCATCGTCTTCCTCGGCGACGGCATGAGCCTGACCACCGTGGCCGCCGCGCGCATCTTCGAGGGCCAGCGCAAGGGCACGCCCGGCGAAGAGAACCTGCTGAGCTGGGAGCGCTTTCCGCATACCGCCTTCAGCAAGACCTACAACACCAATTCGCAGACGCCCGACTCCGCCGGCACCATGACCGCCGTCGCCACCGGCGTGAAATCGCACATGGGCGCCATCGGCGTCTCCGCCGGACACAAGGGCGAATGCACGCCGGACGGCAGCAAGGACCTGCTCAGCTGGCTGACGCTGGCCGACAGCGCGGGGCTGTCAACCGGCATCGTCACCACCGCACGCATCACCCATGCGACACCGGCCGCGACGTATGCGCACGTCTCGCACCGCGACTGGGAAAACGACACCGACTTGCCGCCGGAAGCGGTCGCCGCGGGCTGCAAGGACATCGCACAGCAGTTGCTCGCTGCCGCACGCTTCGGCAAAGGCCCCACGGTCGCGCTGGGTGGCGGGCGCGGCGAATTCCTGCCGGTCGACGTGCGCGATCCCGAGGAGGACGACAAGGTCGGCCAGCGCCTGGATGGCCGCAACCTCGTCGACGAGTGGAAGCAGGCGCACCCGCAGGGTGCCTACGTCACTAACACGCAGCAGCTGGAAGCGGCCGTCGACGCGCCGCAATTGCTTGGCCTGTTCGAGTACGACCACATGCAGTTCGAACACGACCGCCGCAAGGATGCACAGGGCGAGCCTTCGCTGGCCGACCTGACGCGCGTCGCCATCCGCACTCTGTCGCGCAACCGCGAGGGCTTCGTGCTGCTGGTCGAAGGCGCACGCATCGACCACGCCAACCACTACGGCAACGCCTACCGCGCCCTCGACGAAACCGTCGCGATGTCGGATGCCGTGCAGGCCGCGGTGGATGCGACGTCGCGGGACGACACGCTGATCCTGGTCACCGCCGACCATTCGCATACGCTCAACTTCGTCGGCTATCCGGTCCGCGGCAATCCGATCCTCGGCAAGGTGCGCGGCCAGGGCGGCGAAGACGACACGCCGGGTGATCTCGCCCGTGACCAGACCGGCATGACCTTCACCACGCTGAGCTACGCCAACGGCCCCGGCTACACCGGCGCCAGCAATCGCCAGCCCGCCGGGCCGAAGCACTTCCTGCATGCGCCGAGCAGCGTCGAACCGTCTGAGGGTCGCCCCGACCTCAGCCATGTCGACACGGAACACCCCGATTACCTGCAGGAAGCGCTGGTTCCGCTGAAGTCGGAATCGCACGGAGGCGAAGACGTCGGCATCTGGGCCATCGGCCCCGGCAGCGAGGCCGTACGCGGCACCGTCGAACAGAACACCATCTACCACTTCATCGTGCAGGCCGCGCCGGCGCTGCGCGCGCGCCTGTGCGCGGCCGGGACGTGCGATGCGAACGGCGTGCCGGTGGAACTGCCAAAGCCGCGGGATTTCGAGAAGAAGTGAGTCGCGCGCGCTCCGGTGAGTGCCGGAGCGCGTGGGTCAGAACGGCTTCGCCAGTACCAGCCACACCACCGCGATCAACGCGAACAGCGGCAGTTCGTTGAACCAGCGCAGCGCCGTCGGCGAAGGCAGCGACTTGCCCTTCGCCACGCCCTTCAGCCAGCGGCCGGTGACGATGAAGTGCGCGAGCATCAGCGCGACCAGCGTCAGCTTGGCGTGCAGCCAGCCGCCGCTGATACCGAAGTAAAGCCAGAGCACGCCACCCAGGATCACCGCGATGCCGAACATGCTGTGGCCGAAGCCGTACAGTCGGCGCCCCATCAGCAGCAGGCGCGCCTGCACGTCGGCCTGCCCCGTCGTTTCGGCCAGGTTGACCAGGATGCGTGGCAGGTAGAACACCGTCGCCATCCAGGCGATGACAAAGACGAGATGGAAGGTCTTGACCCACAGGTAAAGGCTGGCTTTGTCCACGCTGGCCGACTCCGTCGCTCGGAAGGATGAGGCGGAATTCTCCGCTACTGCCACGAGCGCTGTCCAACGAACGGGATGCCGGGACCCCGGCGTTCCGACGCACGCTGGAGCCCATCTTGATTCTCGCGCTGCGCTCACCCGTCCCCCGGAGCAACGGCAACCCGGATCCCGGCATTCGCCGGGATGACGAGCAGACACGCGCCGGTCCGATGCAAGGGCACTTCAACGTCTGCACGCGAACGCCCGGCCCTGCCTCCGTCCCGACGTTCCAGCGCACGCTGGAACCAGCTTGACTCTGGCGCTGTGCTCACGCGTCCACGGAAGCAACGGCCAGACGGATCCGGCATTCGCCAGGATGACGAGCAAATACGCGGCTGCAGCGTCGAGGCGTGGTACGCCTCCGCTCGAGTCGAGGATCGCGACCCGTCGTTCCAGCGTAAGCTGGAACCCATCTTGATCCTGCTGTCGCCATGCGGGTCAGACAGCGCAACAGCACAATGGATCCCAGCGTGACCAGCCATTCGGCTGTTGAAAACCGCTGGGATGACGAGCGAACGCCTTCTGCCTCACTCTCCCACATCCCGAATCTCGTGTGCCCGATGACCAAACATTACGACGCCGACTACTTCCAGCGCTGGTACCGCGACGGCGACATCGGTGGCGCGCCACGCCTCGCGCGCAAGGTGGCGCTGGCCGTGGCGGTGGCCGAGTACCACCTGGAGCGTCCGATCCGCACCGTGCTCGACATCGGCTGCGGCGAAGGCGCGTGGCGCGCGCCGCTGCTGAAGCTGCGGCCGAAGCTGCAGTACCTCGGCTTCGATGCCAGCGAGTACGCCGTCCGGCGTTTCGGGCGCACGCGCAACCTGCACTACGCACGCTTCGAGGACTTCCGGTACCTGCGTCCCTGCGAGCCGGCCGACCTGCTGGTGTGTTCCGACGTGCTGCACTACGTGCCGACACGCGAACTGAAACGCGGCCTGCCCGGGCTGGCGGAGTTGTGCGGTGGCGTGGCGTTCCTGGAGACGTTCGCGAAGGAAGACGAATTCGAAGGCGACCACGACGGCTTCCAGCCGCGCAAGGCCGCCTGGTACCGGCAGGCCTTCAATGGCGAGGGGTTTCAGTCCATCGGCAACCACTGCTGGCTGGGGCCAAGGTTGGCGGGCGATGTGGCGGTACTGGAGGCCGCGGATTATCGGCCGATAACCTGAACAGGCCACGCGCGGCGACCCTGCCTTTGGGGTATGCTGCGGCGCAGCACTGTGCACCAAAATCGGGATTCCGGACCGCCATGACCCTGTACCAACTGCACGAACTCGGACGCGCATGGATGGCGCCGCTGGCCTACATGGCCGAAGCGAACGCGCGCATCTTCTCCGCCCCGACCAGTTGGCTGTCCAACGTGCCGGGTGCCGAGCGCATCGCCGCCGGCAACGAACTGATCTACCGCATCGGCAAGGATTACGAGAAGCCGGCCTGGGAGATCCACGAGGTCGAGGTCGAAGGCCGCACCGTGCCGGTGGTGGAACAGGAGATCGTCAGGAAGCCGTTCTGCCGCCTGCTCCGCTTCAAGCGCTACACCGATGACGCCGCGACCATCACCGCACTGAAGGACGACCCGATCGTGCTGGTGGTCGCGCCGCTGTCCGGCCACCACGCCACCCTGCTGCGCGATACGGTGCGCACGCTGCTCCGCGACCACAAGGTCTACGTGACCGACTGGGTGGACGCGCGCATGGTGCCCGAGTCCGAGGGCAGTTTCAGCCTGGACGACTACGTCGCCTACGTGGAGGAGTTCATCCGCCACATCGGCGCGGACAACCTGCACGTGATCAGCGTCTGCCAGCCGACGGTGCCGGTGTTGGCGGCGGTGTCGCTGATGGCCGCACGCGGCGAAGCCACGCCGCGCTCGCTGGTGATGATGGGCGGCCCGATCGACGCGCGCAGCAGCCCCACCGAGGTCAACAGCCTGGCCACGCGCAACCCGCTGTCGTGGTTCGAGAACAACGTGATCCATACCGTGCCGTCGCCGTACCCGGGCGAAGGCCGCCGCGTGTATCCAGGCTTCCTGCAGCACGCCGGCTTCATCGCGATGAACCCCAGCCGCCACTTCATGTCGCACTGGGATTTCTATGCCGACCTGGTGAAGGGCGACCAGCAGGACGCCGAATCGCACCGCAAGTTCTACGACGAGTACAACGCCGTGCTCGACATGCCGGCCGAGTACTACCTGGACACCATCCGCACGGTCTTCCAGGAGTTCCTGCTGCCGCGAGGCAAGTGGACGGTCAACGGCGAGCTGGTGAAGCCTGCCGCGATCAGGAAGACGGCGCTGATGAGCATCGAAGGAGAACTCGACGACATCTCGGGCCAGGGCCAGACCGCCGCCGCGCATGACCTGTGTACCGGCATCGCGAAGGCGCACCACAGGCACCTGACGGTCGAGGGCGCCGGCCATTACGGCATCTTCAGCGGCCGCCGCTGGCGCGAGCAGGTGTATCCGCAGGTGCGCGACTTCATCGCCAGGTACGCGGGCTGACCCAACCCATGTAGAGCCGAGCTTGCTCGGCTTCGCAGCCTGTATCTCGTACCAGAGCAGCGGAGCAAGCTCCGCTCTACAAGAAGAAAGCCGCCACAGGACGGCTTTCTTCGTTTCGGTGCTCGCTCCTCACACCACCGGCGTACGCACCAGCAGGTGCTTGGCCAACCAGCCGTGGAAGATGCCGACAACGCGCGCCAGGTGCAGGGTGGCGAACAGCAGGATGAAACCGACCACCGATGCCAGCGGCAGCAACCAGGGTGCTTCGGTAACGAGGTTCCAGTCGCCGAAGTTCATCACGTAGCCGTAGGGCAGGAAGAACGCCACCGGTGCGGCGATCAACCCCAGCGACAGCGCCAGCAGCGTGATGGCGACCGAGAAGTACAGCACGCCCAGCGGGTGCATGAGCAGCAGGTACAGCGCCGCCGTCCACGTGCGGCCATCGGTGAACAGTTCCTTCAGGCGTGTCATCCACGGCTTGTCGCGCTGCGTGTACAGCGGACGGCGCGGCATGCGCTCGCCGAGCAGCACTTCCACCACGCGACCTTCCACCAGCGACAGCAGCCGCACCGACATCAGGAACAGCAGCAGCAGCGGAATGCCGATGATCAGGATCAGCAGGCCGATCGACAGGCTGGCGCCGGTGACGACCCAGGTGAAATAGAACGTACCCGTGACGACCGACAGCAGCATGTAGAACAGCGCGCCGTACGTGCGCGGATCGGCGGCGACACCGAAGAATCGACCAAACACGGACTTGCGCTTCGGCGGCACCGGCGGGCGCAGCGCCCGGGCGACCGTTACCTCGGTTTCCCGATAGATGTCGGCGACCTCCTCAGGCGCGCCATAGCTGCCGGCGACCGAGGCGATCACCTCGGCTTCGGACTTGCCGGGGTTCTCCGCCAGCTCAGAGCGAAGGTATTCCTCCGCGTCGTAGACGGCGTCCTGGATCATGGCCTTGTCGGCACCGGCCAGCGCGGCGCGCAGCTGATCGAGGTATTCCGGAATGGTGGTGGGCAGGCGGCTGCCCGGGGCGGTGGTGGTGTTCATGCGGGAATCCCCTCAAGCACGGAATCGACGGAATCGCGGGTGGCGCGCCAGGCGGCGGCCCAGGACTGCAGGGTCTGCCGCCCTGCTTCGGTGATGCGGTAGTAGCGGCGGGGCGGCCCCGCCACCGAGGGTTCGACGAAGCTGTCCAGCAGCCCGCCGCCTTCCAGGTTGCGCAGTACCGGGTACAGCGCGCTTTGCTTGCCGCTGAGCACACCGTCGCCGACGCGCTCCAGCTGCTTGGCGATCAGGTAGCCGTACAGCGGCTCGCCAGCGCGGGCCAGGACCGCCAGCAGGGCCAGCGACACGGTGCCGGCGCTGAGCTCCTTCTGGAACTTCTTCAGGTGGATGTCGGGTTCGTTCATCGCTCCCCCTCTGCGGGACCCCCGCTAGGTTGGAGACGATGCTATTGCGAACTTTGATATAGCGAATGTGCCAGTAGTCATCCACCCGACCGGCAGGCGCTCGACTTCAGCGCACTGCCGTTCGTGCCGCCAACCTCCGCGCCGCCCACAGCAGCGTCGGCAAGGCCAGTGCCCACGCGGTCGCGAGCCACGTCCATCCCCGCCACGCAGGCATGGCGAACTCCGCGGCCTGCCATCCCCGCGCCGCCGCGAGATAGGCCAGCGGTCCGCCGATGCCGCCGAGCAATACGCCCGCCCACAGCCGCGACTGCAGCGCCCGCATGCCGGTGTTGAGCGTGACCGCCAGGGATGCCCACAAGGCCAGGATCCATGGCGGCGCCAGCGAGCCACCGAAGGTCGCGGCGCGGTAGACCACCCAGCCCTGCGCCGACGCCACGCCGTCGATAACCAGTCCGCACAGCAAGGCAAGCATCACCAGACGGACCTCGTCCGCGGGCCGAGCGACGCTCCACAGGTGCAGGCAGACGAACACCGCCGCTGCCAGCATGCCGGGCCAGGCATGGCCGCGTCCGGCGGCGATGACAGCAATGAACCAGACGACCTGGTTTCCCAGCAGGTTGAAGAGCAGGCGTTTCGATTCGGGACGCATCGCGTCGTACCAGAGGGAACTGATGCCGGTACGCGACGCCGTGGCGCGTGGATGCGGGCACGCAGCCGCGGACTGCTATTTGACCCGCCGCTTCTCGAGCTTGCGTGCCAGCGTGCGCCGGTGCAGTCCCAGCCGGCGCGCGGCCTCGGAGATGTTGAAGTCGCTGGCGGCGAGCGCCTCGTGGATATGTTCCCACTCGAGCGTCTTGATCGACGTCGTGCGCTCGGTCAGTTCCACCTCGGTGTCGCCGGCGGCGCGCTGGAAGGCAGCTTCGATGTCGTCGGTGTTGGACGGCTTGGCCAGATAGTGGCGGGCGCCCAGTTTGATCGCCTCCACGGCGGTGGCGATGCTCGCGTAACCGGTCAGCACGATGATGACCATCTCCGCATCGAAGGCATGCAGGTGCTTCACGCTGGACAGGCCCGACGCACCCGCGGCGAGCTTGAGGTCGACGACGGCGTGGGTCGGCGCGAAGTCCTCCAGCAGCGCCGGCATGCCATCCTCGCCGGCCAGATGGCGCACCTGGTAGCCACGGCGTTCGAACGAGCGGACCAGCGTGCGCGCGAAGGCCGCGTCGTCCTCGACGATCAGCAGGCGGCGATCAGTCTTGCTCATCATCGTCGTCCTCGATGGCGATGGTGGCCAGCGGCAGCGCCAGCGTGACCACGGCGCCGCCCTGCGGCCGGTTCTTCGCCGTCAGGCTACCACCCAGCGTGCGCGCGACATTCACCGACAGGAACAGGCCCAGGCCGCCGCCCGGCCGCCCCTTGCTGGTGTTGTAGGGGGTACCCAGCCGCTGCAGCACGTCGGCGACGAAGCCCGTGCCCGCGTCGCTGATCTCGATCACCAGCGTGTCGCCGTCGCAGCGCGCCTCCATCGCCACCCATTCCGGCGACGATTCCAGCGCGTTGTCCAGCACGTTGAAGACCATCTGCCGCAGGCCGACATCCGAGACGATGGCCGGATCCGTGTCGCAGCGGTTGCTGTAACGGAAGGACGGCGGATTGCGCGCGTCGCGCCATTCGGCCGCCAGGTCGTCCAGCATGGCATGCAGCGTGGTCTCGGTCGGCGCCTCGGCGCGGGGTCCGCCGGCGGCGAGCAGGATGTTGGTGACGATCGACTTGCAGCGCGCCACCTGCGCCTGCATTTCCAGCACGTCGTTGTGCAGTTCGCCATCAGAGGCCATCGTCGGCAGGTGCTGCCAGTCGCCCAGGATCACCGACAGCGTGGACAGCGGCGTGCCGAGCTCATGCGCCGCGCCCGAGGCCAGCAGGCCCATGCGGACGATGTGATCTTCCTCGGCGGCGCGCTGGCGCAGTTCCGCCAGGCGCGCATCGCGCTCGCGCAGGATGCGGCCGATGCGGGTGATGAACACGACCAGCAGGCCGGCGATCAGCAGGAAGCAGATCAGCAGTCCCTGCACATAGTGATCGGCCAGCCCGCGTGCCGGTGCCACCGTCAGTTCCAGCGGCGTGCGCACCAGCGTCAGTCCGGTGATGCACAGCGCGGCGGCGGCGGCGATCACCCAGCTCAGGGTGGCGCGCAGCAGCACCGTGCCCAGCACGACCTGCAGCAGGTAGAGGAAGACGAACGGATTGGTGATGCCCCCGGACAGGTACAACTGGATGGTCAGCGACGCAACGTCGACCAGCAGGCCGACCAGCAGGGCGGTGCTCGACACGTGCTCGCGCCGTCGCCACCACAACTGGCTTACCAGGTTGAAGACGGCCAACGCGGCCAGCACGCCGCACATCAGGCCCAGCGGCAGCGCGATGCCGAGGCCATGATGCACCACGAAAATGGTGGCCACCTGCCCCACCACGGCGATCCAGCGCAGCTGGATGAGCTGCTGCATGTTGCGCAGCCCCGCCCGGTCGCGGGAGCTGCTCACGTTGGAGGCCCTGCGTGCGGTGCCGACCTCATCCTGGCTCGTGGGTGCGTGCATGATCGGGGCGCGAGTCGTTTCGCCGCCGATCATGGCGCAATCGGCGCTCCGACGCGACCAGATAGCCGCCGGCCAGCAGTGTCAGCAGCGCCAGTCCGAACCAGGTCAACGCGTAGGACAGGTGCGAGTCGCGGAATTTCACCACCGTCATGCCGCCGCGCGGCCAGTCGCGCGACGCCGCATCGCGGTCCGCATCGATGAAGAACGGCGCGACCTGTTCCGCAGGCAAGCCGTGCTTCCGCGCGATGGCGGCGACGTCGCGCGAGTACCAGCGGTCCTGTTCCGGGACGTTGTGGCGCAGGAAGCCGCCTTCCGGTTCGCTGATGCGCAGCAGGCCCTGCACCGACACCCGGCCTGCCGGCGCCGGCGCTGATGGCGCACTGGTCGGCACGAAGCCGCGGTTCACCAGCACGTAATCGCCGCCGTCGGTGTGCAACGGCTGCAATAGCCAGAACCCTCCGCCGAGCTCGGTGACGGCCTGCGTGCGCGTTTCGCTGCCGGGAACGAAGCGCCCGCTGACCGACACGCGTCGGTAACTGTCGTTCGCGTCGCTGACGGCAGGCCACTGCGCGCGAGATGGCGAAGGCACGGCCTTCGCGTGGATGCGCGCATCGACGCGGGCGATCAACTCGTGCTTCCACGCCAGCCGCTGCACCTGCCACACGCCCAGCGCAATGAATCCGCAGAACGCGCCCGCCAGCAACACGGCGAACGCGACCAGCCACCGCCTGCGCGGCGGAACCGGTGTCGCGGTGGCCGAAGCGGTCACGGCAGGCTCTGGGCCGCTTCCTGCATCCGATGCATGTCGTGAGTGCCCGGCATCATGTTGGTGTTCATGTTGTGCATGACCCACAAGGTACCGCTCAGCACGATCACCAGCAGCACCGCGGTGAAGATCAGCGCGAACAGGTTCCAGCCGCCTTCCGACTTCGGATTCATGTGCAGGAAATAGACCATGTGCACGACGACCTGGACCATCGCGAACGCCAGGATCACCAGCGTGGTGATGGCGGGCGTGGGCAGTACCTTGGCCATGACCAGCCAGAACGGGATCGCGGTCAGGATGACCGACAGCACGAAGCCTGTCGCGTATTCCTTGAGGTTGGCGTGCGGGATGCCGTCCTCGAGGAAATCGTCGTCGTGGTGCGAATCGGAGGAAGGATGGCTCATCACTGCACGCCCATCAGGTAGACAAAGGTGAAGACGCCGATCCAGACGACGTCCAGGAAATGCCAGAACATCGACAGGCATGCGATGCGGCGCGTGGTGGTCCGGTTCAGTCCCCACTTGCGCACCTGGACGCACAGCACGACCAGCCAGACGACACCGAACAGCACGTGCAGGCCGTGCGTGCCGACCAGGGTGAAGAACGCCGACAGGAACGCGCTGCGCTGCGGACCCGCGCCGAGATGGATCAGGTGGTGGAACTCGTAGATCTCGATCGACAGGAAGCCCAGGCCCAGCAGGCCGGTGACCAGCAGCCAGCCGATGGTCGCGCGGGCGTTGCGCTTGAACATCGCCAGCATGGCGAAGCCGTAGGTGATCGACGACACCAGGAGGATGCCGGTGTTGATCGCGATCAGGTGCAGGTTCGGCAGGAACAGGTCGCGACCGGACGGGCCGGCGGCGTAGCTGCCGGAGAACACGCCGAACGTGGCGAACAGGCTGCCGAAGATCATCAGGTCGCTGAGCAGGTAGATCCAGAAGCCCAGCAGCGTGCCGTTCTCCGGATGATGCCTGCCGTCGGTGTCCAGGAACACCGGCGAGCCGTCGGGTCGATTGAGGGCGATGGACTCAGACATGGGCGTGATCCGCAAGGCCTTGGTTCAACAGGGCGCGTTCCAGCTGTCCGGTACGCGCCGTCTCGGTGCGCGCGACCTCGTCGGCCGGGATGTAGTAATCGCGGTCGCGGTCGAAGCTGTGCCAGATCGCATAGACGATCGTCGCCAGCAGCGACACGCCCGCCAGCCACCACACATGCCAGATCATCGCGAAGCCGAGCAGCGTGCTCAGCACCGACAGGATGACGCCGGCCCCGGTATTGCGCGGCATGTGGATCGCCTTGAACCCGTCACGCGGACGCTGGAAACCGCGCTGCTTCATGTCCGTCCAGGCATCGGTGTCGTGCACCACCGGGGTGAAGGCGAAGTTGTAATCCGGCGGCGGCGACGACGTGGACCACTCCAGCGTGCGGCCACCCCACGGATCGCCGGTGTGGTCGCGCAGCTGCTCGCGGCGACGGAAGCTGATGTAGATGCAGAACAGGAACGCGGCGATGCCGATCGCCACCAGTACCGCGCCGAAGGCGGCGATCTGGAACCAGATCTGCAGCGACGGATCGTCGAAGTGGCTCATGCGGCGCGTCACGCCCATCAGCCCCAGCACGTACAGCGGCGTGAACGCGAACCAGTAGCCGGCCAGCCAGAACCAGAACGACACCTTGCCCCAGAAGTCGTCGAGCTTGAAGCCGAAGGCCTTCGGGAACCAGTGCGTCATCGCCGCGAACAGGCCGAACACCACGCCGCCGATGATGACGTTGTGGAAGTGCGCCACCAGGAACAGCGAGTTGTGCAGCACGAAATCCGCCGGCGGCACCGCCAGCAGCACGCCGGTCATGCCACCGATCACGAAAGTCACCATGAAGCCCATCGTCCACAGCATCGGCACTTCGAAGCGGATGCGGCCGCGGTACATGGTGAACAGCCAGTTGAAGATCTTCGCGCCCGTCGGGATCGAGATGATCATCGTGGTGATGCCGAAGAACGAGTTGACGCTGGCGCCCGAGCCCATGGTGAAGAAGTGGTGCAGCCACACCAGGTACGACAGCACGGTGATGCAGACCGTGGCGTAGACCATCGACGAGTAGCCGAACAGGCGCTTGCCGGAATACGTGGACACGATCTCGGAGAACACGCCGAACAGCGGCAGGATCAGGATGTAGACCTCCGGGTGGCCCCAGATCCAGATCAGGTTGACGTACAGCATGGCGTTGCCGCCAAGGTCCGTGGTGAAGAAGTTGGTGCCGACGTAGCGGTCCAGCGTCATCAGCACCAGCACGGCGGTCAGCACCGGGAACGACACCACGATCAGCACGTTGGTGCACAGCGCCGTCCAGGTGAACACCGGCATCTTCATCAGGCCCATGCCGGGCGCACGCATCTTGAGGATGGTCACCAGCAGGTTGACGCCTGATAACAACGTACCGACGCCGGCGATCTGCAACGCCCAGATGTAGTAGTCGAGTCCCACCCCGGGATCCTGGTTGCCCAGGTTGGACAGCGCCAGCCAGCCCGATGTCGAGAACTCGCCGAGGAACAGCGACAGCATGACCAGCACCGCGCCGGCGGTGGTCATCCAGAAGCTGAAGTTGTTGAGGAACGGGAACGCCACGTCGCGCGCGCCGATCTGCAGCGGCACCAGGTAGTTCATCAGACCGGTGACCAGCGGCATGGCCACGAAGAAGATCATGATCACGCCGTGGGCGGTGAAGATCTGGTCGTAGTGGTGCGGCGGCAGATAGCCCATGTTGTCGCCGAAGGCCATCGCCTGGTGCAGGCGCATCATGATCGCGTCGGCGAAACCGCGCAGCAGCATCACCAGGCCCAGCACCATGTACATGATGCCGATCTTCTTGTGGTCGATGCTGGTGAACCACTCGCGCCACAGCCAGCCCCACAGCTTGTACCGGGTGATCACCGCGACCAGCGCCAGGCCACCCAGGCAGGTACCGATGAAGGTCGCGGCGATGATCGGGTCGTGCAGCATGGGAATCGCATCCCAGGCCAGGCGACCGGTGATCGGGGAGTGCGTGACGGTGCTGGTATCAAAAGCCATCGGGCGAATCCGGTGAATCCAGGGGTGCGGCGGCGAAGCGCGTCAGGGCGCCTTCAAACCGCCAGCGGTGGTAATGGGCGACATGCGGGCCGCGGCCTGCGCGGTCTCGACCGTGCAGAGATCGGAACGGACGAAGGGGCCACTGGCAAGGTTGCCGCGACGCGGCCGCTGCAGCGGATCGGTGCTGTCCAGTCCGCGCCCGCCCATCGCGTCGTAGGCCATCATCTGGTCCATGCACAGGCGATCGGTATCGACGCAGCGGTTCACCACCGCGTCGAACAGGCCGGCATCGACGGACGCATACAGGCGCGATGGCTCGCGCGAACTGGGCACTTCGAGCTGCAGGTACTCGGCGCGGGTCAGCGCCTGGCCGCCGGCACGGGTTTCTTCGATCCAGCGGTCGAAGCCTTCATCGGACAACGCATGGAAACGGAAGCGCATGTGCGAGAAGCCTGCGCCGCTGTAGTGCGACGAGAAGCCCTCGTAGTCGCCTGCCTTGTTCATCACCGCGTGGAGCTTGGTCTCCATCGCCGGCATCGTGTAGATCATGCCCGCCAGCGCCGGCACGTAGAACGCATTCATCGTCGACGACGAGGTCAGGCGGAAGGTGATCGGACGGTCGACCGGCGCGGCCATCTGGTTGACCGAGGCGACGCCGTATTCCGGATAGACGAACAGCCATTTCCAATCCAGCGCGACCACCTGCACTTCCAGCGGCTTGACCGCTTCCGGCACCGGCCGCCCTTCGGCGATACGGCCCAGCGGACGGTAAGGATCCAGCAGGTGCGTGCCAATCCACGTCACCGCACCCAGCGCGATGATGATCAGCAGCGGCACGCCCCAGATGACCAGCTCCAGCTGCGTGGAGTGGTCCCAGTCGGGCTTGTAGGTGGCCTGCGTGTTCGACGCGCGGTAACGCCAGGCGAACCAGAACGTCAGCGCGATCACCGGGATGATCACGATCAGCATCAGCGCCGTCGCCACCAGGATCAGGTGGCCCTGGCGGGCGGCGATGTCGCCGGCGGGGTTGAGGACCTGCAGGTTGCACCCCGACAGCACGGCGGCGGCGGACATCGCCACGGCGGCCTGCAGGGCTCTGCGCATGAGGGACATGGGCGTGGGGCTTACGGATTGATCTGGATCAATGTAGTGCGCCGGCCCTGCGCGGAGTATTGGACGTTTTGTCCTATCGCGACGGCGGGTGCGGTCTGCGACCCTATGGGCGTACCTTTCCCCTGGTCCGACCCGGCAGCCCCGTTCCCATGGCGTCCATCAGCCCCACGACTTCCACCCACGACCATGGCACCAAGGCCCATGCCGATGTCGCCCCGGGCGAGATCGCCGTCGGCGTGGTGATCGGGCGCGCGTCCGAGTACTTCGACTTCTTCGTCTTCGGCATCGCCTCGGCGCTGATCTTCCCGTCGGTGTTCTTCCCGTTCGTGGACCGCCTGGAGGGAACGCTATGGTCGTTCGCGCTGTTCGCGCTGGCGTTCGTCGCGCGTCCGTTCGGCACCATGCTGTCGATGAAGATCCAGGATCGCTGGGGTCGCGGACTCAAGCTGACCGTCGCGCTGTTCCTGCTGGGCACCGCAACGGCCGGTATCGCGTTCCTGCCGGGCTACGCCTCACTCGGTGCCGCTTCGATCGCACTGCTGGCCTTCCTGCGCGTGCTGCAGGGCCTGGCGCTGGGTGGTTCGTGGGATGGCCTGCCGTCGCTGCTCGCACTTAATGCACCGAAGGAGCGCCGCGGCTGGTACGCCATGCTCGGCCAGCTGGGTGCGCCGGTCGGATTCATCGTCGCCGCCGGCGTGTTCGCGTTCCTCTACGCCAACCTGGAAGAAACCGACCTGCTGACCTGGGGCTGGCGCTATCCGTTCTTCGTCGCGTTCGCCATCAACGTGGTGGCGCTGTTCGCGCGCCTGCGCATCGTGGTCGCGGACGAATACCAGGACAAGATGGGCGAGCTGGAACTGGAACCCACGCCGATACGCCAGCTGTTCCAGGCCAAGGGCCGCCACGTGGTGATCGGCGCGTTCGCCGCACTCGCCAGCTATGCGCTGTTCCACATCGTCACCATCTTCCCGCTGTCTTGGACCCTGCTGTACTCGCAGCAATCGGTCGTCAGCTTCCTGCTGGTGCAGATCCTCGGCGCCTTCATCGCCGCCGGCGCGATCGTGGTCTCGGGCCTGATCGCCGACCGTGTCGGTCGCGCGCGCACGCTGGGCGGACTGGCAGTCGGCATCGCGATGTTCAGTGGCTTCGCCCCGACGCTGATGGAGGGCGGCCCGGTCGGCCAGGGCGCCTTCATCCTGATCGGCTTCGCCCTGCTCGGTCTGTCGTACGGCCAGGCCGCGGGTGCGGTCACCGCCAACTTCGGTCGCCGCTACCGCTACACCGGCGCCGCGCTGACCTCCGACCTGGCCTGGCTGATCGGTGCCGGCTTCGCCCCCCTGGTCGCGTTGGGTCTGTGCGCCAACTTCGGCCTGTCGTGGCTGGGCGCCTACCTGCTGTCGGGTGCGCTGGGCACGCTGATCGCGCTCGGCATCAACCGCGCGAAGAACTACAAGTCCTGATCTCTCGTCACCGGGACGACAGACTGCGCGCCGGGCGCACTACAATCCGGGCATCCCGTGCCCAGGAATGCCCATGCGCCGTCTCCCGTTGCTGCTCGCCTGCCTGCTCGCCCTGCCCACGCTGCAGGCGGCCGAACCACCGAAGCCGCTGACGTCGAAGGAAATCCTCGACGCCTCGCCCGACGCGGACTGGCGCACGCTGGATCCGGCCAACACGCTGTACATGGACGTGCCCGGCGGCCGCGTGGTGATCGAACTGGCGCCGGCCTTCGCACCCGAACACGTGGCCAACATCCGCACGCTGGCGCACGAAGGATTCTGGAACGGCTTGGCCATCTACCGCTCGCACGACAACTTCGTCGTCCAGTTCGGCGATGCCGACGCGGACGACACCGCCAAGGCCAAATCGCTGGGCACGGCGAAGACGAAGCTGCCGGCCGAGTTCGCGCGCAAGTCGGCGGGACTGGAGTTCACCCGACTGCCCGACGTGGATGGCTGGGCGCCGCAGGTGGGTTTCGTCGATGGTTTTCCCGCCGCGCGCGACCCGAAGGCAGGCGAGGCGTGGCTGACGCATTGCTACGGCGCGCTCGGCGCCGGCCGCGGCGGCCCGCCGGACAGCAGCAATGGCAGCGAGCTGTATGTGGTCACCGGCCAGTCGCCGCGCCAGCTCGACCGCAACATCACCCTGGTCGGCCGCGTGGTGAAGGGCATGGAGCTGCTCAGCGCGACCCCGCGCGGCCCCGAGCCGATGGGCTTCTACGAGAAGGCCGAAGAGCGCACGCCGATCACCGCCGTGCGCCTGGCCAGCGACGTGCCGGAGAACGAACGCGTCCCGCTGCAGGTGCTGCGCACGGACTCGAAGACCTTCGCCGCCGCCACCGAAGCGCGCCGCAACCGCCGCGACGACTGGTACGTACGCACCGCCGGCCACATCGACCTGTGCAACGTGCCGCTGCCGGTGCGTGAGGCCAAGCGCTGAGTCGTCGACTGCTTCTTGTAGGAGCGACGTGAGTCGCGACCGCAGGATGTCCGCACGATCCAGCACACAGTGGTTCTGAAGAATGATCGAGGCGCGTGTGACCGACATCGCCCGACTGTGACGCCGTGTGGTCGCGACTTACGTCGCTCCTACAGGGGTGCAATCCTGACTTTCACGACGCCCGCTGGCTCACCGCCACGCTGCCGAGGATCAGCGCGCCGGCCGCCAGCATCGCCGGCGTCACCGGCTCATTGAGGAACAGCCAGGCGAAGCCGGCGCCGAACAGCGGCACCAGGTAGGTCACCGTCGCCGCGCGCGCGGGACCGATGCGGTGGATCAGCCGGTAGTACAGCAGGAAGGCGTAGCCGGTGCAGACAACGCCGATGGCGATCGCCGCACCCCATGGGCCGGCGCCGATCGCATGCGTGGGCCAGTGCGTCGCCGCGAACGGCAGCACCAGCAGCGCTGCGCAACTCAATGTCGCCGCCGCCGCGGCCGCGGGCGGAATACCGGCCAGGTGCTTGCGCACCAGGTTCACGCCGACACCGTAAAGCAGCGCCGCGGTCGCGCCCGCCATGACGGCACCGCCGACACTCAGGCCGCCGGCCTTGCTGGTCGCCAGCACCACCACGCCGATGAAGCCGACCAGCAACGCCAGCGAGCGGCGCAGGCCGATCTTCTGGCCGAAGAACAGGAAGCCGACCATCGCGGCGAACAGCACCGTCATCGCGTTGCAGATCGCACCGATGGCCGCCGGCGAACGCTGCGCGGCCCAGGCGAACAGCAGGAACGGAATGGCCGAGTTGATCGCGCCGATGATCGCGAGCTTCGGCCACAGGCCAGCACGGAAATGCGCGCGCTCGCGCCACAGGAACGGCAGCAGGACCAGCGCGCCGAGCGCGAGCCGCACTTCCACCAGCGCAAACGGACCGAACGGGTTGGCCGCGATGCGCATGAAGAGGAACGAGCTGCCCCAGATCGCGCCCAATACCAGCAGTTCCAGCGGGGTGCGCCAGTCGCGCTCCAGTGCCTGCGGCGGGGTCATGGCCATGCTGTCTCCCTGTGCCATCGCGGCAGCCCTCGTTCGTGACTGGGGCTATTCTGGATCACCCGTAGGCGCCCACAAGCGCGTAGCATGCGGGCGAGCCACAAATCTGGCTTGTGCCTGGAGCGACCATGAGCCTGCGCCCTGCCCTGTTGCCCGCCCTCGGCGTGTTCGCGGCCGCCGCGCGCCACCAGAACTTCGCCCACGCGGCCGACGAACTGCACCTCACCGCGAGCGCGGTCAGCCACCACGTACGCAAGCTGGAGGGGCTGCTCGGGGTGGTGCTGTTCCAGCGCCATGCACGCGGGGTGAAGCTCACCGCCGAAGGCCGGCAGTTGGCCGACGCGGCCAATGCGGCGCTCGGCGACATCGACGCCGTCGCCTCGCACCTGCGGTTGGCCGGCAAGACCGCGACCCTGCGCATCACCACGCTGCACTCGCTGGCGTACTGCTGGCTGTTGCCACGGCTGCCGCGCTTCTGCGCGCGTCACCCGCATGTGCGCCTGCACGTGGATACCGGCATCGCGCTGACGCGCTTCGACGACGACGGCCCCGAACTCGGCATCCGCCATGGTCCGGGGCAGTGGGCCGGGCTGACGTCGCATCACCTGATGGACGACGAACTGTTCCCGGTCGCCTCGCCCGCCCTGCCCGGACTCGATGCGGTGCGGGAGCCGCGCCAGATCGCGCAGTTGCCGCTGGTCACCGACCTGGCGCTGCAGGGCTGGCGCGACTGGTTCCGCGGCGCCGGCGTGCGCGGCCTGCGGCTGCCGCCGATGCACAGCTTCAACGACAGCACCGATGCGATGCGCGCCGCGGTGTATGGCGTGGGCGCGGCACTGGCACGTCGCCATGTGGCGCAGCCTTACCTGCAACGCTACGAACTCGTCCGGCTGCCGGGTCCCGCGCTGAAGGCACGGTTCGCGTATTACGCGGTGCATCCCGCGCATCGGCAGCCGAGTGCCGCTGCGCAGGTGTTCATCGACTGGCTGAAGGAAGAGGCGCGCGACGAACGCACGCCGCTGCCACCGATGCCGGACGATTTCCTGGGACGCGGCCGCGAATGACGCGGCCAGCGGTCACGGCACGGCCTTGAGCGCCGCGATCACCGCCGGCTTCAGCGCACGGATGTTGGGGTCGCTGGACTGGTCGGCCTCCAGATGGACGCTCATCAGGAAGGCCATCAGGTCGTGTCTGCGCGCCAGCCAGGCGGCATCCGCGTAGGCGTGATCCGGATTGCCCAGCCGGAGCGGCAATGCCGCGAACCAGCGCATCCACGCGTCCTCGCCCAGCACGCCGCGCCTGGCGGCATAAAGCACGGGGCGTGCCAGCCTCCCGGGTTCGCCGAATACATAGGCATGCGCACTCTCAGGCACCGCCTGCTCGGCGACCGCCTGCAACAAGGCCTCCAGTTGGGCGGGACCCAGGCGGTCGTTGAGCGCCAGCTGCATCAGCCAGTCCGCACCATGCGGCACGCCGTGCCGCCATCCTTCGGTCGCGTCGAAGCCACGGTAATCGCGCACCGACGACAGATACGCGGATGCATGCATCACCATGCCATCGCGCTCGCTGGGCGACATCCAGGGTTCCACACGGTCCGTCCGTGCGATCTCCGACAACACCAACGCGGCGAAGGGCCGACCGAAGCCGTTCGCATCGTCTTCCTCCAGCACGGCATACAGGCGGTCACGCAGCGTGCGCCGCTGGGTGGCATCCAGCAGTCCCGCACGCAGCCACGCACTGAGTGCCTCGTAGGCGACGCCGTCGCGCAGCGTCGGGTCGGGATCGGACAGGCAGGCGGGAAGCGTCTCCACCAACGCGGCGCGCACGTCGTCGGGGACAACGAACCGCTGCTCGCGCAGCAACCGCAGCGATGCCGCGTCGGTGCCTGCCGGCGGGCACGCCGCCTGGGCGGACGATGGGAGCAGCATTCCTGCCAGTACCAGCGATATCAACGAAGGCATGATGTTCTCCTTGCGCCGGTCCTTCCCCGTCAGAGCGCGGCCCCGTCGAACGGGTTCACCCTGAGACCGGCCAGGTCCACGTCGGGCAGGCAACGCACGTTCACCGCCGCCATCTGCATGCCGGTCTTCGGATGCGCCGCTTCACCGAACGGTGCGATGCCGCACACGGCGCAGAAGTGGTGACGGATGTGGTGCTTGTTGAACGTGTAGGTGGACAGGTCGCCTTCCGGCGTCTTCAGTACCAGCGCCTCGCGCGGCACGAACCACAGCAGGCCGCCACGGCGACGGCACAGCGAGCAGTTGCAATCGATCACGTCGCCGATATCGCCCTCGACCTCAAACGCGATACGACCGCAGTGGCAGCTTCCTTCATGCTTCATGACAGCGACTCCTGGCCCGGGGGCGCCAGCGTATATCGAATGGCACGGGTCCGGGCATGACCTTCGGCCTATGCTGTCGGTCCCGACCCACCCTGCACCGCAACAGGATTCCCATGCGCAAGACCCTGCTCGCCGCCGCCCTGCTGGCCTCGCTGTCCGCCTGCCAGAAGAGTGAAGCTCCCGTCGCCGCCTCCGGTGCGGATACCGCCGCCACGGCCACGGATACCGCCAAGGCCGACGCCGCCTTCGCCGACCTGTCCAAGCGTGCGCTCGAGGGCTGGCTGCAGCTCTCGCCGGTCAGCGCCACCCAGATCGGCGAGCACAAGTACGACGGAGAGCTGGACGACCTCAGCGCGGACGGCCGGCAGAAGAGCCTCGCTTTCAGCAAGAAGACCCTCGGCGAACTGGATGCGATGGATGTCACCGCACTGTCGCGCGAGAACCAGGTCGATGCGGCCATCCTGCGCAACCAGCTGCAGTACGACATCTGGACGGCGGAAACGCTGGAGAGCTGGGCGTGGGACCCACAGGTCTACAACAACGTCGCCGGCGGCGCGATCTACGGCCTGATGGCGCGCGAGTTCGCGCCGCTGCCGGAACGCCTGAAGTCGGCGACCGCGCGCATGCAGAAGATTCCCGCGCTGCTGGCGCAGGCGCGCGAGAACCTCGACCCCGCGCGCGTGCCGAAGGTGCATGCCGAAACCGTCGCCAGGCAGAACGCCGGCATCCTCAGCATCGTCGACACGTTCATCACACCGAACCTCAAGGACCTGTCCGAGGCCGACCGCCAGCAGGCGCAGGCCGCCATCGACGGCCTGAAGAAGGCGGTCGCCGAGCACCAGGCCTGGCTGGACAAGACGCTGGTGCCGAACGCGAAGGGCGACTTCCGCATCGGCCAGACGCTGTACGACCAGAAGCTGCAGTTCGCCCTGCTGTCGTCGCTGTCGCGTGCCGACATCAAGCAGCGTGCGGAGGGCGAACTCAAGCGCGTGCGCGAGGCGATGTACGGCATCGCGCGCACCGTGCTGAAGGAAAAGCCGGGCGCACCCGCGCTGCCGGAAGCGCCGACCGCCGACGAACAGCAGAAGGCCATCGAAGCCGCGCTCGAGCTGGCGTACGCCGAACGTCCCGCGCGCGACAAGGTCGTGCCGGACGCGGAAGCAGCACTCGCGCAGGCCACCGAGTTCGTGCGCAAGCACGATCTGGTCACCCTGCCCGACGCGCCGGTGGAAATCATCGAGATGCCGGAATTCCAGCGTGGCGTCGCGGTGGCCTATTGCGATTCGCCCGGCCCGCTCGACAAGCATCTGAAGACCTTCTACGCCGTGTCGCCGATCCCGGAAGACTGGGACAAGACGCAGGTCGATTCCTTCCTGCGCGAATACAACAGCCGGATGATCCACCTGCTGAGCATCCACGAAGGCACGCCGGGCCACTACCTGGAAGGCTGGCACTCGGCCAAGTTCCCGTCGACGCTGCGCGCCGTGCTGCGCTCCGGCATGTTCGCCGAGGGTTGGGCGGTGTACACCGAGAAGATGATGTCCGACGCCGGTTACCTGGACAACGATCCGCTGTTCCACCTGGTGCAGATGAAGTTCTACCTGCGCACGATCGCCAACGCGATCTTGGACCAGGGCGTGCAGGTGGACGGCTGGACGCGCGAGCAGGCGATGGACCTGATGGTACGCCAGACCTTCCAGCAGGAACGCGAAGCCGCGGGCAAGTGGACGCGCGCGCAGCTGACCTCGGCGCAGCTGCCGACCTACTTCGTCGGCGTGCAGGAGCACTTCGACCTGCGCAAGGCCGCAGAGGCCAAGCAGGGCGCACAGTTCAACCTGAAGGCGTACCACGACCAGGTGCTGTCGTACGGCGCGCCGCCGGTGCGCTTCGTGCGCCAGCTGATGCTGGACGAACCGATCAAGTGACGTCGCGGCGCGCGCGCCAGCGCGCCTGTGCCGCGACGTCACCCCCGCGCACGCGGGGGTCCAGCGCCTTCACCGCACCGCCGACACCCCCGTAGAGCCGAGCTTGCCCGGCTCCGCACGAACACCGAAGCAAAAGCAGCGGAGCAAGCTCCGCTCTACGTCGGTCCCGCGCCTGCACCGCTATCCCGTAAAGCCGAGCTTGCCCGGCTCCGCACGAACACCGAAGCAAAAGCAGCAGAGCAAGCTCCGCTCTACGTCGGCCCCGTGCCTGCACCGCTATCCCGTAAAGCCGAGCTTGCCCGGCTCCGCACGAACACCGGAGCAAAAGCAGCGGAGCAAGCTCCGCTCTACGTCGCCCCCCCTGCACCGATTCACCGTAGAGCCGAGCTTGCCCGGCTCCGCACGAACACCGAAGCGAAAGCAGCGGAGCAAGCTCCGCTCTACGGATCCTGGCGCTTGCACGGCTCCGCGTAGAGCCGAGCTTGCCCGGCTTGGCGCGATGCCGGAACAGCGAAAGGCATCGCGGGCATGGCCCGCTCCTACAGAAGCCGGGTTCTCGCGACGATCACGCCATTGGCATCCGCATAGATCCAGTCCCCTGGCGTGATCGACACGCCTGCGATCGCGACCGGCACATCGACCTCGCCCAGGTCGCGACGATCCGTCTTCATCGGGTGTGCGGCCAGCGCCAGCACGCCCAGCGGCAGCGTCGACAGGATCTCCACGTCACGCACGCAGCCGAAGATCAGGAAGCCGGCCCAGCCGTGCTTCACCGCATTCGCCGCGATCATGTCGCCCAGCAGCGCGCGTCGCAGCGATCCGCCGCCATCGACAACGATCACCCTGCCCTCGCCCGGCGTCGCCGCGAGTTCGCGCACACGCGAATTGTCGTTGAGGCAATGCACCGTCACCGCCGGCCCGGCGAAACGCGCCTGGCCGCCGAAGCTGCGGAACACCGGCTCGGCCACCTGCACGTCGGGGAACTGGTCGCAGAGGTCGGGCGTGGTCCAGGTCATGCGGCATCTCCGAGGGCGCGGGTTGACCGCATGGTAACGCGGGCGCGACACGCGCCGGGCTATGCTGGCGCGCATGGCCGACCTCTTCGCTTCCGCACCGCCCACCGCGACCGAAGGCATCCGCGTCGGCATCGGCGGCTGGACCTTCGCGCCCTGGCGCAGCAACTTCTACCCGGCCGGGCTGGTGCAGCGGCGCGAGCTGGAATACGCCAGCCGCCAGCTGACCGCCATCGAGATCAACGGCACGTACTACGGGGTGCAGAAGCCGGCGACCTATGCGAACTGGCGCGACCTGACGCCCGACGGTTTCGTGTTCTCCGCCAAGGCGCCCAAGCGCATCATGCAGTCGCGCTCGCTGGCGTCGATGCAGACGCAGGTGGAGGACTTCGTCGGCGGCATCGCCGAGCTCGGCGCAAAGCTCGGACCGCTGGTCTGGCAGTTCGAAGCCGGACGCCGCGTCGATGCCGAGGAACTCGATGGCTTCCTCACGCTGCTGCCGCCCGCGATGGACGGACGACCGTTGCGGCATGCATTGGAGGTCCGCGATCCTGCCGCGGTGGACGCGGAGTTCATCGAGCTTGCGCGCCGCCATCAGGTCGCGACCGTGTTCACCGATTCCACCGACTATCCCTCGTTCGCCGACCTCACCGCCGACTTCGTCTACGCGCGGCTGATGCGCTCGCAGCCGATCGACACCGGTTATCCGTCGAAGGAACTGGACCTGTGGGCCGAGCGCGCACGCGCCTGGTCGCGCGGCGAAGACATCGCCGAGTTGCCGCACGTGGGCGAGCGTGCACCGGCGCTGCCGCGGCGCGACGTGTTCGTCTACTTCATCAGCAGTGCAAAGGAGCGCAATCCGGCCGCCGCGATGGAACTGATCCGGCGGCTGTAGCAGCGCCGCGCGCACGAGCTGGAGCCCCCTTCTTTGTAGGAGCGTCCCATGGGCGCGATGCTTCTGCGCTTGGCGCCCCATCAATAGAGCGCATCGCGCCCATGCGCGCTCCTACAAGAGCGGGTTCATCGCGACACAGGCTGCCTGAGCCACTGCAGCGCGACACCCATACCGACAAGACAGGTGAAGGCCACATAGTGCGCGGGCGCCATCGGGCCCCATGACGTCGACAGCCACGCGATCATCGGCGGCGTCAGTCCACCGAACACCGCGTAGGCGACGTTGTACGAGAACGACAGGCCGGAGAAGCGCACCTCCGGCGGAAACGCGGCCACCATCAACGCCGGCGTCACCCCGGTCACGCCACAGCAGAAGCCGGCCAGCGCGTACCAGGCCACGAACTGATCGTGGTGACCCGACACCAGTGCGCCGTAGAGCGCATACGCGGACACGCCCAATCCCAGCGAGCCGGCCAGCAGCGCGCGGCCAACGCCGAAGCGATCCACCGCCCAGCCTGCCGCCAGGCAGCCGGCGATCAGTGCCAGTGTCGCCACGCTGTTGCCATGGAACGCGGTAGCGGCACCGATGCCGAAACTGGTTTGCACCAGCGTCGGTGTCAGCAGCACGATCACCACGATGGCCGCCGTCAGCTGCCACGACGCCAGCATCGACAGCAGCACAGCCGGACGGTGCGCGGCCAGCACCTGCTTCACCGGCAACTGGCGCGCGAGAAGTTTGCGTTCGCGCATCTCCACGAACACCGGCGTTTCCTCCAGCCAGCGACGCAGCCACACGGCGATGAAGCCGAACACGCCACCCAGCACGAACGGCACGCGCCAGATCCCGGCCCGCACCTCGTCCGGGGTGTAGCTCGTGTTGATCCATGCCGCCAGCAGCGAGCCGATCAGGATGCCGGCCGTCAGTCCCGCGGTGAGGGTGGCGCAGGCGATGCCAACCCGACGGCGCGGCACGTGCTCGGCGACGAAGACCCACGCGCCCGGCACCTCGCCGCCCACCGCGATGCCCTGCACCAGCCGCATCGCCAGCAGCAGGAGTGGTGCCAGTACCCCGACCTGCGCATACGTCGGCAGCAGGCCGATCAGCAGCGTCGGCACCGACATCATGAAGACGCTCAGCGTGAACATGCGCTTGCGTCCCAGCCGGTCGCCGAAGTGCGCCATCACGATCCCGCCCAGCGGCCGCGCCACATACCCCGCGGCGAAGATGCCGTACACCTGCAGCTGCGCCAGCCACGGCTCGGTCCCCGGCGGGAAGAACAGCGCGCCCAGCGCCTTGGCGAAGAACACGAAGACGACGAAGTCGTAGAACTCCAGCGCCCCGCCCAGCGCGGACAGGCCCAGGGTCCTCGCGTCATGGCGGTTGAACGGGCGGAGCGACACGGAATCCTCGCCAGACATCGGTGCTGCGTCCTCGGGCGCACGAGGCGCGGCGCGCGACCATCGCACGCGACGCGCACGCCGTCCAGCCGGTGTCAGGTGGGTGCGCGCGCAGACGCCAGGCGGCGCGCGGCGACCTTGTCCACGGCCACCAGCATCCCGCCGGAAGCCAGGAACACCCCCAGCAGCACGAGTGCGTTGAACAGCACGACGGACAGGCCGAGCTCCGCCACATCCAGGAAGGGGTAGGGGTACTCGCCCGACCTCGCGCCGCGCAGCAGTACCCAGGTCAGGTAGACGACCGGGAACGCCAGCCACGAGACCACAAGCCGCCACCGCAGGGTGCCGTGGCCGGGCGACGCCAGCCAGGCCAGCACGGACACCGCGGGCACCACGTAGTGCAGGCTGGCATCCGTCAGGCGCAGGATACCTTCCAGCTCCCAGGTGTCGCGCAGGAGCAGCGCATAGATCACGCCGGTGAGGGCGATGTAGAGCGTCACCGCGCCCCGCACGGCCGGGCGGGCGAAGAACGCCGGCCACCCGGTGAGCGCCGAGACGCAGACCAGCAGCACGGCGAGGTTGCTGAGGATGGTGAAGTAGCTGACGTAGCGCACGCTGCCCAACACCGGCCCGAGCTCCGTCCAGGTGGCGCGCAACAGCAGCAGGTACTCCACCGCCAGCGAGCCGGCCACCAGCAGTGCCAGCGCCAGCAGTGCGCGGCGTGCGAAGGGGGTAAGCGGGGCGGGATCGTGCATGGTCATTCCGCAGGGGCCTGTCCCCAAGCCACGGACGTTCCGTGCACGGCCGGCCATCGCCAGCCATGCGGGCGTCGGCGACAATGCACGCATGCCGATGACCCCGACCGCCAAAGCCCAACTGCAGATCCACCTGTGCGTGCTGCTGTGGGGCTTCACTCCGATCCTGGGCAAGCTGATCAGCCTGTCCGCCCTGCCGCTGGTGTGGTGGCGCATGCTGATCGTGGTGGTCGCCCTCGCCTTCCTGCCGCGGGTCTGGCGCGGGCTGCGCGCGATGTCGCCGAAGCTGATCCTCGCCTACTGCGGCATCGGCCTGATCGTGGCGCTGCACTGGCTGACCTTCTATGGCGCCATCAAGCTCTCCAACGCATCGGTGGCGGTGACCTGCATCGCGCTGGCCCCGGCCTTCACCTCGGTGATCGAACCCTGGCTGACGCGGCGGCCGTTCTCCTGGCGCGAACTGCTGTTCGGTGTCGCGGTGCTGCCCGGCGTGGCGCTGGTGGTCGGCGGCATTCCCGACGGCATGCGCCTGGGCGTGCTGGTCGGTGCGCTGTCGGCCCTGCTGGTGGCGGTGTTCGGCCCGCTCAACAAGCGGCTGATCGACCACGGCGAGCCGCTGACGATCACCGGCCTGGAACTCGGCGCGGGCACGCTCCTGTTGACCCTGCTCGCGCCGCTGATGCCGATGCTGTTCCCCGCCTTCGCCGGTGACCTGTTCGTGTTGCCCGGCCTGAAGGATGGCGCACTGCTGGTGGTGCTGTCGCTGGCGTGCACGCTGCTGCCCTTCGCCCTGTCGCTGGTCGCGCTGAAGCACCTGAGCGCGTACGGCGTGCAGCTGGTGACCAACCTGGAACCGGTCTACGCCATCGTGCTGGCCATCGTGCTGCTGGGCGAACAGCGCGAACTGACGCCGCTGTTCTACCTGGGCGTGGGCATCATCCTGGCCGCGGTGTTCCTGCACCCGCTGGTGCAGCGCCCGAAGCGCATCGAGCACCCGGAGATGCTGGGCACTTCCGAGGCCAAGAACGTCGTCGACTGAAACATCATCGACTGAAGCCGGTCAGCGCGCGACCAGCACCGGCATCGGACTCAGTGCGATGACCTTCAACGCGACCGAGCCGACGAACAGCTGCTTCAGCGCGCCACGGCCATGCGTGCCGACGACGATCAGGTCGGCCTTCGATGCCTTCGCCTGCTTGACGATGCTTTCCGCCGGCTCGCCGACCAGATAGGCCTCGCGGAACGGCAACCGCGCGCGCTTGAGCGCCGTGCGCGCCTTCCTCATCGCGTAGGCGGCGTTCTCCGCGTGGTAACTCGCCACGCCATCCTTGCCCAGGTTCAGGGCAACCGAACGCAGCAGCGGCGGGTCGGCGTAGAACAGCGTCACCTCCGGCGGCTCGGCCAGCGATTTGCCGAATTCGACCAGCTGACGCACCGCCGCCAGGCCCACTTCGCTTCCATCCACGGCCAACAGGATCTTCATCGTCGTGCTCCGCATACCGGGCGAGCGCACGATGCGCCGCCGACACCGCCACGATGCGGCCGCCGGTCGCAGCCCGCATTGATCGGGATCAAGTCAGGCGGCGGCCACCACCCGGTCGCGGCCGCTGCGCTTGGCTTCGTACAACGCCTGGTCGGCGCGGCGGAACAGGGTCTCCGACGTATCGTCGCGCGAGCGTGCCGCCAGACCGATGCTGACCGACACCGGCAGGCCGATCGGCAGCAGGCCCACGGCCTGGCGCATGAACTCGCACTGCAGGCGGGCCTCTTCCAGCGAGGCGCCCGGCATCAGGATGACGAACTCCTCGCCGCCATGGCGGGCCGCCATACCGCGACCCGCGGCCTGCGACTTCAGCATGTCGGCCAGCGCGACCAGCACGCGGTCGCCCTCGTCGTGGCCATGGAGGTCGTTGACCGTCTTGAAGTGGTCCACATCGAGCACCGCGACGGCGAGCGGATCGCCGCTCTGCGCGGCTTTCCGCATGGCGCCGTCCAGTGCGGCGGCGAACGCGCGGCGGTTCGGCAGCCCGGTCAGCGGATCGGTCTTCGTCTGCTCGGACAGGTCGGCGTTCTGCTGTTCCAACTGGTCCTGGTAATGCTGCATCTGCTGCTCGTACCACGCGCGCTCCTGCAACTGGTGTCGCAGCTGCTTGCTGACGCGGCGCAGTTCCAGCAACTGCACGATCTGCCGCGACAGCGCATCCAGCGCCTGCAGCTGGAACGGCGCGAGCTCATGCGGTTGATCGTCCACCACGCACAACGCGCCGAGCGCGAATCCCTCCTGCGTCACCAGCGGTGCCCCCGCATAGAAACGGATGCCGTTGGCGGTGGCCACGAGCGGGTTGTCGGCGAAGCGGTGGTCGCGGGTCGCGTCAGGGACCACCGTCGCGGCCGTCGGATCCAGCACCGTGTGCGCGCAGAACGAGGTGTCGAGCGAGGGATCCGGGCTTCCCATGCCGACCTGCGCCTTGAACCACTGGCGGTCGCGGTCGATCAGGGTGACCGCGGCCATCGGCACGCCGCAGATGCCGGCGGCGATGCGGACCAAGTCGTCGAACGCGCGCTCGGGCTCGCTGTCGAGGATGTCGAAACCGTGCAGCGCCGCCAGGCGCGCTTCCTCGTTGTCGGGCTTGGGGGGTCGGCTCATGCCGTCTACCGGAAAGAAGACGGCCGCAGTATGCCTGCGGGTGCTGCCGAGGTAAGCCGCACTGACGCGACCGTCGTCACGCTATCGCGTCACCACGTGTCCTGCTGCGGCAGCAGGCCGCGCAGTTCCTGGTCGGTGAGGTTGCGCCAGCGTCCGGCCTTCAGGTCGCCGAGCTTCACGTTGTCGATGCGCACGCGCCGAAGCTGGGTGACGCGGTAGTCGAACGCGGCCGCCATCAGCCGGATCTGCCGGTTCAGGCCCTGCGTCAGCGTGATGCGGAAGCCGAACTTGGCGATCCGGCTGGTGCGGCACGGCAGCGTCATCTGCCCGTGCACGCGCACGCCGCGCGCCATGCCGCGCAGGAACTCGTCGGTCACCGGCTTGTTGACCGCGACCAGGTATTCCTTCTCGTGGCGGTTCTCCGCGCGCAGGGTCTGGTTGACGATGTCGCCGTTGCTGGTCAGCAGGATCAGTCCTTCCGAATCCTTGTCGAGGCGGCCGATCGGGAAGATGCGCTGCTCGTGGCCGATGAAGTCGACGATGTTGTCCTTCACCGACGACTCGGTGGTGCAGGTCACGCCGACCGGCTTGTTGAGCACGATGTACACGTGCTTGCGCTTGCCGGCCTTGGCGGCGCGCTGCTTGATCGACTGGCCGTCGACACGCACTTCGTCGCCCTCGCCCACCACCGCGCCCATGCCGGCTGCGAGGCCGTTGACGGTCACGCGGCGCTCGGCGATCAGGCGGTCGGCCTCGCGGCGGGAACAGAAGCCGGTCTCGGCGATGTGTTTGTTGAGGCGGGTGGTCATGCCGCCATTATCCGGGATCGGCCGCCCGGCGGGGGCCTCAGGCGGGTTCGGCCAGCGCCCCGGCGGGCACCGCGTCCACGCTTTCGTCGACCACGAGTTCGCCGATCGGGCACGGGACATGGACGGCATAGCCCTGCGCATAGCCGATGCCCACCTCGCTCAGCTGCGCGAGCACGGCCTCGCTTTCCACCCACTCCGCCACCGTGACCTTGCCCAGCGCCTGGCCCATCTGGCTCATGGAGCGGACCAGCGCCAGGTCGGACTCGCCGCGGGCGAGATCGCGGATGAAGGCGCCGTCGATCTTCAGGATGTCCACCGGCAGGCGCTTGAGGTAGGCGAACGACGACAGTCCGCTGCCGAAGTCGTCCAGCGCAATCCGGCAACCGCGCGCGCGCATCGCATCGATGAAGCGGCAGGCATCGTCCAGATTGGCGATCACCGCCGTCTCGGTGATCTCGAAGCACAGCCGCGTCGCGACGCCCGGATGCCGGTCCAGCAGCAGGCCGACGTGTTCCAGGAACGCCGGATCGGCGATGGACTGCGCGGACACGTTCACGTGGCACAGCTCCACCTGCGCGAGATGGCCGGGATGCCGTGAAAGGAACCCGCACACCGCATCCACCACGAAGCGGTCCACCGCCATGCCCTGGCCATAACGCTCCATCGCCGGCAGGAAGACGCCCGGCGCATGCACCTCGCCCTCGCGATCGCGCAGGCGCACCAGCACTTCGTACTGCAGGCGTCCCTCGCCGGCCAGCGGAACGATCCGCTGCGCGTACAGCAGCAGGCGCTGTTCGGCGATGGCGAGCTGCGTGTGGGCGACCCACTCCAGTTCGCGCCGTCGACGCGACAGGCTGGGATCGGAATCGCGGTAGCAGCGGATGCGGTTGCGGCCCTCTTCCTTGGCCACGTAGCACGCGGCGTCGGCGGCGCGCAGCAACCAGTCGACATCCACCGCGTCGTCGTTGATCTCGGCCACGCCGATGCTGCAGTTCAGGCCGAACATGCGGCCGTTCCAGCGGAAGGCGTCCTCGCCGAGCGCGGCATGGATCCGTGCCATCGCCGTCTCCGCTTCTTCCAGCGTGGTGTCGTGCAGCAGCACGGCGAACTCGTCGCCGCCCAGCCGCCCCACCCAGTCGTCGCGGCGCAGCTGCGCCGCCAGGCGCTGCGCGAACTGGCACAGGAAGCGGTCACCGGCCTCGTGGCCGCAGGTGTCGTTGACCAGCTTGAACTGGTCCAGGTCGATGAAGCACAGCGTGTGCCGCCGGCGGCAGCCGCGTGCGCTGCCGAGGGCACTGCCCAGCCGCCTCGCGATCTCGCGGCGGTTGATCAGGCCGGTCAGCTCGTCGTGGCTGGCCTGGTGCGCGATCTCGCAGGCCAGTTCGTGCGCCTCGGACACGTCTTCCGCCAGCACGAACACGCCTTCGCCGCATCCCGTACGCGCGTCCACCACGGAGGCGGTCCAGCGCACCCAGCGCACATCGCCGCCGGGCCGCAGGAAACGGCGCTCGCCCGGCTCGCACACGCGGTCCCAGTCGATGCCGCCCGCCGTATCGCGCGGCAGGTCGTCGGCGTGCAGCACGTCTGCCAGGCCCAGCCCGCGCAGTTCCGGCAGCGGGCGCGACAGGATCTGCGCGAGCGCTTCGTTGGCCTGGGTCAGGCGGCCGTCGCGGTCCAGCTTGAGCATGCCCACCATCGACTGGTGGAAGGCCATGCGGAACTCGCTCTCCGTCTCGCGCACGCGACGCAGGGTGCTGCGCACGACGTACAGGGCATAGGCGCACAGGACGACGACCACCAGCGCGCTCAGCGCCAGCAGCACACGCCGCATGAAGTTGGCGCCATCGGCGAGCGAACGCGAGAACGCCAGTTCCTTGGGGCGCACGCGTGCGTCGATCACCATCAGCTGGCGCTGGTAGGCCTCGATGCTGGCGGGATCGAGCGCACCCCGCGCCTGCTCCGCTTCCAGAGCGTCGGCGAGCGTGACGAGATGCTGCAGTTCCACCTCGGCTTCGCGCCACAGGCGCACCGAGTCGCGGAAATACGGTGCGTCGGCCAGCACGCGGTACATCCAGATCAGGCGCCCGATGTCGTCCGGTGCGTTGTTGCCTTGCAGGAACCCGGCACGCGCGGCGGCGAGGTCGACGGGATCGCGCTCCAGCGCAAGCCGGCCGTCGCGATCGCCGAGCGGGATGCGCAGCGCAGCGCGTGCCTCGGCAAGGTCGGCGGGCTGCGCATGGCTGGCATAGCGGTACAGGCCATGCACGGCGCGCTGCTGAGCCTTGGACCAGTGGCTCTCGCCGATGATGTAGGCCGTCGCGCCTGCCTGCGTTTCCAGCACGGCGGCCGTCAGCAGGGCGCCGAGCGCGGACAGCAGGATCAGGGCCGCCACGCGTGCAGGCAGCCGCTGCAGCCCGCGATCGTCGCCCTGACGGCCGGGCCGTCCCCGGTCCCTGGCTATTCCGTTGTCCACTGATGGCTCCCCTTGGTCCGCGCGGCAGGAAGGCTCCCGCGCCGGACCCTGCCGTCGTTCATCGGCCGCAGTCTGCATGGCTTGAGGACCCAGGCCGGATCCGGGGAGGTCGCGCCGACCAGCGGTTGCGCGGCATCAGTCCTCGCCGTCGCGCGCGGCCTCGGCATCGACCACGCGGTCGCGCCCCGCGTGCTTGGCACGGTACATGGCGCCATCGGCGCGCCGCAGCAGCGAGGCGGCATCGGCATCTTCGGCGATCAGCGTGGCCAGGCCGATGCTGGCGGTGACGGCCAGTCCGTCGACGCCCAGGCTCGCGCCCGCGGCGCTGACCTGGCTCCGCATCGCCTCCAGCCGCGCACGCGCGGTCGCGCCGCCGATGCCCGGCAGCAGTACCAGGAACTCCTCGCCGCCCATGCGGATCACGTCCGCCGGATCGCGCACCGCCGCGGTCAGCGTCGCCGCGACCGCGACCAGGACGCGGTCGCCGGCTTCATGCCCGTGCACGTCGTTGATGCGCTTGAACAGGTCGATGTCCAGGAAGCCCACCGCCAGCGTGTCGTCGCTGGCGCGCGCGTCGCGCATGTGCTGTTCCAGCCGCTTCAGGCCGGCGCGCCGGTTCGGCAGGCCGGTCAGTTCGTCGGTGTCGGCGAGCGCACGCATCTCGTCGCGCTGGCGACGCAACTGGCCCAGGCGCAGGTTCAGCACGTACGCGCTGACGGTCAGGAACCAGGTGATCGAGAGCTGGATGGCTTCGACGCGGTATTCGATCAGGAGGCAGTTGTCGGCCAGGTCCATCGCCGCCATCGCCAGGAACGGCAGCACCGCGGCGATCGCCGGCACGGCGTCGGCGCGATGGCGGCGCAGCAGCGCGACGCCCAGCGCGAACACCACCACGCCCCCCATCACGAAGCCGCTGTCCATCGCCGTCGCCAGCCGCGACAGGCCCGCGGTCGGCAGCCACGCCGCCGCCACGGCCAGCGCACACAGGCCAGCGGTAAACCACGGCAACCAGCGCTGGGTCTTCGGCCAGAGGCGTGCACCGCCGACCAGCAGCCACATCACGTACAGCAGGATCGGCAGGCCGACGCAGGAGAACGCCACCAGCCAGCGGGTCTCCTGCCCGTCGACCGGCAGCCACGGTTCGGGATAGCCGCTCAGGCCGCTCAGCACCGACTGCCCCAGCACGCTCAACGCGCACAGCAGCGCGTAGCCGAAGAAGACGCGGTCGCGCGTGCTCAGGAAGCCCATCAACGCCATGAAGGCCAGCGCGATGGCGATGGCCACGCAGGCGGTGCGCACCAGCAGGCGCGCGGTGTCGAACTGCTGCACGGGGCTGGGTGCGCCGATGCGCACGGTCGGGATCCAGCCGGGTTTGAGCGGCTTTTCCCACGCAACCTGGATCGGCTCATGGTTCCCGGCCGGGGGCACCACCACCATGCCGACGCCTGCGCGGAAGCGCGAGTCGCGCGTGCGCGCGTCGTGCATGCGCCCGCAGATCTCGCGGTCGCCGTGGTGCACGCGCACCTCGCCAGCGAAGATGTTGAAGACATTGATCGCCTGCGGCGCGCCCGACCAGCCGCCGGGCGGCGCGGGAATCTCGACGCGTTCGGTCAGTTCCGCCTGCATTTCGGGCGTGCAGTGACGCTGCGGGGCCTGTTCGGACGTGGGTGCGCCGGTGACCAGGTAGTCGCGGCCGACCTGGGGGGCGGCCAGCGCCGGGCACGACAGGGCCACGAGCAGCCACAGCCACCCCGTGATTCCGACGATTCGCCCCCTGCTCCGCTTCACTGACACTCCGGTACGTCGCCGCTTACCGACCTCCGGTGCGCTGGCGTGCGCCTACGAAATGCAATTTCCATGCCACGGCCGACGCGATGGCTGCGCCGTCACTGGATGTCCCGATGCCGGCACGCTGGCCCAGCTCCGTTCCCCGGCCCGTCCGCGCCGGTGGACATCAACGGTCACTCGCGCGGCGGACCCTTGCGGTGCGGCTTGCCTGCGCCGAACGGCTTGTCGCCGCGCGGCTTGCCCTTGCCCGGCCCGCCGAACTTGCGCGGCGGCGCGGCGCCCGCACCGGCGCCACCCCCCTCGCCCGGCTTGTGGATGCGCAGCTGCTGGCCGGACACCCAGACCTTCTTCAGGTGCATCAGCACCTCGCGCGGCATGCCTTCGGGCAGGTCCAGCGTGGTGTGGTCGTGCTGGATGTCGATGCGGCCGATGTAGCGGCTTTCCAGCCCGGCCTCGTTGGCGATCGCGCCGACGATGTTGGCCGGCTTCACGCCGTGGGCATGGCCCACTTCGATCCGGTAGGTCTCCATGCCGACCTCGGGCGCACTGCGCGGTGCCTTGTCGGCGCGCGGGCGGTCGGTGTCGGGGCGTTCGATCTTCGAGCGCTCCGGCTTGTCGAAGCTGCGTGCCGGGCGTTCGCCCTGGCTGTCGTCGCGGCGCGGACGCTCGTCGCGCTCGCGGCGCGGCGCATTGCCGTAGGTCTCGCTGCGCACCGGGCGCTGTTCGCGCGGCGTGCGTTCCTGCGACAGCAGCAGCGGCGTGTCGCCCTGCACCAGCTGCGCCAGCGCGGCGGCGATGTCCACCGCCGGCACGTTCTGCTCGCGCTCGTAGCGCTCGATCAGCGCGCGGAATTCGCCGGCCTTGCCCGACGCCAGCGTGTCGGTGATGCGCGCCAGGAACTTCTCCACGCGGCGGTCGTTCACCGCTTCCACGCTGGGCAGCTGCATCTCTTCGATCGGCTGGCGGGTGGCGCGCTCGATCGAGCGCAGCATGCCCTTCTCGCGCGGCGTGACGAACAGGATCGCGTCGCCGGCGCGGCCGGCACGGCCGGTGCGGCCGATGCGGTGCACGTAGCTTTCGGTGTCGTACGGGATGTCGTAGTTCAGCACGTGGCTGATGCGCTCCACGTCCAGGCCGCGCGCCGCCACGTCGGTGGCCACGAGGATGTCGAGCTTGCCGTCCTTGAGCTGCTGGATGGTCTTCTCGCGCGCCGCCTGCTGCATGTCGCCGTTGATGGCGGCGGCGGCCAGGCCGCGCGCCTGCAGCTTGTCGGCCAGCTCTTCGGTGGCCGCCTTGGTGCGGGCGAACACGATCATGCCGTCGAACGGTTCCACTTCCAGGATGCGGGTCAGCGCATCCAGCTTGTGCATGCCGCTGACCCACCAGTAGCGCTGGCGGATGTTGGCCGAGGTGGTCGTCTTCGAGGCGATGTTCACCTCGACCGGGTCCTTCAGGTAGGTCTGCGCGATGCGGCGGATGGCCGGCGGCATCGTCGCCGAGAACAGCGCCACCTGGCGCGTCTCGGGCGTCTTCTTCAGCACGGTCTCGACGTCGTCGATGAAGCCCATGCGCAGCATTTCGTCGGCTTCGTCCAGCACCAGCGTGGTCAGGCCGGACAGGTCCAGCGAGCCGCGCTCGAGATGGTCGATCACACGGCCGGGCGTACCGACGACGACATGCACGCCGCGCTTCAGCGCCTGCAGCTGCGGGTAGTAGCTCTGGCCGCCGTAGATCGGCAGCACGTGGAAGCCGGGGATCTTGCCGGCGTACTTCTGGAACGCCTCGGCCACCTGGATCGCCAGCTCGCGCGTCGGCGCCAGCACCAGCGCCTGCGGGCTGGTGGCGTTGGGCTTGATGTTGGCCAGCACCGGCAGCGCGAACGCGGCGGTCTTGCCGGTGCCGGTCTGCGCCGTGCCCAGCACGTCACGGCCGGCCAGCATGGCGGGGATGGTGGCCGCCTGGATCGGCGACGGGGTCTCGTAGCCCACCTCGGTGACCGCTGCCATGACAGGCGCGGGCAGGCCGAGATCGGCGAACAACAGGGGGGCGGACGAGGGGGATTCGGTAGACATGCGGACACTCCGGTGGCGTCGCGGAGCCGCACGCCGAGCCGCGTATTGTGCGCCTTCGGGGGGCTCCTGTCGCGTTGCAGCACGAACCGGGGGCCGGGGCCGTGATTTTTCCGCCGCCCCGGCGAATTACCTTCCAGACCGCACAATCGACGGGTGCCGGGATGGAAACGATCACGATCATGAACCCCCTGACGGACACGGACGCCTCCACGGACTTCCCGCGCCTGCTGCAACAGCACCGCGGCGTCCTGATGAAGGTGGCCGGCACCTACGCCTGGCACCCCGACGACCGCGACGACCTGGTGCAGGAGATCGCCACCCAGCTGTGGCGCGCCTGGCCGGACTACGACCCGGCGCGGCCGTTCTCCACCTGGATGTACCGGATCGCGCTGAATGTGGCCATCTCCCACGTCCGCAGCCGTACCCGCGGCATGCAGCCGGAGGCCTGGCACGAGGACCACCACGACCTGGCCGACCCGCGGGCGCACGACCACGAGGGCCGCCAGCACGTCGACCTGCTGTACCGCTTCATCCAGGCGCAGCCGCCGCTCGACCGCGCGCTGCTGCTGCTCTACCTGGAAGACCACAGCTACCGCGAGATGGCCGACGTGCTCGGCCTGAGCGAAACCAATGTCGCCACCAAGATCGGCCGGCTGAAACAGCGGCTGCGCCAGGAACTCTGACCGATGACTTCTTCCTACGGAAACGCCGCCATGGAACCCGATGACCTGAAACTCGCCTGGCAGACGCTGTCGCGCCGCCTGGAACGCCACGACGCCCTGCAGACCCATGTGCTGCTGGAGCAACGCAAGCAGAAGGCGCTAACCAGCCTGCGCCCGCTGTTCTGGGGCCAGGTGGTGCAGACGCTGTTCGGCATTCCCTTCCTCCTGCTGGCGGCGCTGCTGTGGATCGTCGGCGGGCAGTCCGGCGGACTGCCATGGACGACGATCGTGGCCGGCATCGTCGTGCAGCTGTACGGCATCGCCACGATCGCGATGGCCGGCCAGACCCTGCTGCGCATCCGCGAGATCGACTGCACGCAACCTGTCGTCGACATCCAGAAGCGGCTGGCCACCGTACGCCGCACCTACCTCGTCAACGGCATGCTCGCCGGCCTGCCGTGGTGGTTCCTGTGGGTACCGCTGCTGATGGTGCTGGCCGGGCTGGGTGGGAACGACCTGTATGCGAAGGCGCCGGCGCTGGTGTGGATCGGCCTGGGCGTGGGCGTGGCGGGCCTGGCCGCGACGGCCTGGTTCCATCGCTGGTCGCGCGATCCTTCGCGGCCGCGGCTGGCCAGTGCGATGGAGGCCAGCATCACCGGCGGCAGCCTGCGGCGTGCGCAGGCGCGGATCGACGAGGTCGCACGCTTCGAAGCCGACTGAGCGGCCCTCGCGTAGACTGGCGTGCATGCAACGCATCGACTTCGACCTGGACGCCGGCCACGACTTCGTGGAACTCAACCAGCTGCTGAAACTGGTCGGCATCGCCGACAGCGGCGGCCAGGGCAAGGCGATCGTGGCCAGCGGCGCGGTGACGGTGGATGGTGCGGTGGAACTGCGCAAGACCGCCAAGATCCGTGCCGGGCAGGTGGTGCGGATCGACGACGCCGAGATCCGGATCCAGGGCTGACGGACGCGGGACGCGCAGGAGACGCCGGCGTCATGGCCCTGTGAGGGCCCAGCGACGCTCTCCTCACACAAAGACTGGGCGTCCAGTCTTTTTGCCTGACGCGCGAGTGAAAAAGTCTCGCTCTACTCACACGACGGCTGGGCGTCGCGTCTTGTTGCCTGTCGTGCCAGTGAAAAAGACTGGCTCTACTCACGTAAGGACTCGCCGCTGAGTCTTTCTGCCCCGCGCGCCAGTGAAAAAGACCCGCTCTAGTCACACGACGACTGGGCGTTGACTCTTTCAGCCTGGCGTACCAGTGGAAAAGACTGCCGCGGTTCGCGCTGACTCTCTCCCCGCGCGGACCTCAAACTCAATGCGCGGCGCCGGCGTCCAGTGGTGCGGCATCCGGCGTGTCGTCCGCCGCATCGGGCGCGGCGTCCGCATCCGCCATGCGGTCGAACTCCGACAGCGGGCTGTCCGCCGGGCACTTGGTGTCCGGGAAACCGAACTGGGTACGCAGTTCCAGGCCGCACGCCTGCATGTCGTCCAGCCCGGCGCCCGACTTCTTGCAGCTGCTGTCGAAGCTGCGCATGAAGGCGTCGCGACGCATCACGAAGTCGTCGCCGCAGCGGCGCATCAGCTGCAGGCGGTCCAGGTCGTCCTGTGCGGCGTTGGTGCCGTCCAGGCCGTATTCCTGCAGCTCGTCCTTGCTGAGCAGGCGCAGGCGGCGGTTGGGCACGGTCATCATCAGGTCGGCCACCGCGACCGCGACGCCGTTGCGGGACAGGTAGTCCTTGACGCGGTCATAGACGCCGCGCAGTTCCTCGTTGAGTTCGGCGCGGGTGGTAGCGGTGGAACTCATGCGGATGATGCGGTGCACGCCGACCTTGCCGGAGATCATCCGGTTGTCGCCCGCGCCCAGCACGAACACGCAGGCGCTGTGGCAGACCGAGCCCTCGCGCACCCAGATGGTCCAGCCGCCGGCGCCGATGGCGTCGCCTGCCCGGATCGCGTCCTCGACCTGTCCGCCGGCGGAATCGAGGTCCAGGATGCGCTTGTGGATGCCCATGCGGCCGGCGATGTCGGCGACCCGCGTGACCAGATCGGTGAAATCGGCGGCGATCTTGCCCTGGTAGCGCAGCCGCAGCACCCCGCCCTTCTGGCACGGCGACAGCGCATCGACCACGCTGAAGAACGCCAGCGACTCCAGCGGGGTGCCGTCGCCCTCTTCGGTGTTGTATTCAGCCTGGCAGCTGATCCAGGCCTTGCCTGAGGTCACCTTCGACAGCGGCCAGTCGGTCGTCGTGCGCGCGCTCGGGGCGTCTGCCGGCGCAGACACCACCGGCCCGGTCGATACCGCGCCGTCGCCGCGCTCGGCCTGCCTGGCCGGCGTGTCGGTGGTCGATGCGGGCGGCGCCTCGGCCACGGCATCGGGCGCACCCTCGGTAGCCGACGGACCACAGGCGGCCAACAGGACAGCGATCAGCAGCGAAGCGAGGGCGAGATGGGGCTTGCGGGACAGCATCCGGTCGATCACGGCGCGACGCCAGACCGCGAGGGCCTGGCATGGAGGGGGGCGACCTAGTCTAGGGTCAAATCGCGCGCGCCGGCCCACCGTGCGATGAACCCGGGACCGCAGGTTCGCCTCACAACAGCGCCCACAGCACCTGCAGCAGCCCCCACAGCGAGACGGCCCAGATCACGGTGCGCACGTAGGGAATGCCCGCCGCATACACAGGAACATAGAGGAGTCGCGCCCAGAAGTAGCACTGCGCACCCAGGGCGGTCGTGGCATCGCCACGGTCGAGCACCACCACCGCGAGGACGGCGGCAGCGAAGAACGGGAACGTCTCCAGGAAGTTGCGCAGCGCGCGGTCCGTGCGGGCCGCCACGCCGGTCAGCGGCGGAAGCACGGCATCGCGTGCGCCGACATTCCACTTCAGCCCGCGCTGGTGGGTGGTCAGCGCCGCGCCCAGCAACACGTGCACCAGGCCCAGGGCGACGGACCAGGCCAGCATTTCCAGTTCGATCGGCATGGCAGCGCGTTCCTGGGCGAAGGGCCGCCACTCTAGCGCAGCCCGCGGCCTGCGTGCCGTACCGACCGGCGGCATGGAGACGATGTCCCGCTCGCCTCCCCTCACCACGCTGCGCTTCGCGCTGGCGCAACCGATGACCCGCCGCATACGGCGTTGGCGCGGACCACGCGGACGACGTCGGCCAGCAGCCGTGTGGCCTGTTCGCACAGGGTGGCGAACTGAACAACGGTATGCCGCTGGAAGCGGCCGGCGCAACGTCATTCGCGTTCATGCAGCGCGCGACATGGCAGCCATCGGATCATGGACGCGGCGTGATCTGCACGAAGCGAACCTCGACGGCACGCCGCTGGATGCGCCGCTGGCCGGGGCGGCATCTCCGGTCGATGGGACGCGGCGCCCGATCGCACACCGCAGCCAGCCAAAGATTGACGCAGGTCACACGCGTGCATCGCATGACGATGCCGCTTTCCACGAACTTCCGGCCTGCACTACACGCATTTCTTCCACGCCGGCGCCTCGCCTGCGGGCGAAGGGCCCTGCCCTTCCTGAACGAGGACGGTCGCGCTTGCGGCCAGCAGGTGATTTGGGTATCACAGTGCCACGGAGCGTCGGCTCCGCAGGGGAATGCATTGGCAATACACCAGGACCTTTGGCGGCCTGTCCAATGGGCACAGCGCTTTGCGGCCGCGTTCGCGTGGCTGCTGGCCGCCACGCTGACCCTGGTGGATGCAGGCAGCGGCCATTTCCTCGACGACAGCGTGCCGGTGGTCGGCGTGCTGGTGGCCATCGCCACGTGGCGCAACACGCAACGTCCTGTCCGCCTGGCCGTGGCAGGCCTGCTGAGCATCCTGCTCCTGCTGCACGCGTGGCAGTTCCACGCACTGGGTACGTGCCTGGTGCTCATTGCGGCGACGGTGATCGCCTGGGCACGGGTCTGGCGCGGTTTCTGGCCGGAATTCGTCATGCGCGTCTTCGCCGCGGCCCTGCTGCTGCTCGCGATGCAGCCGGTACTGGGCGCGCTGCAGGCCGGCAGCCGCGTGCCGGAAATCGGCTGGGCGCTGTCGCTGTCGGCGCTGGCGATGTTCCTGCTGGTGTACACGCCGTCGCTGCGCGAAGGGCGCACGCTGGACATCAGTACCGAACTGGTCGCCTTCGTCCTGGCGTTCGCGGTGATCGCGCTGATCGGCTGGCACGTGCCCGGCAGTCTGGTCGGCAAGATGGGCGTGGACTTTCCGCCGATGCGACCGATCTCCACCCTGTGCGTCGCCGGCGTCGCCTTCGCGCTGCTGCTGCGGCAGCGCGAACAGGAGCGCGCCGCGTGGATCGTGCTGGCCCTGGTCACGGTGCCTTTGCTGTTCACGCTGTTGCAGACGCTGGGCGGCATCACAACACCCGTCAACGCGCTGCTTCACCGGTTGGGCTGGCTGCCGACGCCGACGCTGCCCCTGATCGGTGGCTATACCGACTACGGCGTGCTGACCGCGTGGCTGGCGGTCGCCGTGCTGCCATCGCCGTTGCAGCGGTGGGAAAGCGTGCGCTGGGGCATCACCCGCGGCCTCGGCATCGCGATGGCATCGGTCGCAGGCATGGCGACGCTGGGACTGCTGATCCAGTTGCCGTATCACCAGGAAGGCCTGTCGATCTACCAGATATCGCTGACGGCCTCCGCCCAGATCGTGGCGCTGGGCCTGGCGCTGGCGGTGGCGGGCGAGAACTCGCTGCGCGAGCGCATGTTCGGCGTGCTGCCGATGGCGGCGGCGCTGATGCTGGGCGGACTGTACTGGACAGCCGCGTCCGGCGATCGCGATGCGATGGCGCGCAACGTCATGAAGACGCAGACGGCCACCACCACGCCGACGTTCGTGCGCGGCATCGAACTGCGCCGCAGCGCGCTGCGCCAGTTGTCCGCGTCCCTGAGCGCGGCCACGCCGGAGGCCGCCGAGACCCTGTTCGACCACTACGTCCATGACATGGTCGGTGCCTTCGCCGGCTTCCGCGTGGTCCGCAGCGTGGGCGACGACGGTCGCGAGTTCCGCTGGGTGCAGCCGGGGTTCGAGGCGCCGGTGGCCCCTTCGCCGCCCGTGCCGGTCGCGGACGCGGGCCACCTGCTGCCGGTCGCGGGCGGCTGGTGGCTCACCGTCGACACCGCAGGGCGCCGCACGCAGGGCTTCATCGCGCTGGACGATTTCGTCAGGACGCTGAGCAAGGCGGTGCTGTCGGACCGGCCGGTGCGCGCTACCGCCGTGGGCATGCCGGCGGTGGAACAGGGGCAGCCGCAGGGCACGCCACTGTCCATCGAACGCGTCTCGCTGCCGGGTCACGACGTGCAGCTGGAACTGTGGGCGCCGCCATCGCTGACCTCGTTCACGCTGCCACGCGCGCTGGTGGTCGGCGGCCTCAGCAGCGGCCTGCTGATCGCCTTCGTGCTGTTCCTGCTGGACATCTCGCGCCGACGCTCGTCGGAAGCGGCGGAAACCGCACGCTCGCTGCTGCTGGAAACCGAACGCCGCCTCGATGCACAGCGTCGGCTCAACGATGCCGCCGCGATGGACAGCGCCACCGGCCTGCCGCGCTTCTCGGCGCAGGCCAGCCTCATCGCCGAGCGGATCGCCGCGCCGGCGGCGCACGGGCACGGGCACGGGCTGGCGATCGTCGACCTCGACGGCTTCGGCATGGTCAACGACTCGTTCGGGCACGACGGCGGCGACGAAGTGCTGCGCAGGATGGGCCAGCGGATCTCCGCGGCCTGCGAGGACCAGGGCGGCGTGTACCGCTACGGCGGCGAAGGGTTCCTGGTGCTGTTCCCCGACATGGACATCGACCAGCTCAACCGGTGCGCGGAAGAGATCCGTCGCGCCGTGGGGCAGCCGGTCGCGCTGTATTCCACCCATCCGTCGTTCACGGTCACCGCCAGCATCGGCCTGGCACACGCACCCGAGCATGGTGCCGACCTGCAGACGCTGCTGCGCTGCGCCGACGACGCCCGCCACCTCGCCAAGCGCGCGGGGCGCAACCAGGTGCGCCTGCCGTCGGCCACCACGCAGCAGGAGACCAGCGACCGCCTGAGCCGCGTCACGGCCCTGCGCGAGGCCGTCGCCCGGGGCCAGTTGAGGCTGGTCTACCAGCCCGTGGTCGCCGGCGATTCGTCGCAGCTCATCGGGTTCGAAGCACTGGCGCGCTGGCGCCATCCCGCCTGGGGCGACGTGCCGCCGTCCGTCTTCATCCCGTTGGCGGAAAGCGCGGGGCTGATGGAGGACATCGGCCACTTCGTGCTGGAGCAGGCGTGCCAACAGCTGGCGCGCTGGCGCGCCATGGGCCTGCGCACGCTGGGCATGGCGGTGAACCTGTCGCCCAGCCAGCTCGGCCAGCCCACGCTGGCACCGTGGATCGCCGACTGCCTGCAGCGCCATGACCTGCCGGCCGACGCGCTGACGCTGGAACTCACCGAAAGCGTGCTGGTGGAAGACATGGGCGCCGCGCAGGACATGCTGCAGGCGCTGCACGCGCTGGGCGTGCGGCTGGCGCTGGACGATTTCGGCACGGGGTATTCCAGCATGGCCTACCTGCAACGCCTGCCGCTGGACATCATCAAGATCGACCGCAGCTTCGTGGACGGCATCGCCACCGAAAGCACCGACCGCGCCATCGCACGCACCATCCTCGTGCTCGCACACGAAATGGGCATGCGCACGATCGCCGAAGGCGTGGAAACGTCCGAACAGATGCAGGCATTGCAGCAGATGGGCTGCGACGAGATGCAGGGCTACTTCTTCGGCCGACCGATGGAGGTCGACGAGGCCACCACGCTGGCGCGCGGCGAACTGCGCCACGGCGCCGGCTGACGCTCAACCGCGCAGCAGATCCTTCATCGCGGTCGTGCCACCGCTGTCGGGGAACACCCGGGCATCGAGCGTCGTGCGCGCGATGCCGAGGTGATCGCCCACCACGCCCTTGAACACGCTGCGCAAGTCAGCGGTCGCGCGAAGGTCGCGCCCTTCGTTGAGTTGCGATGGCGACAGGCCAGGCCAATCGCCGGCGACCCGTCCGCCGGCGACGGCGCCGCCGGCCAGCATCGCCAGCGTGCCGGTGCCATGATCGGTGCCGCCCGTGCCGTTCACCGCCGCGGTACGACCGAACTCCGTGGTCACCACCACCACCGTGCGCGACCACGCTTCGCCGATACCGTCGTGGAACTGGCGCAGGCCCTGGTCGAGTTCGGCCAGCTTGCGCGCCAGCACCGGCCCCTGCTGCGCATGCGTGTCCCAGCCGGTGTTCTCGACGAAGCCGACGCGCGGCCCGCCGTTCGCCGCCATGAAGCGTGCCGCCGCGGCCATCGCCTGCGGCAGGCGCGCGACGTTGCCGCCGGCCTGCATGCCCTGCGCGGCGACCGCCTGTTCGAACGGATGCGCGAGGTGCGGATCGGCGGCGTACAGCGTCTGCAGGCGCTGCAGCAGGATCGGGTTGACGTCGTCGGGCAAGGGCGGCGACCACGTCGTCGCCTCGGCCGGACCGCGCAGGATCAGCGGCATCACCGTGCTGACCGACAGCGCGCGCGATGACGGCAGCGCGGCCACGCAGCGGTTGAGCCAGCCGCCGGAGGCGCCGCCGGTGGCGGCCGTGCCGCTCTCCAGGTTGTCCTGCGCTTCGAAGTGCGAGCGCTGCCGGTACGGCGGCGCCACCGCAAGCACGGGCATCCATTCGCGACGCGCATACAGGTCATGGCTGAAGGCCAGCGCCGGATGCAGGGCGAAATCCGCATCCAGCCGCCGCGCATCGGCCACGGCCAGGCGACCGCGCAAGGCCGCGTGCTGCGGATCGCCGGTGGGGACGACCGCATGCAGGCCATCCAGTCCACCACGCAGCAGCACGACCAGCAGGCGTGTATCGTCTCGTCCGCTCGCCTGCGCGAAACGCGGCCACAGGCTGAGCGTGGTGGCGGCCGCACCGGCGGCGAGGAAATGGCGTCGGGTGATCGACATGGTCAGGTCCTCCACTGGAAGGCGGGGCTGGCGAACAGCAGCGCGAGTCCCTCGCGAGGAGATTCCGCGCGCCGCAGGGCGGTCAGCGTGTCGGCATCGGGCGCATCGCCGAACACGACCGCCGCGGTGCGCAGCGGATCGGGATCTTCGCCTGCAGCGGTTTCCGCCAGTGACTGCGCGGCCTGGATGCGCTTCCACACCGCATCGGCGCCGCTCCAGTCGGCGGCCGCATCGGCAAAGCCTTCCGGCGACCGCGGCGTGAACGGCGGCTGCCCCAGCCGGCCCAGCAGGCCGGCCAGCACGCGCGGCTGTGCGATCGTCGCCGTGCCGGTACTGCGCAGCGTCGACACGACGAAGTCGTCCGGCGTCTTCAGTTTCCGCGCATCGCCGGACCACGCCTCGTCGCTGTCGATCAATGCGGTGTACACCGGCCGCAACGCACCGCCGTGCCGTTGCCATGCGGCGGCCATGCGCTCGATCACCGCCGGCGGTGGCGTGTCGCTGATGAAATGCCGCGCCACCTTGCCGCAGACGTGGCGTGCGGTCGCCGGATGCACGGCCAGGTCGCGCAGGATCGCGCGTCCCTGCGCCTCGCCGTCGGCGGCGTAGCGGCGGCCGAGCACCTGGCGCGTGCCGGCCTCGTGCGCATTGGGACGGAACTGGAAGCTCGCATTGCCGTCGCCGGCCTGGCGGCCGCGCGCCGCCGGCACGCTCCAGCCGGTGATCGCGCGCGCGAGTTCGCGCACGTCGTCCTGCGCGTAGCCACCGTCGACGCCGAGGGTGTGCAGTTCCAGGATCTCGCGCGCGAGGTTCTCGTTCAGGCCGGCGCGTGGCGCCGCATCGTCCTGCGCGCGCCGCCGCTGCCGCTGCCGCTCGGCCAGCCGCGACTGCTCGCCGACCGAGCGTACGTTGTCGAGATAGCGCAGCATCGCCGGATGCCGCTCGACCGCCAGCAGCAGGTCGGCGAAATCGCCGGTCGCATGCGGACGGATCGCTTCGCGCTCCATCGGTGCGGCGTAGAGCGTCGCCGTGCGCTTGTCGACGGAAACGGCGAAATGGTTCGACCAGAACCGTACCAGCCGTTCGACGAAATCCTGTTCGGTCACGACCGCCTGGCGATAGCGCCATCCGAGTTCCGCCTGCTGCTGTCTGCCGAAGCGTTCGCGGAATCCCATCGCCGCCTCGCCTGGCTTGCCTTCCTCACGCATCTCGCGCCGTTCGCGCAGGTAGTCGTACTCCGCCTGCAAGTAGTCCGCGCTGGACGACAGTGCCGCCGGGGACGTCGCAGGTGGCGTACCCAGCTGAGACTGCAACCAGGCGCGCGGATCGTCGATGCGTTCGAGCGTCCCCGGTCGTGCACCCAGCCCGAACCGGTTGGCGGCGCTGACGGCTTCACGTCGGATCATGCTGGGGCTCCGTGGGTACGACAGGAGTTTCAACGCGCCGTACGCGCACGCGTTGACATCGCGCCGACCAGCTTCAGCGATGTCGTCGCGGATTCACTCGCGTGAACAAGGGCGGTTAGCGAGCTTCTCCGCGCAGTTGCGCGAGGAAGGCGCGACCCGCGGGGCCCGGCGGCGCGTCCTTGCGCCAGACCGCACGCATCGGCATCTGCGCATAGCGCGGATCGGCGTCGGCGAGGCGCAGGCGCTTCAGGCGTCCCGCAGCGAGGTCTTCTTCGACGATATGCAGCGGCATGTTGCCCCAGCCCAGCCCGGCACGCAGGAACGCATGCTTCGCACCCAGGTCCGCCAGACGCCACGTCAGCGGCGACTGCACCGCGAAATCGCGGCCGGCGGTCAACGGCGTGCGATCGGTGAGCACCAGTTGCACGTGCCCGACCAGCGTTTTCGTCGGCACTGCACCGCGCACGGCCGCCATCGCGTGCGACGGCGCGACCACGGTGACGAGCGGAACCGACAGCAACGGTTCCACCGCCAGCATGGCGGGCAGTTCCGGCAGCGAGCCGACGACGCCCAAGCCGCAGGTGCCGTCCAGCACGGGCTGGATGACGCCACCCAGCACTTCCACATACAGCCGCAGCGGCGTGTGCGGGAAGGCGGTACCGCTGTAGGCGGCCGCGCGCGTCAGCGCCTGCATCGGGAACATGACGTCCATCGCCACCGACAGTTCCGGTTCCAGCCCCTCGGCGACGCTCCGTGCGCGGGCCTTGAACGTGTCCATGCGCTCGGCGACTGCGCGCGCTTCCACCAGCAGTGCGCGGCCGGCATCGGTGAGCTGCGGATAGCGGGCGCTGCGGTCGAACAGGGTGACGCCGAGTTGCAGTTCCAGGTTGGCCAGCGTCTGGCTGACGACGGATTGCGCACGCCGCAGTTTGCGTCCGGCGGCGGAAAAACTGCCCTGCTCGGCCGCCGCGACGAAGGTGCGCAGCTGGTCGAGGGTGACGGCATCAAGCATGTATCGCTCCAGACGATGGATTTCATCGAAATATATAGGCTTCCTGGATGCATGGCGACGGCCTAACCTGCGCCCCGTACCCGCTGCACCTACCTCATTCCCCGGAGTCCATCATGTCCACCGTTACCGCCCCGCTCACCCGTACCCCTGCCCTTCGTGGCGCCGCCGACCTGGCCGGCCGCACCCTGCTCGCTTCGCTGTTCGTCATCTCCGGCCTCGGCAAGCTGACCGCCTACGCCGGCACCGCCGGCTACATGGAATCGGTCGGCGTCCCCGGCGCCCTGCTGCCGCTGGTCATCGCGCTGGAAGTGGTCGGCGGCCTGGCCATCGTCGCCGGCTACCGCACGCGCATCGTCGCCAGCCTGCTCGCCGCGTTCTCGATCGCCAGCGCGGTGATCTTCCACAGCAACCTCGGCGACCAGATCCAGCAGATCATGCTCCTCAAGAACATCGCCATCGCCGGCGGCTTCATCACGCTGGCGGCACGCGGTGCCGGCGGCTGGAGCGTCGACAACAGCTGATCCATCGCAGCCCTGCGACAGGACGACGCCGGCCCCGTGCCGGCGTTCGTCGTTGTGGGAATCCGCGACCGCACGCCGGTACAAGCAGCGGACGCGGGCGCCATGCGAGCGTGCAGGCTGTCTCGCCGCGGATCCCGACATGCCCGTTCGACTCACGCTGCTATGCCTGGCAGGCCTGTTCGCAGGCGCGTACGCACAGGCGGCGGACCTGGCGCGCCTGCCGGTGACGCCTTTCGTGGTGCTGCCCGACAACGTGCGCCATCCGGAAAGCCTGGCCACCGATCCCGCCAGTGGCGAGGTCTACGCCGGCACCTTCGACGCGCGCGAACCGGCGGCAGCGCGCGACAACCAACTGCTGCGCTTCGATGCCGACGGCCGCCTGCTCGCCCAGCGCCGGTTCGGTGCGACGCCGCTGACCGGCATCGCCTTCCGCGACGGCAAGCTATACGTGCTGAACTTCGGTGCGTCGAAGCTGCAGCGACTCGATGCACGCTTCACCGCCGGTACGCCGGTCGAGGACGTAGTGATGTTCGCCGCGCTGATACCTGCGGCCCCGCCACCGCGCGAGATCGCCAATCCTGACGGCAGCCAGGACGCCATCACCTACGGCTCGCAGGGATTCCCGGCAATCAACGGGATGGTCTTCGACCGCGCCGGCGACCTCTACGTGTCGGATTCCTTCCAGGGCGCAATCTACCGGATCGCCGACGTCGCGACGTGCAGGCCATGCCATGTCGAGGTGTTCGCACGCGATCCGCTGCTGGCGACTACCGGCGCGCTGCCGTTCGGTGCGAACGGACTGGCGTTCAACGCGGACGAATCGATCCTTTACCTCAACAATGCCGGGGACGGCCGCGTCCTGCGCAAGCGCGTGCCGGATGGTGCCATCGAGGTACTCGCCGACGGCGTCTACGGCGCCGACGGCCTGCTGTTCCACCAGGGACTGCTGTGGGTGGCGGCGAACCAGATCGACACCCTCGTCGCACTCGACGAGCGCGGCCGCTTGCGCCACCGCGCGGGGGATTTCCTCGGCGTGACCGCCGATGGCCTGCCGCGTGGGCTGCTGTTCCCTGCCGCATCCGTCGTGCAGGGACGGCGGATGATCGTCGCCAACCTCGCCCTGCCGCTCACGCCTGTCGCGGGGGACGAATGGGAGGAGGACGTCACCCGCTGGAACCTCATGCAGTTCGACCTTCCCGATCCGCCACCGCATGCCCGCTGAGGAGTTCCCATGCTCAACATCACGCCGTTCGGCTGGTTCCACACCGCCATCAGCCTCGTGTCGCTGTTCGGCGGCCTGTACGCGCTGCTGCGCTTCCACGACATCCGCTATGCGACCGCGCTGGGCAAGACCTACACCTGGTTCACCGTCGCCACCTGCCTGACCAGTTTCTTCCTGATGCGGACCGGCAAGCTGAGCGAAGCGCATGGCCTGACCGTGCTGACCCTGCTCGTGCTCGCCATCGCGGTGCTGCTGGGCCGCAACGCCGTGCTCGGTTCGTGGCGGCATGTCGCGGCATCGCTGGCCTTCACGCTGACCGTGTACTTCCACTTCATCCCCGGCTTCACCGAAACGCTGACGCGCGTGCCGATCGGCGCACCGCTGGTGTCGGGTCCGCAGGATCCGCTGCTGCAGAAGCTGGTGGGCGCGACGTTCCTCGTGTTCCTCGTGGGCATGGTCCTGCAGGTGCGCGCACTGCGCCGCGGGCGGGTGCAGCTGGCCCATCCTGCGACCTGAGCGCTGGCGTGCAGCGGCCATGCTGACGTCGCTGCCCACGCTGGATGCCCTGCTCCATGCGCACGCCCCGCACCTCGGCGGCGATGCGGCCGGCTACCGCCATCACGCATACCGGGTCGCGAATTTCTACTGGCTGCTGGCGCCCGGCGATGCGGAGGCGCTGGAGAAGCTCTGCATCGCCGTGGCGTTCCACGACCTCGGCATCTGGACGGCACGCACTTTCGACTATCTCCCGCCGTCGCGCCTGCTCGCCCGGAACCACCTGCAGGCGATCGGCAGGCCGGAGTGGCAGGAGGACGTGGACGCGATGATCGACCATCACCACCGGATCCGGCGCATGCCAACGGACACGCATGCGAGCGTGGAGACGTTTCGGCGTGCCGACTGGATCGACGTCAGCAACGGCGCGTTGCGCTTCGGCCTGAGCCGCGACGTGGTGCACGAGGTCAGGGTGAGGTTTCCCGATGCGGGATTCCATCGCCGCCTGCTGCAGTTCACCCTGCAACGCCTGTATCGGCATCCCTTCTCGCCGCTGCCGATGATGCGGTGGTGACATGCAGGCCAGTCCTGCCCACGCCGACGGACGGTCGTTGACTTATATAGTTAGGAGTCCTAACTTATACGCCATGATCGATACCCCCTTCCAACGCAGGCAGGCCACGCGCGGACTCGAGCAATTGTCCTCGCTGGTCCGTGCGCAGTCCTGGCGCCAGGACGGCACACCGTCGCTGCCACCGACCCAAGCCGCCGTGCTGCGCATGCTGCAAGGCGTGCAGGACGGCCTGCGTGCACGCCAGATCGCCGAGCGCCTGGGGGTCTCGGCGGCGAGTCTCAGCGATTCGCTGAAGGCGCTGGAAGGCAAACGGTGGATCCGTCGCACGCCCGACCCCGACGATGCGCGCGCCGCGCGCGTACGCCTGACGTCCGCCGGCTCGCGCATGGCCACGCAGCTGCAGCGCCCCGACCAGGGCATGGGCTCGCTGGTGGAGTCGCTGGGCGAAGCCGATCTCGGCGCGCTGCTGCGCGTGACCCAGCTGCTGGTCAACGAGGCGCAGGAACAGGGCCTGGCCACCGGCCTGCGCACCTGCCTGGGCTGCGGGTTCTTCCGTCCGTTCGCCTCGGGCCGACGCGACGCGCCGCATGTCTGCGCGTTTCTGGACAAGGCGTTCGGCGATGCGGAACTGCGCGTGGACTGCGCGGAGCAGCAGCCCGCCGATGACGATCAACGCGAGGCAAGCGTCCTGTGCTTCCGGCAACCGACTCCGCCCTAGGCGGAAAAAGATGGGCGGCGCCCGACTGCAATCGGACGCCGCCCGGTACCTCCCACCCACCCTGAGAGAGCAAGCAAGAGGAGTTCAATTATGCGCCAGAACACCACCCGACGTTTCGCGTTGGCCGCCGCACTCGCGCTGGCCATCGGCGGCGCGCACGCCCACGACGGCAAGGCCCACACCGGCGGCATCGCGTCAGCCGCCAACAAAGCCGTGACGGCCGATTTCGACATCGTGCACACCAAGATCACCACCGAGAAGAACATCGCCACCTTCCACATGGCCGTCTCCGGCAAGGCCGGCAAGACCACGCCGGCGGCGACCGGCAAGCTGGCCGGCAGCGATGTGTTCTCCTACGTGTGGCCGACCACCATCGACCCGTACGAGGTCGGCTTCGAGAAGGGCGCCGGCATCCTCGCGATGGCGGTCACCGCGCATCCCGACTTCGACGACACGCCGCTGTACGACGAGAACGGCGACGGCAAGCTCGACAACGATGGCGACCTCTGGCACAGCCACTGGGTCGTGCTGCAGCCGAACGAGGCCTGCGGTCCGGGCGCGCTGGGCGTGGTAGACATTCCGGAAGGCAGCAAGCCGCGCCTGCCGAAGACCTGGCCGGGCTTCCCCATCCTGCTCGACAGCCCCGGCTGGAGCCCGACGCTCAATGCGGAGACGGTGGAAGTGAAGGTGCCGTTCGACGACATCGGCGTGGTCACCGCCGGCAGCTTCGACGGCGTCACCGCCGGCCTGCGCGTCAACGCCAGCGTGCATGCCCCGCTGCTGTGCGTGGCGGACGTGCTCAAGGTCGCCTCCGGCAACCTCAGTCTGCCGGGCAAGCCGAACAAGTAATCCCTCTCCCTCGCGCCGGCCTGCACCAGGCCGGTCGCGAACCCACGAGACATCCCGATGAACGCCATTGATCGCCCGGCGCCACCGTTGCAGGTGGACCGCTGGTTCAACACGCCTGACGCCATCACCCTCGAATCCCTGCGCGGCAAGGTCGTCGTGCTGGAAGCTTTCCAGATGCTCTGCCCCGGCTGCGTCGCGCACGGCCTACCCCAGGCGGCGCGCGTGCACGCCACGTTCCCGCGCGACCAGGTCGCCGTCATCGGACTGCACACCGTCTTCGAGCACCACGCGGCGATGACGCCGGTCGCGCTGGAAGCGTTCCTGCACGAGTACCGCATTGGCTTCCCCGTCGGCGTGGACCGGCCCGGCACGCGCGGCCCGATTCCGCAGACGATGGAGGCCTACGCGATGCGCGGCACACCGACGCTGGTGCTGATCGACGCACAGGGCCGGATCCGCCACCAGCACTTCGGCCAGGTCGGCGATCTGGTGCTGGGCGCGCAGATCGCATCGCTGGTGCATGAGGCGGAAGCCACCTCGCGACTGCCGCTACCAGCGGACCCGACGGAACATGCGCCCGCTTGCGATGGCGACGGATGCAGGGTGGAGCCGCTCCGCGCCTGACACCGTCACCGCGCGACCCGGCACATCAACGCAGCCGCTCGCAGACGATGGAACGGCGGACGAACAGGGGGCACGCGACCGTGGCCGGCGCTGCAGCCGCTACTACCCGTACAGGCAGGGAGGCGGTCGATACGCGGACGGCCCGAACGGGCGCGGACACGCGCGCCTCTTCCTGCGGCGTGCCGAACCACCGGCGGGCGATGACGGCCGCCCTCGCCGTCCATGGCTGGACGACCTGCTGGATGCGCCGGATCGCGACCTGTGGCTGCCAGGCCCGCACCCAGCTCGCGCCACGCGACACGACGCCCGTCTCGCGGGTATCAATGGCCGTCGATGCATTGTCGGCGGTTAACAGCGGCACGCGGGTCGGCGCTGCGACATTCGCCACCGACGGCACGAGCGGCATGCTGCCGCCAGCACCGGAAGGCATCAAAGGTTGACCTCCATTCACGCGCAGTCCGATCTTGCGTCCGGTGCCGAGTCGCACGTAGACGCCACTGTTGCCCTCGCGCAGGACCAGGTCCAGGTGACCATCGCTGTTGACGTCACCGACCGCGACGGGATTGAACGCATGGTTGTACATGCCACCACCCGAGTATCGCGCCTCGGTGGTCAGGCCCCGCGAAGGATGCTGCTGGAAGTAGCCGACCGACGAATTGTTGACGTGGAGGACGATCAGGTCCTGCCGCCCATCGCGGTCGATGTCGGCGATGACCAGGTTGTCGGGTTCCGGCGCCGTCGCCAGCGGGATTCTCTGGAACTGCCCGGCGAAGCGCTGGTATAGGACCAGGATGTCCGCATTCGTCCTCGTGCGATTACGCGTGATGACGATGTCGAGCATGCCATCGCCATCCAGATCTCCGATCGCCAGATTGGCTTTTCCAGTGCCAGGCGCGGGATAGAGCGCAGGGGGCTCGAAACCGGACCGGCCGTCCTGAAGGAGCAGCGCGGCGCCGCCATCGTCCGTGTTCGTATTCGTGAACGTGAAGGTGTAGGCGAGCACGAGATCAGGCAATCCATCTCCGTTGAAGTCGCCTGCCGCCATGCTGCCGAACGGGAGGTGTGGCAGCGCGATGAAATCCCTCCGGACGGCCTGCGCACCACCGCCGACGTAGATGCTCACTCCCACCTGCGCGCTGCCGGGGGCCTCAAGGCTGCGTGCGACGACATCCTTGCGCCCATCGCGATTGACATCCATGACCAGCAGCCGATCGGCGGGCACGCCATGGGCACCGCTGAACGACGTCCGCCAGAACTGTCCGGACCGCGATCCCGCGATCAGTCCAATGCCATCCCCTTGCGCCACCAGGATGTCGACGATGCGGTCGCCATCCATGTCGGCGACCGCCAGGCCGCCTCCGTGGAAATCCATGACCGAGGAAGGTCGGACGACGGCCGGGAAGTCGACGTAGACGGGCGGCGACAAGGTGCCCTGCGCCGTCTGCAGCATGATGCCTACCCGGCTCGGGATACTGGTGCTGTACTCCGTCGTTGCGTCCTTGGCAGTCGAAAAAGCGACATCGTCGCGACCGTCTCCATTGAAGTCGCCGGTCACCATGTCCTTGTAGAAGTTGTTGTAGCGGTTGACCTGGCCATGGAAGGCGCCGATCCCCGGAGGCGGCTCGGGATGCGGGACCGGACTGAGCCGACGGACGCGGGCGTTATAGCGGTCCGCGATCAGCAGGTTGCCAGCGGCATCCAGTGCGATGCCCGACGGACCGGAAAGCCATGCCCCGGTGGCCGGCCCACCGTCGCCGCCGAAACCATAGGCGGTGTTCCGCTGGCCATCACGCGTGTCCTGCGTGCCCGCCACGTGGTGCATGCCGCCTTCCGGGGTCACCATCTGGATGGTATGGCTGGTCGAGACATAGACGTTGCCGCGCCCATCGACCGCGACGTCACGGACGTCGCTCATGCTGCTGTTGGCCGCCGGATCCCCACTGATACTCCCTTGACCCGCAACCATCACCATGATCCCGCTGCTATCGATCCGGCTGACGACGAAGCCGTTCACGACGTAAACCTCGCCCTGCGGCGAGACGGCAAGGCCCTGCGGATAGCCCACATCGGCCTGCGTGGCAGGCAGGCCCATGCCACCAAAGCTGTCCGATCCCGTGCCGGCGATGGTGGTGATCGTGCCACCCGGCGCGAGCCTGCGGATACGATGGTTGCCGAAGTCTGCGATGTAGACGTTGCCCGCCGCATCGACCTCGACGTCCGCCGGATCGTACAGCGACGCGGCGACGCCTGGCCCACCGTCGCCGCTGTATCCACGCGTACCGGTGCCCGCGATCGTGGAGATGATGCCGTTCTGGGTGACCTTGCGTATGCGCGAACCCGCGTGGTCGGCAATGTAGAGGGTGCCGGACGCATCGACGGCGACCGCAACGGGCTGCATGCCCGCCGCCGTGGCGGCGCCGCCGTCTCCGCTGTAGGCCGTCGAACCATTGCCTGCGACCGTGGTCATGGTCCCGTCGACGGAAATTTTCCGCACGCGCGCGTGCCCGCGATCGGCGATGTAGGTGTTGCCGTGGCCATCGATGGCGACGTCGACGGGCTGGCCGAGCGCGGCCTGCGTCGCCGGCACGCCATCGCCCAGCTGGCTACCGCCTCCCGCGAGGGTAATCAGGGTGGGCGGCGTGGAAGGTGACGCTTGGGACAGCACCGGCAACAGCATCGCCAGCAGCAGGCCCTTGAATCCGCGATGCCTGCTCCTCGTCCATGCGACGTTCCGGCCGTGTGCAACGGCGTCCCCGCGTCCCTGCAGCTCCATAGGCCCCTCCCCGATGCCTCCACTATAGGCAACGACGCTGCGCGCCGTCCATCGGCAGGGCTGGCCGGTCGCTCCCGACACAGGCGTTCCAGGGAGAACAGGGCTTCACGGCGCGTTCGCGCCACTCAGGTTTGGATACCGCCATGCACCGCGCACCTGCCCCGTTCTCGCTGCTGCATCGCCTGGCCTTCATGGGCCTGGGGATGACGCTCGCGGTGCTCAGCGCGGCGCTGTTCCCCTGAGCGATCAGGACGTCGGCGGCGCCGGCTCCAGGTTTGTCGCCCACGTCAGGGCCACGGTCCGTTCCTCGGGGGCGAAGGTGCGCATTTCCGTCCGCGGCATCACCCTGTCCGCCAGTCCGGTGACCGTCACCAGCCAGCGCTTGTCGGTGACCACCGCAGCGCGCGCGAAGCGGTCGTACTCGCCGCGTCTGGACAACGCATAGCGCAGATCCTTGCCGATCACGTCCAGCGCCAGCCCATGCAGGTCGCTGATGTCGCTGACCACGGCGATGCGCTCGAAGCGCGCCAGCCGCGATTCGAGGTCGGCGATGCAGGCGGCGTAGTCGGCGCCGGTGAGTTCATCGGTAAAGCGGTACCCCGCGACGTGCGGCGGGCTCGCCAGGATCTCGATCATGCGCGCGCTCCATGAAAACCAGCGGCGACCTTAGCCCGTGCCGGCGGCACCGCGTGTCAAATCCGCTTCACGAAGCTGCATCGTGCCGGCACGCGCTAGCGCGCTTCGCGCGTGAGCGACCAGAACTCGATATCGCGCCGCACCCGGTAGCCGAGTTGCTCGTACAGGGCTTTCGCGCGCGCATTCTCATGGCTGACGTGGAGGAACGGCTGCACGCCGCGCGCCAGCGTCGCGTTGGTCAGCCATGCGGTGAGATGCCGTGCGTAGCCACGGCCGGTGAAATCCGGATGCGTGCAGATGGCGCTCATCTCGCGGCTGCCGGCGCTGCCCAGACGCTCGCCGATCATCGCCGCGAGCCGGCCTTGTTCGTAGATGCCGAAATAGCGACCCAGGTCCATCGTGCGTGCGCGGAAGTAATGCGGGTACACCAGCGCGGTCAGCGCCAGCACGTCCTCGCGCTGCGCATCGCCGAGCGGCACGATGTCGGGGCCGTCGGCCATCGGCAACGGCGCGTCGCACACCATCTGCGCCAGCGGGCGGAAGGCCTGCAGCCGCCAACCCGCGGGCAATACCGGCGCGATGCCGAGCAGGTAGACGGATTCGCCGGGCGCGACCAGCAGGTCGAATGCGTCCCCCGCCGCCGTGTCGACGGACGCGACGCCCAGGAACGGGGCGAACGCCGCGGGGTAGCGCGACAAGTCGCCGGAGCGCACGGCGACCTCGCGATGGATCGAATCCAGCGCCGACCAGAAGGGATTGTCGAGGGCAGTGTCCATGGCGGCGGCTGTCGGGGGAGCCCCGATTATCCATGGCGGCCCACCGCTGCGCTGCACGCGGGTGCATCCGGACGGCGCGCTTCGTATGCTGCGCGCATGACCCTGCCTGCCACCTGTCGTCCATTGCGCCACATCGCACCGTGGCTCGCGCTGCTGCTCGCCGGCTGCGTCACCGCACCACCCGCGCCGACCCGACCGCCCGCCGACACCCGCAGCGAGATCGTGCGACGGATGCCGGCCACCGTGGCCGACCGGGAACGCTGGGCGGCCGACATCGAAACCGCGTTCGCCGCACAGCGCATCGCCCCGAACAGCGAAAACATCTGCGCGGTGCTGGCCGTCACCGAACAGGAGTCGGGCTACGTCGCCAATCCTGCCGTCGCCAACCTGCCGAAGATCGCGCGTGGCGAGATCGACCGTCGCGCCGCGGCCATGCACGTGCCGACGTTCCTCGTCGACGCCGCGCTGGCGTTGCGTTCACCGGACGGACGCACGTACTCGGAACGCCTGCGCGTGGTGCGCACCGAGCGCGACCTCAGCGACATCTACCAGGACATGATCGGCAGCGTGCCGCTGGGCAAGCGCCTGTTCGCGGACTACAACCCGGTGCAGACCGGCGGCCCGATGCAGGTCGGCATTCCGTTCGCCGAATCGAAAGCCGCCGGCTATCCGTATCCGGTCGACGGCAGCATCCGCGACGAAGTGTTCACCCGACGCGGTGGCCTGTACTTCGGCATCGCCCATCTGCTGGGCTACGACACGCCCTACACCCGCAAGGTGCACCGCTTCGCCGATTACAACGCCGGCTGGTACGCCAGCCGCAACGCGGCGTTCCAGAGCGCAGTCGGCATCGCGACCGGTGCCACGCTCGCGCTCGATGGCGATCTGCTGACTCCGGGGGCGCCACTGGCCAGGCCTGGCCAGACCGAGCGCGCGGTGCGGACGCTGGCGGCCGAGTTGCGCATGGACGACCGCGCCATCCGCGATGCACTGGAGCGCGGCAACCGGCTCGACTTCGGCGATACCGAGTTGTACGCACGCGTCTATGCCCTGGCCGAAGCGCGTGCAGGAAAACCGTTGCCGCGCGCCGTTATCCCCGGCATCCGGCTGGAAAGCCCCAAGATCACCCGCGAACTGACCACCGCCTGGTTCGCCACCCGCGTGGACGAGCGCTACCGGAACTGCCTGCAGCGCTGAGCCGTTCCCTCCGCCGGCGCGCACGGAGATCGTCACGCCACTGTTCCGCCCGCTCGTGCAGGTTGGGCACGGGATGCGAGGCGGGATGTCGAAATCGGCCCGGCCCGCTCGTCGCGTTCAGGAAGGCGCCATTCCGGTGCCGCATCCCCGGAGGTTTCCATGCCGTACATCGATGGTTTCGTGGCCGCCGTGCCCACCGCCAACAAGCAGAAGTTCATCGACCACGCCAACCTCGGCGATCCCGTCTTCATCGAGCAGGGCGCGACGCGCGTGGTCGAATGCTGGGAGGACGACGTATCCGACGGCAAGGTCACCGATTTCCGCAGGACCGTGCAGGCGAAGGCGGATGAGAGCGTGGTGTTCTCTTGGATCGAATGGCCCGACAAGGCCACGCGCGATGTCGGCATGAAGAAGATGATGGACGACCCGCGGATGACGCCGGAGGTCAATCCGATGCCATTCGACGGCAAGCGGCTGATCTACGGCGGCTTCGTCCCCACGGTGACGTTGGGGCCGGAAGGCGCGCCGTCGTCGTACGTGGACGGCTTCATCCTTGCCGCACCCGCGGACGGCAAGGGGGCGTTCACCGACTTCGCCGCCACGTTCGACGCGATCTTCATGGAGTACGGCGCGGCGCGCATCATCGAGGCCTGGGGCGACGACGTGCCGCGCGGCACGCAGACCGACTTCTTCCGCGCCGTGCAGGCCACGGAGAGCGAGAACGTCGCCTTCTCGTGGATCGAATGGCCGGACAAGGCGTCGCGCGATGCCGGCACCAGGAAGGTGATGGAAGATCCGCGCATGGACCCCGCCAATCAGGGCGACACGCCGATGCCGTTCGACGGCCAGCGCATGGTCTATGGCGGCTTTATGCCGGTGGTCGACCTGCGCGCCTGATCGCGGCATCCGGAGCGGAATTCGTTCCGCTCCGGCGCCGACACCATCGACCGGACACGCGGATGTACGTCGTGAAGACGGCATGCCGCACATCGCCGTACGAACACGGCGACCGCATCCGTTTATCCGCCTCGTTCACGCGTTCAGCAGTGCATGCACAGGAATGATGCTTTGCGCACCACGCGAGTGCGCCGTCGAAAAACCGTATGGAGACACGGGTGTTCTGGAAATAACGTCGATTACTTTCGCGTCATCGCGCGTCGCCATGTGATCGCCACCTCACTTCGCACACTTCGCCGCCGCCTAAGGTGATTCGAGTAACCCGATGCTGTTGCGCAACAGCGTTACGCCGGTTACCGATGTGCCTGGGACAACGCTTCATTCGTTGCATCCCGCACACGAGAGGGATCCACCACTTCCAACGCACTATTCAGGGGCGCATCGCATGGGCAAGAGAGAGCAGCCGTACGCACGTGTTTCCAGGACGCCGCTGGCGTCCGCTGTCAGATGGGCCTTGATCGCCGCCACGCTGGCGGGCAGCGGCACCGCCATCGCGCAGACCGCCGAGCCGGCCACCCCGCCGTCAACCGGGGAGGCGACCACGCTCGATACGGTGTCGGTCCTCGGCAGTCGCGGCCAACCCCGCACCGTCTCGTCGTCGGCCGTGCCGATCGACATCATCAGCGCCGAGGAATTCCGCAACCAGGGCGCCACCGACGCACTCGACCAGCTGCGCGTGCTCGTGCCGTCGTTCAACGTCAGCACCATTCCGATCGACGACGCCGCCAGCCTGGTGCGTCCCGCCAACCTGCGTGGCCTGCCGCCGGACAACACACTGGTGCTGGTCAACGGCAAGCGCTTCCATCGCTCGGCCGTCATCACCTTCCTCGGCCATGGCCTGTCCGATGGCTCCCAGGGCCCGGATCTTTCGGTGTTCCCGTCGATGGCACTGGAGCAGGTGGAAGTGCTGCGTGACGGCGCGGCGGCCCAGTACGGTTCCGATGCCATCGCCGGCGTGGTCAACTTCGGCCTGAAGAAGATCAGCGAAGGTGGCGCGTTCGAAGCCTTCGCCGGCCAGTACTACGAAGGCGACGGCTTCACCACCCAGTACTCGGTGCAGATCGGCCTGCCGTTGACCGCGAACGGCTACGCCACGTTCACTGCCGAATGGCGCAATGCCGATGCCACCTCGCGCAGCGTGCAGCGCGACGATGCGGCGGCCGCGATCGCCGCCGGTTATCCCGGCGTGCCCGTCCCGGCGCAGATCTGGGGTTCGCCGGAGGTGAACGACGACCTCAAGTTCGTCGCCAACCTTGGCATCACCGGCGAGAGCGTCGACCTCTACCTGTTCGGCAACTACGCGAAGCGCGACGTCGATGGCGGCTTCTATTTCCGCGATCCCACCGCGCGCTCGGGCGTGTATTCCAACGACGGCGGCGAAACGCTGCTGATCGGCAACACCACGGGCGTCGGCACCTGCCCGACCATCGCGCTGCGCGATGCCAACGGCAACCTGATTCCGTACAGCACGGTCAGCTCGGCCGTGTCGGCGCTGCCGTCGAACTGCTTCACCTTCCTCTCGTCGCTGCCCGGCGGCTTCACGCCACGCTTCGGCGGCAGCCTGGAAGACGTGTCGGTGGTCGGCGGCATCAAGGGCACGTGGGGCAACGGCTGGCATTGGGATGCCAGCGTGACCTACGGCCGCAACGACATCGACTTCACTATCTACAACACGGTCAACGCATCGCTCGGTGCGGCGCAGCCGGAAGGCCTGCGCTTCAGTCCCGGCGGCAACACGCAGACCGAGAAGGGCGTGAATTTCGACGTCGGCACCGACTTCGAGACCTCGTTCACCGCGCAGCCCCTGCGCCTGTCGGCCGGTGCGGAGTGGCGCGAGGAAAGTTTCGAGGTGAAAGCCGGCGACGGTCCTTCCACCGCGATCGGCCCGCTGACGCAACAGGGCTTCGCGCTGGGCTCGAACGGCTTCAACGGGTTCAGTCCGCGCACGGCCGGCGAGTGGGATCGCAAGAACTGGGCGGTCTACCTGGACCTGGAGGCGCAGTTCACCGAACAGTTGCTGCTGGCCGCCGCAGTACGTCATGAAGACTTCGACGATTTCGGCAGCACCACCAACGGCAAGCTGACCGCGCGTTTCGACGTGTCCGACACCTTCGCCTTGCGTGGCGCATACAACACCGGCTTCCGCGCCCCCACGCCCGGCCAGGCGAACATCAGCCAGATCAGCACGGCGTTCAACGGCAGCGTGCTGGAGGACATCGCGACGCTGCCGCCGACCAACCCCATCGCGATCCTCAAGGGCGCACGCGCCCTGACGCCCGAGGAATCGAAGAACCTGTCGCTGGGCATGGTATGGAGCAGCGGCGACTGGCTGGTGACCGTGGACGGCTATCGCATCGAGGTGGAAGACCGCATTGCGTTGAGCACCAGCTTCGCGCTGACGCCGGCCGAGCGCGACGCCCTGGTCGCCTCGGGCAATCCGGAAGCCGCCTCGCTCAGTTCGGTGACCTACTTCGGCAACGCCTTCGACACCACCACCACCGGCGTCGACCTGGTGACCAGCGTGGAGACGGCGCACTTCGGCGGCAAGACCACGTATTCGCTCGCGGTGAACTGGAACAAGACCGAAGTGGACCGCTACGACGCCAACTTCATCAACGAAGCCCGCGTCTACAAGATCGAGGAATCGCTGCCGAAGACCAAGGGCTACTTCAGCGTCAACCACCAGCGCGAGGTCTTCCACGCCAACCTGCGCCTGGGCTACTACGGCTCGTGGTACGAGGATCACCTGGACAGCGGCGCGATCACCATCGAAGACGGTGGCCTGCCGATCTACGAGGACAGCAAGTTGATCGTCGATGCCGAAGTGGGCTGGACCTTCCCCTCCGGTCTGTACGTCAACGTCGGTGCGCAGAACCTGTTCGACGAGACCCCGGACGACAATCCGTGGGGCGCGTCGGTCGCCGGTGCGGCGTATCCGGTGCATTCGCCGTACGGCTTCAACGGCGGCTTCTACTACGCCCGCGTGGGCTGGAAGTTCTGATCGATCGACGGAGGCCGGCGTCCTGCACGGGCGCCGGCTTTCCGGTCAAGGGGATGCCGCGCCCCGCGCGACATCCTTCGCCGCCTCCGCGACCAGCGCACGCAGCCACTGGTGCGCCGGATCGTGGCGGTAGCGCACGTGCCATGCCATCTCCAGCGGGAACGTGCCCAGGTCCACCGGCGTAGGCAGCACCTTCAGACGCGGATCGCGCGCCAGGCGTCGACAGATCAGCTGGGGCAACGTCGCGCAGTAGTCGGTCGCAGCGACCAGTTCGGGGACCGACAGGAAGTGCGAAACCGACACGACCACGTCGCGTCGCAACCCTTGTCTTTCAAGCGCCTGGAACAAGCCGGCGCGCAGCCGTCCGGGCGGCAGCACGTTGACGTGCTTCAACTGCTCGTATTGCGGCTTTGAAAGACGCTTGTTGACCACCGGGTGATCGGCACGCACCACACAGGCCAGGCCGTCATCCATCAGGTGCTGCACCACCAGGTTCTCGGGCGGATCGACGATGCGACCCAGCACCATCGCGGTCTCGCCGGATATCGCACCGGTCGCGGCCAGATCGGTGCCGTAAGGCGTCAGTCGCAGCCGGATGCCCGGCGCACGTTCCCGCAGCCGCGCCGCGATCGCCGGCACCAGCACGTACTCCACGTAGCTGTTTGGCGCCAGCGTAAACAGACGCTCCTCCTTCGCCGGATCGAACTGCCGCTGGCCCAGCACCAGCGCATCCACCTGCGACAGCGCGGCGGCGATGGCCGGCGCCAGTTCCACCGCCTTCTGCGTCGGCTGCATCCCGTAGCGCTCACGGATGAACAACGGGTCCTGCAGCATCTCGCGCAGCCGCACCAGCGCATTCGACAGTGCGGGCTGGGTGATGCCCAGCCGTGCGGCGGCACGGGTCACGCTGCGTTCGTCCATGAGTGCCAGGAAGACGGGCAACAGGTTGAGGTCGTAGCGCATGCAGTCATATTGAATTCCATATATCTGAAATTCAACAGATAAATTGGCCGAATGCCTTGCCGGCGCGCATCCTGCGTCCATCCCGGCGAGGCCCAGCCACCGAAGGCGCCTCCCACCCACC
>NZ_PDWW01000022.1 GCF_010093445.1 Pseudoxanthomonas japonensis | reverse complement strand
GGTGGAGGCGGCTTCGGCGGAGGCGGCTGGGGCGGTGGTGGCGGCATGTCCGGAGGCGGTGGCGCCTCGGGGAGCTGGTGATGCGCCTGCTACGGCATCTGTTCGCCCCTTCGTCGCGCCGGTTGTTTCCCGAGGACAGCCTGCAGCGGATCACCGAGGCGATTGCGACGGGTGAGCGCCAGCATCGCGGCGAGGTGATGTTCGCGGTGGAATCGAACCTGCCACCCGGCGCGGTAGTGGCCGGCATGGAAGCGCGCGACCGGGCGCAGGACGTGTTCGTCCGCCTGCGCACCTGGGACACCGAAGCCAACAACGGCGTGCTGATCTACCTGTTGCTGGCCGACCACCGTATCGAGATCGTCGCCGACCGTGGCCTGGCAGGGCGCGTGAGCGATGCGGAATGGGCGGCGGTCTGCCGGCTGATCGAGCAGGAGATGCGCGCGGGGCATCCCGAACAGGCCGTCATCGACGGCATCCGCGCGGTATCGGACCTGCTGGCGATGCACTGGCCGCAATCCGACGGGCAGCCGGACGAGGACGAACTGCCCAACCGGCCGCACCTGCTGGACTGAAACCGGCGCCGTGTAACGCGGAGCTCGCTCGACAGCCGGTGGTTCCGGGTGAGGGCCCAGCCGAGCAAGCTCGGCTCTACGAAGGCAACCGCATCGGCTGGATGGATATCGACGCCGTAGAGCGGAGCTTGCTCCGCTGCCTTGGCTCCGGACGCCTGCCCAGCCGAGCAAGCTCGGCTCTACGAAGGTGCCGCATTGGCTGGATGGATACCGATGCCGTAGAGCGGAGCTTGCTCCGCTGCGCTGGCCCCCAGGCGGGCAAGTCGGGCGCCACGGGAGCGCCAGTCATCCACGCGCGGACCGGCTGGGGCAAAATAGCCCATCCCCACCGGCCACGCCGAGGCGCATGATCTACCTCCACCAGATCGATCCGATCATCTTTTCGCTGGGACCGGTCAAGCTGCACTGGTACGGCCTGATGTATCTGCTTGCGTTCATCACGGCCTGGTGGCTGGGCCGCCTGCGCGCGTCGCAGGGACGCCTGCCCGGCGTCAACGCGGACGCGTTCTCCGACCTGTTGTTCTACGCCATGCTCGGCGTGGTGCTGGGTGGTCGCATCGGCTACGTGCTGTTCTACGGCTTCGGTACCTTCCTCGACAATCCGCTGTCGATCTTCAAGGTGTGGGAAGGCGGCATGAGCTTCCATGGCGGCCTGCTCGGCGTGATGGCCGCGGCGCTGTGGTGGTCGCGCAAGCACCGGCTGCATTTCTTCGACACGATGGATTTCGTGGCGCCGCTGGTGCCGCCGGGCCTGGGCTTCGGCCGCCTCGGCAATTTCATCGGTGCGGAGCTGTGGGGCAAGCAGACGCACAGCGACTGGGGCGTGATCTTTCCGACCGACCCTGCCCTCCGCTCGTTGGATGCCGCACAGCTGCAGGCGCAGTACGCCGCTGGGGCGCTGGACCCGTTCGCCCGTCATCCTTCACAGCTCTACCAGGCCTTCCTCGAAGGGTTGGTGATGTTCGTCGTGCTGTGGGCGGTCTCGCGCAAGCCCCGGCCGCGTTATCTCGTCTCCGGCCTGTTCGCGCTGTTGTATGGCGTGTTCCGTTTCATCGTCGAGTTCGTGCGCGTCCCGGACGAGGGCATGTACGTCGCATTCGGCTGGCTGACCAAGGGCCAGATCCTCAGCGTACCGCTGGTGCTGCTGGGCCTGTACCTGCTGTGGCTGTCGCGCCGCGCGCCGACGCTGCAGCCCGTGGTGCCTGTGCCCAACGACGGCAAGGAGAAGACCGTATGAAGCAGTACCTCGACCTGTTGCGCCACGTGCTGGAGCAGGGCGCCGAGAAGTCCGACCGTACCGGCACCGGCACGCGCAGCGTGTTCGGCTGGCAGATGCGCTTCGACCTCAACGAAGGCTTCCCGCTGGTCACCACCAAGAAGCTGCACCTGCGCTCGATCATTCACGAGCTGCTGTGGTTCCTGAAGGGCGAGACCAACATCGCCTACCTGAAGGACAACAAGGTCAGCATCTGGGACGAGTGGGCCGACGCGAATGGCGAACTGGGACCCGTGTACGGCAAGCAGTGGCGCAGCTGGGAAGGCGCCGACGGAAAGACCATCGACCAGATGCAGTGGCTGGTGGACGAGATCAAGCGCAACCCGGACTCGCGCCGGCTGGTGATCAGCGCCTGGAACGTGGCCGAGCTGCCGAAGATGGCGCTGATGCCCTGCCATTCGCTGTTCCAGTTCTACGTGGTCGACGGCAAGCTCAGCTGCCAGCTCTACCAGCGCAGCGGCGACATCTTCTTGGGCGTGCCGTTCAACATCGCCAGCTACGCGTTGCTGACGCACATGGTGGCGCAGGCGACGGGTCTCGGCGTGGGCGATTTCGTGCACACGCTGGGGGACGCGCACCTGTATTCGAATCACTACGACCAGGCGCGCGAGCAGTTGTCGCGCGAACCGCGCGCGCTGCCGAAGCTGCACCTCAATCCCGACGTCACCGACCTGTTCGGCTTCACCTTCGACGACATCGAGATCCACGGCTACGACCCGCATCCGGCGATCAAGGCGCCGGTGGCGGTCTAGGTCCTGTGCGCGTCTCGCTGATCGCGGCGCTCGATCGCCACCGCGCCATCGGCCGCGACAACGACTTGCCATGGCGCCTGCCCGACGATCTGAAGCGCTTCAAGGCGCTGACGCTGGGCAAGCCGGTGCTGATGGGGCGCAAGACCGCCGAGTCGCTTGGCCGCGCATTGCCCGGACGGTTGAACCTGGTGCTGACCCGCAGCGGTCGCGTGCCTTTCGAGGGCATGCAGGGCGTGGCTTCGGTCGAGCAAGCGATCCGGATCGCGACGGAGCAGGGAAGCGACGAACTCTGCGTGATAGGCGGCGGCGAGGTGTATGCGTTGACGCTGGACCGCGCCGATGTGCTGCACCTGACCGAAGTCGATACCGTGGTGGACGACGCGCATGCGTTCTTTCCGGCGTTCGATCCCGTGGACTGGCGCGAAGTCTCGCGCGAAGTGCATCCGGTAGATGCGAAGCATGCGCTGCGCTTTGACTTTGTCGAGTACAGGCGTCTCTGACAGCGCGCGATGCGCAGACGAAAGTGGGCGTGTCATTCCGGCAGCCCTCAACGGCAAGCCTGACAAGGTCGGAATCCACGTTGCTTGCAGTCGAATCAGTGCGAGCGGAGGCACAATGGATTCCGGCTTTCGCCGGAATGACGATATGAACTCCCGCACTTTCCGCATCTGGGGATGCGCGGCGTCGAGCGGCTCGCGCTACGGCAATGCGCCTTGGTCGACGTCCGCAGGCTGCCGGTAATGGCCGATGATGGCGTGGCGGAACAGGAGGTCGTCTTCCTGCGTGCCGGCGTTGATGTTGTGCAGGATCAGTGGCGTCCCGTCGTGGCTGCGGCGATCCGAGACGATGCCGATATGCAGCAGGCCGCTGCCGGTGAGTTTCCACGCTACGATGTCGCCGGGCGAGAAATCGTCCGCTGAAGAGCCGATGCTCCGATGCCATCCGTTGCGTTCGAACCAACGCATCTGGTTGGGCACGCGGCGATGGTCGATGTTGCGGTCGGGCCGGCTCAGGCCCCATTGCTGCGGGTACCGGTCGAAGTGCGCCCGCATGTCGTCGTGGATCGCCTGCTGCAGGTCGAGTCCCTGTGTGCGCAACGCGCGTATGACCACATCCGTACAGACGCCGCGATCGGACGGCACATCGCCGCCGGGGTACGACAGGCTGAAGTAGGTCGGGTCATACAGGCGCACCACGCCGACCTGCGCACGTGCCGCGGCGACCAGCGGGGGCGAGATGGTGGGAGGCGCATCCGGCGCGGCAGCGACCGGCGTTTCGTCACGGCAGGCCGCGACTACCAGCAGCATCAGGCACAGCGTCGACAGCCGCGCCCGCCGCATGTTCAGTCCTTCGGCAGTTCGCCCTTGGGCGGAGGTGGCACGTCGCGGCCGGGCACCTGCACCAGCCGGATGTCGTCGGTATCCAGTTGCAACGCCGTGAGCTTGCCGCCCCACACCGCGCCGGTATCGATCGCGTGGACACCGTGGCCGATCATCAGGCCCAACGTGGACCAGTGGCCGCAGACGATCTTGAGGTCGCGCTCGGCGCGGCCCGGGACTTCGTACCACGGATACAGGCCCTGCGCCTGCCGGCCAGGTGCGCCCTTTTCCTCGATCGCCATTCGTCCGCGTGGCGTGCAATAACGCATCCGCGTGAGCACGTTGATGATGGCGCGTGCGCGATCGTAACCGGACAGGTGCGGCGCCCAGTTCGGCTTGTCGCCGTACATGTTGCGGAACAGCTTGCGGTAGGCATTGCCGTGCAGCTGCTGCTCCACCTCACGCGCATGCTTTTCGGCCAACGCCGTGGTCCACTTCGGCGCAAGGCCGGCATGCACCATCATCCAGCCGAGCTCGCGGTCCACGTGCACCAGCTTCTGCATGCGCAGCCAGTCCAGCAGCACGCGGGCGTCGTCCGCCAGCACCACACGCTGCAGGTCGGGATTGACCTTGCGTTGCTCATCCGGCGAGCGTTCGCCGATGGCGAGCAGCGACAGGTCATGGTTGCCGAGCACCGTCGTGCTGTGGTCGCGCAGCGAATGCACCAGCCGCAGCGTCTCCAGCGACTGCCCGCCGCGGTTGACCAGGTCGCCGCAGAACCACAGGCGGTCCTGCGCGGGATCGAAGCGGATCTTCTCGAGCAGCCGCTGCGTGGCGTCGTAGCAGCCCTGCAGGTCGCCGATGGCCCAGACCGTCATCGCGGCGGACTCAGTGCAGCGTCCGCGGGACGGACAGGGTGAACTGCGCGATGGGAGCGTCGAAACGGGTGCCGTCGTCGGCCAGCATGTCGTAGCTTCCCTGCATGGTCCCCAGTGAGGTCTCGAGGATGGCGCCGGAGGTGTAGCGGAAATCCTCGCCCGGCCTCAGCCAAGGCTGCTCGCCGACCACGCCTTCGCCCTCGACCGTTTCCACCTTGCCGTTCGCATCCGTGATGACCCAGTGGCGGCGCAGCAGCTGCGCAGGCACGCGGCCACGATTGCGGATATGGATGGTGTACGCGAACACGTAACGCCCGTCCTCGGGCGTGGACTGGTCGTCCAGGAAGCGCGTGGCGACATCGACGTCGATGGCGTAGTCGGGGGAATCCATGCGGGAAGTGTATGCAATGGCGTGTAAAAGCGGAAACAAGGCGGTGATGCAGCGCGATCAGCCTTCCGCAGGCAGGTTGGCGAGGCGGACGAAGCCCTCGACCTCGATCTGTTCGGCGCGCGCATCGGGGCGCAGCCCGGCGGCTTCGATCTGCTCGGTTGAGCAGGTGCCACCCAGCGCATTGCGCAGGGTCTTGCGACGCTGGCCGAAGGCGGCCCGCACGACCTCTTCGAAGCGGCGATGGTGGGCGATGCCGATGGCCGACGCGTCGCGCGGCACCAGGCGCGCAACGGCGGAGTCCACTTTCGGCGGGGGGCGAAACGCGCCTGGCGGCACGACGAACAGCGAGTCGACGCGGCAGTAGGCCTGCAGCATCACGCTGAGCCGGCCGTAGACCTTGCTGCCAGGCTCGGCAGCCATGCGGTCCACCACCTCCTTCTGCAGCATGAAGACCATGTCGTGGATCGATGCGGCGTGTTCGATGGCATGGAACAGGATCGGCGAGGACAGGTTGTAGGGCAGGTTGCCGACGAGCCGGATCTTCCCGTCGCCGGCGAGCTTGCCGAAGTCCACGTCCAGCACGTTCTTGTGGACGATGGTCAGACGGCCGACGCCTTCCGAGGCCTCCATCAGCGGCGTGATCAGGTCGCGGTCGAATTCGATCGCCGTCAGTTCGCCGTGCTTCCGCAGCAGCGGAAAGGTGATCGCACCCTGGCCCGGCCCGATCTCCACGAGCCGGTCGCCGGGCTGCGGGTTCACCGCCATCACGATCTTGTCGATGTAGCTGCGGTCGGTCAGGAAGTGCTGGCCGAGGGACTTCTTGGGGGGAGCCTTGAAATGCGACATGCGGGAATTATGCGGGAAGGTCGCATCTTCCGCCGGCGAGCGGCGGTCAGCCCGTGCGCTGGGCTGCCATGCGCGCGCAGGTGGCGACGGCGGCGAAGAGGCTGGACGGGTCCGCGACGCCCTTGCCGGCCAGGTCGAGCGCCGTGCCGTGGTCGACCGCCACGCGCGGATAGGGCAGGCCCAGGGTCAGGTTCACGGCCTGCTCGAAGCCGCTGTACTTCAGCACCGGCAGGCCCTGGTCGTGGTACATCGCGACCACCGCATCGAAACCGCACAGCTTCTGCGGCAGGAAGGCGGTATCGGCGGGCAGCGGTCCTTCCAGGCGCATGCCGTCGGCGCGCAGCGCGTGCAGCAGCGGTTCGATGACCTCGATCTCCTCGCGCCCCAGAAGCCCGGCTTCGCCCGCATGCGGATTGAGGCCGAGCACGGCGATGACGGGATCGGCGATGCCGAAGTCGCGGCGCAGCGCGGCGTGGGTGATGCGCAGCACCTGCGCCAGCGCTGCATGGGTGATCGCGTCAGGCACGTCGCGCAGTGGCAGGTGAGTGGTCGCCAGCGCGACGCGCACGATGTCGTTCGCCAGCATCATCACTACCGGCCGGCCGGCATGGTCGGCGAGCAGCTCGGTGGTACCGCTGTAGGCGATGCCGCCGGCATTGATCGCGGCCTTGTGCACCGGGCCGGTGACCAGGCCATCGAGTTCGCCGCGCAGGCAAGCGTCGGCCGCCAGTGTCAGTGCATCGATGACCGCGCGTGCGTTGCGCGGGTCGGTCTTGCCGAAGGCGTTGAGTGCCGCATTGGGGACGGGCCGAAGGCGCAGATCGCCTGGCTGCGAGGCGACCTCGTGTTCAACGAGCAAGCGGAGTGGAAGGCCAAGTGCGTCGGCGGCGGCGCCGAGCGTGGCGGCGTCGCCGAAGGCGAGCAGGGTGCAGTCCTGGCGGCGCTGCTGCGCCAACCGCACGCAGAGCTCCGGTCCGATGCCGCCAGGCTCGCCCGGGACCAGCGCCAGCCGGGGCGTCATGTCAGCCGCCCGGCGTGGTCTCGGCGCGGTCGCCGGTGCGGAAGCTGACGTAGGCTTCGCCACGCAGCTCCTGCAGGTAGCGGTTGTATTCGTCTTCCGCCTTGCGGCGGCCGATGGTGTCGCGCACCTGGGCACGACGGTTCTGGTCGGTCACGTCGGTCTGGCGGCTGCCCACGCGCTGGACGATGTGCCAGCCGGCATCGGTGCGGAACGGTGCGCTTACCTGGCCATCCTGCAGGCCGGTGACTTCCTTGCCGAATGCGGGACCGAAGGCATCGGCCGGGAACCAGCCCAGGTCGCCGCCGTCGTCGCGGCTGTTCGCGTCCTCGGTGGATTCCTTGGCCACGGCGACGAAATCGGCGCCGCCGGCGATGCGGGCGCGCAGGGTGTCGATCTTCGCCTTCGCGGCTGCCGCATCCTGGGTGTCGGTGATGCGCACCAGGATGTGGCGCGCGTTGTATTCCTCGACCGAACGCTTCTCGGCCTGCGCGGCGTCGCGTACTTCCACGAGCTTCAACAACTGGAACCCGCTCGGTCCGCGGAGGGGGCCAACTACCTGGCCTGGTGTCATGCCCTTCAAGAGCTCGACGAAGACGGTGGGAATTTCATCGACGCTGCGCCAGCCGAGGTCGCCACCTTCCAGTGCGTTGGGGCTATCGGAATAGCGCACGGCTGCGGCGGAGAAGTCCAGCTCGCCCTTGTCCACCAATGCCTTGACACCCTCGACCTTACCCTGGCCTGTGCTGATCTGCTCGGCATTTGCGCCATCGGGCAGCGCGACCAGGATGTGGGCCAGGCGGTACTGCGTGCCACTGGCCGCCTGCGCGGCCAGGGCGGCGTCAACCTCGCCCTCGCTGACGTTCACACGGGTCTGCGCGAAGCTCTGCTTGAGGCGCTGGATGGTGATTTCGTCGCGCAGCGAGTTGCGGAACTCCGGAAACGACATGCCGTCGGCTTCCAGCCGCTGGCGCAGGCCGTCCGGGGTGGTGCCGTTCTGCTGGGCCACGGCCTTGACCGCGTTGTTGAGATCGGCGTCGTTGACGCGTACGCCGGTTTCCGCGGCACGTGCGACCTGCAGCTTGACCAGCACCAGGCGCTCGAGCACCTGGCGTTCCAGCACCGCGCGCGGCGGCAGCTGGCCGGGCTGGTTGGCGTACTGGGTCAGCACGTTCTGCACGGCGCGGTCGAGCTCGCTCTGCAGCACCACATCTTCGTTGACGACGGCGGCGATGCGGCCCAGCGGCTGCAGGGTCTGCGCCGTCACGGGCGCGGCGACCGTCGACAGGGTCAGCAGGCCGGCGATCAGGAGGCGGGAAAACGGCTTGGTCATGGCATCGGATCCGGAGCGTAGGTGGTGTCGTCCGGACGCGGCGCGATATTGCTCGGTGGGACGAGATAGAGGTCGTCTCGGTAGTAACCGAGGATAGCACGGCGCAGGGTCCGGTCCGTGTCCTGGCCGGCCGAGCCCAGGCCCTTGAGGACGAACTCGAGCTGGAAGCCCGTGTTCATTTCGCCCTCGCGGTTGCGCACATAGCGGCGCACCAGCGCGCGCACGGCGAGACAGCAGCTGTCCCATTGCACGCCGGCGACGCCTTCCAGCAGGCCGGGCTCGATGTCGCGCGCTTCATTGCGGTAGAACGAATGGTAGTAGCGGCCGACCACGCTCCAGGCCGGCGTCACCGGATACAGGAACGAGAAGTCGGCCTGTTCCAGCACATCGCGGCGGCGACGGTAGCTGAGGTTGACCACGCCGTCTTCCGGGAGCAGGTAGCGTGCGCGCACGCTGGCGAGATCCTCGCGGCGGAACTTCGGATCCCACTGGTAGGACGCGCCGATGGTCCAGCGGTCGGTCGGGGCGTAGTTCGCGTCGACCACCCAGGCCGACTTGCCCTTTTCCAGCGGAACTTCGTTGGGCGCCGTCACCCGGACATCATCGAAGTAGCGGATCTGGCCGATGCTGGCCGACAATCGCTCGAAGCCGTCCTTCTGTCGCAGCAGGCGCGTCGTGAGCGCCAGGGTCAGCTGGTTGGCATCGGTCTGGCGGTCCGGCCCAGTGTAGCGGTTGTCGCGGAACAGCTGGCCGTAGCTGAAATTGAACGGGCGCGAGTCGAAGATCGGCAATCCGTCCTGCTCGCGATACGGCGCGTTGAGGTAGAACAGGCGCGGTTCCAGCGTATGCAGGAAGCGGTCGCCCTTGATCTCGGTCTCGCGGTCGAAATAGACGCCCGCATCCAGCGAGCCGATCGGCAGACTGCGGCTGGGCGAGCGGTCGTAGAACTCGGCGATCTGTGCGGCACTGACGGGCTGGTTGGACGGGATGCCGTAGGCCGCGCGAGCGCGATTCGTGGCGATGGTCTGGGCCAGGTCGGCCTCGAGCCGGTACTCGGTGTGGCGGTAGGCGAGCGTAGGCGTGATGTACCAGGCTGCGCCCTGGATGGGGAACGAAACGGTCGGCTTGAGATCTAGGCGGCTTCCGCCATCTTTCTCATCGTGCTGGAACTTCGCGGCCTCCACATGCCCGCCCACCGTCATCCATCGGCTCAGTGGCTGATTCCAGTTGAGATAGAGGCGTGGCAGGCGATTGTAGGGAAGCGAACGCTCGCTGCTGAGGTAGTCCGCCAGCTGCCAGTGGTCGGCCATCAGGCCGGCGGTCCAGTACTCGCCGGAGCCGTAGATGCCCACGGTACTGGTCACTGATGACGATGATTGGCCATATAGCGAATTGCCGAAGTCCTCGCGGTACCGGGCGTCGCTGAGCCAGGTCAGGTTCGCGCGCGCCTGCCAGTTCCGGTTGAACCGGTGGGAACCGACATACGAGAAGAAGCCGCGTCCGTCGTCCGGATCGGGATTGTTCGGATTCAGCGGGTCGTAGGTCGACTCGCCCATGCGGTCGCGGACCAGGTCGTCCTTGTTCATCCAGGTGCCCTGGATCTCGCCGCGGCCCTTCTTGTACAGGTAGCGGAACTCGGCGCCCAACTGGAAGCCGCGCTCGCTCATGTAGCGGGGCTCGAGCGTGGCGTCGTAGTTCGGCGCCAGGTTCAGGTAGATGGGCTGCTTCCAGTCGAAGCCGTTGCGACCCGACAGGCCGATAGCCGGATACAGCAGGCCGGTGTGGCGCTGGTCGTCGATGGGGAATTTCAGGTACGGCACGTACAGCACCGGCACCTTGCCCAGCCGGATCGTCGCGCCGCGCGCCACGCCCCAGCCGTCGTCGGTATTGATGTCGATGCGCCGGGCGCGCAGGTCCCAGCGCCGGTCCTCGGGGTCGCAGGTCGAATAGGTCGAGTGCAGCAGGCTGCCTTCCGGCCCCTTCATGTCGATGCGGTCTGCGCCGCCGTTGCCGCGGCGCGACACCAGCTGGTAGCGGACGTTGTCGATCTGGTGGGTATCGGTTTCCTGGTTGCCACGCGCCGTGTCGGCCACCAGGCGGATGCCGGTGTCCTGGTAGCGGATGTGGCCATCGGCGACGTAGGTGTCCTTTTCCTGGTCGTACTTCAGGTTGTCGGCGCCCAGGAACTGGTCGCCGCGGCTCAGGGCCACGTTGCCCTGGTACTCGAGGTTGGACTCCGTGCCGCCCAGGCTGTCGCCCTCGATGGAGGTCGACTGTTCGGCGCGCTGCTCGCGGGTCGCCTGCGGGGTGCCGGATGCCACGGGTTGCGGGGCGCCACCGAAGGCCGGGATGACGTCCTGGATCGGGCAGAGCGCCCAGCTTTCAGGCTTCTCATCGTCGGCGAGTGCCGGCAGGCACAGGGCGATGCTGAAGGGCAACGGGAGCAGGCGGAGGGCGGTGCGCACGCGGTGCTGGGCTCGCTGTCGGACGAAAAACGGCCGTTAGCTTGCCCCATCCCATGCATGCGGGCAATGAAGGCTTCCGGGCGATGTCGGGCAGGGTTCAGCGACCGACCCGAGGTCCTTGCGGGTCAGCGGAGTTCGTCCACGTGCACCTTCGCGGAGTCGCGCAGGGCCTCCAGGTCGTACCCGCCTTCGAGCATGGAAACGACCCGGCCGCCGGCGTGGCGTCGCGCCACGTCGCGCAGCTGCCGGGTGATCCAGCCGAAATCTTCGGTCTCCAGCATCAGGTCCGCCAGCGGGTCGCGCATGTGGGCGTCGAACCCGGCCGAAATGAGCACCAACTGGGGCTTGAAGTCGTCCAGGGCCGGCAGCAGTTCGTCGGCCCAGGTGTTCTGGAAGCGGAAGCCGCCGCTGCCCGGCGGCAGCAGGGCATTGAAGATGTTGCCCGCGCCGCGCTCGTACGGGGCGCCGCTGTGCGGGTAGATGCCGGATTCGTGGGTGCTGAAGTAGGCCACGCGCGGGTCGTTGTAGAAGATGGCCTGGGTGCCGTTGCCGTGGTGGACGTCGAAATCGATCACCGCCACCCGCTCCAGCCCGTGCTTGTCGCAGGCATATGCTGCGGCCACGGCGATGTTGTTGAACAGGCAGAACCCCATCGCCGCCGTGCCGGTCGCATGGTGGCCCGGCGGGCGAACGGCGCAGAACACCGTCCGGTCGTCGCCGTTCATCACCGCGTCCACCGCGGCCACGCCGGCGCCGGCGGCCCGCAGCGCCGCTGCGCGGGAGGCCGGGCAGATCACCGTGTCCGGATCGAGCATGCGGTAGCCGGCGATGTCGGCTTCCAGTACGTCGTGCACCAAGGCGTCGTCGTGCACGCGGCGCAGATCGCCCAGCTTCACGATGGGCGCTTCGCGCCAGTCGGCGTCGGCGTGGTGCGCGCGCAGGGCCTCGAGCACGACTTCCAGCCGCGCCGGACGCTCCGGGTGCTCAGGACCGGGGTCGTGCAGCAGGCAGGCGGGGTGCGTGTAGATGATCAAGGTGCCGGCGTTGCCCCGTCAGGGCGGGAACCGCCTCTCCCGTTGGATGTCCGGCTCCATTCTATGCGCCGCACCGGCCGGGCCGGCATCCGACCTTGGAGGGATACGCACGGCCTCAGGAGTGCCGGCGCTCGTGCTTCCACAGCACCTCGCCCTGACCGTCGGCACGGGCCAGCACGCGGGCCAGCACGAACAACAGGTCGGAGAGGCGGTTGAGGTAGCGGATCGCTTCCGGCCGCACCGCATCGTGGCGGGCCAGGGTGACGGTCTCGCGCTCGGCGCGGCGCACGATGGTGCGGGCCAGGTGGCAGCGCGACGCCGCTTCGCCGCCGGCCGGCAGGATGAAGTCCTTCAGCGGCGGCAGGTCGTCGTTGTAATGGTCCAGCTGCCGCTCCAGCGCATCCACATCGTCGCCGGTGATCGCGGCATGGCCCGGGATGCACAGCTCACCGCCCAGGTCGAACAGCTGGTGCTGCACCGTGGTCAGCAGCGCGCGTATGTCGTCCGGCACGCTGGGGACCGCCAGCAGCACGCCGATGGCCGAATTGGCTTCGTCCACCGTGCCATAGGCAGTGACGCGCGCGGAGTCCTTGCCCACGCGCGTGCCATCGCCCAACCCCGTGCTGCCGTCGTCGCCGGTGCGGGTGTAGATCTTCGAGAGACGGTTGCCCATCGGCTTGCCGGTTCGGTCCGATCAGTCGGCCGTGCGGCCGTGCGGCTTGGCCAGGCGCACGACCTGCTCGACCACCACGTGCACGATGACGGCCAGGCCAACGTAGATCGCGGCCACGCGCAGGTAGGGCACGTACCAGTCGCTGAAGTTCTTCCACCAGCCGGCCAGCGTCGGCTCGCTGACCACCGGGCTCAGCCAGTAGAAGCTGCCCTGGCTCAACAGGTGGCAGACGGTGACCGACACCAGCAGGCTGCCGACCAGCAGCGCCAGCGTGCGGCCGTGGTTCGCGGTCTGATGGCGGCGCAGCAGGGCGCCACCGGCCCACATGGCGCCGTAGGCCGGCAGCAGGAACCAGTACGCCGGCGAGACGCAGTAATGCGTCCAGAAGTTGATGCCCTGGCCGCTGATCACGACGTAGTCCACGGCGACGGCGGCGGCCATGAACAGCGGGAACGCCCAGCGCGACCAGCCGCGCAGGTAGTAGCCGCCGATGAAGAACGCGGCCCAGCTGGCATCGGGCAACGGGCCGATGTGGCCGAACGTGGTGGGCAGGTGCAGGCGCGTCAGCACCAGCAGGGCGGCGATCAGCGTCAGCACGAGGACGCGTTGGACAGTGGTGTTCATCGGCACGGTTCCGGAGACTCAGCCCCGCATTCTACCGGAGCCCGTGCATCGCATGCCCACGGACGGGGCGCCGGAGGCGGGGCGCTATCATGGCGGCATGACAGAACGGCATGACGTGGTGATCGTGGGCGGGGGGCTGGTCGGTGCCAGCCTGGCCATCGCCCTGGACCGGCAAGGGCTTGATGTGGGACTGGTCGAGGCCACGCCGACGGGCCAGATGCCCGCCGTGTTCGACCAGCGCAACCTCAGCTTCGCCGCGGCGACGGTCAACGCGCTGACGTCGCTCGGCGTGATGCAGCGGCTGCGCACGCCCACCGGGCCGATCCGGCGCATCCACATCAGTCGCCAGGGCGACTTCGGGCGGGTGAAACTCGATGCCGGCGACTATGGTCGCGACGCGTTCGGTCAGGTGGTGGTGGCGCGGGACTTCGGCGAGGCGCTGGAGGCGCGGCTGGATAGGTTGTCGCAACTGACCCGGTATCGGCCGGCACGCTTCGTCGGCTTCGCGCAGGACGAAGCAGGGCATCGTGCGCTGCGGATCGCCGATGGCGATGGCGAGCGCACGCTGCAGGCCCGCCTTGTCGTGGCCGCCGACGGTACCCGCAGCGCCGTGCGCGAGGCGCTCGGCATCGGGGTGGACGAACACGACTACGGCCAGACGATGTTCGTCGCCCGCGTGCGTGCCACGCAGGCACCGGACGGCACCGCGTACGAACGTTTCTGCGATACCGGACCGACCGCCCTGCTGCCACGTGGCGACCGCCACTGGGGCGTCGTGCACGGGGTCGCGCGGGAAGACGCAGATGCGGTCGCCGCGTTGGACGACGCGGCCTGGCTGGCACGTCTGCAGCACGCCATCGGCTGGCGCATCGGCCGCCTGATCGGCAGCGGCGAACGCAGCGTGTACCCGATCGTCCGCGTGGTCGCACAGCGGCTGGTCGCCGAGCGCGCGGTCGTGCTCGGCAATGCCGCACAGACGATCCATCCGGTCGGCGCGCAGGGCTTCAACCTCGGCCTGCGCGATGCGCTGACGCTGGCCGAGGAGATCGCCCGTCGCGACGATCCTGGTGATGCGGACAGCCTCGCGGCCTATGCCGCGCGCCGTAGCGAGGATCGCGGACGCACGCTGGCGTTCTCCGACGGCCTGGCGCGCCTGACCGCCAATCCGTCGCCGCTGTTGAAGCCGCTGCGGAGCCTGGGCCTGGCGGCCGTGGATGCGCAGCCCTCGCTGCAGTCGTTCCTGGTCGGCGGTGCGATGGGCTTCCGTGGCGATGTACCGGCGTTGTGCCGCGGGGAGGCCGCATGAAGCGGCGTGGACAGATCGATGTCGCCGTCGTCGGCGGCGGCGTGGTGGGGGCTGCCTGCGCCCTGGGGCTGGCGCGCGAAGGACTCGAGGTGGTGCTGGTGGAAGGCCGCGAGCCGCCACGCTGGTCGCCTGCGCAGCCGGATCTGCGCGTCTACGCGTTCGCGCCCGACAATGCGGCGCTGCTCGACGAGGCTGGCGTGTGGAACGCCGTGCGCGATGCGCGCGCGCAGCCCTATCGGCGCATGCGGGTCTGGGATGCCGGCGGCGGCGGCGAACTGCGGTTCGATGCCGATACGCTGGGCCGCACGCAGCTGGGCTGGATCGTCGAGAACGCGCTGCTGGTCGACCGGCTATGGGCCGCGTTGCCGGCGGCCGGCGTGCAGGTGCGCTGCCCGGCGCGCGTGGAGGCGATGGAACAGGACGAGGCCGGCGTGACGCTGCGGCTGGACGACGGTACGCGCATCGATGCGCGATTGGCGGTGGCGGCGGATGGCGCCGATTCCACTTTGCGCCGCCTCGCTGGCCTTGACGTCGCTGCGCACGAGTACGCGCAGCGTGGCGTGGTGGCGTTCGTCCGTACCGGCATGCCGCATGAAGACACCGCGTGGCAGCGTTTCCTGCCGACGGGACCCCTGGCCTTCCTGCCGTTCGCGGACGGGCTCAGCTCCATCGTCTGGACCTTGCCGGATGACGAAGCGCAGCGCGTGCTGGCGCTGGACGATGCCGCATTCGGCCGGGAACTGACGCTGGCCATGGGCGGCACACTCGGCCAGGTGGACGCGGCCTCGCCCCGCGCGGCCTTCCCGCTGAAGCGGCAGCTGGCGAAGGACTACGTCGCCGGCCGCGTCATCGTCGCCGGCGATGCCGCGCATGTCGTGCATCCGCTGGCGGGGCAGGGCGTCAATCTCGGTCTGCGCGATGTCGCCGCGCTGCGCGACGGCATCCGTGCCGCGCAGGGCCGGCGTGCCGACTGGGCCGCGCCGCATCGCATCGAGCGCTGGGCACGCCAGCGCCGCAGCGAGAACGCGACCGCCGCCTACGCCTTCGACGGCATCAACCGGCTGTTCTCCACCGACGAGATGCACCTGACCCTGCTGCGCGGTCCGCTGCTGGGCCTGGCCGGCAAGCTGCCGCCGCTGGTGGATTTCTTCTGGCGGCACGCCGCGGGACAGCGCGCCCGCTGACGCATGCGCGAGCGGCATGCGGTAGCCTCACGGTTCCCCCCCCGTCCGAGGTGTCCATGATGAGCGCCGCGCCCGTCCTTCCCGATCCATCGCGCCGCCGCGTCCTCGGTGCGCTCGGCGCTGCCGGCCTGGCCGGCACGGTTCCTTTCGTCCGCGCCGGGACCAGGCGTCCGCTCGGCGTCGCACTGGTCGGCCTCGGCTACTACAGCCGCGACCTGCTTGCGCCCGCGCTGCAGATGACGAAGCACTGCCGGCTGGCCGGCATCGTCACCGGCACGCCCGCCAAGGTAGAGGAATGGCAGCGGCGCCATGCGATTCCCGACCGCAACGTCTACGACTATGCCGGCTTCGACCGCATCGCCGACAACCCCGACATCGACGTCGTCTACATCGTGCTGCCCAACCATCTGCACAAGCCGTTCACCCTGCGTGCGGCGGCAGCGGGCAAGCACGTATGGTGCGAGAAGCCGATGGCGTTGGACGCGACGGAAGCGCGCGCGATGATCGATGCCTGCCGGCACCATCGCGTGCAACTGGCGATCGGCTACCGCATGCAGCACGAACCGAACACGCAGGCGGTGATGGCGCTGGCGACGTCCCGGCCGTTCGGGCCGCTGCAGCGCATCCGCGCCGAGGCCGGCTTCCACGGATTCGACGGCGCCAGCGGCGACAACTGGCGGCTGGATCCCGCACGTGGCGGTGGTGCGATGTACGACATGGGCGTGTACGCGCTGAATGCGGCCCGCTACACCGCAGGTACGGAACCCATCGCCGTGACGGCGACGTCGTCGATACAGCGCCCGGAGATCTTCCGGGGTGTCGACGAGACGATGCGGTTCCGTCTCGAGTTCCCCGATGGCGTCACGGCGGACTGCGCCACCAGTTTCGGCGAGAACATGAACCGGCTGCGTGCGGAGTGCGCGGAGGGCTGGTACGAACTGTCGCCGTTCCAGGCCTACGAGGGCGTGCGTGGCGAGGCCAGCGACGGACGCCGTTTCGACGTGGCGATCGGCGCGACGCCTGCACAGCAGGCGCGGCAGATGGATGCCGATGCGCTGGCCATCCTGGAGCACCGTCCGCCACGCGTTCCCGGCGAGGAAGGCTGGCGCGACATGCGGGTGCTGGATGCGATCTTCGCGTCTGCGCGTGATGGGGGAGCGCGCGTGGAGATCGGCTGAGACGGGTTGGTGCAGGCAGGTCTGCACGTTACCGTCGTCCCCGCGCAGGCGGGGACCCAGTGACGTCAGTCCGTGGAAAGCAACGTCACTTGGTACCACCTTCGCGGGAACGACGGAAAAAAGCCGCGTGGTTCGGCTGCGCGAGCACAGTCACTCGGTTGTCGCCTGACCCGAGGTGCGTCTGGCGAAAGCCGCGGGAACGACAGGCAAGCGTCGCGTTGTACGAAGGATCCTTCGCTGGCCCGCGTTTCCGTCAGCTAGGAATGAACGGGAACACGATCTTCAGCAGCCCCTTCAATCCGCCCTCGGCGGTGCTGGCCACCGCTTTGGCACCCAGGCTGTTGAGCGCGTTGCGCGCGTCCTGCCAGCGCAGCTTGGTGACGTCCTTCTTCAGCAGGTCGGCGACTTCCTCGGCGGTGGGTGTCAGCCGCTTCAGTGCCTCGGTCACCGCGGCAGGATCGGGTTGCAGGTAACCCCAGCGCTCGGCGATCGCCAGCAGCGTGTCGAAGCGCACTGCCACGACCTCACGGTTGCGCTCGTAGACCGGCAACGCGCCGACATCGAGGATGGCCTGCTCGAACTGCTGGTGGTCGTCCGGGTGCTCCACGCGGATGGCGAGGAAGCCGTCTTTGCGGCTGCGCTCGCTGACATGCTTCGCGCCGGACTTCAGGTTGGCCTCGGTCAGCGCACTGGCGACGATGCGTTGCAGGGCGGCGTCGCGCTCTTCCGGCACCAGCGCGCGCCAGCGGGCATAGCCGTCGCGCCGCAGCGCCTTGATCTTGGCCGGCGTCACCCGCAGCTTGCCGGCCACGGTGAAGTTGGACTCGTCGCGGCCGATGGCGCCGTCGCGTTCCAGCAGCACGAAGATCAGCAGTTCCAGGTCGCGCTTGGTCAGCGACTGGAACCCCTGCAGCAGGGTCAGTCGCAGGAACTCGGTGCCGAACGCGGCAGGGTCCTTGAGTTCGATGGGCAGCATCGTCGGTCTCCGTATCAGGCAGGCATCTTGCCACGCTAGGGTGTCAGCACCTGAGACGTCGACGGCACCGCGTCACAGGCCGGCTTCGCGGCCAGGGTATTCCGCGCGGAACGCCTCGATCGCGCCCCGGTCCTGCAGGGTGACGAAGACCGTGCGGCCATCCGGTCCGCCGAACGCGACGTTGGTCGGTTTCTGCCCCTTGAGGTTCACTTCGCGTAGCAGCCTGCCGTCGGGCGATACGACCGCGACCACGCCGGCGCCGTAGCGCGCGATGTACAGGTTGCCCTTCACGTCGGTCCGCATGCCGTCCAGGCCGTGGTCGTCGAAGGCGATCAACAGGCGCTTGTTCCTGATGCTGCCATCGGCGCGGATGTCGTACACCCAGACCTTCCGCTGCACGCTCTCGTTGAGGTAGAGCCGTTTCCCGTCGGGGCTGACGTCCACGCCGTTGGTCGTACCCATGCCGCTTTCCAGCAAGTGCGGCGTGCCGCTGCGGTCGATGCGCCACAGCTGGCCGGTGTTGTCCGCCCAGCTGGGGTCGCTGGCGTACAGCGTGCCGTCGGGCGAGATCGCGATGTCGTTGGGCTGGTTCGCCTGCGGCATGTGCGCGAACACGGTCGCGTCGCGTTCGCCCGGTGCGATGCGCAGCACATGGTGGCCGCTGTAATCGGCGATGTACATGGAGCCGTCGGCGCCGAAGCGGATGCCGTTGCCGGTGCTGCCCACCGGCAACGTCGTGAACAGGGTCGCCTTGGCCTTGCCGTCCGCGTCGAACGTCACCCGGCCGATGGTGCCGTCGCGTCCGAAGCTGACCGCGTAGAGCGCGCCATCGGGTCCGAACGCCGGACCCTCGATGCCGGCACTGAAGACGCCGTCGCCGATGACGTCGCGTGGGACGTACAGGGCGTCGGCCTCCGTACTCGCTGCAGGAGTCGCATGCGTGCAGCCGGCCAGTGCCACGGCGAACAGAAGGAAGGTGGCCTGCATGAAGCGGTACGACGTCATCCGTTTCCCCTCGGGTGGCGTGGGTAATGCCGGCAACGTGTCAGCCGGGCGTGGCGAACACCGTGATCTCTTCGCGGTCGTGGTAGAGCTGGCGCGCGCGCACCTCGAGCGGTCGGCCGGCCTGCTCCTCGAACAGCTCGAGACACAGCTTCGTCTCGTCCCAGCGCTTCTTCATCGGCAGCTTGAGGTTGAACACCGCATGCCGGCACCAGCCCTCGCGGAACCACTGCGCCATGCGCTCGGCGACGCGACGCGGTTGTTCGACCATGTCGCAGACCATCCAGTCCAGCGATTGCGTGGGCTTCCAGTGGAAACCGTCGGCCCGCAGGTGCTCGACCAGCCCGGTCGCCAGCACGTGCTCGCGCAGCGGACCGTTGTCGACGCTGGTCACGCGCAGGTGGTGGCGGGTCAGCACCCAGGTCCATCCACCCGGTGCTGCGCCGAGATCGGCGGCGGTCATGCCCGGCTTCAGCAGCGCCTCGCGCTGGGCGTCGTCGAGCAGCGACAGGAAGGCTTCTTCCAGCTTCAGCGCCGAGCGCGACGGCGCATCCGGCAGCAGCTTCAGGCGGGGGATGCCGAGCGCCCAAGGCGCGCTGTCACGGGTGTGGGCGACGCAGAGGAACAGATGGTCGCCCTGCACGAACACCACGTGCAGGCGCGGAAGACGCGCATCGTCCTTCTCGGTCAAAAAACCCGCCTTGCGCAGCGCAGGACGCAGCGCGTTGCCGAAGCTGCGCGCCAGCCCGGCAAGCGGCTTGGCGCTGTCGGAATCCGGATGCTCGACCCACAGGTCGCCGTAGCGCCCGGCACCGGACAGTGCGGCGAGGATCGGCGTGATGCGGTCCTTCGGATCGATGCCGCGCAGTTCGGCGAGCAGGCGCAGCTTCTGCCGGGCGAAGATCAGGTCGCGCCACGGCAGCGCACGGTCCAGCGCCTCGGCCTGCTCGCATACGAACACGACATGGCCATCGTTGCGCTGCGCGCGGGCATAACCGGCGAATCCGGCCAGCGCAGCGCGCTCGGTCAGTTCGGCGGCAAGTTCGGGTTCGAATCCCTGGCGGCAATAAGCCAGCAGGCCGGTCGTCGATGACATGGCGCGGTCGCGTGAAGCGGATGGCTGCGGCTCCTGCCGCACAGACAGGGTACAGGAGAAGCCGGGGGAGGGCTTCTCCGTGCGCTGCTCAGTACGTGTCGCCGCCCTGTTCGCCGTAGCGCTTCAGCACGGCGCGCGCATCGTCGCGGCACAGGTCGCGCACGACCTCGATGCCGCGCCGGTTGAGCTCGCCGATCCAGTTGGCCGGCAGCGGGCCTTCGTCGAACTCGGTCAGTTCCATCACGTCCTCGGCGCGCGCGCCGATCAGCAGGCGGTCGATGCCGGCCCAGATGGTGGCGCCGTAGCACTGGCAGCAAGGCTGCGACGACGTCGCCAGCACGACCGGCGCCAGCACGTCGTTGAGGCGCGGCGTCTGCAGGCGCTGCTGCGCCAGCATGTAGGCCATGGTTTCCGCATGCGCCAGCGAGCAGGTGTGCGGCATCACGCGGTTCACGCCGAGCGCGATCACGCGGTGGTCGGGGCCGAACACGACCGCACCGAACGGTCCGCCGCTGTTGGCGTCCACGTTGCGGCGCGACAGGTCGATGGCCAGCGCGACCTTGTCTTCGTCGCTGGCGTAGGTCGTCGCCGGATCGACCAGGTCATGGGTCCAGGCGGGCAGGGTCAGGTGGATCTGTTGGTAGAGCATTACTGGGCAGGCAACTTCGCAACGGAGGAATCGGATTCGCAGCGGCCGCTGACGCACTGGCAGGCGCTCACGTCGGCGAAGCCGCAGATACCCATGCGACCGCTGGCGGCGCACTGCGCCTGCACGCCCTGCGGATCGGTGGGGCTGTTCTTGTTGACGCAGGCCGGCATCGCGCCGCAGCAGTTGCCGACGTTCTTCACCGCGCAGTCGGCGCTGGTCGTGCAGGCGTAGTCCACGGTAATCGCGCCGGCCTCGCGCGCTGGCTGGTTTCCGCCGGTCGGCTTGGGTGCCGGCGTCACGGTGGCCGGTGGCTCCGTCGTCGCGCCATCGGAGGACGCGGGTGCCGCGCACCCCGACAGCGAGAACAGGAACAGGCAGGACAGCAGGGCAGGCAACAGGCGCAGCGCGATGCGGGTCATGGCGGACTCCTTCCTCGGTGGTGGTGCGCGCAGCCTGCCTTTCCTGCCCTCAAGAAGCGGTGAAAGGCGCCGGCCTCAGGCCTTGGTCGCCCAGGTGTCGCGCAGGGTGACGCTACGGTTGAACACAGGTCGTTCAGCGGTGTGGTCGTAGCGGTCGGCCACGAAATAGCCGGTGCGTTCGAACTGGAACGACTGCTCGGGCGCCGCGCTGGCCGCCGCCGGCTCCACGTAACCGGTGACGGTACGGCGCGATTCCGGGTTCATGTAGTCGCGGTAGGTCTTGCCTTCCGACTCGTCGTCGGGATTCGGCACGGTGAACAGGCGGTCGTACAGGCGGATCTCCGCGGCCACCGCATGCTGCGCGCTGACCCAGTGGATGGTGCCCTTGATCTTGCGCTCGGCGCCGGCCATGCCGGGGCGCGATTCGGGGTCCAGCCAGCCGCGCAGTTCGACGATCTCGCCGGTCGCGTTCCTGATCACTTCATCGCAACGCACGATGCCGGCGCCGCGCAGGCGGACTTCGCCGCCCAGGGTCAGGCGCTTGAAGCCCTTAGGCGGCACTTCCTCGAAGTCCTCGCGCTCGATCCACAGCTCGCGCGAGAACGGCACGCTGCGCTGGCCGAAGGTTTCGTCCTTGGGGTGGTTGGAGAACGTCAGCGTCTCCTCGTGACCGTCCGGCAGGTTGGCCAGCACCAGCTTCACCGGGTCGATCACGCCCATGCGGCGCGGCGCGGCGGCGTCCAGGTCCTCGCGCAGTGCGCCTTCCAGGATGCCGATGTCCAGCAGCGAGTTCTGCTTGCTGATGCCCACGCGGTCCACCATCAGGCGCAGCGCGGCCGGCGTGTAGCCGCGGCGGCGGATGCCTTGCAGGGTCGGCATGCGCGGGTCGTCCCAGCCGTCGACGAGCTGGTCGTTGACCATCGCCAGCAGCTTGCGCTTGCTCATCACCAGGTAGTTGAAGTTCAGGCGCGAGAACTCGATCTGGCGCGGCTTGCTCGCTTCCTTCGGCAGGCCCTTGGCCAGCAGCGGCGCCAGCAGGTCCGGCGAGTTCGCCAGATCGACCTTGTCCACGCACCAGTCGTACAGCGGGCGGTGGTCTTCAAACTCCAGCGTGCACAGCGAGTGGGTGATGCCTTCCACCGCGTCGCTCAGCGAGTGCGCGTAGTCGTACATCGGGTAGATGGGCCAGTCGTTGCCGGTGTTCTGGTGCTCGACGTGCTTGATGCGGTACAGCGCCGGATCGCGCAGGTTGATGTTGCCGCTGGCCATGTCGATCTTGGCGCGCAGCGTGCGTGCGCCGTCCGGGAACTCGCCCGCGCGCATGCGGCGGAACAGGTCCAGGTTCTCCTCGACGCTGCGGTCGCGATACGGCGAGTTGCGGCCGGGCTCGGTCAGCGTGCCGCGGTACTCGCGCACTTCTTCCGCGCTCAGGTCGCAGACGAAGGCGTCGCCCTGGCGGATCAGCTTCTCGCCGGCCAGGTACAGCACCTCGAAGTAGTCCGACGCGTGGCGCAGGTCGTGCCAGTCGAAGCCCAGCCAGCGCACGTCGTCCTGGATCGCGCGGACGTACTCGGGGTCTTCCTTGGCCGGGTTGGTGTCGTCCAGGCGCAGGTTGCAGACGCCGCCGAACTCGCCGGCAATGCCGAAGTCCAGGCAGATCGCCTTGGCATGGCCGATGTGCAGGTAGCCGTTGGGCTCGGGCGGGAAACGGGTCTTCACCGCCGTGTGGCGGCCGCTGGCCAGGTCCTCGCGCACGATCTGGCGGATGAAGTCCCGCTTCTCGGGGGCGGCATCGTCAGCAAGGGGGGCGGAGGGGGCGGCAGCGTCGGACATCGGAAGGGCGCGGGTACGTGGAAAGCCGCAAGTTTAGCCGGTCCCGGCGACCCGCTGGTCTATCCTGAACGGCCTTCGCGCGCATGGAGCCCGGCATGAGCCTCCCGGTCCTGGTCATCGGCAACAAGAACTACTCGTCCTGGTCGTTGCGCCCGTGGCTGCTGCTCCGGCACTTCGGCGTGGCGTTCGAGGAAGTCCGGCTGCTGCTGGACACGCCCGCGTTCGCGGCCGACGTGCGCCGTCATTCGCCCACGGGCAAGGTGCCGGCGCTGCACGATGGCGATGTCCGGGTCTGGGATTCGCTGGCGATCTGCGAATACGCCAACGAGCGCTGGCTCGACGGACGCGGCTGGCCGGCGGACCGCGCAGTGCGCGCGCTGGCCCGCGCCGCCGCGGCGGAAATGCATGCGGGCTTCGTCGCGCTGCGCACGCAGTTGCCGATGAACAGCCGGCGCACGCCGGATGCCTACCGGTGGGATGCGGCCGCGCAGGCCGACATCGACCGCGTGCAGGCTCTGTGGCGCCAGTTGCGCGCGGCACATGGCGAGCATGGGGAATTCCTGTGCGGCGAGTTCGGCATCGTCGACGCGATGTATGCGCCGGTGGCGATCCGCTTCGACGGCTATGGCGTGGCGGTGGACGACACGGCGCACCGCTACATGCAGGCGCTGTTCGCCTTGCCGGCGATGCGGGAATGGCGGGCCGCCGCCGCCGTGGAAACCGAATCCGTGGCCGCCACCGAGGCGCTGCGGTCGCCGCGCTGACGGGCGTGCTGTAGGCTGGTTGCGGAGGACGAATCCCATGCGCGTGGTCTACCTGGCCGACAACCTGTTCGACGCCCACCTGGTGAAGCACGCGCTGGAGGAGGCGGAGATTCCCGCGTTCGTGTTCGGCGAATCCCTGCTGGGCGGCATGGGCGAACTGCCCCTGTTCGGCGTGCTGCGGGTCTGCGTGCCGGACACAGCGTTCCCCGAGGCGCAGGACGTCGTGAAGGCGCTGGGGCTGGAATCGCGCGACGACGGCCCCATCTTGGAAGGCGACGACGAAGGCCTGGGCATCCTGCCCGCCTGATCCGTCGCCCACGACCACGAGGTTCGCCATGCTGGGTATCGGAGCCTACAAGCAGCGCATGCCGCGCGCGGAAGACATGCTGCCCGGTCGCAGCACGCCGCTGCCGCTGCACAACGTGCATTTCGTCAACGGACATCCGCTGCAGGGTGCGTTCGAAGGTCTGCAGCAGGTCGAATTCGGCTTGGGTTGCTTCTGGGGCGCCGAGCGCAAGTTCTGGAACGTGCCCGGCGTGTACAGCACGTCGGTCGGCTATGCCGGCGGCGGCACGCCGAACGCAATCTACGAAGAGGTCTGTTCCGGCCAGACCGGCCACAACGAAGTCGTGCGCGTCGTGTACGACCCCGCGCAGGTGTCGTTCGAACGCCTGTTGCAGGTGTTCTGGGAAAGCCACGATCCCACGCAGGGCATGCGCCAGGGCAACGACGTCGGTACCCAGTACCGCTCCGGCATCCATTGCCACACGCCGGAACAGCAGGCGGCTGCGGAAGCGAGCCTGCAGGCCTATCAGCAGCAATTGAAGGCGGCGGGCTACGGCGGCATCACGACCGAAGTCGTGTATCCGGCACCGCCGTTCTACTACGCCGAGGATTACCACCAGCAGTACCTGGCGAAGAATCCGAACGGCTACTGCGGCCTCGGCGGCACGGGCGTGAGCTGCCCGATCGGGCTGGAGGCCTGAGCGGTCGCGCCTGCCTCAGGGCAGGTGTTCGCACCAGTACTGCAGTTCGCTGCTCTTGGTGGGCTCGTACACGGCGTGGAAACCGGTGAAGCCCGGTCGCCCGCGGCGATCGGAGAAGGGCGGCGCGTGCGTCGCCGCATGGATGAGCACCGGCTGGCCCGTGGTCATGCCGTACACGTACACCTTGATCGCCTGGCCGGTCGCCGTGCGGTCCACGTAGACCGGCTTGAATTCGAAGTAGCGCCCGACCTTCGTGCCGGTTGCGCGGTACGGATCGGCCGTCGGCGCCGCATCGACCGTGAATTCCTCGCCACCGTAGATGATGTGGCAGCGCACGCTGGCGGCCTGCGCCTGCCCGGCGAACGCAAGTGCGGCGAACGCCGCGAGCGGGTGCCATGCGTTCATGTCATTCCCCCGTGCACTGGCGGACGGACTGCCGGTCCGGACTGGCGCAGGGACTGGCGGCGGCCGCGTCCGGGTGCGGCACGCCGTCGGCATCGAGCCTGGCCACGTGCGTGCGCCAGTCCACCACGCCGTCGCGGCCGACCGTCGCCGACAACACCCAGCCGGTGGTCGTGGCCGGCGTGTCGAAGCCGTTGAACAGGAAGTTGCCCAGGCTGTAGACGATCGGCTTGCCGCGGTAGTACTCGGCGCCCTGGGTGACGTGCGGATGGCCGCCGACCACCATGTCGGCCCCGGCATCGATCATGCGACGCGCGAAGGCGCGCAGGCGTGGGCTGGGGTCGGGTTCATCCTCCCAGCCCCAGTGCAGGTAGGGAATCACGATGTCGGCATGGTGCACGCGCCGGGCGGCCAGGATGTCCTCGATCACATCGTCGTCCTCGCCGCTCCAGGCGACGCCGGGGCGGGTGGCGTCGGCCTCGAACGAGCGTGGCTTGAACTCCACGTAGCCCAGCAGCGCGATGCGCAGGCCGTTGCGTTCGACGATCCACGGTGCATGCGCACGGGTGGCATCGCGCCCGCCGCCGAAGTAGGGCAGGCCCGCCTTCTCCAGCAGGTCGAGCTGTTCGGCGAAGGCCGCCTTGCCGAAATCGCCGGAGTGGTTGTTGGCGAGCGACACGGCGTCGAAGTGCCGCTTCAGCACCGGCAGGCTGCGTGGATCGGCGCGGAACGTGTACGGCTTTTCTTCCGCGGTGCCGGTGGTCGCGACCACGCACTCCAGGTTGCCGATGCGCACGTCGTGCGCGGCCAGCAGCGGCGCGAACGGCGCGAAGGGATCGCCCCCTCGGGCGATCAGTTCGCCCGGCGTCTCGGCGACCATGATGTCGCCGACGAAGACCAGCCGGACCTGGTCCGGTGCGGCGAGGGCCGGCGGAGCGGCCAGCAACAGGCATGACAGCAGAAGAGGGCGCATGCGCGGATCATCCCGCTTCCGCCGGTTGGGCACCAGCCCCGCCGTCGCGCGGGACGGCGGGGCGGGAGGACGTTACGCCGACAGCTTCCCGCGGATGGTCGCGCGTAGGGCCTGCAGGTCCTTGGCGAAGGCGTCGATGCCGCTCGCCAGCTTTTCCTTGGCCATCGGATCGGCCTCGATCGCGGCGGCGAAGCTCTCCGCCGTCACCGGTGCGGCGGTGACCGCTTCAGCGGCACCAGGCGACAGCTTGCGCGGCAGGTCGCCGGTTTCCTGTTCCAGCTTTTCCAGCAGGTCGGGCGAAATGGTCAGGCGGTCGCAGCCGGCCAGCGCTTCGATCTGCGCGGTGGAACGGAACGAGGCGCCCATCACCACCGTCGGCGAGCCGCGGCGCTTGAACTCGGCGTAGACGCCGCGCACGAACACCACGCCCGGGTCCTCGTCGATGCTCGCCGGTGTCTGCCCGTTGGCGACATACCAGTCGAGGATGCGGCCCACGAACGGCGAGATCAGGAACGCACCGGCTTCCGCGCAGGCGATGGCCTGGGTCGGGTTGAAGATCAGCGTCAGGTTGCAGTCGATGCCTTCGGCCTGAAGCTCGCGCGCGGCTTCCACGCCTTCCCAGGTGGAGGCGACCTTGATCAGGATGCGGTCGCGGCCGATGCCATGGTCGGCGTACATCTGCACGAACTTGCGCGCCTTGGCGACGGTGGCGGCGGTGTCGTAGGCCTGGTCGGCATCGACTTCGGTGGAGACGCGGCCGGGAATCAGGCCGGCGAGCTTGGCGCCTACGCCGACGGTCAGGCGGTCCACGACCTCATCGACCAACGATGCGCCGCCGCCCTGCGCACGTGCCCAGGCGAGTTGTTCCTCGATCAGATCGGCGTACACCGGCAGGTCCAGCGCCTTCTTCACCAGCGTCGGGTTGGTGGTGCAGTCCACCGGCTTGAGGCGCTTGATGGCGTCGTAGTCGCCGGTGTCGGCGACGACGACGGAGAGTTCGCGGAGTTGCTGGAGTTTGCTGGGGGCGGCGGAATTCATGCGGTGGCTCGGCGTTGGCGCAGGATGGGGAGGGGAAGTATGCCTTGTCCCCCGGTGCGAGGGTTTGTGGCGAGGGGTGGAAATTGGCTTTGTTTTGGCATGGTGTGGCTTGTCGCAGGGAGAGCCTTGTTGGCCATGGTCGCGCGATTCAAGGCCCTCTCCCTGCGGCGACCGAAGGAAGTCCCTGTGGGAGAGAGGGGTTGGGGTGAGGGGCAACGGAGTCCATGTAGTCGCACCGCGTCGGCGGTTGCCACATCCGCGATGGGTTCTGCTGTTGATGGCCTGGCGGGAGGAGTTTTCTGTCTCAGACACATGGCGCCGCTCGCCGCCTCCGCGGCGAGCGGCACCATCTCCCACCACTCATACAAATTGCCGCGAGCCAACTGAGTTCGAGCGTCGACAACGTTCCGCATGTCGATCCAGCAAGCAATCAGCGATGCAGATCTCCACTCGCTTCCGGCTGGTATTCGATCGCGGTGACCCGCAGGCGCAAGGGTCGGTTGCCCGACGCCTGCCAGTCGATCGTCTGACCCACGGCCAGTCCGAGCAGGGCGCTGCCGACCGGCGCGAGCACGGAGACCAGACCGGTCTCGACATTCGCTTCGTGGGGATACACCAGGGTCAGGCGATGGTGTTCTCCGGTGAGCTCGTCCTCGCATTCCACGCGCGAGTGCATCGTCACCACGTTGTCCGGCATGTCGTCCGGCGTGCGCACGTCGGCGCGGTTCAGTTCGTCCATCAATGCCAGCGCGGCGGGGTGGCGGCGCAAGACGGGCGTGTCGAGCAGGGCTTCCAGGCGGGACAGGTCGCGGCTGGAAACGACGAGCGGGGGCAGGGAGGGCGGCAGGCCGCTGGTGCGGGTGTTGTTCATGGGTTTCTCTGTGGTTTTTAGGGTCGCGCAAAGGAAACGGGCGACGCATTGCGGCGTCGCCCATCGGAGTCCTGATTTGCGCTTCTACCGTAGCCCGGAAGCGCGGCGGCTTCAAGCCGCGTGGGTCGCCGTGTGTTCAGGCGTCGCGGGTGCGCGGGGCACCGGCGCGTCGGGTTCGAACAGGCCTTGCGGCAGTTCGCGGAACACCTGTGCGAGCTGCTGCAGGAACTCGCTCATCGCCGAGCTCTTGCGCCACACCATGGCGATCTGCCGGCTCGGGTGCGAATCGCTGAAGCCGAGCAGGTGGATGTTGTCCGAGCGCGCGACCGGTGGCTTCACCGCGAGCGTCGGCAGCAGGGTGATGCCGACGTCGGCCGCCACCATCTGCCGCAGCGTCTCCAGGCTGGTGGCGCGGAACTCGGACTTTTCGTTGGCGCCCGACAGGCGGCACACGTCCAGCGCCTGCTCGCGCAGGCAATGTCCGTCCTCCAGCAACAGCAACTGCTGCTGCGACAGTTCCGCAAGGCTCAGCGAATCGCGCGTCGCCAACGGATGCGACTCCGGTACCGCCAGCACGAACGGCTCTTCGAACAGGAATTCGGTATGCAACTGGTCGTCGGTGACCGGCAATGCCAGCAGGCCCGCATCCAGCTTGCCTTCGCGCAGGCGCGCGAGCAGCACGTCGCTCTTTTCCTCGACCAGCAGCAACTCCAGGTGCGGGAAGCGCGCGCGCAGGCGTGGCACCACGTGCGGCAGCAGGTAGGGACCGAGCGTGGGGAAGATGCCCAGGCGCACCGTGCCGGCCTCCGGGTCCTGGCTGCGGCGCGCGGCCTCCTTCATCTGCTCGACTTCGGCGACGATGCGGCGCGCGCGGTCGGCGGCATCGCGGCCGGCCGGCGTCAGCATGACCTTGCGCGGCGCGCGCTCGACCAGCGGCACGCCGAGTTCGTCTTCCAGCTTCCTGATCTGGGTCGACAGCGTGGGCTGGCTGACGTAGCACGCGGCGGCGGCGCGACCGAAATGCTTGTGGTCGGCCAAGGCCACCAGGTACTTGAGATCGCGCAGGTTCATCGGACTCCTCCCTCAGGGAACCGCCTTGCGTGCGACGCGGCGCGGACAGTGCGGTCCGCGCCCATGCATCATGCCGCGACCGCGTCCGGGGTTTCCACCGGCGCCGACGTGCGGATCAGGTGGTCGAACGCGCTCAGCGCGGCCTTCGAGCCCTCGCCCATGGCGATGACGATCTGCTTGTACGGCACCGTGGTGGCGTCGCCGGCGGCGAACACGCCCGGCACGCTGGTCTGGCCACGGTCGTCGACGATGATCTCGCCGCGCGGACTGAGGTCCACCACGCCCTTCAGCCATTCCGTGTTCGGCAGCAGGCCGATCTGCACGAAGATGCCTTCGAGTTCGACGCGGTACGTGTCGCCGCCCGTGCGGTCCTTGTAGACCAGGCCGGTGACCTTGCTGCCGTCGCCGAGGACTTCGGTGGTCTGCGCGCTGGCGACGATGCGCACGTTCGGCAGGCTGCGCAGCTTGCGCTGCAGCACGTCGTCGGCGCGCAGCTGGCTGTCGAATTCGATCAGGGTCACGTGCGCCACGATGCCGGCCAGGTCGATCGCCGCCTCGACACCGGAGTTGCCGCCGCCGATCACCGCCACGCGCTTGCCCTTGAACAGCGGGCCGTCGCAGTGCGGGCAGTAGGCCACGCCCTTGTTGCGGTACTCGTTCTCGCCGGGCACGTTCATCTGCCGCCAGCGTGCGCCGGTGGACAGGATCACCGTCTTCGAGCGCAGCGACGCGCCGTTGGCGAGCTGCACTTCGACCAGTCCGTCCTTGCCTGCCGGCACCAGCTTCTCCGCGCGCTGCAGGTTCATCACGTCGACCTGGTAGTCCTTGACGTGCTGCTCCAGCGCCGCGGCCAGTTTCGGGCCTTCGGTGTACGGCACGGAGATGAAATTCTCGATGGCCATCGTGTCCAGCACCTGGCCGCCGAAGCGCTCGGCCGCCACGCCGGTGCGGATGCCCTTGCGCGCGGCATAGATCGCCGCGGACGCGCCAGCCGGACCACCGCCGACGACGAGCACGTCATACGGCGCCTTCGCCTTGATCTTCTCGGCGTCGCGCTTGCCGGCGTTGGTGTCCAGCTTGGCGACGATCTCTTCCACACCCATGCGGCCAGCGCCGAAGACCTCGCCGTTGAGGAAGATCGTCGGCACCGACATCACTTCGCGCTGCTCGACTTCCTGCTGGAACAGGGCGCCGTCGATGGCGACGTGCTGGATCTTCGGGTTCAGCACCGCCATCAGGTTCAGTGCCTGCACCACGTCCGGGCAGTTCTGGCACGACAGCGAGAAATAGGTTTCAAAGCGGTAGTCGCCGTCGAGCGAGCGGATCTGTTCGATCACGTCCTGCGCCAGCTTCGATGGGTGTCCGCCAACCTGCAGCAGCGCCAGCACCAGCGAGGTGAACTCGTGGCCCATCGGCAGGCCGGCGAAGGTCAGGTGAATGTCGTGGCCGGGCGAGGTCAGCGCGAACGACGGCGTGCGTTCGCCGCCGCGCTGCTCGGTGACGGTGATCTTGTCGGAGACCTCCTGCAAGTCCTTCAACAACGCCTGCAGTTCGGCGGAGCCGGCGCTGTCGTCCAGGTGCGCAGTGATGTGGATCGGGCGCACGGCCTTTTCCATGTAGGCCGTGAGCTGCGTCTTCAGATTGGCGTCCAGCATGGCGAACGTCTCCGTAGAGGAAATCGGGGGAAAGGAAGGTCAGGCGTTTGCAGGAGCGGCATGCGCCGGGGGGGAGAGAGGCCGGTCAGGGAGGAGGGAACCGGCGAGCGGCGCATGCCGCTGCTGCAAACGTCCGGGTCAGCTCCGGGCCAGCGGCCCGGAGGTGACGTGATGCGATGGGCGGAAACGCCCGAGGAAACTCTCGGCAATACCCCGTTCGTGGTGAGCCTGTCGAACCACGCTCTTGGTGTGGATCGACAGGCCACGGCAGCCTTGGTTTTCCTTGAAAAGCGTGGTTCGACAAGCTCACCACGAGCGAGACTCAAGGGCTGCACCCACTCTGCAGGGTGTTGTGAGATTCCTTAGATCTTGCCGACCAGGTCCAGCGACGGGGCGATCGTCTGCGCGCCTTCCTTCCACTTGGCCGGGCACACCTGGCCGGGGTTGGCGGCGGTGAACTGCGCGGCCTTCAGCTTGCGCAGGGTCTCCGACACGTCACGGGCGATCTCGTTGCTGTGGATCTCGGCGGTCTTGATGACGCCTTCCGGGTTGATGACGAAGGTGCCGCGCAGGGCCAGGCCTTCTTCCTCGATATGCACACCGAAGGCGCGGGTCAGCTGGTGGGTCGGGTCGCCGACCAGCGGGAACTGGGCCTTGCCCACCGCCGGGGAGGTTTCGTGCCACACCTTGTGCGAGAAGTGCGTGTCGGTCGTGACGATGTAGACCTCGGCGCCAGCCTTCTGGAACTCGGCGTAGTTGGCGGCGGCGTCTTCCACTTCGGTCGGGCAATTGAAGGTGAAGGCGGCCGGCATGAAGATCAGGACCGACCACTTGCCCTTCAGCGTGCCGTCGGTGACTTCGACGAATTCGCCGTTGTGGAAGGCGGTGGTCTTGAACGGCTGGACCGCGGTGTTGATCAGGGACATGGAAGATCCTCGTGAGTGGAGTGGGTGTGGTGAAGCGATGGCGCCATGGTAGGCAGGGACTATTGATATCTCAAATCGATTAATGGAATTGAATAGATAGCTGTTGACTATCGATAAGGCGTCCCACGTTGAACGCGTACAAGAGGATCAGCGGCTACTTGGTGGTGAAATCATTATTTTTCAATGACTTGTGGATTTCTCGATGCGGACGCTGACGATTGGCCCGCTCTGGGAGTCCGTGCCACTGCCGTGAACGACGCGGTTCCACGCCGCCTTTGGGCAGCACATGGCAGCGGGCGCGATGTCCATACGCCATAGGGCACCATGATGGTGCGTCGCGGCGAAGCGGCTGCGTCCGGGCCGGCGCGGCCCGGTACCATGCGGGCGATGCCTGCCGACCTGCCCACCGCCCGCCTCGACCTGGCCCTGCGCGCCGCCGCCGCCCGCCTTCCAGGGCCGGATGCCCGCCATGAGGCCGAGCAGCTGCTGCTGCATGTGCTGGGGCGCGACCGGGCCTGGCTGTTCGCGCATGGCGACGATCCGTTGCCGGCCTCCGGCGCAGCGACCCTTGACGCATGGCTGGCCCGGCGAGCGTCGGGCGAGCCGCTGGCCTACCTGCTGGGCCGGCGCGGCTTCTGGACGCTGGACCTGCAGGTGTCGCCCGCCACGCTGATCCCGCGCCCGGAGACCGAGCGGCTGGTCGAACTGGCGCTGGAGCGGCTGCCGGACGACCGGCCGCTGCGCGTCGCCGACCTCGGCACCGGCAGCGGCGCCATTGCGCTCGCACTGGCCAGCGAACGGTCATTGGCGCAGGTGGTGGCAACCGACCTCAGCGGGGATGCGCTGCGGGTCGCGCAGGCGAACGCGGAAACGAACCGCATCGCCAACGTCGCGTTCCGCCAGGGCAGCTGGCTGGCACCGCTGGCCGGCCAACGCTTCGACCTGATCGCCAGCAACCCGCCCTACATCGCCGATGGCGATCCGCATCTCATGCAGGGCGACCTGCGCTATGAGCCCCCCGCTGCACTGTCATCCGGCGCCGATGGCCTGGACGCCATCCGCGAGATCGTGGCGACGGCGCCTGCATACCTGCTGCCCGGCGGCTGGCTGCTGCTGGAGCACGGGTGGGACCAGGGCGAGGCGATCCGCGCGTTGCTGCTCGCGGCGGGCTTCGTCGACGTTGCGACGGAGACGGATATCGAGCAGCGCGACAGGGTGACCCTTGGGCGCGTAACGGAAGGGCACGATCGCAGCCGCTAGACTGTCCGCTTTCATCCAGGACTGCCGCCCATGCGCACGCTGTATCCCGAGCTTGAGCCCTTCGACACCGGCACGCTGAAGGTCGACGACCGCCACACGCTGTACTACGAACAGTGCGGCAATCCGCAGGGCAAGCCGGTGGTGCTGTTGCATGGCGGGCCGGGCGCCGGCTGCAGCCCGAAGATGCGGCGCTTCCACGATCCGGCCAAGTACCGCATCGTGCTGTTCGACCAGCGCGGTTCCGGGCGGTCCACGCCGCACGCGGACCTGGTGGACAACACCACATGGGATCTCGTGGCGGATATCGAGAAGCTGCGCGACAAGCTGGACATCGAGCGCTGGCAGGTGTTCGGCGGCAGCTGGGGCTCGACGCTCGCACTGGCCTATGCCGAAACCCATCCGCAGCGCGTCACCGAACTGGTGCTGCGCGGCATCTTCATGCTGCGCCGCTGGGAACTGGAGTGGTTCTACCAGGAAGGCGCCAGCCGCCTGTTCCCCGATGCGTGGGAGCACTACATCACCGCGATTCCGTCGGTCGAACGCCACGACCTGATCTCCGCGTTCCATCGCCGCCTGACCTCGGACGACAACGCCACGCGCCTGGCCGCGGCGAAGGCGTGGAGCGTGTGGGAAGGCGCGACCAGCTTCCTCCACGTCGACGCCGATTTCGTCAGCGGCCACGAGGAACCGGAGTTCGCACTGGCCTTCGCGCGCATCGAGAACCACTACTTCGTCAACGGCGGCTTCTTCGAGGTCGAAGACCAGTTGATGCGCGATGCCTCGCGCATCGCCGACATCCCGGGTGTCATCGTGCATGGCCGCTACGATGTGGTCTGTCCGATCGCCAATGCGTGGGAGCTGCACAAGGCCTGGCCGAAGGCGAAACTCGAGATCACGCCGGCGTCGGGCCACTCCGCGTTCGAAGCGGAGAACGTCGACGCGCTGGTGCGTGCGACCGACGCATTCGCCTGATTCAACGTCATCAGACCATTCCCGGGAGCGCACGATGGACGGACACCGCAAAGAAGCTGCCGCGTTCGACCAGCGCGTGCTCGACCTGTACGACGACTACGTGCACGGCCGCGTCGACCGGCGCGGCTTCCTCGCTGGCGCGGCGCAGTTCGCTGTCGGCGGCACCACGGCCGCCGCACTGCTGGCCGCGCTGACGCCGCAGTACGCGTTCGCCGCGCAGGTCGCCGCCGATGATCCGCGCATCACCACGGTCTACCGCACGTTTCCCGCACCGGAAGGCCACGGCGAAGGCCGCGGCCTGCTGGCGGCGCCGCGCGCGGAAGGGCGTTACCCGGTCGTGCTGGTGGTGCACGAGAACCGTGGGCTCAATCCGTATATCGAAGACGTCGCGCGCCGGCTGGCGGTCGCAGGGTTCATTGCGTTCGCGCCGGATGCGCTGTATCCGCTCGGCGGATATCCAGGCAACGACGACAGCGGTCGCGAGATGCAGGCCAAGCTGGATCGCGCCAAGGTCCTCGCGGATCTCGAGGCCGCCGCGCGCTTCGCCGACGCACTGCCGCGCGGCAACGGGAAGCTCGGCGTGGTCGGCTTCTGTTTCGGCGGCCTCGTGACCAATCTGCTCGCCTCGCGGCTGGCCGACCTGGTCGATGCCGGCGTGCCGTACTACGGCGGCCAGCCCTCCGCCGAGGAAGCGGCCCGCATCAAGGCGCCGCTGCTGTTGCAGTTCGCCGAACTCGATACGCGCGTCAATGCGGGATGGCCGGCCTACGAACAGCAGTTGAAGGCGGCTGGCGTCGTGTACGCCGCACACGTCTATCCAGGCGTGAACCACGGTTTCCACAACGACACCACCCCGCGCTACGACCAGGTGGCCGCGGAACTGTCGTGGCAGCGCACGCTCGCGTTCTTCCGTGCGCACCTGGCCGGAAACTAGCGATCCCCGTCACAAGGCCGGCCGCCGTCGCGGCGCCCGCTGTCCGGTCGCCGCACATGCATACGAACGACTCGGATGAATGCCGCGCCACCGCGCGGCGACGATCGGACGACGGGGCGTGTACGGCGATGACGATGGAAGCGATGCAGGCGGACGCAGGCAGGGTGGGGCTGGAGGATGTCGACATCACGCGGTTGGGCATGGCGGCGATGCGGTTCATCAAGGCCATCGAGCAAGGCCAGCACGAGGTGCTGTGGGACGCGGCATCGAAAGCCTTCCGGCAATCCATGCCGCGCGATGCCTTCATCGATTCGCTGACCCACCGCCACGGGGTGCTGGGCTGCGGCACGGGCCGGCGATGGACGGCGATCAGGGTCGACCGGCCGGAGGGGCATGTGCAATGGTTGCCCGGAACCTACGCGCGGCTGGAGTTTTCCGTGTCGTTCGGTGCAGCGGAAGCGCCGCATCGCGAAGTGGTGACGCTGCGGCACGAAGAGCAGGGCGTGTGGCGCCTGGCCGGCTACGGCGTCAAGGCCGCCTGAGGACTCAGCTGCGCGGCGTGCCGTCGAGGGTGTGGTCGATCATCCACAGGCCGGCCCACAGCTTGGCATCCAGTTCGTAGCCTTCGCCCATTTTCCGAGCGAGCCATGCGGCGGCGCTCGCGCGCGGAATCGCGTGAACGGTGATGTCCTCGTCGCCATCACCACCGCCTTCGCCGACCTTGCGCAGGCCGGTGGCGCGGACGAAGGCGATTTTCTCGCTGCTGCTGCCGGACGAGGTGGGGCCGATCATCAGCACCTCCGCATGGTCGGCGGTCCAGCCGGTTTCCTCTTCCAGCTCGCGGATCGCGGACACCTCGATCGACTCGCCGGCATGGATGTCGCCCACCAGGCCCGCCGGCATCTCGATGGTGCGCGCCTGCAGCGGCACGCGGAACTGTTCGACGAACAGCACGTCGTCGTCCGGCGTCACCGCGATGATGATCGCCGCCAGGCCGCCCGCGTGCGCGCGCTCGACGTACTCCCACGTGCCGCGGACCATCATCCGCTGGTATTTGCCCTGCCAGACCACCTCGGCAGGCACTTTGCGCTTGTCGTCGTCGCGTTCGTCCATGCCGCGATGCTAGCGGGTACGGGTGACGTTTGACAGACGATCAGTAGGCGGGATCTTCGAGGCCGGCCGCCACACGCAACCGCCGTCGCGTCATCGGCCCGAAGCGCAGGGCATCCGACAGCGCGGACAGCATGTCGCCATCGGCCTGGCCGCGCTCGTGGCCGGTGGCGATGTCGCCCAGCGGCGCATCCAGCGCGATGGTCGTCAGCTGCCGCCACAGCAGCGCGTGTTCGCGTTGCTCGCGCAGGCGGACGGCCATCGTGGCGGCGCCACGCAGGCGCAGGAAGGCCACTTCGTCCATGCGGCTCAGCAGCGTGTCCAGGTCGCCGAAATGCGCGAGCAGCACCGCGGCGGATTTCGCGCCGATGCCGGTCACGCCGGGAATGTTGTCCACCGCATCGCCGGTCAGCGCCAGGTAGTCGGCGATCTGTCGCGCCTCCACGCCGTGACGGGCCTTCACGCCGGCCATGCCCCAGCGCTGGCCGCGCGCGAAATCCCACTGCTCGTCGTGTTCCTGCAGCAACTGCGACAGGTCCTTGTCGGCCGAGACGATGACGCCACGGAATCCCTGCGGACGCGCCGCATGCAGCGCACTGCCGATCAGGTCGTCCGCTTCGTATTCCCCATGCGCCAGCACGCTCAGGCCGAGCGCGGCGCACAGCGCCTTGCAATGGGTGAACTGGCGGCGGAGTTCTTCCGGTGCGGGGTCGCGGTTGGCCTTGTACGCCGGATACAGGCGATTGCGGAAACAGCTGTCCAGCGCCTCGTCGAACGCGATGGCGATGTGCGCCGGACGTTCCTTTTCCAGCAGTTCCAGCAGGAAGCGCGCGAAGCCGTGCACCGCATTGGTCGGCCAGCCGTCTGCGTCCTGGAATTCGTCCGGCATCGAATGCCAGGCGCGGAACACGTACAGGCTGGCATCGACCAGGTAGAGCGGGCGCGGGTGGAGCGCTTCAGGCATCGGGCGTCCACTCGGTCAGCAGCGCGGTGGGATCCGGCCGCTCGCGCTCGGGCGCCTGCAATCGCGGCGTGCCGATGTGGATGAAGCCGACCACCTTCTCGTTCGGTGCGAGCCCCAGCAACCCGGCGACATGGTCGTCGTACGCCATCCAGCCGGTCAGCCACTGCGCGCCGAAGCCGAGCGCCTGCGCCGCCTGCAGCAGGGCGAAGCAGACGCTGCCCGCGGTGAGCAGCTGTTCCTGTTCGGGCACCTTGTGGCCGGGCGTGAGGCGAGCGACCACCGTGATGATGTCCGGCGCGCTGGAAAAACGGCCACGGTCCTTCTCCACTGCCGCGTCGGGTGCGTCGGGGTCGAGCGCGCGCGTGCGGGCCGCCAGCCGGTCGCCCAGTGCGTGGCGTGCATCGCCGTGGATATGGAGGAAGCGGAACGGCACCAGCTTGCCGTGGTCGGGCACGCGCACGGCCGAGGCCAGCATGCGCGCGAGCGTGGCGGGATCGGGGCCGGGTTCCCCCAGTTGCTTCGACGGCACGGAACGTCGCGCGTCCAGTGCCTGCAGCAGGCTTTCAGTGGGCATGGAGTCGCCTTATAGTGGGATGCAGTGCACAGTATCGATGCACGAGTTTAATCGCAGCGGATGCGTTACGGTCCTCTGCTACGCACGGAACCGTGAGTCGATACGGAGCGCCGTGGACCATCTGGCCGATCGAACGACGCAATGCCCACCACGCCGCCGCCTCTCCCCACTACCGGCAACCAGCTTGTCGCGCTGTTGCGTGACGCGATGCAGCCGCCGTTGGAAGCGGCGTTCGCCGACGTGGTGGACGGGCTGCGCCAGCCCATGCTGGACCGGCTGGAGCGGATGGAACTGGATCGCGGCCCCTACCTGGAAGGATTGCTGGCGCTGAAGGACCGCCGCGAGGCGATCCTGCGCGGATTCCGTGAGGACATGGCATCGGCGTGGCGGATCGCGGCGGACGGCGAAGCCGCGGCGGTCCGGTTCGGCGAGGAGCCGGCCGGCAGCGTCCGCGGCCTGGGGCTGGTCGAGGAGGACGAACTCGACGTGCGGCTGGCGACCGAGCACCTGGCCGAGGCGATCTCGCGCGAGTGGCAGTCCGAGCTGCTGCGCCTGAACGGTTATCTGACCTGGCTGGACATGGGCGTGCGGCTCACGCCGGACAGCGCGCCGTATTCGCCGTCGCGCATCGCGATGGCGGTGTACCGGGGCTTCGCGGCGGCGTCGCTGCCGGGCAACGTTCGCGCCCTTGCGGTGCAGTGCTGCGCTCGCGAGTTCGTCGAGGTGCTGGGTCCGATCTACGAAAACCTGCATGCGCGGCTGGTGCGCCGGCTGGGGCCGCAGGACAGTACCGGGCCGAGGATGCGGCGCGCGCAGGCGATTCCCAGCAGCGGCGATGAAGCCTCCAGCGAGCCCGACTGGATGACGCGCTTCTTCGTCGAATGGGACCATGAGGATCACGAGGCCGCCGCCTCCGCCGATGCCGCGACCCTGCCGCCGGCCCTGCACCAGTTGCTGGAGGAGTCGCGGCACCAGCGGGCACGGGAGCAGGGCATGGCGCGTGCGGCGGGCGCACGCACCTCGCTGTCGCAGCGGGAACTGATCGTGGCGTTGACGCTGCTGCAGATCGCCTCGCCGGAAGTGCATGCCGAAGTGCTGGCCAATCCGCGGCAGCTGCAGGCGGCGTTCAAGCAGCAGATCTTCCTGCAGGCCGCGCAGCTGGGCGTGGCGCCGGAAGCGGTGGCGATTTCGGAAGCGGACGAGAACGTCGTCGACCTGGTGGGCATGCTGTTCGAGGTGATCTTCCGCGAAAGCCACCTGGGCGAGGAGCAGGTGCATGTGCTCGGGCGCCTGATGGCGCCGATGACGAAGGTCGCGCTGCAGGACCGCAAGCTGTTCCTGCAGGCCAGCCATTCGGCGCGACGGTTGCTCAACCTGCTGGTGGAGGCGTGCGACGGCAACCCGGGCGAGAACGATGCACAGCGCCTGTTGCTGGAAAAGGTGAAGGACACCGTGCAGCGCCTCGTCGCGGACTTCGACGAAAGCCAGTCGGTGTTCCGCGCCGCACGGAGCGACTTCAACGATTTCTATGTCCATTACCGCGCGGAAGCGGAGAAGGTGGAGCAGGCGCTGGCGGCCGAACAGCAGGCGCGCGACGCCGAGGCCGACGTGCTGGCCGGTTTCGCCGCCTCGCTGGACGCGCGCCTGCAGGGTACGGACGTGCCGGCGCCGATGCGCGACGTGTTGCTCGCCGGGTGGCCTGCGTACGCGGCGCGCATGCAGGCGCTGAACAAGCCGCAGGCCGCGCCGATGATGCTGGACGGCCTGCTGCGCGCCGTCGACGACGCCCAGGTCCGCCAGGACGTGCGCGCCTGGCACGCCGCGCTGGACTGGCTGCAACCCATGTGGATGGCGTCGGGCCAGGCGCGTCCCGCCATCGCCGCCCTGCGGGAGCAGCTGTTCTCGCGCCTGGTCGCGCCCCACCAGGCGGCGGAACACGCCGCACCGCCGACGCCGGCTGCGCCCGCGACATCCGCGCCGACCACCGTGCTGCCCGGCCTGCTGGAGGCGCAGGAGTGGATGGAGGGGCTGCAGCATCTGGACCCGGTCATGACCGAGTACTTCCAGCACCTGCGCGAGGGCAGCTGGCTGGATTTCGTCGACAAGGACCATCGCGTCCAGGCCGGGCGGCTCAGCTGGATCAGTCCGTTCTCGCGCCGCATGATGTTCGTCAACCGCGCGGGTGCGCGCATCTGCGTCGCGTCGGTGCAGGAACTGGCGGTCATGGCGCAACTGGGCCGCGTGCGAATGCATCGCGACGAGGACGCCTTCTACAGCGCCATGCAGGGCGTGGTGGACCGCCTTGTGGCGCCGGCCGCGCCCTGACGCGGCGGATGGCGCGCATGCAAGCCGCGTGCCGCGGCGGTTGTGCGTGGGGTATCGTGGTGCGCGACATCAAACTGCCGAGGCCATCACGGTCGTCCGCAAGCCGGATTTCCTACGATGTCGCTGCGGATCCCCGTCCGCCTCCCCCACCTTTCCTTCGCCCCCCCGGGCGGGACCCCTGCGCATGTCGAATGTCCTGAACATCGCCGACCGCCCCGGGCGCGACACGCGCCTGCTGGAGCAGGCGCGCGACGCCTCCGTCCCGCCGCTGGTCGATGCCTTCGCGGTGGCGCTGGGCCGGTTCGACGATGCGTTGTTCGACCGCGCCGAACGCGCGGGTCCTTCGCAGATGGCGTTCCTCGACGCGATGCGCGAACTGCGCCGTCGTCGCGAGGACATCATCGGGCGTTTCCGCGGCCAGCTGCAGCGTTCGTGGAAGGCGCTCGAGGCGGGCCAGCCGTCGCCCGCGGAGCGCGTGTTCCTGGAGTCGGCGGACGATACGTTGAGTCTGGTGTCCGAACAGGAACTCGAGTCGCGCTTGGCAGTGCGCAATCTCGCCAGCGTCATCCAGCGCGAGTGCAAGCCCGTGCTGGGGCGACTGGACCGCCGGCTCGGCTGGATCGCCGGCGACATCACGCTCGACAGCGACCTCAATCCCATCGGCCCGGAGCACATCGGTGTCGCCGTCCACCAGGCCTTCGTCGCCTGCGACCTGGCGCCCGACGTCCGGCTGGTGGTGATCAAGTTGTGCGAGCGCGACCTGGTGCCCGCCATCGCCCGCATCTACGCATCGCTCGACCAGCGCCTGATGCAGGTCGGCGTGATGCCGGAACTGCCGGCACGCCGGCCGCCGGCCGCCGCCGCATCGTCGGTGGGCGAAGCGGTGCAGGACCTGGATGCCGCGGGCGAAGGCGAAGAGCCCGGCGCACCCGCGTGGGCGGCGCGATTCCTCAACCGCATGGCAGGCGTCAGCCGTGGCTTGCAGGCCACCCAGGCCGCGCCGGCCGCGGCGGGCTTCGGCGACGCGCCAGCGGGCTACGGATCCGCGCCCGGTGCGCAGGGCGTGCTGCTGGAAGCCCTGCACCACCTGCTGCAGGAGTCCCGGCGCGGCCGCGATGCCGCCGATGCGCCGGAGGCGCGCGCCGTCGATCCCCGCCAGCGCGACCTGTCGCAGCGCGAGATGCTGTCGGTGCTGTCGCTGCTGCAGGCCTCGCCCAGCGCGACGCTGCGGGCGGCCATCGGCGACACCGGCGAGTCGCTGTCGCAGCGGCTGAAGAACGAAGTGCTGAGCAGCGCCACCCAGTTGGGCGTGGATCCGTCGCAGGCGCGCCTCGCGCCGGTCGACGAGGACGCCATCGACCTGGTCGGCATGCTGTTCGATGTGATGCTGGACGAACGCGACCTGGAAGGCCGCCCGCGCGAACTGATCGGCCGCCTGGTGGTGCCGTTCGTCAAGGTGGCGCTGCTGGACCGCCGCATGTTCGTGCAGAAGACCCATCCGGCGCGCCGCCTGCTCAACGTGCTGGCCGAGGCCTGCGAGGGCAACAACGGCGAGAGCGCCGCCGAGCGCACGCTGCTGACCAAGGTGGAGGAGGTCGTCGACCGCCTGGTCGCCGAATTCAACGAGAACCTGGCGATCTTCCTCACGCTGGAAGAGGAGTTCCGCGCGTTCCTGGAACAGCACCGCCGGCGCATCGAGATCGCCGAACGCCGCGCCGCCGAGATCCAGCGTGGCCAAGAGCGCCTGGAAGCCGCGCGCGCGCGCATGACGTCCGAACTGGACGAGCGCCTGGCCGACCGCCGCGTGCCGCAGGCGATCGAGGACTTCCTGCGCCAGCCCTGGGCGCACCACGTCACCATGACGGTGCTGCGCGAAGGCGACGAAGGCGACGGCCTGCGCGAATCGCTGGCGCTGGCCGATGGCGTGCTCGAGGAACTGACCGAGGCGCAGCGCCACGTGGTCGGCAAGCCGTGGCTGCAGGCCTGGCGCCCGCAGATGCTCAAGGTGTTCGCCAGCGTCGGCATGAACCAGGACGCCGCCGCCGGTGCGGTCGACGCGCTGCACGACACGCTGCAGGCCGTGGCCGCCGCGCGCCCGGACCTGGAGAAGGCCTTGCCGGAACTGCCGCAGGTGGTGTTGCCCAAGCCGGTCGTCGATGAGGAGACCACGCCGATCCAGCTGGTGGCGGGGGCCGATACGCTCGATTTCGACCACAGCGATGCGGACCATTTCCGCGGCCTGCCGATCGGCACCTGGCTGGACTTCATCGACAAGGACAACAAGGTGCAGGCCGGCAAGCTGTCGTGGGTCAGCCCGATCTCCTCGCGCCTGCTGTTCGTCAACCGTCGCGGCGTGCGGTTCTGCGTGGCGTCGCCGGAAGAACTGGCGGCGATGGTGCGGCTGGGCCGCCTGCGCACGCACCAGAGCGAGGATGCGTTCGACAGTGCCATGCAGGGCGTGATCGAACGCCTCGAACCGGTTCCCTCGGCTGCCGCGCCCGCCTGACCGGATCGCCTCCGCGCGGCGCTGCCGCGCTCTGTTAGCATCGCCGCTCGGGTGACCTAACGACGAGGGGCGCAATGGCGGTAGAAGTTCGGGTACTGAAGGAAGCCGCGGCCGGCGAGCGCCGCGTGGCCGCGACACCGGAAACCGTCAAGAAGCTGATCGCCGCCGGTGCGCGCGTGCTCGTGGAGCGCGGCGCCGGCGATGGCGCAGGTTTCGTCGATGCGGCCTACGCCGATGCCGGCGCCGGACTCGTCGACGCGCAGGGCCGCGACAGCGCCGACCTGCTGCTGTGCGTGCAGCCGCCGTCACCCGACGCCATCGCGGACTTCAAGACCGGCGCCACGCTGGTCGGCGTGCTGCAGCCCACGGCGGACGCGGCGCGTGCCGAGGCGCTGCAGGCGAAGGGCATCCAGGCGTTCCCGCTCGAACGGCTGCCGCGCACGACGCGTGCACAGGCGATGGATGTGTTGAGCTCCCAGGCGGGCATGGCCGGCTACAAGGCGGTGCTGATCGCCGCGCAGCTGGCACCGCGCTTCTTCCCGATGCTGACCACGGCGGCCGGCACGATCCGGCCGTCCAAGGTGCTGATCGTCGGCGCCGGCGTCGCCGGCCTGCAGGGCGTGGCCACCGCCAAGCGGCTCGGCGCGCAGGTCGAGGGCTTCGACGTGCGCCCGGAGACGCGCGAACAGATCGAATCGCTGGGCGGCAAGTTCCTCGATCTCGGCGTCAGCGCGGCAGGCGAGGGCGGCTATGCCCGCCAGCTGACCGAAGAAGAACGCGCGCTGCAGCAGCAGCGCCTGGCCGATCACCTCAAGGGCATCGACGTGGTGGTCTGCACCGCCGCCGTGCCGGGTCGGCCCGCGCCGAAGATCATCACCACGGCGATGGTCGACGGCATGAAGCCCGGCAGCGTCATCGTCGACCTCGCCGCCGAAACCGGCGGCAACTGCGAACTGACCCGTCCCGGCGAAACCTATGCGCACCACGGCGTGACGATCGCCGGCCCGCTGAATCTCGCCAGCCTCGGTGCCGTGCACGCCAGCGAGATGTACGCCCGCAACGTACTGAATTTCGTCGCGCTGTTCGTCAAGGACGGCGCGCTGCAGTTCGACTGGGACGACGAACTGCTGGCGAAGACGGTGTGGCCGGAGCGGCCAGCGGCGGCGAACGCCGCCGCCTGATCCGTCAGTGCTCCGGCCGCCGGTCGCGGTCGCGCGGCGGCGGTGCGTTGTCGCGCATCCAGGCCTCGCGCTGCTCGGGCGTCATCTTCTTCCACTGCTCGCGCAATGCGTTGCGCTGTTCTGGCGTCAGCGTCTTCATGTGGCCGTAGAGGGCGCGCGCCTCGCGGCGCTGGCCGGGGCTCATGTCCTCGAAACGCTTCATGCCATGGCGGGCCTGCGCGCGCTGCTCGGGCGTCATCGCCTGCCAGCGCTGCGCACGTTCCAGCATGCGGGCCCGATCTTCCGGCTCCCGGTTCCAGCGGTCGCGCACGGGCGCGATCAACGCCTCGCGCTGTTGCGGCGTCAGCTTGTCCCACGTCGGCAGCGGGGCAGGGGATGTCTGGGCGAGCGCTTGGCCGGCTGCGAGTGCCAGGCCGAGGGCAAGGACACGAAGGGCAAGGACCTTCATCGGGTCGACTCCATGGCAAGGGGCTGTGCCTCGGCAGAGGCCAGCCACAGGTAAAGATCGGGATCCTCGTCGAACGTGCCGGCGACGCCCAGTTCGTCCGCGATGGCATCGCCATCGGACGGGACGGCGGCGGCCACCGGGGTCGACGCGGGAACGGCCGGGGTGCGGGGCAGCCATTGCAGGCCGATGCCCACTGCCAGCACCGCCGAGAACGCGGTCGCCGTCAACCAGCGCCATGTGCGGCCACGACCGGGCGACGCCTGCAGGCCAGCCTCATGGCGCGCGCCGCGCAGGCGCATCAGCGTCTGCGGCGACACTTGCGCCAGTGCGGCCTGGTGCAGGCGACGGGCCTGCCGGTCCACGTCATGGCCGTTGTCGTGGGCGGGGTTCATCGGAATTCCTCCAGTTGTTTCTGCAGTGCGTCGCGCGCGCGGGACAGGTGAGTCTTCACCGATCCCTCCGAGCAACCCATCGCGCGCGCAGTGTCGGCGACATCCAGTTCTTCCAGTACGCGCAGGGTGAAGGCCTCGCGTTGCCGGTTGGGCAGGACGCGCAGGGCCTGCACCAGCCGTGCGTAGGCTTCGCGCTGGTCGTGCGCCTGCGCGGGGCCGGCACCGTGGTCCGGCGCCCAGTCCACCGGACCTTCTTCGCCGCGGTCGCCGGTCGGCAGCAGCCAGCGCAGGCGGAAGCCGGCGCGGCGCTGCAGGTCGACGATGCGCCGGCGCAGGATGCTCCAGAACAGCGGCGACCACTCCTCGGCCGGCTTCTCGCGATAGGCCAGCATCTTCATCATCGCGTCCTGCACCGCGTCCAGCGCGTCCTCGTGATGGCGCAGGCCGGCCTCGGCGAAGCGGAACGCACGCGGTCCGATATCCGCCAGGAACAGGTCGATCGTCGCCGCCAGCGGCGCGGGCGACGACGTTTCCTGCAGCGGACTGGAAGGGGTGCTCACCAACATAGCTTAGCGGCCGGTGCCGTGAATCAGCCGCGACGGTCGAGGCGGCGATCGATGCGGTCGCCGCGACGGTCCCAGCGCGCCTCGGCGCGCTCGCCCTTGCGATCCAGGCGCGCGTCGATGCGGTCGCCGCGGCGTTCCAGCTGGTTGGCCTTGTGCGGATGACCCTGCTGCGCGGCGCGGTCCGCGCGGCGGTCGAACTGGCGCTCGATGCGGTCGCCACGCACGTCCAGGCGATGTTCGACGCGGTCGCCGCGACGGTCGAGGCGGTGGTCGATGCGGTCGCCCAGGTCGCCGGCGAAGGCGCCACCGGTGGCGGACAGCAGCAGGATGGACAAACCCAGCAGAGACAGGCGCTTCATGATCGGGTCCTTGGAGGTGGGGTGCAGGCATGGAAACGCCCCGCATCGGCATCGGTTGACGCGATGGCATCGGGTCCCTGGCGGGTTCAGGTATGGTTATGATGCGGGGCCGCCGCGGCAGCGCCGCGCGGCAACCACTACATGCAGACAGGATGGGGGAGCGGATGAGCGACGGGTTCGTGGCGCTGTACATCTTCATGCTGGCGGCCATCGCCGGGCACGTGATCATTTCGCGGGTGCCGGTGATCCTGCATACGCCGCTGATGTCCGGCTCCAACTTCATCCACGGCATCGTGCTGATCGGCGCGATGGTCGTGCTGGGCCACGCCGACACCACGCTGGAAAAGGCCATCGGCTTCATCGCCGTGCTGCTGGGCGCGGGCAACGCCGCCGGCGGCTACGTGGTCACCGAGCGCATGCTGGAGATGTTCAAGAGCAGCAAGCCCGCGGGTGGCAAGTGAGCAGCGTGCCGGTGATGCCTGCACGCCAGCCGCTGTCGGTCCGCGACGTCTTCCAGTGGGTCAGTTACCTGCAATACCCCGCACTGCTGGTCGCAGTGGGGTATGCGGTGAAGGCGGCCCTCTCGATCGCCACGGCTGGGGCCGACGGCTGGTCGCCGGTCTTCGACGACGCCAACTATGTGCTGCTGTATGCCGGTGTCGGCATCGGCCTGTCCTCGCTGCAGGATCCGACGCGCACGCAGAACGAGGTCTCGCGGCGCGTCTGGCAGGACGCGCGCAAGGGGCGCTGGATGCTGGCGCTGCTCGCGCTCTATGCGCTGGGCGCGATGGCTGGCGGCCTGGCCGGCGCCTACCTGGCCGATTCCACGGTGGTGAACCAGCTCTCGTTGGGCCTGATGGCCTTCGGCCTGGGCATGGTCGGCCTGCTGAAGACCGCCATCGAAATGCGCGAACACCATCGGTTGGACAAGCAATCCGCGTCGTCGTCGGAAGGGAGCCGGGCATGAGTGCGTTGACGCTGGTGAAGCTGAGTTACTTCGTGGCGGCGACGCTGTTCCTGCTCGGCCTGCAGCGCATGGCCAGTCCGAAGACCGCGCGCAGCGGCATCCAGTGGGCCGGCGTCGGCATGCTGATCGCCACCGTCGCCACGTTCTTCCTGCCGGGGCTGCACAACATCGGCCTGATGATCGCGGCCATCGTGATCGGTGTCGGCCTCAACTGGCTCTGGGGCAAGAAGGTGGCGATCACCGACATGCCGCAGATGGTGGCGCTGTTCAACGGCATGGGCGGCGGTTCCGCGGCGGCGATCGGCGCGGTGGAACTGGTGCGCTATTCCGGCGGCGAAGCGGCGGTGCCGTCGACCTTCACGCTGTCGCTGGCGGTGACCGGCGCGCTGATCGGCGCGGTGTCGCTGACCGGTTCGGTCATCGCCTGGGCCAAGCTCGACGGGCGCATGGACAAGCGCTACACGTTCCCGGGGCAGCAGTGGTTCAACGCGCTGGTCGCGCTCGCCGCCATCGTCTGCGGCGTGATGGCGCTGACCACGCTGGCGATGCCGTGGATCATCGCGTTCTTCGTGCTGTCGCTGGCGCTGGGCGTGCTGATGACGCTGCCCATCGGCGGCGCCGACATGCCGGTGGTGATCTCGCTGTACAACGCGTTCACCGGCCTGGCGGTCGCGTTCGAAGGCTACGTGCTGGGCAACGAGGCGCTGATCATCGCCGGCACCATGGTCGGTGCGGCCGGCATGCTGCTGACGCGGCTGATGGCCAAGGCGATGAACCGCAAGATCAGCAACGTCCTGTTCTCCAACTTCGGCGGCGGCAGCGCCGCGATGCAGGAGATCGGCGGATCGATGAAGCCCATCGAGGCCGCCGACGTCGCCGCGATGATGGCCTACGCCGAACGCGTGGTGATCGTGCCGGGCTACGGTCTGGCCGTGGCGCAGGCGCAGCACAAGATCTGGGAGCTGTCGCAGAAGCTGATGGATCGCGGGGTCAAGGTGAAGTTCGCCATCCACCCGGTCGCCGGCCGCATGCCCGGCCACATGAACGTGCTGCTGGCCGAAGCCGGCGTGCCCTACGACCTGATCGCCGACATGGACGACATCAACCCCGAGTTCGCCAATACCGACGTCTCGCTGGTGATCGGTGCCAACGACGTGGTGAACCCGGTGGCGAAGACCGATCCGGCCTCGCCCATCTACGGCATGCCGATCCTCGACGTGGTGAACTCGAAGAACACCATCGTCATCAAGCGCGGCAAGGGCACCGGTTTCGCCGGCATCGAGAACGCGCTGTTCTACGCCGACAACACCCGCATGCTGTACGGCGACGGCAGCGAGATGGCGAACGCGCTGGTCAGTGAACTGAAGGCGCTGGACGGCGGGCACTGAGCCCACGTATCAGCAGGTGAAGCCAGGGAAAAAGCCGGGCACTGCCCGGCTTTTTTGCGGGACACGGAGCGCCGTATCAGCACTGTCCTCGCACAGATGCCGCGGTGTCGCAGGGATGGAGCGCCGTCAGCGCGTCCACCAGGCCGCCAGCAGCGGGGCCGCGACCATGGCCAGGACATCGAGCGGCGTCGTGCTGAGGGAAATCAGTGTCCAGCCGTGGTGCGCACCCAGGCGCAGGGCGGATTCCCAGGGCGCCAGTCCGAACGCGAATCCGAGCTGCGTGGCCGACACGGTCCACAGCGCCAGCGCCGAGACCGCGACCGTGACCGCTGCGGCCAGCATCGCGCGGCGCGTGCCGGCGGCCATCCCGCCGAGGCGCAGCACCAGCACCACGTCCAGCGCGACCAGCAGGGCCATCCAGCCGGTCTGCCGCTCCAGGTAGAGCGCCAGCGACACCCAGACCACCAGCACGCAGGCGCTGGCCACGACGAGCATCACGGGAAGCAACCAGCGGGGAATGCGACGCGGGGCGGGGGACATGGAGACTCCGGCAGGGCCGCCAAGGATACGGCCTGAACGCGGTCGCGGGAGCGCGGGCGCTACAATAGGCCGTCTTGCAGCGCCCCACGCGCGCCCCCATCTGGTCCGGCATGTACTCCCGCAGCAGCGAACCCGTCCAATTCTCCCGCGACTGCGCTGCCGTGCTGGTGCCGCAGGGCGAACTCGTCACCCTGCCGGCCGGCAGCTACGGCTACATCACCCAGGCGCTGGGCGGCAGTTACACCGTCTTCGTCGAGGGCAACCTGTTCCGCATCGCCGGCAAGGACGGCGACGCCATCGGCAAGGAGCCGACCGAACCGCTGTCGCTGCCCGACAACGCCAGCGACGAGGACGTCGAGGCCGCGGTCTGGAACCAGCTGCGCACCTGCTTCGATCCGGAAATCCCCTTCAACATCGTCGACCTCGGCCTGGTCTACGAGGCCAACCTCACCACGCGCGACGACGGCCAGCGCGGCGTCGAGGTCAAGATGACGTTGACCGCGCCCGGCTGCGGCATGGGCGAGATCCTGGTCGACGACGTGCGCAGCAAGCTGGAAATGATCCCCACCATCGCCGAGGCCGACGTCGACCTGGTGTTCGACCCGCCGTGGGGCCGCCACATGATGTCCGATGCCGCCAAGCTGGAAACCGGCATGCTCTGAGCCGCCGCGCTCGCCACCGCAGAACCCGTCAGGAAGGAAGAGATGAACGTGATGAACGCCGCCCCGTTGACCTACCGCGTGACCCGCAACGAGAAGGCCCGTACACCGGCCGAGCGCGACGCCATCCTCGCCAGCCCCGGGTTCGGCCTGCACTTCACCGACCACATGGTCGCCATCACCTGGGACAAGGCGCAGGGCTGGCACGACGCCGAAGTGCGCGCCTACGGTCCGCTCTCGCTCGATCCGGCCGCCTCCGTGCTGCACTACGGCCAGGAGATCTTCGAAGGCATCAAGGCCTACCGCCATGCCGACGGTTCCATCTGGACGTTCCGCCCCGATGCCAACGGCAAGCGCCTGCAACGTTCGGCCGCGCGCCTCGCGCTGCCGCAGCTGCCGGTCAACGAATTCGTCGAGTCGCTGCGCCAGCTGGTCGCCATCGATGGCGACTGGGTGCCGTCGGCGCCGGAGACCAGCCTGTACTTCCGTCCCTTCATGATCGCCACCGAGGCCTTCCTCGGCGTGCGCGCCGCGCAGCAGGCCGGCTACTACGTCATCGCCAGCCCGGCCGGCGCGTACTTCGCCAAGGGCGTGTCGCCGGTGGCGATCTGGTTGTCCGAGGACTATGCGCGCGCCGGCAAGGGCGGCACCGGTGCCGCCAAGTGCGGCGGCAACTACGCCGCCTCGCTGCTGCCGCAGCAGGAAGCGCAGGCGCAGGGCTGCTCGCAGGTGCTGTTCCTCGACCCGGTGGAAGGCAAGTACCTGGAAGAGCTGGGCGGCATGAACGTGTTCCTGGTCTACAAGGACGGCCGCATCGTCACCCCGGAACTGTCGGGCAGCATCCTGGAAGGCATCACCCGCGACAGCATCATCCAGATCGCGCGCGACCGCGGCCACACCGTCGAGGAGCGCAGGATTTCCATCGACGAATGGAAGCAGGGCGTCGCCTCGGGCGACATCGTCGAAGTGTTCGCCTGCGGCACCGCCGCGGTGATCACGCCGATCGGCCAGCTGAAGGGCAAGGGCTTCGAGGTCGGCGACCTCGCCGCACCCGCCGGCGAGGTGACGATGGGCATCCGCAAGGAACTCACCGACATCCAGTACGGCCGCCTGCCAGACCGCCATGGCTGGCTGGTGAAGCTGCGCGACTGAGCCCATGCGCCGTCGTCGATACGAGCCGGCTGTGGCCCGTATCGACATGGCCTTGCGGTCGCCTGGGCGGTAAACGGCGACGGCTCGCATGGTGTTGCAGGACGTTACGGGGCCTATTCGCCGTCTTCGCGTGCCGCCTCGCATCTGGAGTACATCACCGAGGGCGTCCCGAGTTCCCCCTCCGGCCGCCAGAGGAGTTTGTCCCCGTGCAGCGACAGCCGGGATACGACAAGATTCTCCTCTGACGGCTCATCCGGCATCACATCCAGGCCGAGCCGCGCCCTGATACGCCATGCGCCACTGCCTTCGGGCTCGACATGTTCGACGACGTGGAAGTTGCCTTCGCCGTACTCAGCGAATGCGTGAATCAGATCCGGCGCTATCACCAAGCTACCGACCGGGACAATATCGATTCCTTCATGCGTGCGCTACGTGCGCACGGTACGCGATAGCGCCCGATATCTTTCGCATCCCGAGGCGCCCTCCGCATCATCGGGATACCAGACACCGGTAACAACGTCCGGCAATCGGGTCAGAGCGGCGGTCCCCACCTGCGTCTCCGCCTGGTCATCCCCGGGCATCGTGGAGGGCATCGACGCGCGGCATCCCGCACATGCGGTGACCATGGCCAGCAGACACACCAGCTTGCATCCCTTCATCTTGCTGTCTCCTCCATCGTTGTCGTGGTCTTGCGCAGCATCAATACATCCTCGATCACGCCATGGCGAGTCACATAGGTAGTTGCGGGTATCGGCTCTTAAGCGAATCGGTAGCGACATCTTCCACCGGCACCGAGCTCTGTTTGTTGCGTCGTCGACGCATGCGCATGCGAATAAAAAATTCGCACTCGTCACGCACACACGACGTAAATGAATCTACAAGGCGATGTCTACCGGTGACCATCGCTTCATGCATGTATTCCGATGATTACGTTTGCAACACTTCGCGATGAAGTGTGTCTTTCATCGCTGATTCACGTTCGCGCAATCCGCTAGCTTCGTTCCTGCGTCGTGCCTTGCACGACGTGCATCCGGTCGAACGCAACCGCCTGTCCACCCCCTCCCGTATCTGCCATGCGCCCTCGACCGGGCCATTGCCGCGTTGGCGGCTTTTCGTTTCCATCATTGAGGGAGAGTCTGATGTCCGGATTTGCAAAGCGTGGTTCGCGTGTGCGCCTGCTGTGCCTGTCGTCCGCCGTGCTCGCATCGCTGTATGCGCTGCCGGCGATGGCCGGTCGCGTCGACATGAGCGGCTTGCAGGTGGAAGAGCCCGGCGGCTACGACCGCTTCATCGTGAAGTACCGCGACGGCAGCAGCGAGAGCACCAATGCGACGCAGCTGCAGCGTTCGCTGAGTGCCGCCGCCAGCACCGGTGTCGCCAAGCGCGGCGGTCGCGCGCTTGGGCTGGAGAAGCTGCGTCGCCTGGCCGCCGGTGGCGCGGACGTGGTGCGCGCCGACCGCAAGCTGGACCGCGTGGAAGCCGAGTCGCTGATGCGCCAGCTCGCCGCCGATCCCAACGTGGAGTACGTGGAAGTCGACCAGCGCATGTATCCGACGCTGACGCCCAACGATCCGCGCCTGTCCGAACAGTGGGGCTTCGGCACCACGGCGTCCGGCATCAACGTGCGGTCGGCCTGGGACAAGTCCACCGGTGCGGGCGTGGTGGTCGCGGTGATCGACACCGGCATCACCAACCATGCCGACCTCAACGCGAACATCCTGCCGGGCTACGACTTCATCAGCGACACGTTCGTCTCGCGCGACGGCAACGGCCGCGATTCCAATCCGAACGACGAAGGCGACTGGAACCCGGTGGCGAACGAGTGCTACAGCGGTTCGCCGGTCAGCAACTCCAGCTGGCACGGCACGCACGTGGCCGGCACGGTGGCGGCGGTCACCAACAACAGCACCGGCGTGGCCGGTACCGCGTTCGGCGCCAAGGTGGTGCCGGTGCGCGTGCTGGGCCGCTGCGGTGGCCTGACCTCGGACATCGCCGATGCCATCACCTGGGCCTCGGGCGGCACGGTCAGCGGCATTCCCGCCAACGCCAATCCGGCCGAAGTGATCAACATGTCGCTGGGCGGTGGCGGCTCGTGCTCGACGACGTACCAGAACGCGATCAACGGGGCCGTGGGTCGCGGCACGACCGTCGTGGTGGCCGCGGGCAACAGCAACGCCAACGTGTCCACGGCGGTGCCGGCGAACTGCCCCAACGTGATCGCCGTGGCGGCGACGACGTCGGCGGGTTCGCGCGCCAGCTTCTCCAACTACGGCACGGGCATCGACATCTCGGCGCCGGGTGCGAGCATCCTGTCCACGCTCAACACCGGCACCACCACGCCGGGCAGCGCCAGCTATGCGTCGTACAACGGCACGTCGATGGCGGCGCCGCACGTGGCGGGCGTGGTGGCGTTGATGCAGGCCGCCGCACCGTCGCCGCTGACCCCGGCGCAGGTGGAAACCATCATCAAGAACACGGCGCGGCCGTTGCCGGGGACGTGTTCGGGTGGGTGCGGTGCGGGCATCGTCGATGCGGACGCGGCGGTGGTCGCGGCGCAGGGCGGCACGCCGCCGGTGGGCGGTGTGCAGACCTATACCAACGGCACCGATGTCAGCATTCCCGACAACAACGCGACGGGGGTGACCAGCACCATCGCGGTGTCGGGCCGCACGGGCAATGCGCCGAGCAATGCGCAGGTGGCGGTGAACATCGTGCACACGTACAAGGGCGACCTGATCGTCGACCTGCTGGCGCCGGACGGGTCGGTGTACGTGCTGCACAACCGCACCGGCGGCAGCGCCGACAACATCAACCAGACCTACACGGTCAACCTGTCCAGCGAAGCGCTCAACGGCAACTGGCGCCTGCGCGCGCGCGACCGTGCGGCGGCGGATACCGGCTACATCAACAGTTGGAGCATCACGTTCTAAAGATCAGTTTCTGAGGGAGCGAGCAGGGATGCGAATAAAGAACCCCGGCTTTGGCCGGGGTTCTACTTTGGGGCCGGCTTGAGCAGGGCGTGACACTCACATTCTTATGGAGCAGATTTTCCTGAAAAACGTGCTTCAGTGAAGTTCGTAAATGCATTTCCCTCTAATGCGGTGTAGACAGAAGCGGAGGCGATCGAATGACGATCGCTCCTGAAGCTAGGGATGGCAGAACCCGACAGGAGGTTGTGCAGTGTCTTGCGAATATTTTCTTCCCGCTTTTTATGCGCGAGCAAGCACGCGAGTGGTTCTAGCCCGTTGCGGCCATGGGCTCATGAAGCGATGCAGGGGAGCGATTGGGCCGTGGTGGCACTGGCACGAGCACCTTGTCGGTGTGTTGGCCGTTGCGATGCTGTCAGGTTGCCAAAGCGTCGCGAATGTACATCCTGGTGCTGCCCAAGAGGCTGAGCTGGAGCCGATGTACGCCGAGGACCTGCCTGACGACAGCGGGTTCATGGAGATGAGTCTTGGTGATGCCAGGATCATCCTGCAAACGGATGGCTGTTCAGATCGAATGATAAACAGGCTGATCTGTAGCAATGCGCGGCTGACGATCTCGACCTCTACGCTGCGCCAGCAGACGTTGTTGCTCCCGGAAGTCTGGATTCCGAAGGCGGTCCCACCGGATCGGCCAGAAGAGACGGGCTATCGGGGGTCGCTGGCTGAAGGGTTTGCCAAAGGTCGACACGGCGTCATGCTGTCGGACATCAATGTTGATGGACATGAAGATGTCGTTGTCTGGAGTGGCTCCGACGGTACCTACGGCGATCCTTCGTACACCTATTTTCTCTATGACGCGAACGCCAGGCGATTGGTGGAGAACAAATCGCTCGCGAAACTGATGGAATGGCATTCGCTTTCCCGCATCGTCGATGGCCGTCTGTTTGCTTGGTATCGCAGCGGGCCATGCGATCGCGGTGAGAAAGTGATAGGAATTAGAGAAAATACTGCGGTGGTGTTGGCGAGCAGGGACTACACAACCTGCGGCGAGAACGCGCTGGAGAGTAAGGAAATCTTCGATGATTCATGGATGAAACTGGAAGGAGATCCACAATGAGCGACGGATACGGGCGTAGCGCGCCATCCCCGATAACCCGCGACCAGGCAGTTCGCCTTATCGTACAGACCTGTCTGGAAGAAGGAGTCACGAACGAGCGACAGATCGCATACGTATTGGCGACCGCAGAACATGAAAGCCAGGATTTCACCAGCCCCGAAGAGGTTCATGGTCGCAAGCAAGCAGCACGAAGAGGCTATGAGGGTAATGAGCAGGGTGGCTACAAAGGGGGTGAGGAATACTTTGGGCGAGGTTACGCACATGTGACGCACTGGCCGAACTACCGGAATGTCGGTCGGGCAATCGGGCAAGGCGACGAACTTGCGCTCGATCCTTCCCTCGCAGCGGATCCGGAGGTGGCTTCCCGGGTTCTCGTTGTCGGCATGCGCGATGGCCTGTTCACGGGGCGCGGACTGGATGACTACATCGCCGACGATCGTTCCGATTACTTCAACGCCCGCAGGATAGTGAATGGCGTTGATCGAGCGGCTGATATTGCAGTGCTTGCACGCGATTGGGAGCCGGCCATAGGTGACCTGGTCACATCGGTCAGACGCAACGGTGTAGATCTGGTGCTGGCGCAGGAAGTGCGCCAGGCCGATATGCCAATCCAGCGCGGCGACGCGAGCGCTCGCGCCTTCGAGCTGCAACAGTACCTTGCCGCTTTGAACATTGGTGATGCTGCCGGCCGGCCTCTGTCACCCGACGGCGACTTCGGGCGCTCGACCGAACAGGCCGTGAGAACCTATCAGCGCGAGGTAGGCATTGAGCCGCAGACGGGAGTGGTAGATCAAGCACTACTCGACCGGGTTCGGGACGATACATTGCGGGCCAATCCAAACTTCAAGCTCAAGACCATAATGGACTTGTACGGACCTTTGAACGACGGAGTTCTCCGCCCCGGTGAGCGCGGCGATTCGGTTGCCGAGTTGCAGGAACAGCTAAGGGGACTAGGTTTTCGAGGCAGCAATGGTCGGCCGCTGGGCGTCAGTCGTAGTTACGACAACTCTACGCAGGATGCCGTTCGCCAATTCCAGAATAGCGCGGACATCGCACCCGCCAATGGATTGGCCGATGAGCGTACCCGCGACGCAGTCAATTCCCGTGCCGTTGAGCAGGGGCTACAGGAAGCGACTGAGGTGCTGCGTCGTAGGGAGCTTCGCGATGCGCAGCAGCAGCCGCAGCAACCGCCGGGACAAGGGCGAGACCAGGGCTTGAATGAGCGACAAGGTATGCATCACCACCCACCCGGAGCGTTCAACGAATTAGTGGCCGAGCGTTACCTCGCGGCGATCCTGTCGGGCGACAGTGCCTTGGTCGATCGTGTGGCCACCGAATTCGCGCGCTCCGCGGAAGGTCGGCACATAGAAGGCCAGGGTGAACGATTGCTCGCGCAGCATCAGGCGGCGGAACAGGCCCAGGCTCAGGATCGGCAGATGGCGCGTTAGTCGAGCACCTGAAGAGCCCGTCAAGACGGATGTCGGAAACAAGGAGGTGTCATGGATGACGTCAACGCTGCACCCGCGGTCATGCCCGTAGATGCCATCAAGACCCTGATGATGCTGCGCGCCGAGATGGTCCAGCGCGAGGCGCGCATGAGCGCGGCGATTAACGATCGGGTGCAGTCGCTGCGACAGGAGGTCGCGCAGTTCCGTCGCGACATTGCCGCCATCGTGGAGGGGGCGGGCAACCGCATCGCACTGGATGCCAAAGAGGCCGTTTCGCCGATGGCCGCGGAGTACGGTCGCGCGGTATCCGGGGCATCCGCACAACTGCGGAGCGCCGGCAGAACGGTTTGGGGGTGGCTCGGCGCCGCCGGGGCCATCCTGCTGATGGTACTTGTCGTCGGCTGGACGGTATTGGGTTACTACCGGCGCGAACTCGCCGCCACGAAGGAAGAGCTCCAGCGTTACGAAGACGCTGTGCCGGTCGTCCAAGCGTTCTACGCCTCGGATGCCGTGATCTGTGGGGGCGTCATCTGTACGAATGGCGATCCGGGCGGGTCGCGTGTGGGCGACAGGGGTCAGTACCGCGCGGCCAGGCCGAGACCGCAGCCTTAGCGGCATCGTTCAACCGGCCGCGTCGCATGAACGACAACGCACACATGGAGTCATGGAGCAAGCCGATGAAGTCGGACATGTATCATCGCCACCGCTTCAACAGTGATCGCTCGCTGCGCATGGCCGTCAACGACTACATCCAGTTCTACAACCACCGGCGCCTGCACCCGGCACTGGGCTATCGATCACCGATTGAGTTCGAGCAATGCCAGCAGTGAATAGGTGTCCACTTTTTCGTAGGAACTCCCAGCCGCTTCGCGGTTCGGCTTAGTTCAGCAACTGTCTTCCGATGAATGGTCAGGCCGCCATCGAGGCTCCTGCCATCAGCTCATCGCGACGCCGTGCATTGACGATCGTCAGCAGCTTTCGCATGCAGGCCACCAGGGCGACCTTGGCCACCTTCCCGCGTTCGCGCAGTTGCTGGTAGTGCGCTTTCATCGCCGGATCCCAGCGCACGGCCGATAGGGTGGCCATGTACAGCGCCACACGTACGGGTGCACGACCTCCCCGGATCCTGCGCTTGCCTCGCGTCTGGCCGCTGTCGCGGTTCATCGGTGCCACACCGACCAGTTTGGCGATCTGCTGCCGCGTCAACGTGCCGAACTCGGGCAACAGCGCCAGGCTCGTGGCTTGGAAGATCGGCCCCATACCTTTGGAGGATCGCAGCGCCGGTGTCAGGTGTTCCTCCAGCAGTTCCTTCATCTCACGATCGATGGCGGCCAACTCGTGCCGGAGCGCGGCGACCGTACGCGCCATCAGTTTGCCGATCGTGGCCGGCGCCATGGCCGCTTGCTGCTTCTGCGCCTGCAGCGTGGTCACGACTTGGCCGCGACGCCTCAACCAGCCTCGCAGGTCGCGTTGCCAGAGGGCGGCCGCCTCGTAGCGACGCAGCCGCCCAGCGAACAACCGCGACAGCAGGCACAGAAGCCGCGCATCGATCTCATCGGTCTTAGCCAACTCACCGGTGGCTCGGGCGAAATCCCGTGCCTGCCGCGGGTTGATCCGGGCCACCCAGAGGCCGGCATCGCAGCAGGCATCGAGCACCGCGTCCTCGTAGCCACCGGTCGCCTCGACCACCACCCGCGCCTCGACGACCGCTTTCAACCGCGTGATCAGCTTGCCGATCCCGGCGGCAGTATTGGCGAAACGCGCCACCCCGGGCGCCCCATCGATGGCCACATCCAGTGACGCCTTGCCTACGTCGATTCCCACTGCCGTCATGCCCGCTTCTCCGCTAGAGTTGGCCTGTCGAGAACATCGCGCCCGAGGCCCACGCTTATCAGTTCGAGGAAAACCTCGATCAACTGTCCGGGCGCAGGGCGCGAGATCCGGCGTGCGGCCCCTGCTGAATTACGGTGCGGCTACACCGAGGCGTTATCGGGCGCGCACGCCGGGTTCTCGGCCACTACAGTAGGGAAGTTCAAAGACATAAGGCGTTAGATGCCTACCACACTCGCTACGCTCTACCCGCAGATAAGCACTTGGAAATAAGGGCCATAGACCATTTTCCCGCCTCATGAATCACAAGGCCCGCATGCGCGGGCCTTGTCGTTGCTGTGACCAGTAGCGCCGCGCCGTCAAAGCGCCTCGAACCGATTGGCCGTCACGTTCTTCCTCGTCTTCGACGGATCCCGGATCCATCCGTTCATGGCGATGTACACGTCCGTGGGCAGCGACTGCACCGCGCCGATGTTGAACGCCGCGCCCGAGCCGCGATGGACGCCAGCACATGGCCGGTCCGCGTGCTGTCCGAGCCATGCGTCACCAGCACGTACCTCTTTGGCTGCCCCGCGATACACGCGCGGATCAGCTTGGACAAGGTACTCTGCGCCCCCGTTCTCCGACCCCTGTTTCCCTTGGCCGTTCCCGCGAAGCGGTCCGGCCTGAGTCAGGCGTGCGGCCACCGTAGCCCAATAGGCCATCATTGAAAGCAAACCAACTCCAATTGAAAACAGACTGGCGCTTCGAAGAGAGCGAGCAGCGGCGGCACTATGTCGTCGAGCCGTGGCTCGCCGGCCGCCGGGTAGGGCGTGCCCATGGCTGGTTCGAGCCCGGGGCGAGCTTTGTGCTGGAAAAGATCGAGATCGATTCCAGGCAGCGCTCGCGGGGCTACGGCAGCATGGTGATCGAGCGCTTGCGGAAGAAGGCACGCGACAAGGGGTGCCGGGAGCTGGTGGTCAACAATGTGCGCGCAAGCAATCACCGCGCAATCTCGCTCTACGAGGCCATGGGGGCAAAGGCCGTCCCGACCTCGGCAGACCTCTGCGCCTATGTCATCTCGCCGCCGTAGGCCCGGGAGCCCCGTGTCGTAGCAGGCTTTACGATTCTAGAGTTGAGATCGGAGAAGCATTCCTTCTTCCGTAACGCACAAGGCCCGCATCAGCGGGCCTTGTCGTTGCTGGAGCGTGGATGCGTGCGGCTCAGACCGCCTCGAACCGGTTCGCCGCCACGTTCTTCCTGACCTTCGCCGGATCCCAGATCCGCCCGTTCATGGCGATGTACACGCCCGTCGGCAGCGACTGCACCGCGCCGATGGCGCAGCCGATGTTGAACTCCGCGTCCGAGCCGCGGAAGCGGGCCGGGCTGAGGGCGCCGGTCATCACGATGGTCTTGTCCGGGATGGTGGCCAGCACATGGCCCGTCTGCACCATGCTGTCGGTGCCGTGCGTCACCAGCACGTGCTTCGTCGGCTGCGCCGCGATGGTCGCGCGGACCAGCTCGCGGTCCTCGTCGGTGATGTGCAGCGAATCCTTGCGCAGGATCGGGATGACCGTGAAGCGGAACGTCACCCCCAGCTCGCGCAGGATCATGCCGATCTGCGGATCGCCGATCTGGTAGTCGGACTTGTCATCGAAGTAGATCTTGTCGATCGTGCCACCGGTGGTGACGATCAGCAGCTCGTCCATCTCAAGGCTCCTGCCGGCGCTCACGGCGCGCCTGGCGTTGTATCCGGGGAAGTCAGTTCGTAGGGCTCGCCGTAGTGCTCGCAGATCCGTTCCAGCGCGCGCGAGGGCGGGGCCACCACCTGCGAATTATCGCCGCTTTGCCGGGTGAACGTGCAGGTCACCCCGGTGACGGTGCCGTCGTCGTCCCCGCTGGCATCCACCTGCACCATCAGGTCCATGGTGTCGTACTCGAGCGGCAGGTCGTGCGGTGCATCCAGCTGCCACAGATGGAATTCCCAGCTGCAGCAACTGCTGCGCCCGGCTTCCACCAGCCAGCCGTCGATGACCTGCAGCTCGTAGTAGCCGCCGCTGAAGAAGTGCTGCAGCGTCCGCGTGGCCGGATCGATCCGGTAGACATCGCCTTCGCAGTTCGGCCCGGCGCCGCACATGCCACGGACCTCGACCTCGTACATCCCGTCCTGGTCCAGGTCCACCAGGTCGACGTGGCCCATGCGGTTGTAGGCCACCTCCTGCGTGAGCTCCAGCCGGTCGCAGACGCGTCCCGCCTCGCAGGTGAGCGTGGCGACATGGCGGCGCAGCCCGGGCGGGACGCACTCGGTCATTGCGGTCAGCACGGTTCCGTCGCGGTTCTCCGCGCGCCCGGCATCGGCAGGTTCGCAGACCTCGTCCTGCGCCCACGCGCACGGCGCCAGCAGGCCCAGCAGCAGCGCAAGTGCGAGGCGCGTCATCCCTTCCTGCCGAACCGCTTGGCGAACGCGGGCCAGCTGGTCGCCAGCACGATGCCGATGGACAGCACGATGCCCACCCACGCGAACTTCGCCTTCACCGGATCGGCCCAGGCCACCATCACCGCGTGCGAGAACCAGAACAGCGCCAGCACCCCGGCCCAGAACGCCGCCGTGCGCCGGCGCGTCATCACGCCGATCATCAGCACGATGGGCGGCAGGCTGAAGACCAGCAGCGCGAGCGTGTACTGGCGGTCGCCCCAGAACCACAGCGCGTACAGGATGGCCAGCAACTGCAGCAGGCCGGCGAGGACCAGGCGCGAGCGTTCCATCAGCGCGCCTCCAGCCGGCGGGCGATGTCGGCCACGCGACGGCCGAGGGCGCGTGCGAGGGCGGCTTCCTCCTCGCTGGGCTGCGGATCGTCCTCGCCGCCGGCGACATGGCTGGCGCCGTACGGCGTGCCGCCGGTGCGCGTGCTGCTGAGCTGCGGCTCGGTGAAGGGAATGCCGACGATCACGCAGCCGTGGTGCAGCAACGGTACCTGCATCGACAGCAACGTGGATTCCTGCCCGCCGTGCTGGGTGGCGGTGGAGGTGAATACCGCCGCCGGCTTGCCGACCAGCGTGCCGCTGGCCCATTCCGCACCCAGGCCGTCGATGAAGTGCTTGACCGGTGCGGCCATGTTGCCGAAGCGGGTGGGGCTGCCGAGGATCAGGCCGCTGCAGTCGGCCAGGTCCTGCCGGTCCACGTAGGGTGCGCCGTCCTCGGGCACCGGCGGCGCGGCCTGCTGCGTCACCGCCGCCACCGGCGGCACCGTGCGCAGGCGCGCGGACATGCCGTCCACTTCGCCCACGCCGCGTGCGATCTGCCGCGCCAGCCGCGCCACGGACCCGCCGCGGCTGTAGTAGAGCACCAGGATCTCGGGCATCGGACCATCTTCATTGCGTGGAAGGCGCCCAGTATCGGCGATGTCGCCTCCATGACGCATCGGTTACCCTTCCGCCATGGAGCCCCTGGATTCGTTGAACCGCTGGACCGACCGCGTGCGCGACCGCGCGCGCATGGGCACGTTCTTCCGCTTCCTGGCCAAGCGTTTCCTCGACGACCGCCTGTTCCAGGCCGCGGGCTCGCTGGCCTACACCACCCTGTTCGCGCTGGTGCCGCTGGCGATGGTGGTGTTCGGCGTGCTGTCCGCATTCCCCGTGTTCCAGGAATGGAGCGCGTCGTTGCGCGACTACATCTTCGCCAACTTCCTGCCGGGCGCGGCGGCCGGGCTGAAGGCGAAGCTGGACGGCTTCCTGGCCAACACCGGCAAGCTGACGGCGGTGGGCGTGATCGCGCTGGTGGTCTCGCTGCTGATCACCCTCAACAGCATCGAGGCCACGTTCAACCGCATCTGGCGCGTGCACAGCGCACGCCCGAAGCTGTCGCGCTTCCTGGTGTACTGGACCGTGCTGACGCTGGGTGCGCTGATGGCTGCGGCCTCGCTGGCGCTGTCGGCCCGCTTCTATGCACTGCCGGTGTTCTCCACCGACGGCGGCCGCTGGCTGCAGACGCTGTCGCTGAGCGTGGCGCCGGTGCTGATCGAACTGGCCGCGATCGTGGTGATCTACCGCGTGGTGCCGCACCGGACCATCAAGTGGCGTTACGCCGTGGCCGGCGCGCTGCTGGCCACCGTGCTGCTGGAACTGGCGAAGTGGGGCCTGGGCGTGTACCTGGGCAGCTTCAACACCTACCAGAAGATCTACGGCGCGGTCGCCGCCGCACCCATCCTGCTGCTGTGGATCTTCCTGTGCTGGGTGGCGGTGCTGCTGGGCGCCTCGCTGGCCTCCGGCATGGCGGCCTTCCGCTATCAGCCGGTGGCGCTGCGGCTGCCGCTGGGTTACGAGATCTATGGCCTGCTGCGCATGCTGGGGCGCTTCGCGCAGGCGCGTGAAACGGGCAAGGGGCTGCACAGCGACCAGATCCTGGCGATGGAGCCGATGCTGACCGACTCGCTGATCCAGCAGATGCTGGGCCAGTTGGCCGAGATCAACCTGCTGCGCCGCGACGAGGAAGGCGAATGGCTGCTGGCGCGCGACCTGGACGACCTGACGCTGTGCGACCTGTACGAAGCCTGCCAGTTGCGCATCCCGGTCGCCGAGGCCCACCTGCCGTTCCATGACGATGCGCTGGGCTGCTCCGCGCGCCGCGCGCTGGACGACCTGCGCATGCCCTTGCGCGAACTGCTGAAGAAGCGCGTCAGCGACCTGTTCACCGAACCCTGCCAGGAGCCTGCATGAAGTCCGTGTCTTCCCTGTCGCTCGCCGTCGTGCTGACGCTGGCGGCCTGCAATGCCGGTTCGGCGCCTTCGGAAGCGTCGTCGCCCGCGATCGAGGCGCACGTGCAGGCGGTGGACCCCGCGACGCAGAAGGCCGCCGACCGCACCGCCGAGCTGCCCACGCTGCAGGTGACGACGCTGGACGGCGCCGATTACACGCTGGCGGCGCACCGCGGCAAGTGGGTGGTGGTGAACTTCTGGGCGACCTGGTGCGCGCCCTGCCTGAAGGAAATGCCCGACCTGTCCGCGCTGGACAAGGACAACGACCACATCGAAGTGATCGGGCTGGCGTACGAAGAGATCGAGGCGGACGAACTGAAGGCGTTCCTCGCCGAACGGCCGGTCGTCTATCCGGTCGCCATCCTCGACGTGTACAACCCGCCGGCCGACTTCGCTACGCCGCGCGGCCTGCCGCTGACCTACCTGATCGCGCCGGACGGCAAGGTCGCCAAGCAATTCCTCGGTCCGGTGACCGGCAAGGAGATCGAAGCCGCCATCGCCGCCGCGGGCGGTCCCGCCGCGAACGCATGATGGCGGCGGCGCGCTTCCTCGTCAGCGGCAAGGTGCAGGGCGTGTTCTTCCGTGCATCGACGCGCGAGCGCGCGCTCGATCTCGGTTTGAGCGGTCGTGCGACCAACCTGCCGGATGGCCGTGTGGAAGTGATCGCCGAGGGAGACGCTGGCGCACTGGATGCGCTGGATGCGCTGGAGGCGTGGCTGCACCAGGGGCCGCCTGCCGCACGCGTCGAATCGGTCGTGCGCGAGGCATGGTCCGGGCCGGTGAACGAAGGCTTCGTCACCGGCTGACGGGGTGTCGCTGTGGCGCACGGCGCACGACACGCGCGGGGGATGCGCGCCGGTTTGCCGGCTATGCCGCTGTCACCGTGACGGCTCGTTTGATTCGTAGAGGCGCAGTGCGCGGGCGGCCTGTGCGTCGTCCAGCGGTGGCGGGCGCGCGACGGCGGGCTGTTCCGGTTCCTTCCAGCCCGGGATCTTGCGCGCGCCCTTCTGCACCTGGCGTGCCGCCAACCCGACGAGGACCGGCACGATGCCGCCGTTCTTGCCCAGCTGCTCCAGGCTGGTGGGTTCCTTCCAGCTGCGGCCGAGCGCGCCGGATTCGACCTCGACGGGATTCCTGAAGCGGTAGAGGTCCACCACTTCCTCCGGTTCCGGCCGGACGACCATCGTCTCCAGCGTCGTGGCCTGCGGATCCTCAGCGGGCGTGGCCGCGTCCTGCGCCATCGCCGGTGCAGCCAGCAGCCACAGCGTGGCCATCCATGACCGCCGCACCGGTCAGCCGCCGCGCTGCGGCTTGATCGGTTTCAGCACGCCGTAGCGTTCCTTGTGCAGCTTGCCCTTCAGCGGCGGCAGGCCGAGCGGCTCCAGCGGCACCTGCGTGTCGGGCAGGCGGTCGAGCAGGTCGCGGATCAGGGTCAGCCGCCCGGTGCGCTGGTCGTTGAAGTCGACCAAGGTCCACGGCGCATGCTTCGTGTGCGTGGCCTCGAGCATGGTCTCGCGCGCGGCGGTGTAGTCGGCGTAGCGCTCGCGCGCCTTCAGGTCGATCGGCGACAGCTTCCAGCTTTTCAGCGGTTCTTCGGCGCGCTCGGCGAAGCGTTCTTCCTGCTGTGCCTGGTCCACGCACAGCCAGTACTTGAACAGCAGGATGCCGTCGTCGGTGATGCCGCGTTCGAATACCGGCGCCTGCTGCAGGAAGCGCGCGTGCTGCTCGTCGCTGCAGTAGCCCATGACCTTCTCGACGCCGGCGCGGTTGTACCAGCTGCGGTCGAACAGGACGATCTCGCCGGCGGCGGGAAGATGCGAGATGTAGCGCTGGAAATACCATTGCGTGGCTTCGCGCTCGCTGGGCTTGGGCAGCGCCACCACGCGGCACTGGCGCGGATTGAGGTGTTCGGTGATCGCGCCGATCGCGCCGCCCTTGCCGGCGGTGTCGCGGCCCTCCATCACCACCACGATGCGGGCGCCGCAGTGCGACGCCCAGCGCGCCATCGCCGCCAGTTCCAGTTGCAGCGGCTTGAGCCGGGCTTCGTAGTCCTTGCGCTTCAGCGGTTTCATCGCGGTGTCCTGTGCGGTGATGGGGGATCAGCGTTTGCGACGGGCCTTGTGTCCGGCCATGCCGCGGGCGACTTCCAGCAGCGCGCCCTGCTGGCGCGTGGTGAGCGCGCGATAGGCGGCGAGCAGGTCGTGTTCGCCCTGCGTGCGGGCGGGGTCCAGCGTCGTTGCCAGTTCCGACAGCAGCGCGCCGGCCGGGACGCCGAACGCGCGCGCCAGTGCGGCGAGCTGGTCGCCGCCGGGCATCTTCTCGCCGGCGAGCCAGGATTTCACCGTGGCCACGCCGGCACGCGGGATGGCGGCGGCGAGGTCGGCGGCGGTCAGGCCGCTGGCCTTGGTGAGCAGGCGCAGGGTGGCATCGAGGGACATGGCGGGCGCTCCTTGCTCATTCCTTCAAACGGGGACGCAGCGTCGCCAGGTTGCACGGGCGGGTGCGGGCATCGAGCTGGGCGCGGATGATCTTCTCCCACGCCGTGCGGCAGGCCGAGGTGGAGCCGGGCAGGCAGAAGAGGAAGGTCTGGTTGGCCAGGCCGGCGAACGCGCGCGACTGCAGCGATGAGGTGCCGACTTCCTCCACGCTGACATGGCGGAACAGTTCGCCGAAGCCCGGCATCTCCTTGTCGAGCAGCGGCAGCAGCGCTTCGGGCGTGGAGTCGCGGCCGGTGAAGCCGGTGCCGCCGGTCACCAGGATGCCGTCGACGGCGGGATCGGCGATCCATTGCGAAACCTGTGCGCGCAGGCGGTAGCGGTCGTCGGGCAGCAGGGCGCGGTCATGCAGCTGGTGGCCTTCCTGCGTGAGCGCCTCGACGAGGTAGTCGCCGGAGCGGTCCTCGGCGAGCGTGCGGCTGTCGGACACGGTCAGCACGCAGAGGTGCAGGGGGATCAAGGCATCGGCATGGCTCATGCCGGCAGGGTAGCGCACTCGCGGGTCAGTCGAGCGATGCGGGAGGCAGGCCCTTGCGGTGCCGGTCAGCCATGCGGCGGGCGACGTCGATGAAGCCGTCCGCGAACCGCGGCATGTCGAACAGCGGGGAGTCCGCGATGGCGTTCCGCAAGCGGGTGCGCAGGTCGCCACGGGCAGCGGCATCGTGGCCCAGCCGGACGGCGGTGGCGACAAAGGCAGTGTCGTCGGCCACGTTCATGTCGTGCAGGCCGAGATGGTGGTTGAGGCTGCCGGCGACGCGCGCGGCGAACGTCGTACCCGGGCAGGTGAGCACGGGGCAGCCCGCCCACAGCGCGTCGGACGCGGTGGTGTGCGCGTTGTAGGGATGCGTATCGAGGAACAGGTCGACGTGCCGGTAGCGCGCCAGGTACTCCGCATGCGGCAGCTTGCGCATGAACACCAGGCGCACCGGATCCACGCCACGTGCCTGCGCCGCTGTGCGCAGGCGGTCGTCGGCGCGACCCGGTCCGGACAGCAGCCACAGCACGCTGCCGTCGACCTGGGCGAGGACGTCGAACATCCGCGCCATGCTGCGCGGATTCAACTTGTAGCTGTTGTTGAAACAGGCATACACCACGCCGCCGTCGGGGAGCCCGCATTCGGCACGCGAGGGCGGCGTGTCGACCGCGCGACGCGTGTCCGAGGGCTGGAAAGCATCGGGCAGCCAGGCGACGGTTTCGCTGTACGACGGTACGAGTCCATCGGGCAGGGCGAAGCGATCGGCCAGCACGTAATCGATCCAGGGCGCGCCGGAGGTGCCGGGATAGGCCAGCCAGTTCACCTGCACTGGCGCAGGTCGCATCGCCAGTACTTCCGGCGTGCCGCCGCCGCCCCAGCCGCGCAGGTCGTACAGCACGTCGATGCGCTGGTCGCGGATCGCCTGCGCGATGCGCGCATGCGGTTGTCCGGCGACGTCATGCACCTGCGTCGCCGCCGCCAGCCGTTGCCGGATCGGGCTGCCGTCGTCCGGCGTGAGGGCGAACAGGTGCGCCACCATGCCCTGTGCCTGCAACGCTTCGAAGAACGCCACGGTCAGCAGGCCGGTGGGATGCGCGCCGAAGCCGTTGGACAGGAAGCCGAGACGCAGCGGTGCGTCTTCCGGCGAGCGCGGTGCAGGCGGCAATGGGCGGATGACCGACGCCAGCGCGTGCGCGCGCTGACGGGCGCAGGCGAGCTGCTCCTCCGCGGTGGCGTCTTCGCTCAGGAACGCGAACGGCTCGACGACACCGCTCCCGTCGCGCACCGCGCGGCGCACCTGCGCCGACAGCAGGTCCAGGTCGCGCCAGTCGCAGAGCTTGCGGCGCCAGTTCAACAGATGGGCGGCGAACACCGGCTCGCCCGGCACCAGCCTGTACGCATGCTCGTAGGCCTGCGCGGCGGCTTCCGCTTCACCGGCGTCTTCCAGTGCATGGCCCAGCCACAGCGCGATGCCGGGATGCTGCGGTGCCTGTGCGGCGGCATCGCTCAACGCCTGCGCGGCCTGCACGTGGCGGCCCGACAGCCAGTGGCTGCGGCCGAGTCGTGCGAGCGCTTCCGGATGGCGCGGGCGGAGATCCAGTGCGCGCTCGGCGGCGCGGCGTCCGGCGTCGGCGTCGCCGTGATCGAGTTCCGCGTCCGACAGCATCACCCAGGCGATGAAGTCCTGCGGCTGCTGCTGCACGTGCAGCCGCAGTCGCGTGCGCTCGTTGCGCGGATCGTCAGCGGTCATCGCGATCGCGCGGTTCACGCATGCATTTGGCGGTGGAAGGCGCGTCGACCATCATGGGTGGCAGCCTAGCGACTGGCGACTGTGCGAAACAAGCCTGATGCAGCGACAGGTGTGGGAGCGACGTCAGTCGCGAACAGGCGCCGAGATCGCGACTGACGTCGCTCCCACATCGGGAGAACCGGCGCAAGCCGTTGGCTGGAGCGACAGGCGGAAGCGCAGGGTACCGTCGTACGGTGTCCAGCCCATCGCGCGGTACAGCGCCTGTGCGGTGACGTTGTCGTGGTCGGTTTCCAGTTCCAGCCGCAACGCGCCATCGGCGCGGGCGAAGTCCGCGGCCGCCGACAGCAGGGCGCGGGCCACGCCGTTGCGGCGCGCGTCCGGCAGCACCAGCAGGTCGTTGAGGATCCAGACGTGCGCGGCACTGACCGAGGAGAACGCAGGATAGAGCTGGGTGAAGCCCACGGCTGCGCCGTCGACGGACGCCAGCAGGATCACCGACTCGCCACGCGTCATGCGGGCCCGGATGAAGTCCCGTGCCAGCGCCGGGTCCGACGGCTTGCCGTAGAAGACGCGGTACAGGTCGAACAGCGGCGCGATGGTGTCGACATCATCGGCGGTGGCGCGGGTGATCAGGAGGCTCATCGTGGGTTCCTTGGGGTGCGTCGCCCCGGTTTCCGACTCAAGCCGCTTCCGTCAGCCGCGCCAGTTCGTCGGCCAGGTGCTCGCGGCCCAGGCGGTCGATCAGCTCGTCCAGGTCGCCCTGGATGATGTTGGGCAGGTCGTACAGCGTGAGGCCTTCGACGCGGTGGTCGGTGATGCGGCCCTGCGGGAAGTTGTAGGTGCGGATGCGCTGGCTGCGGTCGCCGCTGCCGACCTGCAGCTTGCGTGTCTCCGCCTGCGCGGCCTGCTGCTTGCTGCGTTCGGCGTCGAGCAGCTGCGCCTTCAGCCGCTTCATCGCCTTGTCGCGGTTGGCGTGCTGGCTGCGCTCGGTCTGGCATTCCACCACCACGCCGCTCGGCACGTGGGTGATGCGGATCGCCGACTCGGTCTTGTTGACGTGCTGGCCACCGGCGCCGGAGGAGCGGAAGGTGTCGACCTTCAGGTCGGCCGGATTGATGACGATGTCGTCGACTTCGTCCACGTCCGGGATGATCGCCACGGTTGCGGCCGACGTGTGGATGCGGCCCTGCGATTCGGTCTCCGGCACGCGCTGCACGCGGTGGGTGCCGGATTCGAACTTGAGCTTGGAATACGCGCCGCGGCCGACGACGCGCGCGACGATTTCCTTGTAGCCGCCATGTTCGCCGGGGCTGTCGGATTCGATCTCGACCTTCCAGCCCTGGCGTTCGGCATAGCGCGCATACATGCGGAACAGGTCGCCGGCGAAGATCGCGGCTTCGTCGCCGCCAGTGCCCGCGCGGACTTCGAGGAACAGGTTGCCGTCGTCGCGGGTGTCCTTGGGCAGCAGCAACAGCATCAGTTCGTCGTCGAGCTGCATCAGTCGCTGCTGGGCGGCGGCGATCTCCTCGTCCGCCAGCTCGGCCAGTTCCGGATCGTCGCGCATGGCCTGCGCGGCGGCCAGGTCGGCCTGCGCGCGCTTTTCTTCCGCCATCGCGGTGGCGAGTGGCTCCAACTGGGAAAACTCGCGCGAGAAATTGCGGAAGCGCTCGCTGTCGCCGATCACGCCGGGGTCGGCGAGCAGGCGTTCCAGTTCTTCCCGGCGTTCGGCCAGCGCTTCGAGCTTACGGCGCAGCGTCGGCGTCATCGTCTTTCTTCAGGTGGGAATAGGGCGGCTGCGCGGGAAACAGGCGATCGGCGGCGCGCGCGAGTTCGGCATCGCCGCTCATGGCGGCTTCGCGCAGTGCCGCGGTCGGCGGATGCAGCAGGCGGTTGGTCAGCGTGTGGGCGAGGAATTCGAGGACCTGCGCAGGCTCGCGGCCGTTGGCGAGTTGCTGGCGGGCCTTCGCCAGCACGTCCTCGCGGGTGGATTCGCCCAGTGCGCGCAGGCGCTTGAGCGGTTCCTGGCGCGAACCGGCGTGCAGGTGCTCCATGAAACGGCCGACCTGCACGTCGATGATCGCTTCGGCAGCGTCTGCCGCCTCGCGGCGACCACGCCGGTTGTCTTCGACCGCACGTTCCAGGTCGTCGACGGTGTAGAGGTAGGCATCGCGCAGTTCGGCGACCGAGGCCTCGATGTCGCGCGGCACGGCCAGGTCGAACAGCAGCATCGGCTTGTGCTTGCGCTTGGCCAGTGCGGCGGCCACTTGCGCCTGCAGCACCACCGGCTCGCGCGCGGCGGTGGCGGAGAACACCACGTCGGCTTCGGCCAGGTGGCGTTCCAGTTCGGTCAAGGGCAGGGCGTAGCCGCCGTGGCGGGTGGCCAGTTCCTGCGCGTGCGCCAAGGTGCGGTTGGCGACCAGCAGCCGGCGCACCTTGCCTTCGCTCAAGTGCTTGGCCGCCAGTTCGATGGTTTCGCCGGCGCCGACCAGCAGCACCGTGGACTCGCTGAGGCGGGCGAAGGAGTTCTGCGCCAGGCGCACGGCGGTGGAGGCGACCGAGACCGGGTTGGCGCCGACGCGGGTGTCGGTGCGCGCGCGCTTGGCCACGGCGAAGGTCTGCTGGAACAGGCGGTCGAGGCGGTTGCCGAGCGCGCCGTGTTCCCGCGCCGTGGCCCAGGCGTCCTTCACCTGGCCGAGGATCTGCGGCTCGCCGAGCACCATCGAATCCAGCCCGGTCGCGACGCGGAACAGGTGGCGGACGGCGTCGGCGTCGCGGTGCCGATAGAGATAGCCTTCAAGCCCTTCGGCGTGGGTCGCCAGCCAGCTCGCCAGCACGTCGCCGTTTTCGGCCACCGCGTACAGCTCGGTGCGGTTGCAGGTGGAGAGCAGGGCGGCTTCGACCACGTCGGGCAGCGCCCGCAGCGACGACAACGCGTGCGGCACCGTGCCGGCGTCGAATGCCACCCGTTCGCGCAGGTCGACCGGCGCGGTCTGGTGGTTCAATCCGAGGACCCACAACGTCATCGTTCAGGCGCTTGCAGTAAGCTGCTGGCTCATATCAGGGCCGCCATTTTACGGCCGACGTGACGTTCATGCCCGAAATGATTCGTACTGGGATCGCCGCGCTGGTCCTCGCGGTCGCCATGCCGTCCGCGAATGCGGCACCCGCTGCACCGCCGGGCACCGCGCGGGACGATGCACTGACCACGGTCATGGCGGGTGAATTCGCCCTGCAGGCCGGCCAGTTGCCGGATGCGGCGCGCTGGTACCTCGACGCGGCGAAGCGGGGCGACGATGCCGGGTTGGCCGAGCGCGCCACCCGCATCGCCCTGCTGGCCAAGGACGATGCCCGTGCCGCTGAAGCGCTGAAGCTTTGGAAGGCACGGTCGCCGCGGACGCTGGCCCTCCGCGGCGCCGAAGCGACGCTGGCGATGCGCCAGGGCCAGGCGCGGGTTGCGCGACGGGAACTGGCCGCGCTGATGAAGGATGCCGACGACCTGGGTTGGCGCTATGCGCTGACGGCACTGGGGAGCGGCAGCAAGGACCCGGCGCTGGCGCCGCGGCTGCTGAAGGAACTGGTGGACGAGCGGGCGATTCCCGACAAGCTGCAGCCCTGGCTTGCGTTCACGGGCCTGGCGCAGCAGCTGGACCAGCCGGCGCTGGCCGAACGCATGGTCGCCGACGTGATGAAGCGCTTCTCGGGCGAACCGGCGGTGGCGCTGCTGCAGGCCAGCCAGTTGCTGCAGGCAGACCGCAAGCAGGAAGCGCGCGCGGTGCTGGATGGCCTGTTGCCCAAGGCGGCCACCGATCCGGCGCTGCGGCTCAAGCTGGCCGAGGAATACGACCGGCTGGGCGATCCCGCCGCGGCCGCGCGCGCCATGGGGCAGGGTCCCCAGGACACGCTGACCTACGGATTGCGTGCGCAGTTGCTGGCCAGGGCCGATGACAAGACCGCGCTGGACGCGCTGTACCAGGAACTGAAAACGGCCGGCACGGACCAGCCGACCGAATACAGTCCGGACCGCCGCCTGCTGCTGGGCCAGATGGCCGAGTTCCTGGAAAAGCGCGACGAGGCGCTCACCTGGTATCGCAGCGTGCCCGCTGGCGACCAGCGCGCCGACGCGCGCCTGCGCGCGCTGAAGACGCTGTTCGACCTGGGGCGCAGGGACGAAGCCTTCGCCGAAGCGCGCGCGCTGCAGGGCGACGCCAGTGTCGAGGACGGCACGCGACGCGACGCCTATCTGATGGAGGCCGAACTGCGTCAGCAGGATGAGCAGGACGAGGGCGAACTGGAAGTCTTCGCGCGCGGACTGGCCGCCTACCCTGACGATCTGGCGCTGCTGTATTCGCGCGGGCTGGCGTGGGAGCGGCGCGACCGCATCGACCATGCGGAGGCCGATTTCCGCCGCATCCTGGTCATCGAGCCCGACAACGTGGCCGCGCTCAATGCGCTCGGTTACACGCTGGCCGATCGCACCACGCGCTACCAGGAGGCGCTGGAACTGATCGATCGTGCGCGCACCGCGGTACCGGACGACGCGGCCATCATCGACAGCTATGGCTGGGTGCTGTACCGGCTCGGCCGCAATGCGGAAGCGCTGGTCGAGCTGCGGCGCGCGTTCACGCTGCAGAAGGACCCCGAGATCGCCGCCCACGTGGCCGAGGTGCTGTGGGTGATGGGACAGAAGGACGAGGCGCGCCGCTACTTCGACGAGGCGCGCAAGCTCGACCCCGACAACCGCTCGCTGCTGCGGGCGCTGGAGAAGACAGGCGCATGAAGGTTCCAGGATTCCTGCTGGCGGGGCTGGCGGCCCTGTCGATGGCGGGCTGCGCCACGCGCGGTCCGGCCGTGGATTCGCCGGCGCTGAGCGACCCGGAGGCGCTGGCGGCGGCACAGGCGGCGCAGGCCACCCGCGCGGCCTGGCTGGCGTCGCGGCCGGACTGGTCGTTCGCCGGCCGGGTGGCGGTCAATGCGAACGGGAAGGGCGGCAGTGGCCGGATCGACTGGCAGCAGACGGGCACGGGTTACCAGGTCGCGCTGAGCGCGCCGGTCACCCGCCAGAGTTGGCGCCTGGGCGGCGACCTGCAGACCCGGGCCGCACGGCTGGACGGGCTGGAAGGTGGGCCACGCGAGGGCGCCGATGCGGATCGCCTGCTGCGCGAGGCGACCGGCTGGGACATCCCGGTCGCGTCGATGGTGCACTGGGCCCGTGGCGTGGCTGATCCTTCCGCTTCCGTCGACGGTGTGGAATACGACACCGATGGCCGCCTGCGGACCCTGACCCAGCAGGGCTGGCGGGTGGACTATCTGGACTGGTTCCCGGCCGAGGGCGCCCAGCCGGTCATGCCGCGCCGCATGGAGGCGCGCCGGCAGGGCGCGACGGTCAAGGTCGCCGTCGACCAGTGGCAACTGGCGCCGCAGTGAGTGCGTTCCCCGCGGCGGACGGCTGGTCGGCCTGGCCGGCGCCGGCCAAGCTCAACCTGACCCTGCAGATCGTCGGACGTCGTGCCGATGGCTATCACCTGCTGCAGACCGTCTTCCGGCTGCTGGACTGGGGGGACACGATCCACCTGCGGGTCCGGGCAGATGGCGAGATCCGGCGGGTAGGAGAGTCCGTTCCGGGCGTCCCGGAGGCCGAGGATCTGGTTGTCCGTGCTGCCAAGCTGCTGAAAAAAGAAGCCAATATCGGCAAAGGTGTCGACATTGGCGTTGAAAAACGCATTCCGGCCGGCGGTGGCTTCGGTGGCGGATCGTCGGATGCCGCGACCGTGCTGGTCGCCCTTGATCAGATGTGGGGCTGCGGTCTGACGCCGGACCGGCTAGTGTCGCTGGGGTTGCAGCTAGGGGCGGACGTGCCGGTCTTTGTCCGTGGCGAGAATGCGTGGGCTGAAGGCGTGGGCGAGATTCTGGCGCCGCTGACCCTGCCGCCCGCTTGGTATCTGCTGGTCGATCCGGGCATCCATGTGCCGACGGCGGCCCTTTTCGCGTCACCGGATTTGACGCGTGATGCTGCACCCGCGAAAATATCGGACTTCGTTTCGGGATCACTGCTCGGCAACGCGTTCGAGCCGGTGGTGCGTCGCCGGGAGCCTGCCATCGAGGCGGTCTTCCAGGCCCTGTCGCACATCGGTACGCCACGTTTGACCGGTTCCGGCGGCGGCTGCTTCGTGGAGTTCGCCGACCGGACCTCTGCCGAGGATGCGCTGGCGTCACTGCCTGCCGGGCTTCGTGCCTGGGCGGTGGAGGGCGCGGCGCGCTCGCCGCTGCTGGATGCGCTGGCGCAGGCTCGCGGGACGGAGAAAAACGCCTAGGGGCGTCGCCAAGTGGTTAAGGCACCGGGTTTTGATCCCGGCATTCGTAGGTTCGAATCCTTCCGCCCCTGCCAATCCAGTCCAGCCGCATCCGCCGAGACGACACCATGCAAGACGAACGTAACCTGCTCGTGTTCTCCGGCAACGCCAACAAGCCATTGGCGAACAGCATCTGCCGCGAGCTGGGCGTGCGGCCGGGCAAGGCGCTGGTCTCCCGCTTCTCCGACGGCGAAGTCCAGGTCGAGATCCAGGAGAACGTGCGCCGTCAGGAAGTGTTCGTCGTGCAGCCGACCTGCGCGCCGAGCGCCGAGAACCTGGTGGAGCTGCTGGTCCTGATCGACGCGCTGAAGCGCGCATCGGCCAGCAGCGTCACCGCGGTGGTGCCGTACTTCGGCTACGCCCGCCAGGATCGCCGCATGCGCTCCTCGCGCGTGCCGATCACGGCCAAGGTGGCGGCGAAGATGTTCGGCGCCGTCAATGCGGATCGCGTGTTGACGGTCGACCTGCACGCCGACCAGATCCAGGGCTTCTTCGATATCCCGGTCGACAACGTGTATGCCTCTCCGCTGTTGCTGGCCGACATCTGGCGCGCCTACGGCACGGAGAACCTGCTGGTGGTGTCGCCGGACGTGGGTGGTGTGGTGCGCGCCCGTGCGGTCGCCAAGCGCCTCGACGACGCCGACCTGGCGATCATCGACAAGCGCCGTCCGCGCGCCAACGTGGCCACGGTGATGAACATCATCGGCGACGTGGAAGGCAAGGACTGCGTGCTGGTGGACGATATCGTCGATACCGCCGGCACGCTCTGCGCTGCCGCGGCCGCGCTGAAGCAGCACGGCGCCAACAAGGTGGCGGCGTACTGCACCCACCCCGTTCTCTCGGGCCCGGCGGTGGACAACTTGAACAACTCGGTGCTCGACGAACTCGTCGTCACCGACACCATCCCGCTCTCGCCGCAGGCGCAGGGCTGCAGCAAGATCCGCCAGCTGTCGGTGGCGGAACTGCTGGCGGAAACGATCCGCCGCATCGCCTTCGGCGAGTCGGTCAGTTCGCTGTACGTGGATTGAGTCTCCGCTGCGCGCCGGTTCGCCGGGGCGTGGCTTTCCGGGTTCATCTGGTCGCGGGTGAACCTTTCATCAGATCGCCATGAGGCGGTCCAACAACCTAGGTAGTGAATCAACATGGCTAAGACGCATGAAATCAAGGTCGAGCGCCGCGCAGACGAGGGTAAGGGTGCGAGCCGCCGCCTCCGTCACGCGGGCACCGTGCCTGCCATCGTTTACGGTGGCGAACTGAAGCCGGTCAGCATCCAGCTGAACCACAACGAAGTCTGGCTGGCCTCCCAGCACGACTGGTTCTACTCGTCGATCCTGGACCTGAGCCTCAACGGCGACATCCAGAAGGTGCTGCTGCGCGACATGCAGCGCCACCCGTTCAAGCAGCAGATCATGCACCTGGACTTCCAGCGCGTGAACGAGAACGAGACGCTGCGCACCGCGGTGCCGCTGCACTTCCTCAACGAAGACAAGTCGCCGGCCGGCAAGTCCGCCGAGGTCGTGGTCACCCACGAACTGAACGAAGTCGTCGTCGAGTGCCTGCCGAAGGACCTGCCGGAATTCATCGAGATCGACCTGGCCGACCTGGCCATCGGCGCGGTGGTCCACCTGTCCGACGTCAAGCTGCCGGCCGGCGTGGTCATCCCCGAGCTGAAGCTGGGCAAGGAACACGACGTCGCCGTCGTGATCGCCAAGCACGGCAAGGAAGAGGTCGAGGAAGCGCCGGCCGAGACGGCCGAAGTGCCGGCCTCCAAGGTCGCCAAGAAGGACGACAAGTAATCGCGTGAACCCTCGCCCGCTCCGGCGGGCGAGGGTGTGCGATGCGTCCCCATGGCAGGCTTGCGCCTCATCGTCGGACTGGGCAATCCCGGTGCCGAACATGCCCGAACCCGGCACAACGCCGGGTTCCATTTTGTCGACGCCCTGGCGGAACGGCAGGGTGAGCGGTTCGGCCTGGACAGCAAGCTGTTCGGCGAGACCGCGAAGGTCGTGGTCGCCGGCCAGCCGGTGTGGCTGTTGAAGCCGGCCACGTACATGAACCTCAGCGGCAAGTCGGTTGCGGCGGCGCTACGCTTCTGGAAGATCGCGCCGGAAGAGGCGCTGCTGGCGCACGATGAGCTCGACCTCCCGCCGGGCGCCGCGCGATTGAAGTTCGATGGTGGGCACGGCGGCCAGAACGGCCTGCGCGACACCATTCAGCACCTCGGGCACGGCAAGTTCCATCGCCTGCGCATCGGCATCGGCCATCCCGGCCACAAGGACCGGGTGACGGGGTGGGTGCTGGGCAAGCCGGGCAAGGACGACGAAATCCTGATCGCGCGGGCGATCGACGACGCGATGGACGTGCTGCCGCTGGCGGTGGCCGGCAACTTCATGGATGCGATGACGCGGTTGCACACGAAGCGGGAATAGGGAATGGGGAATGGGGAATCGGGAAAGCGCGGCTTTTCCATTCCCCATTCCCGATTCTCCATTCCCGGAACCAGATATGGGCATCAAATGCGGCATCGTGGGCCTGCCGAACGTTGGCAAGTCCACCCTGTTCAATGCGCTGACCAAGGCGGGTATCGCCGCGGCCAACTTCCCGTTCTGCACCATCGAGCCGAACGTGGGCGTCGTGCCGGTGCCGGACCTGCGCCTCAACCAGCTGGCCGAGATCGTCAAGCCGCAGAAGGTGATCCCGACGGCGGTGGAATTCGTCGACATCGCCGGCCTGGTGGCGGGCGCCGCCAGCGGCGAAGGCCTCGGCAACAAGTTCCTGGCGCATATCCGCGAGGTGGACGCGATCACCCACGTGGTGCGCTGCTTCGAGAACGACGACGTCATCCACGTCAACAACCGCATCGATCCGCTGTCGGATATCGACACCATCGATACCGAACTGGCGCTGGCCGATCTGGAGAGTGTCGAGAAGGCGCTGAACCGCGCCGAGCGTTCGGCCAAGGCGGGCGAGAAGGACGCCATCGCCCGCAAGCCCGTACTGCAGAAGCTGCAGGCCGGCCTCAACGACGGCAAGCCGGGCCGCGCGCTGGGCCTGGACGACGAGGAAAAGGCGCTGGTCCGCGACCTGTTCCTGCTGACGCTGAAGCCGGTGATGTACGTGGCCAACGTGCTGGAGGACGGGTTCGAGAACAATCCGCACCTGGAGGCCGTGCGGGCCCGTGCCGCCACCGAGGGCGCGCAGGTGGTGCCGGTGTCGGCCGCCATCGAGGAAGAGCTGTCCCAGCTCGACGATGCCGATCGCGACGCCTTCCTGACCGACCTGGGTCTGGACGAGCCGGGGCTGAACCGGGTGATCCGCGCCGCCTACACCCTGCTGGGTCTGCAGACCTACTTCACCGCCGGCGTGAAGGAAGTCCGCGCCTGGACGGTGCGGGCGGGCTCCACCGCTCCCCAGGCCGCAGCCGTGATCCATACCGATTTCGAGAAGGGCTTCATCCGCGCCGAGACCATCGCGTTCGACGACTTCCTCAAGTACAAGGGCGAAGCCGGTGCCCGCGACGCGGGCCGCCTGCGGCTGGAAGGCAAGGAATATCGCGTGCAGGAAGGCGACGTCCTGCATTTCCGGTTCAACGTCTGAGAAAAAAGTGTCGCGGACGCGTTGACAGACGTGCCGGCACACGCCAAAATCTCGGGCTGTTTCACCCTGGTTTGATTTGGCCCTTGGCCCAGTCAGTCCGGTGATCCCGGAGGGATACCCAAGCGGCCAACGGGGGCAGACTGTAAATCTGCTGGCTTACGCCTTCGGTGGTTCGAATCCACCTCCCTCCACCAGTTTTTGTTGTTGTTTCGCGTTGTAGTGGTCTCCCGGTGCGGGAGTAGTTCAATGGTAGAACTGTAGCCTTCCAAGCTACTAGTGCGGGTTCGATTCCCGTCTCCCGCTCCACTGAACACCGCGCAGGACCAGCGGCAATCCAGGCAACACAACCGGTTTCACGCTCACGTAGCTCAGTCGGTAGAGCACCTCCTTGGTAAGGAGGAGGTCGAAGGTTCGATTCCTTTCGTGAGCACCACTTCCATCCATTTGATCCACTCGAGAACCAGCAGCCATGGCAAAGGGTAAGTTCGAACGCACCAAGCCCCACGTGAACGTGGGCACGATTGGTCACGTTGACCACGGCAAGACGACGCTGACGGCGGCGCTGACGAAGATCGGCGCGGAGCGTTTCGGTGGCG
>NZ_PDWW01000021.1 GCF_010093445.1 Pseudoxanthomonas japonensis | reverse complement strand
TCGCGCAGCCGCATCCGCGATACCGACTTCGCCAAGGAAACCGCCGAACTGACCCGCACCCAGATCCTGCAGCAGGCCGGTACGGCCATGCTGGCCCAGGCCAACCAGGTGCCGCAGAACGTGATGTCCCTGCTGCGTTAAGCCGCTGAACGGCATCGGACGGGCGACTCTCTCCCCGCACGCCTGATGCCCACCTCTCCAACGCCTTGAGGAACCCTCCATGGCACAAGTCATCAACACCAACACGATGTCGTTGAATGCTCAGCGCAACCTGAGCACCAGCGGCGCCTCGCTGGCCACCACCATCCAGCGCCTCTCGTCGGGCCTGCGCATCAACAGCGCCAAGGACGACGCGGCCGGTCTGGCCATTTCCGAACGCTTCAGCACCCAGATCCGCGGCCTGGACGTCGCCGTGCGCAATGCCAACGACGGCATTTCGCTGGCACAGGTCGCCGAAGGTTCGCTGACCGAAATCGGCAACAACCTGCAGCGCATCCGTGAGCTGTCGGTGCAGTCGGCCAATGCGACGAATTCCTCGTCCGACCGCGCTGCGCTGAACGCCGAGGTCAAGCAGCTGACCGCCGAGATCGATCGCGTCGCCAAGCAGTCGGACTTCAACGGCACCAAGCTGCTGGACGGCTCGTTCTCCAGCCAGCTGTTCCAGGTCGGCGCCAACGCAGGCCAGGCCATCGCCATCGACAAGGTGGTCAACGCCAAGGCCGACGCGCTGGGCGGCTCGCTGTTCGCCAGCGCCAGCTTCACGGCGAACGCCGCGGGTACGGCTGGTGCCGGCCCGTACAGCCACAATGCCGTCACTATCGCCGCCTTCACCGTGACCAATGGCGGCAACACGGTCAGCTTCGATGCGATCGATGTCGCCGCATCAGGTGCCACCTATGCCACGGCGGCAGAGGCAGGCGTCGCCAGCCAGATCGCGCAGGGCAATGCCATCGCCGCCGCGGTGAACGCCAAGACGGCCGACACCGGCGTAACGGCCGAAGTGAACGCAACGACCGGCGCTGTCTCGTTCTCGTCCTGGAAGGAAGGCGCCGTCGGCGACCAGATCACCAGCACGCTGGCGGGTGGCACGCTGACCAACACGGCCATCGCCGCTGGCGACGCCAAGTTCGCGGACGACCTGGACATCTCCAGCTTCGCCGGCGCGCAGCGTGCGCTGCAGATCGTCGACAAGGCGTTGAACGCGGTCAATGGGGCGCGCGCCGACCTGGGTGCGGTGCAGAACCGCTTCACCTCGGTCGTCGCCAACCTGCAGACCAGCTCGGAAAACCTGGCCGCCTCGCGCAGCCGCATCCGCGATACCGACTTCGCCAAGGAAACCGCCGAACTGACCCGCACCCAGATCCTGCAGCAGGCCGGTACGGCCATGCTGGCCCAGGCCAACCAGGTGCCGCAGAACGTGATGTCGCTGCTCCGCTAAACCGCTTTACAGGAATCGTTGCCTGGCGCAGGCGTCCCGGATGGATTCGTCTCCCTCCGATTGACGCCGGGAAGAAGGGCTTGCCCCTTCTTCCGCCCTCCACCGGCTTGGTGGTCAGCGCCGGGCGTTCCTCTCCGCATCATCTCCGAGCCCCAGGCTTCACCCTCCCATTTTCCAGGACCCCGTCATGGCACAGGTCATCAACACCAACACGATGTCGCTCAACGCTCAGCGCAACCTGAGCACCAGCGGCGCCTCGCTCGCCACCACCATCCAGCGCCTGTCGTCCGGCCTGCGTATCAACAGCGCGAAGGACGACGCCGCCGGTCTGGCGATCTCCGAGCGCTTCTCCACCCAGATCCGCGGCCTCGATGTCGCCGTGCGCAACGCCAACGACGGCATCTCGCTGGCGCAGGTCGCCGAAGGCTCGCTGACCGAAATCGGCAACAACCTGCAGCGCATCCGTGAGCTGTCGGTGCAGTCGGCCAATGCGACCAACTCCTCGTCCGACCGCGCCGCGCTGAATGCGGAAGTGAAGCAGCTGTCCGCCGAAATCGACCGCGTCGCCAAGCAGTCGGAGTTCAACGGCACCAAGCTGCTGGACGGCTCGTTCTCCAGCCAGCTGTTCCAGGTGGGTGCCAACGCCGGCCAGGCCATCGCCATCGACAAGGTGGTCGACGCCAAGGCCGCTTCGCTGGGCAACGTCAAGTTCGCCGCCGACGTGCAGGGCACCGCCATCGCCACCGCCGCCGCCGACGGCAGCGTCACCGGCATGACGATCAACACCGTCGCCATCGACACCGTGTCGTACAAGGCTGGCGCCACCGGCACCGACATCGCCAAGGCCGTGTCCACCGCGATCAACGCCAAGATGGGTGAAACCGGCGTCTACGCGACGGTCGGCGGCACCAACAATGACCAGATCACGCTGTCGTCGGTAAAAGCCGGCAAGGACCTGGTCATCGGCGGCACGCCGGCCAACTCCGGCCTGACGGCCGCGACCACGACCGCTGCCGCGACTGCCAGCGCCACCGTCATCTCCAGCCTGGACATCAGCTCCGTGAAGGGCGCACAGCAGGCCCTGGACGTGGTCGATGAAGCGCTGAAGTCGGTCAACTCGGCCCGCGCCGACCTGGGTGCGGTGCAGAACCGCTTCACCTCGGTGGTCGCCAACCTGCAGACCAGCTCCGAAAACCTGGCCGCCTCGCGCAGCCGCATCCGCGACACCGATTTCGCCAAGGAAACCGCCGAGCTGACCCGCACCCAGATCCTGCAGCAGGCCGGTACGGCCATGCTGGCCCAGGCCAACCAGGTGCCGCAGAACGTGATGTCCCTGCTGCGCTAGGCACTGCCGCTCCACCCTCCTTGATAGTTCCCTGTCGTCACGGACGGATTCGTCTCCCTCCGTTTGGCAGTACCCCAACCCCTGCCGGCAACGGCGGGGGTTTTTTTTTGGGGCGTTGGGGATGGGTGATTCGTGATTGGTTGAAACAGCCGGCCTTCTCCGCCTCGTCAATCCCCAATCACCAATCACGGCTCCATTGGCACAAACCCTGCATTCCCTCCCCTGCCTGCATTTCTTACCAGCACGCCGGACCCACGGCGGCGGTGGGAGACGGAGAAATGCGGCTAAAGAACGGCTCAGCCGGGCCGTTATTGGTACTGCACGGGCGGGTCCCATTCGTGATCGGATGGCGGCCCGCCCGGCCTCCCTTTTTGCGGAAAGGGCCAGACAGGAGACAGGGCAATGGCAGATTATTCGCTGGGTTACGGCGGCATCGGTTCGGGGCTGGACATCACCGGCATGGTCGAACAGCTGGTCGCTGCCGATCGCAAGCCGGCCGACAACCGCCTGAACCGCATCGAGAGCCAGGCCAAGTTCAAGCTGTCCGCCATCGGCACCGTCAGTTCGGCCTTCAGCACGCTGGACACGGCGCTCAAGGCGCTCAAGGCGCCCACCGCCTTCGACGTGCGCACGGTCAAATCGGGGACCGACACGGTCGCCGGCGCCAGCGTCTCCAGCGGCACGCCCAACGGCATCTACAACGTGGAGGTGGTCGAACTGGCCACCGCCAACAAATGGATCACCAACACCCCGGTGACCGCCACCCAGACCTTCGGCGCCGGCCAATTGACGCTGACCGTCGGCGGCGAGTCGCTCGCCATCGACATCGCCGAGGGCGCGACCCTGCAGGACGTGCGCAGCGCGATCAACGACGCCGCGCGCAGCAAGGGCGTGCAGGCCAGCGTGCTGACATCCAATGACGGCCAGTACCTGTCGGTGTCCGCCGACAAGACCGGCGCCGCCAATGGCTTCACCCTCGCCTTCACCTCCGGCGGCAGCGACCTGCAGTCGCTCGCCGCCAGCCTGCAGGAGCGCGTACCGGCCGCGGACGCCGAGGTGAAGATCGACGGCCTGACCGTCACCGCCAGCACCAACAAGATCACCGAAGCCGTGCCCGGCCTGACCCTGGACCTGAAAACCAAGGGCACCACCACGGTCACCGTGTCCACCGACACCGCCGCTGCCAGCAAGCTGATCCAGGATTTCGTGACGGCGTACAACACCGCCATCAACGCGATCAACGCCAGCACCAAGTACAACGCCGAGAGCAACGAGCCTTCGGCGCTGACCGGCGACGCGCAGATGCGCAGCGCCTCGGGCCAGCTGCGCGCCCTGATGGGCGACCTGCTCGGCGGCCTGGCCGCGCAGGGACTGGACGCGAAGACACTGGGCCTGCAGACCAAGGGCTATCCGACCTCGGACGGCACGCTGGTGTTCGACAGCAGCAAATTCACCGCCGCGCTCACCGCCGATCCGGAAAAGATCCGCACCGCCTTCACCGGCGACACCGCGTTCGCCGGCCGCCTGCAGACGGCCGTCGGCAGCTACATCGGCACCGATGGCGCCTTCACCCTGCGCACCAACGGCCTCAACGCGCAGATCAAGGACGTCACCGCGCAGCGCACCGCGCTCGATGCGCGCATGGAAGCCGTCGGCAACCGCTACAAGGCGCAGTTCGTCGCGCTGGACAGCATGATTTCGCAGATGAACACCACCAGCTCCGCCCTCGCCCAGCAGCTGGCGTCGCTCACCGCTCAGACGAGCAGTTAATCACCGCGGGTCCGGATCGCCTCCGCGACCGGATGCCCAGGAGAAATGGAATGTCACTTCAGTCCTACGCCGCGCAGTACCGCAACACCGGCCTCAGCAGCGCCGTGATGGAAGCGGATCCGCACCGCCTGGTCGCCCTGCTGCTGTCGGGCGCCTGCGAGCGCCTGCGCCTGGCGGAAGCCTGCGTGGTGCGCGGCGACCTGGCGCGCAAGGGCAAGGCGATCGGCGAAGTCAGCGCCATCATCGGCCACCTCAACGGTTCGCTCGACCATGAGGCCGGCGGCGAGATCGCCGGTAGTCTGTCGGCCCTGTACGACTACGTGCAGACGCGGCTGATCGAGGCCAACCTGCACAACGATCCTGCCGCCCTGCGCGAGTCGCTGGAGCTGCTGGGCGAGATCGAATCGGCCTGGAACGCGATCCCCAGCGAACAGCGCCAAGTGCCGGCGATGGCCGCGGCAGGATGAGCGCCGCGCCGGCCCTCGACGACCTGTTCGCCCAGTTGGACGGCATGCGGCATGCGCTGCACGCCGGCGAGCTGGAAGACGTGGAGCGCCTGCTCAACCGGCACGACCATGACGTGCGTGCCTTCCTGCATGCCGACGGCGGCAGGACCGCCGGCTACGACGCACTGGCCGTACTGCTGCGCGCGCAACTCGAGCTGCAGAAATCCATGCAGGATGCACGCGAACAGGCGCGCGTCCGCATGCACGCCACCCAGCGCGCGGATCGCGCCGCGCGCGCCTACCTGTCCGTCGTCGAGGGCTGAGCCATGGGCACGTCGATCATCCTGGTGGAGCATCCGGCCGAGCATGCGCTGTTCGACGGCGCGCTCACCTGCGATGTCGTGCTGCCGGCGCGTTTCGATGCCGGCGCGCGTGCCGTGATGCAGGCGCCGTCGGAGGCCCTGCTGAAAGGGCTCGCCGTCGCCGAGGATGTGCGTGGCGACGATCCGGAAGAACGCAAGGAAGCCACGCCCAGCCAGCAGCGCATCGAAGCCAAGCTCGACTTGGTGCTGTCGTTGCTGGGCCGCCTGGCGCGACGGCACGAAGACACCCTGCCTGTCACCGCGTTGCGCTGGTCGCACCGTGGCGTGCGGCTGGATACGGTGTCGTCGGCGGTGCATTCTGCGGAAGCCGTGGGTGTCGTCATGCTGCAACCCGCTGCCTGGCTGAGCGACCAGATCGAACTGCCGGTGAAGGTGTTGGATCACGTCGAAGGCACGCACGGCCTGCATCACCTGTGGTTGCAGTTCGAGGGCCTGAACGCCGGCCTGGCCGAAGCGATGGATCGCCATCTCTTCCGCCTGCATCGCCGTCAGGTGGCCGAAGCGCGGCAACAGTTGCACGCGACACGGACGTGAACGCGTTTCGCGCAACCGTGCGCGACGACGCCACCTGCCACGCGCCGCATGCTGGCGACGGTCTCGCGGAATCGGTGGTTTTACCGACGCTGGCGAGCCGGTAAGTGTGAACCACGTCGACATTTCACATCTCCATCGCGTTTGTGAATTGGCGTGGACGCATCGCGCCGCTATCGTGACCTGACCCTGCAACGCGACAGCCACTGATTTCTCCCGTGCGTGTACTCATCGTCGACGACCACACCCTGGTCCGCGCCGGCATCGGACGCCTGCTGCAGGCGTTGCCCGATGTCGATGTCGTGGCCGAGGCCTGCAATGCGCAACAGGCGCTGGACATGGCGGCGATCCATCGCCCCGACGTGATCCTGCTGGACCTGTCGCTGCCCGACCGCAGCGGCCTGGAACTGCTGCCGCTGCTGCGCGATTCGCTGCCGCAGACGCGCGTGGTGATGATGTCCATGCACAACGATCCCACCCAGGTGCGCGTGGCGCTCGATCGTGGCTGCGCGGGCTTCGTCGTCAAGGAAGCGGCGCCGATGGAACTGGAACTCGCGCTGCGCGCCGCCGCCAGCGGCCAGGTGTTCCTCAGCCCGCAGGTGTCGTCGAAGATGCTGGCACCGATGCTCAATCCGCAGCGTCCCACCGGCATCGCCGCGTTGTCGCCGCGCCAGCGCGAGATCCTGCGCCAGTTGGGCGGCGGCATGAGCAGCAAGGAAATCGCCGCGCAGTTGGGCATCAGCGTCAAGACGGTCGAAACGCACCGCGCGCGCATGATGGAGTCGCTGGGCTGCCGTCGCGCCAACGATCTGCTGCTGCTGGCCGCGCGCCACCAGAACGAACTGGCCTGAGCCTTGCAGTACACCCCGGGCAATGCCCGTTCCGTGACGGAATTCCGTTGCAGCGCGTCCTCCCCGGGCCTCCATTCCCGCCATTGAACCGACGTCGTAGGGGAAACCCTGACGGCGCGTCGGGCGTGCCCGCAGCACAACCAGAAATGCCCTGATTTTTTTTCCGTCACCCGCCCCGCACAGTGTCAACACGATGTGAAGCCGCCTCGGCACGCCATCGAATCGGGGACCACGGGAATGAAGACGGGACTTTCCACCCAGCTCGGGCAGCAACTCCACCTGACGCCGCAACTGCTGCAGTCGATCCGGCTGCTGCAGCTGGATGGCCTGCAGTTGGAGCTGGAAGTGCGCCGTGCGCTGGACCTGAATCCGCTGCTCGAAGTCGAGGAGACCCACGACGCCGACCAGAGTGGCGAGATCGAGGTGCTGCCCGCGCAGGACGTCGCCACGCTGGAAACCGCGGCCTTCGACGAACTGCCCGAATCCAGTCTGTGGGACGTCCCCGGTGCGGGCTGGCAGGACGGCGACGACGACCGCATGCAGCGCGTCGAGGCCGGCGAATCCAGCGACCCGCACGTACGCGTGCTGGACCGGCTGGCGCTGGAACTGGACGACCGCGCGCTCGACGTGGTCGCCTTCTGGCTGGAGCACACCAACGACGCCGGCTATCTGGAGCAGGCGCCCGACACGCTGGCGCTGCTGGCCTCGGCCCGCTTCGACCTGACCACCGACGCCGTACTCGCCCTGCGCGACCGCCTGCTGCGCGGCGAATTCCCCGGCCTGACCGCCGCCGACGTGCGCGAATGCCTGCAGGTGCAGCTGGACTGCCTGCAGGGCCGCGTCCCTGGCCGCCACATCGCCCATCGCATCGTCACCGACGGCATGGCGCTGCTGGCCGCGCACGAGTACGACGCCCTCGCCCGCCTGCTGGACCTCGAGCTCGACCAGGTCATGGAAGGCGTGCGCCTGGTGCTGTCGCTGGATGCCCGCCCGGGCGTCTCGCTGGCACCGGCGCCGACCGGCTACATCGTCCCCGACGTGGTCGCCTGGCACGCCGACTGCGCCTGGCGCGTGGCGCTGAACCCGGCCACCACGCCGCGCCTGCGGGTCAACGCCATGCAGGAACGCGCGCTGGACCAGGCCGAGCCGTCCGAAGGCGCCGGCAAGCTGCGCGAACTGCTGCAGGAAGCGCGCTGGCTGACCCGCGGCCTGTCCATCCGCTACGACACCCTGCTGCGCACCGCGCGCGCCATCGTCGAACGCCAGGCCGGTTTCCTGACCCAGGGCGACGAAGCGATGGCGCCGCTGACGCTGAAAGAGATCGCCGACGCCATCGGCATGCACGAGTCCACCGTCTCGCGCATCACCACCGGCAAGTACATGCAGACCCCGCGCGGCACGTTCGAGCTGAAGCATTTCTTCGCCGTGCGGCTGGAAGGCGCCAACGTGTCCGGCCCGGCCGTGCGCGCGATGGTCCGCCGCCTGATCGACTCCGAACCGGCGGGCAAGCCGCTGGCCGACGAAGCGATCGCCGGCCTGCTGGCGCGCCAGGGCATCCATATCGCCCGCCGGACCGTGGCCAAGTACCGGGAACAGCTCGATATCGCTCCCGCCCGGGAACGCCGACGCGCTACCGTATCCGTCCTGGCAAAAGCTGGATAACGGAGCACGACCGCAATGAGCAAGATCACCGTACTGCTGGTGGACGACCACGAAGGCTTCATCAACGCCGCCCTGCGCCACCTGCGCAAGGTGGAGTGGCTGGAGGTCGTGGGCCGCGCCAGCAATGGCCTGGAAGCCATCGAACGCTCCGAGACCCTGCGTCCGGACGTGGTGCTGATGGACCTGGCCATGCCGGAGATGGGCGGCCTGCAGGCCACCCGCCTGATCAAGACCCAGGACGCACCACCCTTCATCGTGATCGCCAGCCATTTCGACGACGCCGAGCACCGCGAACACGCGATGCGCGCCGGCGCCGACGACTTCGTCAGCAAGCTTTCCTACATCCAGGAAGTCTTGCCCATCCTCGAAAAATTCAAAGACCGCCGCCATGAGTGAATCCCGCATCCTCGTCATCGACGCCGACGCCGCCCGTGCCGAACGCCTGGCCGGACTGCTCGAATTCATGGACCTGACACCCCGCTGGGTCTCCAGCGCCGGTGACGTGGATGTCCGCCGCGCGCGCCAGCACGACTGGCTGGCGGTGGTGGTCGGCTCGCTCGACGACCGGAAGGCCGCCGACGCGTTCTTCGCCTGGCTGGGCAAGGCCCAGCTGCCGCCGCCGGTACTGCTGCTGGAAGGCGACACCGCCGGCTTCGCCGCCGCCCACGGCCTGCACGAAGCCGGCGTCTGGGCGCTGGAAAGCCCGATCCGCCATGCGCAGCTGGAAGCCTGCCTGCGCCGCGCCAGCCTGAAGCGGCTGGATACCGAACACCAGGCGCAGCAGGTCAGCACCAGCGGCCCGACCGGCAACAGCCCGGCCGTCGTCCGCCTGCGCCGCATGATCGAGCAGGTCGCCAGCTTCGACACCACCGTGCTGGTGCTGGGCGAATCCGGCACCGGCAAGGAAGTCGTCTCGCGCGCCATCCACGACCAGTCGCCGCGCCGCGACGGGCCGTTCGTGGCCATCAACTGCGGCGCCATCCCGCCGGACCTGCTGGAGAGCGAACTGTTCGGCCACGAGAAGGGCGCCTTCACCGGCGCGCTGAGCGCGCGCAAGGGCCGCTTCGAGATGGCCGAGGGCGGCACCCTGCTGCTGGACGAGATCGGCGACATGAGCCTGCCGATGCAGGTCAAGCTGCTGCGCGTGCTGCAGGAGCGCAGCTTCGAGCGCGTCGGCGGCAACCAGACCATCCGCTGCAACGTGCGCGTGATCGCCGCCACCCACCGCAACCTGGAAACGCGGATCGCCGACGGCCACTTCCGCGAAGACCTGTTCTACCGCCTCAACGTGTTCCCCATCGAGATGCCGGCGCTGCGCGAGCGCGCCGACGACCTGCCCGACCTGGTGATGACCATCGCGGCGCAGCTGTCCCGCACCGGCCGCGGCGAAGTCCGCTTCGCCAGCGACACCCTGCAGGCGCTGCGCAGCTACGCCTGGCCTGGCAACGTGCGCGAACTGACCAACCTGGTCGAGCGCCTCGCCGTGCTGCATCCCGGCGGACTGGTGAAGGTGGCCGACCTGCCCAAGCGCTACCAGCCGGAAGGCGTGGACGCGACCCCGGTCATCGAGACGCCGGCGCCCGCAGCCGCCGCACCGGCCATCGCGGCCCCGCTGCCGTCGGCCGTGGTGGCCGCCGCCGCGACGCCGCCCGACCGCCTGCCGGACGCCGGCATCGACCTGCGCGAGCACATCGCGCAGATCGAACTGAACCTGATCCGCGACGCGCTGGACCGCGCCGGCGGCGTGGTGGCGCATGCCGCCCAGCTGCTCGGCCTGCGCCGCACCACGCTGGTGGAAAAGCTGCGCAAGTACGGCATCGAGCGCGAGGACGTGGCGCTGGCGACGGAAAACTGACTGGCCTCGGGCGTGGTTTCCGGCACGGGTCTTGCAACTGATCAGGCAAGACATTCCGACGACCGAAGCACCCGCCCATGTCCGACGTCACTTCCATCCTCTCGCAGATCCGCAGTTACCAGCACCAGGTCGGTACACGCGCCCTCGAGCCGATGCCGAATCCGGGGGCCTTCACCCCGAACCGGGTGGGACTGGAGCAGTCGGGCGTCAAGGCGCCCAGCTTCGGCGACACCCTGCAGAACGCACTGGAAGGCGTGAACAACGCCCAGAAGACCTCCGGCGCGCTGGCGCAGGCATTCGAACTGGGCGACCCGCGCGCGGACCTGGCGCGTGTGATGGTGGCCGCACAGCAGTCGCAGGTCGCCTTCCGCGCCACCGTCGAAGTGCGCAACCGCCTGGTGCAGGCCTACCAGGACGTCATGAACATGCCGCTGTAAGGCGGCGCCCTCTCCACCTTTCCTCCTAGAACCGACCCGTCGCCATGGCCCTCACGCTCTCCAAGGAAGCCCTGAAGGAATCGCTGACCGCCGACAAGGCCGGCGCGGCGCTGACCAAGATCCAGGACGCGCGCGTGTTCAGGCAGATGGGCACGCTGCTGCTCATCGCCGGCGCGGTCGCGGTGGGCATGATGGTGTTCTTCTGGTCGCAGAAGCCGGCCTTCACCCCGCTCTACACCGGCCTGGACGCCAAGGCCACCGCCGAAGCGACCGACATGCTGCGCGCGGCGAAGATCCCGTTCCAGCTGGACCAGGCCACCGGCGCGATCTCCGTGCCCGAGGAAAACCTGCACGACGCCCGCCTGAAGCTGGCCGGTGCCGGCCTGGCCGAAAGCGGCCGCCTCGGTTTCGAGATGATGGAGCGCGACCCGGGCTTCGGCGTCAGCCAGTTCGTCGAGAACGCGCGCTACCAGCATGCGCTGGAAACCGAACTGGTCCGCACCATCACCACGCTGCGCCCGGTGCGCGACGCCCGCGTGCACCTGGCCATTCCCAAGCCGTCCGCCTTCACCCGCCAGCGCGAAGTGGCCAGCGCCTCGGTCGTGCTCGACCTGCGCTCCGGCGCGATGCTGGAACGCAACCAGGTGGACGCCATCGTGCACCTGGTGTCGTCGTCGATCCCCGACCTGGCGCCCGAGCGCGTCACCGTGGTCGACCAGAGCGGCCGCATGCTGACCATCAGCGACCCGAACAGCGAAGCCGCGCTCAACGCCGCGCAGTTCGAACGCGTGCGCAAGCTGGAAACCTCGTTCAACGACCGCATCCGGGAGCTGCTGGAGCCGCTGACCGGCCCCGGCCGCGTCAACGCGGAAGTCGCCGTCGACATGGACTTCTCGGTCACCGAGGAAGCCCGCGAGACCTTCGCCAACGACCCGGCCAAGATCCGCAGCGAGCAGGTCAGCCAGAACACCACCAGCGCCGGCAGCGGTCCGGAGGGCGTGCCCGGCGCCACCAGCAACACCCCGCCCGGCCCGAACGCCGCGGCCGCCGCTGCGCCGAATCCCGCCGCACCGGTCGAGACGAGCAGCAGCGCGACGCGCAACTTCGAGATGGACCGCACGCTGCAGCACACGCGCCAGCCCGCTGGCCGCGTGCGCCGCGTCACCGCAGCCGTGCTGGTCGATCACGTGCCGCGCACCGGCGAGAACGGCAAGGTCGTGATGACCGCGCTGGACGCCGCTACCCTGACCCGCATCGAAGCGCTGGTGAAGGAAGCCGTGGGCTTCGACGCCGCCCGCGGCGACTCGGTGTCGGTCATGAACGCCCCGTTCGTGCGCGAGACCGAAGCCCCGGTCGACGTGCCGTTCTGGGAAAGCCCGTGGCTGCACAACCCGATGGTGCGCGACATCGCGCGCTACGGCCTGGGCGCGCTGGTCGTCATCGCGCTGCTGTTCGGCGTGCTGCGCCCGGCCATGCGCCAGATCATCAGCCCGGCGGCCAAGCACAAGCGCGACAACGACGACGGCATCGACGTCAATGTCGTGGACGACAGGGACGAGGACGGCGTGGTCGCCACGCTCTCGCACGAGCACGCGCCGCCGATGCGCGCCCTGCCCTCCGACGCCTACGAAGACCGCCTGCGCCAGGCGCGCGAAGCGGTGAAGACCGACTCCAAGCAGGTCGCGCAGGTGGTCAAGGACTGGGTGGCCAGCGATGAATAACGCACCGGAAACCGCCCTCAGCGGCGTGCAGCGCGCCGCCGTGCTGCTGCTCTCGCTGGGCGAGGAAGACGCCGCCGAAGTGCTCAAGCACATGAACGCCAAGGAGGTGCAGAAGCTCGGCATCGCCATGGCCACCATCTCCGGCATCAGCCGCGAGCAGGTGATGCAGGTCATGTCCAACTTCGGCGAGGCGCTGGACAAGCAGACCTCGCTGGGCATGGGCGCCGACGACTACGTGCGCAAGGTGCTGGTGCAGGCGCTGGGCGAGGACAAGGCCGGCAGCCTGATCGACCGCATCCTGCTGGGCCGCAACACCACCGGCCTGGACACGCTGAAGTGGATGGATCCACGCGCGATCGCCGACCTGGTGCGCAACGAACATCCGCAGATCATCGCCATCGTGCTGGCGCACCTGGACAGCGACCAGGCCGCCGACACGCTCAAGCTGCTGGCCGAACGCACCCGCACCGACGTGCTGCTGCGCATCGCCACGCTGGACGGCATTCCGCCGAACGCGCTGAACGAGCTCAACGAGATCATGGAGCGCCAGTTCGCCGGCAACCAGAACCTCAAGGCCTCCAGCATCGGTGGCGTGAAGGTGGCGGCCAACATCCTCAATTTCATGGATTCCGGCCAGGACCAGGTGATCCTGGGCAGCATCACCCAGGTCGACGCCGACCTGGGCGCACGCATCCAGGACCTGATGTTCGTGTTCGACAACCTGGCCGACCTCGGCGACCGCGAACTGCAAGCGCTGCTGCGCGAAGTGCCCAACGACCGCCTGGGCCTGGCGCTGCGCGGCGCCGACGCCAAGGTGAAGGAAAAGATCACCCGCAACATGTCGCAGCGCGCCGCCCAGATCCTGCTCGAGGACATGGAAGCGCGCGGCCCCGTGCGCCTGTCCGACGTGGAAGGCGCGCAGAAGGAAATCCTCGCCATCGTGCGCCGGCTGGCTGACCAGGGCGTCATCGCCCTCACCGCCAGCGCCGAGGAAATGGTATGAGCGCACCGTCGCCGCTGCGCTGGATGCCGGCCCCGCTCAACGCGGTGGTGTCGGATGCCATCGTCGAACAGGACGCCGCGCCGCTGGTCCCGCCGACGCTCGAGGAGATCCAGGCGATCCAGGACGCCGCCTACCGCGAAGGCCTGGAACGGGGACTGGCCGAAGGCCATGCCGAGGGCTTCGCCCAAGGCCAGGCCGAGGTACGCCGGCTCGCCGCGCAGATGGAAGGCATCCTCGACAATTTTTCGCGCCCGCTCGACCGGCTGGAGAACGAGGTCGTCGCCGCGCTGTCCGAACTCGCCGTGCGCATCGCCGGCGCGCTGGTCGGACGCGCGTACCAGACCGATCCGGTCCTGCTGCAGGAACTGGCGACCACCGCGCTGGACGCCGTCGGCGGCTCGCAACGCGAGGTCGAACTGCGCCTGCATCCGGACGACATCGCCGCGCTGACACCGGTGCTGGCGATGACCGCCCACACGCGCCTCACCGCGGACACCTCGCTGAGCCGCGGCGACCTGCGCGTGCACGCCGAGAGCGTGCGCATCGACGGCACGCTGGAAGCCCGCCTGCGCGGCGCACTGGACACCGTCCTCAACCGCGGAGCGCGCGCATGAGCGCCCAGCCGCTGGAGTGGCTGACCGCGCGCGACCTGCGCCTGTCGACGCGGCTGTCGCAGATCAATCCCGAACTCGGCGGCCGCGGCCTGATCCGCGAAGGCATCCTGCGCCGCGCCGTCGGCCTGACCCTGGAAGCCATCGGCTGCGAAGCGCCGATGGGCGCCACCTGCAAGGTGGAAGTCGTCGACGGCGGCTGGGTGGATGCCGAAGTGGTCGGCTTCTCCGGCGAACGTACCTACCTGATGCCCAGCGCCGAACTGCACGGCCTGCTGCCGAATGCGCGCGTGGTGCCCTCGCGCCGCCGCGGCGGTGTGGAAGTCGGCGAAGGCCTGCTGGGCCGCGTGATCGACAGCGACGGCATTCCGCTCGACGGCCGCGGCCCGATCCGCGCCGAAGGCACGGTCAGCCTGGCCGGCGTGGCGATCAACCCGCTGTCGCGCGAGCCGATCACGCAGCCGCTCGATGTCGGCGTGCGCGCGATCAACGCGCTGCTGCCGATCGGTCGCGGCCAGCGCGTCGGCCTGTTCGCCGGCTCCGGCGTCGGCAAGTCCACGCTGCTGGGCATGATGACCAAGTACACCGCCGCCGACGTGATCGTCGTGGGACTGATCGGCGAACGTGGCCGCGAAGTCCGCGATTTCGTCGAGACCACGCTGGGTCCGGCGGGCCTGGCGCGCGCCGTCGTCGTCGCCAGCCCGGCCGACCGGCCGCCGTTGGCGCGCCTGCAGGGCGCCTACCGCGCCACCGCCATCGCCGAGTGGTTCCGCGACCAGGGCTTGAATGTCCTCCTGCTGATGGATTCGCTGACCCGCTTCGCGCAGGCGCAGCGCGAGATCGGCCTGTCGGTCGGCGAACCGCCGACCACGCGCGGTTATCCGCCTTCCGTGTTCGCGCGCCTGCCGGCGCTCGTGGAACGCGCGGGCAACGGCGCGAAGGGCCGTGGTTCGATCACCGCCTTCTACACCGTGCTGACCGAAGGCGACGATCCGCAGGATCCGATCGCCGACGCCGCTCGCGCCATCCTCGACGGCCACATCCTGCTGTCGCGCCGCGTCGCCGACGCCGGCCTGTACCCGGCCATCGACGTGGAATCGTCGGTCAGCCGCGTGGTCACCGAGATCGCCGACGAGACCTGGCGCGACCGCATCCGCAAGCTCAAGCGCCTGCTGTCGGCCTACAACAGCAACCGCGACCTGATCGCCATCGGCGCCTACCAGCGCGGCAACGATCCGACCGTGGACGAGGCGCTGGAACGCTGGCCGGAGATCGTCGAATTCCTCGGCCAGGACGTGGCGCACGCTGCCGACCTGCCGGGCAGCCGCGCCGCCCTGGAATCCCTGATCCAACGCAACCTCGCCGCCGGCGCTCCGCTGCCGCCCGGCCTGCAGTAACGCCAAGGAACCCCCACGATGATGCAGTCCCGCCGAATCGATCCCCTGCTGCGCCGGGCGCAGGAACACGAGGATTCCGTCGCCCGCGAGCTGGCCGAGCGCCAGAACACGCTGGCCCAGCACGAATCCCGGCTGGAGGAACTGCGCCAGTACGCCGAGGACTACGCCAACAGCCAGATGGCCGCCACCAGTCCGGCCCAACTGGCCAACCGCCGCGCCTTCCTCGAACGCATCGACCAGGCGCTCAAGCAGCAATTGCAGAACGTCGACCGCAGCCGCGCCAGCGTCGACATCGAACGCGACCGCCTGCTGCTCGCCAGCCGCGACAAGCAGGTGCTGGAGCAACTGGCCGCCAGCTACCGCGTGCAGGAAAAACTGATCGTCGACCGCCGCGACCAGCGCGAGATGGACGACGTGGGCGCCCGTCGCGCCCGCCTGGCCGCGACCACGCGAGAGAACGAGGACGCCTGATGCCGTCGCCGACGTCCGCGTTGAACTTGGCCGTGAAGTCGCCGACGCCGTCGACGGCGCCGGCCAACCAGGTCGACACGAACGAGGCCGCCCCGAAGAAGCCGGCGTTCGACGACATGATGCGTCGCTCCGGCAAGCGCGACGACGCGGCGCGTGCACCGCACACGCGCAACGCGGAAGCGAAGGAACCCGTTCGGCAGCGTCCAGACAAGGCGACCGCAGGCAAGCCGGACGAGGCGACACGCGCACCTGCCGAAGACGACAAGGCCGAAGACGCCACCGTCGCATCCGCGGTACCGCCGCTCCTGATGGAACTGCCTCCGTTCCAGGCGGCGCTGCCCGCGGATGCGAGGGCCGCCGTGCCCACCGATCCGCTCGCCAATCCCCTGCTCGCCGGCGCACTGCCCGCGGCGAGCACGCCCATGTCTGCCGATACCCTGCTGGCCGGCGCTCGCGCCGCGGTCCCGGCCACGTTGCCGGGTGCCATCACGACGGCCGACACCGGCCAGGCCGTCGCCACCGAGCCGACCGCGACCGCGACACCGCCAGCCGCCACCACGACAGAGGCCAAGGCGCCCCTGCAGAACCTGCTGTCCTTCGCCGCGCACCTGGCGACCGGCCAGGTGGCAGCCGCCGTGCCGGACGCGATCAACCTGGGTCGCGACCTCGTCGACGCCTTCCGCAGCGAGGACGGCGACGCGCCCGCACCCACCGGCAACCTGCTGGCCGGCGTCGGTGCCTCGAACCAGGCGCTGGGCTTGTCGCGCAACGAGACCGTCAACGCGATGGAAGCGCCGAGCGCCGACCTGCAGGGCGGCCACTTCGACGAGGACATCGGCGACGCCGTGCGCTGGATGGCCGACCAGAAGATCGGACACGCCCATATCAAGGTGACCCCGAACGACCTGGGCACGGTGGAAATCCGCCTGCGCCTGGAAGGCGACCGCGTCCACGCCGACTTCACCAGCGCGCAGGCCGAGGTTCGCCAGGCCCTGGAAAGCAGCCTGCCCCGCCTGCGCGACATGCTGGGCCAGCATGGCTTCCAGCTGGCCCATGCCGACGTGGGTCAGCAGCATGCGCCGCCGTCGCAGGGCGGCGGCGGTGCCCGCATCGGCGAAGGCAATGGCGACAGTGCCGAGCCCGCCATCGAGACTCCCCGCACCGTCCGCATGACAGCGCGTGGCCTGGTGGACGCTTACGCCTGATGGGCCTGCTGTTCCTGTAGGAGCGACGTGAGTCGCGACCGTAGATTTTCGGCACCGCGGACGCCGCACCACGCGACCATCCCTGCGTGAATGATGTTTCCGGACCGCCATGACGTGCGTTCGCCACTCACGTCGCTCCTACAGGAAGCGCCCCCGTCAAAACCCCGACGGGACTCTGACACCACCACGGCACACCGCTTGCATCACCCGGGCTGACCCCTCAGGAGATGCACCGCCGTGGCAGCCGACAAGAACGCAAGCAAGTCCAAGCCCGAGAAGGGCGACAAGCCCAAGGGTGGCAAGTCGCTGCTGACCATCGGACTGGTGGCCGTGATCGCGGCCGGCGCCGCCGGCGGCGGCGCCTGGTACTTCACCAGCCATGGCGCCAAGGAGGAGAACGCGGGCGAGCCCAAGGCCAAGAAGCCGGGCCAGGTGCCCGCGCCCGCCCAGTACTTCGCGCTGGAACCGCCTTTCGTCGTCAACCTCGTCGGCGAAGCCGGCGGTGCCCGCTACCTGCAGGTGGAAGTGCAGCTGATGACGCGCGATCCCGAAGCGCTGACCGCCATCCAGCTGCATGCGCCCGCCATCCGCGCGCGCCTGCTGATGCTGTTCGCGCAGCAGGACGCCACCAGCCTGATGTCGCGCGAAGGCAAGGAGCGCCTGCAGAGCGCCGCCCTCGGCGAAGTCAAGGCGCTGCTCGTCGCCGAGACCGGCAAGCCCGCCGCCGAGTCGCTCCTGTTCACCAGCTTCGTGATGCAGTGACGGAACCCCGCCGCCATGATGACCAGTGACCTGCTGTCGCAAGACGAGATCGACGCCCTGCTCAACGGCGTCGACACGGGTGCGATCGAGACCGAAGAGCCGCCGCACGATCCCAGCATCGCGCGGACCTACGATTTCGCCAGCCAGGACCGCATCGTGCGCGGCCGGCTGCCGACACTGGAGATGATCAACGAGCGCTTCGTGCGCACGTGGCGAATCGGCCTGTTCAACCTGCTGCGCCGCTCGGCCGAGCTGTCGGTGCGCGGCATCGAGACCGTCAAGTTCAGCGACTACCTGCATTCGCTCTACGTGCCCACCAACCTCAATCTGGTGAAGTTCAAGCCGCTGCGCGGCGTGGGCCTGATCGTGTTCGAGCCGAAGCTGGTGTTCACCATGGTGGACAACTTCTTCGGCGGCGACGGTCGCTACCCGGCCAAGATCGAAGGCCGCGAGTTCACCGCCACCGAAATGCGGGTGATCCAGCTGCTGCTGAAGCAGACCTTCGCCGACCTGATCGACGCCTGGGCGCCGGTGATGCCGGTGGACTTCGAGTACATCACCAGCGAGGTCAACCCGCACTTCGCCAACATCGTCAGCCCGCGCGAGTACGTCGTGGTCAGCCGCTTCCATGTGGAACTGGACGGCGGCGGCGGCGACCTGCACGTCACCCTGCCCTACTCGATGCTGGAACCGATCCGCGAACTGCTCGACGCCGGCATCCAGTCCGACCGCGTGCACGACGACGACAGCTTCCGCGTGACCATGCACGAACAGCTGCGCACCGCCGAAGTCACCGTCTCCAGCGTGCTGGCGGAGAAGCGCATCAACCTGCGCGAACTCACCCGCCTGAAAGTGGGCGACATCCTGCCCATCGACGTGCCCAAGTCCGTGCCGGTCTGCGTCGAGCAGGTGCCCGTCTTCACCGGCGAATTCGGCATTTCCAACGGACAGAACGCCGTGAAGATCACCGCCCACCATCCGCCCGGCGGCCGCCACCAGCAAACCGCGAACGCCCGCCCCACCCTCGCACCCGTCGCCTTCCAGGACGCCACGCCATGATTCCCGAGAACGAAGAAGCCCTCGCCACCGCCTTCGGCGACACCGAGCTTGCCGACAACGGCGCCCACGCCGGCCACGACGCGGACATGAGCCTGGACGTCATCCTCGACGTGCCGGTGACGCTGTCGCTGGAAGTCGGCCGCACCCGCATGCCCATCCGCAACCTGCTGCAGCTCAACCAGGGCTCGGTGGTGGAACTGGAGCGCGGTGCCGGCGAACCGCTGGACGTGTTTGTCAACGGCACGCTGATCGCGCACGGCGAAGTCGTGGTGGTCAACGACCGTTTCGGCGTGCGCCTGACCGACGTGGTCAGCCCCAGCGAACGCATCCGCCGCCTGCGCTGAGCCGATCGCCATGCACGCCTTCACCCTGCTCGCCACCGTCGCGGCACCTGCCCAGAAGATCGGCCAGCACGCACCATCCACGCCGGGCATCGGCGGCGCGCTCGTCGGCCTGATCCTGGTGCTGGGCCTGATCCTCGGCCTGGCCTGGCTGCTGAAGCGCCTGCCCGGCGCCGGCCTCGGCATCCGCCCCAGCGAACAGCTGCGCGTGGTGTCGATGCTGTCGGTCGGTGCCAAGGAGCGCGTGATGGTGATCGAAGTCGGCAAGGAGCAGCTGCTGATCGGCGTGAGCGCCGGCGGCATCACCGCGCTGCACACACTGCCCGAACCGCTGGTCGTCGCGCCCGCGCCGACGATGCCCAACTTCGCCGAACTGCTGGCCAAGCGCCTGCGCAAAGAGTCCTGAGATGCGTCGCTTCCTCCTTTCCCTGATCTGCCTGCTGTGGCTCGCCGCGCCGACGATGGCGTTCGCGCAGGCCGCCACGGCGCCCGCTGCCGCACCGGCCGCTGCGGCACCCGCCGCGCCTTCGGCACCGACCCTGCCATCGATGCCGAAGGTTAACGTCGGCCAGGTCGGCGACAACACCGTCAGCCTGCCGCTGCAGACGCTGCTGCTGATGACGGCGATCACGCTGATCCCGTCCGCGCTGCTGGCGATGACGGCGTTCACCCGCATCATCATCGTGCTCGGCCTGCTGCGGCAGGCGCTCGGCACCGGCCAGACGCCCTCCAACCAGGTGCTGGTGGGCCTGGCGCTGTTCCTTACCATGCTGGTGATGATGCCGGTCGGCGAGAAGGCCTGGGCGGAAGGCATGGCGCCGTATCTCAACGGCCAGATCGATTTCTCAACCGCGTGGACGCTGACCACCGGCCCGCTGCGTGACTTCATGCTGGCGCAGGTGCGCGAGACCGACCTGATGACGTTCGCCGGCCTGGCCGGCCACGGCAGCTACACCGGCCCGGACGCGGTGCCATTCCCGATCGTCGTCGCGTCCTTCATCACCAGCGAACTGAAGACCGCGTTCGAGATCGGCTTCCTGATCTTCATCCCGTTCGTGATCATCGACCTGGTCGTGGCCAGCGTGCTGATGTCGATGGGCATGATGATGCTGTCGCCGATGCTGGTGTCCGCGCCGTTCAAGATCCTGCTGTTCGTGCTGGTGGACGGCTGGGTGCTGATCGTCGGTTCGCTGGCCGCCAGCTTCAACGCGGTATGACCGCGTTGAAGCCGGGAATCGGGAATGGGGAATCGGGAGTGGCCATTCGCATGACCCGTCTCCTACCCCTTATGGCCCATCACCTTCGCGCTCTCCCATTCCCCATTCCCTATTCCCTGTTCCCGGCCTTCCCATGAGCCCCGAAACCGCCCTCACCGAACTCCGCGGTGGCCTCGAGATCGCCCTCTGGGTCGGTGGCCCGCTGCTGCTCGTCGTCCTGGTCGTCGGTGTGGTCATCGGCGTGATCCAGGCAGCCACCCAGCTCAACGAGCCGACCATCGCGTTCGTCGCCAAGGCCATCGCGCTGACCGCCGCGCTGTTCGCCACCGGCAGCTACCTGCTCGGCGTGCTCGTGGAATACACGACGACGCTGTTCCAGCGATTGCCGCACCTGATCGGCTGACGGCGCGGACGCGACGCGATGGATGCCGCCACCCAGATGGTGATCGACGGCCAGCAGGCCTTCGGCATGATCAACGCCATCCTGTGGACCATGCTGCGCACCGGCGCACTGCTGATGGCCGCACCGCTGATCGGCACGCGCGCGGTCTCGGTGCGCGTGCGCGTGATCATCGCCGGTGCGCTGGCGATGGCGCTGGCACCGCTGCTGCCGGGCACGCCGGACCGCATCGCCTTCGACGCCAGCACCGTGCTCAACGTCGCGCGCGAACTCGCGGTCGGCGCCAGCATGGGCTTCATGCTGCGGCTCGCCTTCGAAGCCGGCGCGATGGCGGGCGAACTGATCTCGCAGGGCACCGGCCTGGCATTCGCGCAGATGTCCGATCCGTTGCGCGGCGTGAACTCGGGCGTCGTCGGCCAGTGGTTCTACCTCGCCTTCGGCCTGCTGTTCTTCACCGCCAACGGCCACCTCGCGCTGGTGTCGCTGCTGGTGGACAGCTACCGCTCGCTGCCGATCGGCACGGCGCTGCCCGACGTGCAGCAGGTGCTGGAGATCGCACCGATGCTGTTCACCCACATCCTGCGGGCCGCCGTCGGCCTGGCGCTGCCCGTCATGGTGGCGATGCTGGCGGTGAACCTCGCGTTCGGCGTGCTGGGCCGCGCCGCGCCAGCGCTGAATCCGATCCAGCTCGGCTTGCCCACGGCCCTGCTGCTGGGCCTGTTCCTGCTGGCGCTGCTGGCCGGCGAACTGGGGCCACCGGTGCAGCGCGTCTTCGACCTGTCGTTTGACGCAGCGCGGCAGATCACCGGCTGACGGAACGCGCGTCATCGACGTGAAAAGGTGTCGGAACGCACGTTTGACGGCGGGCCGATGGCTGGTTTCACATCTCATTTGCGTCGGCTGTTCCACAAAATGCACGAAGTTGTGCAGAATGGGGACGAGGGAGCTGCAACGTACGCAAGCGCATGGACTGGAAAGGATCCAGCCCCAGACAGCAGCGCTCCCCCGCGAAACGGAGATTGCCTGTGAGCCACAGCCCTACCCACAAGCGACGCACCAGCCAGGAAACGCGGGAGGCCGTGCTCGCCGCCGCACGCCGGCTCTTCTTCACCAAGGGATTCGACCAGACCACGCTGATGGACCTGGGCGAGGAAACCGGGCTCAGCGCGCGCGGCGTCATCCTGCATTTCGAGACCAAGGCCGACATCATCGCCACGCTGCTGATCCGCGACTACACGGCGCGCAAGGCGCCGATGGTCGAGCGTCCGCAGGGATCGACGCATGCGCAGCGCATCCTCGACTTCTACTTCTGGATGGCCCGCGAAGACGCGGCCAACTTCATCGCCTTCCCCGCGCTCTGGAGCGTGTCGGCGCGCTGGTCGCCGGCGGTGGAAACCGAAATGAACACCGCACTGCGCCGCATGCGCGAACCGGTCCGCCTGGAGCTGAGCCGCGGCATGGGTGCGGGCGAGTTCCGCGGCCTGGACATCCAGCATGCCGACGAGATGATCTGGCAGAGCTACCAGCATGGCCTGCGTGCCGTGTCGGTGAACGGCGGCACGCCGGCGATGGCGGTGCCGCAGGTGTTCAAGACGCTGGAAGCGCTGTCGGCCTGAGGCGGCGCCCACCGGGCGCGCATGCACCCCCTGCGGACGGCCTCCTTCGGGAGGCCGTTTGCGTTGTCGACCACCGCCTTCGATGTCCTCGCACGATGAGGTCTTCCGACAAAGCGGACGAGGGGTCTGCGTCCACCGCGAACGCGCGACGGCATCGCGCGGAACGTGCACGCCGCACGCGCCGTGCTCGCGCCAAGCGTGATCTCCATCACCCCGGAGATCACGCGACGCCCTACACTGCGCGGGCCTTCGCGGCGCTGTTCCGTCCGTTTACCCGATTCCCTTGAACACGCCACCCTCCGACCCCGAGCGTCCGCAACCGGCCCTCTCGATGAAGCCGAAACGCCGCGACTTCCGCCTGGACATCATCGTCCTGCTGGGCACCATCACGGCGGTGACGATCGCGTCGTTCGGCCTCTACCGCGGCTGGCAAGGTCAATGGGCGATGGCGGTGTTCGACCTGGGCGTCGTGCTCGCGGTGGCCTCGCCGGTCGCCTACGCCTGGCGGACCGGCGATGCCCGCGCCGGCAACGTGCTGGCGGTGCTCAATACCGCTGCTTCGTTCGGCGCCTGCGTGATGCTGGGCCACACCGCACTCGGTTGGACCTATCTGGTGCTGCTCACCAACTTCTTCATCGCCCATCGCTGGACGGCAGTGATCTGCAACCTGCTGCTGATCGTCGCCATGCAATTGCTGCCGGGGTTCTTCCACGACGGCGTGCATGCGCTGTCGATGGCGGTCAGCGCGGTGCTGGTGACGGTGTTCTCGCTGATCTTCGCCGCCCGCACGCAGGACGACCGTGTACAACTGGAGCGGTTGGCGGCCATCGATGCGCTGACCGGTGTACCCAACCGGCGCAGCATGGAGCGCGCACTGAGCGAAGCCGTGGACCGGTTCCAGCGCGGCGAGTGCTGTTTCGGGCTGGTCGTGCTGGACCTGGACCACTTCAAGGACGTCAACGACCAGTACGGCCATGCGGCGGGCGATGCCGCCATCGCCGACCTGGCCTCGATCCTGCGGTTCGAGATGCGCCGCAACGACCAGGTGTTCCGCTTCGGCGGCGAAGAGTTCGTGGCGCTGCTGGAACTGGACAGCCGCGACGCACTCGAGTCCGCCACCGAACGCATCCGCAAGTCGGTAAGGGGCTCCCTGCGCGGACCGGGCGGCCGCATCACCATCTCGCTGGGCGCGGCGCTGCTGCGCGAACAGGAAAAGACCTGGCACGACTGGTTCTCGCGCGCGGACGCCGCGCTGTACCGCGCGAAGATGGCCGGCCGCGACAGCTACGTCATCGCGGACGACCTGTTCTAGGCCCACGGGGCGTCGCCTCCATCTCCCGCCGTAGCGCCTCCGTCGTCCCGGCGAAAGCCGGGGCCCTTTTGCTCCTGATCCGGACACCTCGGCAGTCAGGGGCAATGGATTCCAGCGTTCGCTGGAATGACGGGACCAGGCGCTGTCGATCTCGGCCGTCGTCCCAGCGAAAGCTGGGACCCATTTGCTTCTGATCCGGACGTACCGGCAGTCACGGGCAATGGATTCCAGCCTTCGCTGGAATGACGGGACCCAGGCGATGTCGATCTCCGCTGTCGTCCCAGCGAAAGCTGGGACCCATCTGCTTCTGATCCGGACGTACCGGCAGTCACGGGCAATGGATTCCAGCGTTCGCTGGAATGACGGTATCGGGATCATCTGCCGGTAGAACGGACGTCCGTCGAAGACCCGCTTCTTGCCCACCACCACCGGTACAGCACCGGCAGCACCACCAGCGTCAGCAACGTCGACGAGACGATGCCGCCTATCACCACCGTCGCCAGCGGACGCTGCACCTCCGAGCCCGCACCGACGTTGAACGCCATCGGCAGGAAGCCGAGCGAGGCGACCAGTGCGGTCATCAGTACCGGGCGCAACCTACCGAGTGCTCCCTCGACGACCGCGTCGTCCAGGCGCATGCCCTGTTCGCGCAGTTTGCGGATGAAGGCGATCATCACCAGGCCATTGAGTACCGCCACGCCCGACAGCGCGATGAAGCCGACGCCGGCGGAGATCGACAGCGGAATGCCGCGCAGCGCCAAGGCGACCACGCCACCGGTCAACGCCAGCGGCACGCCGGTGAAGACGATGGTTGCGTCCTTCGCCGATCCGAATGCCCAGAACAGCAGTGCGAAGATCAGCACCAGCGTCGCCGGTACGACGACGGCGAGACGTTGGCTGGCGGAGATCAGCTGCTCGAAGGTGCCGCCGTAGTCGATCCAGTAACCGGCAGGAAGCTTGACTCCGCCTGCGACGCGATCCCGCAGATCGTCGACGAAGCCACCCAGGTCGCGGCCCCGCACGTTGGCCGTCACCACCACGCGGCGCTTGCCGTTCTCGCGGTTGACCTGGTTGGGGCCGAGCGCGGTCTCGATCTTCGCGACCTCGCGCAACGGCACCGTGCCCGGCGTTCCGGAACGCCAGCTGGCCGAGCGCGTCGACTCGTCCTCGTTGCCGGCGCCGCCCAATGGAATGGGGAGGTCGTGCAGCGCGGCGGGATCCTGCCGCATCGCTTCCGGCAGGCGCACGACGATGTCGAAACGGCGATCACCTTCGAACAGCTGCCCCGCCACCTCGCCACCGACCGCCGTCGCCACGGTGTCCTGCACGTCGCCCGGATTCAGGCCGTAACGGATCAGCGCCTGGCGATCCGGCGTGATGGTCAGCAACGGCAATCCGGTGGCCTGCTCCATGCGCACGTCCGCCGCACCGTCGACGGACTTGGCCACGGCTTCGATGCGTTCGCCCACCTCCACCAGCGTGTCGAGATCGTCCCCGTAGAGTTTGATCGCCACGTCCGCACGCACGCCGGAAATCAGCTCGTTCATGCGCATCTGGATGGGCTGGGTGAACTCGTAGTTGTTGCCGGGGATCTCGGCGACCGCCTGCTCGATCTCGGCCACCAGCATCGCCTTCGGCTTGCGCGGGTCAGCCCATTCGCTGCGTGGTTTCAGCATGACGAAGGTGTCGGCCACCGACGGCGGCATCGGATCGGTCGCCACTTCCGCCGTACCGAGTTTGCCGAATACGCGGTGCACTTCCGGGAACTGTTTGATCCGCGCCTCCAGCGTGGACTGCATGCGCACGGCCTGATCCAGGCTGGTGCCGGGAATGCGCATGGCGTGCATGGCGATATCGCCTTCATCCAGGCTGGGGACGAATTCCGTACCCAGCCGCGTGGCCAGCAGACCACACAGCACGACCAGCGCGAACGCGCCGCCGGCCACGACGAGCCGCGCACGCAACGCCCATGCCAGCACCGGCGCATAGGCGCGACGGGCCCAGACCATCACGCGCGTTTCCTTCTCCTGCACGCGGCCTCGCAGGAACAGCGCGATGGCGGCCGGCACGAAGGTGAGCGACAGCAGCATCGCGCCGGTCAGCGCCAGCACCACGGTGATCGCCATGGGATGGAACATCTTTCCCTCCACGCCGGTGAGCGCGAAGATCGGCAGGTACACGGCGGTGATGATGCCCAGGCCGAACAGGCTGGGCCGGATGACCTCCGCCGTCGCGGACGCCGTCGCATCCAGCCGTTCCTCGTCCGTCAGCAAGCGTCCGAGCCGATGCTGCAGTTCGCCGAAGCGGCGCAGGCAGTTCTCGATGATGATCACCGCACCGTCGACGATCAGGCCGAAGTCCAGTGCACCCAGGCTCATCAGGTTGCCCGACACGCCGCCGCGGACCATGCCGGTGAGCGTGAACAGCATCGACAACGGAATCACCGCGGCCGTGATCAGTGCCGCACGGATGTTGCCCAGCAGCAGGAACAGCACCACGATCACCAGGATCGCGCCTTCGACCAGGTTCTTGGCCACGGTGCGGATGGTGCGGTCGACCAGCGACGTGCGGTCGTACATCGGCTCGGCGCGCACACCGGATGGCAGGCTGCGGTTGGCCTCGGCGAGTCTTGCGGCGACCGCCTGCGATACCTCGCGGCTGTTGGCGCCGATCAGCATGAAGGTGGTGCCCAGCACGACTTCCTTGCCGTCCAGCGTCGCCGCGCCGGTGCGCAGTTCCGGTCCTTCGCCGACCTGCGCGACATCGCGCACGCGGATCGGCACGCCGTCGCGGCGGTCCAGCACGATGTCGCGGATGCCGTCGAGATCGGCGACCTGCCCGGGTGCACGCACGAGGAACTGCTGGCCATTGCGCTCGATGTAGCCCGCGCCGACGTTCTGGTTGTTGCGCGACACCGCCTGCACCACGTCGTGCAGGGTGAAGCCGAGCGCCACCAGCCGTGCCGGATCGGGCGTGATGTGGATCTGCCGTGCGAACCCACCGATGGTATTGACCTCGGTCACACCCGGCACGTTGCGCAGCTGCGGTCGTACCACCCAGTCCTGCAGCGTGCGCAGGTCGGTGGCGGTGTACGGCGTGCCGTCCTCCTTGCGCGCCTTCTCCTCCGCTTCCACCGTGTACATGAAGATCTCGCCCATGCCGGTGGCGATGGGACCCATCTCCGGCTCCAGGCCGGCGGGCAGTTGCGACTTCACCTGCTGGATGCGTTCGCCGACCTGCTGGCGGGCGAAGTAGACGTCGGTGCCGTCCTTGAACACCACCGTCACCTGCGACAGGCCGTAGCGCGAGATCGAACGCGTGTAGTCGAGGCCCGGCAGGCCGGCGAGCGCGGTCTCCAGGGTGAAGGTCACGCGCTGTTCTGCTTCCAGCGGCGAGTAGCCGGGCGCCTCGGTGTTGACCTGCACCTGCACGTTGGTGATGTCGGGGGTGACGTCGATCGGCAGCTTGCCGAAGCTCCACACGCCCACCGCGACCAGTAGCAGCGTCAAGGCCAGCATCAGCCAGCGGTGCGTGATGGCGAACCGCAGGATGCGCTCGAGCAGGCCGTTCGGTTGCAGGGTGCCTTGCTCAATGATCATGCGAAGCCCCCGATTTCTCGATGTCCGCCTTCACCAGATAGCTCTGCTCCACCACGACCTGGTCGCCCGCCTTCAGCCCGGACAGCACTTCGACCTGCTGCGCATCGCGCTTGCCCAGTTCGACCGGACGGATCTCGTAGGTATCGCCGACGCGCACGAACACCACGTCCCAATCGCGGAACGTCTGCAACGAGGCGAGTGGCACGACCATTGCCGCCGGCTGCTGTTCGACGGTGATGCGCGCCTTCACCGCGGAACCGGGGCGCCACAGACCATCTGCGTTCTCCAGCGTCGCCCGCGCCACCGTGCTCTGGCTGGCAGTGGCGGTGCCCGGCAGCACGCGCTCCAGCGTGGTCTGCGCGGTCGCGCCATCGCTCAGGCGCGTCACCGTCACCGGTACGCCCGGCACGATGTGCTGCGCGTCGGAGCCGAAGATGTGCAGATCGACCCACAGCGAGGACAGGTCGGCGACTTCGAACAGCGTGGCGCCCTCGCCCGCCACGCTGCCGACGCTGGCGTTGCGCGCGAGCACCACGCCGCTGATCGGCGAGGTGACGGAGTACGTGGTCAGGCTGAGGTTGCTTTCGACCGTCGCCAGCGTCTGGCCAGCCTGTACGCGGTCTCCGACGTTGACGGCGAGACGGCGGATCGGGCCCGGGAAGCGCGCGGCGACATTGGCCACGCGCCCTTCGACCGGCGTCAGCAGGCCCTGCACCTCGTGCTCGTCGGCGATCGTGCCGGCCCGCACCGGCGCGACGCGGATGCCTGAGTCTTCCGCGATTTTCGCGCCGATGGTGGTGCGGCCTTCATAGCTGTCGTAGGCCCAGCGCAGCGATTTTCCTTCCACCTTCGCAAGCACTTCGACATCGAAGGAATGCGGCTCGCCGACCACGCTTTTCGCCAGCAAGCTGCCATCGGGCTGTGGCTGCAGTACGTGGTTCTCGCGCACGTTGCCGAGGCGGACCACGCGGACCTCCACGCTGCCCGCCGTCGCCGGCAGCGGTTTGCCGTCGCGGTACAGCCAGGCCTGGTACGCGGGCGGCGTGCCGGACTCGGCGATGGCCAGTTCGACGCGATAGCCGTCCTGTTCCAGCAGGCGGCCGCCGTGTTCGCCGCGTACCGCTTCTTCTTCGCCGTGGCCGGCTTCGCTGCCGTGGTCGTCGGCGTGGTCGTCCTTGCCACCGCAGGCGGCCAGCATCAGCGAAAGCGCCAGCGCGCTCATCAGGGGACGCAATGTCATGGAATCATTCCTTCTTCTTGGGCGGCAGGCGCAGCGACGAACGCCTGCCCCGTGAGCCGCTGGAGTTCGATCAGGGCCGCCTGCGCATCGAGCGCGGCGTCCAGTTGCTGGCGACGCGTCGCCGTGGTCTCGGATTGCAGCTGGGCCCATTCCAGGTAGCTGATGGCGCCGCCGCGGTAGGCGCGCTCGGCGGCCTGCTCCGCGCGCAACAGGCGCGGCAGCACATCGTCGCGCGTGCGCTGGACCTCGAGCTGGGCGACGCGGTAGCGGCCGTGCGCATCGGTCAGCGTGGAGTACAGCGCGATATCGCGGGATTCGCGCTCGATCTCCAAAGCTGCCAGGTCCGCTTCGGCCGCGCGGATGTCGGGTGCGGCGCGACGGGCACCGCCCAGTGCCAGCGACACGCCGCCGACCAGGGCGGTGTCGCCGCTGTCCTGCATCCGACGGACGCCGACCTGCCAGTCGAGATCGGGCGTGGACGCGCTCCGTGCCAGCCGGACCCGCGCTTCCCGGATCCGGCGCTCGTCGGCGAACTGGGCCAGTTCGGGCGTGCCTTCGAGCAACGATGCCAGCACCTCCACGTCGTCGATCGCCGGCAATCCCAGCGGATCGCCGACGACCACCTCGAAACGCGGAGCACGCTCGCCCCACAGCGCGGCGAGATGCTGGCGCGCGGCGGCGTGCTGCTGGTCGGCACGCGCCAGGGCCAGTTCGGCGCGTGCCAGCGCCGCCTGCGCAGTCAGCACGACCGACTCGGGCGAAGCACCGGCCTGCAGACGCTGACGGGCGCCGGCAACGGTGCGCCTGCGCTGCGCGATGTCCTGCTCGGCGATGCGCTGCTGCGCCCGTGCGCCGGCGACGGCGACGTAGCGGCGGGCGACATCGGCCAGCAGGTCCAGGCGCTGCGTCTCGCGCTGCATGGCCAGGGCATCGATGCGCGATTGCGCCAGCGCGCGGCGCGCATCGAGCTTGCCGCCACGTTCGAGCACACCGGCGAGCGTCAGCGTGACTTCGGCCTGGCGGACGCCGCTGGCGTCGCCGGTGCCCAGCACGTTCTCGATGTCCAGACCGGCGCGCAGCGCGGGACGCAGCATCGCGACGTCCCGCTCGGCCAGCAGGATTCCGGTGCGCGCGCCGAACAGGCGCAGATCGGGATGGACGCGGGCGACGCGCGCGATGGCATCGTCCAGCGTCAGGGTTTCAGGGGGAACAGCAGGCGATGGCGCCTGTGCGTGCACGCACGGCGCGATCGCGAAGGCGGCCACTGCCGCCAGTCGCAACCACATGGGAAGTCTCCGGAATCGGTGATGGAACGCCGGCGCGACGCGAAGTCAGGCCGGCCGCGGCATCACGCGGAGATCGGAGGACGCAGCAGCGAAGCGCGGGGGGCGTAGGCCACCGGCACCGTCGCCATGACGGGGGCCGCGATGGGCAGGATCAACGCCGGCACGCGCATGGGCGCCGGCATGATGGCCGTCAGGTGGCCGCAGCAATGGCTGGCATGCATCAAGGCATGCAGCAGGTCGCCCGGATCCGCCTCGTCGTGATCGTGCTCATGACCGGCCGCATTGCCTTCGTGCTCGCCCACCACATGCAGATGGGCGGCGCCGCTGCCCAGCTCGTGCAGGTCTCCCAGCGAGGCGAACACCGGATTGGCCAGCACCGCCAGCAACAGCACCGCCAGCGCAGGCAGGCGCAGCAGCAAGCAACGGCGGTGGCGAAGCAGACGGAACATCGGGCGACATCGTAGCCGCGCCTCGCTGCGTTAGACAATTCCACGCCGTTTTCCCGTCCCGGACTGGAACGGGTCTTGCAGCGAGGCAACCGACCCCGTCGGAACCACGCCATGTCTGAGCAGGACGAAAGCGGCGAACGCACTGAATTACCCACCGAGAAACGACTTCGCGAAGCACGTGAACAGGGCAACATCCCGCGTTCGCGCGAGCTGGCGACGGCGGCGGTGTTCGGTGCGGGCGTGCTGGCGATCATCGCCATGGGGCCGGGGCTGGCGCGCAACGCGCTGGGCTGGATGAAGGTCGCCCTCACCCCGGACCCGCTGCTGATGCGCCAGCCCGACCAGCTGTTCGGCTACGTCGGCCTGATGATGCTGAAGCTGCTGGCCGCCATCGCCCCGGTCGCCGCGATCTGCGTGGTCGCCGGCCTGGCCGCGCCGGTGGCGATGAGCGGCCTGCGGTTCTCGCAGAAATCGCTGATGCCCGATTTCAAGCGGCTCAATCCCGCCTCCGGCCTCAAGCGCCTGTACGGCCCCGAGGGCCTGGCCGAACTGCTGAAATCCCTGCTACGCGTGGCCCTGATCGGCGGCGCGGCGACCATCTGCCTGAAGCTGGGCCTGAACCCCCTGCGTGAGCTGCTGACCATGCCGCTGGAACAGGCGGTGCGCAGCGGCCTGTCGTTCACCAGCACCCTGCTGCTGGCGACCACCGGTGGGCTGATCCTGCTGGCCGCCATCGACGCGCCGTACCAGAAGTGGAACTGGCTGCGGAAGCTGAAGATGACCCGCGAAGAGCTGCGCAAGGAGATGAAGGAGAGCGAGGGCAGCCCCGAGGTGAAGGGCCGCATCCGCCAGATGCAGCACCAGATGTCGCAGCGCCGGATGATGGAGGACGTGCCCACCGCCGACGTGATCGTGGTCAACCCGACCCACTACGCGGTGGCGCTGAAGTACCAGGCCGGCCAGATGGGCGCCCCCACGGTGGTGGCCAAGGGCGTGGACGAACTGGCCATGCGCATCCGCGAGGTCGCCGACGCCCACCGCATCGCCATCGTGTCGGCGCCGCCTTTGGCACGCGCCTTGTATCGCGAAGGTCAGCTTGGCCGGGAAATCCCCGTGAGAATGTACGCCGCCGTCGCCCAGATCCTCTCCTACGTCTATCAACTGCGTGCCTGGCGCGTGGGCGAAGCCCCCCTGCCCGACCTGCCCGCCGTCGACATCGACGAGCACGGAGGCAAGGCATGAGCGCACAACCGGCCGGCGGCCTGCGCTGGATGGAGATGTTGAAGAACGGCCTCGGCGCGCCGCTGGTCGTGCTGGCGCTGCTGGCCATGATCGTGGTGCCGCTGGCGGCGCCGGTGCTCGACGCGCTCTTCAGCTTCAACATCGCCATTTCGCTGGTGGTGCTGCTGGCGGTGATCTACGTGAAGCGGCCGCTGGACTTCACCATCTTCCCGATCATCCTGCTGATGACCACGATGCTGCGCCTGGCGCTGAACGTGGCGTCCACGCGCGTGATCCTGCTCAACGGCCAGAACGGCCACGACGCCGCCGGCAAGGTCATCGCCGCGTTCGGCGAGTTCGTGGTGGGCGGCAACTACGCGGTCGGCATCGTGGTGTTCGCCATCCTGACCATCATCAACTTCGTGGTCATCACCAAGGGCGCGGGCCGCATCGCCGAAGTGTCGGCGCGTTTCATCCTGGACGCGATGCCCGGCAAGCAGATGGCCATCGACGCCGACCTCAACGCCGGCATCCTGACCCGCGAGGAAGCCAAGGCCCGCCGCGAGGAAGTCCGCGCGGAAGCCGACTTCTACGGTTCCATGGACGGCGCCAACAAGTTCATCCGCGGCGACGCCATCGCCGGCATCCTGATCCTGTTCATCAACCTGCTGGGCGGGTTCGCCGTGGGCATGTTCCAGCACGGCATGCCGGCGGCAGAAGCCGCCTCGACCTATACGCTGCTGTCGATCGGCGACGGCCTGGTCGCCCAGCTGCCGGCGCTGCTGGTGTCGTCGGCCGTGGCCATGCTGGTTACCCGCGCCTCGCGCTCGGAAGACATGGGCCAGGCCGTGATGGGCCAGGCCTTCGGCCAGCACAAGGCGCTGGCGGTGGCCGCCGGCGTGCTGGGCCTGGTCGGGCTGGTGCCTGGCATGCCCAACGTCGCCTTTTTGACGCTGGCCGCCGGCATCGGCTACCTGGCCTGGAAAATGTGGAAGCGCACCCAGGAAGGACCCGAGGCCGCAACCGGCGACGTGCCCGCGCTGGCCGGACCGGGCGCCGCGCCCGACCGCAATGCCGAACTGACCTGGGACGAGCTGCGTCCGGTCGATCCGCTGGGCCTGGAGGTCGGCTACCGACTGATTCCGCTGGTCGACAAGAACCAGGGCGGCGAGCTGATGTCGCGCATCAAGGCGGTGCGCCGCAAGCTGACCCAGGACCTGGGCTTCCTGGTGCCGCCGGTGCATATCCGCGACAACCTGGAACTGCCGTCGAATGGCTACCGCCTGCTGGTGCACGGCGTGCCGGTGGCCTCGGCGGAAATCCATCCCGACCGCGAGCTGGCGCTCGACCCGGGTGGCGCCTTCGGCACCATCGACGGCATCCCCGGCAAGGATCCCGCCTTCGGGCTGGATGCGGTGTGGATCCAGTCGCACCAGAAGGCCACCGCCGAGTCACTGGGCTACACCGTGGTCGATCCGGCCACGGTGATGGCCACCCACCTCTCTCACCTGGTGCGCGAACACGCACCGGAACTGCTCGGCCACGAGGAAGTGCAGCAGTTGCTGGCCCAGCTGGGCCGCAGCGCGCCGAAGCTGGTCGAGGACCTCACTCCGAAGGCGCTGCCGCTGGCCACCGTGGTGCGCGTGCTGCAGAACCTGCTGATCGAGCGCGTGCCGATCCGCCAGCTGCGCCGCATCGCCGAGTCGCTGGTGGAGTTCGCCCCGCAGAACACTGACCCCGCCGCGCTCACCGCCGCCGTGCGCACCTCGCTGGGCCGTTTCATCGTGCAGGAGATCTCCGGGATGGCGCCGGAACTGCCCGTCTATACCTTGGCGCCGAATCTGGAACGCGTCTTGCAGGACAGCACCCAGGGAACCGGCGCGGCGCTGGAACCGGGACTGGCGGAACGCCTGCACCAGAGCCTCGCCGATGTGGTGACCAAGCAGGAAGCCCGCAGCGAGCCTGCGGTGGTGCTGGTACCGGGAACGGTCCGCGCCGCCCTCGCCCGCCTGGTCCGCCACAGCGTCCCCTCGCTGTCGGTGCTGGCCTACAGCGAGGTTCCCGAGGACAAGCGGTTGAAGCTGGTCGGGACGATCAGCTGAGGCCGGGAATGGGGAATAGGGAGTGGGGAATCGAAGGCGATGACCTACCCGGAGGAGGACCGATGAGAACGAACAAATCTGGCGAAGCGCACCGACGAAAGCTCTGCTCCACCCCTATTCCCCATTCCCTATTCCCTACTCCCGGCAGCCAGCCATGAAAATCAAACGCTTCGTCGCCCCCGACATGCGCACCGCCTTCGCGATGGTGCGGCAGGAACATGGCCCGGACGCGGTGATCCTGTCCAACCGGGTCACCGAGGACGGTGTCGAGATCGTCGCCGCCAGCAACTACGACGAAGCGCTGGTGCAGCGCACGCTGGACGCGATGCGCCCGGCCGCGCCCGCTGCGCCGCTGCATCCGCTGCTCGATCCGACGCCGCAGGCACCGGCCGCCAACGCGCCGACCCTGTCGCCGGCCGAAGCCGCGGCAAGCTATTTCTCCCGTCGCCAGCCCGCCGCATCGACCGCGCCGCGCGCCGAGGCGACGAAGCCCGCCCCCATCGCCCCTATCGCCGCGGCGCCTGCCCCGATTGCGCCGCCGCGCGCACCGGTGATCGCCGCGCCTGCGCAGGCCGCCGAGATTCCGGCACCGGTCGTGCGCGACATCGCGCCGCTGCTGATCGAACCCGAATCCTTCGCGGCCAAGCTTGCCGCCTGCCTGCCGGCCGCGCCCGCCATCGAACCCGCCGCGACCCCGCGCCGCCCTGCTGCCCCGCGCGGCGAGATCGACGACACGCTCGACCTCGATGCGCTGCTGCCGTCGATCGCACCGCCGCTGTCGCTGCCCGAACCGGAGCCGGCCCCGGTCGCGGCGCTGCACGCCACGCGCGTCACGGCCGCCGCCCCCACGCCGGCGCCCGCCGCCGTCACCGTGCCGACGCTGACGGTCGTCACCGACAACGCCGCCGATGCGCGCGAGAGCGACGAGCAGCTGGTGCAGATGCGCGGCGAGCTGTCCGCCATGCGCGAGATGATCGAGCGCGAAATGCACCGCCTCACCGACGAGCGCCTGCGCGGCTCGCCGGTGCGCATGCAGGCGATGGAACTGATGGAGGATTACGGCTTCGACGCCGGCATCACCCGCGACATCGCCCTGCAGATCCCCGCCGACACCGAACTGCACCGCGGCCGCGGCCTGATGCTGGGCCTGCTGTCGAAGAAGCTGCCGGTGCTCGACACCGACCTGCTGGAGACCGGCGGCGTCATCGCCCTGGTCGGCCCGACCGGCGCCGGCAAGACCACCACCATCGCCAAGCTGGCAGCGTGCTTCGCGCAGCGCCACAACGCCCGCGACGTGGCGCTGGTCACCACCGACACCGTGCGCGTCGGTGGCCGCGAACAGCTGCACGGCTACGGCCGCCAGCTCGGCATCGCCGTGCACGAGGCCGACAGCGCGCAGACCCTGGCGCTGGTGCTGGAACGCCTGCGCGACTACAAGCTGGTGCTGATCGACACCGCCGGCCTGGGCCAGCGCGACCGCAACCTGGTCGGCCAGCTCAACTGGCTGCGCGCGTCGGGCCAGGTCAAGACGCTGCTGTGCCTGCCGGCGAATTCGCACTTCTCCGACCTGGACGAAGTGGTCCGCCGCTTCAGCACCGTGCAGCCGCAAGGCGTGGTGCTGACCAAGCTGGACGAGACCGGTCGCCTGGGCAGCGCACTGAGCGTGGTCGTCGACCACCAGCTGCCGATGACCTGGGTGACCGACGGCCAGCGCGTCCCCGACGACCTCCACCGCGCCAACAGCGCCCACCTCGTGCTGCGGCTGGACCAGCTGCGCCGCGAAGCCGACGAACCCTGCTCCACCGAGGCCACCCATGTCGCCTGATCACCCGCTGCAGACCAACCCCCGCAGCACCCCGCCGTTGCCCGGCGCCTTCCATCCCGTGCGCGTCGTCGCCGTCACCGGCGGCAAGGGCGGCGTGGGCAAGACCAATGTGTCGGTCAACCTCGCCGTGTCGCTGGCCGAAATGGGCAAGCGCACGCTGCTGATGGACGCCGACCTCGGCCTGGCCAACGTGGACGTACTGCTCGGCCTGTCGCCGAAGTTCACCCTGGCCGACCTGATCGCCGGCCGTTGCGGCCTGGAGGACGTGCTGCTGGAAGGCCCCGAGGGCGTGCTGGTGGTGCCGGCTTCGTCGGGCTTCCGCCACATGGCCGAACTGACTCCGGCCGAGCATGTCGGCCTGGTCAACGTGTTCTCCGAACTGCAGCGCGCGCTCGATTTCATGGTGGTGGACACCGCCGCCGGCATCAGCGACAGCGTGCTGACGTTCTGCCAGGCCGCGCAGGACACCGTGGTGGTGGTCTGCGACGAGCCGGCCTCGATCACCGACGCCTACGCCCTGATCAAGGTACTGGCGCGCGAGCGCGGCCTGGACCGCGTGCACGTCATCGCCAACATGGTCCGCGACCCCAACGAGGGCCGGAAGCTGTACGAGAAGCTCGCCCGCGTCTGCGAACGCTTCCTCGGCGATGTCGCCCTGCATTACCTGGGTGCGGTGCCGCAGGACGACTGGCTGCGCCGCGCCGTGCAGCGCCAGCAGCCCGTCGTGAAGGCCTACCCTGGCAGCCCGTCCGCCCGCGCCATCACCGACATCGCGCGCACCACCGCGCGCTGGCAGCCGCCGGTGGGTGCGCGTGGCAACGTGGAGTTCTTCGTCGAACGCCTGATCCAGCGCGGGGTGGCCGCATGAACACCGCCGCCGCCCAGTACCGCGCCGTGCAACGCGCCAGCGCGAACGACTTCGTCACCCAGCACGCCGACCTCGTGCGCCGCATCGCCCACCACCTGGCGGCGCGCCTGCCGGCCAGCGTGGAAATCGACGACCTGGTGCAGGCCGGCATGATCGGCCTGCTGGAGGCCTCGCGCAGTTACGACGCCGAACAGGGCGCGTCGTTCGAGACCTATGCGTCCATCCGCATCCGCGGTTCGATGATCGACGAGATCCGCCGTGGCGACTGGGTGCCGCGCTCGGTGCACCGTCGCGCGCGCCAGGCTGCCGCCACCGTGCGCGAGATCGAACAGCGCACCGGCCGCGCCGCCATCGCCACCGAAGTCGCCAGCGCGATGGAGATGCCGCTGCCCGAATACCTGCGCCTGATGGAAGATGCCGCGCGCGGCCAGGTGCTGAGCCTGGAGTCGCACATCGACGACCACGGCGAACCGAACACCTCGCGTACCGGCGGCCCCTCGCCGCAGCAGAACCTCGAACGCAGCGAGTTCCGCCAGCAGCTGGTCAAGTGCATCGGCCAGCTGCCCGAGCGCGAGCAACTGGTGCTGTCGATGTACTACGAGCAGGAACTCAACCTGAAGGAGATCGGTGCGGTGCTCGGCGTCAGCGAGTCGCGCGTGTGCCAGATCCACGGCCAGGCGATGGTGCGCCTGCGCGGTCGCCTGCAGGTGTTCGAGAAGGCCGACGCCGGTCTCGAAGACGATGAGTGAAGAGGCGGGGAATCGGGAATGGGGAATGGGGAACGGAGCCCTGCGTCGTCTGCAGGTCAGCGTTGCTCCGGACGCGACAACACCGCCCACCTTCCCATTCCCTATTCCCTATTCCCGATTCCCCGCTCCCTAAACCTTTCCCGCCCCCGGCCGATATCCCCACCAGTCCCACCGTCCACGCAACACCGGAGCCTCCGTGACCAACAAGAACATGCGCATCCTGATCGTGGACGACTTCTCCACCATGCGCCGCATCATCAAGAACCTGCTCAACGACCTCGGCTACACCAACACCGCCGAGGCCGACGACGGCACCACCGCGCTGACCGCGCTGGGCCAGGGCAGTTTCGATTTCGTGGTCACCGACTGGAACATGCCCGGCATGACCGGCATCGAGCTGCTCAAGGCGATCCGCGCCGACGACCGCTTCAAGACGTTGCCGGTGCTGATGGTGACCGCCGAGGCCAAGCGCGAACAGATCATCGAGGCCGCGCAGAACGGCGTGAACGGCTACATCATCAAGCCGTTCACCGCGCAGACGCTGGAAGAGAAGCTGGGCAAGATCTTCGAACGCCTGGGAGCGGCCGCCTGATGAACGCCGTCGCCGACGCCACCAGTGCCCGCGCGGCGTTGGTGGAGAAACTTCAGAGCGCGCTCGACGCGCTGGAACACGGCGACGAAGCCGGCTGGCGCCGCGAACTGGATGCCATCGCCGCCTGGCGCACGCAGCCGATGATGCAGGGCCTGGGCCGCCTGGCCCGCGAACTGGCGCAGACGCTGGGCGAACTGCCGCCGCCGGAAGCCGGCGAGCTCGACGATGCCTGCGCGCGCCTGGACCATGTGGTCGAGATGACCGAGCAGGCCAGCCACAAGACCCTCGACCTGGCCGAACAATGCCGTGGCTATGCCACCGAGCTGAAAGGCACCGCGCTGTCGGCCGAACAGGCCGCGCTGGTGGACCGCATCGGCAAGGGGCTGTCCGAGATGGCGCTGGCGCAGAGTTACCAGGACCTGACCGGCCAGATCATCCGCCGCGTCGCCGGCATCGTGCGCCGCGTGCACGAGGGTTTCGGCGCGCTCGGCCTGCCGCCGCCGGAAAAAAACCGCGACAAGCCTTCAGAACTCGCCGGCCCGGCCGTTGCTGGTCTTGACCGCAACGCGTTCTCGCAGGACGACGCCGACGACCTGCTGTCCGGCCTGGGGTTGTAGCCCCGGGGGACGCGCGCTGCGGAACCGGAGACCTGCCATGCCCGCCGCCCGTCGTTCCCGCCACCCCGTCGTCCTGCTGTTCGTGGGATTGCTGCTGGTCTGCGATGTCGTGGTCGCGCGCTTCCTGCGCCGCCGCCACGGCAACGCGATGCCCCTGCTCGATTCCTCCCGCTGATCGTCCGCACCGGTAACCGCCCCGCCCATGTCCGCCGTCACGCCCGAAATCGCCGCCGACTTCCTGATCGAAGCACAGGAGATCCTCGACCGGCTGGGCGAACAGTTGGTGACGCTGGAACACGACCCTTCCGACAGCGGCCAGCTCAATGCGGTGTTCCGCGGCTTCCACACGCTGAAGGGCGGCGCCGGCTTCCTCGGCATCCAGGCCATGGTCAACCTCTGCCATGCCGCCGAGGAAACACTGGGGCTCGTGCGCGCGGGACAGGCGACGCTGGAAGCGCAACACTTCGACGCCGCCCAGCAATCGCTGGACTGGCTGCAGCAGATGTTGGACGCCGTCGGCGCCGGCGAGGAACCGCCGCACGCGCCGCAGGCGCTGATCGAGCAGTTCGACGTGCACGGCAGCACACCCGCACCGGCGCCGAAACCCGCGGCGGCAGCCGCACCGTCACCGCAGGCCGGCGGCGACCTGATCGGCGACGACGAGTTCGAGGCCCTGCTCGACCAGTTGCATGGCGGCGGCGCACCGACCAGCGTCGTGCCATCCGCACCCGTCGCGGCCGTCCCGGCGCCGGCGAAACCCGCGACGCCCAAGCCAGCGACCAAAGCCGGCGGCGAAGCCGAACAGACCATCCGCGTGGACACCAAGCGGCTGGATGCCATCGTCAATCTCGTGGGTGAGTTGGTGCTGTCGCGCAACCGCCTGAAGACCCTGCGCGCGCGCATCCGCGACGAGGAACTCGACCGCGCCGTCAGCAGCCTGGACATCGCCACCGCACGCCTGCAGACCGCGGTCATGCGCACGCGCATGCAACCGGTCGGCAAGGTGTTCTCGCGCTTTCCCAAGGTCGCGCGCGACGTCGCCCGCCAGTTGCAGAAGGAAGTCGACCTGGAACTGGTCGGCGCCGACACCGAGCTCGACCGCAACCTGGTGGAGGCGCTGGCCGATCCGCTGGTGCACCTGGTGCGTAACGCCATCGACCACGGCATCGAAGTGCCCTCGCTGCGCGAGGCCTGCGGCAAGCCGCGACAGGGCCACGTGCGCCTGTCGGCCCAGCAGGAAGGCGACTTCGTCACCATCGAGATCCGCGACGACGGCGCCGGCATCGACCCCGAACGCCTGCGCGCGAAGGCGCTGGAGAAGGGGCTGATCGACCCGGAGGCCGCCGCCCGCCTGACCCACGACGAATGCCTGCAACTGGTCTTCATGGCCGGCTTCTCGACCAAGGCCGTGGTCACCGACATCTCCGGCCGCGGCGTCGGCATGGACGTAGTGCAATCGCGCATCCGCGAACTCAGCGGGCAGATCACCATCCATTCCGACGTGGGTCGCGGCAGCCGCTTCGTCATCCGCGTGCCGTTGACGCTGGCCATCCTGCCCACGCTGCTGGTGCAGGCCGGCGACCCGGTCTACGCGCTGCCACTGGCGCGGGTGATGGAAGTGCTGCACGCGCCGTCCGAAAGCCTGCGCTGGTTCGACGGCCAGGCCGTACTCGACCGCCAGAGCCACACGCTGCCGCTGGTGGACCTGCGCCAATGGTTGCGCGTGGACCCGGTGATGGCGCCGCTGCTCACCATCGTGGTGCTGCAGATGGGCGAACAGCGCTTCGGCCTGATCGTCGACCAGGTGCGCGGGCGCGAGGAAGTCGTCATCAAGCCCCTGCCGCGCGCCGTGCGCGGCCTGCCCGGCTACGCCGGCGCCACCCTGATCGGCGACGGCCGCATGGCGCTGATCCTCGATGTAGACGGGCTGCGCGCGACGGCGTGACCCGCTGGCGGTCTGTGGAACCCGGGCTGTTGTGGGAGCGACGTAAGTCGCGAGCTCTTTCCTTCAGCCATCCAGACCCTGCTCCACGTCGTCTCGCGGCCATCGCGACTTACGTCGCTCCCACAGCAGAGATCCGGGTGTGATGCGGGTCGCGAGTCGCGTCGCCTCACACCCGCGCCACCTCAAGTCCACCTGAACCGGGCCGATAGATCGCTACATGGACATCTTCAGCCTCATCGGACTCCTGCTGGCGCTGGTCGCCCTGGTGGGCGGCAGCATCCTCAAGGGCGCGGGCCTGTCGTCGCTGTGGTCGTCGGCGGCATTCGTCATCGTCATCCTCGGCACCATCGCCGCGATCCTGGTGCACACGCCGCCGCCGGTGTTCAAGCGCGCCCTGGCGATCGTGCGCTGGATCATCCGTCCGCCCGGCACCGAAGGCGACGCGCTGGTCGCGCAGATCGTCGAATGGAGCAACATCGCCCGCAAGCAGGGCCTGCTGGGACTCGAGCCGGTCGTGAACCAGCTCGACGATCCGTTCCTCAAGAAGGGCCTCCAGATGCTGGTCGACGGCGTGGAGCCGGAGGCGATCCGCCACATGATGGAAATCGACCTCAACGGCCAGGAACACCAGGACCTGGCCGCCGCCAAGGTCTTCGAGGCGATGGGCGTGTATGCGCCCACGCTGGGCATCATCGGCGCGGTGTTCGGCCTGATCGCGGTGATGAAGAACCTGGCCGACCCCAGCAAGCTGGGCCACGGCATCGCCGCTGCGTTCACTGCGACCATCTACGGCATCGCCTCGGCCAACCTGTTCTTCCTGCCCATCGCCAGCAAGCTCAAGAGCGTGATCGGCGGCCGCAGCCGCGAGCAGGAAATGATCATCGAGGGCCTGATCGCCATCGCGCAGGGCGAGAACCCGCGCAACATCGAGGCCAAGCTGGCCGGCTTCCTGCACTGAGCCGGCGGGACGACGGCGATGGCACGCAGGAAGAAGCACGAAGAGCACGCCAACCACGAGGCCTGGGCGATTCCCTATGCCGACCTGATGACGCTGCTGCTGGCCTTCTTCGTGGTGATGTACGCCATCTCCACCGTCAACGAGGGCAAGTACCGGGTGGTGGCCGATTCGCTGACCGCCGCCTTCGGCGGTGCACCGCGCACGATCAATCCGGTGCAGGTGGGCAACCACCAGTTGCAGGGCGCGGACTACGACCGGCCGTCGCCGATCAAGTCCGGCGCCAAGAAGGGGCCGTCCGCGCCCTCGCCGTCGCCCAACGTCACCCTGCTGGCGGCGATGGCGTCGCAGATGAACATGTCGCTCGACGCCAAGGGCCTGCAGGCCGCACAGGGCGAACTCAAGCGCATCGCCGACGATCTCGAGCGCGCGCTGGCGCCGCTGATCGACGAGAAGCTGGTCACCATCAAGCGCTCGGCACTGTGGCTGGAAGTGCAGATCAACAGCGACATCCTGTTCGCCACCGGCTCCGCCGCGCTGGACCCCCAGGCCCAGCAGACCGTCGGCAAGCTCGCCGCGGTGCTCGGCAACGTGCCCAACTCGGTGCGGGTGGAGGGCTATACCGACGATCGCCCGATCCGCACCTCGCAGTTCCCTTCCAACTGGGAGCTGTCGTCCGCACGCGCGGCCAGCGTGGTGCACCTGTTCGTGCGCGACGGAATTCCGCCGGAGCGGCTGGCGATGATCGGCTACGGCGAGTTCCGCCCCATCGCCGACAACGCCACCCAGGAAGGCCGCAATGCCAACCGCCGCGTGCTGCTGATCATCCTGGCCAGTCCCACCGGTCCGGCACCGGACTTGCATGCACAGCAACAGGTCCCGCCGCCGTCGGTGATCTCGCTGCCGCCGCTGCCGGCCCACGCCGCGTCGCCCATGCCCGGAGCGCCGCCGGCGCCCCAGGTCCATGAAGGAGTCCAGTGATGCGCGTGTGGGCAATCGCCAACCAGAAAGGCGGCGTCGGCAAGACCACCACCACCCTCGCCCTCGGCCGCGGCCTGGCCATGCGCGGCCATCGCGTGCTGCTCGTCGACCTCGATCCGCATGCGTCGCTGACGCGCGCCTTCGGTGTCGCCACCGACCCGCAGCCGACCGGCGTGCTGGACCTGTTCGACGAACAGCCGCCGACGCTGGCCAGCGTGGCGCGCAGCACCGAGATCGAGAACCTCTCCTTCGTCGCCGCGCAGACGCCGCTGGCGACGCTGGAACGCCGCAGCGCGACCCAGCCGGGCCTCGGCCTGGCACTGTCCAATGCACTGGCGCGCGGCGGTCATGCCTGGGACCACGTGCTGTTCGACTGCCCGCCCACACTCGGCCTGCTGATGGTCAACGCGCTGGCCGCGGCCGACCACGTCATCATCCCGACACAGACCGAGCCGCTCGCGCTGCACGGCCTCAAGGGCATGTGCCGCACGGCGGAGATGATCCAGCGCTCGCGTCACCGCGAACTGCCGGTCTCGATCCTGCCCACCCTGTACGACAAGCGCACGCGCACCGGCGCCGACACGCTGAAGGCCATGCAGGACGAATACGGCGAACGCGTCTGGAACGACGCCATCCCCAACGACACCCGCATCTGCAGCGTCGACGTGCTGACGCGCTCCAGCCCCGCCGCGGCCTACCCGGGCCGTGGACTGTCGGCCTACCGGCGCGCGCTCGACTGGCTGCTGCTGACCGAAGCCCGCGACACGGAACAGGCCGCATGACCACCCCCGCCGTCCTCGACGACTACCTGCTCGACCTGCTCGGCGACGTCGCCGCGCCGCCGGCACAGGCCGCCGAGCCGGTGGCCGCTGCGCCTGCCGTCGATCCCGGACCGGTCGCTGCGCCCGCACTGGCCGTTGCACCGGTACGCGCCGGCAGCGAAGCCGACCTGATCACCGACGACGAATTCGAGGCCCTGCTCGACACCCTGCATGGCGACGCCGCACCGGGCGCGACGATCGCCGATCCGGCGCCGCCAGCCTCTGCGCCTGCTCCCGCGCCATCGCTCGCGGTCGCGCCCGTGCGCGCCGGCAGCGAAGCCGATCTGATCAGCGACGATGAGTTCGAAGCCCTGCTCGACGAACTGCATGGCGACGGTGTGCCGACGGCCGTCGTGGCCGCGCCCGTCGCAGCGGCGGCCACCGCTCCCGCGCTTGCCGTGACGCCGGTCCGCGCAGGCGCGGACATGATCGACGACGACGAGTTCGAAGCCCTGCTCGACGACCTGCACGGCGGCGCCGCGCCGACCTCGCGTGTCGCAGCACCGGCAGCGGTGTCTGCGCCGGCTCCATCGCCGGCCAGGCCCGCCGCACCCGTGCCCTATGCGGCCGTGCCGCTGCCGGCCAAGCCCTTCATGCAGACGCCGATCGACACCGGCGAGCGTCGCCGCGCGACCGAACGCAAGACCCGCTGGCTGCGGCTGCGCTGCGACCAGCAGCACTACGCGCTGGAACTGCTGAAGGTGCAGGAAGTCGTGCGTCCCGCCACCCTGCTGCCGCTGCGCGGCGCCGCCCCGCACATGCTGGGCGTGATGAACCTGCGCGGCCAGGTGGTGCCGGTGATCGACCTGGGCCTGTACCTGGGCCGGCGTGCGATCGAGCCCGACACCATCACCCGCATCGTGGTGCTGGAAGAACACGGCGAGACCCTGGGCCTGCGCGTGACTGCGGTCGAGGACGTCGCCAACCTCACCGACCAGCAGATCGAATCGCCCGACAACGCACGCGTCGGCCGCATGTCCAATCCGCTGTTCCGCGGCGTCGCACGGCTCAACGAGTGCGCGGTGATCCTGCTGGACGCCTCGCGGATACTGCAGTGAAGCGAGCAACGAGTGGAGAGGAGTGGGAAGTGAGGAAAAGCAGACGCCCAGCCCCTCCTCGCTCCTCTCCCTCATTCCCCGCTTTATCCAACTCCGTCACACATTCACACCCATCCCTCAAGAGCGGCTCTGCCGCGCCGATACCTCGTTAGAGCCGCCTTTCCGGAGACACGATGAGCGCTGTGCCATTGGGTGACGACCTCGGTATCGAGGCCGCCACCGACCTCAAGCAGCACCTGGCCCCGCACGTCGCGCAGCCGGAACCGCTGGCGCTGGACGCCGGCACCGTGCAGCGCGTGCATACCGCCAGCCTGCAGGTGCTGTGCAGCTTCGTGCGCCAGCGCGAGCAGGCCGGCCTGGCCACCGATTTCAGTGCGGTCAGCCAGAACTTCCGCGACGCCGCGCGCCTGCTCGGCCTCGCGCCCCAGCTCGGGCTGGCCAACGACAACGAACACAACACGCAACAAGTGGAGAACGCCGCATGAGCGCACGCATTCTGGTAGTGGACGATTCGGCCTCGATGCGACAGATGGTCGCCTTCGCCCTGAGCTCGGCGGGTTTCGCGGTGGATGAAGCCGAAGACGGCCAGGTGGCGCTGGGGCGCGCGCAGGGACAGAAATTCAATGCCGTCGTCACCGACGTCAACATGCCCAACATGGACGGCATCTCGCTGATCCGTGCGCTGCGCGGCCTGCCGGACTACAAGTTCACGCCGATGCTGATGCTGACCACCGAGTCGGCTGCCGACAAGAAGGCCGAAGGCAAGGCCGCCGGCGCCACCGGCTGGCTGGTCAAGCCGTTCAACCCGGAACAGCTGGTCGCCACCGTCCAGAAAGTCCTGGGCTGATCCCACCCTCCTCCGCTTCCCTTCCGACCGCACCAGGGCACCGTCGCAATGAACATGGACATGCAGCGCTTCCACGCCACGTTCTTCGAGGAAAGCCGCGAAGGACTGGAAGCCATGGAAGCCGGCCTGCTGTCGCTGGAACAGGGCAACCGCGACGGCGACCTGATCAACTCCATCTTCCGCGCCGCGCACTCCATCAAGGGCGGCTCGGCGACGTTCGGCTTCGATGCCATCGCCGGCATGACCCACGTGCTGGAAACGCTGCTGGATGAACTGCGTGCCGGCCAGCGTGCGGTCAGCCCGCCCGCCGTCGACGCCATGCTCGCCTCCGTCGACGTGCTGCGCACCCTGCTGGCCGAAGCCGAACACGGTACGCCGGCCGATCCCGCTGCCGTGCAGGCCATGAAGGACCGCCTCAACGCGGTGCTGTCCGGCCAGGATGCGCCAGCTGCCGCCGCCTCACCCGCCACCGCAGCGGTCGCCGATGCCGAACCCGACGGCTGGAAGATCGGCTTCACCCCGGCGCCGTCGCTGTTCATGAGCGGCAACGATCCGCTGCGCATCCTGCGCGAACTGGAACACCTCGGCCCGCTGGAGATCGCGTGCCGCATGGAACGCCTGCCCGGCTTCGAGCAGATCGATCCGCTGGAAGCCTACCTGGCGTGGGATCTCGGCCTGATCGGCAAGGTGCCGCGCAGCGCGGTGGATGACGTGTTCGCCTGGGTCGTCGACGACTGCGAACTCGACATCCAGCCGATGCAGCGCACCGCCGTGCCGGGCGAGGCCGTTGCCGTCGCCGCGCAACCGGTGACCGCCGTCGCCGCGAGTGGCGCACAGGCGCCTGCCGCAGCTGCCACGCCGGCCGCCAACGATGCCGCCGAAACCTCCATCCGCGTCAGCGTCGACAAGATCGACGGACTGATCAACCTGGTCGGCGAACTCGTCATCACCCAGGCCATGCTGAAGCAGGTCTCCGGCCTGCTCGACCAGGCCCAGTGCGAGCGCCTGTTCGCCGGCCTGGATCTGCTGGAACGCAACACCCGCGACCTGCAGGAAGCCGTCATCGGCGTGCGCATGCTGCCGGTGGACGCGGTGTTCCGCCGCTTCCCGCGCCTGGTCCGCGACCTGTCCGCGCGCCTCGGCAAACAGGTGCGTCTGCGCACCGTCGGCGAAGGCACCGAACTGGACAAGGGCCTGATCGAACGCATCGCCGATCCGCTGGTGCACCTGGTGCGCAACTCGATCGACCATGGTCTCGAGATGCCCGACGTGCGTGCGCAGGCGGGCAAGGACGAGACAGGCACCATCACGCTGGCAGCCTCGCACCAGGGCGGCCATATCGTCATCGAAGTCAGCGACGACGGCCGCGGCCTCAACCGCGACCGCATCCTCGCCAAGGCGGCCGAACGCGGCCTCGCCGTACCGGAGAACCCGACCGACGCGCAGGTCTGGGACCTGATCTTCCAGCCGGGGTTCTCCACTGCCGAAGCCGTCACCGACCTGTCCGGTCGTGGCGTCGGCATGGACGTGGTCCGCCGCAACATCCAGGCGCTCGGTGGCGAAGTGCAGCTCGAGAGCGCCGCCGGCCACGGCACCCGTGTGGTGATCCGCCTGCCGCTGACGCTGGCCATCCTCGACGGCATGGCCGTGTCGGTCGGCGACGAAACCCTGATCCTGCCCCTGACCTACGTGCTGGAAGCGCTCCAGCCCAAGGACGAAGACGTGCGCACGGTGGCCGGCGACGGACGCGTGCTGCGCGTGCGCGGCGAGTATCTGCCGATCGTCGCGTTGAACGAGTACTACCGCTACGGCGACCACCGCAACGCCGACCAACTGGTGGTGGTGGTGGAAGCCGATGGCCAGAAGCTGGCTCTGGAAGTCGACGAACTGATCGGCCAGCAGCAGGTCGTGGTGAAGAACCTCGAGAACAACTACCGCCGCATCGACGGTATCTCCGGCGCCACCATCCTCGGCGATGGCCGCGTCGCCCTGATCGTCGACGTCGGCGGCCTGGTGCGCACGCGCCGGATGCAGCAGGCCGCCTGAGCCCATTCCCCCGCGTTGCCTTCGCATGCGTCGCCCGCGCCGGGCGACGCCCGCTGGCGCACGCGCCTACACTATCGGTAACCGCATGAAGTACGCCCTCTCCATCCTCGCGCTCTCACTGCTGGCCGTACACGCCGGTGCGCTTGCCGACGACGGCAAGGCCAGCGCCAGCGCGTGGCCGCCGAAGATCACCTTCGCCGGCGGCACCGAGCTGAGCCTGGGCGGCAACCTGCAGTACGACCTCAACCGCTTCTCCGGCGAGGGCTACAACGGCGCCGCGCTGGACGACGACGACGCCTGGCGCCGTCAGGAGCTCGGCATCACCCTGCGCCGGAAGGGCGTGTACGACCTCGGCGTCACCTACGACTTCCACGCCAAGAGCTGGAACGACGTGGCGCTGCGGGTGGAGACCAAGGCATTGTTCGGCCGCGACGTCGGCAAGGTCCGCCTCGGCCAGATGAAGGTGCCGCTCGGCTTCGAAGGCAATACCGCCACGCGTGCAGTGAGCTTCCTGGAAGCGGCGCTGCCCACGCAGGCCTTCTACGAGAACCGCCGCAGCGGCATCGATTGGGCCTTCGAGCGCGAGCGCTACCTCGCCAACGCCGGTTACTTCTTCGAATCCGACCTGCTCGGCAACAACAAGGGCGACACCGCGGCGGTGCGCCTGGCATGGACGCCGCGCAAGGCCACCGGTGATGTACTGCACCTGGGCATCGCCGGGTCGCAGGAACGTCCGGACAGCGAGGTCAACGGACTCGGCGTGACCGTGCATCCCAGCGTGCGCTGGCGTGCGCGACCGGAGGCGGCACTCACCAGCGTGCGCCTGGTGGATTCGGGCACGCTCACCCGCGTGGACCGCATCGACCGCACCGGCCTGGAAGCGCTGTGGATCCACGGGCCATGGTCGCTGCAGGGCGAGTACCTGCGACAGAAGACCACGCGCGAGCTCGGCCTGCCGTCCTACTCGGCCGATGGCGGCTACGTGTTCGCCAGCTGGCTGGCGACCGGCGAGTCGCGTGGCTACAGCGGCGGCAATGTCGCCAACCCCAAGCCAAAGGGCACGTACGGCGCGCTGGAACTGTTGGCCCGCTACAGCCGCATCGACCTGGACAGCGACGGCATCGCCGGCGGGCGCGAGCACAACTGGACGCTGGGCGCCAACTGGTACCTGACGCCCTACTTCAAGTTCCAGGCCAACGTCGTGAAGACGGATGCCTCGCGCGGTGCGTTCTCCGCCGATCCGACCGTGTTCCAGCTGCGCGCCCAAATGCATTTCTGAGGCGTACGACACCGCGTCCCGCGCACCCGGTCACGGTCGGCGCGGGAAGCGGTGCACTTCCCCGCGTTCGCGCAGGCCACGCCGCCGAACGGTCGTAAAGAAGTGTCACATGAAGCCGTTACCCCGGGTGCAGACAGTGCGATACCGCGCTGCACCGGCGCGAGACCCCCTCTCTCCGACGCCCTTCGCAGCCCTGCCCTGTCGTGGATACCGGCCATTGGCTGGGCGTTGATGTTTTACCGGAGAGACTTCAGATGACCTGGTTCCAGAACCTGTCCATCGCCCGCAAGCTGGCGCTGGCCTTCACCATCACCACCGCGCTGACCCTGCTGCTCGGCGGCTTCTCATTGTGGCGGCTGAATGCCGGCGAGGCGCAGATCCGCGCGGTCAACGACAACTGGATGCCCGCCGTCCAGCATCTCGGCGAGATGCGCGCGCAGCTGGGCGAGTTCCGCACGTTCGAACAGGCGCAACTGACCAAGCAGGGCGATGCCGCCGAGCTCGCGGACTACGACAAGCGGCTGAAGGACACCCGCGCCAAGATCGACGCCGAAGAGGCCGGCTACAACGCGATCCCCGCCGAGTCCTCGCCGGAAGAACTGGCGCTGTACAAGAACGTCGAGGTTGCGCGTGCCGCCTACTTCGAGGCCCACGACCGCATCGCCGCCGCCATCGCGGCGGACGATTTCGAGACCGCCAAGGCGATTTCCGGCAGCGATTCGCGCAAGCTGCGTCGCGAGCTGTTCGACCACCTGAAGACGCTGTCGCAATACAACGTCGACAACCTGGCGAAGAACGTGGAAGCGTCGCGCAAGGCGCACGACCGCACCGTGTTGGCGCTGGTCGGCGGCCTGGTGCTGGTACTGGCGCTGGCGGGCCTGCTGGGCTGGAGCATCAGCCGCTCCATTTCGGGATCCGTCGGCGAGGCGCTGCGCACGGCCAACGACGTGGCCGCCGGCAAGCTCGACGGCAAGATCGACACCTCGCGCACCGACGAGGTCGGCCAGCTGCTGTCCGCCATGCAGCGCATGCAGCGCCAGGTCGTGGCGCTGATCGCGGCCCTGGCCGAGATGACGCGCCGCCACGACGAAGGGAACATCAGTTTCCGCATCGACGACAGCGACTTCCCCGGCGACTATGGCCGCATGGTGCGCGACACCAACACCCTGGTCGCCCAGCACATCGGCGTGAAGATGCGCGCCGTGGACGTGATGCGCCGCTATGCGGTGGGCGACCTGTCGATGGACATGGATCGCCTGCCTGGCGAGAAGGCCGTCATCACCGAGGCGATGGACATGTGCAAGGCCAACCTGTCGGCGATCAACGGCGACATCAAGCGTCTGGCCACCGCCGCATCCGCGGGCGACTTCAGCCAGCGCGGCGACGCCGGGAAGTACGAGTACGATTTCCGCGAAATGGTCGACGGCGTCAATCGCCTGATGGAGACCACCGACACCAATCTCGGCGAGGTCTCCGAGATACTGAAGGCGATCGCCCGCGGCGACCTGACCGCGCGCATGGAGGGCGACTTCCATGGCGTGTTCGCGACCATGCGCGACGATGCCAATGCCACCGTCGCCCAGCTGACCGACATCGTCGGCCGCATCCAGGACGCCTCCGGCTCCATCAACACCGCCGCCGGCGAGATCGCCTCCGGCAACAACGACCTCTCGCGTCGTACCGAACAGCAGGCCGCCAACCTGGAAGAGACCGCCGCCTCGATGGAGGAACTGACCTCCACCGTGCGCCAGAACGCCGAATCGGCGCGCCAGGCCAACCAGCTCGCCATCGGTGCCGCCAGCGTGGCCTCGCAGGGCGGTGATGTCGTGGGCAAGGTCGTCACCACCATGACCGACATCGAACAGTCGTCCAAGAAGATCGCCGAGATCATCTCGGTCATCGACGGCATCGCCTTCCAGACCAACATCCTGGCACTCAACGCCGCAGTGGAAGCGGCGCGTGCCGGCGAGCAGGGCCGTGGCTTCGCCGTCGTGGCGAGCGAAGTGCGTACCCTCGCCCAGCGCTCCGCCAATGCGGCCAAGGAGATCAAGGGCCTGATCGAGAATTCGGTGGAGAAGGTCTCCGATGGCTCGGCGCTGGTGAACCAGGCCGGTGCGACCATGGCCGAAATCGTGGCCAGCGTGCAGCGCGTGACCGACATCATGGCCGAGATCTCCGCCGCCTCCCAGGAACAGTCCGCCGGCATCGAGCAGGTCAACCAGACCATCACCCAGATGGACGAAGTGACCCAGCAGAACGCCGCGCTGGTGGAGGAAGCCACCGCCGCCGCCCGCTCGATGGAAGAGCAGGCGCAGGCGCTGACGGAGTCGGTCTCGGTGTTCAAGCTGCGGGGCGCGGTGACCGCTCCGGTACGCACGGTCATTGCGGCGGCAGCGGTCGTCGCCACGCCCAAGGCGAAGCCCGCCGCCAAGGCCGTCGCCCGCAAGCCCGCGCGCACGCCGGAACCTGCGCTGGCCGACGGAGACTGGCAGGAGTTCTGAGCTCGCCCCCAGGCCATCCAGCGTTCGCGTCAAGCACACGGCCCGGCATGTCCGGGCCGTGTGCGTTGAGCGGAGGACACCGCTCAACGTACACGCGTTTACCGTTCGTCGGGGAAACTCTGACGCAGCGCTCAATTTGGTGGGTGTAACGCCGATACCGGTCTGGATACCTCAACCACCTCCCTGCCCCATGACCCGACTCGCGCGTCTTTCCCTTGGCAGCAAACTCTCCCTCCAGGTCACCGTCGCCGTCGCGGTGGTACTCGCCCTGCTCGCGTTCGTGGTGCAGCGGCAGTCCAGCGGCGCCATCCAGGAGCGTGCGCTCGCCGACCTGGATGTGGCCGCGCAGGTCATGCTGGAATCCGTCGCGCTGTACGACAGCACGCTGACCGACGCCACGCAGCGGATGGCGCGCAGCTTCCGCGCGTCGCTGCCTTCGGGCGACGTGTCGGTGGACACGGCCGCCAGCGCGCCCATCGGCGATGTCGAGGTGCCCGCGCTGCGTTTCGGCGAACAGACGATGAACCTCGACTTCACCCACGTGGACCGGTTCACCGACGCCACCGGCGTGGTCGCCACGCTGTTCGTGCGCCAGGGCGACGACTTCATCCGCGCCACCACGTCGCTACGCAATACCGAGGACGAGCGCGTCATCGGTACCGCGCTCGACCATAAGCACCCGGCGTATGCGCTGATGCTGGAAGACAAGCCGTACACCGGACGCGCACGGCTGTTCGGCCGCGACTACATGACCCATTACCAGCCGCTGCAGGATGCCGGAGGCAGGACCGTCGGCATCCTGTTCGTCGGCCAGAACTACGGTGACGGACTGGCGGCGCTGAAGGACAAGCTGCGCACGACGCAACTCGGCAAGGCCGGCTACTTCTTCGTCGTCGATCTGGCCGAGGGCGACCACCAGGGCACGCTTGCGGCGCATCCTGCCAGCCAGGAATCCCCCTACACCGACGTGGTCGACGCCGGCTCCGTGCCGGCGATGAACGCGCTGCTCGACCAGGACAAGGGCCATGCGGTCCTCGACATCGCACCCAGGGCCGGCGAACCGGCCGTGCCCGCTCTGGTGGCGGTCCAGCGTTTCGCCCCGTGGAAATGGGCGCTGGTCGCCGTGGAGCCGCGCGACAACGTGCTGGCCGCCAGCCGCTCGCTGACGGTGGCGATCCTCGCGCTGTCGCTGCTCGCACTGGTCGTGATCGGCGTGCTCACGGCGGTCGGCGTGCGTCGCGTCGTCTCGCGTCCGCTGCGCTCGGCGGTCGCCATCGCCAAGGACGTCGCCGCCGGCCGGCTGGACGGCAGGATCGAGACCTCGCGTACCGACGAAGTCGGCCAGCTGATGTCCGCGATGCACGAGGTGCAGACCCAGGTGGTGTCGGTGATCGCCGCGCAGAGCGAGATGACGCACCGCCACGACGAAGGCAACATCAGTTTCCGCATCGACGACAGCGCGTTCCCGGGCGAGTACGGACGCATGGTGCGCGATACCAACGCGCTGGTCGCTGCGCACATCGCGGTGAAGATGCGTGCGGTCGGCATCATGCGACGCTATGCCGACGGCGACCTGTCGGAAGACATGGACCGCCTGCCAGGTGAAAAAGCGTTCATCACCGAAACGCTGGATGCCTGCAAGACCACACTTTCGGCCATCAACGGCGAGATCAAGCGCCTGGCCATGGCGGCTTCGGCCGGCGACTTCAGCCAGCGTGGAGAGGTCGAAAAATACCGGCACGACTTCCGCGACATGGTCGGCGGACTGAATCACCTGATGGAGACCACCGATGACAACCTGGCCGAGGTCTCCCGACTGCTGAAGGACATCGCCCGCGGCGACCTGACCACGCGGATGGAAGGCGACTTCCATGGCGTGTTCGCGACCATGCGCGACGATGCCAATGCCACCGTCGTCCAGCTGACCGACATCGTCGGCCGCATCCAGGATGCCTCCGGCTCCATCAACACCGCGGCCGGCGAGATCGCCAGCGGCAACAACGACCTCTCGCGCCGCACCGAGCAGCAGGCGGCGAACCTGGAAGAGACCGCCGCCTCCATGGAGGAACTGACCTCGACCGTGCGCCAGAACGCCGAGTCGGCGCGTCAGGCCAACCAGTTGGCCATCGGTGCGGCGTCGGTGGCCTCGCAGGGCGGTGACGTGGTCGGCAAGGTCGTCACGACCATGACCGACATCGAACAGTCGTCGAAGAAGATCGCCGAGATCATCTCGGTCATCGACGGCATCGCCTTCCAGACCAACATCCTGGCGCTCAACGCGGCCGTTGAAGCCGCACGTGCCGGTGAACAGGGCCGCGGCTTCGCCGTCGTGGCGAGCGAAGTGCGCACGCTGGCCCAGCGTTCTGCCAACGCCGCCAAGGAGATCAAGGGCCTGATCGAAACCTCGGTCGACAAGGTTACCGACGGTTCCGCGCTGGTGAACCAGGCCGGCGCGACGATGGCCGAGATCGTGGCCAGCGTGCAGCGCGTGACCGACATCATGGCCGAGATTTCGGCGGCGTCGCAGGAGCAGTCGTCGGGCATCGAGCAGGTCAACCAGACCATCGTGCAGATGGACGAGACCACCCAGCAGAACGCTGCGCTGGTGGAAGAAGCCACCGCCGCCGCGCGCTCGATGGAGCAGCAGGCACAGGCGCTCAGCACGTCCGTCGCGGTGTTCAAGCTGCATGCGGACGACCGCACTGTCCGCAGGACGTCCACGCACGTCCCACCCGCGGCGCGGCGCAGTGTCGAACAGAAGCAGGTCCGCGCCATCCCGGTGCGCGTGCCGGCGCCCGTACTCGCCGACGGCGACGACAACGGCGGGCGGGAGTTCTGACCCCAGGCCTCGCGCCCCGCCGCAGGCATCGCCTCCACGACGGCCCGGCATTGTCCGGGCCATCTGCTTTTTCGCGATTATGGCGTCGCCAGACGTTATGCAAGTTACTGATAAACAGGGAAATATGTGATTCAAGCGCCTGCCGGTCGGGCCGATAGCTACGGAGCCACCGGCCCGATGACGGACCGGATCCACCCGACCTGGTGACTTCCCATGCCGCACGCACACCGCTTCCTCCCCCTGATCCTGCTCGCCATCGCCGTCGCGATCGCCGATGCGCGGGCCGCCGAACCCATCGCCACCGACCGCCCCGACTTCGTCGAATCCAGCCAGACCGTGGGCGCGCATCGTGTCCAAGTCGAAACCAGCGTCGCATGGGAGCAGGACGGCGACGCGCGCACGTTCGCCACCCCCACGCTGCTGCGCCTCGGTGTTTCCGACCACTGGGAACTCCGCCTGGAGGGCGACGGCTGGCTGCGCAGCACGACGGACGGCGAGCGCGAAAGCGGCTTGGCCGATGTCTCGGTCGGTGCCAAGTACCACGTCGCCGGCTCCGGCGAACGCGGGCCGTCGCTGGCCTGGCTGGTGCACGCCGACCTGCCCAGCGGCGACCGCGCGTTCCGCGGGCACGGCGTTCGTCCGTCGGTGCGCTTCGTCGCCGAGTGGGAACTGGCCAACGACTATTCCCTCGGCGTGATGCCCGGCCTGGTACGCGAAAGCGACGACGAGGGCCGCCGCTACACCGCCGGCATCCTCGGCGTGGTCGTCGGCAAGGCGTGGACGGACCGGTTCCGCACGTTCGCCGAAGTCGCGCTCCCGCAGATCGCACGCGCGAACGACGGCGGCACCATCGCCACGCTGGACCTGGGCGGCGCTTGGCTGCTCAACGACGACGTGCAACTCGACCTGGCGTACAGCGCAGGCCTCAATCGCCGCACGCCCGACCACGCCGTGACCGTCGGCGTGTCGGCACGCTTCTGACCGTCACCGCCCCGACCGGACAACCACCATGAAGACCACCCACATGCTCGCCACGCTGATCGCCGCCGCCCTCCTGGGGCTGGTGGCGATGGGCGTGATCGGCCATCTCGGCCAGCGCGACCTGCTGGCGTCGCTGGAAGACCAGAGCGCCAGTGCGCTCTCGCTGCGCCATCACATGCAGGCCGACATGATACACGACGCGCTGCGCGGCGACGTGCTGGCCGCGATGCTCGCCGGAGGCAAGGACGACACCGCCGGCGTCGCGTCGGCACGGCAGGCCTGGCAGGAACACGCGGCCACGTTCCGCGAGGCGATCGCCGCCAATGCACAGGCGAAGCTGCACCTCGATGCCGCCACGGCCGGGACGATGCAGGAGATCGGCCCGGCGCTGGATGGCTACATCGGCCACGCCGGCACCGTGATCGGCCAGGTGGAGGAAGGCGCCGCCACCGTCGACCGGACCTATGCCGACTTCATCGCCAGTTTCGAGGATCTCGAAACGCGCATGGCGGCGATCAGCGACGGCATCACCGCCGCCGACCGCGTCGCGCATGCCGAGGCGGATACCCGCGCCGCCGGCGTCGCGCGCCGGCAATGGCTCAGCGCGGTGCTCGCCATCCTGGCGCTGTCGGCGCTGGGTGGCTGGATCGCACGTGCACTGCGCCGTCAACTCGGCGGCGAACCCGCCGACGTGGCGGATATCGCACGCCGCATCGCCGCCGGCGACTTCAGCCGGAGTGTCGCGCTGCGGGACGGCGATCGCGGCAGCCTGGCGCACAGCATGCAGCAGGTGCAGGAACAGGTGCAGGCGGTGATCGTGGCGCAGCGCCACATGGCGGAACGCCACGAGCAGGGCACGATCAGCTACCGGATGGACGAAGCCGCGTTCCCCGGCGACTACGGACGCATGGTGCACGACACCAATGCACTGGTGGCCGCGCACGTCGACATGAAGATGCGGCTGGTCGACCTGATGCAGCGCTACGCCGTCGGCGACCTCTCGGCCGACATGGATCGACTGCCCGGCGAGAAGGCGGTGATCACCGAAGCGATGGACATGTGCAAGGCCAACCTGTCGGCGATCAATGGCGACATCAAGCGCCTCGCCGCAGCCGCGGCCGAAGGCGACTTCTCCCAGCGCGGCGACGTGGCGCAGTACCGCCATGACTTCCGCGAGATGGTCGCCAGCGTCAATTCGCTGATGGAGAGCACCCACGGCAACCTGGGCGAGGTCTCGGCGCTGCTGCAGGCGATCGCCCGCGGCGACCTGACCGCACGGATGGAAGGCGACTTCCACGGCGTGTTCGCCACCATGCGCGACGACGCCAATGCCACCGTCGCCCAGCTGACCGACATCGTCGGCCGCATCCAGGACGCCTCCGGCTCCATCAATACCGCCGCCGGCGAGATCGCCTCCGGCAACCTGGATCTCTCCCGCCGTACCGAACAGCAGGCCGCGAATCTCGAAGAAACCGCGGCCTCGATGGAGGAACTGACCTCCACCGTGCGCCAGAACGCGGAGTCCGCGCGCGAGGCCAACCAGTTGGCGATGGGCGCCGCTTCGGTGGCCTCGCAGGGCGGCGATGTCGTCGGCAAGGTCGTCGCCACCATGTCCGACATCCAGCAATCGTCGCGACGGATCGCCGACATCATCTCGGTGATCGACGGCATCGCCTTCCAGACCAACATCCTGGCGCTGAATGCCGCCGTGGAAGCGGCACGCGCCGGCGAGCAGGGCCGCGGCTTCGCCGTCGTCGCCTCGGAAGTGCGCACGCTCGCCCAGCGCTCGGCCAATGCGGCCAAGGAGATCAAGGGCCTGATCGAAACCTCGGTGGACAAGGTGGCCGAAGGATCGACACTGGTCGACCAGGCCGGCACGACGATGAGCGAGATCGTGTCCTCGGTGCAACGCGTGACCGACATCATGGCCGAGATCTCCGCCGCGTCGCAGGAACAATCCGCCGGGATCGAGCAGGTCAACCAGACCATCACCCACATGGATGAAGCGACCCAGCAGAACGCCGCACTGGTGGAAGAAGCCTCGGCTGCCGCCACGTCGATGGCGGAACAGGCGCGCGCGCTCGCCGAGTCGGTCGCCGTGTTCACGCTGGACACCACCATCAGCGCACCGGTGCGTCACGCCATTGCAGCCGCCACCCATGGCAAGGACTCGCCCGCCGCGCCAGCCGCGAAACCCAGTGCCGCCGCCCGCAGGCCGGCACCCGGCAAGACCGATCCGACCTTCGCCAACGACAGCGAGTGGCAGGAGTTCTGATCGGCGGCCTTCCGTTCCACCCCACGGCCCGCTGCTCGCGGGCCGTGTGCGTTCGGGGATGAGGGCTACCTCCGCGCTACACGCCACGCCCGCGGCGGGTCACACCGGCCGCGACAGGTCGGCGGTGCTCAAGGCCCCGATGCCTCGAAAAGCAGATCGTGGTAGTCGTAGCTGAAGTCCGCCAACGGAGACACCGCCTTCATCGTGATGCGCCGCGCCCGCCCTTCGGCATCGAGCGAGAACGTCATGTAGGCCGGCTCGATCGATGCATCATCCCAGTCCACGCGGAACGTGTCGTACTGCCAATGACTCAGCGTGCCCGCCATGTTGGGCGTCTGCCGGAAGTCGACGCGCAGCTTGCCGGCATGCTCCGCGACGGTGATCGGGCCGTACCACGCGTCCCGGTAGTCGCCTGCGTAGCCGGCGGGCTTCAGCGAGGGCCGCGACGCGGCGTTGCGCGCGGCGCCCTTCATGCCCTGCAGCGCCTCCAATCCGCCGGCCAACCGCGCCTGGTTCCAGGTGGAGAACGCCCCGACCCAGTCGCGCGCCTCGAAGCCCAGATAGTGGTCGAGCAGTTCGTAACCCAGCCCGCGCATCACCTCGACGTCCTCCGAATTGATCTGCAGCGCGATGCCGAGATTGCGCTCGGGCACCATCACCACGAAGGCGAGCACGCCGAACACCGCACCGCCGTGCTGCACCACCTTGACGCCGCGGTAGTCCTGCACGTTCCAGCCATAGCCGTAACCGGAGAACTGCGGGGTCATATCGGTGATCGGTGCGGGATACGGGTGGATCGGAATCGTCACCTGCGGCGTCCACATGGCGCGCGCGGAGGCTTCGCTGTAGAGGCGTCCCTTGCCGTCGGGCAGCGCGCCGAGCGCAAGCTGCACCTGCATCCAGCGTGCGAAGTCCTTGGCGCTCCACGACAGGCCCCCGGCCGGCGCACCGACCTGCCCCAAACCTTCGCGCTCGGGCAACACCTGCTGCGGCCCCAGTCCGCGCAGGCGGGCGTCGAGCCGTGCGTGCGGCTGCACGCGGTTCGGGTTGGCGAAGCGGTCCTTCTCGTCGCTGACGGCGGTCGTCATGCCGAGCGGCTGGAAGATGCGCGTGCGCACGAAGTCTTCCCACCGTTGTCCGCTGACCTGGGTGACCAGCTCGCCGGCGACGATGTAGAGGATGTTGTCGTACGCGTAGCCGCTGCGGAAACTCGTGGCGGGCTTGATGTGCCGCAGCGCGCGCACGATGTCGGCGCGGCTGCGCGAGGTGCGCGGAATGAACAGCAGGTCGCCGGCCCCGAGGCCGAGGCCACTGCGATGGAGCAGCAGGTCGGCGACGGTCATCTCGCGCGTGACCCAGGCGTCGTACATGCGGAAATCTGGCAGGTGGTCGGCCACCTTGTCGTCCCAGGCCAGCTTGCCGTCGTCGATCAGGATGGCGAGCGCCGCTGCCGTCACCGCCTTGCCGGTCGAGCCGGTCGGGAAGATCGTATCCGCATCCACCGGCTCGCTGCCGCCCAGCCGGCGCACGCCATAGCCTTTCGCGTGCACAATCTGCCCGTCCTTGACGATGGAAATCGCCATCCCCGGTACGTCGCGCGAGCGCATCGCCTGCTCGACCCGGGCGTCGAATCCGGCAGGCACCTGGGCACGGACCGGTGACGCGACGCACAGCAACGCGACCACGGTGGATGCGAAGACGGTTTTCAGGGAGAGGTTCATCCACGATCTCCGGACAGGGTGGGCGCGGGCACGGCCAGCGCAGCAGGACCGCGCCACAGCCGCCAGACACCGACGGTCAGCAGCGGCAGGACATAGACCGCGAGGAACAGATAGGCCAGCCCGCGGTAGCCCTGGGCGATCAACGCCACCAGGCCGACGCGGTCGGCGATGAAGATCGAACCGACCAGCAGCACGCTGGCGATGGCCAGGCGCACGCGCTTGCCCATCCCGGCGCCCCGACGACTGCGCCAGGCATGCGCGATCCGCTCGTTGGCGGCATGCACGACGGCGGTGCCGCTTTCCAGCAGCGCGCTGAAGATCATCAGCTGGAACAGCACGTGGAAGACCGGCATGTCGAGCTGGCGCAGCATGAAGTCCGACGGCAACGCCTGGGCGCCGATCTGCGGATACCACGCCAGCATGCACAGGAAGAACAGCAGCCCCGGCAGCATCGCCAGAGGACCGGACAGCACGCCGGCGATCACCGCGTCGCGCCGGCCCAGAAAGTGGCGCACCAGCGGCAGCACGATCACCGCGCCGACGATGTTGTAGCCGGCATAGGTCAGGCCACCCTGCAGCCAGCCCGTCGTCGGCTGTGGCGCTGACAGCGTGGCCAGGGCCTGGTCGCCGAAGCCGGCCAGCACGACCAGCACGAACACCGCGTAGATGCCATAGAGGAACACGGACACCCACTTGAACAGCGCTTCGACGAGGTCGTTGCCGTACGCCGCGAACGCACCGATGCCCGCCATCAGCAGCAGCGTGCCGACCAGCTTCGGCCAACCCAGCATTGCGGCGAAGATCTCGCCGGCGGCCGCGCCGAACACGGCAAGGATCAGGACCATGAAGACCAGGTAGGCCAGTTCGAACACGAAGGCGAAGCGCCCGAGCAGCACGGCGAAGAAGCTGCGGTAGTCGACGCTGCGCGTGGCATGGGCCAGCACGAAGGTCAACGCGCAGACCAGGCTCCAGCACGCCATCGCCACCAGGATCGCCAGCATGCCGCCCTGCGGCCCACTGGGGATGAAGTATTCCGCCAGTTCCCGGCCGGTCGCGTAGCCGCCGCCGATCACCGCCGCCTTGAAGGCGAGCCCGGGCAGCACCCAGCGCTGGAACCGCGTCGAGGTCGTCGTCATCGGCTCAACGTACGCCACGCGCGAGGCAGGCGTCGACCAGCGCCGTGAAGGCGTCGCCGCCGCGGATTGGATCGGCGACGGGCAGGCCGAGCCGTTCGGCCGTCGCCGCCAGCACGCGCTGCGCGGTGTCGTGGTCGAGGCCGGCGGTGTTGACGCTGATGCCGGCGCACCGGATGGCAGGATTGGTGCGGGCACCCAGCGTCAGCGCAAGCGCGATCGTGTCCTCGATCGACGGCAGCGGATAGTGCGGATAACCGAGCACGCGGTCGCGACCGTATTCGTGGCAGACCACGATCACGTCCGGTTGGCTGCCGTGGAGCAACGCCAGCGAGACGCCCGCGTAGGCCGGGTGCGACAGCGAGCCCTGCCCTTCGATGACATCCCAGTGCGCGGCGTCCGCATCGGGCGACAGCGTCTCGGCGGCACCGGCGGCGAAGTCGGCCACCACCGCGTCCATCGGAATGCCGGCGCCGGCGATCAGGATCCCGGTCTGGCCGGTGGCGCGGAAATCGGCATCGATACCGCGGGCGCGGAACGCGCGCGTGAGTGCGAGCGCCGTGTACTTCTTGCCGAGCGCGCAATCGGTACCGACGGTCAGCAGGCGATTGCCGGTGCGTTTGGCACCGCTGGCAACGGGAATGTGGGGGGGCGGATCGCGCACGTCGATCAAGCGCCGGCCCAGCGCACGCGCGGCGTTTCGCAGCGGCTCGATGCCCGACAGCCGCATGTGCATGCCGCCGATCAGGTCCAGGCCCGACTCCAGCGCCTGGATCAGCAGCGGAATCCAGGCCGCCGGAATACGTCCGCCCGGATTGGCGACGCCGATCACCATCGCGCGTGCGCCCGCCTGCTGCGCCTGTGCGGGCGACAGGAACGGCAATCCTGTGGTGACCTGCGCGGTATCGCAGGCGAACTCGCCCACGCAGCGGTCGCGCGCCCAGTCGCGCAGGCCGAACGCGGTCTTCGCATAGCTGGGTTCGACCGTATCGCCGAGGAACAGCAGGTACGGCTGCGGAAGCATGTCGGCGTCGAGCGACGACGGAACGGCGGTCTGCATGCGCGGTGCCCGGATCCGGGAGAGGACGACGCCACCCGCTCGCGCGGATGGCGCACGGTCAGAAGCGGAAGTCGATTTCCAGCCCGAAGGTGCGCGGCTGGATCGGCACCCCGACCAGGTGCGAGCGCACGCCCGACAGCGCGCCGTCCATCGGCGCCAGCGTCGACCACGCCTTCTCGCCCGTGACGTTGTTGGCGTAGGCGCGCAGCTCCCAGTTGCCCTTGCCGATGCCGGCGTACAGGTCCAGCGCGCGGTAGCTGTCGAGCTCCAGCGGCACGCTGATGTCGTCCGGCAGCAGCAGCGTGTCCGGATCGTCCGGCGCGGTGACGCGCTGACGCTCGGTCGTGTCGTTGAGACGCTTGCCTACCCAGCGCAGTGCGGCGCCAACCTGGCCGTTGAGGCCGCCGGCGGTGGAGAAGGCGTACTCGGCGGTCGCGGTCCACGACAGCTTCGGCGAATACGGCATGCGGTCGCCGGCGAGGCCCGTCCACAGGATGACGTCATACAGCCGGTTTCCGTCCTCATCGGCCTGGGCGATCACCGTCGGCTCGAAATCGTTCTTGATGCTGGCGTCGGTGTACGCCGCACTCAGGCCCAGCATCAGGGCATCCGTGACGCGGAACTGCGAGGACAACTCGAGGCCCTCGCTGGTCGCTTCGCCGCCATTGACCAGACCGCCGACACCGTTGAACGACGAAGCCACCTGGATGTCCTCCCAGTCGATCCGGAACGCCGACACGTCCAGCGTGACGCGACGATCGGCGAACTGCGACTTCAGACCGATCTCGTAGCTGTCGAGCATCGACGAGTCGACCTGCGGCGGCATGCCGGCAAGGGCCACGTTCGGACCACCCGGCTGGTAACCCGTCGCCACGCGCGCATAGACCATGACGTCGTCCGAGAACCGATACTGCGGGCTGATGCTCCAGGTGAAGACGTCTTCGCTGGACTCGCCCGGCGTGTCGCCGATCGGCGCGAGGATGCCGGTGGGCACGTTCTGGCTGAACCACTGGTCGTTGCGCGCCTGCCGCAGGCCGGCATCGATCTTGAAGCGCTCACCGAAGCGCCACGAGCCGTTGGCGAACAGCGCGTATTCCTTGTAGGTGCTGGGCAGGTTGATGATCGCCAGCGTGCCGAACATGTCGTCGTACGGCGCCGGCAACGGCGTGCCATCGCGCTGTCCCAGCCATGCGAACTGGCTCTGCAGCGCGTCCTCCTTGGTGTAGAACGCGCCGACCATCCACTCGAAGGTACCGCCGCCCTTCGACTGCAGGCGGAACTCCTGTGTGATCTTGTCCATGTCGTAGCGGTAGCGCACGAACGAGCTGCCGGGTTCGGGCAGACCCAGTATCCCGTCCGCGACTTCGCCGAACTGCACGGTCGAATCGATCTGGTCGAGGGTGTCGCTCTGCGACCAGCCGGTCGCCGAAATGAAATTGCCCCAGCCCAGCTCCCAATCTAGGCCCAGCGAGACCAGGGTCAGCTCCTTCGAGAACGGGCGCGGCTGCCAAGCCAGGTCGTCGTCATCGCCGAACAGCGGCCGCTGGGTGTCCGGATCCAGCGCCACGCCGGCGCGGTCGTCGCTGCGGATGCGTTGGTGCAGCACGCCGAAGTCCATGTCGACGACATCGCCGTCCCACGACAGCGCCGTACGCGCGCCGAGCTGGCTGCCGCCGTTGATGTTCTCGCGGCCGTCGACCGCGTTGTCGGTGAACGCCGCGATCTCGTTGCGCGCGAAGCTCATCCGCAGGCCCAGCCGGTCGTCCTTCAACGGCACGCTGGCGCCGAAGCGCAGGTTCAGCGCCTGGTCGCCGCCCTGCACGCTGCGCACGCCGACACCGACGCGCGCCTCGGTCGTGGACAGGTCGGGCTCGCGGGTCACGTACTTGAGCAGGCCGCCGATAGCGCCGGCGCCGTACAGCGTGCCCTGCGGCCCGCGCAGCACCTCGACGCGGCTGATGTCGTAGGGCAGCAGGTCGAGCATCAGCGTGCTCGCCCCCTGGTAGATGCCGCTGGAGCCGACCGGCACTTCGTCGATGTAGGTGGAGACGGTGGCGCCGGAAGACAGTGCGGCGATGCCGCGCAGCGATACCCGGGTCAGGCCCGGTCCACCGTCGTTCTGCACCTGCAGGCCGGGAATGAAGGCGGCGTAGTCCGACAGCGACACGGCGCCGAGGTTCTCCAGCTGGCGTTCGCCGATCACGCTGATCGACGCGCCGACGTCGCGCACGTTCTCCACGCGCTTGTTGGCGGTGACGACGACGGTATCCAGGTTCGTCGCTTCGGCGCTTGCGCCATCAGGCTGGGTCACGACGGAATCCTGCGCGAGGGCCGGTGCGCCGGAACAGGCCAGTGCGCCGGCGATCGCCAGGAAGAGTTGCTTGCGGTACCACGGGCGTGCGGAATGGAACTGGGTCATGCCTGTTCTCCCGGGCGACATTGAAGGGCTGCGATGGTCGGGGCGCTGCCCGGCTCCGGCCGGATAGCAGCGACATCCTGATCAGGGATAATGATCCTAATCAGAGAATTGTCAACACAAACAGAGAATCACCGGCGGACGGCCTCGTCCGCCCTCCCCGTCCAGCCCGGCCCGCGCACCACGCGGCCCGGCGTCGCGCCGGTGTGCTCGCCCTCCCGCAGCACCTGCACGCCATTGACGAAGACCTCGCTGACGCCGGTCGCGTACTGCTGCGGTTTGTCGTAGGTCGCGCGGTCGGCGATAGTCGCCGGATCGAACACCACGATGTCCGCGTAGCAGCCGGCCTGCAGGCAGCCGCGATCCTTGAGCTTCCAGTTCGCGGCCGGCAGTCCGGTCAGGCGATGGATGCCCTCCTCCAAGGGCATCAGCCGGCGGTCGCGAACGTAGTGGCCGAGGAAGCGCGCGACGTTGCCGTAGGCGCGCGGATGCGTGCTCGACTTGAGGAACACGCCTTCCGGCGCCGACGACTCCGCATCCGAGCCCAGGCTGACCCAGGGCTGCTTCAGGCCGAGCTCGATGTTCTCCTCGCTCATCAGGAAGTAGGCGGTGCCGATGCGGTGGTCGTCCTCGATGATCAGGTCGATCGCCGTGTCTTCCGGAGACGTACCGCGTTCGCGTGCGATGGCCGCCAGTGTTTTGCCGCCGAGCGGCTTCAATGCGTCGCTCTTGAATTCGATCAGCAGCAGCCGCTCGTCCGAACCAGCAAGCAGGCGCAGGTTCTCCCACGACACGTCGGGATCGCGCATCTCGGCGATCACGCGTGCACGCGTGGCGGGATCCTTGAGGCGCCGGATCATCGCGTCGTGACCGCCGGCCTGCACCCAAGGCGGCAGGCTGGCGGTCAGGCCGGTGGCGCCCGCGGTATAGACGTACATGTCGGCACTGACCTGCAGGCCTGCCTCGCGCGCCGCGTTGATCCGGTCGATGGCCTGCTGCATCTTCGGCCAGTTCTTTTCGCCGGCGGCCTTCAAGTGATAGGCCTCGGCGCGCTGGCCGGTGGCGCGGGCGATCGAGATGGTTTCGTCGATGGCTTCCAGGAAACGGTCCGCCTCGCTGCGCATGTGCGAGATGTAGCCGCCGCCCGATTCGCCCGCCGCTTTCGCAAGCGCGATCAGCTCACCGGTCTCGGCGAAGGCCGCGGGCGGATAGATCAGCGAACTGCCGACGCCCAGCGCACCTTCACGCATCGCCTGCCGCACGACGTCCTGCATGCGCGCCAGTTGTTCGGGTGTCGGATCGACGTCGTCCTCGCCCAGTTCGTGGATGCGCACCGTGGTCGCGCCGACGAACGAGGCGACGTTGGGCGTGACGCCACGCTGTTCGAGGTGCTCGAGATACCCGCCGAGCGTGGTCCACGGAATGTCGTAGCGGATGTCGACCTGCTGTTTCAGCGCATCCGCCCTCATGCGCGGATTGACCGGTCCCATCGACCAGCCCTCGCCGAAGATCTCCAGTGTCACGCCCTGCTTCGTATCGCTGACGCCACGGCCATCGGCGATCAGCGACTCGGTCGCCCAGCTCAAGACGTTGATGAAGCCCGGCGCCACCGCCATGCCCTTCGCATCCAGTATCTCCTTGGCATCGGCTTTCTGCCCGGCCGGCAGCAGCGCCACGATGCGGTCGCCGCTCACGGCCACGTCGACGCGCTGCGGCGCACCGCCGCTGCCGTCGTAGACAACGCCGTTGCGGATCAGCAGGTCGTAACGTTCGGCGGGTGCCGCCATCGCCGGACTGCACGCACAGAGCGCGAGGAACAGCAGGGCTGGCTTGAGTTGCGGCATGGCGGATCTCCGTCGGGTCAGTGCAGTGAGCGGATGGGGCGGTCCAGCCGCCACAGCAGGATCGCGGCGACGATGGCCAGGCCCGCAAGCAACAGGAAGAAACCGGCGTGGCTGGTCTTCGACCACAGCGTGCCGACCAGACCAGCGAGCAGGCTGCCGCTGAAGACCGCAAGGAACCAGGACGCGACCGTCGTCGCGCCCAACCGCGGCGGCGCCAGTTTCGCGAACAGGCCCAGGCCCGTCGGCAGGATGTACAGCTCGCCCAGCGTCAGCACGACGAAGAACAGCACGACCCATCCCCAGCCGATGCGCGCATCGCCGGCCCACGCGCTCAGCGCCGCCAGCAGCACGTAGGCTGCGGCAACGATCAGTGCGCCGATCGCCATCTTCAGCGCAGGCGACGTGTCATGGCCCGCATCGGCGCGACGTCGCCAGTGCAGCAGCAACAGTGGCGTCATGCTGATCACCAGTAGCGGATTGAGCGACTGGAACCACGTCATCGGAAGGGTGAAGCCGGCGACCACCCGATCCACGCCGGTGTCGATCAGCAACGGCAACGTATTGCCGACCTGTTCGTAGGCGCCGCGGAAGATCGTGGCGGCGATGCCGACGCCGAGCAGCAGCCACCACACGGTGTAGGACGGCGTTGCGCGCGCACCGGTGAGTTCGGCGGCCGGAACCGCAAGTCGCGACGGCTCCGGCGGCAGGTACTTGCGACCGAAGACGTAGATCATCAGTCCCAGGAACATGCCGATGCCGGCCGCGCCGAAACCGTAGTGCCAGCCGTACAGCTCGCCCAGCGTGCCGCAGACCAGCGGCGCGAGGAAGCCGCCGATGTTGAGCCCGACGTAGTAGACGTTGTAGGCCCGGCCGCGGCGTGGATCGTCGGCGGCGTAGAGGTCGTTGATCTGGCTGGGCAGGCTGGGCAGGAACAGGCCGTTGCCGAGTGCGATGGTGGCCAGCGCCACGTAGAACATCGGCTCGAACGCCATCACGAAATGGCCGAACGCCATGATGGTGCCGCCGAGGATCACCGCGTTGCGCTTGCCGAGCCAGCGGTCGGCGATGGCACCGCCGATGATGGGCGTGAAGTACGCCATCGCGGTGTAGGTGCCGTAGATGAACGACGCCTTCTCCTGCGCGAACAGCAACTGCTTGGTCATGTAATAGACCAGCAGCGTGCGCATGCCGTAATAGGAGAACAGCTCCCACATGTTGGTCAGGAACAGGATGGTCAGCCCGCGCGGCTGGCCGAACCAGGTCTTGTCCGACATGCCGGCGACGGTACTCATGCGGCGACCCGCGGCCCCCAGACCTCGTCGCCGCAGCGGATGTAGCCGTCGTCGTAGTGGACGGAGGGACTGCGGTCCTGCACCAGGAACGTCGGACCGTCCAGGTCGACGATGTCGCAGAACTGCCCCAGCACGAACGCAGGTGCCGCCGCCAGGCTGGTGCCGCACATGTTGCCGACCATCACCTGCTTGCCGAGCTCCCGCGCGCGCCGCGCCATCATCAGGCCTTCGGTCAGGCCGCCGCATTTGTCGAGCTTGATGTTGATGACGTCGAAGCGATGGTGGCGTGCCTCGAGTTCGGCGAGATCGAGGATGCTCTCATCGGCCGCGAACGGCAGCGGACGCGCGATGCCGTCCAGGTCGCCCTCGTGGCCGCGCCGGCACGGCTGCTCCAGCAGCGACACGCGTGCGTCGACCAGCGCAGGCAGCAGCGCGGGCAGCGTCGTGGCGTCGTAGCCCTGGTTCGCGTCAACGCCGAGCCACGCGTCCGGGCAGCGCGCCCGCACCGCCCGGACGCGCGCCGCATCCAGCACGGCCTCGCCGGTCAGCTTGAGCTTCAGCGCGCGCGCCTGCGTGTACGCCGCCGCCTTGTCGGCCATCGTCTCCGGCGTGTCGGCGCCGACGGTGAACGTGGTCAGCAGGGGGTGGATGCCGTCGAGCCCCGCCAACTGCCACACCGGTGCGTCGGCGCGCTGCGCCTCGAGCTCCCACAACGCGCAGTCGAGCGCATTGCGCGCTCCGCCGGGCGGCAGCACGTCGCGCAGCGATGCGCGGTCGATACCGGCTTCGATGCGCGGACGCAGCGCTTCGAGGGTGGCGATCATCGTGTCCGGATGATCGTCGTTGTAATAGACACCCGCCGCTTCTCCACGACCGATGAGATCGCCGTCGCGCAGCGTCACCACGGTGGCCGGCATCGCCTCGAATACATGGCCTGCGATGCGGAAGGGCGCCGACATCGGCAAGGGTTCGTTGTGCAGTTCCAGTCGAAGGGACACGCCGGCCTCGTGCGGAAAGAAGGACGCAGGGGACGGCCGGCGATACGCATCGCCGGCCGTGGCGGATCAGTAGTTCGCGCCGAACCCGATGACGTGATGGGCGACGCCGATCCACAGCAGGAACAGGCAGGCCATCGCGAGCAGCAGCGCCCACAGCTTGGCCAGCCATTTGCGGCGGCCGCGCAGCACGTGCCACGCATTCCAGACGGCGATGCCGGCGCCGAGCGGCAGCGCGACGGTGGCGAACAGGCGCATCGCGATGATCAGGCCGTCGGTGCCCGGGCTGGTCATCTCCAGCCTGCTCAGCATGCCGACCACCAGGCCGAGCGCCGCCGACGTCGCCAGCAGCGACAGCAGCGCGCCGATGCGCACCAGGCGGTGGGCGCGCGCGTCGGCGCCGGTCAGCGCATACCGCACCCCGTAGTAGCGACGCACCAGCGCCGACACTGGCCAGGCGATGACGGTCAGCAGCACGACGACCAGGCTGGCGACCAGCAGCGGCATCGACAGCGCACGCCAGGTGGACAGCCGCTCGAACACCATGATCGGCGCGTACGGCTCCATGCTGAAACGCGTGACCTCGCCGTCCACCACGTCGGCGGCGAGACGATCGGTGCTGTCCGTGTCCTGCCACAGGTACGGGGCGACCTCGCGCCACTTCTTCGGCGCGCCGCCGGCGCCCATCGCCGCCGTCACGCTGATGGTGCCGTCTTCGTTGGCGACCACCTTGATCGGTCCCAGCAGGTTGGCCAGCGACACGAAGTTGCTGTCGGGGCGCCGGCTGCTCGTATAGGTGCCGGCGAGCTGCGCCGCGTGCTGCTTCGCGTCTTCCTTCGACACGCCTGCTGGCTTGGGCGGCGTACCCGGCAGGTAGCGGTCCGCGAAGCCGCGCGACAGCGCGTAGCGGATATGGCCGGTCGCACCGTCCCGGCCCGAGCTGTTCATGGACACGAACAGGCCGATGCCATCATCGAGGAACAGCTGCAGGTCGCTATGGAACCACTGGGTGTCGCCGCCGTGCGAGATCGCGCGATGGCCGTTCACCGAGGTCTCGTAGAACCCGAGCATCATGCGGTTCAGCGGACCCACCGACGCCTGCCCGGTGCTGTGCATCTTCTGCGCCGTGGCAGCATCCAGGATGCGGGCCTCGCCGAAGGCGCCATCCTGCAGGTGGGCGATCATGAACTTCGCCATGTCCGTGCCGGTGGCCGCCAGGCTGCCGGCGGGAGACAGGCTGATGAATTCGTAATCCTTGGCCTCGCCGTCGGAAGCCTTCGCATACCCCTTCGACATGCCGGCCAGCAGTGCCGGCGGCAGCGGCTGCCGGAAGCTGGCGTGCTCCATGCCGAGCGGCTTGAAGATGTGCGCATCGAGATAGTCGTCGAACGACTGCCCCGACACGCGCTCGACGATGTACCCCGCCAGCGCGGTGGCGTAGTTCGAGTACGCCGGCGTGGCGCCCGGCACGTGGATGCGCTCCGGCGTCCAGTGCTTCAGGGCGTCGCCGAGCGGGGTGATCTCGTCCTGCTTCGCGGTGATCAGGCCGCGGATCTGCTCTTCCATGCCGGTGGTGTGCGTCATGATCTGCCGCAGCGTGACCGGCTTGCCGTCGCGGGCAGGAAGCTTGAAGTCGATGTACTGGTTGACGTCGGCGTCGAGGTCCAGCTTGCCGGCCTGCACCAGTTGCATCACCGCGGTCCAGGTGAACAGCTTGGACACGGATCCCGGCCGGAACAGCGTGGCATCGGGCACGACCGGCGCGCGCGTGGCCAGGTCGGCATAGCCGTAGCCCTTCTGCACCAGCACCTGGCCGTCCTTCACCACCACCACCACGGCGCCGGCGATGTCGCCGTTGGCCAGAGCATAGGGCATGAACCCGTCGAGCCACGCACCCACGTCTTCCCGGGTGAGCACTGGCGTCCCTGCGGAAGCGTCGGTAGCGATGGGCGCGGCCACGGCCGGCAGGGTGGCCGTGGGCGCAGGCGGCATCGCCGTGGGCGGCACGGGGGCGTCCTGTGCCAGGAGCGGCAGGGTCGCCAGCGCGGCCAGCATGCTGCCGCACAGGACTTGATGAATCGCACGCATCGAACGATCTCCCGACGGGAACGAAGGAACGGAGGGCCGGCGCGACTTCATGGCGCGTTGGCGGATATATCCTGATTCGGCGATAATGATCCCAATCAGAGAATTGTCAACCCGTGCCGAAAGTCGTGCCCGAACCGCTTGCCCCTTCCCGCAACCCAGCCGGAAGGCGATCATGCCGCCGTACCGGATACGCCAGCAGAAGCATCGGGTCCCAGGAGATCCCGCAAGGATGACGTCACAACACCCCACCATCGGCGGCCTGCTGCGCTCCCTGCGCGCGCGCAAGGGATGGACGCTCAAGCAGATGAGCGAGCACGCCGGCATCCCGCTGTCGACACTGTCCAAGGTCGAGCACGACCGCCTAACGCTGACCTACGACAAGCTGCTGCAACTGGCGCAGCGCCTGCAGTTGCGGATGTCGGAACTGTTCGCCGAGGACGTGGAGGCCGTGGAGCCGCCGGTGACCGCACGCCGCAGCATCGGCCGGATCGAGGACGCGATCCGCGTCACCACGCCCAACTACGACTACTTCTACCTGTGCCCGGAACTGCGCCGCAAGCGCATGATCCCGGTACTGACCCGCGTGCGCGCGAAGACGATCGAGGAGTTCGGTGAGCTGGTCCACCACTCCGGCGAGGAATACATCCACGTCCTCGAAGGTCGCATGGAAGTCCATACGGAGTTCTACGACCCGATCGTGCTTGAGACCGGCCAGTCGGTCTACATCGACTCGAACATGGGGCACGCCTACATCGCGGCGGAGGGCTGCGACGAAGTCCTGCTGCTCGGCGTGTGCTCCAGCTCGGACGAGCAGCTGTTGGAGTCGCTGATGACGCTGCATGGGGAAGAGAGCGCGGCGCAGCAGCGCAAGGCGGCGGCGAGGCTGTCGCCACCCGTCGCCACGACGGCCAGGACGCCGCGCAAGAAGGCGGCGGCCAGGAAGAAATCCTGACGGGCTGACCTACCTGCCGCAGGCTGCCGGGCGATCGATCAGCGGCTACCGGGCCACAGCGATGCGTTTTCGCCACCAAGGTCGCGATGCGGCAGGCAGTCGGTGAAGGCGCGCAGCGCGGGCAGCGTGGAGCGGAAGCCACCGCTGCCGCGCGCGATGGAGGAACAGGCGCAGCTGCCCAGCACGTCGGTCTTGGTGTTCAAGCTGCACGCGAACAAGCGCACCACCGCACACAGGACGCCGGCGCCCGTTGCTCCCGCGCCGCGCCCCGTCGTCAGAACCGGCGCTGGCCACCGCCGTAGTTGCCGATGTCGCACTGGCCGGAGAACGTGGTGCCGCCCTCGATGTTGATGCGGCCGGAGCGGCGGTCGACGGTCAGGCGCGGCTTGTTCATGCCATTGAGGCGATAGGTGGCGGTGATGCGGTCCGTACCGACCTGCAGGTTCTCCAGGTCCCACCAGCCGTGATCGCCATGCGAGTTGATCGGCGGAATCAGCGGCGCACCCAGATGGATGCGGCCGTGGTCGCCGTACAGTTCGATCTGCACGTCGCTGTTGAAGCCCTCGGTAGTGGCGCGCACGGTATCGGCTTCGTGCCACTTGTTGCGCTTGTCGTCCCAGCTGTAGTTGGGCTCGCTGGTCACCGTCGGTCGGGTACCGGCGCCGTAGCAGACCAGCACGAGCGAATTGGGATCGCGCTCGCTTGAAGGATATGGGCGCGGCGATGCGCCACCCGTTCCACTCCCCGATGCACCGCAGTTTTCCGCCGGCACGGACTGGATCGAGGCGTAGCGGCCGTCCATGGTGGACACGGAGATGCACTGGTTCCGCTTCGCGTTCCACCAGAAGGTGAAGCGCTGGTCGCGCACGGTGTTGGAATCGCGCTGCTCGTAGCCGCGCGACTGCAGCTGGGTTTCGCCCCCTGCCCCGCGCGCACCGACGAGATCCTCCACATCGGGCGGCGTCTGCGCGGACGCGGCGAAGGAGGCGGCGAACAGTGTGACAAGGCAGGCGGAACCACGGCGGGCAAGACGCATGTTGACTCTCCTGGTGGGTTTCGACGACGGCTGTAGCGGGTTGGATCGACGATCGGATGTGCGGTGCATTCCCTGCCCGCGGTGGACTTCTGTCTGCTGCGGTTCACGCCACGTCCCGGCGCACTGCGGGGCGGAGCGTGTGATGGTCGCGCGCGGAGCATCCCCTCCTCGTCACCAAGATGGCGTGAAGAATGCCCTCCGATCACGCAGCTACAGGGCGGGAACATCCGCATTGAGCACCTGAAGCGCGGGTCCCGTGGTGTCGGGCAACACGTGCAGGTCGGTCTGCAGCAGCACCACGCCTGGCCGGAGCAGCGGTGAAACCGCTGCAGTGAATGCAGGCGGCACGACGACCCGTGCCACATCCCGTGCGGCGACATCCTGTCCAGCCTCGTCTTCGCGGCCGGGAATGCCGATCCGGCGCCACGCGGGCGGCTGCCCGGGCGTGGCGGCCGAGACCAGGTATGCATGTGTTCCTTGCGGCGCCGGACCATCCCGGAAATCCACGCGCGCCCGTCCGATCTCGATGCCATTCCGGAAGACGAACAGGCGCCGGTCCGCCGTACTCATCACCATCGACAGTGGACCGGTCGTCGATTTCTGCGGCTCCCAGCGGAAGGACTCGGCCGCGCCCAGTAGCGGGGCAGCATCCTCGGCCCCGGTCCTGGGATCGATGGGGCTGGCGACAGGCGGATGCACAAGATCTTCAGGGGCCATGCCCTCCTTCGCGATCACCACCACCATGCCCATGGTGGTGGCGTCGAACAACAGTCGCGCGAACTCGGTGGGCAAGTGCACGCAGCCGTGCGACTCGGGATAGCCAGGCAAGCCGCCGGCATGCAGCGCCACGCCATCCCAGGTCAGGCGCTCCTGATAGGGCATGGGGGCATCGTTGTACTTGCTCGAGTGGTGGTCCTTGTCCTTCTGCAGGATGGTGAACACCCCCGTCGGCGTTTCGTGCCCGGGCTTGCCGGTGCTGACGGTCGACACCGCGATCAGCAGGCCATTGCGGTACACGTAGGCGCGCTGCTCGGTCAGGCTGACCACCACCGCCATCGGCCCCATGTCCTTCGCATCACCACCCCACACCCATTCGCCGGGCTTGAGCCCGGCCGGCGGCGTACCGGCGGGGCTGGAGGTCTTCGCACCCCAGAAAGGCGCGGCCTGCGCAGCGAAGGAAAACAGCGCCAGTAGCAGCCATGCGAACCGTGTGGTCCGGATCATCGCGGTGTCCTTGTCGGGATGGCACGAGCACCAGGATCGTGTCACATATTGCACGGCCGCGTGCTTAAATGCCGCCGTTCGTCCCCGGAGTCGTCCATGCCCCCGACCGGTTCGCAGGATCGTCCCGACTTCCCCTTCTACGACAACCGGCCGATCGGACTGTCCGGACCGCAGTGGCTCCTGGTGCTGGCCGGCGTGGCGTTGGCGTTCTGGCTGCTGGTCGCCCCGTGGACGCGCCCTGCGCCCGCGTGGGGCATGTGGATCCCGGCGTTGCTGTTCTGCACGGTGCCCCTGGCCGCAATGGCGGTGGTGGCAGGACGACACTGGACCGCGCTGTTCCATCGGCTGCGGGGGCGCGACCTGTTGCTGATGGTCGGCATCGCCGCATTGAACCTGGTGATCACGCTGCTGATCGGGCTGCTGATGAACGGCCTGGACCATGGGTCGGCCAATCCCGCGTTCAAGTCGATCGCTGAAGCGGATACCGCCACCCGTGTCATGGCCTTCGCGGCGATGGTGCCGCAGCTGCTGGGCGAGGAACTGCTCACCATCCTGCCCTTGCTCGCCCTGCTGTGGTGGCTGCACACCCGGATGAAGCTGCGGAAACGCACTGCCGTGGTGCTGGCGTGGCTGCTGTCGGCCATCCCGTTCGCGCTGGCGCACCTGCCCACCTACCAGTGGGACCTGGTGCAGTGCCTGGCGATCATCGGCAGCGCCCGGCTGGTGCTGAGTCTGGCCTATCTGTTCTCGCGCAACCTGTGGGTCTCCACCGGAGCGCATGTACTCAACGACTGGACCCTGTTCGGCATCAGCCTGATGCTGGGTTCGCTGCCGCACTGAGTCGTTTGCCTCGCGCTCAACGACACGGACAGGAACGGAGCGGGCTTTCAGCGGTGTCGATTCACGTGCGGATGCCGCAGCGGACGCGATGGAGACGGTACGGCTGCGCCGCTTTCCGCGCGCACCAGCGCCGGCAACGGCGAACTCATCACGCGCGCCACCGGCCCCACGCGCACCAGGAAGCCCGTGGCCGTTGCCGCGATCACGTCGACCTGGTGCTGGCCCTGCGGCAGGCGGAAGCGTTCGCCCGGCCTGAGCATCGAGCCCTCGTTGGCGGAATACGTCGCCGGCGGCACATCGCTGTCCAGGCTCTGGGTGGTTCCGTACGCACGCAACGCATGGATGATGACCGCATCGCCGGCGAGGTTCGACTCGTAGGGCGTGGTACGCCGACGCGCCTCCACGATGTAGACGACCGTCGCGAACGGATCGGGTTGCGTCGGCAACGCCAGCACCAGCAACTGCACGCCGGAACCGACGGGTGCATCGACGACATCCAGCATGACGTCATGCGTGCCGATGTCCTCCGCCTGCACGGTGAGCCGGCCGGCCTGCGCCACCCATCCCAACCGCTCCCGCTGGTACGCGTTGATGTATTTGGGCAGCAGCCCGTACACCGGATCGCTGCCGGCATGGCGCCACGCATCGCTCATCAGGTCCCAAGGATTGTCGTAGGTGTCGGCGTCGCCGTCGCTGTTGTCCGAATGCGGCAGGCCGTAGCCATGCCCCATTTCATGGGCCAGCGCAGCCAGGTTCAAGAACGCCCAGGGCGGATTCCAGGTGGCACGCAGACAGCCGTAGGCGCCATCGAAACTCGCGCATGCGCCGCCACCCCAGGCATAGCCATCCAGTTCCTCGTTGAACATCAGGTTGACGCCCATGGCGCCGGTGAAGTCGACCTCCCCGTCCGCGGCCGCGACGCAATCGGCGAACAGCAGCGACAGATCGGCCTGCGCACCCGTGTAGGTGCTGCGCTGGCGCGGGAGCGCATACCAGCCATAGGCCTGGCTGCCGGCCAGGTCGATGGCGCCCTGCGACACCTGCGACCAGTAGTGGCCCAGCTGACCTGGCGCATCGCCGTACTGGGACTGGAAGAAATCGCGCGACTTCGGTTCGGCCGGCATATCGGCGAACCGGCACATCAGCGTGATCCAGCGCGTGCTGCCGTGAACGGGTGCCGCCAGCCGCGGGCGGCCGTCGTCACCCTCGACCTGAGCCCGTTGCGCCTCGTGATCCACAGGCACGATGGCGTCGATGACCGGACGTGACCCACGCTTGCCGGCGGCGGCGTGCGACACCGCCACACGGCGGTTGGCCAGCGCATAGAGGTCGCCTGCCGCGCGCGTGGCCTGGGCGACATCGAGCCGGCGGTGTGCACCCGGCCCTGCGTCCAGCCACGCCGTGAAGCGCGGGGGATGCCCGGCTTGCCCAGGCGCGGCAGGCCGCGCATCGCCCCAGCGCAGCAGCAGGACGCCCTGCTCGATCTCGCCCGCCCATGCCGTCGGCAACGCTGCCGCGCAGGCCCATGCCAGCCAGACGACATGGCGCCGCAGCGGCCCGCCGCGGCGCACGTTCGCATTCCCATACATGGCGCTCTCCTTCCCTGTGCCACGACAGCCCGAGCAACACGGCAACGTCGGTGGGCGCGGACCGCGTCAGGCATTCCGGTCGGCGGTTCCCGTCGCGCCGCTCATATCGCGGGCGCAGCCCGGCGCACGCCCCATGGCGGCGTAAGGGATCGAGGATGTCGGCGGCGGTGCATGCCACGCATGCCCGCGTCCGCCAGCAGCGCGGTCCCTCGCGCGTCCGGGAGTCGCCGCCATGCTGGCCACGCGCTCCCGGGATGTGACGGGCAGCGTGCGCCGGCATGTGTTGGACAAATGTGATTCGAGGGCGCCGTCCGTCTGCTACACGCATGTACCTGCAGGCAGTCGGCTTCATGCCAGGACACCCGCATCGGCGAATGCGCCGGTTAAAGAGTTTGTGACACCCGCCGATACAGCCTGTGACGCCTTCCCTGACCTGACGTTTCCGCTCCGCATGACCGAGTCCAGCGACGCCCCCCTGGCCGATCCCGTCGGGTACGACGACGAAGAAAAGTACCTGGTGCACGGCGAGTACGCGATCCGCCAGATCCTGCAGTCGCTGATCGACAAGCGGGCGCTGGTCAGCGGGTGCGCCATGCCGCGCAACCATACCTTTCCGACGTCCGTCATCGAGGTGCTGGAGGATGAGGACGGCGTGCTGATCGACGGCAGCGCCGCGGAGACGATCAACCGCAGCATCGAGGAAGCCAGCCACGTCACCTGCGTGTCGCGGCTGGAACGCATCCACGTGCAGTTCAAGCTGTACGACCTTCAACGCGTGCAGAAGGACGGCCAGGTCGCCTTCCGCGCGCCGTTGCCGGAAAGCGTCCTGCGCCTGCAGCGGCGCGAGTTCTACCGTCTACAGGTGCCGGTCACCCAGCCGATGGACTGCGAGATTCCCACCCGCCATCCCGACGGCGAGACGACCTACCGCACCTACCGCGTGCTGGACATCAGCGGCGGCGGCATCGCCCTGGCCGTGCAGGCCGAGGAACCGACGCTGCAGCCCTACAAGGAATTCACCGGCTGCCAGCTTCACCTGCCCGACAGCGGCCCGCTGAGCGTGCGCCTGATGGTCAAGAGCCTGCACCGCCAGCTCAACCAGAACGGCAGCGAAAGCTGGCGTGCCGGCTGCCAGTTCACCGACATGCCGCGCGGTGGCGACGCGCTGATCCAGCGCTACATCTTCCGCCTGGAGCGCCAGCGCAGCGCCCGCGAACGCGGCGCCGCGTGACCGGCATCGCTGTTTCCCGCACCACTCGTCGGGTACGGGCCGGCACGGACTCAATGAAGCCGCAGTGCCGCCGATAGGAGTCGTACCACGGCCGCGATACCGGACCGGTTCCACCCACCCCGGATCGCGGGCGTTGCGACGCCACACCTGTCAACGAGGTCTCCATGTCATCTGCTTCCACGCGCTTCTCCTCCCGCAGCATCGCCACGCGTGTGATGTACGGCACCGCCATCGTCGCCCTGCTCGCCTTCGGCGTCGCCGCGGCCGCCAGCTACCTCCGCAGCAGCCAGTCGCTGCTCGCCGGTGCGCGCACCACGATGGAGGGCTTGGCGAATCTGGAGGCGCAGCGCATCTCGGGCGAGCTGACCGGCGCGTTCGACACCAATGCCGCACTCGCGGGCGCACTGCTTGCACAGCGCAGCGGCGACGGCATCAGCCGCGCCGCCGCCAGCGCCATCTTCAAACGCCAGCTGGAAGCCCACCCGGAATGGGTGGGCGTGGGCACGTTGTGGGAGCCCGACGCCTTCGACGGCAAGGACGCGGACTACGTCTCCGCTCCCGGCCACGACGACACCGGCCGCTTCATGAGCTACTGGGCATGGAGCGACGGCGCACCGCTGGAAGAGGCCCTGCGCGACTACGAAGTCCCCGGTGCCGGCGACTGGTACCTGCGGCCGCGCGAACTGAAGCGCCAGGTCGTCGCCGAACCTTATGTCTACAAGATCGCGGGCAAGGACGTGCTGATGACGACCCTGTCCACGCCCGTGCTGGACGAAGGCAAGTACGTCGGCGTCATGACCGTCGATTTCGCCCTGCAGTCGCTGCAGGCGCGCATCGCCAAGCTCACGCCGATGGACGCGGGCTTCGTGCGGTTGCTGACGCCGGCCGGCGTGGTCATCGCCGACCAGGATGCCGCCTCGGTCGGCAAGCCGTTCGCCGGCGCACAGGCCGCGGAGGTGATGAAGCAGATCGCCGCCGGCGAGCCGGTGTTCCGCGAATCAACCAACGCAGGCGGTGAAGCGGTGATGGAAGCCTACGTGCCGCTGCAGATCGGCGACGCGCAGGAGCGCTTCGCACTCGGCGTGGTGGTGCCGCGCGCCGTGCTGATGCGGGAAGCCCGTGCCGTGCTGTGGACGGTGATCGCGGTTGGCGCGCTGGGCGCCGCCCTGCTCTGCGGCGCGGTGTTCTGGCTGTTGCGCCGCCAGGTCGCGAAGCCGCTGGCCGGTGCGGTGCGCGTCGCCGACGACATCGCGCGCGGCAAGCTGGACAGCGACATCGATGCCAGCGGCGACGACGAGATCGGCACGCTGATGAAGGCCATGCGCAGCATGCAGGCCAACCTGCGCGAACGGATCGAGCGCGACGCCGTGGTGGCGAAGGAAAGCCTGCGCATCCGTACCGCGCTGGAGGACGTGACCACCAACGTCATGATCGCCGACGCCGACCGCACCATCGTGTACGCCAACCGCCCGCTGATGAAGATGCTGGCCGATGTCGAACAGGACCTGCGTCGCGACCTGCCCGCGTTCGACGTGCGTACCGTGGTCGGCAGCAGCATCGACATCTTCCACGGGAAGCCCGAGCATCAGGCGCGCATGCTGGCGCAGCTGCAGGGCACCCATCGCGCCCAGATCACCGTCGGCGGCCGCATCATGCAGCTGATCATCAACCCGGTGACCGATGGCGACGGCCAGCGCATCGGCTACGTGGTCGAGTGGGCGGACCGTACCCATGAGGTCATGGTCGAACAGGAAGTCACCCGCATCGTGCAGGCCGCCGCACAGGGCGACCTGAGCGGACGCATCGCCGAGACCGGCAAGCAGGGCTTCCTGCTGATGCTGTCGCAGCAGGTCAACGGCCTGCTGTCCGCGATCGCCGGCAGCGTCGAGGCCGTCTCCGGCGTGCTGCAGTCGCTGTCCAAGGGCGACCTGACCGCGCGGATGGAAGGCGACTTCCATGGCGTGTTCGCGACCATGCGCGACGATGCCAACGCCACCGTTGCACAGCTGACCGACATCGTCGGCCGCATCCAGGACGCCTCCGGTTCCATCAACACCGCCGCCGGCGAGATCGCCTCCGGCAACAACGACCTCTCGCGCCGCACCGAGCAGCAGGCCGCCAACCTGGAAGAGACCGCCGCCTCGATGGAGGAACTGACCTCCACCGTGCGCCAGAACGCCGAATCGGCACGCCAAGCCAACCAGCTCGCCATCGGCGCGGCCTCGGTCGCCTCGCAGGGCGGTGATGTCGTCGGCAAGGTCGTCACCACGATGACCGACATCGAACAGTCGTCGAAGAAGATCGCCGAGATCATCTCGGTCATCGACGGCATCGCTTTCCAGACCAATATCCTGGCGCTCAACGCCGCGGTGGAAGCCGCGCGTGCCGGCGAGCAGGGTCGCGGCTTCGCCGTGGTCGCCTCGGAAGTGCGCACGCTGGCCCAGCGCTCGGCCAACGCCGCCAAGGAGATCAAGGGCCTGATCGAGACGTCGGTGGAGAAGGTGTCCGATGGCTCCGCGCTGGTGAACCAGGCTGGTGCGACCATGGCCGAAATCGTGGCCAGCGTGCAGCGCGTGACCGACATCATGGCCGAGATCTCCGCCGCCTCGCAGGAACAGTCCGCCGGCATCGAGCAGGTCAACCAGACCATCACCCAGATGGACGAAGTGACCCAGCAGA
>NZ_PDWW01000020.1 GCF_010093445.1 Pseudoxanthomonas japonensis | reverse complement strand
GGTTGGGAAAGCGACACGTGGGGTTACACCACGCGGGCACGCAACAGGTCGTGAATGTTGAGCGCGCCGACCGGGCGATGCTCTGCATCCACCACGATGAGACCGCTGATCTTGTGCGTTTCCATCAGGCGCGCCGCTTCCACCGCCAACTGGTCGGCACCGATGGTCCTGGGGGCGCGCGTCATCACGTCGGCGATGCGGGCGCTGCGGACGTCGAGCGCCGGATTGTCCAGCGTGCGGCGCAGGTCGCCATCGGTGAACAACCCGGCCAGGCGGCCATCGGGTGCCACCACGGCGGTCATGCCCAGGCGCTTGCGGCTCATCTCCACGAGTGCTTCGCTCAGCGTCGCGCCAACGTCCACGCGAGGCACCTCGTCGCCCGCGTGCATCACATCGGTGATGTGCAGCAGCAGACGGCGGCCGAGGCTGCCGGCGGGGTGGGAGCGGGCGAAGTCGTCGGCAGTGAAGCCGCGCGCGTCCAGCAGCGCCACGGCCAGCGCATCGCCCATCGCCAGCGAGGCCGTGGTGCTGCTGGTCGGAGCGAGGTCCAGCGGGCAGGCCTCGGCCGGGACACTGACGTCGAGGTGGATATCGCTCTCGCGTGCCAGCGTGGACTGCGGTCGGCCGGTCATGCCGATGACGGTATTGCCCTGGCGCTTGAGCACCGGCAACAGCATCAGCACTTCGTCCGATTCGCCCGAATACGACAAGGCCAGCACCACATCGGCGTCGGTGATCATGCCCAGGTCGCCGTGCCCGGCTTCGCCCGGGTGCACGTAAAACGCGGGCGTGCCGGTCGAGGCCAGCGTCGCGGCGATCTTGCGGGCCACGTGCCCCGACTTGCCCATGCCGGTGCAGACCACGCGGCCGTTGCCGCCCAGGATCGCCTGGCAGGCCGTGGCGAAGGTGCCGTCGATGCGGGCGGCCAGTGCGTCCAGCGCCCGCGCCTCGATCTCGATCACCCGACGGCCGCTGGCCGCCAGGCTGGCAGGCGAGACGGACGGGGTCAGGGGCTTCGGCTGGGGCATGCGGACAGGGCGCCGGCGGGTAGAATGGCCGGGTATTTTATTAGGAAAGCCCGTTGGACGCCGAAACCATCCGTAAACTGATCGAATCCGGCCTGCCGGGCGCCCGTGCCGACGTACAGGGCGACGATGGCGTCCACTTCGAGGCGACCGTGGTATCCGAGGCGTTCCGCGGCAAGCTGCCGCTGGCCCGGCACCGCATGGTCTACGCCACGCTGGGCGACCTGATGGGCGGCGCGATCCATGCGTTGCAGCTCAGGACCATCACCCCTGACGAAGCCGGCGCCGCGCGCTGACGCGCCACGCGGTACCGTCCTCCACCCGCACTCCCACTCCGGATTTCCATGCAGAAGATCATCGTCACCGGTGGCAACACGCTCAACGGCGAAGTCACCATCTCGGGCGCCAAGAACGCCGTGCTCCCCATCCTGTGCGCGACGCTGCTGGCGGACGCGCCGGTGGAGATCACCAACGTGCCGCACCTGCACGACGTGGTGACCACCATCAAGCTGCTGGGTGAGCTGGGCGCCGGCATCACCATCGACGAGGGCACGCTCGCCAAGGGGCGCGGCATCACCGTCGACCCGACCACCGTCAGCCGCTTCGTCGCGCCGTACGAACTGGTCAAGACCATGCGCGCGTCGATCCTCGTGCTCGGCCCGCTGGTCGCCCGCCATGGCGCCGCGGTGGTGTCGCTGCCCGGCGGCTGCGCGATCGGCTCGCGCCCGGTCGACCAGCACATCAAGGGCCTGCAGGCGCTGGGTGCCGAGATCACCGTCGAGAACGGCTACATCAAGGCGCGCGCGGCACGTCTGAAGGGCGCGCGCTTCGTGTTCGACATGGTCACCGTGACCGGCACCGAGAACGTCATGGCCGCGGCCACGCTGGCCGAAGGCACCACGGTGCTGGAGAACGCGGCGATGGAGCCGGAGGTCACCGACCTGGCCGAATGCCTCAATGCGCTGGGCGCGAAGATCGAGGGCGCCGGCACCTCGCGCATCGTTATCCATGGCGTAGAGCGTCTCGGCGGCGGACGTCATTCCGTGGTGCCTGACCGCATCGAGACGGGCACATTCCTGGTCGCCGCGGCGATGACCGGCGGCAAGGTCACCGCGCGCAACGCGCGTCCCGACACGCTGGAAGCGGTGCTGGACAAGCTGACGGAAGCCGGCGCGAAGATCGAGACCACCGCCGACAGCATCACGCTGGACATGCAGGGCAAGCGTCCGAAGGCCGTCAGCCTGACCACCGCGCCGTACCCGGCATTCCCCACCGACATGCAGGCGCAGTTCATGGCGTTGAACTGCGTGGCCGACGGCGTGGGCGTGATCAACGAAACGATCTTCGAAAACCGCTTCATGCACGTCAACGAACTGCTGCGCCTGGGGGCGGACATCCGCGTCGAGGGCCATACCGCCATCGTGCGTGGCGTGGAGAAGCTGGGTGGGGCGCCGGTGATGGCGACCGATCTGCGTGCCTCGGCGTCGCTGATCCTCGCTGGCCTGGTCGCCAACGAGGACACCACGATCGACCGCATCTACCACCTCGATCGTGGTTACGAGAACATCGAGGAGAAGTTGGGCGGCCTGGGCGCGAAAATCAGGCGCGTGTCGTGAGCAGGCACGATCCGAAACTCTCCGGGATCCGCTCGCGCTTCCCGCTGCGGCGCAAGATCCTGTTGGGCATCGTGGTGGCGCTGCTCGCCCTGGTCGCGTGGCTCCACTACACCGGCTCGGCCGCGACGCACGGCATCACCACTCAGGACATGGACTGGAACGGCGACGGCACGGTGACGCAGGGCGAGATCGCGCAGGCCGTCTTCACCGTGGTGGTGGAACAGACGCAGGAAGGAAATCGCCAGTGCAACGCCTTCGCATGGCGTAACGGCAGCGGCACCATCCGCATGGACTGCAAGACGGTGTTCCAGCCCGACGCGGAATGAAGAAGCCCGGCATCCGCCGGGCTTTTCCGTTCGCCCCCGGCTCAGCGCCAGGAGGTCAGCTGCAGGCGGAACACTTCGCTGCCGTCCTCGCGCTGCACGATACGGACGGGCGCTGGTACGCCAGCGGCGATCCACGCGGTGGTCTGCTTGCCACCGGCGCTCTGCACGACCTTCGTCGTGTCCAGCGCACGCCCGCCCACGGTGATCTTCTCGCGGCCGGCGACGCGGTAGGCCATGGGCTTGGCCTTGCCGTTCTCCAGCAGCCGGTAGTTCATCGACGTGCGGCCGAAGCCGACATCGCGGACGAGCGCCAGGTTCACCAGCAGCGCATCCATGTCGCCGACCTGCATCGCCACCGGGCCTGCCCGCTGCGGCTTCACGTCGCCGGTCCAGCGCGCCTGCATGCCTTTCCAGTTGTAATGCGTGACGACCGATCGTGTCTTCATCAGATAGGTCGAACGGTCGCTGCCTCCCAACGGCCGATAGCGCCCCGCGGCATCCTCGAACACGGTGGCCTGGCTCAGGTTGGCCATCGCATTGCGGATGCCCATCGCGTAGGTCCAGCGGTTGCCCTGCTGCGAGAGCGACATCGAGCCGCCCGCCGAGATGCCCTTGAAGGAGGCATCGTACTGGGCGGTGAAGGGCTTCAGCGCATGCGCCGGGGCCGCCGCCGTCGCGAGTGCGGCGGATGAGATGGCCAGCAGCGCGGACATCCTTGTCATGGGATTTTCTCCGGAGGGATGGTCAGCGCCAGGACTTGAGGGTCAGGTCGATGGTGTCCTGGCCCTTCTCGCGTTGCAGGATGCGCGCCGGCACCGGCGCGTCGGCGACCACCCACACGATGGTCTGCTTGTCGCCATCGGTGCGCACGACCTTGGTGGCTTCCTGCGGCTTGCCGGCGATGGTGATGCGCTCCTTGCCGGCGATCTGGTAGTTCATCGCCTTGGCGCGGCCGTTCTCCACCATGCGGTAGGTCAGCGGCTTGCCGGCGGCCACGTCGCGCACGATGGCCAGGTTGACCAGCAGCGCATCCATGTCGCCTGCGGCCAGTTTTACCGGGCCGGCCCGGTCGGGCTTCACGTCGCCCGTCCAGGTGGCCTGCGCGCTCGACCAGTCGTAGACCGTGTTCACGGTCTTCTTCTTGATCAGCAGGCGCGAACTGTCGCTGCTGCTGAGCGGGCGCATGCGGCCGTCCTGCACATCGAAGACGGTCTTCTGGCTCAGGTCGACAGCCTGATTGCGCACGGTCAGCGAGTACTGCCAGCGGTTGCCGGGCTGGGGCGCCACCGACATCTGGCCTTCGCCGACCATGCCCAGCGCGCTGGCGTTGTACTGCGCCGTGAAGGCTTCGACCGCCAGCGCGGGAACACTGGCGCCGGCCAGCAGTGCCGCGGCGAGCAGGAAGCGCGAGGAGGCGAGTGGGGTCGTCATCATGTTCAAGGGGCTCCTTGGTATTCGACCAGGCGAAGGTCCACGCCGTCCTGGCCGTTCTCCCGCTGCAGGATGCGCACGGGGGTGGGCACGCCGTCGGCGACCCAGAAGATGGTTTCGTCATTGCCGCCGTTGGCCCGGCTCACGCGCAGCGCGCTGTAGCTCAGGTCTTCGACGGTCACGGTTTCCGGCTCGGGCGAGACCACGTACTGGTACTCGCGGATCCGCCCGTTGTCCACCACGCGGTAATCCAGGTGCTTGCCCGGGGCAGCGTCGCGGATCACCGCCAGGTTCATCAGCAGGGCGCTCATGTCGCCCGGCTGCAAGGACAGCGGCGCGCGCCGGTCCTTCTTGATATCGCCCTGCCACTGCGCGGTACGGGCATTCCAGTCGTAGGTGCCGACCATCTTCTTGCCCATGAAGAGCGCGTGCCGGACCGTGGCCTGGCTGAGCGGGCGGAACTGCCCGTCGACATTGTCGAAGACCGTGCTCTGTTCGATGTTGAGGCCCGCCAGACGTGCGAATCCGCGCGTGCCCTTCACGTTCAGGTCGATCTGCCATTGGCTGCCTGCCTTGGGCACGACCTTCATGCTGGCGCTGCCGGCCAGCTTGCCCTCGTTGTAGGCCTGGTAGCTGGCCACGAACGGCTCCAGCGCCCAGGCGGGCGCCACGGAACCGGCCAGGACCAGGCCGAGCAGCAGGGAGCGGAAGGGGAGGGTCATCGGGGCGAGGGTGGTGTCACAAAGCAAGACGGTCGGCCGAATCTAGGGACAGGGGATTTAATAACGGCTGACCGTGACAGCGCGTGATGTCGCCCTGTTCAGCCAGCTGGCCCTCGCTGGCCAGTCGAAGCACGGCCACCAGCAGGGCGTGCTCGCGGGGAAGCAACCGTGCGGCCAGCGCTTCCGGGGTGTCGTCCGGCAGCACCGGCACCCGGACCTGGGCAACGACGGCGCCGGCATCCAGTTCAGGAATGACGAAGTGGACGCTCGCGCCGTGTTCGGCATCGCCGGCCTCGATGGCGCGGGCATGGGTGTGCAGCCCCCGGTACCTGGGCAGCAGCGAGGGATGGATGTTCAGCAGGCGGCCGCGGAAGCGGGCGATGAAGGCGTCCCCCAGGATGCGCATGTAGCCCGCGCACACCACCCAGTCCGGGTGGACGGCAGCTACGGCGTCCGACAGGGCCGCCTCGTAGGCGGCGCGGTCAAGAAAGGCACTCGGGCGGGCGCTCCAGCGTCGCGACGCCGGCACCTGCCGCAAGGCGGGGGCGGCCGGCTTGTCGGAGAACACGCCGACCACCTCGGCATCCAGGGTCCCGGCACCAATGGCTTGCAGGATGGCCTGCAGGTTGCTGCCACGACCCGACGCCAGCACCGCGATCCGCAGCGTCATGCCGTGGCTCCGTGGCGTTCTGCGCGGGCGAGTGGCCAGACAAGCAGGGCGCCCAGGGTCGCCAGCAGCATGTCGGCATGGGCGTCCCACACATCGCCCTGCTGCCCGTTGTACGACTCCGCCGCCTCGGGCGACATCGTCAGGGCGATGCCCCATTCCAGCCATTCGTACACCAGGCTGGTGCACATGATCAGCATCACCGCCAGCGTGAACGCGTGTCCCACCGACAGCGCCGGCCAGCGCTGCCTCAGCCAGTGCCAGATGGCGGGCGTGAAGCACACCCCGTACATCAGGTGGATGAAGCGGTCGAAATGGTTGCGCTGCCAGCCGAACGCTTGCGCGGGGGACCAGCTGGTCGCGGTCTGCATCCACGCGTCGTAGGGCACGTACGAATACAGCCAGCGCGCGCCGATACAGTGCGCCACGATGAAGCCGCAGATCAGCGCTAAGTGCACCGGCCGCAGCGGCCAGCGCCGGTCATGCCACCACAACCACGCCAGCCCGAGCACGGTCAGGCTGCTGTGCATGGCCTGTTCGACCGGCCAGCGCGGCGCGATCCAGCTGGCGCCGAAGACGGCCAGCGTCAGCCCGAAGGCGATCGCCTTGCTGCGCGGCATGCCGCGCTCAGCCGATGCGGACGCGTTCGCCGCCGCTGGCGGCAACGACTTCACCGATCTGCCAGTGGGTCAGCTGCAGGCGGGCCAGGTCGGTCTGCACGGCGGCGAGCTGGTCCGGTGCGACCACCAGCACGAAGCCAATGCCGCAGTTGAAGGTGCGCCACATCTCGGCGTTCTCGACCGCACCTTCGCGCTGCAGCCAGTCGAACACCGGCGGCAGCGCCCACGCGCTCGCGTCGATCTGCAGGCCCAGGCCGTCGGGGATCACGCGGATGATGTTCTCGGTCAGGCCGCCGCCGGTGATGTGCGCCATGCCATGCAGGTCGTGCGCCTGCAGCAGTTCCAGGATCGGCTTCACGTACAGCGTGGTCGGCGCCATCAGCGCGTCGGCCAGCGGCACGCCGCCCACGTCGAGGTCGGCCGGGCGGCCGGCGCGGTCGTAGATGCGGCGGACCAGCGAATAGCCGTTGGAATGCGGGCCGCTGGAGGCGATGCCGACCAGCACGTCGCCGGCGCGGACCTTGTTGCCGTCCAGCAGGCGCGATTTCTCTACCGCCGCGACGCAGAAACCGGCCAGGTCATATTCGCCCGGGCCGTACATGTCGGGCATCTCGGCGGTCTCGCCGCCGATCAGTGCGCAGCCGGACAGTTCGCAGCCGCGGGCGATGCCGCCGACGACGGCAACGGTGGTGTCGACATCGAGCTTGCCGGTGGCGAAGTAGTCGAGGAAGAACAGCGGCTCGGCGCCCTGCACCAGCACGTCGTTGACACACATGGCGACCAGGTCGATGCCGATGGTGTCGTGGCGGCCCAGCTGCTGTGCCAGCTTCAGCTTGGTACCGACGCCGTCGGTGCCGGACACCAGCACCGGTTCGCGGTACTTGCCGGACAGGTCGAACAGCGCGCCGAAGCCGCCCAGCCCGCCCATCACTTCCGGCCGGAAGCTGCGCTTGACCAGCGGCTTGATGCGTTCGACCAGTTCGTTGCCGGCGTCGATGTCGACACCCGCGTCGCGATAGGTCATCGGGGTGGGGGTGGAAGGTGTCGGCTGGGTCACGGGCGGTCGTCGGCGGGGCAAGAGGCGGGATTTTAAAGGAATCGGCGCGCCGAGCGACCGTCCTGAACGGGTGCCGTTGGCGGTATCGGGTCATTCGGGCAACAATTCACCGGGTCTGTAGAGCTCAAGGACGCTCGATGCGCCGGATCCCAGGTATCGCACTCGCCACCGCCCTGCTGGTGGCGGCACTGACCACGACGCCCGCCGTGCAGGCGCAGTCCGGCCTGCGCACGGAAGGCGATGCGGTCTCCGCACGCGGGCTGTACCAGGCGGAGGTGCCGGTCAACGGGCAGGGCGAGGCGGAGCGGCAGGGCGGCTTCGCGCGCGCGCTCGGCACGGTGCTGGCCAAGCTGTCGGGCGACCGCGCAGCGATGTCGCGTCCCGGCGTCGGCGCCGAGCTGCGCAATGCCAAGGATTACGTGGACGGTTACGACTATCGCCAGGACCAGGGCACCTCGGCGACCGGTGCGCCGACGTTCCGCACCACGCTGGTGGTGCGTTTCGACGAAGACCAGGTCAACGGCCTGGCCGGCGCGCTGGGCTTGCCGGTCTGGCCGCAGCCACGCCCGAAGCCGGTGGTCTGGCTGGCGATCAACGATGGCAGTGGCCCGCGCCTGGTGGGCTTGCCGCAATCCAACGCCGCGCGACCGCTGCTCAACCGCGCCATCGAACGCGGCTACGGGCTTGGCCTGCCGGCCGGCGGCGCGGCGGAACAGGCGCTGGTCGGCGCGATCTGGCGCCAGGACACCGCCGCTGTCTCCCGTGCATCGGCGCGCTACAGCCCGCCGATGCAGCTGATCGGAAAGCTTTACCGCAACGCCAAGGGCGGCTGGACGGCGGACTGGGTGTTCGTCGACGCCGGCAAGGTGCTGGCGACCTGGTCGGTGACCGACGCCGACGCGCGCCGCGCCATGGCCTCCGGTGCCGACGGCACCGCCGACGCACTGGTGAAGCGGTACGGCAAGCGCGGCAGTGCAGGTCCGGCCGGCACCTATCGCGTGCTGTTCACCGGCATCCGCAGCACCGACGATTACCTGCGCCTGACCGGCCACCTGCAGAAGATGGCCGTGGTCCGCCGCATCACGCCGGTGCGCGCCAATGGCGACGTGCTGGAGCTCGACCTGGAGCTGGTCTCGGGCCTGGCCGGCTTCCGCCGCACCATGGGTGACGAGGCTCCCTTCACCGGCGGCGAAGGCGAGCCGCCCGCCTACCAGATGCGCTGACACAAGGACGCTGCATGGATCTCTCCACCACGCCGGCCGGTACGCTGGCCCGCCGCTGGCAATGGTTGCTGATCGCCCTGATCGTCGGCTGGCTGATCTGGTTGCTGGCGCCGGTGCTCACGCCGTTCGTCTGCGCGGCGCTGCTCGGCTGGCTGGGCGATCCCTGGGTGGACCGGCTGGAGCGCAGCGGCCGTTCGCGCACGACGGCGGTCGTCCTGGTGTTCACGCTGATGACGCTGCTGCTGGTCCTCGCGCTGGTCCTGCTGGTGCCGATGATCGAGCGGCAGGTCGTCACGGTGGTCGAATCTTTGCCGGCCTACCGCGACTGGTTCGTGGAAAAGGCGCTGCCCTGGGTGGAACAACGCACCGGGCTGGAACTGGTGGCGTGGCTCGACCCGGATCGACTGACCGAATGGATCCGCAGCCACTGGCAGCAGGCAGGTGGCGTCGCGGCCACGCTGTTCGGCTATTTCTCGCGCTCCGGCTTCGCGGTGATGGCCTGGGTGGCCAACCTGGTGCTGCTGCCGATCCTGACGTTCTACTTCCTGCGCGACTGGGACCTGCTGGTGGAGCGCATCGCCGCGCTGGTGCCGCGCGATCACATCGCCACCGTCAACCGGCTGGCATTGGAGTCGAACGAAGTGCTGGGCGCGTTCCTGCGCGGGCAGTTCCTGGTGATGCTGGCGCTGGGCGCGATCTACGCCATCGGCCTGTCGGTCGTGGGCCTGAAGGTCGGCCTGCTGGTCGGCATCATCGCCGGCCTGATCAGCTTCGTGCCGTACCTGGGTACCGCGACGGGCATCGTGCTGGGCGTGATCGCGGCGCTGGTGCAATCCGGTGGCGACTGGTCGCTGGTGGCGCTGGTGATGGGCGTGTTCGTGGTCGGCCAGATGCTGGAAGGCTATGTGCTGACGCCGCGCATCGTCGGCGACCGCATCGGGTTGCATCCGGTGGCGGTGATCTTCGCCATCATGGCCGGCGGACAGCTGTTCGGGTTCCTCGGCATGCTGCTGGCGCTGCCGATCGCGGCGATCGCCAACGTACTGCTGCGCTTCGCGCACGAGCGCTACACCCAGAGCCGTCTGTATGCCGGCGACCGGCCGTCGATCGTGCTGGACTCCTACATCGACAAGGGCAGCGTCGAGCAGGCGGCACCCCGCGTGGATTCCGATACGCCGTGAGTCGCGACGAGCAGGGCGCGGGCCTGGGTCCGCAATTGCCGCTGGCGCTGCGGTATCCGCCGGACCAGCGCTTCGACAGCTTCATCGCGCCGCCTGAAGGCGCCTTGCCGGCATTGTCGTCACTGGCAGCCATGGCGGGCGCGGACTGGATATACCTGTCCGGGGCATCCAGGACCGGCAAGACCCATCTGGCGCTGGCGGTCTGCGCCGCGACCGAGCAGCAGGGCAGGCGTGCCGCCTACCTGCCGCTGGCGGCGGCAGCGGGGCGCATGCGCGACGCGCTCGATGCCCTCGAAGGCCATGACGTCGTGGCGCTGGACGGACTGGACGCGATCGCCGGTGCGCGCGAGGACGAAGTCGCGCTGTTCGACTTCCATAATCGTGCCCGGGCCTCGGGGTTGAACGTGCTGTACACCGCGCGCGGCATTCCCGACGACATCGGCCTGGTGCTGCCCGACCTGCGCTCGCGGCTGCAGCAATGCCTGCGCCTGGTGCTGGATCCGCTCGACGACGACGGCCGCCGCGAGGTGCTGCGCGACCGAGCGCAGCGGCGCGGCCTGGCGCTGGAGGATGCCGCGCTGGACTGGCTGCTCACCCGCACCGACCGCGACCTCGGTGCGCTGGTCGTGTTGCTGGACCGGCTGGACCGCGCATCGCTCGCGGCGCAGCGCAGGATCACCGTGCCGTTCCTGCGGCAGGTGCTGTAGGCGAGGGTCGTATCGGCGATGCGCTTTCAGTGTGAGCCGAAGGATGAAGGACATCGCGCCCATGGGGCGCTCCTACAGGCCTAAATGCGTTGTAGGAGCGCCCCATGGGCGCGATGCTTTATTGTGAATGCCGTCCGCGTGAAGCTAAACCACGCCGCCGCTTAGTCTCGTCTCCAGTTCGGCCAGCCGCTGCGGCGTGCCGACGTCGGTCCAGCGCCCTGCATGACGTTCGCCGCGGATGCTGTTCCCAGCCATGTGTGCTCGCAAGATCGGTGCAAGACGGAAGCGCGGCTTCCCGTTGGACGCGACACCGGCTTGATCGTCGACATGGTGCTGCCAATTGTCCAGCAGCTCGGTCCTGTAAACACCGATGCCGGCGTAGGTCAGACGATTCGCACCCTCCTTGCGGACATTTCCGGCGTCATCCAGAGCAAAGTCTCCGTTCGTGGCATAGCCGGGCGGATCGATCATCACAAGGTGCGCCAGCCCCTTCGGCTCGCGCGGCAGTCGCGCGAAGTCGAAGTCGGTCCAGATATCGCCATTCACCAGCAGGAAAGGCGCCTCGCCGAGCACGGGTCGCGCATTGAGCATGCCGCCGCCGGTTTCCAGTGGCGTGTCGCCTTCGTGCAGGTAATGCAGCCGAAGACCCCAGCGCGCACCGTCGCCGAGCACGGCAGGAAAGCGGTCGGCGAGCCAGCTGGTGTTGACCACCACGTCCTGCACGCCCATCGCCGCCAGCTTCTCCAGGTGCCAGACGATCAACGGCTTGCCGCCGGCTTCGATCAACGGCTTGGGCGTGTGGTCGGTCAACGGGCGCATGCGCTCGCCGAGGCCGGCCGCGAAGACGAGTGCCTTCATGCGATTTCACCGCGCGCGTGCAGCACGGGCTTGATGCGACTGTCGAGCAGCGTGCGCAGTCCAGCCAGTTCCGGGTAGCGCGGCAGCACCTCGTCCAGGTAGCGGATGAACCGTGGTACGTCTGGCAGGTAGCGGGTCTTGCCGTCGCGGTAGTGCAGGCGCGAGAAGATGCCGAGGATCTTCAGGTGTCGCTGGATACCCATCCAGTCGGCATCGCGCAGGAAGATCTTCAGTTCCGGCACGGGTACGCCGGCGCGCGTCGCACGGGCGTGGTAGCGCGCGAGCCAGCCATCGACGCGTTCGATCGGCCAGCTCAGGAACGCATCCTTGAACAGGCTCATCGCATCGTAGGCCACCGGTCCGCGCACGCAGTCCTGGAAGTCCAGCACGGCCGGACCCGGCGTGATCGGCATCAGGTTGCGCGGCATGAAGTCGCGATGAGTCAGCACGCGCGCCTGGTTCAATGCGTTGTCCATCAGCCGGCGCTGCGACAACTCCAGCGCTTCGATTTCGCCACAGTCCAGCGTCAGCCCCAGGTGTCGGCGCAGGAACCACTCGTCGAACAAGCCGGCATCGCGCTGCAGCAGTGCCTCGCCGAACTCGCCCATGCCGTCCGGCGGTGCGATGGCCTGCAGGCGCAGCAGCTGTTCGATGGCGGCATCGAACCAGGTGTCGGCGTTGTCTTCACTGATCACGTGTGCCAGCGTCGGGCCGCCAAGATCCTCGAGCAGCAGAAAGCCGAGGTCGGTGTCGATGGCCAGCACGTCCGGCACGCGCACGTCGCCACTGAGCAGCAGGTCGCGCATCGCCAGCCACGGGCGCACGTCCTCAAGCCCGGGTGGGGAATCCATCACGATCCGTCCCGGGCCATCGCCCAGCGATCGCCAGTAGCTGCGGAAACCGGCATCCATCGAAGCGCGTTCGAGCTGCGCGTACGGGTCGCCGAGCGCACCGCGCGCCCATTCCAGGCGTTGGGCACCCCGTCCGGAGGGGTCCTGAATCGTGGGGTTCATGCAGTGGCGACCACGCGGAGGCGATAAGGGCTACAGGGTAAACTGGCGCCCTACCGACTTGCGAGGCTTGCATGGCCAAACTTCAACCCGTGCTGTTGTCCGGCGGCTCCGGCACGCGGCTGTGGCCGCTGTCGCGCGAGGCCTATCCCAAGCAGTTCCTGCCGCTCGCCGGTGATGACACCATGGTGCAGGCGACGTGGCGCCGCGTGGAGGCCATCGCCGAACTCGCCCCCATCGTGGTCGCGAACGAAGAGCACCGTTTCCTGGTCGCCGAACAGTTGCGGCAGATCGGTGCGCCGGTGCCCTCCATCCTGCTGGAACCTGTCGGACGCAATACCGCGCCGGCGATCGCCGCCGCGGCGTTGCAGGCGATGGCGGACGGTGCGGATCCACTGCTGCTGGTGTTGCCGTCGGATCATGTGGTTCGCGACGTGACCGGTTTCCAGCGCGCCATACGCGACGCGTCCCCCACTGCGGAGGCGGGTGCGCTGGTGACGTTCGGCATCGTGCCGGATGCGCCGGAAACCGGCTTCGGCTACATCCAGGCCGAGGCCGGTGACGGCCTGCGCAAGGTCTCGCGCTTCGTCGAGAAGCCCGATGCCGCCACCGCCCAGTCGTATCTGGATGCCGGCGGCTATTACTGGAACAGCGGCATGTTCCTGTTCCGCGCCAGCCGCTATCTGGAAGAGCTTGCACGCTTCCGTCCCGACATCGTCGACGCCGTGCGCGCAGCGCATGCGGCCGCACGCCATGACGGCGACTTCGTCCGCCTGGACAAGGCGGCCTTCGCTGCCTGTCCGTCCGATTCCATCGACTACGCGGTCTTCGAGAAGACGGACCATGCGATGGTGCTGCCGGTCGATATCGGCTGGAACGATGTCGGCAGCTGGTCGGCGCTGTGGGACGTGGCCGACCGCGACGCCGATGGCAATGCGCATCATGGCGACGTCATCGCCGTGGACAGTCGCAACAGCTACGCCTACGCGCAACGCCTGGTCGCGCTGGTCGGCGTGGACGACATCGTGGTGGTCGAGACCGACGACGCTGTGCTGGTCGCGCGCAAGGACCGCGTGCAGGAGGTCAAGCAGGTGGTCGCGCAGCTGAAGAAGGAGCAGCGCAGCCAGGCGGTCCTGCACCGTGAAGTGCATCGTCCGTGGGGCAGCTACGATTCCGTCGACAACGGCGGGCGCCACCAGGTGAAGCGCATCAAGGTCAAGCCGGGCGCTTCGCTCAGCCTGCAGATGCACCACCACCGCGCCGAGCACTGGATCGTGGTCAGCGGCACCGCCAAGGTCACACGCGGCGACGAAACGCTGCTGCTGTCGGAGAACGAGAGCACCTACATCCCGCTGGGCGTGAAGCATCGCCTGGAGAATCCGGGCAAGGTGCCGCTGGAACTGATCGAAGTGCAGTCGGGCAGCTATCTGGGCGAGGACGACATCGTGCGCTTCGAGGATGTCTACGGCCGCAGCCAGTAAGCGGGCTGCGGTCAGGGCGCGGAGGTCACACGTCGCCAGACCTCGCGCTCGACGCGCTTGCCGTCTTCGAAGCGCTCCAGCGTCCAGGTGTTCCCTTCGAGCGTGTAGCTGAAATGGTAGTTGCCGCCTTCGACCACCGCGTAGGACGCCATCTGTGGCGTCTCCACGTAGGTGTCGGCACCGGCGGTGAACGTGCCCGAGCCGCCTGCCCAGAAGCGCCCGTCCTGCGTGGTGGTGAAGGAAAAATGGCCATCAGTGAGCAGCTTGGTGCCCTGCAGTTTCAGGCTGCCATAGTCTTTCTCCTGGCCCTGGTCGTCGACGTAGCTGCCGGAATCGAGGCGCCACGCTCCATCGAGCGGAGACGCGGCCAAGGCCGGGCCGACGAACAGGCAGGACATCACCGCCAGGAGGCGTAACACGGTCGGCATTGTCGAGCGCACGGAAAGTCCTGGCAGCAGTGGAAAAAGAATGCCCCCGACAAAGGGGGCATTCGATGGCATGGCACGCGACCGTCAGCGCTTCTTCTTCACCATCGCGTAGATCACCAGCAGCACGATGGCGCCGACGACGGCGGCGATGAAGCCGGCCGGTTCACCCGGACCGTACCAGCCGAGCTGGACGCCGACGAAGCGCGCCAGCAGCGCGCCCAGGATGCCCAGCACGATGGTCATGAAGAAGCCGAGCTTGTCGTTGCCGGGCTTGAGCGCCCGCGCGAGCAGGCCGGCGAGGAAGCCGATCAGCAAGGTCCAGAGAATACCGCCGCCAAAGATCTGTTCCATCGAAACACTCCGGTTGGGAAGGTGTGGGGCGAGGCGCAGCGTAACCCAGAGGCCCCGGCGCAGGCCATCCGCAGGTTGCATGGCCCGGACGTGTGATGCGAGATGCGGAACGTGGGAGCGACGTAAGTCGCGATGGGCTTTCCATTGAAGGCCTCATCGCGACTTACGTCGCTCCCACACCTCCCCCGAGCCCCTGCAAACCCTGATGCGCCCGAGGCGTGAAACGACGAAGGCCGGGTCGCCCCGGCCTCCGTCGCGATGCCAATGCACACCGCGATCAGCAGCAGCCGTGATCGCCGTGCTGTTCGCCGCCCGCCACCGCGGCGACGCCCGTGGTCTCGCCACGCACGCTGGCAGCGTGGTGTTCGGCGATCACCCGCGCCACGCAGGCAGTGACCTTCTTGCCCATCGGGATGTGCAGGAACTCGTTCGGACCGTGTGCATTGGAATGCGGGCCCAGCACGCCGGTGATCATGAACTGCGCACCGGGAAACTTCTCGCCCAGCATGCCCATGAACGGAATGGTGCCGCCTTCGCCCATATACATCGCTGGCTTGCCGAAGAACTCGCGGCTGGAGGCGTCGATGGCGTTCTCCAGCCACGGCGACATCGCCGGTGCGTTCCAGCCGGTGCTGGCCTTTTCCAGTTCCAGGCTGACCTGCGCGCCGTTCGGCGGATCCTTCTCCAGCAGGTCCTTCAACAGCTGGCCGGCCTGCTTGCCCTCCAGCGTCGGCGGCAGCCGCAGCGACAGCTTCACCGAGGTGTAGGGACGCAGCACGTTACCCGCCGACGACAGCGGCGGCATGCCGTCCACGCCGGTCACCGACAGCGCCGGCCGCCAGGTGCGGTTGAGCACCAGTTCGGCCAGGTCTTCGGCCATCGGCGTCATGCCGGGCAGGAACGGAAACTTGTCGAACACCGCCGTATCCAGCACGCGCGCGGCTTCCTGCGCCTGCGCCAGGCGCGCGTCCGGGATCTCCACCTGCAAGCCATCCGGCAGGATGCGGCCGGTCTGTTCGTCTTCCAGCCGCGACAGCAACTGGCGCAGCAGGCGGAAACTCGAGGGCACGACGCCCGAGGCGTCGCCGGAGTGCACGCCTTCCTCCAGCACCTTGACGGTGAAGTTGCCGCCGGCCAGGCCGCGCAGCGAGGTGGTGCACCACAGCTGCTCGTAGTTGCCGCAACCCGAGTCCAGGCAGACCACCAGCGACGGCTTGCCGATGCGGTCGGTCAGGTGGTCGACGTAGGCCGGCAGGTCGTAGCTGCCGGATTCCTCGCAGGCCTCGATCAGCACCACGCAGCGCGCATGCGGCACGCCCTGCTGCTGCAACGCCTGGATGGCGGCCAGCGAACCGAAGATCGCGTAGCCGTCGTCGGCGCCACCGCGGCCATACAGCTTGTCGCCCTTGATCACCGGCACCCACGGGCCCAGATCGTCGTCCCAGCCGGTCATTTCCGGCTGCTTGTCCAGATGGCCGTACAGCAGCACGGTGTCGGCGCCGGTTTCCGGGCCGCTGGCGGGAATCTCGATTAGGATCAGCGGTGTGCGGCCTTCCAGGCGCACCACCTCCACCTGCATGCCGGGCACGGACTGCGCCTTCGCCCAGCGCTCCATCAGCTGCACGGCCTGCTCCATGTAGCCGTTGGCCACCCAGTCCTTGTCGAACATCGGCGACTTGTTCGGAATGCGGATGTACTCGACCAGCTGCGGGACGATGTCGTCATCCCATTTCTCGGCAACGTAACGGTCGACTTTGGCGGTATCCATGGCTACTCCGGGTACTGAAAGGCTGGACGCCATTCTACGCCCTGGCTGAGGGTAGGACTTTTCCTACAGCCGGCCGCGGTGTTTACGGGCAGATTCCCCCGCGCCAGGGCGATACCTTGGCTCCCGTCGGAGTTGGACACTTTCCCTACCGCCAAGGCCCACGGCCCGCAGGCGGAAACATGACGGATGCCGCGACGCATCCGTCATGCAAGGAGAGTCCAACGCCACAAGGAGAGTCGTCATGAAGTCGTTCATCCACACCCTGTTTGCCGCCGCCCTGTCGCTGCTGTTCGCCGTGCAGGCGTTCGCCGCAGAGAAGGTCAACATCAACACCGCCGATGCGGCCGCGCTGGATCGCGTGCTGATCGGCGTGGGGCCCGCCAAGGCCGCCGCCATCATCGAGTACCGCAAGGCCAACGGACCGTTCAAGAGCGCCGAGGAGCTGGCCATGGTGAAAGGCATCGGCCTGAGCACCATCGAGCAGAACCGCGACCGCATCGAACTGCGCACCGGCGCCACGCCGGCGAAGCCGACGGGCAAGCCCGCGGCCGCCACCGCGGCGCCCGCCAAGCCGGTGGCGCGACGCTGATCGAATCCCGTGCGGGGCGCTCCCACAGGAGGTGGGGCGCCACGCACAGGGGCAGGAAGCCAGGGGGAGACAGGCAGGATGCCGACAAGGATGTATTCATAGCGCGCAGGATGCGCACGTGTCGGGAACGGGCAGGAGCCTGAGACTGGCAGGATGCCGACAGGGAGGTGGACATCGCCCCGGACGCGCAGGATGCGCGCCCGGGCGATGTCGTTTCCGACTCCGGCACGCCGGTGAATGGACGGGCTAGAATCGCGCCGCGCCCTGACACGGAGACACCATGCCGGCATCGTCACGCCTCATTCCCTCGAACGAGTACCGGCGTGACCGCTGGAAGAACGGCCTGGGCTGGACACGCGAGATCGTGCGGGTGCCGGACAACGATGCGTGGGACTGGCGACTGTCGATCGCCGAGATCGAGCGCGACGCGGCGTTCTCCTCGTTTCCCGGCATCGACCGCGAGCTGGTGCTGCTTCGCGGCAACGGGCTGCGCCTGAGGTTCGATGATGGGCGTACGGTCGACCTGATGCCGCCGCACGACCGCGTGCGCTTCGCTGGCGAAGACGTCGTCACGGGCGAACTGGTCGACGGCACGACGCATGACTTCAACCTGATGTGGCGCCGTGGCCGTGTGCGCACCGAACTGCTGCATCGTCCGCTGGTGGGACCGATGCTGTTCTTCACCGAACCGGGCGTGCACTGGGTCGTCCATCTGATCGCCGGGCAGGCGATGTTCGATGCCGACAGCGGCCTCGGTCCACTTTGGAGCGGTGATACGGCCATCCTCGTTCCGGGCGATGGCCGCACCCGATATGCGCTCGAGGGTGGAGGAGAACTGCTGGCCATCCGTGTCGAAGACGGGGCCGGCTGACCGCGCCTCAGTACACGTCCCGTCGATAGCGCCCGTCGGCACGCAACGCTTCTATCCGCTCGTCACCCAGAATGCGTCGCAGCGTCGCATCCACGTCCGGGGCCATGCCTGCCAGGCTGCCGCAGACGTACAGAGCGGCACCTTCGTCGATCCATCGGCGCACCCGGTCCGCCTGCGCCAGCAATGCGTGCTGGACGTAGCGGTGTTCGCCTCCGTCGCGTGAGAAAGCCAGGTCGAGATGCTCGAGCAGCCCTTGCGTCTGCCACGCGAGCAATTCTTCAGCGTGGAAGAAATCCCGCGTTCGTTGACGCTCGCCGAACAGCAACCAGTTGCGCGTTGCGCCTGCCGGTGCACGCGCCTTGAGATGGGCGCGAAGGCCCGCGAGTCCGGTGCCGTTGCCGATCAGGATCATCGGCGTGTCGGCCGCCGGCGCGTGAAAATTGGGATTGCGCCGTATGCGCAACGCGACGGCGTCACCGGGTCGCGCATGCGTGCAGAGCCAGCCGCTGCCCAGCCCGGGGGTGCCGTCCGGGCGCCGCATCAACCGCACCAGCAGGTGCAGCGCACCGTCAGCGGGCGTGGAGGCGATCGAGTACTCGCGGTGCGGCAAGGGCGTGCAGGCGTCCGCCAACGCCTGCGCCTCCGTGAAAGCCGTCGCCGGATCGGGCCAATGGCAGAGCGCGAGCACGGTGGCGAGCGGTCGGGTCTCACCTTGCCAATGGACGCGGGCACTGCCGTCCATGCCGGTCCGATGCAGGAAGCGATCCACATCCTCTCGCGCGTGCTGCGGTCCGATCTCGGCGATGTCGCCTGCCGTCCATACGAGGAGGCCGCCATCCTCCGGCGCCAGCACAAGATGGTATGCGGGCCCACCCAGGCTGCCCGGATTCAGTTCGACACGTTCGCGTAGCCGCCACGCCTCGTAGCGAGGTGCCGACCAGTCCGGCACTTCGGTGTCATCGCCGAACTGGCCGATGTGGTGCTGCCAGTGCCGCAACGCACTGTCGTCGGCGTTGTCGACTTCCACAAGATCGAACAGCGGCTTCGCGCCCTGGTGCCTCAGCCAATCGTCGAGCTGGTGGCCGAAAGCGCAGAACTGCGCGTATTCGCGATCGCCCAATGCCAACACGGCGTACTGCAATGTCTCCAGTGCGAGTGTCTGCGACATCACCTGGCGCACGAAGCCCATCGCAGGATCCGGCGGATCGCCTTCGCCCGTGGTACTGACCACGAACATTGCACGCTCGATGCCTTGCAGGCGCGCGGCATCCAGGTGCTCGAGTCCCGCGCGCTGCACGGCCACGCCTGCTCGGCGGAGCGACGCCGCCGTCATGTCGGCCAGTTCCATCGCGAACCCGGTCTGACTGGCATGCACGACCCACATCGCATCCCGCGTCGCGACTGCCCGCGATTGTGCCGTCTTGTCGCGGGCACGTGCGCGGTACAGGAATGCGCCAACCAGTGCCGCATACGCGAGGACCGAGGCGGCCGCGGCGTAGCCCCGCGCAGCCGATGGCATGGCCTGCCACCAGTCCCCGTCGTGCAATCCGGCAAGCAGCCACGCGCACGCGGCCAACAGCAGCATGACGAGCGCGTTGCCGAACAGCGGCGCGATGCCGCGTAGTGGGGTGGTCGACGCCTTGCTCATGCGGCGAGATGGCGTTCGAAGGCGGGGGTCATCGTTTCCTGCAGGCCGTCTGGCGTGCGTTGCAGGAAGCGGGCGGCCAGTTCGTGTTCAGTCGCGAACGCATACCCAACGGAAGCGCCCATCACCGTCAATGCGGTCGCCCACGCATCAGCACGCATGGCGTCCGTGGCAACCACCGTCACCGCAGCGGCTGTATCCGTGACCGGCTCGCCGCTTCGTGGATCGATCGTGTGCGAGTAGCGTCGTCCCTCCTGCGCATAGGCATGCCAGCGGTCGCCGGACGTCGCAACCGCCAGGCCATCTAGCGCCAGGATGCGTGGCTCCAGTCCTTCGCTGTCCGCTTCCTCGTCGGGCGAGGATTCCACCAGCACGCGCCACGGCGTGCCATCGGCCTTGCGGCCATATCCGTAAAGCTCGCCGCCGACTTCGACCAACGCCGCCTCGATGCCGCGACGACGCAGCAGGTCGGCGACGACGTCCACGCCGTAGCCCTTGGCGATGGCGGAGAGGTCGAGCATCAGGCCTCCCGGTTGCCTAGCGCGATGTCGTTCCGGGTCGAAGCGGAGCTGCTGCCAGCCGACGCGCGACCGCGCAGCGACCAGGTCGGCCGGGGAAGGACGACCTTGGCCGCCGGCATGCGCGCCGAACCCCCATGCGGCGACGAGGGGCGATACGGTGGGGTCGAAGGCACCGCCACTGAGGGAGGCGACATCCAGGGCTGCGGCGAGCACGCGCAGAAAGTCCTCCTGCAGCACGAACCAGTCCCCCGCCATCGCGCGATTGAAGCGCATGATGTCGGCGTCGGCATTCCACGTGCTCATCTGCGCGACGACCTGGTCGAGGCGGCCCTGCACGGCGTCGTGCAGGCCATGCAGGTCGACGCGCGAAGCGCTGACGCACTGCGCCGACCAGGTGGTACCCATGGTCTGGCCGCGCAACGCATGGACGGGCGTCGCGGATGCAGAAGTGGGGGAGGTCGAAGTAGTCATTCCGGCGTGCACCGCCGGATGCAGGTCCGGCGGTGCGGTGAGGGCTTACTGGGGCAATACTTCCAGCGTGGCCACGTAGCTCAGGCGGCGCTGTTTCGCCTGCGGGATGGTGGTCTTTTCGTCCTGCGTGCCGGTTTCCAGCCAGTACATGCCGGCTTCCGGCCAGGTCACGCTGAATTCGCCGTTGTTGTCGGTGGTGACCTTGATCTCTTCCTGCGCGTTGCGATAACGCGTACCGCCGCGGGTGATCTCGAACTCCAGGGCTGCGGCCGGCTTGCCGTCGACCAGCATCCTGAACTTCGCTTGCTCGCCGGCGAACAGATCGTTCGGGTGCGTGACCGGCAGCAGTTCGATGCCTTCGCCGGTCGCCTTCAGTGCGGTGTCGTTCGGCGAACCGTTGGTCACGAAGGTTTCGATGCGGCCGATCGACTGCGAGACCTGCAGGTTCTTCGCATCCTTCGGCACCTTGGTGGCCAGGTCTTCCGGCTTGGCGCCACGCAGGCCGCCCGGCTTGCCGTCGGCGCCTTCCCAGCGAACCATCAGGTTCTTGTTGACCGTGGCGATGCGGTAGGTGCCCTGCTGCTTCAGTTCGACATCGAACACGGTGCGGAACTTGCCCGTTGCCAGGTTCTGCGCTTCCGCGGTGCTGCCATCCGGCGCGGTGATGACCAGGCCTTCGGTGCGCAGCGGCACATGGTTGAAATAGAACAGGTCGTTGGACACCGCGGCGTCCACCGTGATCCACGGATTGGTGCCGGCGATGACGGTCTGCGAGGGCTGCAACCAGGCCTTGTGGGCGAGGGCGGTGACCGGAATGACGGAGGCCAGGGCGATGGCCACGGCGAGGGAACGCTTCATCGGAATCTCCAGCTCGGTAGGGGAAGGGAATCAGGGCTTGACGGTCAGCGTGACCGCACCGAGTTCGGTGCTGCCCTGCGCCTTGCCCGATTGCGGCGCGCCCTTGGCGGGCCAGGTGAAGGGGATCTTCAGCAGTTCGCGACCACCGACTTCGCGCGCGGCTTCGACGACCAGCGTGTACTGGCCCGGGGCCAGTTTCGCCAGGTGCTGCTTGTCCGTGAAACTCAGCGCGTGCTTGCCGACCGGCTTGGTCGGACCAGTCACGCCATCCACGGGCACCTGCAGCGACCGCCCGGACTTGCGCCACCACTGGCGCATGTCAGGCAGCCACTTGGTGCCATGGCCTTCCGAGTTGCTGGTCTGCTGGTACCAGACGGACAGGTTGGCGGCGACCTTCTGGTCGGCGCCTTCGACCCACACCGCCACGTAGGGGCGGTGGTACTCGGCCACGTTGAGCTTGGGGATCTCGACGTTGATGTCCAGCGTGGCGGCATAGGCCGGCGTGGCCAGCAGGCCGCTGAGCGCGATGGTGAGCGTGGTGTGGACGGCGATCTTCGACATGCGGTCACTCGCGGTTTCGTGGAGGGGAATCAGTGGATGAAAAGCAGGGCGATCAGCAGGGGGACCAGCAGGCCTAGGCCGACCATCGGCCAGGTCATGCTGCGCTGCCTGCCGTGCAGGTAAAGCAGGAACAGCCCGGTAATGCAGAACACCAGGCAGGCGACGGCGAAAATGTCGAGGAACCATCCCCACGCGGGACCGGCATTGCGACCCTTGTGCAGATCGTTGAAATAGGAGATCCAGCCGCGGTTGGTACGTTCGTATTCGACCGCACCGGTTTCCCGGTCGATGTTCAACCAGGCGTCGGTGCCCGGGCCAGGCATGGAAAGATAGACCTCCACGTCCGACCATTCGGCCTGGCGGCTGCCGATCGAAATGGACAGTTCGTCCTCCAGCCAGCCTGCAACTGGGGGCGGCAGCGGCGCATTGCCTTCCTGACGGTCACCGAGTCCCGCCAGCACATCCGCGGGCACCGTGGCCGTGAGGTTGCTGACGTCGGGCGTGGCCTCGATCTTCGACGCGTGGTTCAGCGTGATCCCGGTGATCGCGAAGAGCAGCATGCCGATCAGGCAGGCCGCCGAACTGATCCAGTGCCACTGATGCAACGTCCGCAGCCAGAAGCCGCGGCGTTGTTGCTGGAGCGCAGGGGAAGCGGAAGGGGACAACGGCGGTCTCGATGCGGCGTGGTGCGGTTCGCCATTACATCACGAATGAGAATGGCTCTCAATTGAGGGGCATTCCCACCCCGTCGCGGGGGTGGGAACGCCCGGGAGGCTCAGAAGTTGACGTTGAGGCTCAGCCAGAGGCTGCGGGCCTTGTCCTTGTTGTTGTAGTCGTCCTGGGGGACGGGCGTCCACGTGCCATCGCCGTCGTCGGTGAACGTGGTCCGGTAACTCGTGAAATCACGATCAAGCAGATTGTTGATGCGCGCGTTGATCGTCAGCCAGCCGGTCGCCTTGTACGACGCGCCCAGGTGGCACACCTCGTAGTCCTTCCAGTACAGCGGCTCGCCTGTCACGGCGTCCGCACCGCGATAGCGCTTCGAACGGAGCTCACCGGAAAGGAAGACGTTGAACCGGTCGGTGGCCGCCCAATCGAGCGTCGCATTGGCCATGTGCTTGGCGCTGTTGCCCAACGGCAGACCCCGCGACGGGCCGCTTTTCTGTTCGCTGTCGGTGTACGTGTAGTTGGCGCGGAAGCGGAAGCGATCGCTGATCTGCCAGCGGCCGGCCACTTCCGCCCCCTGCACGATGGCCTCATCGATGTTGACCGGTACGTTGCCGGTGACATAGCCGATATCGGCGTACTCGCCGGTCGGGCACGCCAGCGCCAGACCCACGCCGCAGGCTTCGGTGGACAGCTTGTCGTCGAACTCGTTGCGGAAGACGGTGGCATTCACGCCGTGGCCGCCCGGATGCTGCCAGTAGACCGCCAACTCGGTGCTGGTGCTGGTTTCCGGCTGCAGGTCCGGATTGCCGAACAGCGGTGTCGTGCCCTGGCCGCCGAAACCGGTGATGCCGTCGTAAAGCTGGGTGGTCTTCGGTGTCTTGAAGCCGGTGCTGATGCCGCCCTTCACCGTCCACTGTTCGCTCACGGTATAGACGCCATAGAGACGCGGACTGATCTGGTCGCCGAAGATTTCATGGTCGTCGTAGCGCAGGCCAGCAGTGATCGCCAGCGGCTTGATCACGTACCAGGTGTCCTCGGAGAACACGGAATACATGTTGTGCTCCTGCACCGCGCTGGGCGTGCCCGCTTCCATGCCGAAGACGCCATCTTCCAGCTCGCCGCGGATGACCTGGGCGCCGATGACGGAGGTGTGGTCGCCTCGCCACTGCCAGGGTGCGTCGAGCTTGGCATCGAGCGTGTACTGGCGACTCTCAAGAGTGCGCTTGGGGCGAGGCAGGAAGGTGGACTCGGCCAACGCGCGGCGATCGGCCAGGCTCATGCCGGCGTACTGTCCGGTGCCGTCGAACATCGCCAGCAACTGCTCGCGCTCTGTCACCGTGAAGGGCAACGTGCGCCCATCATTGTTGGTGGCGATGTGCGCCAGCGAGACCATGCTGTTGCCGAAGCTCCACCTGCCTTCGTGGGTGAGCGCCCAGCTGTCGCGGGTGAATTCCTGGGTAGGGCCATAGCCCACGCGCGGATTCGCGCGCCGTCCCCAGGTGCCGCCATTCGCCTGGCAGGCAGCGGCATTGGCGCCGGCGGCTCCCAGGCAGGCATTGCCTGCCGCCCAGATGCTGGCAATGCTGTCCACGGTGCCGACCGGATACTCTTCCACGCCGGCATCGTTGATCTTGGTGCTGTTGTCGTATTCCTGCCTGGACGTGTCGTAGTCCAGCGTCAGACTCTGGTTCTCGGTGGGCATCCACTCCAGGCTGAAGCCGCCAGCCTTGTTGGTGTTGTCTACGGTCTTGCCGCCACCACCGAAGCCGAGAACGCGGGTGTGGGTCACGCCCGACGGATCCGTAGCCGGCGCATACACGGGATTGGAGGCATCGCGTTCATACCAGCTGCCACGTGCGCTGAAGTCCAGTGTGCCTGCGACGAGGGGGCCGGTGACGTAGAAATCCGCGGTGGAGTCATCGCCGAACTGGTCGTCCGTCTCGATGGTGCGGCCGACGCTGATCGAGCCGCTCCAGTTGTCGAGGTTGCGCTTGGTGATGATGTTGATCACGCCACCCATGGCATCCGCACCGTAAAGCGTGGATGCCGGCCCACGGATCACTTCGATCCGCTCGATCGCGTCCAGTGGCGGGATGTGGTTGAACTGGTTGCCGCCGAAGTTGTTCGGGTAGATATCTCCGTGGTTGTTCTGGCGCCTGCCGTTCACCAGGATCAACGTGTAGTCCGAGCCCATGCCGCGCATGGAGATGGTGCCCTGGCCGGTCTTGTCGCGGGTTTCACCCACGTCGACACCTTCGATGTCGCGCACGGCATCCAGCAGCGTCATGTAGGGCCGCTGGCTGAGGTCCTCGCGGGTGATCACGCTGATGCTGGCGGGTGCATCGGTGATCTTCTGTTCGAAGCCGGCGGCGGTCACGACGACGGTATCGAAATCGGTCGCGTCAGCGGAACCGTTCGGAGCGACCTGTCCGAAGGCGGGTGCCGAGGTGATGGCGAACAAGGCAATGGCGAGGCGGTGGTGGCGCAGGCGGGCGCGCCCGGTGAGGCGGGAGTCAGTCATGGCGTTCACATGAAGTAGGAAGCGGAAGGCAGGGCGCTGGCGTCAGCGCTCGCACGAAGGGGTGATGGAGGTGAATTGCCGGCATGGCGCCGGCACGCGCGTCAGGCGACGAGGCGGGGAGGTGCCTGGCCTGGATGCAGGCGCAGGACGGGATCTCTGCGGCGCGAGCGGGGCTCGGGCGCGGTATGCCGGGCAACGTGGTGCGGCGTGGGAGCGGCATCGCACGAGCACAGGTGGAAGGCCAGGCGCTGCACCGGATCTGTGGCCGGCATGGTCTGGACCAGCAGCGTCTTCAGGCGGGGCTTCTTGGCCGGTGACGCCTGATGCTTGGATTCGAGCGGGGGGTCATCCTCACTCAGGTCATGCTGGGCGACGGCGGGCTCGACAAAGGTGTTCGCTGCCTGGTGGTCGCTGCCACCGCGGCGGGACAGCGTGGCTACCGACATCACCATGCCCAGCACCAGGATCAGGAGTCCCCAGCCCGCGACAGACCGCCACGCCAGGCGCGCGCGCGGCGGCGGCAGTGCGCGCTTGGAACGTCTGGAACTTGGCGGTGGGTAGATCAAGCGAGTCCCCGGAACCTGCCTTGGAGGCAGGCTGAACGGGGCTATAGTAAGTGAGAATACTTCTCAAATGCAAAAAGGGATGAATCCTATTTGCTGGAAGGTTAGATGTCGGTCCACTGCCTGAGCAGGTTGTGGTACACGCCGGTCAGCTGCACCAGGGCAGGGTGTTCGGGCACATCCGCGGTCAGGCGCCGTATCGAAACGTCCAGTTCGAACATCAGTCGCCGCTGGCCGTCGTCGCGCACCATGCTCTGCAGCCAGAAGAACGAGGCAACGCGTGCGCCGCGTGTCACCGGCGTGACCTTGTGCAGGCTGGTACCCGGGTAAAGGACCATGTGGCCGGCAGGCAATTTCACGGTCTGGGTGCCGAAGGTGTCCTCGATGACCAGTTCACCGCCGTCGTACTCGTCGGGGGCGCTGAGGAAGAGCGTTGCCGACAGGTCGGTGCGCACCGGATCCACACCGCCCCGGCTGCGGTCGTAGCGGATGGCGTTGTCGACGTGGTAGCCGAACGACTGCCCGCCACGGTACCGATTGAACAGCGGCGGATAGATGCGCCTGGGCAGCGCGGCCGAGAAGAAGGTGCTGTTGCGCGACAGCGCGTCCAGGATCAGTGCGCCGACATCGCGCGCTGCTGGAGCGTCCTCCGGCAACTGGGCGTTGTCCTTGGCCTTGGCTGACTGGTAGCCGGCCGTGATGCGGCCATCGGCCCAATCAGCTGCGTCCAGCAGTGCGCGAGCCTGTGCGACCTGCGAGGACGTGAGGACATCGGGAATCGCCAGCAGCATAGTGGTTGACCTCGCAACGGAAGCGCCCCGCCCATTGTGCACGGACGGGGCGCAGGAACTACGGCATCACGCGCCTCAGAACTTGAAGGTGGCCGTCAGCACGGCCGAGCGTGCCGCGCCAGGCGTCGCCCAGCCATTGTTGCGTACCCGCGTGAAGTATTGCTTGTCGAACAGATTGTCGATATTCAACTGCAATCCGAAGCGCGCGTTGAACTGGTAGCCTGCCATCGCCCGGTGCATGGTGTAGCTCTTCACGCGAGGTGCGTTGGCCGTACTCGCGGTGTAGAAGTCGCCCTGGTAGGTGACGCCGTAGCCGAATGTCCAGCCTTGCAGCGCATACGTCGTCCACGCGCTGGCAGAGTGCTCCGGCGTGTTGGGCAGCGGATTGCCGGCCTGGGCATCGATGCCCGTGTCCTCCAGTACGCGATCCGACACGCTCTGCAGGACCTCGCTGTCCAGGTAGGTGTAGTTGGCGAAGATCGACCACGCGCGCGTGATGTTGCCCGCCACGCCCAGCGCGATGCCGTCCACGCGCGCCTTGCCGTCCAGCTGCTGCATGCCCGACGGATTGTCCGGGTTGTTGGGATCGGCCACCTTGTAGTTCTGGCGTTCGTTGCGGAACAGCGCCGCCGTCACGGCCAGCCGCTCGTCCAACAGATTCCACTTGGTACCCAGCTCGATGTTGACCGCGGTTTCAGGATCCACTTCGCAGGTCTGCGCGGTGCAGGCGCCGTTGACCGATGCCTTGGAGGGCGTCTTCGAGTTGGCGTAGGACAGGTAGACGCTGCCGTTGTCGGCGGGCTTGAACAGAAGACCTGCACGGTAGGAGAACAGGTCCTCCTCGTTTCGGAAAGTGGGGCCGACAGTGATGGCACCGCCAGCCGCCGGTGTCGCATAGGTGAGCGTGCGCGTGTCGCCCTCGTTGTGTTCATAGCGCGCGCCCAGGGCCAGTTCCCATTTCGGGTTGAACTTCAGTGTGTCGAAGGCATAGATGGCCTGGTTGTCCAGCGTGCCGTCCGTGTGACCGGTGCGGATGTAGTTCAAGGGACCGGCATAGACATTGTCCGGGTTATGGATGTCCATCACCGGGTACGCGGGAGCCGTGCCATCCGCGTTGCGCTGGGTGTTGCCGTTGTCCAGTTCGTAGGTTTCATGCATGAACGAGAAGCCCGCAACCAGCGCATGCTCCACGCTGCCGGTGGTGAAGCGTGCCGTCAGGTCGGTCTGGCTGAGCGCCAATCCGTTGGTGGTGTCGCGCGTGGTGCCACGGGGGCCGGATGGCTGGTATGTCCCCGGCAGCATGGTGCCGGTACAGGCCGCGCCCGTGGACGGATTGATGCCGCTGTCCAGGCACCAGGCACCCTGCGTCGGGTTCACCAGCGTGTGCTGGTCGACCTTCTGGTAACGGGCGAGGCTGCGCAGAGAGGTCCGGTCGTTGAAGTCGTGCTCGAAGACGCCGGTCAGCATGTCGACATCGATCTCCTGCCTGTCCATGTTGCGGTAGCCGAAGTAGGCATTTCGGCTGATGCCGGGCAGCAGGCCGCCGTAGGCTGCGAAGTAGGGCAGACCGTATTCCGGGATGTTCTCGTCGTGCTGGTGCAGGTAGCTCAGCGTGAAGCGGGTGTCGGAACCCAGGCCGATCGCGAACGAAGGCGCGATGCCCCAGCGCTTGTATTCCTCCACATCACGGTCCGCGACGTCGTTGCGATGGACCATGGCGTTGACGCGCAGTGCCTGGCCGGTGCCGAAGTCGTGATTGCTGTCCACGGTGGCGCGCCCGAAGCTGTCGGTGCCAGCACCCAGCGTGAACGTACTGAAATTGCCTTCGCGTGCCGTCTTGCTCACGAGGTTGATGTTGCCACCCACGGACCCGGCGCCGGACATCGCGGAGTTGGCGCCGTTGACGAGCTCGATGGACTCCAGATTGAAGTTGTCAGTGCGGGTGTACTGCGCGCTGTCCCGCACGCCGTCGACCGTGATGTCAGTGGTCGCGTTGAAACCGCGCAGATTGATGCTGTCGCCATAACCGCCACCGCCTTCGCCTGCGCCGAAGGTGATGCCGGGCAGGGTGCTGAGCACGTCGCGAAGGCCGAGCAGGTTCTGCTGCGCCATCACTTCGCTGGTGACCACGGTGATGGTCTGCGGCGTGTCGACCAGTTCCTCGGTGTACTTGGGCGAACTGGCCTTGCGCACGCGTTCGCCGTGGACTTCGACCGTGTCGAGCTGTTTGGCCTGGCTCGATGCATCGGCGGGTGCTTCTCCGGCGGGGGCGGCCAGGACCGGCGTGGCGATCGCCAGCAACAGGGCGGCGGTAAGCGGGGAATGACGAAGGTTCATGAGCATCCTCAAGGTGGTGGGGCACCCGTTGGCGAAGGCTGGCGGGAAGGGAAAGGAGATGCGCGCAGCCGGGATCGGACTGCGGCCGGGACAAGGTCGGGAAAGGGGCGGGCAGGCGACGTGGGAGTGCACGTCGGTGACGTGCGCCCTGCTCAGGTGGCGCGCGGAGGGCCGCGCCCAAGGGAGGCGCTGCGTCGCATGGCCGGCGAGGCATCACGCAGCCTGATCGGACGCCAGAGCACCAGGTCGGGCCGCGCGGCGCGCGGGCAACCGAAGGGGAGGTCGGGCTCCGCTTCCGTCTTCGTGGCGCCGGACTCCGGTGTTTGCAGACCGGATGGCGCCTTCACGCAGGCGGCATCCTGGTGATCGGCATCGCCACTGACAAGGAGTGCCGCCAGCGGAACGGACGACGTCGCCAGGCGATCGGCGACCGGCGCCGCCTTGTCGCGAGCCACGGCCAGCAGTACGCAGCCCAGCAGCAGGCAGGCGACGATACGGGCAGCGGCGGCGAAGAGAGGGGTCAAGCGGATCCGGGCGCGGGCTGCGACAGCCGGTCGCAGGCGGGGCGCCAGAATAATGAGAATTATTCGCGATTACAACATCGGCTTTACAACGCTGGCGCGGGGAGCCGGGGCAGGGCACTCAGTCCCGGTCGTCGCGTGTCCAGATGCCGCCATGCTCCAGCTTGGTGGGGAACTTGGCTACCGGCGAATACGCCGGTGCGCACAAGGCCCGCCCGTCCCGGACGTCAAAGCGGGCGCCATGGAGAACGCATTCGATGCTGGCCTCCACAGGATCAAAAGTGCCGGAGGACAGCTCGAAGTCCTCGTGGCTGCACTTGTCCTCGAGCGCGTACACCTCGCCGTCATGGTTGACCACCATGATCGGGGTACCGGTGACCTCGTCGAACACGGTCTTCATTTCCCCGGGCAACAGCTCGCCCGTCGCGCAGACGAAGGTCCAGTTCCCGCTCATGCGCGTGCTCCCGTCAGCGGCTTCTCCAGCACCTCGAAGCGCAGGTCGTCGCGTTTGGGGATGCCGTAGCGCTCATCGCCGTAGGGGAACGGCTTCTTGATGCCGGTGCGCATGTAACCACGGCGCTCGTAGAACGCGATCAGTTCGTCGCGGATGTCGATCACGGTCATGCGCATGGCCGGGAGCCCCCAGTCCTCGCGCGCGACGCGCTCGGCCTCCGCCAGCACCGCCTTGCCGACGCCGCCGCCCTGCAGGTCGGGACGGACCGAAAACATGCCGAAATAGCCTGCGCCGTCTTCTTCCGCTACGTGCGCACAGGCCAGCAGGTCGCCGTCCCCGCGTTCGGCCAGCACGATGCGGCTGCGCGGTCGTTCTATGTCCTTGCGGAGCACCTCGGCATCGATGCGCTGCCCATCCAGCATGTCGGCTTCGGTGGTCCAGCCCTGCTTGCTGACGTCGCCACGGTAGGCGGAGGTCACCAGGGAAACGAGGGCGGGGATGTCAGCCGCCGTGGCGGCGCGGAAGGTCGGGGTATCCATCCGCGCATTGTAGGGTGCGGACCGCCGTCACGGCGGTCCACACCGTCAGGCCAGCAGGCTCCGGGCCTTCTTGAGCGCAGCGACGAAATGCTCGACTTCCTCGTGCGTGTTGTAGAACGCGAACGAGGCACGCAGGGTAGCGGCCACGCCGTAGAACTGCAGCAAGGGGTGCGCGCAATGCTGGCCGGAACGGACGGCGACGCCCTCCAGGTCCAGCAGGGTCGCGAGATCGTGCGCGTGCGCGCCTTCGATCAGGAAGGAGATCACCGCCGCCTTGTCGGGCGCCCGGCCGAAGATGCGCAGGCCTTCGATGCGGTCCAGCTCTTCGGTGGCGTGCGCGAGCAGTTCCGCTTCACACGCCTCGACGTTCGCCATGCCCAGCGCGTCCAGGTATTCCGCGGCAGCACCCAGACCGATGAAGCCCGCGATATTGGGTGTGCCGGCTTCGAACTTGTGCGGCGCGTCGTTGAACACGGTGCCGTCGAAGCTGACTTCCTTGATCATCTCGCCGCCGCCGATGAAGGGCGGCATGGCCTGCAGGTGTTCCTTGCGCGCCCACAGCGCGCCGGTACCGGTGGGGCCGCACATCTTGTGGCCGGTCAGTGCGTAGAAGTCGCAGCCGATCGCGGCGACATCCACGGCGCGATGCGGCACGGCCTGCGAGCCATCCACAACGGTGACGATCCCACGCTTGCGCGCCTCGCGGCAGATCTCCCGCACGGGATTCACGGTACCCAGTACGTTCGAGGTATGGGTGAGGGCGAGCAGTTTCACGTCGCCCGTCATCGCTGCAAGCAGTGCATCCAGGTCGAGCGTGCCGTCCTCACGGATCTCGGCGACCTTGATCGTGGCGCCGGTGCGTTGGGCTACCAGCTGCCACGGCACGATGTTGGCATGGTGCTCCATGCGCGAGACGAGGATCGTGTCGCCGGCCTGCAGGCGCGGCAGCGCCCACGAATACGCGACCAAGTTGATCGCGAACGTCGTGCCGCTGCACAGCACCAGTTCGTCCGGCCGCACGTTGAGGAAGCGCGCCAGGGTCTTGCGCGCACCTTCATAGGCTTCGGTGGCCTCCGTGCCCAGCGTATGCACGGCGCGGCTGACGTTGGCGTTGTGCTGCCGGTAGAAGTCGTCGACCGTCTGGATGACGGAGCCCGGCTTCTGTCCCGTGTTGGCGCTGTCCAGGTAGATCAGCGGTTTGCCGTTGACCTGCCGCGTTAGCAACGGGAAGTCCGCGCGGACGCGATTCCAGTCGATGGTGGCATCCATCGTCGGCGGTGCGCTGACTTCGTGATTCATGCGACGCCCACGTTGGCGAGGGCGGCGTCGACGCGCGCGACCAGCAGGTCGCGCAGGCGGGGATCCTCGATGGCGGACAGCGGCTCGCGGCAGAACGCGGCCGTCAGCAGTTGCTGTGCTTCAGCCTGCGGCAGGCCACGCGAGCGCAGGTAGAACAACGCGTTGGCCTCCAGTTGGCCGACCGTGGCGCCATGCGCGGCTTTCACTTCGTCGGCATGGATCTCGAGCACCGGCTGGGTGTCGATCTCCGCGTTGGCTGACAGCAACAGGTTCTTGTTCGACAGCGCGGCATCGGTACCGTCCGCGCCTTCGCGGATCAGGATGCCGCCGTGGAATACGGCACGTCCGCGGCCCGCGCCCAGGCCGCGCCACGTTAGCTCGCAGGCGGTGTCGCGACCGATGTGGTCGATGCCGAGTCGCGTGTCGACATGGCGACGGCCGTGGGCGAGCAGTACGCCATTGGCCACGAGCCGTGCGGCGTCGCCTTCCAATCGGACGTTCAGTTCGTGCCGCGACAGCGCGCCGCCGAGTTCCAGGTCCACGCGACGGTACTCGCTGTCGCGCGCCAGCACCGCATCGGTGCGCAGCAGCGTGGTCGCGCGCTCGCTGTCGGACTCGATGCGGGCGTGCGTCAGGCGTGCATCCTTGGCCAGGTGCACGTGGCTCAGCGCATTGATGAAATGGGCGTGGCTGTCGATGGCCAGGTGGTGCTCGACCACCGTCAATGCCGCACCGGCACGCAGTTCGATCAGGTTGCGCAGGTGCCAGGCGCGGTCCGTGCCATCGCCGGCCCCGATGAAGACCAGGTGCAACGGCTGGTCGCTGCGTACGCCCGGCTCGGCGCGCAGCAGCACGCCTTCGGTCGCAAGCGCCGCATTGAGGCGCGCGAACACTTCGTCCGTACGCTCGAAGCGGCGCTGCAGGAAGCGTGCCGCATCGCCGCCCTCAGCCAAGGCCTCGGACAGCAGTTGCAGGCTGACGCCGTCCGGCAGGTCGGTCGTCAGCGACAGCGCGACCGAGTAGAGGCCGTTGACGAACACCGCGCGCGGCGCAGGGATATCGGCCAGCAGCATCGGGTCCAGCGACGGCAACGCGTCGACGGCGGCGAAGCTGCGACGCTCCAGCTGCCGCAGCGAGGTGTACTTCCAGGCCTCGGTGCGCGGGCCTGGCAGGCCGTCGCGCAGTGCCTCGTCCAGCACCGCGCGGCGGGCGGCATCGCCGGTGAAGCCGGCCGACAGGGAATCCAGCAGCGCACTCATCAGGCGGCCTGCTCCGGCGTCACGCGGTCCTTGATCCACGCGTAGCCGTGCTGTTCCAGTTCCAGCGCCAGTTCCGGGCCGCCGCTCTCGACGATGCGGCCGCCGGCCAGCACGTGCACCACGTCGGGCTTGATGTAGTCGAGCAGCCGCTGGTAGTGCGTGATGACCAGGAAGGCGCGGTCGGGCGAACGCAGCGCGTTGACGCCATCGGCGACGTTCTTCAATGCGTCGATGTCCAGGCCGCTGTCGGTCTCGTCGAGGATGGCCAGCTTCGGCTCCAGCACGGCCAGCTGGAAGATCTCGTTGCGCTTCTTCTCGCCGCCGCTGAAACCTTCGTTGACGCCGCGGTGGAGCAGTTCGTCCTTCAGGTGCAGCACGGCCAGCTTCTCGCGCACCAGCTTGAGGAACTGCATCGAATCCAGTTCGGTCTCGCCGCGCGCCTTGCGCTGCGCATTGAGCGCGGCACGCAGGAAGTAGGTGTTGTTGACGCCGGGGATCTCGACCGGATACTGGAACGCGAGGAACACGCCGGCGGCGGCACGTTCTTCCGGGTCCAGGTCCAGCAGCGGCTTGCCGTCGAATTCGACGCTGCCGGCGGTGACCTCATAGCCTTCGCGGCCGGCCAGGATGTTGCCCAGCGTGGACTTGCCGGCGCCGTTGGGCCCCATGATGGCGTGCACTTCGCCGGGCCTCACTTCCAGCGAGAGGCCCTTGAGGATGTCCTTGCCGGCGACGCTGGCGTGGAGGTTGTCGATCTTGAGCATGTTCGTTTCCGATTCGTTGATCTGCTCCCTCCTCCGCTTGCGGGGGAGGGCTGGGGTGGGGGCATCGCGGTACGTCCGCCCCCATCCGCCCTTCGGGCACCTTCCCCCGCAGGCGGAGGAAGGGTTTGGTTTCGTCACCCGACGCTGCCTTCCAGCGACACTTCCAGCAGCTTCTTCGCTTCCACCGCGAACTCCATCGGCAGCTCGCGGAACACCTGCTTGCAGAAGCCGTCGACGATCATGCTGACGGCATCTTCCTGGCCGATGCCGCGCGCGCGGCAATAGAACATCTGGTCGTCGCTGATCTTCGACGTGGTGGCCTCGTGCTCCAACGTCGCCGTCGGGTTCTTCACCTCGATGTAGGGGAAGGTGTGGGCGCCGCACTTCTTGCCGATCAGCAGGCTGTCGCACTGGGTGTGGTTGCGTGCGCCATCGGCGTTGCGGTCCACCTTCACCAGGCCGCGATAGGTGTTCTGGCCACGGCCGGCGCTGATGCCTTTGCTGACGATCTTCGACTTGGTGCGCTTGCCGATGTGGATCATCTTGGTGCCGGTATCGGCCTGCTGGCGGTGGTGGGTCAGCGCGACCGAGTGGAACTCGCCCACCGAGTCGTCGCCGAGCAGCACGCAGGACGGATACTTCCAGGTGATCGCCGAGCCGGTTTCCACCTGGGTCCATACCACCTTGCTGCGGGCGCCACGGCATTCGGCACGCTTGGTGACGAAGTTGTAGATGCCGCCACGGCCTTCCTCGTCGCCGGGATACCAGTTCTGCACCGTGCTGTACTTGATGTCGGCATCTTCCAGCGCCACCAGTTCGACCACGGCGGCATGCAGCTGGTTCTCGTCGCGCATCGGCGCGGTGCAGCCTTCCAGGTAGGACACCGACGCCTTGTCCTCGCAGATGATCAAGGTGCGCTCGAACTGGCCGGTGTGGCCGGCGTTGATACGGAAGTAGGTGCTCAGTTCCATCGGGCAGCGCACGCCCTTGGGGATGAACACGAAACTGCCGTCGGAGAACACTGCCGAATTCAGCGCCGCGAAATAGTTGTCGCCGACCGGCACCACGCTGCCCAGATACTGCTTGACCAGTTCCGGATGTTCCTTGATGGCCTCGCTCATCGAGCAGAACACGATGCCCTTCTCGGCCAGTTCATTGCGGAAGGTGGTACCCACCGACACGGAGTCGAACACCGCATCCACCGCCACGCCGGCCAGCTTGGCGCGCTCGTGCAGCGGCACGCCCAGCTTGTCGTAGGTGTCCAGCAGTTCCTGCGGCACCTCGTCCAGCGAGGCGTACTTGGCCTTCGGCGCGGAGTAGTAGCTGATGGCCTGGAAGTCGATCGGTGCGATCTTCAGCTTGGCCCAGTGCGGCACCGGCATGGTCAGCCAGTGGCGGTAGGCCGCCAGGCGCCATTCGGTCATCCATTCGGGCTCGTCCTTCTTGGCGGACAGGGCGCGCACCACGTCCTCGTCGAGGCCGGGCGGCAGCGAGTCGGATTCGATGTCGGTGATGAAGCCGGCGTCGTAGCGACGTCCCAGCTGTTCCAGGATTTCAGCGTTCTCGGTGGCCATCGGGCTGCCTACGGTTCAGCGGGTGGCGACCTGCACGGCGATGGGTCGCCTGCGCACGTCGTCGGAAGAGGAGGGGGGAGGAGCGATCATCTGGGCGAGGGTGAAACCGCGCAGCGCGTCGGCCACCACGTCGTTGATCAGCCGCCAGTTGGCGCGTGCGCCGCATTTCTGCGCGATGCCGCACTGGCTTTCGCTCTGGCTGCACTCGGTCATCGCCAGTGGACCTTCCATGGCCTCGACGATCTCCACCAGGCTGATCGCGGCGGCGTCGCGGCTCAGGCGGTAACCGCCGTGCACGCCACGCAGGCCTTCCACCAGCCCGGCCTGGGCCAGCGGCTTGAGCACCTTGCTGACGGTGGGCGTCTCCAGGCCGGAATGCTCGGCCAGGTCGGACGCACTGAGCACCTCGCCCGGACGGGCGGCGAGCACGGTCAGGACCACGGTGGCGTAGTCGGTGAGCTTGGTGACACGGAGCATCGGGGAGGGTGATCCAGAAAACGTACCGAAATTGTACGCTTTCGTGCCGCCAGGCTCAAATCCGGGGATTTCCCCGTTCAGGCGCATGGGTGCGGTTGACGATTGTCACCCGCGATGGCTGACGGCTGCGACTGATGTCGGGCGAACGCGATCCGGAAGATGGGTCACGTCCACTCCCGGACGGTCAGCGACCCGAGGCAACCGCCATGAACACGTCCCATGCCCACACCGCATCCGCTTCCCCGGGCCATGGCCTGGACCATCGTTTCCTGTGGCGCGCCCTGCTGGTTGCGGGCGGCATCTACCTCGCGGTCAAGCTGTTCCGCGGCGTTGGCGCACTGTTCTGGACCGTGTTCGGCCTGGCATTCGGCCTGGCCTGGATCTTCAACGGCCGCGGTTTTCCGTGGTGAGCCGCGCCCGGCCGCTCATTTCGCGGCCGGTGCCTCCGCGGCGGCCGGCAACACCATGCCCAGGTACGGTGCTGGCGGCGTCTTCCCAGGCGGCAGTGCCTCGGGGGCCGGCTGGCCTGCCGCGCCCAGCGCGTGGACGAAGCGGTAGATCGCGCGGCGATCGTCTTCGCTCATCGCGCGCACGGCGAAGTCCGGCATCATCGGACGCGTGCGCAGGGTGGCGCTGTATTCCATCCATTGCGCTTCGGTCAGCTGCTGCATCCGCAGGCGCAGATTGCTTGGGTAAGTGGTGCCCCACGGCCCGTTGAAGCCCATCGGCGAACCGACCAGCCAGGTGTCCTTGGCCACCGTCCCGCCGGACTCCGCATAGCCCGGCGTATGGCAGTCGTTGCAGCCCGTGATGCGGACCAGGTATTCCCCGCGTGCCAGCAGGTCGGCGTCAGACGGCGTTGCCGCGGGTTGCGCTGCCTGCGTGTGCGGGGACGGGGCATGGCAGGCGGCCAGCGACAGCGCCAGCGCGGGAACGAGCAGGGAACGGATAGGAGGCATGGCGAGGGCTCTGCGACGGGAATCAGCCATCGAACGCGCCGTCCCACGTGGACCGGCCATGTCGGGACCGCCCGCGATTCAGGTCGCCGATTTGGGAATCCCGCGGGCATGGGCGAGAATCCCGCCTTCACCTCCCCTCTGGACGCCGCATGCCCCGCAAGATCGAAGCCCGCCAATCCGACATCCACGGCAACGGCGTGTTCGCCATCGCCCCGATCGAGAAGGGCGAGCGCGTGGTGGAGTACAAGGGCAAGCGTCGCACCCACGACGAAGTGGACGCCGACGACACCGGCGACGCCGATTCCGGTCACACCTTCCTGTTCACGCTCAACGACGACTACGTCATCGACGCGAACCACAAGGGCAACAAGGCGCGCTGGATCAACCACAGCTGCGATCCGAACTGCGAAGCCGTCATCGAAGAGCACGACGGCAAGAACCGCAAGAAGGACAAGGTGTTCATCGAGGCGATCCGTGCGATCAAGCCGGGCGAGGAACTGACGTACAACTACGGCATCGTGCTGGCCGAGCCGCACACTGCCAGGCTGAAGAAGATCTGGGCCTGCCGCTGCGGCAGCAAGAAGTGCACGGGCACGATGCTGCAACCGAAGAAGGGCCGCTGATCCCGGCGAGTCCCCTTCGCAGGCACGGATGCCGCCGCAAGCCAGAAGGTTGAAATGACCGAAGGCAGGTGTGGTCCGTCCCGCACGTCGCTACCTTGCGCGCACCGGACCACCACCCGCCTGCCATGACCCTCTTCCGTTTCGCCTGTGCGCTCGCCCTGGCCGCCCCCTGCGGTCTCGTCCACGCCGTCGAGATCGACGGTCGCATCGATCCCGCCGAATGGCAGGACGCGCGCCACGTCACCGACTTCCGCAAGACCCAGCCCCTGACCGGCGAGCCCGGCTCGCTGCCGACCGAAGCCTGGATCCTCGCCACGCCGGACGGGCTGGCGATCGCCTTCCGCGCCACGCACCCGGCCAGCGTGCCGCGCACCCGGCAGAAGGTGCAGCGCGACTTCGATGCGCAGGTCGACCGCGTCAATGCGTTCATCGACTTCGATGGCGATGGCCGCACCGGCTATGCCTTCACCGTCAGTTCGACGGGTGGCATCGCCGACGAGATCATCACCAACGAGAACCAGTTCAGCAACGACTGGGACGGCCAGTGGCGCCATGCCGTCAGCGAGGACGAACAGGGCTGGTCGGTCGAACTGCTGATCCCGTGGCACACCGCGCCGATGCGCGATGGCACCGACGGGCAGCGCACGCTTAAGGTGTTCCTGGCGCGCGTCATCGGGTCCACCGGCGAGCGCATGGCGTGGCCGCAGGCCAGTTTCGAGCGCCCCCGCTTCCTGTCGGACTTCGCTCCGGTCACGGTTCCGCGGTACGACCAGTCGCTGCTTGCGATCACGCCCTACGTATCGGGCTTGTACGACAACGTCGGCGGACGCAGTGATTTCAACGCCGGCGGCGATCTGTTCTGGAAGCCGAACGGCCGCTTCCAGCTGACCGCGACACTGAAGCCGGATTTCGGCCAGGTGGAAGCCGACGACCTGGTCGTGAACTTCAGCGCCACCGAGACCTTCATCAGCGACAAGCGCCCGTTCTTCACCGAGAACCAGGGCATCTTCGAACTGACCACGCCGTCCGACGACAGCCAGCAGCTGTACACGCGCCGCGTCGGCAGCACCGGCGACATCACCGCGGCGGTGAAGTTGAACGGCAGCCTGGGCAAGGTGAACTACGGCCTGTTTTCCGCCGACGAGGATGGCGCCACCGGGCGCAGCTACCACGCACTGCGCGTGGTGCGCGACTTCGAAACGCAGAACGTCGGTGCGATGCTCACCCGCGTGGACGACCCCTGGCGCGACCGCGACGCCACCGTGCTGGGCGTGGACCACAACTGGCGGCCGACCGCGCGCTGGAACGTACGCACGCGGCTGCTGGGCAGTCGCATCGAACAGGCCGGCAACGAGGTCGACGACGTCGGCGCGACCGTGTGGGCCGACTACGAGATGGACCACGGCTGGCGCCAGCAGTGGATCGCCATGCACTTCGGCAACGACCTGCAGCTCAACGATTTCGGCTATCTGTCGCGCAACAGCACCAACTACCTGCACTGGGAAATACGCAAGCGCTTCACCGACCTGCCGGAAGACTCGCGGTATTCCTCCAAGGACTGGCGCTGGCGTGTCAGCAGCAGCCACAACAACCACGGCGACAAGCTCAACGACCAGTTCCGCGTCAGCCGGCAGGGCCAGTTGCGCAACGGCAGCTACGAGTACGGCCAGATCAACGTCAACAGCGCCGGCCTGAGCGACATGCTGCTGCGCGGCAACGGCGTGGTGCGGATGCCGGCCAACTTCAACACGTATTTCGAGTACGAGCGACCGCGCAAGGGCGACTGGGCGCATGAGACGGAAATGGAGGTCGTCAGCGGCGGCCTGGCGGGCAACCGCAAGCTGGGCGGCGGCGTGGGCTACACCGGCACCTACTTCATCAACGACGCCTTCAGCCTCTACGGCGGCTTCTATGCGCTCTACACGCCCGACTGGCTGGTCTGGCAGCGCGAGGACCTGGTAGGCGGTTTCAAGCGTCGCCAGATGAGCCTGGATGCCGGCGTGGACTGGGTGATGTCGGACCGCCACGAACTGCGGGTGAAGATGCAGGCGATCGCACTGGATGCGCGCGTGCAGGATGCATGGCGCTTCGATCCGGCGGGCCATGCGTTGGCTGCGTCCGATACGGTGGAGGACTTCAGCGTGCGCAACCTGGGTTTCCAGGTGCGCTACCGCTACGAGCTCGCGCCGTTGTCCTACCTGTACGTGGTGTATGCCCGTGGCGGCTACGAGCAGCGCACCGGCACCGACGGCGTGGACAACCTGCTGCAGGACAGCTTTCGCCTGCGCGACGACGAACAGCTGGTCGTCAAGCTGAGTTACCGCTTCGAGATCTGATGCCCCGCTGTCAGCGCGCGGAGGCGGGCGGCAGGGTGATGATCACCTCGCCATCCGCGATGCTGACGGCATCGGTGCCCAGCGTGCCTGGTACCTGCGCCAGGTCGTCGTCGCTCAGCCGGTACAGCGGACGCGTGTTGGCGTATTCACGGATCAGGTTCTGCAAGGCCTCGCGCGAACCACCCGGCAGGCCGCGGCCCGCGGCGCCGGTGCCCACGTGTTCCAGCACCGGGTCCACCAGGTGCAGGCCGCGCGTGCCGGGGTCGTAGCGCAGGCCGCTGCTGACGACCACGTTGCCGTTCTCCAGGCGGTCGCCGCCGGCCAGTGCGATGTCGTAGTTCATCTGCAGGTTCAGCCGTTCGCCCGGTTTCGGGATGCGCACCTGCGGGTCGCTCAGCGTGAGCGAGGCGAAGCCTTCCAGCAGGGCGTGTTCCATCGGGAAGCCGCTGCGCGCTGCGGACTGCAACTGGTCGGCGTTGAAGCGGAGCACGTTGCCGCCGGTATCAGCAGCCGACGCCAGCGCCGGCAGCGAGAACAGGGTAAGCAGCGTGAGTCGGGAGAGCAGGGATTTCATCGGATTACCTCATTGCAGGTGGATGACCACGCGGCCGTCCTCGATCTGGGTGCCGGCGATGCGCTTGCTGGCCGGCAGGCGCTGCAGGATGTCGCTGTCGATGCGGTAGACCGGCTCGCTGCCGGCGTACTCGGCCAGCACGGTGTTGACCAGCTGGCGCGTGCCGCCCGACATCAGCGAGCCGCTGCCCGGCACGTCGACCGACAGGATTTCCGGATTGTCCAAGTGCAGGCCACGCGTGGCGGGGTCGTAGCGCAGGCGGCTGGCGAGCGCGAAATGACCGCGACTCACGTCGCGCGCACCCAGCGCGCTGACGCCGATGTCGAAATCCAGGCGCAGGCGGTCGTCGTTCGACGGCATGCTCAGGCGTGGATTGGTCAGCGTGGCCGACACCAGGCCGCCGAGCTTGTCGAACTCGCGCGGGAAACTCTGGTTGAGATAGCGCTGCAGCTGCGGCTGGGTGAAGTTGATCTGGTTGCCGAACAGGCCGGTGACCGTATTGAGCGTTTCGCAGCCGGCGAGGGCGAGCGTGGCGGTGCCGGCGAGGGCGGCGACCAGGAAGCGGCGGCGGGTGCGCATGGAGGGCTCCGTGACGGGTCGCCGCACCTTAGCCGGCCGCGCCTGTCCGAAGCCTAACCGGCGGGGTGTCGCAGGAAATGCAGCTTCCGCTCGGGCGTGTAGTGCCACCAGGGCACCGGACCGCTGCCTTCCATGAAACGCACGGCGGCGATGAAACAGTCGCAGAGGCAGGGGTCGTGTCGCTGGCCGGTGCTGTCGTTGACGCGGCGGTAGAGCGCGTAGGGATCCTGGCCGACCAGATCGCGCGGTCGCACGATGCCGATCCCGCGCAGGTCGCCCGCGATCGACGGCCCGATGTTGGGGATCTGTTCCAGCGAGTGCGCGTCGGTGGCATGCCGGGCCTTCATGCGGTCAGGCTACGCGGACGCGTGCCGGATGTCAGCCGGCGTCGCGGGCGCGGTCCTTCAGCGCCGCGATGAAGGTGCCCATGTGCGGGCGCAACGGCGCGAACAGGTCGTCGGTGTCCTTGCGGTGGTCCACCATCAGGCCGCTGAGCAGCTTGGTGCCGACCACCAGCGCGGCGCGCTCGTCGCCGCTGAGGCCACGCTGGCGCTGGATGTTCTCGAGGATGCGCATCCAGTCGTCGTGGCAGGTGTGTTCGAACTCGATGGTGCAGCGGCCGTTGCACTGCAGGCCGTCGTCCTCGATCGGGGTGACGGTGATGCGGTAGCGGTGCGTGTCGTTGGGCATGGCGATGGGGCAGGCGAGGTGGGGACAGGGCCAAGATAGGCCCGTGCGCCCGGGGGAACGAGCGCCTTCGCCGCGATGGACTGTTCCGTCGGGCGCCGCCGCGGTTCAGTCGGCGGTCGTGGCCGCCTTGCCGGCGTGGAACAGCGGCAGTGGGTCGTAGGCGCCATCCGCGCCATAGATGCCGTAATGCAGGTGTGGCGGCGTGCCCTGCGCGTTGCCGGTGGTACCGACGAAGCCCAGCACGTCACCGGCATGCACGATCTGTCCACTGGACAGTTCCGCCGCCCAGTCGTCCAGGTGCGCGTAGTAGTGGCGCTCACGGCCGGGCCCGATCACCCAGACCTGCTTGCCGCCAAGCCCCCCGTCGCGTACGGAGGCCACCACGCCTCGCGTCGCACTCAGCACCGGCGTTCCGCGTTTGGCGAAGATGTCCACGCCCTGGTGCGTGCGGTCGCTGCCGCGCGGCGCACCGAACGTGTCCGCGATCTGCCGCACACGCACGCCCTGCACGGGCACTGGCAATTCCTGCGGCGGCGGTGCGCGCGAGATGTCCCACAGCATGCGGGCGGATGCCATGAAGGGCTGTCCCCATGCCCAAGCGAGCAGCCCGGCGAAGACCGCCAGCCACAGCAGCGACCACGCGAGTCGTCGCAGGCGGCGGGCGGCCGGTCGCATCAGGAGATCAGTCCTGCGGCTGCGCGAGCTGGCGTTCCAGCTGGGCCTTCAGCGCGGGGTCGAGCTTCAGTTGCTTGGCCAGTTCGTCCAGGTAGGCGCGTTCCATGAAGTTCTGCTCGTCGGCCACCAGCAGGCTGGCCAGGTACATCTCGGAGGCGATTTCCGGCGTGCTGCCGGCGCGCGCGACTTCGGCCGGATCCAGCGGCTTCTCCAGTTCGGCATGCATCCACTGCTGCAGGTCGGCATCGGTGCCGACGCGGGAAAATTCGCCTTCGATCACCTCACGCTCGCGCGCGTCGATATGGCCGTCGGCCTTCGCTGCGGCGACCAGCGCCTTGAGGATGGCCTGGCTGTGCAGCTCCACCTGCGGCGGCGGCAGGCGGTCGACCGTCTGCGGCGCAGCGCCGGCGGCGAATCCGCCCTGCTGTTGCTTGTACTCGCCGTAGGCGCGGTAGGCCATCACGCCGATCGCGGCCAGGCCGCCGTAGGTGGCCAGCTTGCGCGTGGTCTTGTTCTTGCCCAGCAGCAGGCCGAGTGCGCCGCCGGAAATCGCACCCTTGCCGAAGTCGGCGTTGAGCACGCTGCCGCTGCCGCTGGAGGATTTCAGCAGATGGTCGAGGAAGCCCTGGATCTTCATGCGGTCGATGCCTTGCGTGGAGGGATGTCCTGACGATCTTAGGGCGTGGAGGCGTCAGGACAAGGGTGACGGACGGCAGGGGCGGCAGCGCAGCGTCGAGCTTGCTGGACTGTTCTGCTCTTTCGGCATGCTTCCGCGAACGGGGCCGGAAAGCAGCGGAGCAAGCTCCGCTCTACAAGGACAGGCAACGGCCATGGTCCGCACGACACGCGCAAAAAAGAAGGGACGGCCAGGCCGTCCCTTCTTGCAACCGCGAGGTGCGCAGCGATCAGGCTGCGGCGTCCTTCAGCTTCTTCAGCGGACGGACCTTGACCTTCACCGTGGCGGGCTTGGCGGCGAACCACTGCTCTTCCTTGGTGAACGGGTTGATGCCCTTGCGCTTCGGCTTGGCCGGCACGTTGACGGCCGTGATCTTCAGCAGGCCCGGCAGCGTGAAGGCGCCAGCGCCCTTCTTGTTGACGGAGGCGTGCACGGCGCTTTCCAGCGAAGCCAGCACGGCGCGGACGTCCTTGGCGGCAACGGCGGTGGCTTCGGCGATGTGGGCGACGAGGCCCGACTTGCTCAGCGCTTCCTTGATCGGCTTCGGCGCGGCCGGCTTGGCGGCGGCCTTCGGTGCAGCTTTCTTGGCGGCCTTCTTCGGCGCGGCCTTCTTGGTGCTCTTTGCCATGTGTCCTGTCTCTACTGTCGAGTGGTTGGGTAATCGGGCCGATCGCATCGGCAAGCGAAATGTAGGGCAAAGAACTGGCGGCGCCAAGGGCAGATCGACCCTGAAACGCCTTTTTTTTCGCTTTTTTTCCGTTTTTCCATCGCCGCGCGTCGGAAATCGCCGGTCGGCATGACGAAATCACCTCACTCACATGCACCGCAAGCGGCATCCGTCGCATGCCGCCGCGACCGGATGCCGCACCCCTGCGACGCTCAATCGTCGTCGTGCCGCGGCTTGTAGGCGTCCACCAGCTTCTGCTGGACGCCAGGCGGCACCGGCTCGTAGTGGCTGAAATCCAGGCGGTAGCGTCCCTGGCCGGCGGTCATCGCTTTCAGTTCCGCAGCGTAGCCCTCCAGTTCCGCCAACGGTACCTGAGCCCTTACCACGATCTCGCCGCGCGTCGCGTCGGTGCCGTTGATGCGGGCGCGCTTGCCGGCCAGGCTGCCGGTGATATCGCCGACCTGCGCTTCGGGCACGGCGACTTCCAGGTCGACCACCGGCTCCAGTACCTGCGGCCGCGCCTTGGCGATGGCGTCGAGGAAGGCCTTCTTGCCGGCGGCGACGAACGCGACCTCCTTGCTGTCCACCGCGTGGTGCTTGCCGTCATGGACGACCACGCGGATGTCCTGCAGCGGATAACCCGCCACCGCGCCACTGCCCAGCACCTGGCGCACGCCTTTTTCCACGGCCGGCAGGAACTGCCCGGGGATGGTGCCGCCTTTCACTTCGTCGACGAACTCGAAACCGGCGCCACGCGGCAGCGGCTCGATGCGCAGGGCGACCTCGCCGAACTGCCCGGCGCCGCCGGTCTGCTTCTTGTGGCGATGGTGGCCTTCGGCCTTGGCGCCGATGGTCTCGCGGTAGGCGATGCGCGGCGGCCGCGTCTTCACTTCCACGCCGTGCCGTTCCTTCAACCGCTCCAGCATCACGCGCAGGTGCAGGTCGGACAGGCCGTGGATGACGGTCTCGTTCAACTCGGGCTGGTGCTCGACGACGAAGGCGGGATCCTCTTCGGCCAGTTTCTGCAGGGCGATGGACAGTTTCTGTTCCTGGCCCTTGCTGGCCGCCTCGATCGCCAGGCCGAACATCGGCTTCGGAAACGCCACTGGCGCCAGGTGGATGTGATCCTCGTCGTGGCTGTCGTGCAGCACCGCATCGAAGTGCAGGTCGTCGACCTTGGCCACGGCGGCGATGTCGCCGGGAATGGCCTGCTCGACTTCCACGTGGTCCTTGCCCTTGAGCTTGAACAGGTGGCCGACCTTGAACGGCTTCTTGCCGTCATCGACGAACAGCTGCGTGTCCTTCTTCAGCGTGCCCTGGTACACGCGGAAGATGCCCAGCTTGCCGACGAAGGGATCGTTGACGATCTTGAAGACGTCGGCGATGACGTGCGCACGCGGGTCGGGAACCGCTTCGATCCGTTGCTGGCCGCTGCCGTTGGACTTCACGAACGGTGGCGGGTTGGCTTCTGCCGGATTCGGAAACAGCCGTTCGGCCACGTCCAGCAGTTCCTTCACGCCGACGCCGGTACGCGCGGACGCGAAACACACCGGCACCAGATGTCCTTCGCGCAGGCACTGCTCGAAGGCGTCGTGCAGTTCCTCGCCGGACAGGCCGCCTTCGCCCAGGTCCAGGTAGTGCTCCATCACCGTCTCGTTGATCTCGACGACCTGGTCGATGATCTTCTGGTGCCAGTCGGCGACCGCGCCGAGGTCGGAATCGCCGGCCGATTGCCAGAAGCAGTCGATCACGGCCTTGCCATCCTGCGCGGGGAGATTGAGCGGCAGCACTTCCGGCCCGAACTCCTCGCGCAGCGCGGCCAGCACGCCGGCCGCGTCGGCGCCTTCGTGGTCGATCTTGTTGATGACGATGGCGCGGCACAGGTTGCGCTCGCGGGCGCGTTCCATCAGGCGGCGGGTGCCGTGGGCGACGCCGCTGTCGGCATCGACCACGATCAGTGCGGTATCCACCGCGGAGAACGCCGACAGCGTGGGGCCGCGGAATTCCGGATAGCCGGGCGTGTCGATCAGGTTGACGTGCATGCCGCCGTGGTCGGTGCTGGCGATGGCGGTGTCGATGGAATGGCCGCGGGCCTTCTCGATTGGATCGTGGTCCGAGACCGTGGTACCGCGCTCGATGGTGCCTGCCACCTGGAGGGCGCCGCCGGCATGCAGCAGGGCTTCGAACAAGGTTGTTTTGCCGGCGCCGGGGTGGCCCGCCAGGGCCACGTTGCGGATCTGTTGCGTGCTGTACGACATGAGGCCGTTCCTCCCGAAGGTTGGGGTCGAAGGGCCGTCATGGCTGTCCGGGCTGAGCGCATCCCGTGAGCGTGGCGCTCGGCGGGCGGTCATGGCGGACGGCCAGCATCGGCACGTGGGTGGGCGGGGTCAAGCCGCACTGCGGTACATGCCGTGAACATCCGCGGGTGTACCCTGCGCTCCCCTGACCCTGATGGAGCACGACCATGGCTTTGAAGCGTTATGCGGATGCGGTGTGGAGCGGCGACCTGCAGTCCGGCAAGGGCACGTTGAGCACGCCGCAGAGCGGCCTGTTCGAAGGCCAGAACTATTCCTTCAAGACGCGCTTCGGCGACGAGAAGGGCACCAATCCGGAGGAACTGCTGGCGGCGGCGCATGCCGGTTGCTTCACCATGGCGCTGTCGGCGGTGCTGGGCAAGGCCGGCTTCACGCCGGACAAGCTGCAGACGCGCGCCGAGGCGACGATGGAGCCGGGCATGGATCCGGGCCCGACCGTCACCGCGATCAAGCTGACTGTGTCGGCCAGCGTGCCGGACATCAGCGCCGCGCAGTTCGAGGAGATCGCCCAGCAGGCGAAGGCCGGCTGCGTGATCTCGCGCGCCCTGTCGGTGCCGGTGTCACTGGAGGCGACGCTGCTTTGACCGCCATCCGGGCCGCGCTGCTGGTGCATGGCGCCGGCGGTGGCGGCTGGGAATGGAACGTGTGGCGCGGCGTGTTCGAGGCGAAGGGCATCGCCGTCGCCGCGCCGGATCTGCAGCCGGTGGCCGCGGGACTCGCGGCCACCGGCTTCGACGATTACCTGCAGCAGGTGCGCGACGCGTTGTCGGTAATGCCGCGGCCACGCGTCGTGGTCGGCGCCAGCCTGGGTGGTCTGCTGGCGCTCCACGTGGCTGAGGCCGCGGATGCGGTCGTACTCGTGAATCCGCTGCCGCCGGCGCCGTGGCATTCGGACCTGATCGTGCGCACCTGGCCGGACATCGTCCCGTGGCATCGCCAAGCGCGCCTCGACGGTACACGGCGTGCGTTGCCGGATGCCGACGAGGCGACGGCGCTGTTCGCCTTCCGCCACTGGCGCGATGAGTCCGGTGCGGTGCTGCGTCATGCGTATGCGGGCGACGAGATCGCGCGGCCCGCGTGTCCGGTGCTGCTCGTGCTGTCGCAGGTCGATGACGACGTCCCGCCATCGATCCCATCGGCGATGGCGGCCGCATGGTCGTCCGATGTGCTGCAAACGGTGTCTCCCTCCCATGTCGGGCCACTGCTGGACCGGCACGCGACCGGCATCGCCGCGCAAGCTGTCGAATGGCTAAACCACGCGGTTCAGGTCGGTTGAGTTCAGCCCGATTTCACCCGGGCGGGCCGAGCATGCGTCCACGCCAATCCGGCGTGGGGGAGTACCCGACATGAAGCGTCTTTCCGCCGCCGTGATGGCCGTGGGCCTGTTGGCCGCCGGCGTGGCATCCGCGCAGACCTCACGGCAGTACGGTACGTCCGACCGCTACGGCGACGAACCCTATTACGACTACGCACGCGTTGTCCGCGTCGATCCCGTCATCGAAGGCGGTTACCGCGATGCGCGAAGCACGACGTCGCAACGGTGCTACTACCGCGATGCCGATGATGTCTATGCGCGCGACGGGTATCGCGACGATGGGTATTCGAATCGCGGCTACGGCGATGTCTACGACAATGGCGACTACCGCGATGTCTACGGGCAGAACGGATATGGCGACCGGCGCACGACCTCCGGCGGAACCGAGGCCGGTCGCACGGTGGCTACGGTGATCGGCGGCATCGCCGGTGCGGTGCTGGGCAGCAAGGTCGGCGACGGCAGCGGTCGCTACGTCGGCACGGCGGTCGGTTCGATGGTCGGCGGCATGGCGGGCCGTTCCATCTACCACAACAACCAGCGCAACCGCCAGGTGCAGCGCGGCCAGGTGCGAGTCTGTGATCCCGTGCCGGTGAGCGACGGCCGCTATGGCGATGACTACTACGGCGACGGACGCGTATCCGGTTACGACGTCACCTATGAATACGGCGGCCGCACCTACCACACCCGCACCGGTTACCACCCCGGCGAGCGGATGCGCGTGCGCGTGGACGTGCGCCCCGAATGACCGTCGCGTTGCGCGGAAACCCGGGGCGGTAAGCAGGGGAATGCCGCGAAAGGGGCCGCAAGGCCCCTTTTTTGCTGCCGTTGCCGTCGTGCGCCGCACCGCGCATAGTCCACCGCTGGATCAGCGTGGGAGCGAGGCATGCGGCATCTGGCATGGGGAATGGGCGGGCTGTTGATGTGCGCGGGTGCCGTGCAGGCACAGGTGCAGGTGGTGACGGCGGCGCGTGTGCACACGTCCGATGCCTCACGGCCCGTCGCGGAAGCGATGGCATGGGATGCCGACGGGCGCATCCTGGCCGTTGGCGGCGCGCGCGAACTGCTTGCGCGCTATCCGGATGCGACACGCATCGACGCCGCCGGCAAGACGGTGATCCCCGGCCTGATCGATGCGCATGGCCATGTCATGGGGCTGGGATACGCCTTGATGCGCGCCGACCTGGTGGATGCCGAGGACAAGGCGGAAGTGATCGCGCGCCTGCGCGCGTTCGAAAAGCAACTGCCGCCGAATGCCTGGCTGCTGGGTGGCGGCTGGGACCAGAACGACTGGCCGGAGAGGACGTTCCCGACCGCGGCGGATCTCGATGCCGCATTCCCCGATCGCTCGGTCTGGCTCGAGCGCGTGGATGGCCATGCCGGCTGGGCGAACAGTGCGGCCCTGCGTGCGGTGGCCGCGAAGGCGCCGCGTCCGCTGGGCGGCGACTGGCAACCGGACGGCGGGCGCATCGAGCGCATTGATGGCAAGCCGAGCGGTGTGTTCGTCGATGCCGCGATGGTGCTGGTCAATGCCGTGGTGCCGGCGCCCGATGCGGCCTACCGTCGGCAGGCACTGGAGAAGGCCACGCAGGCGGCGGTGCAAAATGGCCTGACCGGCGTGCACGACATGGGCGTGTCGCGCGAGGATCTGGCACTGATGAAGCAGTTCGCCGACGAAGGTCGCCTGCCACTGCGCATCGATGCCTATGCGGACGGCGATGGCGCCGCACTGGCCGACCTGTGCGCGCAGGGCCCATATCGCCATGCCGGCGGTCGCCTGCAGATGACCGGCGTGAAGCTGTATGCCGATGGCGCGTTGGGCAGTCGCGGTGCCGCGCTGCTGGAGGACTACAGCGACGATCCCGGCAATCGCGGCCTGCTGGTGACCGAGCCGGCGGCGCTGGAGGTCGCCATGCGCAAGGCACGAGACTGCAAGGTGCAGGTGGCGACGCATGCGATCGGCGACCGCGGCAATCGACTGGTGCTGGATGCCTACCAGCGCGTGCTGGGCGATGCCGCCAAGACCGACCATCGCTGGCGCATCGAGCATGCGCAGGTGGTGGCGCCGGAAGAATTCCCGCGCTTCGCCGCCCTCGGCGTGATCGCCTCGATGCAGCCGACGCATGCCACGTCCGACATGCCATGGGCGCAGGATCGTCTGGGGCCGGTGCGCATCACCGTCGCCTATGCGTGGCAGCGGTTGCAGGGGAGTGGTGTGAAGCTGGCGCTGGGCTCGGATTTCCCGGTGGAGTCGGTGGACCCGCGGCGCGGCCTGCATGCAGCGGTGACAAGGCAGGACGGCAAGGATCACCCCGACGGCGGGTGGATGCCGGACCAACGTTTGAGCGCTGCTGAGGCATTGCGCGGATTCACCGCGGATGCCGCATGGGCAGGGCACGACGAGAAAGCGGTGGGCCGGCTCGCGCCGGGTCTGCACGCCGATTTCGTCATCCTGGACGAGGATCCGCTGGCGATTCCGGGCGAGCAACTCGACGACCTGCATGTCCGTTCGACCTGGGTCGACGGCAAGCCTGTCTACGAGGCGAAGTAGATCTCAGGCTTCTGTAGGAGCGACGTGAGTCGCGACCGTGCAGTCGAACGCATCCGGGACAGGGCTGACCTGCATGCGCTTGTCCCATGCATCTGCAGCAGAGAGGGTCCGCGGTCGCGACTTACGTCGCTCCTACAAAAAACCGGATGCCACTACCAGTCGATCTCACCGGTCACGATGGTACGCACATGGCCGCCGGACCACACGTCGCCCGCGTCGTCCACGCGCAGTTGAAGGCGCGCGTCGTAGCCGACTTCGCGGCCCTGGCTGACGATGTAGCGGCCGTCGCGGCCGGGCAGCGCATCGCGCGCCGCCAGCCAGGCCGCCAGCGTCGCGTTGGCGGCACCGGAGGCGGCATCCTCGAATGCGGCAGGCGCGCCGACGAAGGCACGTACGGCCAGGTCATACGGCTGCCCAGGCGTGCGTGCGTACGCACAGACACCCATGCTTTCGCTGGCACGGGCGAGCGCGCCAATGGCTTCCCAGTCCGGTATCGCTCCACGCAGTGCGGCCTCGTCGCGCACCTCCGCCAGCCACCAGCGGCGACCACCGTCGACCAGGGCGGGCGGCAGGTCGCCGGCAGGTAAAGTTGCGAGGGTTGCACGCAGCACATCATCGGAAGCCGGCTCACCGATCTTCACGACGTGTGCCCGCGGCGTGCGAACGGCGATCGTGCGCGAGGCGCCTTCGCCATCCACGCACAGCGGCAGCACGCCGGCTGCGCCTTCCTGCATCAGCAGGCCGTCGACGGGCGAGGCGAGGCCGGCATCGAGCACGACATGGGCGGTGCCGACGCTGGGGTGGCCCGCGAACGGTACTTCGCGGCGCGGGCTGAACATGCGCACGGCATAGCTCGCGCCCGGCTGAGTGGGGGCGAACACGAACGTGGTTTCCGGCAGGCGCGTCCAGCGGGCGATGGCCTGCATGGCGGCGTCGTCGAGGCCGGCGGCGTCGAGGACGACGGCCAGCGGGTTGCCGGCGCCGGGGCGGTCGGCGAATACGTCCAGCTGGACGTAGCGGCGGAGGGTCATGGGGGACGTGGTCGCGTGGGGGCCGCGCAGCTTACCAAGTCACCCGGCCGTCGATGACCAACTGCACCTGACCGCCGATCCAGACTTCGCCCTCGTCATCGACCTGCAAGGCGACGCGACCGTCGCGGCCGAGTTCGCGCCCCTGGCTGGCGGTATAGCACCGGTCGTTGCCGGGCAGCGCGTCGGCGGCGTGGAGTGCGGCAGCAATGCACGCGTTGACGCTGCCGGTGACCGGATCTTCCGGGATGTTGTCGGCCGGGCAGAAGGCACGCACGGCGAGGTCAGGGTCGGTGCCCGCCGGCGTGCGGCCGAAGACCGCCAGGCCGACGGCCGCGGTCGCCTGCGTCAGCGCGGCGATGGCAGGCAGGTCGGGCGCCAGGCGCCGGACGGCATCGGCGTCCTCCGTTTCAACGAGCCACCACGAAGGTCCGTTGTTCCAGAGGGCGGGGGCCAGGCCCGCGATGGGAAGGTGCGCGACCACGGCGTCCAAGAGGGCAGGCGATGCTGTTGCATCGACGCGACGTGCGCGCGGTGCCCGCAACCGGATCGCCCGCTGGCGTCCGCTGCCGTCGATACGGATCGGCAGCAGGCCGGCCGCGCATTCCTGCACCAGCCTGTCCGCGTCATCGGTCAGGCCGGCCTCCAGCGCCACCCAGGCGGCGCCGACGCTCGGATGCCCCGCGAACGGCAGCTCCTGCCGCGGGGTGAAGATGCGGATGCGGTAGCTGGCGTGCGGGGTGGTCGGCGTCAGGAAGAAGATGGTTTCGGACAGGTTGGTCCAAGCCGCGAACGCCTGCATGCGGTCGGTATCCCAGCCATCGGCATCCATGACCACCCCCAGTGGGTTGCCCGCGCCGGGACGATCGGCGAATACGTCGACCTGCAGATAGCGGTGGGAGGTTCGTTGCATGCGGTACGGTCCGGTCGGGCCCGGGAGCTTGGGCTAGAATCGACGGTTCACGCCCGAAGGGTTCGGGCATCCCACCCCCATTCTATCCATGCCCTCTGCCACCCCCGCGTCTGATCGTTGGATCGTCCTCAAGTTCGGCGGCACCTCGGTGTCGCGTCGCCACCGCTGGAACACGATCGGTACGCTGGCGAAAAAACGGGCGGACGAGAACGAGGCCCGGATCCTCGTGGTGGTATCGGCGCTGTCCGGCGTGACCAACGAACTGACCGCGATCGCCGACGGCGCCGCGGACAGCGCCGAGCGCGTGGCGACGCTAGAGCAGCGCCACCGTGAGTTCCTCGCGGAACTGGAGCTCGACGCCGATGCCGTGCTGGGCGATCGCCTGGCCGCGTTGCGCAACCTGCTCACGGATCCGCGTGCCGCGAGTCGCACCTTGGACTGGCAGGCCGAGGTGCTGGGGCAGGGCGAACTGCTTTCCTCGACGATCGGCGTCGCCTACCTGCGCGCGCAGGGCCTAGATTTCGGCTGGGTCGACGCGCGGCACTGGCTGCAGGCGAACTTCCTGCCCAACCAGAGCCCGTGGGCGCAGCGGCTGTCGGTGTCGTGCAATACCGCGCCCGACCAGGACTGGCGCCGTGCGTTCGCCGGCCAGGCGAACCGGATGCTGCTGACCCAGGGTTTCATCTCGCGGCACGCCGACGGCGGTACCGCCATCCTCGGCCGCGGCGGCTCGGATACGTCGGCGGCATACTTCGGCGCCCTGCTCGGTGCGCAGCGCGTGGAAATCTGGACCGACGTGCCCGGCATGTTCAGCGCCAACCCACGCGAAGTGCCCGACGCACGCCTGCTGACACGACTGGACTATTACGAGGCGCAGGAAATCGCGACGACCGGCGCCAAGGTCCTGCACCCGCGCTCGATCAAGCCCTGCCGCGATGCCGGCGTGGCGATGGCGATCCTCGACACCGAGCGTCCCGAACTGCCCGGCACCACCATCGACGGCACGGCATTGACCGTGCCCGGCGTGAAAGCGGTCAGTCGCCGCAACGGCATCGTGCTGGTGTCGATGGAAGGCATCGGCATGTGGCAGCAGGTCGGCTTCCTGGCGGACGTGTTCGCGCGCTTCAAGAAGCATGGCCTGTCGGTGGACCTGATCGGCTCCTCGGAGACCAACGTCACCGTGTCGCTGGATCCCAGCGAAAACCTGGTCAACACCGACGTGCTGGCCGCGCTGTCTGCCGACTTGGCCGAGATTTGCCGGGTCAAGGTGATCGCGCCGTGCACGGCGATTACCCTGGTCGGGCGCGGCATGCGTTCGCTGCTGCACAAGCTGTCGGACGTGTGGGCGATGTTCGGCCGCGAGCGGGTGCACCTGATCTCGCAGTCGTCGAACGATCTCAACCTGACCTTCGTCATCGACGAAGCCGACGCCGACGGCATGCTTCCGCTGCTGCACGAGGCGCTGATCGAAAGCGGCGCGATGCCGGCCGACGAGGCCAGCGTGTTCGGGCCCAGTTGGCGCGAGATCAACGGCGCCGTGCGCCACCGCGGCGTGCGCTGGTGGAGCGCGCCGTCCGCGCGCGATCGGCTGCTGTCCCTGGCACAGGGCGAAACGCCGCGTTACGTCTACGACCTGGACGTCGTGCGTGCGCGGGCCCGCGCGTTGGCCGCGATCACCGCGGTGGATCGGCGCTTCTTCGCCATCAAGGCCAACTCGCATCCGACTATCCTGCGGGCGCTGGTGGAAGAAGGCTTTGGTCTGGAATGCGTCTCGCGGGGCGAACTGGAGCGCGTGTTCGAGATTGCGCCGTCGCTGCCGATGGAGCGCGTGCTGTTCACACCGAGTTTCGCGCCGCGCGCCGAGTACGCGTTCGCGCTTGAGCGCGGCATCAACGTCACCCTCGACAATGTCGAGGCGCTGCAGCAATGGCCTGAGGTGTTCCGCGGACGCCGGCTGTGGCTGCGCGTGGACCTGGGTCGCGGCGACGGCCACCACGACAAGGTCAAGACGGGCGGCAAGAGCTCGAAGTTCGGCCTGCCGTTGGCCAAGCTGGACGAATTCCTCGCCGCGGCGCGTGCGATCGACGTGCGCATCACCGGCCTCCACGCGCACCTCGGCAGTGGCGTGGAAAGCGCGCAGCACTGGAACCAGATCGCCGATGAGCTGGGTGGACTGGCCGACCAGATCGGCACCATCGAGACGATCGACATCGGCGGCGGCCTGCCGATTCCGTATGCCGAAGGGGACGAGCCGTTCGACCTGGCGGCGTGGGGCGAAGGCCTGGCCGCGATCAAGGCCGCTTATCCGGCCTACCAGCTTGTCATCGAGCCGGGTCGCTACCTGGTCGCCGAATCGGGCGTCCTGCTGGCGCACGTCACCCAGGTCGTCGAGAAGCTCGGCATCCGTCGTGTCGGCAGCGATGCCGGCATGCACACGCTGATCCGCCCGGCGCTGTACGACGCCTGGCACGACGTGGCCAACCTGTCGCGCCTGGACGACACCGAACAGGAACCGTTCGACGTGGTCGGTCCGATCTGCGAGTCGAGCGACATCTTCGGCAAGCGCCGCAAGCTGGCCTCGGCGACGGCCGAAGGCGATGTGCTGCTGTTCTCCGATGCAGGTGCCTACGGATTCGTGATGGCCAGCCATTACAACCTGCGTGGTCTGCCGGCAGAGGACGTCATCGAAGGAGTGTCCGGCGATGTCGCCGCGGGCTGAGTTCATCGGAGCCAGCCTGCTGGTTGCCGCGGTGCTGACGGTCGGCATCGCGTGGCTGGTGGGGGTGGAGCGTCATGCCGGCATGCGGGACGTCGCCTCCGCGCTGCGCATCGCGCCTGCCGTACTGCTGGCAGCGGGTGTAGGGGCCTGGTTTTCCACCCGCTGGCATGGGCGCGTCGTGGCGATGGGCCGCCACTGGAAGCCGGGAGGCATGACGCTGCGTACCTTGCTGGTGGTGTTCCTGCTGTTCCCGCTGGCGCTCGCCGCCTGGGCGGCGGTCACGCTGGCGATCGACCAGATGGCCGCCGCGAGTCCGGGCAACCTGCGGGAATCCCTGGCCTGGTTGCCGATCATCGTCTTTTATGGCTCGCTGGCGGCGATCGTGTTCGGCGCCGCACCCGCGTTCCTCCTTGAATACTTCGCCTGCCGTCGCTACCTGCGACGGCAGGCCGTTCCTTGTACGGACCCCGCATGACGAACTTCGACAAATCCGCCATCCGCGCCTTCCGCTTCGTCCGCTGTTCCTTCGAGACGGAAACCGGCGTCGCGCGGCTGGTGTACGCCTTCGACGACGGCCCGGAGCTGACGGAAACCGTCACGATTCCCGGCGCGCCGTTCACGCTGGATGCCACGCGCACGCAGGCGGTCGAGCAGGCAGTGCGCCTGCTGCACCTCATCACTGGCGTCAGCTATTACAAGGCGGCGGTGCCCAGCGAGATCCGCATCGACGGCTATGCCATCGACGCAGCGACCGCCGTGCTGATGGAGCAGGTCTACGTGCACGGGCTGGGCGAGTTCGCCTACCGCAACGGCCTGAGCCTGCATGGCCGTGTGCGTTTCCCGGTCGGCGCTCAGGCGCAGTCCCGCGCGCCCGCCGCTGGCCTACATGAGCATGCGCTGGTCGCCATCGGCGGCGGCAAGGATTCGCTGGTCAGCATCGAGGCGCTGCGGGGTGCCGGCGTCGACCAGACGGTGACGTGGATCGGCGGTTCGCAGCTGATCGCGGCCTGCGCAGCGCGTACGGGCCTGCCCACGCTCAACATCGGCCGTGCGCTGGCGCCGGAGCTGTTCGAGTACAACCGCCAGGGTGCGTGGAACGGGCATATCCCGGTCACCGCGATCAACTCGGCGATCATGGTGCTGGCCGCGCTGCTGCACGGCGTGGACCAGGTGGTGTTCTCCAACGAGCGCTCGGCCAGCTACGGCAGCATGATTCCCGGCACCGGCGAAGTGAACCACCAGTGGTCGAAGGGTTGGGCCTTCGAGCAGGCGTTCGGCGACTATGTCCAGTCGCATGTCGCCGCGGATCTGCATTACTACTCGTTGCTGCGCCCGCTCTCGGAGCTGGCGGTGGCGCGGCAGTTCGCGCGCACCGACCACTACGACGCGCATTTCTCCAGTTGCAACCGCAATTTCCACCTGCTCGGCGAGCGCCCGACCAACCGCTGGTGCGGCGTGTGCCCGAAGTGCCACTTCGTGTTCCTGGCGCTGGCGCCGTTCATGCCCAAGCCGCGCCTGGTCGGCATCTTCGGCCGCAACCTGCTGGATGACGTGAACCAGACGGGTGGGTTCGATGCGTTGCTGGAGTACCAGGACCACAAGCCGTTCGAATGCGTTGGCGAGGGCCAGGAGTCGCGTGCGGCGATGGCGACGCTCGGCGACCGGCCGGAATGGCGCGAGGACGCGATCGTTGCGCGCTTCAACCACGAGATCCGCCCGCAGCTCGATGCCGCGGAACTGGCGGTGGCGCCGTTGCTGGAAATCGGCGGCGAACACCGCATTCCCGCCGCGCTGTGGGAGCGCCTGCGTGCGAATTTCGCAGCTTGAGGGCAAGCGTGTCGCCCTCTGGGGCTGGGGTCGCGAAGGCCGTGCCGCCTATCTCGCGGTACGTTCGCGCCTGCTTTCGATGCCGCTGACGCTGTTCTGCAGCGAGGCGGAAGCCGTCGAGGCCGCCGCGCTGGACGACAAACTGCTCTCTGTCGAGACACAGGCGACGGCAGAGCGGCTGTCGGCGTTCGATGTTGTCATCAAGTCGCCTGGCATCAGTCCCAATGGACCGGCAGCGGTGGCGGCCACGGCGTCGGGCACGCGCTTCATCGGTGGCACCAGCCTGTGGTTCGCCGAGCATGCGGGCGACAACGGTGTGGTCTCGAACACCTTCTGCGTCACCGGCACCAAGGGCAAGAGCACCACGACCTCGCTGCTGGCGCATCTGTTGCGCGCCTCCGGGCGCCGCACCGCACTGGTCGGCAATATCGGCGTGCCGATGCTGGAAGTGCTGGATCCGCAGCCAGCGCCGGAGGCGTGGGCCATCGAGCTGTCGAGCTACCAGACCGGCGATGTCGCGGTGAGCGGTGCGCATCCCGATGTCGCCGTCGTGCTGAACCTGTTCCCGGAACACCTGGACTGGCACGGCAGTGAAGCGCGCTACATCGAGGACAAGCTGAAGCTCGTCACCGACGCGCACCCGCGCATTGCCGTGCTCAATGCGGCCGACCCGCGGCTGGCCGCACTCCGGTTGCCGAACAGCGAGATCCGCTGGTTCAACCGCGCGGACGGTTGGCATCTTCGCGAGGATGACCTGTACCGCGGCGATGTGTTCGTCATGGACACGCGTCCGTTGCCGCTGCCCGGTCGCCACAACCGCAGTAATCTCTGTGCGGTGCTGACCGCGCTGGAAGCGACGGGCATCGAAGCACGACCGCTGGCGGCGCACGCGCAGTCGTTCCGTCCGCTGCCGAACCGCCTGCAAGTGATGGGCACGCGCGACGGGATCACCTGGGTCAACGACTCGATCAGCACCACGCCACACGCCACGCTGGCCGCACTGGACTGTTTCGCCGGCCGGCGTATCGCGCTGCTGGTTGGCGGGCACGACCGCGGCGTGGACTGGTCCGAGTTTGCCGAGCACATGCGCGACGGTGCGCCCGCAACCATCGTCACGATGGGGGCCAACGGCCCGCGCATCCATGCCCTGCTTGCGCCGGTGGCGCAGGAGGCCGGCTTCACGCTGATGGCCGCCGGGACGTTGCCGGAGGCGGTCGCTGCCGCACGGGCGGCCCTGGGCGAAGGCGGCGTCGTGCTGCTGTCGCCTGGCGCGCCGAGCTTCGGCCAGTACAAGGACTACGTCGCGCGTGGCCGTCATTTTGCCGAACTGGCGGGCTTCGACCCGGACGCCATCACGGCGATTCCCGGTCTCGGGATCGCCTGACGTCACCTGCTGTCGACGCCGCCGCAAGCATGCGGTCTTACACTCGGCAGGTCCCCCACGAGGAGCCTGCCATGCGCCGCCTGTTACTGCCCTGCCTGCTGTCCCTGCTGTGGTCGCCCGCGCTGCTGGCGGCGCCGGTCGCCAAGCCCGTTGAATGGAAGATCGGTAGCGATACGTTCTCCGGCTACCTCGTCTACGACGACAGCGTGAAGATCCCGCGCCCGGGCCTGGTGATGGTGCCGAACTGGAAGGGCGTCAACGAGTCCGCAATCGAGAAGGCGCATCTCGTCGCCGGCAACGACTACGTGGTGCTGGTCGCCGACGTCTACGGCAAGGGCATCCGACCGAAGACCGATGCCGAGGCCGGTCCGGTCGCCACCGCGATGCGCGCCGACCGTCCGAAGCTGCGGGCCCGGGTCCAGAAGGCCGTCGAGGTATTGAAGCAGCAGCCCGCCACGCTGGTGGACCACGCACGCATCGGTGCGTTTGGCTATTGCTTCGGCGGCAGCACGGTACTGGAACTGGTGCGTGCCGGTGACGCACTCGCCGGCGTGGTCAGCCTGCACGGCGGATTGGCGACCGATCTTCCTGCGGCGGGGCCCGTGAAGACGCCGGTGATGGTGCTCAACGGCGGCGACGATACCTATGTCTCGGCTGCGGAGATCACGGCGTTCCAGGACGAAATGCGCAAGGCCGGCGCCGACTGGCAGTTCGTCAACTTCAGCGGCGCCGTGCATTGCTTCGCCGAGTCCGACGCGCAGAACCCGCCCGGCTGCGTCTACCACGAGCGCTCGGCAAAGCGTGCCTACCGGATGATGGCGGACTTCTTCGCCGAGGTGTTCGCGAAGTGATGCGGTGCGCGGGTCAGTGCCCGCGCTCCACCGCGTAGCGCGCCAGGCCGCGCAGGGCGGCCAGGGCATCGGACTCGGGCAGGCCATCGAGCGCCTGCTCGGCCAGCGTGGCGTAGTGATGCGCGCGCTCGCGGCTGTAGTCCAGGCCGCCGGTCGCGCGGATGGCGGCCAGCACTTCGGGCATGGCACCCGCGTCGCCTTCCTGCACGATGGTGCGCAGGCGATCGGCGGTGGCGGCGTCGGAGTGGCGGATCGCATGGATCAGGGGCAGCGTCGCCTTGCCTTCGGCCAGGTCGTCACCGAGGTTCTTGCCCAGTGCTTCGGCGTCGGCCGTGTAGTCGAGCACGTCGTCGGCGATCTGGAAGGCATAGCCCAGCGCCATGCCGTAGTCGTAGAGCTTCTGCGGGACGTTGCCTGCCGCGCCCGATGCCATCGCGCCCAGCTGCGTGCCGGCGGCGAACAGGACGGCCGTCTTGCGCTCGATCACGCGCAGGTAGGCGGCCTCGTCGGTATCGGGGTTGTGGACGTGCAGCAGCTGCAGCACTTCGCCTTCGGCGATGCGGTTGGTGGTATCGGCCAGCAGGCGCATCACGTCCATGCGGTCCAGTTCCACCATCAGCTGGAAACTGCGCGAATACAGGAAGTCGCCGACCAGCACGCTGGGCGCATTTCCCCACAGCGCATTGGCCGTGCTGCGGCCGCGGCGCAGGTCGGACTCGTCCACGACGTCGTCGTGCAGCAGGGTGGAGGTGTGGATGAACTCGATGATGGCCGCCAGCTGGTGGTGGTCCGCTGTGGTCGGCCCGCAGGCCTGGCCGGCCAGCACCACCAGCATCGGCCGCAGGCGCTTGCCGCCCGCCGAGATGATGTGGTCGGCGATCTGGTTGATCAGCACCACGTCCGACGCCAGCCGCGCCCGGATCAGGGCATCGACGGCGGCCATGTCGGCCTGGGCGAGCGATTGGATGCCGGACAGGGCGAGGGCGGGGCGGGGCGATTCGACGACGGACATAGGACGATGGGCCGGGAAGTCGCGGAATTATAGGCGTCCGCGTGCGGTAATGCCCTATATGAGAGTCGGCGAAAGGCCGATGGCAGGTGCCCGGCAGGTATACTCCACTGGTCTTTGCCCGCGCTCGGCGGGCATCCCTGAACGGATATCGATATGGCCCGCGGCATCAACAAAGTCATCCTGGTCGGCAACCTCGGCAACGACCCCGAAACCCGCTACACGCAGGGCGGCATGGCGATCACGCGGATCAGCCTGGCCACCACCAGCGTGCGCAAGGACAAGGACGGCAACCAGCAGGAACGCACCGAATGGCACCGCGTGGTGTTCTTCGGCAAGCTCGGCGAGATCGCCGGCGAATACCTGCGCAAGGGCAGTTCGGTGTACGTCGAGGGCTCGATCCGCTACGACAAGTACACCGGCCAGGACGGTCAGGAGAAGTACTCCACCGACATCATCGCCGACGAGATGCAGATGCTCGGCGGCCGCGAAGGCGGCGGTGGTGGTGGCATGGGTGGCGGCGACCGTCCGGCGCGTACGCCGCGCCAGGAGTACGGCAACCAGGGCGGTGGTGGCGGCCAGCGTCGCCAGGCGCCTGCGCCTGCTTCCCAGCCGGCGCCGATGGACGACTTCGCGGATGACGACATTCCGTTCTGACGAGCTCGCGTGTCAGCAACACACTGCCGGCATCATGGTGAGGAGTACTGACGGTGTCGACATGGCTGGTGACCGGCGGCGCCGGTTTCATTGGTGGGAACTTCGTCCTGCGCGCCATCGCGCAGGGCGTGAAAGTCGTCAACCTGGACGCCCTGACCTATGCGGGCAATCTGGATACGCTGGCGTCGGTTCTGGACGATCCCCTGCACGTGTTCGTGCAAGGCGACATCGGTGACCGCGAACAGGTGTTTCGACTGCTGCTGGAACACCAACCCGAAGCCGTGATCAATTTCGCGGCGGAGAGCCACGTCGACCGGTCCATCGATGGGCCTGCCGCTTTCGTCCGGACCAATGTAGTAGGCACACTCGGCCTGCTAGAAGCGACGCGCGATTACTGGAAGGCGTTGGAAGGCGAGCGCAGCGAGCGGTTCCGCTTTCTGCACGTGTCCACCGACGAGGTATACGGCTCCCTCGGAGACACCGGCACGTTTACCGAAACGACGCCGTATGCGCCCAATTCCCCGTATTCCGCATCCAAGGCCGCGTCCGATCATCTGGTGCGTGCGTTCCACCATACGTACGGGTTGCCAGTCCTGACGACCAATTGTTCCAACAACTACGGTCCCTACCATTTCCCCGAGAAGCTGATCCCGCTGATCATCGCCCGGGCCCTCGCCGGCGAACCGCTACCGGTGTACGGCGACGGAAAGCACGTGCGCGACTGGCTTTTCGTCGGCGATCACTGCAGTGCGATCCACAGCGTGCTGGAAAAGGGGAGGGTAGGCGAGACCTACAACGTCGGTGGCAACGCCGAGAAGCAGAACATCGAGGTCGTCCATACGATCTGCGAGTTGCTCGATGCCCGCATGCCGCGCGGGGACGGTAAGCCACGCAGCAGCCAGATCGCCTTCGTCGCCGACCGGCCGGGGCATGATCGCCGCTACGCGATCGACGCGTCGAAGCTGCGGGACGAACTCGGCTGGGAGCCGGCATACACCTTCGAGCAGGGCATCGCGGAGACCGTCGACTGGTACCTGGCCAACCAGTCCTGGGTGGAGCGCGTCCTTGACGGCAGCTACAGGCTGGAACGCATCGGCACGGCTGCGCAAGGAGACGGGAATACATGACCACGCGAAAAGGCATCATCCTCGCCGGCGGGTCCGGTACGCGCCTGTACCCGTTGACCCATGCGGTCAGCAAGCAACTGCTGCCGGTATACGACAAGCCGATGATCTACTATCCGCTGAGCGTCCTGATGCTGGCGGGCATCCGCGACGTGCTGATCATCAACACGCCGCACGAACAGCCGCTGTTCCGGACATTGCTCGGCGATGGCACGCAATGGGGCATGAATTTCACCTATGCGATGCAGGAACGTCCCGATGGCCTGGCGCAGGCCTACCTGATCGGTCGTGACTTCGTGGCGGACGGCCCCAGTTGCCTGGTCCTGGGCGACAACATCTTCCATGGCCACGGCCTGACCGAGATGCTGAAGCGCGCCGACGCTAGACCCTCGGGCGCCACCGTGTTTGGTTATTGGGTAAACGATCCGCAGCGGTATGGCGTCGCTGAATTCGATGCCGTCGGCAGGGTGGTGGGGATCGAGGAGAAGCCGGCCACGCCACGATCCAATTATGCGATCACGGGACTTTACTTCTACGACGGTCGCGCCAGCGACTACGCGGCCTCGTTGAAACCGTCCGCGCGTGGCGAATTCGAGATCACCGATCTCAATCGCTGCTACCTCGATGCCGGCGATCTCCACCTGGAGACGCTGGGACGCGGCCATGCATGGCTCGATACGGGTACCCCACAGTCCCTCCTCGAGGCTTCGAACTTCATCGGCACCATCGAGGCGCGGCAGGGCCTTCGCGTCTGCTGTCCCGAGGAGATCGCATTCGGGAACGGCTGGATCGATGCCGCGCAGTTGGAGAGGCTCGCGGCCCACCACGGCAAGAGCGGCTACGGGGACTACCTCTTGTCCCTCTTGAAGCGTGGTGCAGCCTGATGCGAATTGTGGAGACGTCCCTGCCGGGGTGCCTTGTGATCGAGCCCGCCGTGTTCGAAGACGAGCGCGGTGCTTTCTTCGAGGCATGGAATGCAAGGAAGTTCGCGCAGCATGGCCTGCCAACGTCGTTCGTCCAAAGCAACGTCGCTTCTTCGTCTCGCGGCGTCCTGCGCGGACTGCACTACCAGTGGCCGAACCCTCAAGGAAAACTGGTCGGCGTGCTGGAAGGCGAAGTGTATGACGTGGCGGTCGACGTCCGTCCGGGATCGCCGCGGTTCGGTCATTGGACGGCCGTCGTCCTGAGCGCGATGAACCGCCGCCAGATGTGGATCCCCGAAGGCTTTGCGCACGGGTATCTGGTGCTGTCTGAACGCGCGGTCTTCAGCTATCTCTGCACTGCGCCGTACGACAGCACGGCGGACGCTGCCGTCCGCTGGGATGATCCAGCTCTCGCCATCGATTGGCCCGCGGCTGAGCCGGTGCTGTCGCCGAAGGACCGGAATGCGCCCTTGCTGGCAAACATCGCGCCGGAGCGTTTGCCGGACTGCAAACCATGAAAATCCTCCTGCTTGGCGCGAATGGCCAAGTCGGGCATGAGCTGCGACGCAGTCTGGCGGCTTTGGGAAATATCGTGGCGACAACACGGTCCGGTGAACTGCCGGATGGCGGGCGTTGCGAGATCGCCGACTTCGACCGTCCGGACACGCTCGCCGAGCTTGTGCAGCGCATTGCGCCCGTCGCCGTCGTCAATGCGGCTGCGTACACGGCGGTGGACAAGGCCGAAGACGAAGAAGCTGCTGCATTCCGTGCCAATGCGGAGGCACCGGGCATCCTGGCGCAGGCCTGTGCTGAGCGCGGTATCCCGTTCGTCCATTACTCGACCGACTACGTGTTCGACGGGCAAGGCACCCATCCTTACCGCGAAGACCAGGCGACGAGGCCGCTGGGTGTCTATGGCGCCAGCAAGCTTGCCGGTGAAGAGGCGGTCCGTCAGGCGGGCGACGGGCACCTGATCCTGCGCACAGCGTGGGTCTATGGCGGACGCGGCCACAACTTCCTGCGGACGATGTTGCGGCTCGGTGCCGAACGGGATGAGCTGCGTGTCGTGGCGGACCAGCGTGGGACGCCGACGCCGGCCTACCTGATCGCTGATGTCACCGCGGCGCTGCTGAAGGATGGCACCGCACCGCGAGGTACCTATCACCTGACGGCGGGCGGCGAGACCAGCTGGCACGGCTTCGCGACGGCCATCCTGGACGGGGCGGCCGAGCGGGGGCTGGTTTCGCGGGCGCCGCATGTCGTGCCCATCACGACGGCCGATTTCCCGACGCGTGCGAGGAGGCCGGCGTATTCGCGTCTGGACGTTGCAAAGCTGGAGGGCGCGCTGGGCTTCTCGATGCCCGACTGGCGGGAAAGCCTGTCCACGGTGCTCGATGGACTTGCCGGGAGTCGGGCCTCGTAGACCTCACCGCTTCCTGGTTCGATCGCGGGTTCGCCGCGTCAGGGCTATCGTCCGCGCCTCGAGGGACGCCATCGATGGGCATTGCCGAAGAGCCTCGCTTTACACGTATTCCGCCGGCTGGGTGGGCCTCCACGACCTGCCCACGGCGTTCCAGCGCGGCGATCTCCAGGAGACCATGTCCGGGAAGACGTTCCTGCGCGACTGGTACGGCGACAAGGCGAAACTTGGGGTGGTGTCGCCGATGAACCTCGTGAGCCAGATCAAGGCTCCGGTGTTCCTGGCGGCAGGCGGCGAAGACAAACGCACGCCGATCCAGCACACCGAACTGATGGAACGCCGTCTCAAGGCCGCCGGCGTCCCGGTCGAAATGCTGGAGTACAAGACCGAAGGTCACGGCTTCTACAAGCCGGAGCATCGGAAAGAGTACTACACGCGACTGCTCGCCTTCTTCAATCGGCATCTCGGCGGCGCGACGGCGAAGTAGTCCAGCCACCCGTGTCCTGCCAACCAACGGCGCCCTCGGGCGCCGTTGGTTTTCACGCGCTGCGCATCATCCGCTTCAACACCGGCGACACGATCAGCGCGACCGCGCCGCAGCCAAGGCCGATCCACATCATCAGCCAGAACAGATCGGCATAGCCGGTCGCCGCCTGGGCGAGATCCCAGGTCTCGCCCTCGGGAACGTCGAGCGCAGCGAGCTTGCCGAACTGCGCGGCCAGCGTTTCGGAAAACGCAGTGGCGAGCAGCCACATGCCCATCATCAGGCCGACCACGCGCGGCACCGACAGCTCGGTGACCGCGGCCAGGCTGACCGGCGCGAGGCACATCTCGCCGATCTCCAGCAGCAGGTAGGCCAGCACCAGCCACCATACGCTGGCCATCACGCCGGTCCCGCCGACCTGCTGCGCAGCGAGGGCGAGCGGCACGAACGACAGGCCACCGAACACCAGGCCCAGTGCGCCCTTGAACGGCTTGGAAGGATCGCACCCGCGCCGTCCCAGCGCCGCCCACAGCCACGCGAATACCGGCGCGAGCACCACGAGGAACAGTGCGCCAAGATAGGTCAGCGAACCCGCCGTCTGCGGCAGCACGATCGAATCGCGCAGCACCAGCGCGACCATCACGCCGGCCACGCCGAGGAAGATCGTGCGGGCGGCCGATGTGGCGCCACGTTCCGATGCGCGCACGGCCATCACGAACGCGACCGGCATGGCCAGCAGTCCCCAGGTCGACCACGGTGCCGTGCCGATGAACAGTCCGAGGTTCGCCGCCAGGCTGTCCGACCACACCAGCGCGCCCGGCGCATGCACCAGCGACGGGAACAGGTCCTTGGTCAGCAGGCGATCGGTGAACATCACCCACGAGCCATAGGTCTGCTCGTACAAGGTGAAGAACACCAGGCACATGAAGATCATCGCCATCAGCGCGAGCATCTGCCGCCGCTGGGTCGCGGTGCATTGTGTGGTAATGAGCCAGCCGAACCAGCCGAGCACCACCAGCAGCACGACCAGCATCAGCACCAGGGCGAGCGACAGTTCGCCACCCAGCGCGAACGCGCCGTTCGCCGCGGCCCACATCAACCATGCCAAGGGCAGTACGCCAAGCGCCGCGCCGAGGTAAATCGTCCATTCGCGCCTCACGCCCAGCACGGACGCACGAAGTGCTGAAGGCGAGGGTGGTTCCGCATGCCCTTGCAGATAGCGCTGGCCCCACAGGAACATCGCCAGCCCCAGCAGCATGCCGATGCCCGCAGCACCGAAGCCGTATCGCCAGCCCAGCGTTTCGCCGAGGTAGCCGCACACCAGCGACGCCAGCAGCGCGCCGAGGTTGATGCCGGCGTAGAACAGGCTGAAGCCACCATCGCGACGCGGATCGCCAAGCGGATACAGGCGGCCGACGATGCCGGTGATGTTCGGCTTCAGGAAGCCCACGCCCATGACGATCAGCGCCAGCGACAGGTACATCGTGCGTAGCGCGCCTTCGTCGCGCGTCACCACGCCGCCGTCGGACACGGCCGCCACGCCCTCCAGCGCCATGCCGGCATGGCCCGCGACCAGCAACAGGCCGCCGAACACCACGGCCTTGCGCATGCCCAGCCAGCGGTCCGCCAGCAGGCCGCCGATCACGGGAATGCAGTAGACCAGGCCACCGTAGGCACCTATCAGGTCGTAACCGGCGCCGTCGGCGAACAGGTGGTACTTGGTCAGGTAGAGCAGCAGCAGCGCCTTCATCCCGTAGAAGGAGAAGCGCTCCCACATCTCGGTGAAGAAGCAGACGTAGACGCCCTTGGGATGGCCGAGAAAGTCGTCGCGGCCGGGAACGGCGGGGGAAAGAACGCTCAAGCACCGCTCCGGGCAAGGAAAATCCGTGGCGAGTATAGCGGCCGGTCCGGAAGGCCCCGCGGCAGCTGGACTTGCCGGGCGGTGAACGCTAGCGTGTCCGCCTTCTGCCATTCGGGAACGCGCCATGAGCTCGCCGGGGACCCCGCAACTTACCTTCCGCGCCGTCGTGCTGGCCATCGTGCTGGCCGTGGTGCTGTCGGCCGCCAACGCCTACCTGGGCCTGTTCGCCGGCCTGACCGTGGCCACCGCCATCCCGGCGGCCGTCGTATCGATGGGCGTGCTGCGCCTGCTCGGCGGCGGCACCATCCTGGAGAACAACATCGTGCAGACCGGCGCCTCCGCCGGTTCGTCGATCGCGGCGGGCGTGATCTTCACGATTCCCGCGCTGATCATCCTGGGCTACTGGCAGGACTTCCAGTACTCGTGGGTGCTGGCCATCGCCGGCCTGGGCGGCCTGCTGGGCGTGCTGTTCTCCGTGCCGCTGCGCCGCTCGATGATCGTGGAAGAGCCGCTGCCGTTCCCCGAAGGCAAGGCCGCAGCCGAAGTGCTCAAGGCCGGTGAGAATCCTGGCCCGGGCCTGAAGATCCTGGCGTTCTCCGCCGCCATCGGCGCGGTGCTGAAGGTCGCCGCCTACAGCGGCATGCGCCTGATTCCCGACACCGCCGCCGGTGCCGGCTTCTTCGGCAAATACCTCGGTTACCTGGGCACCAACCTGTCGCCGGCGCTGCTGGGCGTGGGCTACATCGTCGGCCTGAACATCGGCATCGTGGTGCTGTCGGGCAGCATCCTGTCCTGGCATATCGCCATTCCGCTGTACCACATGTTCTTCATGGGAACGGATCCGGCCTTGGCGCAGAGCATTGCCGGTGCGGGTGCGGAGGACATCGCCGGCGCCATCTGGTCGGCCAAGATCCGTTACCTCGGCGTGGGCGCCATGCTGATCGGTGGCGTGTGGACCCTGTTCTCGCTGCGCAAGTCGCTGCTGTCGGGCGTGAAGAGCGGCATCGCCGCCGCGCGTGCGGGCTCGGGCGGCGCCGATGTCGCCGAGACCGACCGCGACCTGCCGATGAAGTGGATGCTGGTGGCGCTGGTGATTTTCGTGCTGCCGCTGCTGCTGCTGTATCAGGCCATCGTCGGCATGTGGCACGTCAGCATCCCGATGGCGATCATCATGATCGTCGCTGGCTTCCTGTTCGTGTCGGTGTCCGCGTATCTCGCGGGCCTGGTCGGTTCATCGAACAATCCGGTGTCGGGCATCACCATCGCGACCATCCTGTTCGCGTCCGTGGTGCTGTTGCTGCTGCTGGGCGAGAGCGGACGCATGGCGGTCGGAGCCGGCGGCGCGCCGCTCGGTGCGGTCGCCGCCATCATGATCGGCGCGGTGGTGTGCTGCGCCGCAGCGGTCGGCGGCGACAACCTGCAGGACCTCAAGGCGGGCAACATCGTCGGCGCCACGCCGTGGAAGCAGCAGCTGATGCTCGGCATCGGCGCGTTCTCCTGCGCGCTGATCATGGCGCCGGTGCTGAACATCCTGTCGGAGGCCTACGGCATCGGGGCACCGACGGCCGAACATCCGAATCCGCTCTCCGCGCCGCAGGCCACGCTGATGGCCTCGGTCGCCAAGGGCCTGTTCGGCGGCGAGCTGCCGTGGGGCATCATCGGCATCGGTGCGGTGATCGGCGCGGTCATCATCGCCATCGACGAGGCATTGAAAGCCAAGGGCAGCAGCTTCCGCGTGCCGGTGCTCGCCGCCGCCATCGGCATCTACCTGCCGCTGGAACTGATGGTGCCGATCTTCCTGGGCGGCCTGCTGGCCTACCTGGTCGAGAAGCGGCACGGCATGGTCGGTACCAAGGACGAGGAGGCGCGGGATCGCATCCATCGTCCCGGCACCCTGTTCGCTGCCGGCCTGATCACCGGCGAGGCGCTGATGGGCATCGCCGTGGGCGTCGCCATCTACGCCACCAAGGACCGCGACGTGCTGGTGCTGCCGGAGGCGTTCCAGCAGGGCGAGATCGTTGGCCTGGTGGTGCTGGCGATCGTCGGCTGGCTGCTCTACCGCACGGGCGCCAAGTCGAAGGCGCTGGGCGACGTCGAACCCGGCCCCAAGTGAGATGACACACGGCGCAAAGGCGTGACCTGACGCCTTTGCGCCGCGGCGCGCTTAGCGCCTACCATCGGGGTTTCCCTGTTGCCGGAGCCCCGGATGAAGCTGAAATCCGCCCTGTTGCCCCTCTGCCTGCTGGCCGCACTGCCGTCGCTGGCCGCCGCCCGCGGCCTGGACGTGCGCGACCTGCAGAAACTGGACCGCGTCTCATCGCCCACGCTGTCGCCGGATGGCAGCACTGTCGTGTTCGCCAAGCGCGTCGTCGATGCCGACGTGGTGAAGGCCAGCAGCAGCCTGTGGATCCGGAACCTGCTGACCCGCGACCTGGCGCCGCCGAAGCGGCTGACCCCGGAAGGCTGGAGCGTCAATTCGCCCTCGTTCTCGCCGGACGGCAAGACCGTCTACTTCCTCAGCGCCAAGTCCGGCACGCAGCAGCTGTACGCGCTGCCCCTCACTGGCGGCACGCCGCGCCAGCTGACCGACTTCGCCTTGGACGTCGCCAGCTACAAGCTCTCGCCGGACGGCACGCGCGTGCTGTTCAGTACCGACACCTTCGCCGACTGCAAGGCCGACTTCGCCTGCACGAAGAAGAAGCTGGACGACACCGCGGCGAAGAAGAGCACCGGCGTGGTCTACGATGGCCTGTTCGTGCGTCATTGGGATACTTGGGCCGATGGCCGGCGCAGCCGTCTGTTCGTCGCAGCGCTCCCGCAAGGCAAGACCAAGCCGGTTGCCAGCGCCACCTCGCTGACGGACACCCTGGATGGCGACGCACCGTCCAAGCCGTTCGGTGGTGCGGACGAGTACACCTGGTCGCCGGATGGCGCGTCGGTCGTCGCTGCGATCCGCGTGGCCGGCAAGGGCGAGGCATGGTCGACCAACTTCGACCTGTACAGGCTCGCCGCCGATGGCAGCAGCGCACCGGTCAACCTGACGGCGTCGAATCCTGCGTGGGACACCGGCCCGGTGTTCAGCGCCGACGGCAAGACGCTGTACTACCGCGCGATGAAGCGCCCGGGTTTCGAAGCCGATCGCTTCGGTCTGATGGCGATGGACCTGGACAACGGAAAAGTCCGCGAGATCGCACCGGACTGGGATCGCAGTGCCGACAGCATCGTGCTTTCGGAGGATGGCGAACGGATCTACACCACTGCGCAGGACGTCGGTGAGCACCCGCTGTTCTCGGTCGACATCCAGAGCGGCGAGACGCGCAAGATCGTTGGCGACGGTAGCGTCTCGGCGTTCGACATGGCTGGTAAGACGCTGGTGTTGTCGCGCAACACGTTGCAGTCCGGCGATGTCATCTACGCCACCAGCGACGACGTCGGTGCCACCCTGCGCGCCATCACCCCAAGCGCCGGTGAGGTGCTGAAGGACGTGTCGTTCGGCGATTTCGAACAGTTCGACTTCAAGGGCTGGAACAACGAGACCGTGCACGGTTACGTGGTCAAGCCGCACGACTACGTGGAAGGACAGAAGTACCCGGTGGCGTTCCTGATCCACGGTGGTCCGCAGGGCAGCTTCGGCAACGGCTGGAGCTACCGCTGGAATCCGCAGACCTACGCGGGCCAGGGCTACGCGGTGGTGATGATCGACTTCCACGGCTCCACCGGCTACGGCCAGGCCTTCACCGACGCGATCAGCCAGCACTGGGGCGACCGTCCGCTGGAAGACCTGCAGAAGGGCTGGGCGGCGGCGCAGCAGAAGTACGCCTTCCTCGACGGCAAGAATGCCTGCGCGCTGGGCGCCAGCTACGGCGGCTACATGATCAACTGGATCGCGGGCAACTGGAACGAGCCGTGGAAGTGCCTGGTCAACCACGACGGCGTGTTCGACATCCGTTCGATGGCCTACGTGACCGAAGAACTGTGGTTCACCGAGTGGGAAAACGGCGGTACCCCGTACGACGTGCCGAAGAACATCGAGAAGTTCAACCCGGTCAACCATATCGCCAAGTGGCGCGTGCCGATGCTGGTGGTACAGGGCGAGAAGGACTACCGCGTGCCGGTGGACCAGGGCCTGTCCACGTTCACCGCGCTGCAGCGCAAGGGCATCGAGTCCAAGCTGCTGTACTTCCCCGACGAGAACCACTGGGTGCTGAAGCCGCAGAACAGCATCCTGTGGCACGACACCGTCAACGCCTGGCTGAAGCAGCACATCGGCCGTTGAGCGTCGTCCGATGGCCGGCCGTGCGCCGGCCATCGTCGTTTCCGAAGTCCGCAGGGAGTCCCGACCGATGGCGATCGAAGCCACCGCACCATCCACCGCACTGATCCAGAACGACGCCGCCGTGATGGGCCTGCTCGCGGCCACGCTGGCGTTCGTGTTCTGGGGCGCCTCGCGCCCGGCCGGCGCCTGGAAGAAGTTCTATGCCGTCGTGCCGGCACTGCTGATGTGCTACCTGCTTCCGGCGATCTACAACAGCGTCGGACTGATCGACGGCAATGCGTCCGGCCTGTACGCGATGGCGCGCGACTACATGCTGCCCAGCTCGCTGGCGCTGTTCTGCATCGCCATCGACCTGGTCGCCATCCTGCGGCTGGGGCCGAAGGCGATCATCATGTTCCTGACCGGTACGGCAGGCGTGATGCTGGGCGCCCTCGTGTCGTTCGTCGCGCTGGGCATCATCCATCCGGAGACCGTGGCCGGCGATACCTGGAGCGGCATGGCCACGCTCGCGGGCAGCTGGATCGGCGGTGGCGCCAACCAGGCCGCGATGAAGGAAGTCTTCGCCGTCGATTCCACGCTGTTCGGGCAGTTCGTCGCGGTGGACATCCTGGTCGCCAACGTCTGGATGGCGTTCCTGCTGTTCCTGATTCCGCGCGCGGCGAAGATCGACCGCTGGATGGGTGCCGATACCCGGGTCATCGACGACCTGCGCCAGCGCATGGAGAACTACCACGCGCAGCACGCACGCAATCCCACGCTGACCGACCTGATGATCATCCTGGGCATCGGCCTGGGCACCACGGGCCTGGCGCACTTCCTCGCCACGCCGCTGGTCGAGTGGATCAGGACGTTGCCGGCGGAATGGAAGCTGGAAGAGTTCAGCCTGACCTCCACGTTCTTCTGGATGGTGGTGATCGCCACCACGGTCGGCCTGCTGCTCAGCTTCACCCGCGCGCGGCAGATGGAGGGAGCCGGGGCCTCGAAGGTCGGTACCGCGATGCTGTACGTGCTGATCGCCACCATCGGCATGCACATGGACTTGAAGGCACTGGTCGACAAGCCCTGGCTGTTCCTGCTGGGCGCGATCTGGATCGTGACGCATGGGCTGCTGCTCTTCATCGTGGCCAAGCTGATCAAGGCGCCGTTGTTCTTCGCTGCGGTGGGATCGCAGGCGAATATCGGCGCGGCGGCATCGGCACCGGTGGTCGCCAGCGCATTCCATCCGTCGCTGGCGCCGGTCGCGGTGCTGCTTGCGGTGTTCGGCTATGCGCTGGGCACGTATGCCGCGTACATCACCGGCATCCTGCTGCGCGGCATGGCGGGGTAGGGCGGACGGACACACTGTAGGAGCGACGTGAGTCGCGACCTTAAATATCAACGTCGCGACTTACGTCGCTCCTACATCGGTCCCAATAGAAAGGGCGAAGCCGACGGCTTCGCCCTTTTCTCTGCTGCATGGGCTATTCGCTCAACAGCAGCGGAACCCACTCCTGCCGCCGAACCGCGCTTCCTGCCGCTCCCGAAAGAAGGTCTTGTAGTCCATCGGCTCGCGGTCGGGATGCTTCTCGAGGATGTGCCGGACATAGTTGTCGTAGTCCGGCACGCCGCAGCACAGCCGCGCCGTCTGCACCAGTCTTCGCCACACACGCTTGTGCGTGGCGAAGTGCGAGAGCGGGACGAGGTCGGTGCCCATGGCTTACAGCCACACCTTCTGCTGTTCTTCCGTCAGCGCGACATACGGCGATTCCCGATCCGTACGCACGCTGCTGGCACGGGCTTTCAGGATCGCCTTGACCGCGTAGAACAGCACGCTGAACACCACGAACAGGAACAGCACGGTCAGGCCGGTGTTGACGTAGCTGTTGATCACCACCTGGTGCATCTGGCTCATGCTCTTGGCGGCGCCGAGCAGCTGGCCGTCGGCAATGGAGGCCTGGTACTTCTTCGCCTGGGCGACGAAGCCGACCGCCGGGTTGCTGTCGAAGATCTTGATCAGGCCCGCGTAGGTCGTGCAGATCAGCAGCCAGATCGCCGGCACGATGGTGACCCAGGCGTAGCGGTCGCGCTTCATCTTGAACAGCACCACCGTGCACAGCATCAGCGCGATGCCGGCGAGCATCTGGTTGGCGATGCCGAACAGCGGCCACAGGGTGTTGATGCCACCCAGCGGATCCACGACGCCCTGGTACAGGAAGTACCCCCACAGCGCGACGCAGCCGGCGGTGCCGATGACATTCGCGCCCCAGGAGTCGGTCTTGCGCAGCGGCGGGATGAAGTTGCCCAGCAGGTCCTGCAGCATGAAGCGGCCGGCACGCGTACCCGCATCCACCGCGGTCAGGATGAACAGCGCTTCGAACAGGATGGCGAAGTGGTACCAGAACGCCATCATCGCGTCGCCGCCGGGCAGGGCATCGTGCAGGATCACCGCGATGCCGACGGCAAGCGTGGGCGCGCCACCGGCGCGCGAGATGATGGTGTGCTCGCCGATGTTGTGCGCCGTCTGTTCCAGCATTTCCGGCGTCACCACGAAGCCCCAGCTGCTGACCTTGGCGGCCACGTCGACCGCGGTGGTGCCGATCGCGGCGGCAGGGCTGTTCATGGCGAAGTACACGCCCGGCTCGATGATCGAGGCCGCGACCAGCGCCATGATGGCGACGAACGATTCCATCAGCATGCCGCCGTAGCCGATGTAGCGGGTGTGGGTCTCGTTGGCCAGCAGCTTCGGCGAGGTGCCCGAGCTGATCAGCGCGTGGAAGCCGGACACCGCGCCGCAGGCGATGGTAATGAACAGGAACGGGAACAGGCCTCCCTTCCAGACCGGGCCGTCGCCGGTGCTGGCGAACTGCGTCAGCGCCGGCATCTTCAGCGAGGTCACTTCCGGGCTGGCGATGACGATGCCGATGGCCAGTGCCACGATCACGCCGATCTTGAGGAAGGTCGACAGGTAGTCGCGCGGCGCCAGCAGCAGCCACACGGGCAGCACGGCGGCGACGAAACCGTAGCCGATCAGCATCCAGGTGATCTGGGTGCCGGTGAAGGTGAAGGCGGGGCCCCAGGTGGGATGCGCGCCGACCTTGCCGCCGAACCAGATGGCGAGCAGCAGCAGGACGATGCCGACCACCGAGATCTCGCCGATCCTGCCCGGGCGGATGTAGCGCATGTAGATGCCCATGAAGATCGCGATGGGCATCGTCGCGATCACCGTGAACATGCCCCACGGGCTTTCGGCCAAGGCCTTCACCACGATCATCGCCAGCACCGCCAGGATGATGATCATGATCAGGAAGGCGCCGAACAGCGCGATGGTGCCGGCCACCTGGCCCATTTCCTCGCGGACCAGGTCACCGAGCGAGCGACCGTTGCGGCGGCTGGAGATGAACAGGACCATGAAGTCCTGCACCGCACCCGCCAGCACCACGCCGGCGATCAGCCACAGCATGCCGGGCAGGTAGCCCATCTGTGCGGCCAGCACGGGGCCGACCAGTGGACCGGCACCGGCGATGGCGGCGAAGTGGTGGCCGAACAGCACGTGCTTGTTGGTGGGCACGTAGTCCAGGCCATCGTTGTTGATGTGCGCCGGCGTGGCCCGGGTCGGGTCCAGCCCCATCACGTTCTTCGCGATGTACAGGCTGTAGTAGCGGTAGGCGACCAGGTAGATGGACACCGCCGCGACGACGATCCACAACGCACTGATCTGTTCGCCCTGGCGCAGCGCCACCACGCCCAGGCACACCGCACCGAGCAGCGCGAGCGCCGCCCAGCCGATCTTGGAAAAGCCATTCATACGGGAACCCTCCGACAAGTCGGCACAAGGGTCACCCCATGCGGGAAACCGGTCAATCCGTAATGTCGGATTCAGCCTTCGACTTTGGTCGCAGTCCGGCGGCGTAGGGGCGTCAGAGCCAGCGCGAGCGTTTGAACAGCCGGTACAGGCCGTAGCAGGCCAGCGCCACGCCACCGATCAGCAGCGGGTAAGCGAAGCGGCCCTCCAGTTCCGGCATGTGCTTGAAGTTCATGCCGTACCAGCTGGTGATCAGCGTCGGCGCCGCCAGCAGGGCGGCCCAGGCGCCCAGGCGCTTGACGATCTCGCCCTGGGCCAGCGTCACCAGCGACAGGTTGACGCTCAGCGCGGTGGTCAGCATCTCGCGCAGCGTGTCGGTGTACTCGTTGACGCGCAGCACGTGGTCCTGTACGTCGCGGAAGTACAGGCGCACTTCCTCCGGGATCAGCGCGCTCTGCGAGCGCGTCAGCTGCGCCAGCACGTCCTGCAGTGGCGCCACCGCGAGCCGCATCTGGGTCAGTTCGCGCTTCAGCTCGTACAGCTTCACCACCGTCACCCGCCGGTAGGTGTCGGCGAAGATGTCCTTCTCCAGCGTGTCCAGCGTCCGCTTGAACTGATCGATGATGGGCCGGTAGTTGTCGACGATGTAGTCCAGCACCGCATAAAGCCCGTACGACGGCCCGAGTGCCAGCAGGTCCGGCTCGCGCTGGACGCGTTCGCGCACGGGCGCGTACGACAGCGAGGCGCCGTGGCGCACCGTCACCAGGTAGCGCGGACCCAGGAAGGCGTGGGTCTCGCCGAACTTGATGCGGTCGTCGACGACCTGCGCGGTGTGCACGGCGACGAACAGCGAGTTGCCGTAGGCCTCCAGTTTGGGGCGCTGGTGTGCGTTCTGCGCGTCCTCGACGGCCAGGTCGTGCAGGCAGAACTCCTCCTGCAGCTTCTCGAGGATCGTATCGGCGGGCTCGTACAGCCCCACCCAGATGAAGCTGCCGTCGTCGACGGCCAGCACGTCGCTGATCTCGTCCAGTCCTATGTCGCGCCGCTTGCCGCCCTTGTCGTAGAGCACGCAGTTGATCACGCACTGCGGAAGGACGGGCTTGGTATCGACGGCGGCAAGGTCATTCATGGCGGGAATCGTGCGCCATGCACGTGGCTGCGGCAAGTCGGGCTCCTTGTAGAACATCCCTGTAGGAGCGCCCCATGGGCGCGATGCTTCTAGGTCACGCAAAAGCATCGCGGGCATGGCCCGCTCCTACAGAGGCATGCAGTCACTGCGCCACGAAGCGGATCGCCTGGCCGCCACCCGGCGCCAGCTTCAGCGTCAGCGTATCGCCACGCGTGACGCTGCGTTCCTCGATCACGATGTCCTGCGGCGCGGTCTTCCAGTTGGCCTTGTCGCCATCGCGGTAGATCTGTGCGGTATAGCGGCGGCCTTCGTCGAGGAACGACAGCGGCACGCTCAGCGTGCGGCCGTCCTCGTCGGTCAGCGAGCCGAGGTACCAGTTGTCGCCGCCGCGCTCCTTGCGCGCGATGGTGACGTAGTCGCCGACTTCGCCGTTCAGCACGCGTGTGTCGTCCCAGTCGACCGGCACGTCCTTGATGAACTGGAACGGCGCCGGGTTCTTCTCGTAGTTCTCCAGCAGGTCGGCCGCCATCTGCAGCGGGCTGTAGATCACCACGTACAGCGACAGCTGCTTGGCCCAGGTGGTCGCGATGCCGTCGGTGGAGCGCGTCTTCATGCCGAAGATGCCGGGGGTGTAATCCATCGGACCGGCCAGCAGGCGGGTGAACACCAGGTTGGCCTCGTGCTCGGGCGGATTGCCGGGCTGGCCCCAGGCGCTGAACTCCATGCCGCGCGCGCCTTCACGGGTGATCCAGTTCGGATACGTGCGGCGCAGGCCGCTGTCCTTGATCGGTTCGTGCGGATTGACCGAGATGTGGCGCTTGGCCGCTTCCGTGACCACCTTCAGGTGGTGGCGCGCCATGTCCTGGCCTTCATGCCATGCATAGTGCCGCTTACCATCCGTGCCGGTAACTTTGGCCTGGCTGGCGTCGGCGACATAGCCCGTCTTCACCGCGGGCACGCCGACGCGCTGGTACAGGTCGAAGGCATCGCCGAGTTGCACTTCGTAGTGCGCGGCGTTGCCGGAGGTCTCGTGATGGCCGATCAGTACCACGCCCTTCGATTTCGCATAGGCGGCCAGCGCGGGCAGATCGAAATCGGGATACGAGCGGGTGAAGCTGAAATCCTCGCCGTTGCCGAACCAGTCGCCGTCCCAGCCCACGTTCCAGCCTTCGACCAGCACGCCGCCGAAGCCGTGCTTCGCGGCGAAGTCGATGTGCTTGCGCACGTTCTCGTTGGTGGCGCCGTGCTTGGGACCGGACGCCCAGCTCTTCAGGTCCAAGTGCATCTCCCACCACACGCCGACGTACTTCATCGGCTTGACCCACGACACGTCGCCGAGCGCGTTGGGCTCGTTGAGGTTGAGCGTCAGGCTGGACATCGCCAGGCCCGCCGCGTCGTCGCTCAGCAGCAGCGTGCGCCAAGGCGTGTCGAACGGCGCCGCGCGCACCACCTTGCCCTCGCCGATGCCCGGCGTCAGGTCGGCTTTCAGGCGGCGGTCCTCGACGCGGGTCAGGTTCATGCCGCTGTAGTCGACCAGCGCGGCCTCATGGATCGACAGGTGGCTGCCGTCGTCGAACTTGAAGGTGATCGGCGTCTGCGCGTCGCCGACCTGCTGCACCGGCGTGCGGTGGTACAGGTATTCCTCGCGGTTCCACTCGCCGGCCGGAATCCACCACGCCGTCGCATCACGGGCCAGCGAGAACTCGGTCAGCTCCTCGCCGATCTTCACCTGTTCCAGGCCTGCCTGCTTCGGGAAGCGGTAGCGGAAGCCCACGCCGTCGTCGAACACACGGAACACCACGTCGAAGCTGCGGAACGGCTTGGCCTTTTCCTTTAGCGTGACGGTCAGTTCGTTGTAGTGGTTGCGGATGAAGCGACGCTCGCCCCAGGGCTGTTCCCAGGTCTCGTCGACGCTGCGCGTGCGCGGCTGCACGATCTCGATGTTGCGCTCGAACTTCGGCGCGTCCAGCAGCAGGAAGCCCAGCCGCGATGGCGTGATGACCGCTTGGCCCTTGCGCGAGAGCGCGTAGGCGGGGCGACCGTCGTTGTCGGTGGACAAGTCCACGACGATGGTGCCGTCGGGCGAGGCGACGCGTGGGCCGGGTCCGGCATGTGCCGATGCGGCGACGGCGAACACAACAAGCGTGGAGAGGAAACGGAGCATGCGACCCTCGCGATAGGCAGAGGGCCGCATCGTGCGTGGCGTGGCTCAGCGCGACAAGCGGCGTGGCATGAATACGTATGCAAGCGCCAGATGGATCGGCAGCAGCAGGGCGATCCAGGTCTGGTTGTACTGCAGCCGCAACGGCAGCCAGTGCAGGAACCACGCGGCCAATGCGCCCGCCGCGATGGTCACCAGCAGCCACGAGAACCACGCTGCCGGTGTGCGGCGGCGCAGCACGGCAATTGCGCCGGGAATCAGCAGTACGCACAGCGGATTGAGCAGCAGCAGGTTGCGGTTCGCCCACGCGGCCCAATGGTCGGTGAAGCCCCACAGGTAGACCAGCAATGCGCCACCGATGAAGCAGACCAGCCAGAACGGCAGCGCCACGGCGACGAGCGCACGGGGCCAGCGTCGACCAGCCAGCGCGATGGCAATCGCGATCAGCACGCCCGCACCCAGCCATGGCAACCAGCGTCGTGGGGTCTCGGCGGGTTCGGCGGCGATGCGGTGCGGCAGCAGTTGCATCTCCGACTGCACCAGCGGACGGCCCGCGGCGTTCTTCGCTTCGCGCAGGCTGTCGGCCAGGCGCATCGGCACGTAGGCCTCCTCCCAGCGCGCCATCGGCTTGTCGGCATTCGGACCGAGGCCGAGGTCGAAGCCCAACCACATCCACGTCGCCGGCGAAGCGAGCCGGACGGCTTCGCTGCGGAACGTGTTGCCGCGCGAACGCCCGGCCAGCTGCGACTTCAGCCTGCCGCCGAGGGCGGCGTCCAGCGCGTCGCGCACCTGGGTCGAGCAGTTGGAAGTGAAGTAGTCGTAGCGGTAGCGCGCGTTCTCGGGCCTGGCGCGTTCGGCCAGGGCGTCCGCCAGCGCGTGGGCCTGCGCAGGCTCCATGTCCAGCCACTGCAGCGACACGCCACGCCCGCTCTCGCGGTACTGCATCAGGTCCTGCTCGAACGGCAGTGCGACCAGGTAATACATCATGTGGCCGCGGGCGAAGTTGCCGACGAAGTCCGCTTCACCCGGATCGAAGAAGCCGAAGTTGTACGAGATCGCATCGCCGCTGGCGGGGTCGACCACGACGATGGCGTTGTGGCCAAAGCGCTCGAAGAACACCTCGCCCGGCGCCATCGTGGCCACGCCGATCCGCGGCGCCGCCCAGGCGGCCGACGCCAGCAGCCACAACACGCCCAGCAACGCCAGGCGCGCGGCGGCACTACGCATCCGCGAGCACTCCGACGTGGAAGGCATGCACGCGGCGCGCATCGGCACGGGCGACGCGGAACGTGAAGCGTCCCAGCGTCAGCTCCTCGCCGGTCTCCGGCAGGTGGCCGATGGCGGCGGTGATCAGGCCGCCGACGGTGTCGTACTCGTCGTCGAGGAAATCGGCGCCGAAGCGCTCGTTGAAATCGGCGATAGGCGTCAGTGCGTCCACCACGAACTGGCCGTCGGCCTGCGCCGCGATCAGCGCCGCACCGTCCTCGGCTTCGTCGTGCTCGTCGTCGATCTCGCCGACGATCTGTTCCAGCACGTCCTCGATGGTGACCAGACCGGCCACGCCGCCGTACTCGTCCACGACGATCGCCATGTGGTTGCGCGACAGCCGGAATTCCTTCAGCAGCAGGTTGAGCTTCTTCGATTCGGGAATCAGCACCGCCGGCCGCAGCAGTTCGCGCACGCTGCCCGGCCCGTTGTCGGCGACGACGCCGCGCAGCAGGTCCTTGGCCAGCAGGATGCCGAGGATCTCGTCCTTGTTCTCGCCGTGCACCGGGAAGCGGGAGTGGCCGGATTCCACCACGTCCTTCATCAGGTCGAGGAAGCGTGCCTCCACCGGCAGCGAGACCATCTGCGCGCGCGGCACCATGACGTCGCCCACGGTCAGGTCGGCGACCGCAATGGCGCCTTCCATCATCTTGAGGGTGTCGCCGCCGATCAGGCCGTCGGACTGCGCGTCGCGCAGGATGGCCACCAGGTCGTCGCGTGTGCTGGGTTCGCCGGAGAACGCCGAACTGAGGCGGTCCAGCCAGGTGCGCCGTTTCTCCGACGGTTTGTCGGAGCCTTCCGGCGCGAGGGTACTGTCGTCTTCTGACATCTCTCGGGAGCGGTCGCCCCGCTGGGGCGTGGCGTTCAGTCTAACCCGGTTGGGCGGCCGGCGCAGGCGGTGCCGCCTCGTCCCCACCGTCCTCGTCGGCCTCGTCCCCCGGCAGGTCCAGGCTGTAGCTGCAGCCCGCCAGCGTCTTGCCGGGGTGCGAGGACACGTTGCTGACGTTGAGCACGGCCGAGTCGATCAGCACCTTGCCCGTGGCCGGGTCGCTGACCTCCTCGCTGCGCACTTCCTTGCCGAACATGGCCTTGGCCGGCGTGTCGACGGCGGTCTCCAGCTGGAGCTGCTTCGCCAGCGGACGCGGATCGGGCAGATCGAGCACGGCGACGACGCCGCCGCCGGAGAAGGCGATGTGGTCCGTGTCGTGCCCGAACACCCGCACCGGGGCGAGCAGGCGGTACTCGCTCATGAACATGTTCGCCTGCGGTAGCGGTTGCCAGCCCAGCGCGACCGCTTTCAGCGGATCTTCCAGCAGCGGCGCGATCGCCGCGAGCTGGCCCAGGTCGCCCCGGCATTCGATCAGCGCCGCGAGATCGGGGCGCGCATCCTGTGCGGCGGCGGACAGCGGGAGGCACAGCGCCAGCAGAGGCGCGAAACAGACGGCACGCAGCATGGGATCAGTCTTCCGCGTAGGGGTCGGCGATGCCGAGTTCGGACAGGATCTCGCGCTCCAGCTGTTCCATGCACTCGGCCTCCTTGTCGTCTTCGTGGTCCCAGCCGAGCAGGTGCAGCGTGCCGTGCACGGTCATGTGCGCGTAGTGCGCGGCCAGGGGCTTCTTCTGTTCCTTGGCCTCGCGCGCGACGACCGGCGCGCAGATCACCAGGTCGCCGAGCAGCGGCATCTTCACGCCCTTCGGCAGCTTGACGCCTTCGGCCATCTCGGCCGGGAAGCTGAGCACGTTGGTCGCGTAGTCGCGACCGCGGTAGTGCCGGTTGAGCGCGCGGCCCTCCTTGCTGTCGACGATGCGGATGGCCAGGTCGGCTTCGCGAATGCGGCCCTTCAGCGCGGCGGCCACCCATTTGCGGAAACTCACCGCGGACGGAATGCCGGCACGCGGCAGCGCATAGTTGACCGCGACTTCGAGACGGACGGGGCCTTGGGTCATGGGGTTTGCCTCGGTAGAGTCGAGCTTGCTCGACTGCGCATGGCGTCATCATCCCGCGAAGCAAAGCAGTCGAGCAAGCTCGACTCTACGGCCATCACGGGGCCGGCTCGACGTCGGGATCCTTGCCGTCGCGTGCATCGTAAGCCCGCACGATCTTCGCCACCAGCGGATGACGCACCACATCGCGGCTGGTGAAGAAGTTGAACGAGATGCCGTCGACGCCGCGCAGCACCTCCAGCGCGTCCTTCAGGCCGGACTTCTGGTGCTTGGGCAGGTCGATCTGGGTCAGGTCGCCGGTGACGACGGCCGTGCTGCCGTAGCCGATACGCGTCAGGAACATCTTCATCTGTTCGATGGTGGTGTTCTGCGCCTCGTCGAGGATGACGAACGCATCGTTGAGCGTGCGGCCGCGCATGTAGGCCAGTGGCGCGATCTCGATGACGTTCTTCTCCAGCAGCTTGACCACCTTCTCCACGCCCAGCATTTCGTACAGCGCGTCGTACAGCGGGCGCAGGTAGGGATCGACCTTCTGGCTCAGGTCGCCCGGCAGGAAACCGAGCTTCTCGCCGGCCTCCACCGCCGGACGCACCAGGATCAACCGCTGCACGCGCGACTCGTTCAGCGCCTCGACCGCGCTGGCCACCGCCAGGAAGGTCTTGCCGGTGCCGGCCGGGCCGATGCCGAAGTTGATGTCGTGCGTCGCGATGGCATGCAGGTACTTCGCCTGGTTGGCGCCGCGGCCGCGCACCGTGCCGCGCTTGACCTTGATGGCCACGTCCTGCGGCTGGTAGTCCTCGTCGGCGATGCGGTCGACGTTGGCCGCATTCAGGCGCAGGTGGATCGCCTCGCTGTCGAAGGTCTCGCTGGCGGTCTCGTCGTACAGCGCATGCAGCAGCTTCTCGGCGGCGGCGGCGGACTTCTCCGGCCCGGTGACGCGGAAGATGGCGCCGCGGTTGGCGATCTCCACGCCCAGGCGCAGTTCGATCTGGCGCAGGTGCGCGTCGAACGGCCCGGCCAGGTTGGCGAGTCGCTCGACGTTCTCGGGCTGCAGCGTGAATTCGTGGTGGCTGGGGGCAGTCATGGGGCGGGCAGGGGTCTCATGGTGTCGAATCAGTGCCGGGTCTGGTCGTCCGCGTCGTCGACCGGCCACTGGTGGAAAACGTATACCTCGTCGTCGACGAGGGCCTGGTCGAAGTGTTCGGCCTCGGGCGCGTCATGACGCTCGATCTGCAGCGGCTCGTCCTCCACCGCGATCACTTCCCACTTCTGCTCACGGACGAATTCGACCGCGCGGCGCATGGGGTCCGCGGCGAAGCCGGGCCGCAGGTAGCAGGTGATGAAGGCGCCACCGGCCTCGGCGAAATCGGGGCTGTCGTGCAGCGGACGGGCTTCCAGGGTGAACACCCACAGGCGCGGGCTGTCGGAGGAAATGGCGGCGATTCCTGGCGATTGCAAGACGGGCCAGCAGGGTAACCCGCTGCCCGGGAAAGCCGCATCAATGCCGTCCGTCGGACAGGGGTTGAGATTTAATTAAATAGAAAATTAAATGCCGCCATGAAGAAGTCAACGCCCCCCGCATCCCCGGCCGTAACACGCCCCGATCCCGCTCCCCGCAAGCGCGCCCGTGGACGCCGGCCCACGGCCGAGTCGGCCGACCTGCGCGCGACGCTGCTCGACGCCGCGCTGGCCTGCTTCGTCCGCAAGGGCATCGCCGCCAGTTCGCTGCGCGACATCGCCAGCGAGGCCCACGTCACGCCCGCGCTGGTTCACTACTACTTCGGCGACAAGGCGCAGCTGCAGCAGGCGGTGGTGGCCGAACGGCTGCTGCCGGTGGTGGCGCAGATGCGCGCACCGGTGATACAGGCCGGCGATGGCGATGTGGCCGCGCTGGTCGCGGGCTTCGTGCACGGTATCGGCGGCGTGGTCGCGCAGCATCCGTGGCTGCCGACGCTGTGGGTGCGCGAGATCCTCTGCGAAGGCGGCGCGCTGCGCGACATGATGATCAGCCAGGTCGGCCCGATGCTTCCGAAGATGATGGCGGGCCGCTTCGCCGCCGCGCAGCAGGCGGGGCAGCTCAATCCCGACCTCGATCCGCGCCTGCTGATGGTGTCGCTGATCGGGCTGACCATGTTCCCGATGGCGAGCGCGCCGATCTGGCGCCAGCTGTTCGGCGCCGACGACATCGACTTCGACGACCTGCGCCGGCACACGCTGGTGCTGCTGGACCGTGGACTGGAGCTGGACCATGCGAAATGAACTGACCTGTTTGGCCTTCGCCTCCGCACTGCTCCTGCTGGCTGGCTGCAAGGCCGACGCACCACAGGCCATGGGCACGCTGGAATGGGACCGGGTGACGCTGCCGTCGCCGGTGGCCGAGAAGATCGTGCGCATCGACGTGCGCGAAGGCCAGCAGGTCGCCGCCGGCGCACCGCTGTTGCAACTCGAGCTGACGCGCACGCAGTCGCAGCTGGCGGCGGCGCAGGCGCAGGCCACGCAGAGCCGCGAAGCACTGGCGGAGCTGCGCGCCGGTCCACGCCGCGAGGACATCGCGCAGGCGCGCGCCAGCCTGGCCGCCGCACAGGCGCAGGCCCGCGATGCCGATGCCTACTACGCACGCCTGCAACCGCTCGGGCGCCAGCAACTGGTCGCCGCCTCCGAGGTGGACCGCGCACGCGCCGCGTCGCAGAGCGCGCAGGCACAGGTGCAGCTGGCGCAGGCCGCACTGTTGGAACTGGAGCGCGGCACGCGCAGCGAGCAGGTCGCGCAGGGCGTGGCCGCCGTCGCCTCCGCTGACGCGCAGGCGAGCGTACAGGCGGTGACGCTGGACAAGCTCAGCGTGGTCGCGCCGCGCGCCGGCCGTATCGACAGCCTGCCGTACAAGCTCGGCGACCAGGCGCCGGTCGGTGCGCCGCTGGCAGTGCTGCTGGTCGGCGAAGCGCCTTATGCGCGCGTCTACCTGCCACAGGCGCTGCGCAACCGGCTCAAGGTCGGCGACACGGTACAGGTGCGTCTGGATGGTCAGCAGAAGACCTATGCCGGTCGCGTGCGGATGATCCGCAGCGAACCCAGCTTCACCCCGTACTTCGCACTCACCGGCCAGGACGCGGCACGGCTCAGCTATCTGGCAGAGATCAGCCTGGGCAAGGAGGCGTCCGACCTGCCGGTCGGTGCGCCGCTGCAGGTGGTGTCCGATGGCGACGAGTGACGGCGATCCCGCGATCCGCGTCCGCGGCCTGACCAAGCGCTTCGGCGCGCTGGTCGCCGTCAACGACGTCGACCTCGACGTGCCGAAGCGCAACGTCTACGGCTTCCTCGGCCCGAACGGTTCCGGCAAGTCCACCACCATCCGCATGCTCTGCGGCCTGCTGACGCCCAGCGCCGGCGAGATCGACGTGCTCGGCCTGCGCATCCCGGAGCAGGCGGAACAGCTGCGCACGCGCATCGGTTACATGACCCAGAAGTTCTCGCTGTTCGAAGACCTGACGGTGCGCGAGAACCTGGAATTCCTCGCCGCGGTGCAGGACATCCCGCACGCGCAGGCGAAGCGCCGCATCGACGAGCTGGTCGAGCACTACCACTTCCAGGATCGACAGAAGCAGTTGGCCGGCACAATGAGCGGCGGCCAGAAGCAGCGGCTCGCCCTGGCCGGTGCCGTCATCCATTCGCCGGAACTGCTGTTCCTCGACGAACCGACCAGCGCGGTCGATCCGGAGTCGCGTCGTGACTTCTGGGAGAAGCTGTTCGAGCTGGCCGATGCCGGCACCACGCTGCTGGTGTCGACTCACTACATGGACGAGGCGGAGCGCTGCCACCGCATCGCCATCCTCGACCGCGGCGTGCTGGTCGCGGACGGCACGCCGGATGCGCTGACCGGCGAGCTCGCCGGACGCACGCTGGTCGTCGACGCCGCACAGCCGCGGCAGGCGCAGAAGGTGCTGATGGGCCTGCACGGTGTGATCAGCGTGGCGCAGATCGGCAACGCGCTGCGCGTGCTGCTGGCCGAGAACGGCGATGCTTCCGCGCGCATCTCGCAGGGCCTGCGCAGCGCCGGCATTGAAGCGGGCGTGTCCGCCTCGCAGGCCAACCTCGAGGACGTCTTCGTGTCGGCCACGCGCGGCCAGCCGGCGCGCGAGGAGGCCGCATGAACCTGCGACGCCTGATGGCCGTGATGGTCAAGGAGCTGCGGCAGATGCGCCGCGACCGCATTACCCTGGCGATGATCGTCGGCATCCCGGTGATGCAGCTGCTGCTGTTCGGCTATGCGATCAACACCAACCTGCGCGACCTGTCCGCCGGCATCGCCGACCAGGCGCGCACCGCCGCCTCGCGTGCGCTGGTGATGGACATCGTCGCCACCGGCGTGGTCACGCCTGCGCAGGAAGCCGCCACGCCGCAGGAACTGGTGCAGGCGATGCGGCGCGGCGAGATCAGCATCGGCATCGTCATCCCGCCGGACTACGCGCGCCGTCGGGCAGAAGGCCGCGAGGCGGTGCAGATTTTCGTGGACGGCAGCGACAACGCCGTGCAGAGCGCCGCCGCGCAGCTGGCGCAGATGCCGCTGGACGGCAGCAGCAGTCCGCTGGCCACGCGGACCATCAGCGTGGTCGGTTTCTACAACCCGCAACGGCGCTCGGCGGTGAACATCGTGCCGGGGCTGATCGGGGTGATCCTGACGATGACCATGGTGCTGTTCACCGGCGTGGCCATCGTGCGCGAGCGCGAACGCGGCAACATGGAACTGCTGATCGCCACGCCGGTCAGCAGCGCCGAGCTGATGATCGGCAAGGTGCTGCCGTACGTTGCCATCGGCCTGGTGCAGACGACGGTGGTGCTGGCGCTGGGCATGTGGCTGTTCCAGGTGCCGCTGGGCGGCAGCCTGCTGCATGTCTACATCGCCGCCTGCCTGCTGATCGTCGCCAACCTTACGCTGGGCCTGCTGATCTCCACGCGCGCGCAATCGCAGTTCCAGGCCATGCAGATGACGTTCTTCATCTTCCTGCCGTCGATCCTGCTGTCCGGTTTCATGTTCCCGTTCGCCGGGATGCCCAGGATCGTGCAGTGGATCGCCGAGGTGCTGCCGCTGACGCATTTCCTGCGCCTGATCCGCGGCATCATGCTGCGCGGCGCCAGCCTGTGGGAACTGTGGGCCGACGTGCTGGCGCTGCTGGCCTTCACCGCGGTGATGATGTCGGCGGCGATCCTGCGCTTCCGCAAGCGGCTGGACTGATAGGCTGACGCATCAGCCCGGAGCTGGAGATGGAGTAATGGACGAAGCGGCGATAGGCAAGGCGGTGGACGCCATGTACGCGATGATTTCCGGGCCGGCTGGTCCCCGTGACTGGTCGACGCAGGAGGCGGTCTTCCATCCGGACTGCCGGCAGATCCGTACCGGCGTCGATGCGGGCGGCAAACCGTGGCGCCTGTCGTTCACGCTGGCGGAGTACCGCGCGAATGCGGACGCACTGCTGGTGGAGATGGATTTCTTCGAGGTCGAGACCGGGCGCGAGGTGCGCGTGTTTGGCAACATCGCGCATGTCTGGAGCGCGTACGAAGCGCGTACGGCGCCCGGCGATGCCGTGCCGGAGCGGCGCGGCATCAACAGCATCCAGCTCTACAAGGGCGAGGACGGCTGGAAGATCATCCACATGATCTGGGACAACGAACGCGACGGCGTGCCGCTGCCCGCTGTCGGCTGATCCATCGGCTCAGTCGGTGCCGGCGATGCGGCCGCGCAACGAGTTGGACAGCGCCTCGGTGATCACCACGTCGACGAACTGGCCGACCAGCCGCGGATGGCCGGGGAAGTTCACCGAGCGCATGTTCTCGGTCTTGCCGGTCAGCTCGTTCGGGTTCTTCTTCGACGGGCCTTCCACCAGCACCGACTGCACCGTGCCGACCATGCGCTGCGAGATGCCGGCGGCGTAGGCGTTGATGTGCTGCTGCAGCCGGTCCAGGCGCCCATGCTTCACCGCATCGGTCGTGTCGTCTTCCAGATCCGCGGCCGGCGTACCGGGGCGGCGCGAGTAGATGAAGCTGAAGCTCTGGTCGAAGCCGACGTCCTCGATCAGCTTCATCGTCTTCTCGAAATCGGCATCGGTTTCGCCGGGGAAGCCGACGATGAAGTCCGAGCTGATCGAGATGTCCTGCCGCACCGCGCGCAGCTTGCGGATCTTCTGCTTGAACTCCAGCGCCGTGTAGCCGCGCTTCATCGCCGACAGCACGCGGTCGCTCCCGGCCTGCACGGGCAGGTGCAGGAAGTTCGCCAGTTGCGGCACGTCGCGGTAGGCGTCCACCAGCGAGTCGCTGAACTCAAGCGGGTGCGAGGTGGTGAAGCGGATGCGGCCGACGCCGTCGATCTCGGCGATGGTGCGGATCAGCAGGCCGAGGTCTGCCACCTCGCCATCGCCGTAAGGACCACGGTAGGCGTTGACGTTCTGGCCGAGCAGGTTGATCTCGCGCACGCCCTGGGCGGCGAGTTGCGCCACTTCCACCAGCACGTCCTCGAACGGCCGGCTGACTTCGGTGCCGCGGGTGTAGGGGACCACGCAGAACGAGCAGTACTTCGAGCAGCCTTCCATGATCGATACGAATGCCGACGGACCTTCGGCACGCGGCTCGGGCAGGCGGTCGAACTTCTCGATCTCGGGGAAGCTGATGTCGACCTGCGGCCTGTTCTGCTCGCGGCGGGCGCGGATCAGCTCCGGCAGGCGGTGCAAGGTCTGGGGACCGAACACCAGGTCCACGTACGGTGCGCGCTTGACGATGGCCTCGCCTTCCTGCGACGCCACGCAGCCGCCGACGCCGATGATGACGTCGCGGCCACCGGCCTTCAGCGCCTTCCAGCGGCCGAGCTGGCTGAACACCTTCTCCTGCGCCTTCTCGCGGATGGAGCAGGTGTTGACCAGCACCACGTCGGCTTCTTCGGGGTTGTCGGTCAGCTCCAGGCCGTCGGAGGCGGCGAGCACGTCGGCCATCTTGGCCGAGTCGTACTCGTTCATCTGGCACCCGTGGGTCTTGATGTACAGCTTGCCCCGCACCTGGTCCGGCACGCGGGGGCGGCCGATGGGCAGCGGAACGAGGGCGGGGTCGGTCACGGCGGGGCCGGCCGCGGTCGGCAGTTCGGGGGCTTGCGTCCCGGTCATGGCGCTTAATCCAGTCGGGTGGGCGGGCAG